>NZ_CP171886.1:0-1847496 GCF_043995865.1 Vibrio sp. D3 | reverse complement strand
TTGCTGGTAGACGCTGTTGTCAGTCGCCATGCTCAATAGAGTGGTATAACGAGCATCAGTATCCCCCTTGAAACCAAGTTGTTTAAGGGTGTTAAAGAACTTGATAACCACAGGATCAGAGGAAACCTGTAACGGAAGTGCAGGAAGCATAATTTGAATCGGTGCCTTACGGTTGTCTTTTTGGTTCGTAACATGAATGCGGAGTTAAAAGTGGTAGAGGCGCTTGGGGTTATCGACCAGAATCTTGCCAAACAGTGTCGTATCTTGCGTCCAGTGCCACAAGGTATCTAATAGCTGGCCATCATTTGGCATCTCAGCAGCAAAACATGGATGAGGCCAATCCGAGCCCCAGACGCATTGCTCTTCATTCGCTTCTAACAAAGCTTGAGCAAACGAAGAAACGTCATCATAAGGCGGTGATTGAGGCGACAAACGATACGGTGCCGACAATTTTGTCCACACTTTCCCTTCGGCCTTAAGCTTCAATAAGGTTTGAAAACCAGGATGAGAAATCAGCTTGTTTGTTGGCATATGTCCAAGATGATCAATCACGACGGGCACGGGTAAAGCCCTTAATCGGTGATATAAGTCATCAAACTGCGAAACATCAATTAAGCATTGAAGGTGCCAGTGTCGCTCTGCAAGGCGAGCCGCTAAACGTTCAACATCACGCCACTCAATACCACCTTTAAACAGCAGGTTCATCCGCACCCCACAAAATCCCGCTTCTTGTAGCTCATCCAGCGTTTGCTCGGACACATCCGCATCCACGACCGCGACGCCTTTGTAGTCGTAACCTTGCTGGCGTAAATACCGTAATGTATCAATATGCAACTGGTTGTCATTGCCATACACACTCGGCTGAACCAGCACGCCATGACGAATGCCTAATTGCTGATGCAAATGCAGGTACGCGCCGACGCTGGCATCGGGTGGCGTGTAGGTTCGCGTTTCACAGTACGGATAACGTGAAGAAAAAACGTGGGCATGACAATCAACCGCGCCTTCAGGAATCGCGATTGTTGGTTTATTTACAAATGGGTCAGCCGCTTCACAAAATGGAATTATGCTCATCGAAAATCATCCTGTAAGAAAGGTAGAGGTGCCATCAACGAAAGCACCTCTTAAAGACTTAACTGAAGTTCTCACTCAACCAGTTCGCGATCACGCCAGAGAACTGAATAAACTTAGGATCGTCGTCCAACATCCACTCGGTGTGACCACCTTCCGGCAGTAAGAATAGAGATTTCGGCCCAGGGTATTTCGCGTACAGCGACTTGGCTTCGGTCACTGGGTGAAGGTCGTTTTCTGCACCGTGCGCAATCAAGATTGGCGCGTCTGCAAATCGCTCGTCCAGTAGAGCTTCCGGTTTGAAATTGATGAGAGAATCCGCAAAATCCAGATCAGATGTCACTCCGTAGCCCGGCGCTTTGACCAGTTCAGTGAATACATATTCGCGGCTTACTGGATCAAGCGGGTAGATTTCAAATGGATCAATCCCCTGCTTTTCTCCACCAAGAGCAAGACGTGTACGCTCTTCTAACATAAATTGACGGAACGCTTTCCAGCCGTGCTCGCCACGTTGAGCAACCTGAACACGTACCGCATCATAAAAGCCGTTCATGGAGATAAGGCCATCAATCGCATCTTGGCAAACTCGGTAAGCATCAAGAATTAATCCCCCCGCCATGCCCCAGCCAGCCAGTACGACTTTGCGGCCTTCCTCGTCAGCGCGCTGTTTCACAACCGCAACCGCGTTCGCGATGTCGCGTACTTGTTCATCCAAAATAACTCGCTCACGAATGCCCTCAGATTCACCAAAGCCACGGTAGTCAAATCCGAATACCGTAAAGCCCTTCGCAGTTAAGGCTCTCGCGTAACGCTCTGGGTGAATATTTTTTTGCCCAGTAAAGCCTGAGCAGACAATAACGATCGGTAAGTCTGGGTTGTTAACGTTCTCGTCAGTAAAGAAAGCGCCATCAAGGCGTAGACCATCACTAATTACTGGGGCTTTTTGTTCAATCATAATTATCTCGTCCAAATGAATGTGTATGCTCGACAAAGAACTCCTTGTCTTAAGTCACATCATGTTCGAATTTTGATAGCAATAATTTAACAATTGCGACATTCTTATCCAGAAATACGACATAGATGAACTGCCCACTTGGTGACCACAGAGAATGAAAACGACACACACGTATCGCATTGGTTTTTTCCTTATTCCTGATTTTTCGATGCTCTCTTTTTCGGCAGTTATCGAACCTCTTCGAATGGCCAACCGCCTCGCTGGTTGCGATTTGTATCAGTGGGATATTTATGGATTCGAAGATAAAGAAGTATCGGCCAGTAATGGCGTTTCATTCTCGCCAACACAGTCAATCAACAACATTGCTCATTTAGACTTGCTGCTGGTTGTGGCAGGTATTGGCGCCCATGTTGCTGCTGCGAGTGGCTCGGTGAATCAGTGGTTAAAACAGGCGCTTCGTCAAGGCATCGCCGTGGGCTCGACTTCGACAGGCAGCGTGTTGTTAGCAAAAGCTGGCCTGTTAAAAAACAAAACGTGTACCGTGCATTGGGAGTCCGCCAACAGCCTGGCAGAGGAGTTTCCAAACATTAACGTGACCAGTGAGTTGTACGAATTCGACCCACGCACACCAACTTGTTCGGGCGGCTTAGCCGGTTTGGATATGATGCTTCATTTAATTACAAACCAACATGGGAGTGACTTGGCGAATCAAGTGGCAGAGCAATGCATTCACCCTGCGATTCGACCAGCGCATGATAAACAGCGGATGTCGTTAATCCGCAAGCACAACATCCGCCACCCGCGCCTGCTCGACGCTGTAGAAATCATGGAAGCCAACATGGAAGAACCGCTAAAGTGCTATGAAATTGGCGAGCAAGTAGGGTTGTCGGTCAGGCAGATGGAGAGGTTATTTTTGCAATACTTGCAAGACAAACCAGGCAATTACTACCTTCAATTGCGCTTAGAACGTGCTCAACATTTGTTGTTGCAAACCATGCTGTCCATTACTCAAATCAGCACCGCTTGTGGGTTCAGTTCTACATCGTATTTTGCGCGCTGCTACAAGAAACGCTATGAAAAAACGCCGCGTGAAGAGCGACGTTTAGCTTAAGATTGAGTAAGAGAAAAGAAGTTCGATCTCTTCGATCTCATCGTGATGTGTCAGACGGCTTATCAGACAAAGTGCCTTGGTAAAGCAGTGATAGCCAAGCAAGTACCTGCTCTTTACTGGCTTTATCAAGTTGCAAACAGCCCTCTTCTATCGCTGACACGCGTGAAGCGGACAATTCTTTCTCTGCCAAAGTGCGAAACTTACCTTGCATCTCGTCTCGACTGAGAGGATTTTCAGGATTACCTCGCGCAATACAGGGAGGCGAAGTCAGTTTGTCGCCATTTTTCAACGTCACCACGACATGCGCCCAGCGTTGGGCTGGAAACTTATCATTGTAAACGGGCTCTTCAATTAACCTCATCCGCTCCGTAAGTGCCAAGCGAGCAGGATCTTTCAGTCCTTTGGTGACGGCTTCTACCGTGACCGTATTATCAATAACCGCACTCGCGACTGAAAATGGCAAACTGTACTGAGCCTGCTCGGTTGTCTCAGGGCGCTTGGTATGCAGGCACACCGCCTGATGAAAGCTATGAACTTCGATAAGTTCAATCTCATCATGTTCTAGTTTATTTTCTTGTTGCAGCGCTCTCACCGCTTCAACCGCGGGTTGAGCCCAACGACAAACCGGATACGGTTTAAAGTATTGCTCCAAGATATACCAGCGCTGCCCTAAATCTGCCCACAAAGCGTGAGTTTGTTGGTTCAGCAGAGTCACGGCTGGCGCGCCAGTAAAGCCCTCCTCTGCCAGCTCTGCACTGGCAAAGCCCGCCATCGCTCCCCAGCCAGAGCCGTCTTTGAGCATAGTTGGGTGTTCAATACAACGCATCATTTGGCTGCGTGGACCATAAAACTCAGCAATGCCGAGCGCATGCTCTGTTTGTGCATCCGTTAAGTCTTTTCTTCTTGCAGACACCGCAGCGACGCCCAACGCATTCCAAGCACCAGAAGTATGATAATCACAAGCGGTTTGATGCAGCGCGATTCCGGCGCGAGTTGCTATTTCGTAGCCAATGACGAGGGACGTTAATAACTCTTCTCCCGTAACTGCTGACTCATGCATACTGGCGAGCAGCCCCGGCAAAACAGCGACGCCAACATGGCCTTTCGTCAGGACTTGGCCGTCGTGCGCGTCCATACTGTCAATCAACATGCCGCCATATAGAGTTGCCCCACAACCACTAGCCGTGTGATCAGAAAACAGCATCGGCGTATCACCGGCAAACTGCTTCTGCGCGAGTTTGGCTACCATGTTTTGCCGCTGCGTCGCTTTACCAGCTGCGGCGACACCTAACAAATCCAAGACGCAATATTTCGCTTGTTCAATAACGTCAGCGGGAAGCTGTTCAAAGGTTAATTCGTGAATAAATCGATGAATAGATTGCATCGTCTACTGCTCCAGTTTTAGCGTTTTGCCTTCGACAATAGTGTTGTGATCAATGGTGTATTGCTGTCTCGCATGGTAGGCAGCTCGAATCTGGCTTTATCAATATCGTCCAATGACAAGGTTGCAGTTATCAAGGTTTCACCGTCTTCTGCCTGCGCCAATAGCTCACCCGTTGCAGACAAAATACAGCTTCCTCCCCAAAACCACGCTTCGCCCTCTGGCCCGTAACGGTTGGCCATCAAAACTGGGGTTCCGTAGAGCACCGCATAAAATTTAACGTTAACTAACCAGTTGTCTTCATTGGAAAAATCTTTACTGACAATACTGCTGGCCGAATTGATCGGCGCGAGCAAGATTTCAGGCTTATCGAGTAGCGCGCAATGAACCAAAGGTGGATTCCATAAATCGGCACAAATTAAAACCGAGCCTCGCCAATTATCATCAAGAGAAACGCTGGTGGTAGCCTCTCCCGAATGAAACCACTTACCCTCTTCAAGCCCACCATAGGTTGGTAAATTGATTTTGCGATGCACAGCAACCACCGTACCACCGAGCAACCAAGCCATCGCGTTGTAGCACTCTCCCGGAGCAGCCTGTTCAACAAAGCCGACAATCACGGACATGTGCGGTGCAAGTTGCGCAAGCTCTTTAAGCCGAGCATCATCACGCTTCATGGCAACTTCACGCACAGAAGATTGGAGCTGGTATCCAGTCAAGGAGAGTTCAGGAAATAGCAATAGCTGCGACCCCAAGGCCGCAGCTTGCTTTATGTAATCCTGATGAGTATTCAGATTGGCATTCACATCGCCTAACTGGGCGTTGATTTGGGCCACACTGACTTGCAGGATAATCATGGTATTACCCCAAGTTATGCTCAGATAGGAACTGGCTTGCGACTTCTGAGATCGAACGTCGCTCCACATCAACTTGTTGATTCAAAGTCGACATCGTATCGCCATCGATCGCCGCAGAAAGCGCGTTCATTTGCTCGGCAAGCTCTGGGTTCGCATCTAGCGTTTCTTGGCGAACCACAGGAGTGATCGCGTAATCAGGGAAGAACTGTTTGTCATCCGTTAAAACGGTAAAACCGAATGCTTTGATACGACCATCTGTTGCAAATACAAGCGCAGCATCGACTTCTTTCCCTTTCAGCGCATCATAAGTTAACCCCGTATCCATGCGTTTCACTTGGTCACGTGAAGCTTTGAATTTGTAGGTTTTCTGTAAAGGTCGGAAGCCATCTTTTCGTGCATAGAATTCCGCATTCAAAGCGATGGTCATTGGCGGGTCTTGGCGCATTTGCTCGGCGAAGTCGGATAAGGTTGAAATGCCACGTTGTTTCGCATCGTCACTGCGCATAGCGAGCGCGTAGGTGTTGTTCGCTTTTGAAGGGTTAAGCCAAACTAGGCCTTTCTTCGCATCCAGTTCCTTAACGCGTTGATACACTTGATCTGCTGGGAGCTTGTCTTTGACTTTGTTGTAAATGATCAGTGATGTGCCCGTGTATTCCCAATAAAGATCGATCTGGCCGTTTTCTTGCGCTTTTCGCAAAACCGCGCTGCCCATGCCCGAACGTTTATCAACGTCGTAGCCTTTTTTGGTTAAATATTGAGACGTAATTTCCGTTAAAAGCTGTTGTTCTGTAAAGTTTTTACCACCTACGACGATTTCCGCGGATGCGTGAAAACTTGAAAGCAGTACACCAACGGCCAGCAAGCGGCGAGTAATTTGCTTCAACATGTTTGACTCCTGTCTGTGTTCAATTTTTAGGATTGTTATTGTCTAGCTCTAATAGGGTTACAGCCTTTAGGTACAGTGACATAAGAAACGGCTCCTACCACACTGTCGATAGCGATAGCCAACATCGCTGTAGGAATAGCACCTGCCAGCATCATGATGGGTTCATCCAGATCAATACCGGTAAAAATGAGCTCCCCTAACCCACCGCCACCAATTAAGAAGGCCAGTGGAACGGTGCCCACGTTGACAGCTAACGCCGTGCGGATACCAGCAAAAATGACGAACAGCGCATTAGGAATTTCAACCTGAAACAACATTTGTAACTCGGTCATACCAATGCCTGACGCCGCTTCTTTTAAATGAGCGGGTACTTCTTTCAGTCCAATGTAGGTGTTTCTAACAATCGGCAACAACGAGGCAATCGTCAGCCCAAATACCGCAGGCACGGTGCCAATGCCAAGAAAGCTCATTGCCAGCGCGAGAATGGCTAAAGTAGGAATCGTGGTCCCCACATTCAAAATCTGCATCGCCGATTCTGCGACTTTCTGAAAACGAGGACGGCTGAGCAATACGCCGACGGGAATCGCGATTAGGATCGCCAATCCACCAGACAGCAGCACCAGTTCAATGTGCTGAACCGTCAAATAAACAATGTCTTCTTGGTAGTAAAGAAAATCATCGATCGTACCCGCGCCTTGTAAATAAATACCCAACGCAAAGACACACGCCAATAAAACGAAATAGTAGGTTTGTTTGAGCTGATTGGTCACGATGCCTCCTTAGCCTGATACAATGGCTGCGGCTGACTAGGAGAGGTATCGCGCTGATAAGTTGCGCCTAGATAATGAGTAATACCGCGCTGTGTGACTTCGCCCACTAAGCGGCCATTCTCGTCAACACACGGCATCCAAACAATGTCGTGCGTGAACATCTTCGACGCGACTTTACGCAGATCATCCGTGGTTCGGGCGATTGTTTTCAGGCCGACATAATGTTCGCCGCAGTACCCCTTCATATTGATTGCGGTAGCTTTGGGCACATAACCGATAGGTTGGTGTTGGTCATTCACTAATATCACGGCGTCGCGATACCCATACGCGTCAATTTTGGTTAGAGCATCGGCAAGCGTATCGTTAGGTTTCACGTACGCAAAAGTGGTCTGCATGACGGACTCAGCCGTCACTAAGCGTAGACGTTTAAGTGCGCGATCATCTCCGACAAAGTTTTTCACGAAATCATCTTTCGGGTGTGCGAGTAAATCGTCAGGCGTATCGTACTGAACCAGATGACCATCGCGGAAAATCGCGATTCTATCGGCCATTTTGACCGCTTCATCAATGTCATGACTGACAAACATGATGGTCTTGTTGAGCTCTTGCTGCATTTTAAGGAACTCATCCTGGATTACTTCACGGTTGATCGGGTCAATCGCACCAAAAGGTTCATCCATCAGCATGACGGGAGGATCCGCCGCTAGCGCTCGGGCAACTCCAATTCGTTGCTGCTGTCCGCCAGACAACTCATTTGGATAACGATTAAGGAAGACACTAGGATCAAGAGCCACCATCTCCAATAGCTCTTTTGCACGCGTCATGTACCTTGCCTTATCCCATCCTAATAACTTGGGAACCACCGCGATGTTTTCGCCGATCGTCATGTTGGGAAATAAGCCAATTTGCTGAATAACATAGCCAATGTTGCGGCGCAGAGTAACCGTATCCATCCCAGAAGTATCTTCACCACCAAGGTAGATCTTGCCCGATGTCGCGGGAATAATTCGGTTGACCATTTTCAGCGTGGTGGTTTTGCCACAACCGGATGGGCCAAGTAACACACATATTTCACCACTGGGAACTTCCATCTCAATGTGATCTGCGGCAGTCACCGGGCCATTAGGCGTTTCAAAAATTTTGGTTAGCTTGTCAATTTTGATCATTTGAATGTCCCTATTATTTGTCCTTTATCAAGCAGCGGTTAGGCCCGGTGGCGTTAATCTTTTTTGTAGTCGAATCAATCCGTAATCCGCGATGATAGCCAGAAGGCTGACGGCGATGGCACCAACGATCAGTTGTCGAGGATCACTTTGCGATATGCCACGGCTGATAAACACGCCCAACCCTCCTGCTCCGATATACGCGGCGATCGCCATAACGCCAATATTCATTACTACTGCCGTTCTCACACCCGCCATAATCACCGGAATCGCCAATGGAATTTCCACCATTTTCAAACGCTGAAAAGGCGTCATCCCGATGCCTCGAGCTGCCTCTCGGAGTGACGGTTCTACGTTGTGAATGGCGGTATAAGTGTTGCGAATAATAGGCAGCTGAGAATAAAGCAGTACGGTAATCACGGCGGGCACGTAGCCAATCCCATGACCAATGGTCGATAAGAGAGGAATCATCAAACCAAACAGTGCGATTGAAGGAATGGTGATAATGATGGACGCTACGTAAAGCACCACTTTCGCAACGCGCTCATTTTGTGTGATAAGAATGCCGATAGGTACGCCAGTTAGGATGGCAAGCCCAACAGCCAGAGCGACCAAAGAGATGTGCTCCATGGTAAGCGTACCTAGCAGCGCTAAGTTATCTATGGTGAAATTTAGTAAGTCCAAGTAGGTCTCCCCCAACTGTGATTCGCAACCAAGTTAACAGGAGATTAAATTACGCCACTTTTTATTAACAGTGTTGTAAAATAGCGACACGTTAAGATAGAAATACGAAATATTAAGGAGGGAAATAATTGGCTTTCTCATCACCAAAAAAAGCGCTTTATTGGCGATGAGCAGCAGTAGTAAACAAGTTGATTATATCGGAACTGAAAAAAGCCATTGATAGCATGAAGAACCAACTACAATGAGCGGTTAAATTGCTCCACAGCCTCTACGACACGGCTAGCGCCATCTTGTATTTCGTTCATCACATTCCCCGCTTTTTCTGAAAGTTCTAGCGTATCTAGTGCTTCTTTTTGACATTTGGCGATCAGTTGGACAGCATTATCGGTTCGCTCTAAGTTTTCAGTTACCATTGTGACAATTTCATCAGTGGTCGCATTGGTTCTTGTGGCAAGCTGTCTCACCTCGTCAGCCACCACGGCAAAGCCTCTACCATGCTCACCCGCGCGAGCTGCTTCTATCGCCGCATTTAACGCTAGTAAGTTAGTTTGGTCTGCAATACCACTGATGCTATTAACCAGTTCACTAATGCGTGATGAGTGCGCTTTGAGCTCGTCAATGGCCGTATTCGCTTGCTGCATCTGGTCAGACAGTGTTTGCACCTTTTCTAGCGTCGAACCTATCACTTGCTGACCTTGCAGTGTTTGTGTTCCGGTCTCTTGAGAAACTTCATTAGCCAATTGCGCAGCCTGAGCCATTTGCTGCTCTTGCATCACCTGCTGGGTGATGTCGGTCGCGAACTTGACGACCTTGTAGAGCTCTCCTCTATCGTTATGGATAGGATTATAGGAGGCTTCTAACCATACCTCTTCACCGTAACGGTTAACTCGCTTAAATCGGTCTGAAGCAAACTGTCCTTTTGCCAAACGTTGCCAGAACTCGCGATAAGCTTCAGAACCAGCCTCTTCCTGATCGCAGAACATACGATGATGCTTACCTTTAATTTGATCCAGTGTATAACCCATCGTACTAAGGAAATTATCATTGGCCTTTAATACATTACCATCTAACGTGAACTCAATAACCGCCATAGAACGGCTCAACGCATTCAGCATGTCCTCTTGCTCACGCGATGCTTTGATCGTTCGCGTAAGCTCAGAAGCAAACACAAAAAAGCTTTCGACTTCTTGATGTTCGTTTAAAACAGGCTGGATAACCGTTCGTAACCACGCTTCTTCGCCGTTGCCTTTAAGTACTTGCATCGCGCCATTCCAAAATACTTTGTCTTGAACGGCTCTCTTCATTCGATGAAAGTGCTCTGTATTGCGCGAATTTGACGGTACCAACTCGGTAATCGGTTTCGCTAAAATATCCGCATCAGCGAAAAAGAGTTGTTGGTGAAGTTTTGTATTTACAGAGGTAATGCAACCTTTCTTATCCAGCGTTAAGCGAATCATTTCTTCATCTAAACTGTGTTGGATTTGCTGCAAGCGTTGCAGATCCTGCTTTAATCGTTGGTTTTCTTGCTGAAGCGACTTATTAAAAAACATAACTTTCTCTCATTTGACTAATCTTCGAACTAGTCAACGGTTTATTATTTATATGCCCAATAGCCTGCAAAGATACGATTTCGTTTGATCGTTCTTCAAACGCAATTCCTGTCTCCGAGCTGAGACACCTACATGACATAAGGCTAATTTTCTTTGGTATGGCTTAAGCGCAGTATACTGAAATTTCTTCACCGCCCAAGTTGTTTATATATTTATCAATATTAAGGCAATTGGCAGCTATTAAAGATCCGTATTAATGCGGATAGTTGTATGGAGAAAGGATGTATTTGGATCAAAAAAAGCCCTTTCCATAAAGGAAAGGGCTTTGACTTAGTTCCCAAAATTTTTGCCGTTTTACAGCAGTTCCACCGACTGTTGAGCGATTACCCACTCTTCATTGGTAGGAATAACTAGTGCTTTCGCACCGAGCAACTCAGATGTTGCAATAACACCTGCGTTGCCAAATCTTGCATCTTCGTTGCCTTTCTCATCTTCAACAAAACCTAGCAGTTTTAGGTTTTTCAAGATTTCACGACGAATTGGTAGTGAGTTTTCACCAATACCACCAGTGAAGATGATGCCGTCTAATGAATCCAGAGCAGCTAGATAAGAAGTAATGTATTTCGCAACACGGTAAGTGAAGATTTCAAATGCCAACTTCGCGCGTGTGTTACCCGCTTCCATGGCTTCTAGTACACCACGTGCGTCACTTGTTACACCGGATACACCTAAGAAGCCTGACTTCTTGTTCATCATCTCGAACACTTCGTCTTTTTCCCAACCTTTACGGAAAAGGAACTCGATAACACTTGGGTCGAGGTCACCACAACGAGTACCCATCATTAGGCCAGCTAACGGCGTCAAACCCATACTTGTATCAACACATTCGCCATTTTTAACCGCACTCACTGATGCACCGTTACCTAAGTGCACGGTGATAAAGCTGCTTTCTTCAACCGGTTTATCTAGCATTTTCGCTGCTTCACGGCTTACGTAGTAGTGGCTTGTGCCGTGAGCACCGTAACGACGCACTTTATGCTCTTCGTAAAGCTCGTAAGGAAGCGCGTACATAAACGCTTTTGCAGGCATTGTTTGGTGGAAAGCAGTATCAAACACAGCGAATTGAGGCAGTGAAGGGAATGCTGCCATTGCTGCTCGCATACCTTCTGCATTCGCTTTGTTATGAAGTGGCGCTAGCTCAGCAAGACGCTCAACTTCTTGAATAACTTTTTCATCGACTTTTACTGTGCCTTTAAAGGTTTCGCCACCAGCAACAATGCGGTGACCTACAGCTACAAATTTTGAGCTCAAACCCAAAGTCTCGAGTAGTTTTACCACTCGCTCAACAGCGTACTGATGATGGTTACCGCCAGCAGGAATTGCTTCAACGGTTTTTTCTCCCTGATATTTCCAACTGATTTCAGCTTCAGGTAGGCCAAAACACTCACCAATACCTGATACCAAAGCTTCACCGGTTTCAGAATCAATAACAGCAAATTTTAATGAAGAGCTACCAGAGTTGATCACCAGTACAAACGAATTAGACATGAAATAATTATCCTGTTGTAGAGCAGAGGTTGTAATAGCGCTTGTGCGCTGCGTACTTCTTGTTTGCCCTTCTATTATTCAATAATTTTTTAATCTTTCAACAATCTTTTAGTAAAAGCGATTTGATTGAACAAATTTTGTTGATCTGTAGCAAGTTTTGATTTTATTTGAAGACTAAAAAATATGACTTGTTAAACATAATTTATGAATAGGTCAATTTGTACAAATTCAGAGATATGAGCTACGTTGTTTATTGGGTGAACAAAAATAATAAACCAATCAATAAATCGGGGTAATAATGTGCCCACTATTGCATTTCTATTAGTGATCTTAGGTTTGATTTTGCTCTGCTGGGGATGGCAGATGACAAAAAACATCTGCTCGAGAACTGATGTACCCGGGTGGACTTTCTTATTGTTGTTAATCAGCTGTTTCATTTTTGCGTATGCCGCTTTTTTACACGCTATAATGCAAAAACCTATCGCTTCCCTCTTGGAAACCGGAGTTTCTCTCATTTTATTCGGTGGCAGCATTTTTGTGGTGCTGGTTATCAAATGGAGCAACGACTCCATACTGGAACTTCATACCGTTGCTGAAAAAGAGAAGCGTAATGCCGTTCACGACGCACTTACTGGACTCCCTAACCGTAAATACTGCTTTGAGTTAATCGAAGATAGAATACAGTCTGGAGACCCTTTCTCAGTGATCCTTTTCGATGTCGTTAACTTTAAACAAGTCAACGATGCTATGGGACACTTTTGTGGAGACCAACTGCTGATTCAAATTGGGCAACGTCTCCAAGAGAAACTTAAAGGCAGTGACAAAATTTTCCGCGTTGGTGGCGATGAATTTGTCATCCTCACCTCGTCAGCATGCGAGGAAACAGGCAAAAGTCTCATCGAAGAGTTAGATTCGGCACTGTCTAATCGCTTCCATTTAGATGAGTTTCAAGTCTCTTCCCGCGTTGTTTTCGGTGTCAGTACCTACCCTTATGACGCTCTGTCCAATGATCTATTGATAAAGCATGCGGACATTGCCATGTATCACGCCAAACGAAATGGCAATCTCTTTGCATTTTATAATGAGGACATGAACGTCGGGGCCAAATACCAGCTCGAAATCTCTTCTCGTATTCAATGTGCGCTGGAAAAAGAGGAGTTCCAGCTATACTACCAACCGTTGATTGACGCACATACTAACTTAGCTGTCGGCTTTGAAGCCGTGATCCGTTGGCATGATGAAAATGGTAAAACGATTTCGCCTAACGACTTCATCCCCATCGCGGAGCGAAGTAATCAAGTGCACAACATCACCATGTGGGTCCTCAACCAAGTTGAAAAAGATCTCCAGACCTTTATAGAAAAAGACATCAAGCTTCCTGTCCACGTTAACTTATCTGCAAAAGATCTCTCGTCTAATTTATTGTTCAACCGCTTGGAAACACTGCTCAAGGTAAACCCTCAATTTGCTGACCTTATAAGCTTAGAGATTACTGAAACGATGGCGATTGATAGAGTTGTTGAGCTCAACCCCCTAATTCACCAAATCAAAGGATTGGGTATTAAGATCAGCTTGGACGACTTTGGCACCGGGTATTCATCTCTGTCGCTTTTGAGAGATCTCCCAGTTGATCAAATTAAAATCGACCGATCATTTCTTTGTACCGCAAGCCGGACAGAGGGCACCCGCTCTATCGTTGAGAACACAATAGCGTTAGCGCATGGCCTAGGGTATTCAGTCGTCGCAGAAGGCGTTCAAGACATGGATACACTGCATTTTTTACGCAGTCGTGGCTGCGACATCATTCAGGGCTACTTGTTCTGCCCAGCCCTACCCTTAAACGAAGTCATTAGCTGGGTAAATGAGCACGACGAAAAGCAAAGCCGTATTCGACGCGCATAAAAAAGCCGAGCATTTCGCTCGGCTTTCAATTCTTGCGGCAATTTAATCAATTGCTCTAATCACTGATTCGTGATTATGCTTCTTGAGTGCGACGACCACGGCCGTGACCACGCTCACCACGGTGGTTACCACGGTGATCACCACCACGGTTACGATCGAAGCGACGTTCGCCACCCTCACGGTTACCATCGCGGTTGCCGTCACGGTTACCACGGAAGCCACCTTCGCGACGACCGCCTTCACGACGATCACCACCACGGTTGCCGCCTTCGCGGTTGCCACGGTAACCGCCGCCATCACGACGACCGCCATCACGACGACCACCGTCACGGCGACCACCACG
Source organism: Vibrio sp. D3 (assembly GCF_043995865.1). Lineage (NCBI taxonomy): Bacteria > Pseudomonadati > Pseudomonadota > Gammaproteobacteria > Vibrionales > Vibrionaceae > Vibrio > Vibrio sp. D3. The sequence continues at coordinate 1,833,275 of NZ_CP171886.1, read as the reverse complement.
AGACTCTCGGAAGTCATCGAAGTCACATACTACAGCACCAACATCTTGTTGACGGATGCGTAGTTTGCTTAGCTTGCCCGCAGCTTCAGAAGTCATTGCTTTTGGTAGCTGAACGAATGTGTGGCCTTGTGCTAGCTTGATCGCACCGATAGAGCCTTTACCTAGACCTAGTTCGTTCGCTAGAGCACCAACGATGTCTTTAACTTGAACACCTTGCTCGCGACCAACTTGAAGCTGGTAAGTATCCCAATCTTGGTTGTTGAAGTTACGACCGCCGTCACGACCACCTTCACGACCACCTTCACGGCGCTCTTTACGGCGTTGCTTATCACGCTCAATCGCTTCAACCATTGGGTCTTCGCCAATGTAGAACAGAGGACGTTTACCTTGCTGACGCTTAAGAAGCATAGCAGCAAGCGTTGCTGGGTCGATGTCTAGAGAAGTTTGTAGTTTCTCTACTAGCTCAGCAAATTTGTCTAGAGCTTTGTGCTCTTTCTCTGCTTCAAGCTCAGCGCCTAGCTTAGCTAGACGAGCTTCAGCAACTTGGTCACGTAGAGGAAGTTGAATCTCTTCCATAGATGACTTAGTTACGCGCTCGATAGTGCGAAGCATACGGATTTGGTTAGTGCGAACAAGAAGGATCGCTTTACCTTTACGTCCAGCACGGCCAGTACGACCGATACGGTGGATGTAAGACTCAACATCGAATGGGATGTCGTAGTTGAATACGTGCGTAATACGTGGAACATCAAGACCACGTGCAACAACGTCAGTTGCAACTAGGATGTCGATAACACCTTGTTTGATGTGATCAACAGTACGCTCACGTAGAGACTGAGGAATGTCACCGTGCAGAGCTGCCGCTTTAAAGCCACGTGCAGATAGCCAATCAGCTAGACGCTCAGTGTCTTGACGAGTACGTACGAAGACGATTGACGCATCAGTTTCTTCCGTTTCAAGAAGACGAGACATCGCTTCATCTTTCTCTACACCCTTCACTACCCAGAACTGTTGTTGAACTTTGTCTACAGTGTGGTTCTTACCAGCAACGTCAACCATTACAGGCTCACGTAGGAAACGCTCAACGATTTTCTTAAGCATCGGAGGCATTGTTGCAGAGAATAGAACGCGTTGAGCAGACTCTGGTGCGTGTTCCATGATCGCAGTAACGTCATCAACGAAACCCATGTTTAGCATTTCGTCAGCTTCGTCTAGTACAAACGTGTTTACTTCATCTAGGTGTAGACGTTCACGGTTGATAAGGTCTTGAACACGACCTGGAGTACCAACGATAACTTGTGCACCGCTCTTAAGAGCACGCATCTGATCTACGATAGAAGCACCACCGTAAATCTCTAAAACTTTAAGACCCTTGATGTTCTTACCAAGGTTTTTCATTTCAGCCGCAACCTGGATCGCTAACTCACGCGTTGGCGCAAGAACGATAGCTTGTGGTTTACGTTGGTTGAGATCGATCTTATTTAGAAGAGGCAGAGAGAACGCTGCCGTTTTACCTGTACCTGTTTGAGCTTTACCCAGCGCGTCAGCACCTTCCAACAGGTGTGGGATTGCCGCAGCCTGAATTGGAGTTGGTGACACGAAACCCATTCCGTCTAGAGCAGAAAGGATAGAATCATTCAGAGATAAATCGCTGAATTGAATAACAGAATCTTGCATTGGGATCCTACTTAATTAAACAAAAAAACAGTCCCATATGCTCTTCCAATTCGATACTGATTCATCCAGTTACTGATTCCATTCAGACAGGAACACAGCACAGTACACAACCGCGATAAGCCATTAGGGACGACTAAGGGAGGCGGATTATTCCTTAAAAGCATAAAAAAAGCCAGAAAAAATTGAATTACATCACAATTTATTCTCAATAATGGCATTTTTAGCATATTTTTCCACCAGCCCCACCATTCCCCGTAGATTTGCGCAGCTCGCAGATGAGTTTTTCATCAATATTTAAGCCGATTTCCTGCAATTCGATCAGCAAAATTCACGGCGAAATTGCGCTCCACAGGTAGTAATAATAGCTCGCAATGATTATAGTGTGCCCAACTCCATAGGTAATTTAAGAAAAGATGTTTCAAGATAACCCACTACTCGCTCAGCTTAAGCAGCAAATCCAAGAAAACCTGCCGAAAAAAGAAGGCTCAATAAAAGCCACAGATAAAGGCTTTGGCTTTTTGGAAGTGGACAGCAAGACTAGCTTCTTCATCCCACCTGCGTACATGAAAAAGTGCATGCACGGTGACAAAGTCGTCGCCATTATCCGCACAGAAAATGAACGCGAAGTTGCAGAGCCACAAGAGCTGTTAGAACAAGCCGTGACTCGCTTTATTGGTCGAGTCAAAATGTTCAAAGGCAAGCTAAACGTAGCACCTGATCACCCACAGCTTAAAAAGCTTTCTCTTAAAGCGAAACTAAAGAAAGGTCTAAAACCTGACGAGTTCGCTGAGGGAGATTGGGTTGTCGCACATCTTATTCGCCACCCTCTAAAAGGCGATAACTCTTTCTTCGTGGAAATTTCTGAAAAAATCACAGACGCGAACGACAAAATTGCACCTTGGTGGGTAACGCTTGCTCAAAACGATCTACCAAACTCTGAGCCAGCAGGCATCGAGAACTGGGAACTAAAAGACGACGCCGATCTAGAACGCGTAGACATGACACACGTTCCTTTCGTGACTATCGATGGTGAATCAACCAAAGATATGGACGATGCGCTGTACGCGAAGAAAACCGAATCTGGCGATTTCGAACTGACAATCGCTATCGCAGATCCAACTGCCTACATCACACCAGAAGATGAAATGGATAAAGTAGCACGTGAGCGTGGCTATACTATTTATCTTCCGGGCCGCAATATTCCAATGCTGCCTCGCGATCTAGCAGACAACCTATGCTCTCTGATTGAAGGCGAAATCCGCCCTGCTATTTGCTGTACCGTAACCGTAAATAAAGACGGCGTAATTGGCGGCGATATCAAGTTCTTTGCAGCAAACATCAAATCACACGCACGCTTAGCATACGATCACGTGTCTGATTGGCTAGAAAACGGCAGCTCAGAAGCATGGCAACCATCTGAAGAGATCGCGACAATCGTTCGTGACCTTTACGACTTTTCCCTTGCTCGCGCAGAATGGCGTGAGAAAAACGCAGTGGTCTTCCCAGACCGTCCTGACTACCGTTTTGAGCTGAGTGAAGACAACGATGTGGTTGCTATCCATGCAGATATGCGCCGCAGTGCAAATCGCTTGGTTGAAGAGTCAATGATTACCGCAAACATCTGTGCTGGTCGTACACTGCGCGATAAATTTGAAACAGGTGTTTTCAATACTCACGCTGGCATTAAGACTGAGAAGATTGAAGAAGTGGTTCAACTTGTCAATCCAGAAGGTGCACTGGAATTCACAGCGGAGTCAATTACCACTCTAGAAGGCTTTGCTGCATTGCGTCGCTGGTTGGCTGCGCAAGAAACCTCTTACCTTGATAATCGTATTCGTAAGTTCCAAGCCTACAGTGAAGTAGGTAATCAGCCTCTTCCTCATTACGCTATGGGGCTGGATATCTATGCGACTTGGACATCACCAATTCGTAAGTACGGCGATATGATCAACCACCGCATGTTGAAGGCCGTCATCCTAGGCAAAGAGCCAGTGCAAAAACCTGATGATCAAGTCGGTGAAGAACTAGCTCTGCACCGTAAACATCATAAAATTGCTGAGCGAAATGTCTCAGATTGGTTATATGCACGTACGCTTGCTGATGAGCCGAACAAGAAAACTTGTTTCACAGGTGAGATTTTCGATATTAATCGTGCTGGTGCACGTGTCCGACTTCTCGAAAATGGCGCAGCAGCCTTTATTCCTGGTGCACTAATTCTTGATAATAAAGAAAGAATTGAGTGCAATGGCGACAACGGTACCATCTCTATCGATAAAGAGGTCGTATACAAACTTGGTGATACATTGGAAATTGTCCTTGCGGACGTAAACCAAGAGAACCGCAGTTTAGTTGCAAAGCCAACCCAGGTATTTGCTGAACAACCAGCAGCACAAGCAGAACAGACTGTAAGTGAATAATACCGAATGAAGTTAAAAGGCGCTCTATTGAGCGCCTTTTTTATTTGTTATGTAAAAATGATAAGAACGAATATGCCGAACATTGAGATCATTCGCTTTAATCACTTCACTGCGCGCAAAAGTGAGCGTTACACCGCAACACATAATGGCTTATATGTTGTTGAAGAAGGTGCCCTATTAGTCCATCAACCAAATGGTGAACAGTTTGAACTTAAAGCAGGAGATTTTACTCTCTACAACTCCGCTGATTTGAGCAGCGCAGAAGCCATCCCTAGTGAAAAAGGCTTTAAAGCACTGGCTCTAGTCTTCAACCCAAATCTATTCTGTGACTTTAAAAAAGCACACCCAATGCTACGCTCCAAGACGGAAGAAAGGCGCTTCTATCCTTTTTCAGCGCAAGCCAGCAGCGAAGTAGCACAACTAAAAGACACATTGGTCAACTTAGCGAGTCGCAATGCTCCAGACTACACACAAGGTCATATCGCAATGGCACTGCTGTCGTTAATGGTGGAGGCAGAGCCAAATATCCTATCAATCATAGATGATGCAAGCAGCCTAAGCGACTCTCAAAAGGCCATCAAGTATATTGAGAACAATATCGAGAAAGATATCACTCTGGAAGGCTTAGCGGCTCATATGAGTATGTCTATCGCGACGTTAAAACGCCGCCTCGCCGCAGAGGAGCTTTCATTTTCACAGGTATTAAAAGTGAAGCGGATCAACTTCGCCGCTACCCAGCTGCGCATGTCAGAAAAATCTATAACAGAAATAGCGTTTGAATCCGGATTTAAAAGTGCAGCGCATTTCAGTACAGCATTTAAATCGATTTACAACATGACACCGAAAGACTTTAGAAACCAAGTCGTTAAATCCAAAGCATAAATCATGGTGACATTGACAGCTGTTAGAGTTGGAGCGTTCCCTATTCCCAAAAACACGCTTGAGGATCGCTTTCCAACTCGGTGAGTAGGTCTTCGAGCGTTTGACTGTATGGAAGTGGCTTATAAGGTATCCACCTTAATAATTCGTTGCGGTACGTTGGGACGTAGAAATACCAAAGCTGATTGCCCTCATCAAACACGATCTTCGCGACGGGAGAGGTATATTCGCTGTGCTGTGAATCAAGAAGAAAATGCGCTCTATGAAGCTCGACACCATTCTCCACTGGCTCATATAGGCACTTACCCTGCTCGACAGGCAGGTTAGCATTACGCGCAGAGCAGAGCGATTGAACTGATTTGTATAAACGACTTGTCGCCATTTGGGACACTGACATCAACGTTCTCCCGATGGATGATAGTTAGAGCTGTCGATCCTAGTATATAACCTTTACACCACCATCGATGGTGATTATCTGCCTACCTCAAACAAAGGGTGGCTATATTCTCATTTACTCAGATTATCATCTCACTTTGCTTGGAAACGCTACCTACATCACCTCTTGGTTAGAAAGAATTCCCTTGTTTAAACCTGACAGTTCACAAAAGTGTAACCTGAACGCAATATCATAAACGCTGCTTTATACCGTATATGGAGTTTAATATGTTACGTTTTACTGTGGCGACGTTATTGGCCATAGCAGTCTCCCTCCCCGCCATTGCAAAAGAAATTAATATCTCTGGGTCAACCTCGGTTGCTCGCGTGATGGATGTACTTGCAGAGGAATATAACAAAACACACCCGGACGATTACATTGCAGTTCAAGGTATTGGTTCTAGTGCGGGTATCACAATGGTCAATAAAGGCGTAGCTGAGATTGGAATGAGCTCTCGCTATCTGACAGAAAGCGAAAAAGGTGAAGATCTCAACGTATATCCTATCGCTTATGATGGCCTAGCTGTTGTTGTAAACCGTACAAACTCTGTAAAAAACCTTTCTCAACAACAACTGTTTGATATCTACAAAGGTAAAATCAAGAATTGGAAAGAGGTTGGTGGTGCAGATCAACCTATCGCTGTTGTCACTAGAGAGGCATCTTCAGGCTCGCGCTACAGTTTTGAAAGTCTGCTAGGACTAACCAAAATCGTAAATGATCGCCTCGTCTCAGATATCAGCCCGAACAACTTGGTTGTAAATAGCAACAGCATGGTAAAAACCATCGTGAACCATAATACTCGTGCAATTGGGTTTATTTCTGTGGGATCAGTAGATCGCTCAATAAAAGCGATTCAATTAGATGGTATTGACCCAACTTCGGCAAACATTAGCAATCACAAGTATAAATTGGCGCGGCCATTCCTAGTACTCTACAAAGTCAATAAGATTAGCGAACCAGGTAAAGGGTTCGTCACCTTCCTTCGTTCCGAACAAGGACAAAAAGCGATTGCTGATTACGGTTACACTCCAGTAAAAAGCTTTAATCAATAAAACCAAAAAGAGAGCATATTGATGCTCTCTTTTTATATGTTTTCTATCTGGCTCTGGAATTAGAAATGCAGTTGAATAACAGAAACGACAACAGCACCAGGTCGACGAATACCTTCGATTTCCACTTTAATTTCACGCTCGATCTCCAAACCTTTTTTGATCGGCGTTACTTTTGTTAACGTGCTGACAGCACGAACATTGTTTCCTGCTTTAACAGGGTAAGGGAAACGAACTTGGTTTAAGCCTAAGTTAACGACCATTTTGGCTGTTGGGAACATTGGCTTATCAGGGTCCACTGAGTCAGTCAATTTAGGCAACAATGCTAATGTTAAAAAGCCATGAGCGATGGTTGTCTTAAATGGAGATTCAACTGACGCACGTTCTGGATCTGTGTGAATCCACTGCATGTCTTCCGTTACCGCACCAAATTGATTGATACGTTCTTGAGATACATGCACCCAGTCACCAGTGTGAATCACTTCACCAATTTTTTCACTTAACTCGTCATACAGCTTTTGAGCCTCAGGTGCCATTACGATTGGTGCAGGTTGAGGCGCAACCTCTTCGTTAACAGCTGGCTGTTGGTGATCACGAACTTTCGAGAAAAGAAAGCTATTCTGAGCTTTTCCCAAAAAGTCACTCCAATAATCGCGTAACGTTGGAGACATCCAATTCATAAACTCGGATTGATGAGCAGAAATCGCATCAACTTTGTCTTTAAATAGATTTGTGACCTTCATAAACACCCTTAAAAAAATTAAGCACAACTGGCTATACCAGTTAATTTTGAATTAGTTCACAAAGTCTTGCAAATACTTTCGGGCGAACACATGTACCCTAAAAGCAAGTTATTTCTTAAATATCATAAAGATAGCAATAAAACACCATTTTATTGACTTGCGCCAATATAAAGTAAAAACTCTATAAATTGCTACTATTTGTCTCTTTTTTACCCCATTTTCAAACTGTTTAAATTTCACCAGCGGCTATAAAACGAGCAAACAGTACTTCTATTATAATTCAGCACTTTACAAGTCGGACTATGCTCCCTATTATACGTTCCGCAACGGAGAGATGGCTGAGTGGTTGAAAGCACCGGTCTTGAAAACCGGCATACGTTAATAGCGTATCTAGGGTTCAAATCCCTATCTCTCCGCCACTTATTTAGAAAGCTCGCATTTATTGCGAGCTTTCGTCGTTTTAGTGCTTGTAAAATGACGGAGGTTCGAACCCCTAGTCGTATACGGCCCCAGAACTTCACCACATTCCAATAAAGAGCCCGCTAAAAATTAGCGGGCTCTTTATTTCTATTTTCTAGTGTTTAAGCAAACTTCTTAATCATTTCAGATAGGTCATTGGTACAACTTTGCACTTTAGAGTTCATCTGATTCGTTTCTGTCATCAGATCATACGATTCACTGTACTTTAAGTTAAGCGACTGGATGTTTTCGTTAATCTCATCCGTTACGTAAACCTGTTCTTCTATCGCTACCGCAATTTGTTGATTTCGCTCGACTACATCCTGAACGAGAGATTGCAGCTGTTGGATGCTCTCTAAAGCCGTGCCTAATAATGTTACCGTTCCGGTCGACATTTCATTGCCTTTCTCTAGCGCAGAAACCGCTGATTTACTGCCCTTTTGAATCCCCTCAATGGCCGCTTTAATTTCTGTTGTCGATTCCTGTGTTCTTTTAGCAAGGGTTCTCACTTCATCCGCAACGACTGCAAACCCTCTCCCTTGTTCGCCTGCCCTCGCCGCTTCAATTGCTGCATTCAACGCTAATAAGTTGGTTTGTTCAGCAATATCATTGATCACTTCAACAACGGTTCCTATTTGCTCGGTTTGTTGGTTCAAACGCATGACCACTTTAGAGATTTCGCCGAGCTCATCCACCAGCTCTAGTACCGAGTGGTTAACATTATCGATAACGCTACGGCTATCTGTCATCGTGTTCTGCGCTTCTAGCGTAGCATCAGCAGTCGCTTGAGCATTATTTGATATCTCAGATGATGAGGCTTGCATCTCATTGACCGCTGTAGCGACCGAGTCGATCTCTACTTTCTGTGCACTCAAGTTTTCCGTCACTTGCTGGCTATTAGTCGCAGCACTGTTGGCACTTGCACGCGTTTCTTCGCAAGAGTCTTTTACAGACACCCCGACTCGCCCTAATAGCGCATCTGCAAATTGCTTACGCATCTTCATACCCAGCTCAATTTCAGCCAGATCGTTAATTTTTCCGCAATAAATATATTCCATTAGCGGATTGTTGAAGTCTTGCCTAGCCTGTCTAGCAAGCTTTTCAACTGGCCTTGTTAATACATAAATTGAGAAAACGGAAAGTAATGCAGCGATGCCAAAGGCCACCGCTGGTGATTGATTCATTTGTAGAGTTAGCAAGCCAAGAAGGTTGGAAATGAAAAGAAAGAAGGCTGATCTCATCCACAAACGCGTACGGGGAAGATACATTTGCAATGGTTTACCGTTATTCCGAAGTTTTGAATACGCTTTTTCCGCTCGTTGAACGTGTATACGCTCAGGTTTAAATCGAACCGATTGGTACTCAACAACTTCACCATTGGATTTGATAGGAGAAGCAAACGCATCAACCCAATAATACCCTCCGTTTTTACGTCGGTTTTTCACCATTCCCATCCAGTGTTTTCCGGCTTTTAGGTGCGTCCATAAATCTTTAAAAGCCTGTTTCGGCATGTCGGGGTGGCGTACAACATTGTGAGGCTTACCGATAAGTTCACCATCATCAAACCCCGCGACTTCATTAAAGTTTTCACTGGCATATTTGATATAGCTGGACGTATCGGTGATAGAAACTAGGCTGTAACTCGAAGGGTAATCATATTCCGTTTCACTCATAAACATGTGTCCTTACATTGATTAATTAAATAAACGGCAAGTATGAGTGTAGCAGCATAACATTTATGCGCATAATGATAAGCTCATTGTAAAATTCAATGAAATTACTGATAGGTCAATTTATTACCTGCAAGCGTAGTGGCTGTTTCACTCTCAAATAGCACTACCCTTGAGTGCTCACAAGATGCTGCATTGATTAAAATTAATACACAAAAGCGCTTCCTTACTGAGTTCGTAAATTGTTATAAATAAACGATTACAACGAAAACAAGGAAGACAAACATATGACTATTCGTTTTAGTCAACTTGCCGCTCAAGGGAACACGGCTCACCTATTTATTGACGATTGGAAAATAGACACTCAGCAATCTTGGGGAATATTCAGCGCGGATGGGGATATTGGAGCTCTACTTGGAGACCTTATTTGTGGTGAACTTTCACCAATAAGCGGAAAACTTGAGCTTGATGGGCTGTCCGTTGCTCAAGTGTCGTTATCAGAGCAACAGCGATTACTGGAAAGAGAATTAGAAAAGGACGATACAGACTTTCTTGATCGTATCGATCAAGGCAGTACCGTTTACTCACTCATTCAGGAGTGCAGCCAAGACGCTAATTTAATAGATCAGCTGATTACCGACCTCGACCTAACTCACCTTAAACACAGTGGCTTTCGTGTTCTCTCTACAGGGGAAACAAGACGAGTGATGCTAGCTCGCGCTTTAGCAACACAGCCTGATTTATTACTGCTAGATAACCCATTTACTGGTTTAGATATTGCCCATCGAGCAGCTCTCGCTCACTATTTACACTCGCTTTCTCAAACCGTACAGCTGCTGGTCACGTTTTCTCGCGAGTCTGATATACCTGAGTGGATTGATCGAGTTGCGCTTTTCAGTGCAGGAAAGCTGGACAGTACGATGGATAAATCCAGTTGGGATAATCATCCAATCATTGAACAAATTAAATCTCAGTCCGAGCAACAGAGTGAAGAAATGATGAACTTGATACGTCAGCATCAGCACTCGACACACTTCGACAACCCAATATTTAAACTAACAAATGGGTCTGTTGAATACACTGATAAGAAGATCTTTACTGACTTAAACTGGCGAATAGACAAAGGTCAGCATTGGCAGGTCAAAGGCCCAAATGGCTGTGGGAAGAGCACCTTGCTTGGGTTAATCTTTGGTGATCATCCTCAGTGCTACAGCAATGACATTGATATCTTTGGTAAAAAGCGAGGGTCTGGCGAGACAATCTGGGAAATTAAGCAGCACATAGGTATGGTATCTTCAGCGTTACACCTTCAATACCGCGTTAACTGCAGTGCGCTAGACGTGATTTTGTCCGGTTTTTACGACTCCATAGGGTTGTATAACCAACCCACTCGTAAAGAAGTGGACATCGCAAACGAATGGCTCGACATCCTACATATGAGCCAATACCGAAAAACCTCATTCAAGCAATTAGAGTACGGTCAGCAGCGCCTGTTGTTGATTGCAAGAGCCATCGTTAAACAACCAACATTACTGATTTTGGACGAGCCATATCAAGGGTTGGATTTTCTTGGCAGGCGTTTAGTTAAGAATACACTTGAGCTCATCGCCCGAGAGAATTTAAGCCAGCTATTGTATGTATCTCATTACCAAGAAGACCGCTTGGATAGCATCAAGAATGAGTTAGAGTTTGTTTTTGATGACAATGACCAATGTTATCGGGCTAACGTTTACCAATAATAATGACTTCGCTGAGCAAGTTGATCATAAGGTAAAGGCTTGGAGTAAAAATATCCTTGATGATATCGCACTCCCATCTTTTTCAAATGGTCGGCTTGCGCCGTTGTTTCTACACCTTCAGCGATGAGTTGTACTTTTAGCTCTTCCGCAAAGTGAACAATAGCTTTTAAAACGGAAGCACTAAGGCTAGGTATACCAATAGTTTCGACAAAACATTTATCGATTTTTAGGTAATCAATACGCATGTGCTGCAGAAACGCCAGCGAGGTTTGACCGGTACCAAAATCGTCGATCAACACATCAATTCCATGTACTCGCAGCGCTGCGATGCACTTTCTGGCTTCAGCATCAATGAGTTGACGTTCTGTTATCTCTATGCCTAATGAGACGTTATTTCGACATAACTTCCTGTCAATGAGTTGAATCTTTCTAATCGCGTTTGGCCCAACTAAGTAACCGGGCGGCACATTAATACCAAGGTGAACAGACTGATTAAAGTCTAATTTACTGAAGTCTTCTGCCGCTTTATCGAGAACGTAATCCGTGAGCAAAAAGACCAATCCACTTTGCTCCGCCGCTGGTACAAACTCATCAGGAGAAATGAACCCTTTATTCTGATGCTCCCATCGCACTAGGGCTTCAAAACCAAATAGTTGACCAGTATCGACGTTAATCTGGGGCTGGTAATACAGAGTCAACTCGCCTTTCTTTATGGCTTTCTTTAAATCCAGAACCAAGCTTCGATGAGGATCGATAAATTTATTTAACGCATATAAGCAAAGATAGATAACAAAAATGATTGGAATTGAATACAAAAAATAGGAAAGTGTTCTTTGTTTGACAAATAGATCGCTAGCTTCACTCAAAGCTTCATATTCAAACATTTGCGACGATTTGATGCCAATAGGGTTACTTCCCGTTCTCAACGCTTCTTCAGGTGCAACTTGGTCATGGATAAATAAGGCAGAGCGTTTTAAACGTAAATCGTTATTAAATCCTATCTTCGCATTAAAGTAATCATGATCAATAATCGTCACCGCTTGATAACCGTGCTCTCCTTCGGTCACGACGAGCAAAAATTGGTCATATACGCTATCCACGTTTCCCAGTGCTAACGCTTGTCCCTCAGGAAATGTAATGTGCTCGGCTAACGGCTTAGAAATTACGCCCAGTTTAGAAGAACACGTAATGATCCCATCTTTTACAATCAGCATTTCTTCGATATCTCGTTCAAACATCAAGTTTTGCTGAAGCTCTTCACATCGTCTAGGATGCAACAAAGCCGTGCGGTTTTCGGTCTCTATTTGGAATAAAATTTCGTCTGCGATTTGAACGTTTTTTTCTAATAGATGATTGAGGTTGTTTTGCACGCTTTCACGAGCTAAATACAAGACCTCGCCAACAATCAAAGGAATGGGCAACAAAAAAATGATGGCTTTTTTAAAAAGCGCCTTATTCAGCATATAAAAGTAACCTTTTATAAAACCGATTTACTGAGATGGTATCTGGATTCTGATACCCACTAGCAACTCTCGTTTATAATATTATTTATTTAGATTAACTCAGTATGCGAAACACTTAGTAATACCGCAAACTAAACAATGCCTTAATCCCTCCTGTTCCAATTTAGCATCAAACGACTCAAACCTGAGACGTCAATACGACATCATTTTTGAGCCTATCGGTACCGAGGTAAGCCCTCAGTCGTCAAATTCTCACTCTACGAGAATTACCCATTAAAATTATTTTTCTTTTCTCAGTGATTAAGAATTATATTTGTCGTAATTCATATAACACGTTACAACACTCTCATGACGACAAACAAAGCTAATGCGAACCAGGTAAACGAAAAAGCACTGCAGTTGTTAATGCAAGTTGCAGTTAGTCCATTCCCAGTCTCTGCGAAAACGCTAAGCGAGCAATTGAACGTTCCTTTGAGCAGTCTCTACCGACACTTGAAGCTGCTCAAAGAGTGGAACTTGATTGAAGAAAGCGTACACGACAAGACATTTGTCGTTGGCCCGGCAGCATTGCTGCTCATGCATAGCTATGAGACCGCACAGCATGGGTTAGATATGGTCGAAACCATACTGGCTCGGTTGGTACAACAAACAGGGGAAATGGCCGCTTATATGGTACCTGCAGGGTATCGCGCGCTTTGTGTCAGACAAAAAGAAAGTATGCAGGCGCTGCGTTGCAGCTTCGTCCAGGGTCAAAGTCAACCTCTGCTACGTGGTGCCTCATCTAAAGTGATGCTCGCTTTTATGCCTCAAAGTCGATGCGAGAAAATCTTGAGATACTTTAATCAAGATCACCGACGAGACGAATGGGAACAAGAGCTCACAACCATCCGTAAACACGGATATGCCGTCAGTACTTCAGAAATTGACCCGGGTGTTTCTGGCATCAGTGCACCAGTGATGAAAGGAAGCAAACTGATCGGCGCGGTCTCGGTGATGGCTCCGGCCCACCGAGTCGAAAAGGATAAGCAGCGCATTATTTTGCATGTGTTGCAAGCGGCAAGGGCACTACCACCAGAAAGGTAATTCATCATGTTAAGCTTTTTCAAACGCTATAAACTCCACCACACCGTGAAACAGCCGCAGCATTACCCTTTTTCTTTTATGACAGTGTGTGAGTATTTGCCACCCATGTCTAAAGGCGCGTTTGAATTAGCTGATCAAAGTTTGGAAAATGCTAGCGATTGGCTATACCAACAGCATGATCATGAAACCGCTGAAAACTTTGGTCACTTCAACCACGACAAGCTGGAAAATGGCGAGTTTCAGGAAGCATTAAGCCTTTCGCTTTCTCGCCACTCAATTCCTGTTTTAGTAACTAACTGTACCGAGGCAATCTTGTCCATGTTACCTGTGGTCGTGTCCTATCGAGACGAAGTGGGTGTGGTAAATATTGGACATGACATGAACTTGAAGCCAACACTTGAACCACGTTTAGGCTCGGCATTCCATTTTGCTCTTTCTCGCTATCAAAACGTGCGATTATTTTTTGCTGGTGTTAGCGAACAAGATACAAAGCAAGAAACGTGGGAATACGCGGAGGATCAAGGTTGTGACTGGGTAACCGATAAAGAGTTTTCTTTTCGTCATCGCAATAATGTAAAGCAGTTGATCGGCAATTACCTCGACCATTGCGACCAAATAATCCTCAGTATCGACCTTGGCTCCCTAAAAACCAAAAACAGCCTTGATGGTACCTCAGAAATTGATATCCAAATGGTTCTACGCACCATTAGGCAATGCCTGGTTGCAGGTAAAGTCAGAGCCATTCAACTCGTTGGTGATCGCGATCGTCTGGTCTATTCGAGACAAACGAAAGCCATACTAGAAGAGTTATATCAAATGGCCCCACTCATTGTTCACGCAGCCTAGGATTAAGTTCGGTTCAGAATCAGGACGCTCAAGCTACTGATTCTGAATCAACATAGTTAATTATTATCTTTTACCAACAAATAGTTACATGAATAAAGCGACTCATGTCACACTCAGCTATTGAACTAATCTCATACTTACGCTCTAATAACGCCACTAAGCTTTGGTATGACATACGAAATAAAAATAGCCAAAGTTCAATAAGTAAGCGGATTAAAAACCAAAAACACCGCCGACATTTCAACTTCTGTGAGCACTTGCTCACGCTCGCTTGATGCCATCTTGTTCCACTTTTTTAGGACATTTGATGATGCGTCTTTGCAGTATTTTCGCTGCGGTTCTTTTTTTACCGCTAACCTCACACGCCACCACTTATGACGTCAAAGATCTATCTGAGTTAGGTCAACTTTGCTCACACAAGAGCTTTAGTATCGGAAGTGATGGTACGACTTATCACTGTACAGGGAAACTCGTCCTACCCGCAGGTGACAAAATTGTCTCCTCATTACCGGAAAAAGAGATAACGCTAGAAGCAGCTCATGGCATTGTGTTAGAGGGGAACAATACGATTGGTGAACCCAATAAGCGTATCTCTCTACACGCACTCGCAACCGGATTAACGGTTAACAATGAGAAAGCTTCAAGCATTGACGATTATCAAAACAAGCACACGGTTATCTATGGTGATCTTCTATCGGCTTATCCAACAAAGCTGCATAACGTTCTCATAGATGGGGATATAGAGCTAACAGGTGAGGCCCTTCATATTGATGGTGAGTACAACACCATTATTGGTGACATTTTGACTCACAGTACGACCGATATATTCAACGCTAACGTTTGTGGCACCATTGAATCAAAAGGCCATCAATTGCATCTCAAGACGAAGAACCCTTTCCAACGACATTTCGTCGTCGGTGACATTGTGGCGCACAGTTCTCTGCTTATTGATGACATGGAGATCTACGGCACTACTGAGACTAAAGGAGCATCTGCCGCATTGAACGGTTCGTTCTATGGCTCTACTACAGCAATTAAATACTTCCAAACATTGAACTTCAACAACGCTCCAAATCAGCCAAGTCAAGTTTGTGGTGAAATCCAACAAACGCCAGGAAGTGCACAAACGAAAGCACAAGACAACAAATACACGCAATACTGTGGATTAGACGACACTGATTGTCACTACTCCTCTCAGGTCTGTCCGATTACCCCTCAAGATGTTCCGAATTGCAGCATGCAACCTCCATCGGAGAACGACTTCGACCTAAGCGTCACACCATCGGACGATATGGCACTGATGTGCGGCGACGATCTTCCGCAATTTACAGCAACAACAACCAATAATGGAGAAGTTGTAAGCGCAGAAGTCAGTGCAGCCCTATCACACCCTGACTTGTTCACTTTAGAGGTGATCAAAGGTCAGCAGACATTAAAAGCAAACCAATTTATGTCTGACGACAATGGTGAGCTCGTTGTTCGAGTGGTCCCGAACGATATTGATACCATCGCGTTAGGTACTAACTACACGCTGACTTTCACTATGGCAGAAGACACCAGCAAGCATCAAACGGTTAGCTTTATGTTTACGCCATTTATGTTTGAGGCCTACTCAAAGACGAAAAGTGCCACTTTAAATGAAATACGCGTTATTGCAGGTAAACCAGAAAACGTGCATACGCGATTGCTTGCTTGTGCTTCCACCGGCGAACCTGTAGTCGCAAGCAACTACAATGGTACTCCTAAGATTTTTCATCCATTGGTTCAACCATTAGGAGGAAGTGAAGGAAACTTTAGCTATTCAGCGGAATTTAAAGACGGCTTGTCTGAACATGGTCTTATCACGAACGAGTCCGGCATATTTGAAGTGACATTGTCCGATCATTTTGAATGTGAGGGATTTGAAGAGTGCCCAGAAGAAGGCAAAGTGGAAGTGAACGGAACATTTAATGTGTACTCGCGACCATGGACACTGGCTATCTGTGACAACCAACGTGCTTTGCCTTCTGGCACCTCTGAACAAGGAGATGGGTTTATTGCCGCCGGAGAACTTTTCTCTCTAACAGTGAAGCCGATCATTTGGCAAACTGACGGCTCTGTAAGTGGTTCTGTTGAATCAGCACGTTATTGTGATGCCTCTATCACCCGTAATTTTACGCTTGATGACGCTCCAGCAGCATCGGTTGTCTTGTCGAGTGAGCAACATACGCCATCAGAGACAGCGAACCAAACCTCGAAATTGCTACAAAGTAGTGACTCACTGGCTCAGGCGCATAATTCAGCTAAGAATGATCAATTCGTCTTTAATGGATTATATTGGGAAGAAGTCGGGAGCTTGAGAGTAAAAACAAACCTAGAAAGTAAATATCTAGGTATGACTGTTAACGAAGGCTATCGTTACATCGGTCGTTTTTACCCAAAATATTTTCAAGTGCAAGACCAAGAATGGCACTACCCACATGGCCAAACTTTTGCTTACATGAATCAACCTTTTGAGAAAGTCACTTACGATGTTGTCGCACTCAATGCGAATAAGGAAAACGTGAAGAACTACGTCCACTTTTCATCTAACCTTCAACAACATTTCGATTTAGGCGAGCTAAGCTCATACTCCGAACGGTTTTTGCCGCCTAAGCCCAAGAAGGTAGACTGGAAACTACTGGGTAGAGCGAGTGTTGGAACGTTTGTTATCGAGAAGCCCTCGACCAATGCGACTTGTAACAATAGCCCATGTTGGAAAAAGAACACGACAGATAAACAATACCCTGATGGTCCATTTAATAATGGGACTAACAGTGACAGCAGCAAAATAGGTATAGTCACGACTAAAGCCGTTGATGAGGTAAATTTCTTTGATAACAGCGAAATGCTCACTCAACAACCGGACATTCGATTCGGTCGTTTGAACTTTCAAGATGTAGGTGGCAACCAAGGCATGGTGATCAAAGTGCCACTTGATGTGGAAATTTGGCAAAACGGTCGATTTACGACTAACTTCGATGACAGCTCAACAACGGCGAATGGTGAATATTACTTCAGCACGCCAATTTGGTCGCATGCGCCAGCAAACAACGCCCTGCTTTCTGGCGTTGGAACGATGAGTATTGGCAGAATGACCGATATCGTTGCAAGCCAAATTGACTCAGCGCGCGAGCAAATACAATTCCACCTAGATTTAGACAGCTCAGGCAATCGCATCCCTTGGCTGAAATACGACTGGGATAGCTCTACAAGTGAAGAGGAAAACCCACCCGTCATTGTTACGTTTGGTATTCACCGAGGAAACGATCGCATTATTTATCGTGGTGAACCCAATATGCTTGGCCTAAATTAACGCGAAACGGCAAACAAAAAGAGCCCCTCAATTGAGGGGCTCTTTTCATCACAAACTGATGTAATTTACTTTGCGCCACGACGCGCTTTCAGGCGCTTCACCATAGCAAGACGACGCTCTGCCGACCCTTGGTCTGTTGCCGACTGGTTCGGATTATTACGACGACCTTGACGATTCTTGAATGCTGGTTTTGAGTGCAGCTTTTCAATGTAAGATTCACGCTGTTTTGGTTCATAGCCTGCAAGCTCAATACGGCGAATGCGTTGCTGGATTAGATTTTCAACCTGAACCACCGTGAGCTCTTCATCTCGGTTTACAAATGAAACAGCATGACCTTGTTTACCTGCACGACCCGTACGACCAATTCGGTGAACGTAATCTTCCGCTAGGAAAGGCATGTCATAGTTCACAACGTGAGGTAAGTCTTCAATATCTAGACCTCGAGCAGCGACATCGGTAGCCACCATGACACGTGCTTTGCCAGACTTGAACTCTTCTAGCGCACGACGACGAGCGCTTTGAGCACGGTCACCATGACAAACCACCGCTTTGATACCATCAAGTTTCAGCTCTTTTACCACTTCGTTTGCGGTCTCTTTGTAGTTCACAAATACCAACACTTGTTTCCAGTTTTTGCGACCAATTAGCTCTGAAAGCAGTTCCGTTTTTCGCTCTTGATCAACTGGATATAGCACGTGAGCAACTGTTTGTGCCGTAGTATTTGCACGCTCTACTTCGATACGTTTTGGTTTACGCAGAATGTCTTTCGCTAACAGGTTTAGCTGGCTTGAAGTCGTTGCCGAAAACATCATGATTTGTGGGTCTGTATCCACATCCAGCATGATCTTACGAACTGCATGAATAAAGCCCATATCCAAGATACGGTCTGCTTCATCAAACACCAAAAACTCTAAGTGTGCCACCGAGACATTACCTTGTTCGATGTGTTCTTCCAATCGACCAGGTGTAGCCACAAGGATATCAACACCATTTTCCAGTGCCGCAACCTGAGAAGACATTTTACGGCCACCGAAAATCGCCGCCACCGACAGATTGGTGTACTTCGTGTAAGCTTTGATGTTGTCAGCAATTTGTTCAGCAAGCTCGCGAGTTGGAGCCAAGATAAGTGCACGAGCAGTCTTACGAGAAGCGCTACGGTTACTGTCTAACAACTGCTGAATCATAGGCAGAGAAAACGCAGCCGTTTTACCAGTACCTGTTTGTGCTGTAGCGAAAATATCATGGCCTTTGCGAGCCATTGGAATCGCCTTCTGTTGAATTGGCGTTAACTTTTCATAACCGCATTCTGCCAGTGCTTTAACCACTTCTGGCGCAAAACCTTGAGATGAAAATGACATTGAGCGTATTCCTTAAACAAACCACTAAAAATAGCTTTAAAAATTTAGCCGTGCACTATACCCGAATTTGAGTGATTTATCTCACTTTTCTCATTGAAACGCTACAAAAGCAAAAACGGCGAACGCAGACAGATTGCTGGCTCACCGTTTCCGTTTAATATTTGTTCGATTTAACGCTTGATGCCAGACAGCTGAAGGAGAATTTGCTCAAGCTCATCCCATGGCAACAGCTGAGAATCTATCACTTCTAATCGTGATTCAAACCCTTCTAAGCTGATTTCATTCACCGACACGACTCGGTTGGCAACATTAAACGCGTAACACCCCTGATCTGTGTTGACCACCGCTTTAACACGTTCCGCCGTTAATTCCGAAAGCATTGAGAAAAGTTTATCAAAATCAAACGTGTACTCTGCCCCAAACAACCACCCGCAACTAAAATACCCTTGCCCTTTGTTCTCTTTACGCACAAAGGCTTCACCAGGCGGCAACTGGAATTGAGGCTCTTGGTGAGCATGGTCATGATGATGTGACTCGATATGGGAAGAAGCGCTGCCGTAAACCCGTTCGATATCCAAGACTTCTATCGGTAACTCACCATCATGAATAAGCTTACTGAATACTTTTGAGGGAGATTGGTCCGTCACCCAGTCATTAAACACATCAATGTCGTGACTGGTACAAAGGTCAACCTTACTGCCTATAACCACATCTGCGCTGTCTAACTGGTCCACGAAATTTTGGTTAGAAAGGTACTTTTCATCACTTAAATTACGCGGATCAACCAGAGCGATCGTCGCTTTTAGATCAACGTAAGGTTCATACTGTTCTGAGGTAAGCGTCGCGATAACCTGTTTTGGATGACCAAGGCCTGTCGGCTCAATCAATAAACGGTCCGGTTTTTGGCGCAGTAACGCGGTAATACCGACCGACATTGGCACGCCCGCCGTGCAACACATACAGCCACCCGGCACTTCTTTAATCAGCGCACCTTGGTCGGTCATCAATGCACCGTCGATGCCAATCTCACCAAATTCATTGACCAAAACCGCCCAGTTTTCGTTTTCCGGTTTGTTCTTCAGTAGATTTAAAATCGTGGTCGTTTTACCGACACCTAAAAATCCGGTCAGTATGTTGGTTGGTACTCGATTTGACATGCTTATCTCCGACACGTTAGTGCATTAATGCTCCCGCAAAGTATACGGAGAATGTGACTCGCTTCAACGCTTTTTATCGCGCTCATCAAGCTCATTGCGTGATGCGTGGGTACACATTTTTTGAGAATGATCAGAGTGACTTATCAACTCTGAACGCTTCATATCAGAAAGATACATACTGGTGTAAATGACGCAGGTAAAAAACGCGATAATAGCGACTACGATGGGAAGAACTCCGAGCGTGTTTTCGAATTTAAGCGCAGCGATAGCCAATGCGAAAACAACGACAGAGATAAGTGCGATTGACTTACTTTTGTTGCTTTTCATGATAACTCGCCTTTCGTAAGGGTAGCCCCTAACACCTCCTGTATTAGGGGAACGCCAGTTTGAACAACATCCAACCTGACTATTCAATGCTACTCCTTTCGCTACTTGTGAAATTTGACAAAGCTAACATTTATTACAACATCAAACGATGAACTTATTACTAGCTTTCAGACACTTAGTGGACTGTAAAACACTTACTAGCAAATCGACCCGCCGCTGATCAATATGTCGTTTTCATTGGCAATACAAACTTGAGCCACCAGCCTTAGCCCTTCGACTATCATCTCCAGAGACATAAAAGGCTGATGGCCATCTACTGCTTGTTCTGGCAATAATGGGATATGAACAAACCCATGACGGATAGGTTTGTCTTTTAGATAATGTTGGATGCCATAAAAAAGGTGGTTACATACAAATGTTCCGGCACTGTTAGAAATCTGGCTAGGTATCCCCTGCTTTTGCAGCGTTTGAACAACACGCTTTATCGGCAGCGTCGAGAAGTAAGCATCTGGGCCGTCAGCCACTACGGGTTCATCAATCGGCTGATGACCAGCGTTATCTGGAATACGAAAATCATCCACATTAATTGCGACACGCTCTGGGGTGATCACGCCACGTCCAGCCGCTTGCCCAACGGTAATCACACAATCTGGCTGGTGCGCTTCTATTGCATCAATAACGGTATTCACTGACTCATGCCGAATCACAGGAACTGGGCAAGTAACGATCATGGCATCTTCTATTGCCACAGCCTCTAATCGCTTCACCGCTTCTAAAGCGGGGTTAATGGCGTCACCACCAAAAGGCTCAAAACCGGTAATCAGGACTTTCTTCATAACAACCTTTAGGAAAAGAGTTTCACAAATTATTGCACTCCCCTTCACCCTATCCAATAACAAAAGTATTGTTGACATAAGCCAGACAACATTATGTGACTCATGTCTAACCAGCGAGGGTTGTCACCTTTATTGAATCTAGACAAGTTCCGGACTATCGAGACTAACTATCGATGATTAGTGGCAGGGCTTGGCTCTCTCATTACATGACTCACGCAGAAACTTGGTTTCCACGCTTAACTTAGGTAGAGTACGCGACCGCAATGCAATTCGAAGAGATTGAATACAATGAATATTGATAACCATGTAATCGAAACGATTGAAGAGTTAGAGGCATTTCTGCATTTAGTAGAAAGCGGCGCTCTGGGTCTTGAAGGTGTCACTGGCGTTGCGCTAGCCACCTCTAATACCGATGGCCGTCCATTTGTTGCCGTATTAGGAGAAAAGCACCAATTGCTCCTTGGCCGCTGGGTTTCGCAGCACGTATATGACAATGGTAAAGACATCGTTCGTAACGGCCCAACCAGAAAACACTAAGCGCTCAGCACCATCTATAACACCATACCGTCTTATACACCAAGCGTATGCTTTGAATGCAATGCGCTTGGTGTACTTAAAAAATAAAAAAAGAAAAGGCTAGCCTTTATTAATTTTGTCGGTATACTGCACATCAGCTCTTACGGAAAGAGCTATTAATGTAATTAAAGATCAAAGTTTCTCTCAGTTCCACATCGAATTCCTCGTTTACGTTCCTGCGACAAAATAGTTATCTCTAAAATCATATAGTAGCACTTGATATTAGCTAAAAATTCAATATTTAAAACAATCAAATATAGAGGTATCTATGTCTAATAAATTAACTGGTTCAGTAAAATGGTTCAACGAAACTAAAGGTTTTGGTTTTATTTCTCAAGACAATGGCGGTGATGACGTATTCGTTCACTTCCGTTCTATTGTTTCTGAAGGCTTCAAAACTCTTACTGAAGGCCAAAAAGTATCGTTCGTTGTTGAACAAGGTAACAAAGGTTTACAAGCTGCTGAAGTAACTGCACTGTAATTCTTTGTGTGGCATCAACGTTGTTGGTGCCACCATCTCCTTCCACTTATCGCCGCCCTTACTATTCTCTATCTAAGTTTATATACCCAAATCACTTACCTCTCCCACACCGTCATTAATCACTTTCAATAAAGTCACTTTGGTATACATCTTTAGGTAATCACACTACCTATCTTGCAATTCCAGTTTGGAATTAAATTAATCTGATTCATATCTGAATCACTTCGCCTCATGCTTTGCTCATATAAATAAAGTTTATAAAATAAAAGCGATTGGCGAATATAAGAGAAAAAAATGAAATTAAATATATCCGCACAATCAATAAATTCTAATAATTACGAGCACATTATCCCTAGCCGAGACGTTATCCTTAGCCTATTCGATAAAGTTAAAAATCACTTAAGTCACGAGCAAATTTCTCGCTCTACTGGCTTAGATGAGAAACCACAAAAAGACGCTTTAAAAAAACGTTTACGCGCTATGGAGCGCGATGGCCAGTTGATTTTCACGCATCGCCGTGGTTATAAAAAAGTCGATCAAACCGCTTTGGTTTCTGGAAAGGTCAGCATTCACGCAGACGGCTTTGGTTTTGTCACTTACGACAGTAATGAAAAAGACCTTTTCTTACCTAAACACCAACTTACTCATGTGTTTGATGGCGATATCGTACTGGTTCTGAAAGGCAATGCTCAGCATCAAGGACGCTCAAATCATCGTTTCATCAAAATAGTGGAACGAAAAACAACCCACATCGTGGGCTTGTTAAAGAGAAAAGGTTCGAACTTCTATCTAGTGCCAGAAAGCGCGAAACTGACTCAAACCATTCATGTCACACCAAATGATCTTATCACCAAAAGTGCCGGTAAACTCGTTCATTGTAAAGTCACTGCCTATCCAGATCACAGACAATCAACAACAGTTGAAGTGGCGGAAGTATTAGGGCGTCCGGGAGAAGCAGGGATTGAAGTTAAATTGGCGTTACGTCGACATGGCATCAATGATCATTGGGATGATGAAGTTCTTCACGCCGCCTCCGCATTTGGCAATCACGTAGAAGAAAAAGACAAAACGTCCCGAGTGGATTATCGAGATTTACCGTTCGTCACTATCGATGGGGACGACGCGAAAGACTTTGATGATGCCGTTTATGCATACCAAATGGACAATGGGCATTGGAAGTTATTCGTCGCGATTGCAGACGTATCTCACTACGTTCAGCCAAACGACCATTTAGATCTTGAGGCGCAATCTCGTGCAACGTCCGTTTACTTTCCCGGATACGTTGTACCAATGCTACCAGAAACATTATCTAACGGTTTGTGCTCGCTTAACCCGAATGAAGACCGATTGGTTATGGTATGTGAGATGACCTTTGACGACGAAGGTAACATGCTAGATTCAGAGTTTTCTGAAGGGATCATTCACTCGCATGCTCGTTTAACTTATAACGAAGCTTACCGCATTGTTTCCCAATCAACGGAAGCAAAAAAATACCAAGGTAATAACCCACAACAAAACATCAAACAGCATCTGGTGAATCTCCATCGCTTGTATTTGAACCTATCTGGTCAACGTCAAGTCCGTGGTGCCATTGATTTTGACACGCAAGAGCTTTCATTCACGTTAAACAATAAAAAGAAAATAGCGTCCATCGTTCCGGTAGTTCGAAATGATGCCCACCGAATGATCGAAGAATTCATGCTGTGTGCCAACGTTGCCACCGCTCAATTTTTGCAGCTACAAAAAATACCGAGCTTATACCGTGTGCACTCTGGTCCTCAGATGAAAAAACTGTCTTCATTAAGAATGATGCTTGCAGACAAAGGGCTAACGCTTGCGGGTGGTGATAAACCAACTTCTCATGACTACAACGCATTACTGGAACAAGTACGAGATTTAGATGAGTGTGATGTGATTCGTACCCTACTGCTACGTTCTCAGAGTCAAGCCGAGTATTCGCCGAAGAATATGGGTCACTTCGGTTTAGCCTATGACGCATACGCGCACTTTACTTCGCCAATTCGTCGTTACCCAGACTTACTCGTTCACCGCGCCATTCGCGCTAAACTTCGAGAGCAAAAAACAGGCAAGCTACGCAGTCTGCTCATGAAACTAAAACCTATTCGTCAATTGACAGGTGCGGCGAACAACTACCCTTACGATACAAAAGTAATCGAGCAACTGAGCGTGCACTGTTCACATCAATCTCGTCAGGCAGATGAAGTGAGCCGAGAGGTTGAGTCTGCACTGAAATGTCATTACATGAAGCCATTTATTGGGCAACACTTCACGGGGACGGTGTCTGGAGTCACACACTTCGGAGTATTTGTTGAGTTAGAGGAAAACCGAATCGAAGGTCTCATTCCTTTATCAAGTTTTCAAAATGGTGAGTTCGAATTTGATGCAGTCAAACAAAAAATTTCTAGCCAGAGCACCACGTTTACTTTAGGGACTAAAGTGCACGTGTTGGTTAAAGACGTCGATTCGAAACAAAGAAAGATCATGTTCAATTTAAAAGATGCAGAACACACGGTAGGTTAGTCTGTTGTAGTCTATTTTCTAACCCATTGTTCAAAAATAAAAAATAAGCTTTAGATACCGCGATTAACTTGTGACATTTCGCTGACATCAGCTCATTCTAAAACCCTAATATCTGGCAAAGGAAACGAATCTAACTTTTGTTTCCAGACACCATCGCAGAGTGTATTTCCAGCACTCTGTTTGCCTCGAGAGGTTCTTATGACAGCCTAGGATCTCTCGGGGCTTTTTTGCGCCTCTTAAACCCCACCTTATGTTGTATCCAACCCGTTAAAAACCACACAAATTGTACTTTTTAACTAGTTCACTAGATCGCGAATTCTGATTTAAGCAACTGATCACACAACCTCTTCCAAATTTTGGGTATAAAAGTATCAATACTTTCGTTAACTAGGATGTAAATAATGAAAAACTCGTTTGATCTCACCATGCCAAATGAAGAAGGATACTTTGGTGAATACGGTGGTAGCTTCGTGCCGCCGGAGCTTGAACAAATCATGCGTGACATCAACGCAGCTTATGAGGAATGCAGCAAAGATCCTGAATTTAAAGCGGAGCTCGCTCGCCTGTATAAGCACTTTGTTGGACGACCTAGCCCAATCTTCCATGCGGAAAACTTGTCTAAAAAATACGGAGCAGACATCTACCTAAAGCGTGAAGACTTAAATCATACAGGCGCACATAAAATTAACCACTGCTTAGGAGAAGCCATTCTCGCTAAAAAGATGGGTAAGAAGAAACTGATTGCAGAAACTGGCGCAGGACAACACGGTGTTGCGCTTGCTACAGCCGCGGCATTGGTTGGCTTGAAATGCGATATTTACATGGGTGAAGTTGATATCGCCAAAGAGCATCCGAATGTCGTCCGTATGAGAATCTTTGGTGCCAATGTCATCCCTGCTACTCACGGGCGCAAAACTCTCAAAGAAGCGGTTGATTCTGCCTTCGAAGCCTACCTAAAAGATCCTGACACACAACTTTATGCGATAGGCTCTGTCGTTGGCCCTCATCCATTCCCTAAAATGGTACGAGATTTCCAATCAATTATCGGTAACGAAGCACGAGTTCAATTCAAAGAAATGACAGGCAAGTTACCCAATAATCTCGTCGCATGCGTTGGAGGTGGTTCTAACGCGATGGGGCTATTTACTGCTTTCTTAGACGATGAACAAGTCGCCATTCACGGCGTCGAGCCCGCGGGCCGCTCTTTGCAAAAGGTTGGCGAGCATGCTGCAACGCTCACACTCGGTGAGCCAGGTATTATGCACGGATTTAAGTCTTACATGCTTAAAGATGAGCAAGGCGAACCACAGGAAGTCTATTCTGTAGCAAGTGGCTTGGATTACCCATCGGTTGGGCCTCAGCATAGTTACTTAAAAGACATTGGCCGTGTCAATTACGGCTCAATCAGTGATGACGAAGCGATTGATGCATTCTTTGAACTGTCTCGCGAAGAGGGGATTATTCCAGCGATTGAATCCGCACACGCTGTCGCTTACGCGATTAAACTCGCGAAGCAAGGAGAAACTGGCTCAATTCTGATCAACTTATCCGGTCGCGGTGACAAAGACATTGATTTTGTCGTTGAACACTACGGCGAAAAATATGGCATTGAATCAATTATTTAGTCACGACTTCGTAGGCTAAATGTCTATACAAAAAGCTACCTATTACTAGGTAGCTTTTTGTTTGAGCCTTACTTTCCCTACATGCGCTTTGAAGGCTTAACTACACAGTCCAAACCTTTTACTTTTGAGAAATAGGCATAGCTTGAGAAAGCCATCTTACTTACCACTCCAACTAGTCCTTTAGAACATAATTCGATTAACCGACCAGAGCAGGAATACCCGGAAGCTGACCAACGACAGCAAGCGAACCTGCACAAACGATAAATGCAGTGCCAGGAATCAGGTATTTATCTTTTCGCGAGAGTTCGTTAGCACGCTCATGGTCACCGATAAGTCCAAGGTTATCCAGCAGCATAGTGATTGCCCAACCAAAGACTGGATTAACGAATGCACAGGCAAAAATACAGATACCTGCACTGAGTGAGTCTTTATGCTTATGGATCATCTGCATGCCCGCCTCAAGAAGTGGTAAGAATACACCGACAATCAAAGCAACGCGCAGAACAGGTTCCCACATCGCTAGATCCATAGGATAACCAATTACCGCCGCGGCAATACACATGAAACCCGTTAACAGTGCGCCACCTGGAATAGGACGTTTGGCAATTGCGGCTGGAATCATGTACGTTCCCCAAGAAGAAGCTAGGTTTCCGCCACCTAATAGTGAGCCAACTCCCTGACGAACAGACGCTCCGACCATCGTGTCGTCGACATCCATGAGTACGCCTTTCGCTTCTTTTGGGTAGTTAAGTTCTTGAAACACACGATGGCCAAGATAATCAGGGGACCACATAGCGACTGCCAGTAGCGCAAATGGAGTCACGGCAATAAAGTGCTCTAAGGTTGGCCAGCCTAGTTGCCAGCCAGTATTTTCACCCCACCAATAGAATGGACTGAAATTAGGCAGGCCCGGCTCTGTGGTAAAAGCAAACTCAGCGCCCATCAAATAAGCAACAATACCCGCGAGTGCAGAACACAGTGGGATTGCCAACCAACGCTTGTTGATCTTAGCTAGGTAGGCATAAACCATAACCGTTAGACCAATAACCACAAACGAGATGTAACCTTGGTCTGTACTCGCAGCCCACGCCTCAGTCTTATTGATCTGTCCGAGCAACCCAACAGCGCCTAGGTAGATCAATAACCCTCCTCGAACCCCAATGCCAGTCAAGGTCATGAGTTTAGAACCGCCTTTAGTCAAAGCGAGAATTAAGCCAAAAGCACATACCATCAAGCCAAGCGCCAGAGGATGCCCTCCTGCGGCAGCAATCATGGGAATCAGCGGTATCATTGGGCCGTGGGTACCGGCTAAGTTTGCGTTCGGGTTTAGGATGGCAGAAAACAAAATAACGAACAAAGCACCCGCGATAAGCAATTCGTAACGCACGTTTTCTGCAACGAACTCCGGAGATAAGCCGAACTGAGCAGCAAAGGCAGCAACCATAGCGGTGACCATTACCACTTTACCAATGGTTGCGGCTAATGCAGGCACCCAGTCTTCGATTTCAATACTGTAATCACGTGATGGCAAATGAATACCCCAGCGACGAAAGCTCATGATTGTTAAATCATGGTTTAGAAAGTCTTCACGACTTTCAAATTCATGCGGTTTTTTACGCACGTCCCTGTAAAAGGTCTTACTTGAGTCAGACATTGAGCTATCCTTTGTTATATTTCAACGTTGAACTATGCCAACTAGAGTTTCGCTTGGTATACAGACCAATACGAGACAACACCCACATCAAACATCGAGGCCACACCAAGAAAGTGGTATGGCTAATTTTTGATTTGAACCTATTAAGCACGTATTGCTATCGGTAGGAATATTAGACATTAGTAAAAGAACAACAAAAATCTCACTTATTACACAAAGATTTAACATTACATTAGAATACGCTGATCTTTAGTGAGAGTTTTTGAACAGCAATTCAAGAAGAGGAACAGCCGCAACTCCACCTGTGCTTTTCAAGGTAGAAAAAACATATCCGTATTCACACAGGTAATTGGTTAATTTTGCTCATGCAAGTACGCACTAACAACATCAAATCGAGTTGCAATCCAAATCCTCGCAGCCTAACTATAGATATCTCTGTAATGTATACTTTGCTAAACTCCACCCTTTGATGAGTAAGGCCCCTAAAATGATGACTGACGAAGAAAGAATCGAACTGCAACGAAACAACCCACTGCACGGGTTAAAGCTAGAAACTATGTTGCAAGAGTTGGTGGATTTTTATGGCTGGGACATTCTAGATACAGCAATGCGCTTTAATTGCTTTAACACTAAGCCTTCGATTGCAAGTAGTGTGAAGTATTTAAAGAAGACCGAATGGGCGAGAGAAAAATTAGAAAACTTTTACCTTTATCGCTTTAAGCGCATGCCACGCGCAAGTGAAGAAGAATATGATTTACCACCGAGAGCTCGTACGTTCCCTCATGGTCTTGAACCTAAAGAGCCAATGCCGCTAACCGTTGACTCTATCCTCAAGTCACAAGCTAAAGCTGCATCCGCATTTAAAAAACGTTCACCTCGTGGACGTCCGACGCGTCGATAGCACATTACCTTGAAAAGCAATAGAGCCCTACTGGTAGCTCCAGCAAGGCTCTATTGTTCTTTAAAGAAATGGCTAGAAGAAAATACTCAAGCTAGTGCGCCCCCTTCTCCAGCGCCTCCCATAAGTAAACTCACAGGTTGTTTACGTTTTCTATTGATTGCGCTTTTTCTTCTTTTTCCCTGTACCTGCTGGTTTTGCACGCGGCTTCATCGGTAAAAAGTAGGCTTCACTTTGGTCGTCTTCCACTTCAAAGCCCTCTACCTGCTCACGTTCAAGTTGGAACTTATTTTTCTTTTCTATCACTTTGAAATGGTGATAGTCATCGTAATCGATAAGAGATAGCCCTAGACCCACTTCACCAGCACGACCACTACGCCCTATTCGATGCATATAGTCAGCAGGACTACGCGGGAGATCGAAGTTAATCACCACTGGCAGCTTTTCAATATCAAGGCCACGTGCTGCGATATCGGTGGCAATAAGAACTTGAATCTCGCCAGACTTAAAACCGTCAAGTACACGAGTACGAGCGCCCTGCCCTTTATCACCATGGAAAACTTCAGCAGTAATACCGCGTTTTGACAGTTTTTGAGCTAAATGGTTACAGGCATTCTTAGCATTCACAAAAATCAAAGTCTGTCGCCACTGATGCTGTTTGATTAAGTGCGCGAGTACCGCCGTTTTCTCACCTTTATTTACACTAAACACGCGTTGCACCAAAGTGCTGGCTTCTGCGCTCTGCAACTGAACTTCAACAGGGTCGCGGAGCAAGTGCTGAGCCAGCGTCGTGACTTTATCAGGGAAAGTAGCAGAAAATAGCAGCGTCTGCTTCTTCTCTGGCAGTAACGCAAGAATCTTATTGAGTTCTTCGGTAAATCCGAGGCTCAGCATACGGTCAGCTTCATCGAGCACGAGCGTTTTTACTTGGTCCAACTTAATCGCGTTACTGGATACCAGATCAAGTAATCGACCCGGCGTAGCTACGATAATGTCACAGCCACCGCGAAGCGCCAGCATTTGTGGGTTCACCGACACACCACCAAATACGGCAACCGTTTTGATCTTATCTCTAAGATGGTATGAGTAAGATTTGACGTTGTATGCCACCTGTGATGCCAACTCACGAGTTGGTACTAAAATCAGGTGAGAAACGAAGTTACCACGGCGATGATTTGTTTCGTCTTGCTGAACAATTTTTTGCAAGATTGGCAGCGAAAAAGCAGCGGTTTTACCAGACCCCGTATTGGCACCACCAATAATATCTTTCCCTTCAAGGATATCAGGAATAGAACGGGATTGAATGGGCGTCGGTTGACTGTATTCTAACGCTTCTAGTCGCTCGACTAAGGTTGGAATCAGGCCAAGATCGGCAAATGTCGCTTGCTGTGTTTTATCTGTCATTACGATGAGTGGCTCAGTGCTAGTAAAGGCCGTGTATCTTATGCTATTTCGCGTCTGGATGTTAGAGATAATGGCCCAAACAGAAGATTGGTGAGAGAAGCACTTGCACATGTTGGGTGAGTAAATGTATGCAAAACCTCAGTACATAAAAACGAACCTAATTTAGGTAAGCTCTTGGCAACTATATGCCACGACTCGAAAAGTAACGCGTGGGTGAATCGCCATAGACCCGACGAAACATAGCGATAAAGTTACTGGGCGTCGAATAACCCAAAGCATGTGCAACCGCTCCTACAGATTCTCCGCGAGCCATCATTTCTAACGAATGTATTAGCAGTGCTTGTTGCCGCCATTCACTAAAACTCATGTTTAACTCACTTCGAATCAATCGTCTTAACGTCCGAGATGAGACTGCCCCGATCTTTGCCCAATGCTCCACAGAATATTTGCTGTTTGGGTCTATTAAAATTGCTTGAGTAACTTTTTGCAGTCTCGGATCTCTGGGCAGGGGGATATGGAGTGACTCATGAGGGCTATTGACGATTTCATCGGATATTACGGCAAGAATACGTAAAGACTGTATGGATAGCTCGTCTGTTTTGCTCCATATCGATGCCCTAACCGATAGGGCTTTCAAGACATCGCTCATTTGGATCACACAAGGTCTCATTGGAAACCGCTCACAACTCTCTGGAGTAAACAGTAATGAACGACCTTTCAGAGAACCACAAAAATAAACACTGTGCATCGCACCCGGGGGGATCCAACCAGCTCGGTGAGGTGGTAGTATCCACGCTCCTTCATCGGTTTTTACCTGTATTAGCCCTTCATCTATACACAGTAGCTGGCCTCGATGATGACTGTGCCAATTATGTGGCCGTTGCTCCAAATGGTTGAAGTCGCTCCTTTCATGCTGCCACTCCTTAGCGATCAGTGCGGCTCCATTTTTCCATTCGCTGTAGTCAGAGTTTGTCACTTTATTTACTCAATTCCATTTTGGCCATTATTCATTATTTTCTGTCCTCTTAACGTTACCATAGCAAGTTAGCGTTCGAGTAACATTTTAGCAACGACCATTTTATCGAAGGCAGAACCATCATGAACGAACCTATCTTTATTATCTATTACATTACAGCAGGCTTGGGCATTGGCTTTCTCGCTGGACTCGTTGGTGTGGGTGGTGGTGGAATGGCCGTCCCTATTTTTGCGTTTCTGTTTTCACTACAGGGAATAGCTGATACAGAAGTGGTCCATCTTGCGTTAGGGACATCAATGGCTTCGATGATTATTACAACATTGGGCAGCATGCGCGCTCACTACAAAAAAGAGAATGTAGACTCGACAATGGTAGTAAAAATGTTGAGCGGAGTTCTAGTCGGAACATTTTGCGCCACATTCGTAGCATCGTATCTACAGGGAATCTATCTGGCAGGTTTTTTCAGCGTATTCATGTTGTATGTAGCTTATAAGATGTTTCTCAACACTGAAAATGAGTACAACCCTAACCCACATGGGGCTATCGGTAATATCACTGTAGGCTCGGTGATTGGCTCTGTATCAGCACTTGTCTCTATAAGCGGTGCGGGGTTGATCATCCCCTATCTTGTCCAGCAAAATTTTGAGGTAAAACGAGCTATTGGCACCTCTGCTGCGATAGGTTTCCCTATCGCGCTATCAGGAAGCCTCGGTTACATGTTAAACGGATGGGAAAATACAGATTGGAACAACTTAGTATTAGGATACATATACCTTCCTGCAATGATCAGCTTCTCCATTAGCAGCTACTTAACTACTAGCCTCGGAGTGCGTTGCGCAGAGTATTTCCCAAATAAAGTTCTTAAGAAAATCGTTGGTATTTTGTGTGTTCTTCTAAGTTTTAAAATGCTGGTACAAGTACTTAATTAGGGCAAATAATACCGTCATTAGTAGGTCTTGTAATATGGTGTGGGGACAAGCCTGAAAAACTTATTCCTCGCTTTGCTTGTTCAAGCAGACAATGTGTAAGAAAGTACCTCATTGTTGCACTCTTATGACTTTGTTAACCTAGCCAGAATTACATCCAAAATTTGTTGGTGATTATCCTTTCTGGAAACCTCGTCACGCTCCTGGCAAAGTGCTTCCTCCCTTTCTGATGCGAGAATTTTAATGCCACGCTCAGTACATTCTGCGAACGCACTAAACTGACTCGCTCTGGGGATCTCTTGAAATATCACATTAGGAAGAGCAACGAGTGATTCGGCAGGTGTCAGTGCGGGATGTAGCCGTTCAGAAAGCGTCACCACGGTGATGGTATTTTTCATCAAGGCCAGAGTTTCAGGGACAAAAGTTTTCGTTAGCTCAGGGTTGATAACGACGACCGATTTCAGTTTGCTTTCAGACTGAAATCGGGGAAATTTTTGATCCGGGGTGTTGGTAATATCAACGTTATTTTCACGTAACCAATGACAGTCTATATTGGTGGCGTCATGACATGATGTTCGGTATTTTTCCGGGCTTATTTGCGCTCCGGAGAGCATCAGCATAGATGTCCCGCCCAGAAAAAAGCCGACACCCTGCACTGCATCAGTATCTACGCCTCCGGACAGTATCCCGACCGAACTTAATTCGTTCAGCCCAAGCACCAACTCACTGGTTCTGAATGTGATTTCATCAACAGCCATTTCTGCATTGATTTCGTTTGGTGCAGGAGGCTTTGGTACAACAACGATATAACCTTGTTTCGCTAGGCCTGAAGCTATCCAACCACTATGGGAAAATGCTGACCGTGTTCCGCCCTGCGACAAAAGCACAACGGGAAATTTTCCACTTGCTAACGGGGCATCTAACTGCGTTTCGACTGATTTAAAAATGTTACCCCTACCAAACGTGAAGTTGTTTTTTTCATTCGTTGTGGGATACCAGTAGTAGACTTCTACAGGCTTGTCTCTGTCTTCACTGAATACCGTTTTGACTGTTAGCGCAGAATGGTATTTCGGCCCATTCGTACTGGCGCTGACACTGACACACAATGAAGCGAGTAGAAACGACATTATTATTTTGGTTTTCATTTTTACCCCAGCCGGTCAACACATTATTCTGCACGGCATCTGGAAAAAATAACGCGCAGGAGATTCTCCATATATTTTGCGAAACATAGCAATAAAGTTACTTGGAGTCGAGTAACCCAAAGCGAGTGTTTGCTTTGAACTACGCCAACAAGCTTTTGGACAAAAGTGAGTCAGTGGATTTTCTAATTTAGCTATCATTGAATAACTTTTCGTATCCCAAAATGTCAAAGATCGTTGTTGTCAGCGGTGGTAGATTTGCGCGGACGTGGAACTGGACATTTTCTTTCAGAGTGTTGAACTCAATCGAAATACCTAGCTTGCATATAAATGCGCAATAAATAATATTCACCTAGAGCATATACTTAAACACCACTTCTCAATCGTTCTTCAAGAGCCGTGATACATAGCTGTACGGCTAATGGAGTGTTTTTATTGAATGGATTTAACGCATAAACGGGATTCTTAGGTAACATCATATCTGGTAATAGAGATACAACCTCTGGCTCAATCTGAGAGAAATAAAAGTCGGGAATGATACCGATACCTGCTCCTGATCTAATTAAAGCCAAACAACTGTGAAACGAGTTAGCGATACAGTCGGCCTCTTTCTCATAAATCATAGTTTTGCCCGTCTTTGACTTAAACTTGTGCCGAACGAACTTGCCTTGCCAGTGGTTAGCGATGTAGGGTTCCTTATCGATATCATCAAGTTTTATGTCTGGAATGCCACAGAAAACATCCCTGAACTCACCAATCCGTTTTTGCTTGAGATTGCTATCCTGCGAGCTACCGACTCTAATTGCCAGATCCACATCGTGCTTCATAAGATTTAAGGCTTGATCATCACTGATAAGCTCAGGTTTAAGCTTCGGATACCGCCTCATTAATTCTGCTACCACAGGTGTAACTAGTATCTCCATGAGTGCATTTGGAGCAGTTATACGTATGCGCCCCTTTGGTTCAACCTGAGATTCCTGAGCCTGTTCCCACGCTGAATTGGCAATGGAATTGATCTCTTTACAGTTTTGATAGAAGACTTCTCCTGTTGCAGTTAGCGCCTGCCTTCTTGTAGTCCTTTTTATTAGCGTCAAACCTAGCTCTTGTTCAAGGATTTTCAAGTGTTGACTTACCACTGATTTGGAAAGGTCGAGCTTGAGCGCAGCAGCTGAAACTGAACCTTCTTCAACAATGTGGGCAAAGATAGACATCTGCTTTAGTCTATTCATTTATTGTTCTCTTTAATTAAACAGTAATTTCAATTATCTCTGTTTTTCTTGGTAATTGATATGTTTAACCTAAAACTCGAAACGCTACGATATTAATTGAGGAGATTGTGATGTTAGAACGTGATGTATTAGCTGCTTGCAAGAAGGGCATTGAGGATTGGAAAAAGGCATTCAATACACAGGATGCTAAAGGATGTGCAGATCAATATACTCAAGCCTGCACAATGCATGCCCGACCATTTGGTACTTTTGAAGGTAAGGATGCCATTCAAGCATTCTGGCAAGATATTATGGATAAGGGGTTCAGAGACATAATCTATACCGATGTCAAATGGGAGCCGTGTGGTGACGATGGTTATATTCTTTCTTCGAAATGGACAATGAATAATGCCTTTGGTGTTGTGCATCGAGAGCACTGGGTTGTTGAGAGTGACGGACATGCCCGATTGGTTCATGATGATTTTGAAGTCCAAGGTGAGCGTTAATAGTGAGAATTGCGGCACACCGCCTACTGATAAAAAAATCCAGAGATCACTCTGGATTTTTATCAGAACCGATTAGGTATGTAGCGAAACTAAAGGACAATCGCACTACTACCTGTCCTTTGACTCAGAACAAACCATGTTGGAATTGAGTTATCAAGCAGAAACCAATATGACCGAGTCTAGATAGACGGGCGCAATCGAAGGATATTGGAAATGTAACATCGTTGTAGATGGTTTAGATTCTACCCGTAGCAAGATTATCGAACATGGTCTTCTTATCGGGGAGTGCTTTGACGTTAAAGGGCTTGCCTACTTATGTCACCTGACTGACTATTGCATTGAAATTATTCATAAAAACCTCAAAAAATGCTCTCAAAGCTCCTAGGTGGATGGGTTCTGAATCTTTTAACCTTTCAACTCTTAAAATTAAGAATATTGAAAAAGGCATCAAGTTCTATACGTCTATTAGGATGAAGTTGTCCAACACATATCGTTCTGAAGAAAGTAAAATGACTCTGTTCTTTCTAGTCTTTGAAAAGGATAGCGAAAGCATCCGTAAACCTTCAAATATCATTCAGGAAGAAAGTTTATGGTAATTTCCATATACGATATTAGAACTTCAGCGTTTAAGTAGAATGGAGTAAAACCTCAACTTCCATTACTGAATTGGCTCCGAGACAGGATTTTTGGAGTTAGAGTTGTATTGTGAACCAAAAGCGTTCACACATTTAGGCAGCGGATCCCCCACCTACAATGACATTTATGGTGTCAATGAAATGTTCTGCCACTGAGTATTCACACTATCTCGTTAGAAAGTGCCTACTGTGACGGCTCTGGAAAAAGTGAGATATAGCAGTAAAACTCTCTCATTAGTAAAAGATCACAAGTGCATTTGCTAATTCGATTCGAAATAGGAAGTGACTTGAAAATAGGCTCAGTCATTACTGAGCCATGTCTTACGATTTTCATTCCACTTGAAGTAATAGTTTGCCTTGGGTTTGACCTTGTTCAAGCTCTTCATGAGCTAAAAATGCACAATCAAGTGGGTAATGACTATGAATATGGATCTTTAATTCATTGTTTTGTATCAGCTCCTCAACCTCTTTAATTGCTCGAATGTTGTCTTGCCTACAAACCGAGCCACCATTAAATACTTCAAACTTTATCGATTTCATGAATGCATTAGTGATAGCTGATTCGAGCTGAGGCGCTTGACTACTTTGGGCAAAACCGTACCAAATGATGTGGCCGTTTTCAGCCAGTAACTCGATATCTCTTGCAATCGTATCTCCGCCAGTGGCATTAAAGATCAGATCTAACCCTTCAGGAAATTGTTGAAAAATGGTTTTATTAAGCCCAGGATTTTTATAATTGAGTACGATATCCGTGCTCAATTCCTTCACGAAACTATATTTATCATCAGAACCTATTAAGCCAATAACCGTATAACCTTGTTTTTTTAGAAGTTGTACCAATACACTACCGACACTGCCTGCTGCACCATGTACCAACGCAATTTTATTTTGAGCATGATTCACTCTGTATGTTAACAACATTGCTGTTCGAGCGGACATAGCAATACTACTAGCAATATCTTTTTGAAGTGTTACTGGGACAGCCACTTCCCAAGATTGTGTGCTTTGTGTATCGATGATCACATATTCAGCGTATGTTTGGTTTCCAGCAAAGGCAACCAGCTCACCAACTTGAAAGTTTTTAACGTCGTTGCCTACCAACTCTACAATGCCAGAGCCTTCCATTCCTAGAGTAAATGGTGGAGTAGGGAGCCCTGGGAAAGCACCTTTTCGGATGTACGTGTCAGCGTAGTTTATGCCACTAAATGCCACCTTAATTAGAATTTGTGTTGAAGTAATGGTTGGTTTTTCTACTTCACTAGTAACTAGGTTTTCGATGCCACCAAATGCTTTTAATTGCACTGCTTTCATAAGTTGTTACCTATTTTATTTGTTTAAATTCGCCTAATTTCTAAACTAAAATCCGTTGGGGTTATCTATAATGTAAACCCAGCCACCATCCACATAGCGCATAACTTCAAGAGCTGTTCCTGTCATAGTATTTGATATCTCCCACTCCGAGCGAATCATGGCAACGTCATTATTAATGTGGATAGATACACTTTTTGTCACCATTTCCACATCACCTTGCATGAATGTTTTTAATACCTCTTTTATTTCGTCATGACCTTTAGCTTGATTGCCCTCTTTATCGAGGACGAGTACTGCATCTTTATCAAAGAGAGTGCTCAAACCTTCTAAATCGTGCTGGGCAAAATACTGTCCAAAAAGAGCGTGAAGCTCTCCAGGTGTTTGAGGCTTGATATATTCCGCAGCTTGTAGGCCAAATGAGAAAATAGGGAGAAAAAGTAAAATAAATCGCATAATTAGTCCTTGATTATTACTGCGCCAATGTAAACCCAATTGGTGCGTTGTTGATTTGATAACAATAATGAACTTGGTTACTAATTAAAATTAGCTACTAAAAAGTAACTAGTTACACAAAGGTAACTAATGGTTTGTGGTAAACTTGAACATTAGACTGATCACTAATGCATAAGAGCAGTATGGATTATTATGAAAGTGACAAAAAAGGTAGTGAATCATCAAGTACAGCCCGATGACTACTGT
Organism: Vibrio sp. D3; assembly: GCF_043995865.1. Lineage (NCBI taxonomy): Bacteria > Pseudomonadati > Pseudomonadota > Gammaproteobacteria > Vibrionales > Vibrionaceae > Vibrio > Vibrio sp. D3. The sequence continues at coordinate 1,795,220 of NZ_CP171886.1, read as the reverse complement.
AGCGTGGATAAGTATTTAACTTTGATATCCACGAAGTGGACAGCTCATATCGTTTGGCTTTTGGGTCAAAGTGATGAAATGCGTTTTGGACAAATTCGCAAACAGTTAGCGTTGGTTTCAAGTAAAGTGCTCACAGAACGTTTGAAGCTGCTTCAACAGTATGGCTTTGTATGGCGTAGGCAAGAAGATACTATACCAGTGGCCGTAAACTATGGCTTAACACATAAAGGAAAAGAGTTTGCACAAATAGTTAATTTTATTGTGCAAAAAGCGGACGACTGGGATTCGAGGTAATTAGGGTTTGTGTGACAACAAACTCTAAAATCAAAACTAGAGCTATTGATAATAAATAGGTTCTGATGAATCATCTATATAAATTTGCACCTCAAATCTTCCTCCTTATTTTTCTATGAGTTAACAGGTATTGAGTGTTTGTTTTCGTCAGTCGTAGGAGCACAGGCTTCTCTGAAGTATGAAACTAGCAATCCGTTTCAGTGCTATCTAGCTTTAAGTGTCCAAGTAGGATCTGTACCCTTATGTTTTTCATTCTGGCATAGTTCAGAATAGCTCTAATACGAAGCATGGAATGAATACCATAATAGCCCGCATTCAGCCTCAACTTTACAGCCCAGTTCCTGATAATCGTACGATAAAACGAATAACTGATGACTTGGCCTTTACGGCGACAGCTTGGAAATAGAAAACTACTTGCCTGTAGATGTGCTGAGTAAACTCACCGACTAATACTCTGCTGCGTTCTCGGAGTAATCTCATAGTGTACATCGGTACCTGTTTTTTGCAGGATGTATTGAACCCTCTCATAGATCACTCCTGCCGAAGAAACATCATATACGTGCATCTTTCGTAGATCACTCGCCCTCAACTCGCTATCAATGGCTAAGTTCAATAGTGCAAGCTGTATTAGGTTACTTTCAAGCTCTAGCCTAGTTCTGATTCGCCAAATCTCTTCCAACTTGAGTGGTCTTTTTATCCCGCTACATTTTCCTGAAGATAACTTTCTCATGTTGACCTCCTCTTAGGTGTTATTGGTAAACATAAAGTCTGGCTATCGACTACAACTGTTGCAGCAGCTTGGTATGGGAACTTACGGGCATGACGACAAATACATCAGCTTTAAGCATGTAATCAATGCGGTTGTGTGGCCACTACACCTTAACAGATGCGTGGGATAGTGATCGTCTGGCGGCTAACTATCGATTTACCCCACAGAGGTGGCGGACATCGATGTCCTCTACTTAGAGGACTATGACAGCTGGACGTTTCAGATTAATACCCGTGCACTATCAACAATACTCCAAGATCCACTGCTTGAATAGCGTTTGCGCTTTGGTCTCAGTTTGACTTTGTCGTTTTGTCAGCCAGTAGGAGCCGCTGTCGAGAAAGATATCGAAGGGCTGGATAAGCTTTTCTTCCATTAGTGTCTTTTCAAACATAACGGGAGGCGCTAATGCAATTCCGAATCCCTGAACTGCGGCTTCAATCATCGAAATGGATGAGTCAAAGGTGATACTGTTGAGCCTGGACTTAGGTAGCGGTATATGGGCTTTTTGAAACCACAACGCCCACTCCTCAGGGTTGTATGAACGCAGCAAAGTGTACCCCAGAATATCCTGCGGTTTCTCTAAGTGGTGGCCGACCGTTTTATTGCAAAGTACGGTTAAGGGGGCTTGAAACAAATGTTCTGCTTCGGTCGCATGCCATCTGCCTTTGCCATAACGAATAAAGAAGTCCAGCCCTTCGGACACAGGAGCCGCCACATTGTTGTTGGTCGAGATTCTGACATCGATATAGGGAAAACGTTCATTGAAGTCTTTGATTCTTGGGAGCAACCAGTTCAGAGCAAAAGTGCCCACAGCACCAACACAGACCACTTCTCGGTGAATTCCTTGTTCAAGCATCTCTAACGTATCGATCATACTGTCAAACGCATTTCTAACCACCGGCAATAACATCATTCCTTCATCGGTCAGCGCTAACCCTCGCGGAAGACGATAAAACAGCGCTCCCCCCAGTTGCTGCTCCAACATCTTAACCTGTTGACTGATCGCCGCCTGCGTGACACAGAGCTCGATAGCGGCTTTAGTGAAGTTCAAATGCTTAGCAGAGATAAGAAATGCCCTTAGTGCATTCAACGGAAGATGTGTGATATTCATAATTAGATCTTAGTTAAACTTATGGCTGAGTTCAGTTTTAACATATTGTTCTCTGATACGTCTATCCTTACGATTGTTGTGTTTTTAGAGTGATACGTAATAAAAACCAATAAGTAATAGTTATAAATGAACAGGTTCACTTCAATGTGTGTGAGAATATTAACCATCAATGCAGTAACTCTAGCTATGTTGTTTGCGCCTACCATTAACGCGACTAGCGTGGGAGATGTACCCTCATCCCTGAAAACTTAAAGCTCTTGTGGAAGGCAATTCGACGGGAAACCCACCCAAATAAACACGCCGCCGACACCACCGGCGAACGAGGTATGGGTCAGCAGTACAGGCTCGACCGCTGGATTTGGTGCTTCTGTGGTTTACATTCCAAGCCAAGATGCGGGTATCGTGATTCGTGCCAATTAAAACTAACCAAGTCAGGAATGCGTGAAAGCGGCTTACCATATTCTTTAGGCAGGACTAGAACAATAAGCGTATCAGGGTAGATAAAGTTTGAACAAACAATCAGGAATATAACTAGCGTACTTAAAGTGAAACAGCTGCTCTCAGTACCATCACTGATAACGTTGCAAGACCAATTAAGGCAAGGAGGTCGGAATTAGCAAGATCTAATTAAATCAATTGAAAGCCCGTTTTTATCTCAATTCAAGAGAAACTGATAAACCTATAGGTATTTTTAAGTTCCTATACTCATAAACAAACATTATATCCTTAGTGATCTACAAAAAAGTTGTTAACAAATACTTTGGTAATCAAGTATTTCAGAGTGGATCATAAAACCACCAAACTTTATAGAAATTCAACCACCATATTAATTTTTAAGGGTTAGAAATGAAAAAACATATCGTATCTAAAAATAAATCGTTATCTTCAAAATTATTTATTTCTACTAGTTTTTTGCTCTCATTCGGTGCCTATGCTTCAGATTTAGAGCAAAGAGTTCAATATTTTGAAGATAAAGGTTGGAGTATTGGAGTAACTGTTTTAGATACGGAATCAGGTAACATTAATTCTGTAAATGGTGATAAACGTTTTCATTTTAATAGCACTATAAAAGCATTAGCATGTGCAAATATCTTATCTAAAGTCGATAAAAATAAGATCTCATTAGATGACTCCATCTATCTCAAGAAAAGCGATATTGTAACGTACTCTCCTGTAACAGAAGATTACGTAGGTAAAAAACTAACCTTACGAAAAGCATGTAAAGCTTCTTTAACATATAGCGACAATACTGCAGCTAACTATACAATATCTGCGGGTGGCGGTCCCGAAGGGCTGACGAAGTTTATGCGCTCAATAGGAGACGATGTACTTAGATCAGACCGATACGAGCCCGAGTTGACTAAAAATATCGAATACGATATTCGAGATACGACGACAACGAATGCAATGGCATCCAGTCTTAACAAGCTTCTATTAGAGAATGTATTATCCGAAGAGTCTAAGCTTCAACTTAAACAATGGATGAAAGGCAATAAAGTGGCAAACGACTTGTTAAGAGCCTCTCTGCCACAAGGTTGGGCCATCGCAGACCGTTCTGGGGCAAGTGACTACGGCGTAAGAGGAATTATATCAATGGCTTGGTCTAAGGATCATGAACCGTTGATTATTACCATGTATGTTCGAAAAAGTAACACTACGATGAAAGAACGTGATCAGGTAATCGCAGAGATCGGCAAAGTAATTTTTGAACAATACCCGTAACAATTTTTAACCACCACCGTTAAATCGGTGGTGGTACGATAAATTGCCGTCCAAAGAGCATATTTTTAATTGTATTTAGGGCTATCTATGTCAATCAGTTGTTCTCGTGTATTTATAAGCAGTTCATTCTTAGAAAAATAGATTTTGTATAATTAATAAGGTAAAGCTTTGAATTTATTCTATCTAATTACTCTAATATGGACACTATTGATTATTTCTTGTGTTTGGGTTGAATATACTAAAGAAATCAAAAACCTGATCACTTTACTTCTCTTTTTAATATGGACCACAGCATTAATTACCTTAACATTTGGTACACCTTCTGGTGGTGGTAGCGCTATTAACTTTACGTTATTAGATGTTACAAATCGTGCAGACGTCATTGACGCTTGCCTGAACACATTATTGTTCTTGCCCTGTGGAATGCTTCTAAGACTTGCCGGCATAAGGTGCTTTCCGTCGATTATAGTATCGGGCATATTAAGTACACTAATAGAGGTTATGCAATTTGCAGTAGGTTCTGGAAGAACTTCTGACCTAAATGATGTACTTTTTAATACTTTAGGAGCAATTCTAGGTTTTTCTCTTTTTTGTGCTCTTTTTAGATATAAAAAGTTTTTAGCATCGAGGTAGCGTTATTGAACCGAGTACCCCACGTTTAATAGACATCTTACTAAGTTTAGCTCTAGAGTTTCATTGAGCGGTGATTTATGACTAAACGTCGTAACCCAGCGTATACTGAAAGTTTCGCAAAGAAGCGGTTAAGCTTAACCAGTCCTTCAGGTCAAAAAGCAGTCTCCATTGCCAAGGAGCTGGTACTGGGTCAGCTCAAGACAGGGGAAAGGTTAACTTTGAAAATTAATATGTCGTATAATGCATATCCATCTTAACTGGATCAGAACAGTATGCGTACTGATAGATCGAATTTACCCTCCTCCTTCGTTATATATCGTGATGATTAATAGCATGTTGTATTAGAAAGTGGATAACTTTTGCTAGGGTAAACTCATATTAATAGAGTATGAATGAGTAAAAGGTCTAACGCATAAAGGGGCAGTTCTGCGTTACGATGATCTACCCCGTCAGCAAGCCGTTGGACATTAATGAGCTACGCTAACCTCCCTAATAATCGGAATTGACATGAGGAAATGTATGGCAAACCTTAGTTGGAACGCTGAATATTTGTCTAAGGCTGTTGGTGGAACGTTTTCCTCCATCGGTTAGGGGTTACCTCATAACGCTCTTTAAATTTATCTCTGAAAATGAGAACTGAGCTAAACCCTGTTTTTGCAACAATCTGTTCAATAGACAAATCTGTAGATTCAAGTAGATCCTGAGCCAAGTTTAGTCGCTCAGCTGTCAGCCATTCTCCAAATGACATACCTGTAGCTCTATTAAATTTTCTCGTAAAAGTTCGGCGGGACATCATCACTGAATCTGCTAGCTCATCCAGTGAATATTTTTGATTGATATCACGCCTGATATTGTCCATTAATGCATTGATACGTGAATCAGATGTCGTCACAGGTATAGGTTGATCGATAAACTGAGCTTGCCCACCATCTCTGTATGGAGGCACAACCATTCTTCTTGCTACTCGGTTCGCAATCGTACTGCTGTAGTATTTTCGGAAAACATACAGACAGCAATCGATACCTGCGGCAGTACCTGCTGAGGTTATCACCCCGCTATCTTCAACATATAAGGCATTCGTATCGAGCGAAACTTCTGGAAAGCGTTGACTAAAATCCTGTTCTAATTCCCAATGTGTCGCAGCTCGTTTCCCCGCTAATAAGCCAGCATAAGCGAGAACATAACCACCAAGACATAAACCGACAACCAATGCGCCTCGGGCATGAGCACGACAGAGAGCATTGAGCAACTTTTCATTAGGGCGCTCGTCAATTGTTCTCCAATAAGGTACAACGATGATGTCGCAATACTCTAGGAAATCAAGCTGCGCCTCGGTATGAATTTCCATACCGATATCAGATAAAATCGGTCCTTCCTCTCCAGCGACAAATTTAAGCTCGAAAAAAGCTTCATTAAGGGTATCTCTTCCAAACACAATGCTAGGGACAGAAATATGAAACGGGCTAAAGCGATTGAAAACAACAACAGCAACGGAAGGAATTTTATGGTTTTCATTGAGATACATAGTTCGTTTCCAAAGTAAAATGCACAGAGCAATGTTAGTACACTACTCTGTGCGGTTCATAAACGCAGGCCATAGGTTTGCTTTATGACATCAAAACTAGATTATCACTGTTTCACCATCTTCTGGAACAAACACAAAATCGCTAATCATATTTGCAGCTGCGTATTCGCGCATTTCTTGAGTAGTCACCAATACATGGTTAACCGCCCCCATATGAGTCGCAACGATTTTCGCTTTAGGTAGCACTTGGTGTGTTTTTAGTACATCTTCTTTACCCATAATAATAGGACCAAAGCCCAGTACATGCGCCCAACCTGTATTGAGAATAACGACACCTGGTTGTTCTTTTTTCATGGTTTCTTCTACACTTGGAATCCAAATCGTATCACCAACCACATATAACTTTTCTTCATCGGCATGGGAAAAAATCACGCCTGTCACTTCACCCAAAATTTCAGCCATTTGATCATGTTGGAATGCTGCATCAGAGCCATGCTGGCAGACTGTACGTGTAAATGAAATACCGTGATATTCAGTCTCTTCAGAGAAGATTTTAACGTTGGTAAAACCTTGTGATAGAAGAATAGTTTCATCACCTTCGTGCTGTACAAAAATCAATTTATCTTTAGGTATCGCATTCACCGCTGTTTCATCCCAGTGGTCTGGGTGAGTATGAGTTAGAAGAACAGCGTCCACATTGATGATGCTTTCAAGAGGCAGAGGCAATTCAACTGTTGGATTGCGTAAGTGTGAACTTGCTGTTCCTTCAAATCCAGGGTAAGTGCCTTTTGGCGCTAACATTGGGTCAATAAGGAATGTTTTACCTGCATAATCGATGACTTGTGTTGCATTGCGAATTTGTGTGATTTTCATAATTGTGCTCCAGTATTGCTGTGTTTTGCTGTAATGGAGTCATTTTATGCAATAGGATAGACGCTCAAAAGTGGCTTAAAGGACACATAAGGATACTATTGGGACAAAAATTTGTTCTTGGAATTAGTTGTTATTAGATAAATTGAGGGAAACTAATAGAAACCATTTTAGTGTTCAACAACTGACGTAACACTGTTTGGGGCATTTTTGATTTTGACTAATTTGTCCAACAGGCTGTTGGACAATTGGTGTCAGTCGGGGTTTGTTTCTTATTCAGCAACAAATCAGCATCTTTGATTACCTTTTCAACAGTTGCAAATTTTGCAACTGTTCAAGCCCCAAAAACTAAGCGGTTGACACCCTAGGAATGAAGCTGTTGAGGCAATTAAAAAACAATACACTAGCTCAGTGGAAAAGTAACTCTGGCTATCACGACCGTTCACTCTCTGAGACGGCAATGAACAAAATCTTAGGGCTAGGTATACCTGCTAGAAACTGACAGGTAAGTTAGGTAGGAGGACTATATCCCTTACCTGATTTGATCAATAACGCCCATTTTAACCAATATTGAACTGGTTAGAAGCTTTTTCGATAATCGCTGGGACTTCACAGTCACCGTCTCAAACGAAGAAAAGTTCTAGGCACTTTTGAGCTAGTCACTTAACCGTATACCGCCCTCTATTTTCAGTTGATGAGAGGGCTTTTTACAACAGTTTCACTTCACCAGATTTAATACGCTCGCGTAGTACGGACAAATGGCACGCCGTGTTCATCTTTAATCACTTGAGCCTGAACGTCATAAATGCTCTGTACAAGATCGGACGTTAAGATCGCTTTCGGGTGGCCACTTGCCACCAGGTGTCCGTTTTTCAGTACCAACAAGTTATCTGCATATTGCGCAGCCAAATTAAGGTCGTGTAACACCATGATCGTGACATACTCTCGTTCTCGAGTCTGGCTTACCAAATGTTCAAGCAGTACGTGTTGATAGTGAAGATCTAGCGCACTGACTGGCTCATCCAACATCATGATTTTAGGCTCACGCATTAACGCCTGTGCGAAGAGAATCATTTGCCGTTGACCACCACTGAGTTTGCTCACATCGTTGTTTGCCAAATGCGAAAGTCCAATCTGGTCTAATATTCCCAGAGCTCTATGCAGCGTGTCATTGCCCACTCTCAAGCTCAGCGCGTCTAACTGTCCAAGCAACACAACTTCAATCGCTGTTAGATTCACGTCTAAATTGATGTCTTGTGGCATATAACCAAACTGGCTTCGCCACTGTGAGAGCGAATTATGCGTTAGCGATTCATCACCATAATTGACCTCACCGGACTCTAACTTGATGTCACCAAACAACGCTTTAAGCAGCGTACTTTTGCCTGTTCCGTTTGGCCCTAGAATTGCAGTTACTTGACCCGGATTGAGTTCAAAGTCGATATTTTTAGCCAGACTTAATGATCCAATTTGAATGTTAATTTGCTTAGCTGTCAGCATCGTTACCCTCGCTTCGCGATAATCAGCCAAAAGAAGAACGGTACGCCAATAATCGCAGTCACTATTCCGATTGGGAACAACGCACCGGGCACGATCACTTTTGAAAGAACAGACGCAGTCGAAAGAAGAAACGCGCCTATTAGGAATGAAAGAGGTAAAAAGAATCGCTGGTCTTCGCCAACCAACATTTTGGCAATGTTAGGCGCGACAATACCAACAAATCCAATGATGCCAACAAAACTGGTCACCGTTGCTGTCATCAAGGCAACGATAAACAGTGTTTTCAAGCGCAGCTTAGCGACATTAACACCGACACTTTTTGCTCGCTCTTCACCTAAACGCAGGGCAGTTAATTTCCAAGAATCTTTGAGTAACAAAGCAACACCAGCCACCACAACCAAGGAGGTGATCAACAAGTTCCCCCACGTGGCTTTCGACAAGCTACCAAACAGCCAAAATAGGATTTGCTGACTTAATTCTGGGGACGAGACAAACTGTACCAACGACAATAGCGACTGAAAAAGAAATAATAATGCAATACCCGCTAGTATTAACTGACCTGAGCTGATATGGCGCATTGAGGCCAACGCGAAAAGAAAACATGCAGAAAGCATGCAGCAGATGAACGCACCGAGCGGGACAGCGTAATTACTATCTAAGCCCAATGAACCGAAATAAAGCGTAATTGCAGCACCAAACCCCGCAGCCGCAGCCATACCTAGCGTGTAAGGACTTGCCATCGAGTTGTTTAACAACGTCTGCATCTCAGCGCCACCAACTCCGAGCGAACCACCGACAACAATCGCCATAAGTGCAATCGGCAAACGCAAGTTGGTCACAATGACTTGTGTGGAGGCATCAACCTGAAATGGTAAGCCGATAAATTCTAAAATCGCATACAGAACCCGACTTGCATCCAACATTGATGGCCCTGTCATGATATCGAGCACAAAAGAGATGACCAAAATAAGACAAAAAACACTCAGTACAACAAAGCGTTTCCGCTCATACTTTCTCTGGTTTTCAATGGCTTGTAACACTGCTTCGGACTGCATCTAACGCTACCTGATTTCCTAAAAGATGGATTTTCTTTTTCTACTGCGTCGCCGCTTGTTCAACACAAACCGCGCCGAGCATTAAATTGAGAATGTATACTAACAAAAATGATAATAATTTGCATAAAGATTAATAAAAAGCTTATTATCGGCAACCAAGATAAGGGATCCAGTGGACACTGGCATATAGAAAAGAGTCTAAGTTACCATGTATAAATCACTACTCAGTTTTGCTGCACTTACTGTCAGTGCCTCGGCATTTGCAGACATCACCACCGTTACCGATGTACTGGGTCGAGAAGTTACCTTCGACGCACCAGCCAAGCGCGCGGTTGTCGGTTTCTATCCAGAAGACTATATGGCCATTGGTACAGAAGCCGCGTATGACAACGTGGTTGGGATGTCTAAGTACATTTGGCAAGCACGCTCTGCAAACTGGGAGCTCTACGTTAAACACCGTCCTTCTCTCGACAAAATTCCTGAAATTGGTCGCGTCGATACCAATACGTTTTCTGCGGAAAAAGTCATTAGTCTAAACCCAGACGTCCTGATGCTCGCTGACTGGCAATACAAAGGCCTTGGCTCAGAAATCGAACGTATCGAAGACGCGGGAATTTCTGTGGTTGTCGTCGATTACAACGCACAAACTTTGGAGCGCCACCTGAAAAGTACACAGTTGATTGGCGTGATCACTGGTCAAGAAGAGCGTGCAGAAAAAATCGCCAATGAATACAAACAAAACCTAGAAATGATCACTCAGCGACTTGAGTCTGCCAACCTGGAAAAACCCAAAGTATATACAGAGTATGGTGCTGCTGGCGTGAATGAAGTCGGGTATACCTTCGGCAAAAATATGTGGGGTGCGATTGCTACCATGGCGGGTGGAGACAATATTTCAGCGCCGTTTGTTGAATGGTGGGGAAAACTCAACCCAGAACAAATTATCGTTGCTAACCCTGATGTAATTGTCATGACAGGTTATGAATCAGGCAGCTCTGATGATGCAATGGTGATGGGTCAAGGCGTCGATGAAGAACTTGCAAAACAGCGTTTAGCTGGATTTAAACAGCGCATTGGCTGGTCATCTATTGCCGCGGTTAAGAACAACCGCATGTATGCGGCTTACCACGGCGCTTGTCGTACTATTCTCGATGGCGCGATGCTGCAGTTCTACGCTAAAGCAATGTACCCAGAACAGTTTAAAGACCTCGATCCAAAGCAAGCCTACTTAGACTTCTACGCTAAATACTTGCCAGTCACGCCAAGTGGTTCGTTTGTCACGCAGTTGTAGCCTGTTTTGAGATATGTCAGGTTGAACTCATATCAACCTGACTGTACCGTATGTACATTTTTATGCTTTATAAAGCAAAAAAGGGCTCTAACTGGAATCCTTGACATTATCAGGCGTTATTGCCTTACGCTTTCTTTGGTAGAGATTACTCACATGAGTACTCGTACGGCCAATTCACATCACTATGCCACTTCTTTTATTTTTCTCGATTAGCTGTTGAACGCTTTCAAAATACAGTTCAGGCACCCTATATTCGGTCGTATACATTGGACTCATTTCGTATTACTAAAACTTGGCCAATATCCTTTTTCCAAAATATTAACTATATCTGCGCTGAAAAGGAATGGGGCAAAGGTGTGTTGCAGTTCTTAAATGGGGAAGTGTTTTTCCTCATATTCCTCAACCAATGCAGCTAGCCTTTCAAGTTTACAAATTAGTCTTATATTTGCTCTATCGAAAGGGATTGAGGTTACTTACCTTGGCGAGATTTTTTAAAGTGCTCAATACCGTGTTGTATCCGACATTCAACACTTGTGCTGTTTCCCTAACTCCAGAGCTATTCATTGACATATCGACAATTTTTTCTTTTACATCTGGCTTGCGGACTTCGTAAACTTAATCGAGTTGAAAGCTCTTTCGACACTCGATATGCCTGAAACGAGGAAAGCCAGAATGCCCTTTTCCATGTTCACGGACGGGCTCTGTTTTATTACAGAAACGACATTGAACTTGGATAGTAGCCATGAGTTAAAAAACATCAGAAACCAGGTGGCTATATTAACATCTATCAACCAATTTGAGTCATGACCAATGAAAGGATAGTTAGGTTTTTATTGCGTAAATTATCGGTAAGAATAGTGCATATAACAGGCAATAAGCCAGGTGTGTAGAATTATTCTATTTTAGGGATTTTGCTCTAAATCTAAATGAATCTTTGCATTTCAATTTCAATAAAGCTTGGTTATTGATCATGTTTCTGAGTATGTGAATTATTATCAATTATGCATATTGTTGCTCATTGTCTAGTTTGATTTGTGTAACGTCACTGCAGCACGTATTGAGCGTACTACGCTGATTGTCTGTGTTTTCGTGTTGACAGTTTGGTACTAGGTAAAATCAACAAGACTATGATTTCAAGGAACATTTTATGTTAAAGAAACTACTAAGTTGTTGTATCACCTCCGCGCTCTGTTTTCATTCTTCTCTCGCTTTTTCGCAACCCAATGAGATTGCGGACAGTGCAGAGTTACAACAAGCTCCCGACACATTGCCTGCCACTTTGATGCTTGCACCGGACGACATCGCCATTGCAGATCGATATATAGTGGTATTTCAACAACCGCAAATGATGGCGAGCAGCTCACCGGAATTCGAGCAATTCACGCAACAGTCTGTAGACCGCATGTCCGGTTTATATTCGATACAAGTGGAGTCGGTTTTTGACCACTCGATCAGTGGATTTGTCGCTAACTTGAGTCCTGAGCAACTAAAAGATCTGCGTTCTGATCCTCGTGTGGACTACATTGAGCAAGACAGAATCCTATCGCTTGACCCAATAGTCTCGGCAGACGCAAATCAAACCAATGCCATTTGGGGACTAGACCGAATCGACCAACGAAACTTGCCACTCGATAACAACTACAGTGCCAACTTTGATGGAACTGGTGTAACGGCTTATGTTATCGATACTGGTGTGAATAACGCGCATGTTGAGTTCGGTGGTCGCTCGGTTTCAGGGTATGACTTTGTCGACAACGATGCAGATGCAAGTGACTGTAATGGACACGGCACACACGTAGCGGGCACCATTGGCGGCAGCTTGTATGGTGTTGCGAAAAACGTCAACCTTGTCGGTGTGAGAGTATTGAGCTGTAGCGGTTCGGGTTCTACGTCTGGTGTTATCGCCGGTGTGGATTGGGTGGCTGCGAATGCTTCCGGACCTTCAGTCGCCAATATGAGTTTGGGTGGCGGTCAATCTGTCGCTCTCGATAGTGCGGTGCAAAGTGCGGTTCAGTCAGGTGTCAGCTTTATGCTTGCAGCAGGTAACTCCAATGCCGATGCGTGTAACTACTCTCCAGCGCGCGTTGCTACTGGTGTAACTGTCGGCTCGACCACCAGCACGGATGCACGTTCGAGTTTTTCAAACTGGGGCAGTTGTGTGGATGTGTTTGCGCCAGGCTCACAAATCAAATCTGCGTGGTATGACGGTGGTTACAAAACCATTAGTGGTACATCGATGGCGACGCCCCATGTAGCGGGTGTAGCAGCACTGTATCTTCAAGAAAACAGTTCGTTGTCGCCAAGCCAAGTAGAGGCCTTGATCGTTAGTCGCGCAACAAGCGGAAAGGTGACGGACACAAGAGGCAGCGTGAACAAGCTACTTTATAGCTTAACGGATGCTGATTGTGGCCAAGACTGTGGTGGCCCAGATCCAACACCGGATCCAGAAGGTAAGTTAACCTCGGGTGTACCTGTGAGTGGTGTAAGTGGTTCAACCGGTCAAGTCGCGTATTACTATGTTGATGTCGAAGCGGGGCAGCGCTTAACCGTACAAATGTATGGTGGCAGCGGTGATGCGGACCTGTATCTCCGTTTTGGTGCAAAACCAGCACTGAACGCATGGGACTGCCGACCTTTCAAATACGGTAACAATGAAACATGTACGGTCAGCGCGACACAAAGTGGACGTTATCACGTCATGATTCAAGGTTACTCAAACTATAGCGGTGTCAGCATTCAAGCGAGCTACTAGTTATTATTTTCGTTATTGAAAGAGAACAAAGCCCACTTGTCGGTGGGCTTTGCTTTGGGAATACTGAGTTTAATAGGTGGCGTTCGATGCTATTCAAACGCACCGGCCTTTTTCTTCAAGAACTCAACTCGAAGCGGCATCGAAGCTTTCTATTAGTAGTACCCGCATAAGTCGGGTTCTCCAAGTCGTGTACATCAAATAGGATGCGAACTTAATCTCCTCGAGCTAACTCTTTCTCCATCATAAATCTTGGCATGATGGCAAACCCAATATGATACAAAACAAATTCTTTACTGTGACCGCGGTTCTCACTTGCACTTTTAGGCTGTGAGACAAACGCGTGACCTGACCTTGGCTGTTGGTCATCGTGAACGATATGGTGGCTAATCCGAGAAGATTGTATCCACTCAAAACTCAGACCCTATACTGCACATGTTGATGGGCTGGCAACAGTAACATTGGATGAAATGGGCCTTGAACCACGGCAAGATCATTATAAATGGGAACTATTAGGCAAAGAGGCGATCAAACGAGCTAAATTGGAATGGGGCAAAGACGTTACAAACCATACAGACACGCCTCTGGATATAAATGTTCTCGTCCTTTTCTATTAAATCATTAATAACCAAGGATATTGCAAAGAGAGTTGTGGACAGATAGCTAGAACTGTAGGCTTGTGCTAGCCAGGGCGCCTGACATTGGGAGAGCACTAAACATAAACCTTGGATTCTGCTACCGTAAAGCCCATATTTAATTTGAGAGAGATGGATAATGAACGACAGTTGGGCTAACTTCTTTCCGTACTTTGCTGGAGCTTTTAAGCTTATTGTACTAGGTATTGGAGCTTACTTAGCTATTAAATGGCATTTTGATGAAGAGCAAAGAGTAAGGGAGGCCGAAGGCGTGGTATTCGATAAACCAAGCTTCAAGAAAAAGTTCGCAATGATGCTAACCTTCCCATTCCTTCTAGGTCTTCTAGTCCTTCTCGTTATTTATGCAACTAACTGGTTTCTCTACTGACGGAATTTATTGATACGATCAATGTTTAAGCTCTCAACGGGTTTGGAGCAAAAAAGAGTCAGCCTAACGGTCTGGCTCTTTTGATGAAAACACATGGTATCGTGGGATAACTAGGGAAGCTGTGGCAGGTTACACTCACTTACTCCTTAGGCAGGTGACCAGTTTCCTTCGCAAGCTTTTGCATCGCCTCGGCAAACGTTGTTGTCCCGCCTTTAGCTTTAACCTGTATTACCTTATATCCCAACTTTTCCAACGCTTGGCGCTCTGCCAAAACAGCTTTGTCATCTTGCTGGCTACCTTGAGCTGGCTGATGAATGTAACATCCCTCTAATTTACCATCTTCGACCAATTGGTGGTGTTTCAGTGCATCGATATCAAAATTCATAATAAGTCTTTTCATTAAAAGTGTGAGTTTCTGTGGCTAGTTACATACGCTTCAAAGGCTTCACGACACTATCTAAGCCTTCAATTTTGAGCGCTAAACACAGCTTGAGCAAATCCCCTAGCTCGCCAGTTGGCCAGCCCTTTTTATCGAACCACAATAGGTATTCTTCAGGTAGGTCGATTAACACTCGCCCTGCATATTTTCCATATGGCATTTGCACTCTAGCGAGTTTAATGAGGTTTTCTTTTTCTAACATAAGTGACAAAGATTTGAGGTAACTCGTCCAAGAATATCACTGCCGCCCCCTCCTCACCAGTAAATAGCACTCACGTTTATTTTGGCGGCCTTGACTCGCTTTGTGCTAGAGTACGCGGCATAAAAAATGAGAACGAGAAAGCAATGAAGTCACCTTGTCGAGCAGCATGTAAAAATAACGCCGGAATATGCTCTGGTTGTCACCGAACGATGGATGAAATCATCCAATGGAAAGACAAAACCGATCTCCAACGAGATACGATTATCGAACAAATCGCAGGGAAAGATTCAACGCACAATTGTCCTGAGTGCGGGACTCAAGCCCATTGTGATATCGCCGCAGGCAAAGAAACCTGTTGGTGCTTTACTATTGAAACCCGTGATTTACCCAAGCCAAGCGCCAACCAGTTGTGTTTGTGCCGAAAATGTCTAGAAAAAAAGCCAGTCGCATAATACGACTGGCTTACTGTTCTGCGTTTTCTGACTGGTGTTTATTTAGCGGTTAAAGCGGGTGCTTCAAACTTAATACCATCCCACCCTGTTACCATAAAATTACGAATATTCTGGTGATCGCTATTCTCTGGATGCTGCAATACATCTTCACGATAAAAACGGCCAAAGCAGGCTAGCGTCGCTTCTTTGTCTAGGTTATTTAGCAAGCCGAAAGCGAAGATCTTACACGAACCGTTGTTCTCACCCGCGTTGTTTTGCGTCTCACCATTAACAAAAGCGGTTGGCTCAAACGTATAGTTTTCTTCGATCACCGCCATCGTTGCTTCAAATTCGACCTGCTCTGGTGAAGCTGCCAACAAATCTAAAAACGATTTTAATTCCATTATTCCTCTATCCCTACTTCATCATTTTGATGACACATTAGTTTCATAAAAAGCCAATATAAGAGTCATCAATCATACATATATTCAGAGCCTTACCAAATCACACGTCATTCAGCGTTCCACCATTCCAATTGCGGAAATGGACAGAAGCATAAACCCCATGCTGATTGACAACGTATCGGATTGATAAGGAGATATCATGATCACCCCTTTAAAGGCAATCGGTGCACTCGCATTGTCATCACTTGCCATCGCGTGTTCATCACAACCCGAAGATACCGTGGCTTCATTCGCTACACAATGCAAACCGACCACTGCGCCCGTTGCTGGGGAAACGTCAATTCAAGGGTTAACGTTTATCGGGACATCCGTTGCTGATGCCCCATTCGACACATCGGCAGCTGAAATCGTCAGTTATGACGCCTGTACGGATAAGCTCTATGTGGTCAATGCTGAAGCAAAACGTGTCGATGTACTTTCTATGGATGACAACGGCGTACCAACGCAAACCGCATTCATTGATCTCAACAGTGCTGGCGAAGCAGCTGGCGTTGAAATTGGCGCTGCAAACAGTGTCGCTGTATTCAATGGTTTGGTCGCGGTTGCGATTGAAAACAGTAATAAACAAGCGAATGGTATTGTTGGTTTGTACCGCTCCGACGATTTGTCATTAGTCATGACGTTTCCAACAGGCGCATTGCCAGACATGGTAGGCTTCTCGAAAGATGGCCGATATATCGCAACCGCTAATGAGGGCGAACCAAACAGCGATTACAGCGTCGATCCTGAAGGTAGCGTCACTTTGATCGATCTGAACCTTGGCGTTGCTCAAGCAGAAGTGACACAAATTGGCTTTAACGAGTTTGATGGTTCACGAAAAGCAGATCTCCCAATGAATGTGCGTATTTCGGGGCCAAACGCCACCATCGCACAAGATCTAGAGCCGGAATACCTCACTTTTGCAGATAACGGTAAAATCTATGTCGCGCTACAAGAAAATAACGCCATGGCAATCGTCAATCCAGTGAGCAAATCGGTAGAAAAAATTGTTGGCTTAGGTGAGAAGTCTTGGTCGGACGCTAAACTCGATGCATCTAACAAAGACAAAATTATTGGAAACTTGAAAAGCTACCCACAACTGGTTGGCTTATTTATGCCTGACACCATCGACAGCTACTCAGTGAATGGGAGTACTTACATCGTATCCGCAAATGAAGGCGACGGGCGTGAGTACGGATTCAAAACCACTCAAGAACTGTGCGACAAAGCTGGCTTTATGTGGGATGAAGACGATTACCTTGGTACAGATGAATACACATCTGAGCAAGGGAGCTGTTTAAGCCATATTGATGAAGTGCGCGGTAAGAAGCTGAAAGTAGCAGCAGAACACCCATTGGCAGAGGCACTAAAAGACAACAAACAACTCGCGCGTTTAAAAGTGATTAAGCCGGCACAAACGCTTTCTGCACAAGATAAGGTTCAAGCATTTGGCGCACGTTCATTCTCGATTTGGGATGAAAACGGCAAGTTGGTGTTCGATAGTGGTGACGATTTCGCGACCATCGCGCTGCTGAATGAAGGTAAAAACTTCAACAGTACCAACGATAACAATCACAGTGGCGATGACCGAAGTGATGATAAAGGCATTGAGCCAGAGGCGATTGAAGTAGCACAAATTAACGGTCGTCATTACGCGTTCATCGGCTTAGAGCGCCAAGGCGGTATTATGATTTATGACATTACCGATCCGAAACAAGCGCAGTTCCTACATTACGTAAACCGTCGTGATTACAATCAGCCAGTGTGTACACAAGTGGAAGATGGCGAATGCACCAACGACACATACAATCCAAAAGCAGGCGATTTAGGCCCAGAATCCATCAATTACTTTACCCGTAATGGTAGTCATTTTATCGCTGTTGGCAATGAGGTATCTAGCACGACATCCGTCTTCCGAATCAATCTATAAAGTAATGTAAAAGTCATTTAGAACCAAAACGCCCGACGTAAGCCGGGCGTTTTTTTATGAGGTAATGTCCTACTCTGCCGATGCTAGCGCGTCACATTTTGATGCGCAGATAAAATCGTTCTTATGCAGACCTTTGATCGAGTGACTCCACCAAGTTACGGTGACCTTACCCCACTCCAACATAATAGAAGGATGGTGGAACTCATCTTCTGCCAGTTCCGCGATTTTGTTACTGAAAGCCCATGCTTGTTTGAAGTTCTTAAATTTATACACCTTTTCTAGTTGAGGTATGTCTTCTCTTTCAATGATCTGCCAATCAGACAATTGCAGCAGCAGAGATTGTTGTTCTTCTTTGCTTAGTGCAATGGCATCGATACTACAAGCTTCGCATTTTTGTTCATTCAACATGAGCAGGTTCCTTTGGTTCAAAAAGTGGAGGAAGCAGTCCAGCTTCAATCGCTAGATCGGCTTGTTTCAATAAATTTAACTGACTGATTTTAAAGAGCTGAGAAAAGTCATCAATCACGTAATACTTCGGTTGCATGATGTCGATACGATAAGGCGTTCTCAGCACAGTTTGTAACTCAAATGGGTCGCGAATTGCTACATCACTCTCTAATGCGTAGAGGGTTTCGCCAGGAGATGAGAGAATACCACCACCGTAAATTTTGGTTTTGTCCCCTTCTTTGACCAAGCCAAACTCTACGGTAAACCAGTAGAGACGAGCAAGATAGGCTCTTTGTTTTGGTGTAGCGGCTTGCCCTAGTTGACCATAATGCTCGGTAAATGCAGCAAAATCTGGGTTGGTTAACATCGCACAATGACCAAATATTTCATGGAAGAAATCCGGCTCTTGCAAATAATCGAACTCATCTCTTGTACGCAAGAATGTGGCGACGGGAAAGCGCTTATTACCGAGCAGATTAAAAAAACGGTCAAAATCAATAAGCGCGGGAACGGGCTCCACTTGCCAACCTGTTGTCTCCATCAGGACACGATTAATTTCTGGCAATTGAGGAACGCGGTCTTGAGGTAAATCAAGCAGCGTTAAACCGTGTAAATAAGCCTTACAAGCTCTGTTTTGGATCACACCCATTTGTCGTGTTACCAAATCTCGCCAAATGGCGTCTTCTTCACGGCTCCATTCAACCCTGCCTTCCTGGTTTACGGGTTTAGAACGATACTGAGTCATGGCACATCTCCATTAACAAATCCTTTACATTAAGCCTATCTTCAGTCTTGAGAGCTTCCAATCCCTACACGATTTTCTCAGTATCGATTCGATGTAACATATTGTTTACAACGCACCGTAACTGCATGATTTTTATGACACGATATAATATCTAGCTTGTTTGACTTTATCGTGTATTCCTCTCAAACTAAAATCTGTTACCACTTTGTTATAGAGGGACCTATGCGCGAGAGCAGCAAAGTATGGCAACCGAGCGAAAGTCGTATCGAAGAAGCCAACATCACACAGTTTATTGAACACATTAATCGACAAGGAAATACCATTGGAAACTTCGCCGATCTGCATCAATGGTCGCTCGATCATGTGGAAAAATTTTGGCAAGAAGTCTGGTTATTCTGCGACGTCATTGGTACTCAAGGAGAGACCGTAAAGGAGCAAGCAGAAAGTCGCTGGCAGCAACCCGTCGAAAATAGAGACATAAAATGGTTCCCAAGCGCACAAATTAACTACGCCGAAAACTTGCTAACCTACGCGTGTCACCAACCCGATGATCTCGCGATTTGGTTTGAAAATGAACGTGAAGAAAAGCAAACCTACACATGGAAACAATTGTGTGAAGAAGTTTCGAGTGTCCAGCAATGGTTGAAAGAATGTGGAATCAAGCAAGGTGATGTCGTCGCTGGCTATTTGCCTCACTTACCTCAAACGGTGATAGCCATGTTAGCAACCACCAGTTTAGGGGCAACCTGGACTTCTACCTCACCTGATTTTGGCGTTGAAAGCGTTTTAGAGCGCTTTGGTCAAGTGAAACCTAAAATCCTGTTTACTTGTGATGGCTATACATTCAATGGCAAAACTTTCGATATGTCTGAGAAAAACCAGCATATTGCGGATCATCTTGATGGTCTTAAACAGGTTTGCCAAATTAGCTACCTGAAACCACACATTTTTGAATGCGACGTCTGCACTCAAGATTGGCAAAACGTCCTGAATCAATACACACCCGAAGCGCTGACTTTTACTCGTGTTAATTTTAACGATCCGCTATTTGTACTCTATTCTTCAGGCACGACAGGCAAACCGAAATGCATCGTTCATTCCGTCGGCGGAACAGTGCTTAACCATTTGAAAGAGCACCAACTGCATTGCGACATCCAACCTAACGACAGAGTGTTTTATTACACGACCTGCGGCTGGATGATGTGGAACTGGCACGTTTCTTCACTCGCGAGCGGCGCATGTTTAGTAATTTTTGATGGTAGCCCTGTTTATCCCGCTCATAACGTGCTTTGGGACCTCGCTGAACAAGCCGAAGTGACGCTGTTTGGAACTTCGGCGAAATACCTAGAGGCATTGGAAAAAGTTTCTTTTTCTCCGCCGAAAAGTGATGCATTTCCAAGTCTGAAAACCATTTGCTCAACGGGCTCAGTTCTGTATCCAGAACAGTTTGATTATGTCTATCAGCACATTAAAGAAGATGTCCACCTCGCATCGATCTCAGGCGGGACAGACATTTGTGGCTGCTTTGTGTTAGGCAACCCTATTTCTCCCGTTTATCGAGGAGAGTGCCAATCAGCGGGATTAGGGGTCGATGTCAGAGTCTTTAACCCGCAGGGTAATAGCGTAATCGGAGAGCGCGGTGAGTTGGTTTGTGCCAATTCATTGCCCAACTTCCCCGCTGGCTTTTGGAACGACACCGGGGAGAGATATCATCGTGCTTATTGGGATAAGTTCGACAATATTTGGCACCACGGCGACGATGTTGAACAAACCAGCGTTGGTGGATACGTGTTTTATGGTCGAAGTGATACCACGTTGAATCCCGGTGGCGTAAGAATCGGCACGGCCGAAATCTATCAGCAAGTGAACAGTATAGACGGTATTCTAGATTCCATCGCAGTAGGAAAAGAAGTCGATCGCAACGAACAAATATGGCTGTTTGTCCAATTAATGAAAGGGATAGAGCTCAACGACGAGATGATCGCCTCCATCAAAGCACAGCTAAAATCTGCATGTTCTCCAAGACATGTACCTAGTGCGATTTACGCAATAAGCGATATTCCTAAGACCCGTTCCGGAAAACTGGTTGAGTTAGCCGTTAAGCAAGTCGTTAACAATCGGAGCGTAGAAAATTTAGGCGCAATAGCCAATCCTGAAGTGTTGGAGGAGATCCGCAGGATAGTCGCCCAAAAATAACCTCAGAACACTTGATTGTTAGAGAACCACTTTGCTTGCGTCCGCAGCGATAGGTGAAGAACAAGTGAGGTTAACTTGGGTACATACCCTCAACCGATAAGAAAAAAGCGAGCTAGGTAGCTCGCTTTTATCATGTGGTGTTCTTTATTCAGTATTAACGGCGACCAAGCCCCATTAATACCGGCATTGTTTTACCGTCAGATGTAATGTCAAAAACGTGTTGCGATTCAACTTCAGTAAAACCTGCATCTTTCAAAGCGCGTTCAGACTTCGCCAGGGTAAAACCGTCTTGTTCAGATTCTGCAATCCAATCAAAATGAACAAAGTAACCGCCGTGGTTAAGTAAAGAATGCGAGATTTTTAATGACGCGTCTATGTCTTCCACAAACGCTAAAACTGACGATGCAACTACTAGGTCAAACTGTCCACGAAACGCTGGATGCTGAGCGACCAAGCCGCGAGACAATGCATCTACGACAGGTTCTACATTGGCAAGCTCTTTTTTATCGAGTTCTTCAATCATGGCTTCCGATGCGTCTAATGCTACGATGTCTTTAACCATCGGTGACAATCGTTGACTTAACTGCCCTGTTCCGCATCCAAAATCTAGTACTTTAATGCCATCAAGCTGAGTTAGCTGTTGTAACTGCTCAAACACCGACTGCGCAAATTGCTCTGTTGCTGGATTTGATTCCCAGTTTTTTGCTAAGCCGTCCCAATCTTGTGCCATCGTGGCCTCCATGTTCACTTTTTGTAACCCACATAGATTACCGCAAAACCGTTAAAAGACCATAGACTTATCTGGCGGATTCGCGTTTTTTTCGATAATCTTTCACGGCTTTGGGAGCATATCTGCATAATACCCAAATTATTTGAATTCATTTATTGGTTGTGTCAAATCATGAACTTAACTCAAGTAGAAGCCTTCTGCACCATCGCTGAGTGTGGTTCTGTTTCTGAAGCAGCAAGGCAACTCGATTGTAATCGCACCAAACTCAGTATGTCGATTAAGGCTTTAGAGAAAGATCTCAACGTTGAGTTGTTTACCCGAACTGGCAACCAGCTCACTCTCTCTGAAGCTGGGAAAGCCATTTACAAAGATTGCGAACACCTACTTATCATCGCACAGCGGATAAGAAAAACCTGTGCTCAAATCTCAGAAGGTTTTAACGCGGAAGTTTGGGTTGCACGTGACGACTCCTTACCTGATGATCTCTGGCAGGAGCTTTCTCATACACTGAATAACCGCTTCCCTTCCACAACCTTCAACTTAATCTTGGCATCCAGTGGCGACTTAGCCAACTTAGTCAGTACCCACCAAGTGGATTTTGCCTTTGGTGTTGATTATGAGCGCGTCGACGATCCTCGTATCGTGTATAACCCGCTAGGCAAGATACGTATGATGTCAGTATGCAGTGCAGAACATCGCCTAAGTAAGATGCGCCGAGTCTCAGACGAAGATCTGCGCAGCCAGATGCAAGCGTTGATGGTGTACCTAAATGAGAAAGACAACCCTGAACTGCAGCCTTTCTCGACTCGATACATTGGCTTTTCGAGTTTTGACTACATGCTTAACACCATCTTAGAAGAAGACGCTTGGGGTGTACTGCCAGAACCATTAATCCGCCATTACCTTCGCCAGCAAAAGCTCGCCGTTATCAAGCATACATACGGATTGACACAAGAAGACTACTGTATGTTTTCACCTAACGGTCAAACTGAGCACCCAGCAATGACATGGTTAGCGGATAAATTGAGCGAGTATTTATTTGACTTCTAAACATTTTATCAGTGAGCGCCAATTTTATTGGCACCAAAATCATGCAGCAAGTCATTGTTTTATAAGAGTATAAACAAAAACGCAACTTTTTAGATTAGAACCTGCTCACTTAGTGGTTGCCTAAATTACCTTATGCGAGAAGAATAGTAAGGTATTAAAATTTAAAGGCATCTTTTATGTGTGACAGGACAAGCAAAAACGAAAACCGTATTCTAACCATTTCAGCCCTTTTAGCATCTGGGTTCGCTGCTGGTGGTATGGTACTTGGCTTGCTTGTAGGATCAATTGTCATCGTTTTTGACGGTGTTTACTCTTTGGTCAGCTTACTGTTAACTTTATTGTCACTGGCCGCTTCCTACTATATTAACAAGCCCTCAAAATCTGTATTCCCATTTGGAAAAGCGGTCTTAGAGCCAATCGTTATTGCGATAAAAGCGGCTGTTATTTTAGTGGTTGTAAGCTTTTCTCTTTACTCTGCAATTTCAGCATTGATGTCCGGAGGCCGTGAAGTCGATGCTTCTATTGCCACTCTATTCGGCATCGTAAACGTCATCGGTTGTGGTTACGCTTGGTGGTTTATGGCTAAACGCAGCCGTCGCTTCTCATCAGGCTTGATTGAAGCAGAGAAAAAACAGTGGCAGATGGATACGCTATTAAGTGTAGCGGTGACGGTAGGATTTGTTGCTGCTTGGGTTGTATCACTAACGCCATTCGCTGAATATGGGGTTTATGCCGATCCTATGATGATGGTGCTAATGGGCTTCTACTTTCTGAAAGTTCCTTTTGATATGTTGGTTGGTGCACTACGTGAGCTATTAATGATGACACCAAGCAAAGAGCTATGTCAGGTCGTTGGCAATGATGTACTAGAGATAGAAAAAACATCTGACCACCAGCTAAAGTTAGCGGGTATCACTAAAGTGGGCCAAGAGCTTCGCATTAACATCGATTTACACGTCGATGACGACACCATTGCATTGGATAAGTTGGAACAAACTCGTACTCAGCTAACGAAACGTCTGTCGAAACACAGATTTAAACTGCAACTCCATTTAAACGTCGCAAACTGTTAGAGCACGAAAGAAAAAGCTCCCGACCGAGGGAGCTTTTTTCTTTCTGTCATTTGAGCATACAGCGCAAAGATAAAACCAGATAATTTTGGTTTAACCTGCTGCTTCACGCTTCTCCTTGGTGACTACCCAACAAAGCAAAGAGCCCACCGTAACCATCACAACCCCCTGCCAAAAACTCGGACTCAACGTCACACCAAGAATAATGGAAGAAAATAGCGCAGAGAAAATGGGCGTAAAGTAAGAAAGTGTCGCAAGAAAGACCATGTTTCCGCCAACAATCGCGATGTTCCATAAACCATAACCACCAGCCATCAACGCCGCAGAAGCAAAAAGGTAGCCCATTGCTTCCAATGAAAAAGTCATCTCTGGCTCATCAGCAAACGCATATTTCACCCATAACGAAACAGCAGTAGCAATGAAAAACAACGTAATCGCGTTATGTTTGGATTGCTGCCTCTGGGTTAAATTACAATAAAAAGCCCATATAACTGCTCCTGCGAAAGCCATAAAGTAAACCAAAGGGTTACTACTGACATTGGACATAATCTGAGTAACGGATAAGCCATTCTCACCACTCACCGTCCACGCGACTCCGATAAACGCCAGCGCAACCGCTGGATAAAGCAGCCAGTTTGTTTTTTTGTTACTGCCTAAAACCGCAAACAAAACGGTGAGTGCTGGCCAAAGGTAATTGACAATCGACACCTCAATAGCCTGCGCACGCGAGTTGGAATATCCCAGAGATAAAGCGAGAAATATTTCATAACAAACGAACATCGCGCCACCAAGCACGAGATATTTTGGAGAAAAATACGATAACTTCGGAATGCCAACTACGATAAGAAGGAAAATAGAACTGAGAGAGTACAACATGGCCGCCCCGCCCACGGGACCTAAGCTCTCCGTAACCAACCTGGCAATGCCAAGTAAGCAACTCCAAGAGAGGATGGCGATACAACCATAAAGTGTGAAACGAAATTGCACTGATTTCATGTGACCTACCACTCACGAATGCCAAAGGAAACATCAGCTTAACTCAAAAATGATCAGGTTCAACGTACTGTTTTATAAAAATCAGTATAAAAATCACTCCATTACGCAGTTGGAGTCGATATGAAACATTTTCTGCCCTCGAGTGTTATGCTTACACCTTTTGTTGTGCGCTACTATGATGAAGAAGACGACGATAGCGAAATCGCCGAAACTGATTCGAGCACTCAGCATCTAAAAGAAACAGAGCAACAAACGGAAATCTCAGACTAAAGGAATTCTCAAATGAAAAAAGTCGCAGTTATCTTCAGTGGTTCAGGTGTTTACGATGGCACAGAACTGCATGAAGCCGTATTAGCACTCCATGCCATTGAAAAAGAAGGCGCATCATGGCATTGCTTTGCTCCTAACATCGATCAATTACACGTGATTAATCATCTAACTGGCGAAGAGATGGACGAAACACGAAATGTGTTGGTGGAATCTGCACGCCTTGCACGTGGCAATATTGATGATGTTGCAGGATTAAACCCAGATGAGTTTGATGCTCTACTATTACCTGGCGGTTTTGGTGCCGCTAAAAATCTCACTGACTTCGCAGTATCAGGGGCTGAGTGCTCGATTAATACACACGTAGCTCAAGCATGTCGCGCATTCGCTCATGCGAAAAAGCCAGCAGGTTATCTGTGTATTTCACCTGTCATTATTCCGATGATTTATGAGCATGGCGTGAAAGGCACCGTAGGCAACGATGAAGCGATCTCGATAGCATTTAATCAAATGGGCGGCGAGCACATCACTTGCTCTGTCGAGGATATCGTTTTTGATGAAACACACCTCGTTCTATCAACCCCTGCTTATATGTTGGCAGAGAATATCTCTCAAGCGGCATCAGGTATCGAAAAGTTAGTATCAAAGCTGATTGAAATTGCCTAATTATTGATAGATAACTTATAAACCTACCTCTCACCCCCATTGATAGTTAAGTTATTAATGGGGATTTTTTATACTTTAGTCTAATTTAGAGATATATCCGTATTAGATATCAATTTTTACCAATCGATTGCGTCACTGGTTTCATATTTGTTCTACTTTATATCTGTGTTGCACCTATACGCTGTGCAACAAGATCACTGTCACAGTTTTTCTCTTGCAAATACCTCTAAATAGGTAAACTTGCTTCAGATCAACTTCAATCTGGAAACGAGTGTGCGACAGTAAATGGCAAATTAAGAAAGATTATTAAAAATAACGACGGAGCTATCCAATATGACAAGTGCATTTTTTATCCCTACGGTAAACCTAATGGGCGCTGGTTGTTTAAAAGACGCAGCAGACAGCATCCAATCTCAAGGCTTTAAAAAAGGTTTGATCGTTACGGATAAGATCCTTAACCAAATCGGTGTAGTCAAACAAGTTCAAGACCTTCTCACTGAACGCGACGTAGCAACCGTTGTGTACGATGGCACTCAACCAAACCCTACTATCACCAACGTTAATAATGGCTTAGCTTTATTAAAAGAAAACGAATGTGACTTCGTTATCTCACTCGGAGGCGGCTCACCGCACGATTGTGCTAAAGGTATCGCTTTAGTGGCGTCAAACGGCGGCAAGATCGGCGATTACGAAGGCGTTGACCAATCCGCAAAACCAATGCTGCCTCTCGTATCAATTAACACAACGGCTGGTACTGCTTCTGAAATGACGCGTTTCTGCATCATCACAGATGAAGAGCGCCACATTAAGATGGCGATTGTGGACAAACACACAACACCATTGATGTCAGTGAATGATCCTGAATTGATGCTTGCTAAACCTGCGTCTCTTACTGCCGCAACAGGTATGGATGCGCTAACACACGCAATCGAAGCTTACGTATCTATCGCTGCGACACCAATCACTGACGCGGTAGCAATCAAAGCAATTGAACTGATTCAAGCTCACCTTCGCACAGCAGTGAAAAACGGTGAAAACCTTGAAGCTCGCGAGCAAATGGCATACGCACAGTTCATGGCAGGTATGGCATTCAACAACGCATCTCTTGGTTACGTTCACGCAATGGCGCACCAACTAGGCGGCTTCTACGACCTGCCACACGGTGTATGTAACGCAATTCTTCTACCTCACGTACAACGTTACAATGCGCAAGTATGTCCAGAGCGTTTACGTGACGTTGCTAAAGCAATGGGTGTTGATGTTGAAGGTATGTCAGCAGAGCAAGGTGCTGCGGCGGCCATTGATGCTATCGTTGAGCTCGCTAAAGATGTCGGCATCCCATCAGGCATTAAAGAACTTGGTGCGAAGCTAGAAGACATCCCAACCCTAGCGGACAACGCGCTAAAAGACGCTTGTGGTTTCACTAACCCGAAACAAGCAACGCACGAAGAGATCTCTAAGATCTTCGAAGAAGCGATGTAGGCTCGCTAAGTAAACAATTCTCTAGTCTTAATTCAATCCCCAATCTCGTATTGGGGATTTTTTATGTTCGCATACCCTGCCAAACGTCCTCTTTTAGTGTTAGATTTTAAGTATCTTGGATTCATATTGGAAGGAACCATGAGAACGATCACTGCAACCCTACTCGCTTGCCTAGCTTTTTCTATCTATGCTGCGGAATATCGTGCTAATGAGGTTGCCAATGGGTTTCAAATCCCATGGGGAATTGAATTTCTCGATAAGCAACAAATGATCGTGAATGAAAAAAACGGCACCGTTTCATTACTTAATATTGCTTCGGGAAAACAGCAAACCCTCTTCAAAGTACCAAATGTGAATACCAGTGGGCAAGCTGGTTTATTAGATGTAGCTCTAGTCCCGAATACCGCTCCACAAAATCCACAGCTTTTCTTTACTTACAGCAAACGTATCGATAAAGGAAATACTGTAGCCTTAGCGACCGCACAATTGAAAAACAATCAACTTGTGGGTTGGAAAGACGTCTTTGTCGCCGACGCCATCACGGACACCAGCCGTCATTACGGCAGCCGTATTGCGTTTGTCGATGACAAGGTTTACTTCTCAATTGGGGACCGTGGCGAACGTGATAATGGGCAAGACACTCAAACCCATGCAGGCACTATTCTTCGCCTCAACCTTGATGGCTCGGTACCACAAGATAATCCATTCAAGACTTCTGAGGCTCGCCCTGAAATATGGAGTTACGGGCACCGTAACCCACAAGGCATGTTTTACGACGAAGCAACAAAACTACTTTGGTCGATTGAGCATGGCCCTCGTGGTGGTGATGAAATCAACCTGATTAGGAAAGGTGCAAACTACGGCTGGGCAAAAGTCTCGCAGGGTAAAGAGTATTGGGGACCGTTAGACGTTGGAGAAGCGAAAAGCTTACCGAATATGGAAGACCCAAAGTTGGTTTATATTCCGTCTATCGCGCCAAGCAATATGGTGGTGTATCGTGGTGATAAGTACCCAGAGTTGGATGGAAAAATCCTCGCCGGTGCCTTGAAGCTGGCGCACATAAACGTGGTTTCTATTGAGAATGGCAAGCTCACCGAATCAAAAAGATTGATGGAGAATCTTGGCGAGCGAGTCAGAGATATCACCATCAGTCCGGATGGCTATGTCTATTTTTCAACAGATACAGGCAAAATTTTCCGTCTTGAAGAGAAGTAATCAAACACCAACATTATTGAGACTATTTAATTTGTGACGTATCAGTGATTTATTTTCGTACAAGTAACACGTTTGAATATAAAATTAACAATAACCTTTTGTTTTTAGAAAGATAGCTTGGTTTAAGTCGTACGAGGTCATCATGGTTCCTTTTCCATTAAAACTTGAAAGAGTCAAAGCCGTTATTTTCGACTTAGACAATACGCTCGTCAGCTCCGATATGAACTTCAAAGATCTTCGTCAGCAACTAGGCTGTCCACAAAACGAAGATTTATTGGATTTTGTTGATAAGCTTGACCATCCACATCAGAGAGAGCATGCCCACAATGTTATCTTTGATCATGAAATTTCTGATGCTGAGCAATCATCTCCGATGCTGGGTTGCCACGAGCTTTTGGCATACTTACATCAGCATAAAGTTAAAACCGCGATAGTAACGCGCAACTGTTTGATCGCTACGCAGCGTAAGTTGGAACATAACCGAATTGATGTTGAACATGTCCTCACTCGTGAATGCTACCCAGCAAAACCTGATCCTTTATCGCTCCAAGTCCTAGCCAAAGAGTGGCGATTAATGCCAGATGAAGTACTTTATGTGGGCGATTTCCTTTATGACCTACAAGCCGCATACAACGCCCAAATGCCATCCTGTCTTGTTCACCACAATACGACTGCACAATTCCACGACTCCGCCTCTCTTGCTGTAACAGAACTGACCGATTTACTCGAACATTTTCAGTCTTTTAAGCACATTCACGACTAACTAGGCACTTTCATAAACAAAAGGAGCACTCGCGTGCTCCTTTGACTTATTCCCGATTTATTTATGCGCCCCCAAGTGAGTGCTCGGGTGATGCGTCGCTTAGCCTTGTAGGTAAGCGTTAAGCATCCACATTAATTTTTCTTGCTCACGGATGTAGTCACCCATCAATGCCGCGGTACCTTCGTCGCCTGCTTCACCCGCGTTTTGTAGAATCTCACGCTGTTTTAGAAGTAGAACGCTAAAGCCTTGAACCAGACCTTGTATACACTCCTCACCAGAAGTCGCGTTTTGATGTTCTTTAATTTCACTTGCTTCCAAGTAGTTGCTGAATGCGTGCGCTGGCGTATGACCCAAAGTTAGAATACGCTCTGCAAGCTCATCGATTTTTGTTTGCAGATCAGTGTAGATCTCTTCAAATTTTACGTGCAGTTCGAAGAATTGCGCACCTTTAATGTTCCAGTGGTAACCGCGAGAGTTCATGTACAACACTTGGTAATGCGCTAGCAGTTGATTTAGCTGTTGAGCTAGTTGTGCTGATTGTTCGCTGTCTAGACCAATTAGGCTTACTTGTTTGTTCATAATCTTGCTCCTAGAAGGATGATACCAATCGTAGTAACGAACGATTCTCTTACCGGGATTGGTATAAAATTTAAAAATTCTTTTGCAGTATTTGCTGCCGATGGAGTCATATTACGACTCCGGCTCGGTGAAGAAAATTTGGTTTTAGCTATGATTTAAATAGCTAAATCCAATGAGCAAGTAGACGAATATCGGCGTATCATCCAACAAAAAGCCCCAACCCTTTTTGTGTAAAAAGGATTGGGGCTTTTTTACTATTTGGTTAACGTTCAAAAGTCGATGAACAAATGTAAACCTTATCTACGCCGTTTTGAAAGTTGCCATCTGTTGATTCAGCTCAGTAACTTGCTCTTTTACTTGCAATGACGTCTCTGATGCACGTTGGCTGTTATTCGAAACCTCATCCACTAATTGAGTAATATCGGACATCAATCCAGTGATCGAACTAGTCGCATGAGATTGCTGCTCTGCCGCTGCCGCAAGTTCTGCCATTTGTTCATTCAAAGAGCCAATTTGCTCAGTAGTAACAAGCAAACGAGTTACCGCTTTTTCAATGTGCTCCGCGCCCTGCTCCGCAAGTGATTGGCTGTGTTCAATTTCCTCAACTACCGAATTAGTCGAGCGTTGAATCGCATTAATTATGCCGTTGATTTCTGTCGTCGACTGAGTAGTGCGAGTCGCCAACATACGCACTTCGTCCGCCACAACCGCAAAGCCTCGCCCTTGATCACCCGCACGCGCTGCTTCTATTGCCGCATTCAATGCCAGTAAGTTGGTTTGCTCTGCCAAGCCTTCAATCACCTCTGTAACTCGACCAATGGCTTCGCTCTCTTTGCTTAACTGCGTCACTTGCGTGCTCGCGGTTTCAATGCTGCCATGTAAGCTTTCCATGGTGACTTTGTTTTGCTCTAGTGCATCGCGACCTTGCTCAATCTCGCCTTTTGAATCAGAAAGCTTCTGCACCGATTGATTGGCTTGATCTAGGGTGTTACGCGCGGCTAAAGCGATTTCATCCAATTGGCTTCCCATTTCAACAATGCTGGTCTGTTGCTGTTCAACATTCGATGAAGTGACTTGCGCCGATTCCAATAAAGCCCCCATGCTGGTATCCACTTGGTGCGCTTTCTCACTCACCCCTGCCACGATGCTCGCTAACGATTGGTTCATGCGGTTAATCGAATCGGTAAGGTCTGCCAATTCATCTTTCCCAACAACGGTGAGCGGAGGCTGAGAAACGTCCCCTGAAGCGATCGTCTTTGCACGCTCCGATAAGTTTTTCACTCGACGACCAATGGTATTGCCCATGTATTTTGAAATCGCTACAGCGGCAAACAAAACCAATGCCGCAGCAATCAACATAGTGGTGAGTACGTTCTTGATCGACTGATTAATACCCTGTCCACTTTGATCAGCTCGACTTTGCTGAGCCAATACGATCGTTTCTAAACTTTGGTCTAGGGCATCCGCTGCTGGTAACAGTTCGTTCGCCATCAGCAAGTTTGATTCGTTCCACTCTGGCGATTGACGCAATGCAATTACCTGCTCTGCTAAAGGAAAGTACAGTTGCTGCATTTCTTTAAACAGTGACCACAGTGATTGGTCGTTATCGGTCAGTCTGTCGAGTTTGCTGTCGATTTCCGCTACAGACTGATTATGGTACTTAATCAAGTCGTGGTATTTGTCTAGGTGATCTTGCTGCCCGTACAACAGGAAATCTCGCAGAGCAGACAGTGCATTGGCGAGCGAGGTATAGCTATCCGCGTAAACTTTAAACAGACGCTTTCTGTCTCCACCAAATGGGTTTCCTGACTCTTCATTGATTAAGCTTTGAAGCTGGTCAAGTGCCACTTCTGCAATGGGTGCCGCTTCGTTAATAAAGAGGTTGTGCGCGGGTAAGTTCTCATCACTGTGGCTAAGTTCAATCAGCTTGTTCAAAGAGACTTTGACTGCATCCCACTGACTTTGAATCGCTTGAAAATCCTGTTCAGAAATCAAAGCCTGCAACGTTGGAAGCGACTCGTCTGTAGATACCATGATATTGCGTACGTCCTCACTCAGACGGGCGCTCGCCTCTTCATCGCCACCTAGCAACATGTAGGCTCGAATAGAAGACAGCGACGCTTGAACGGACTGTTGGATACCGCGACTGGTGTCGACGGTCGGTAAATCGGATTTAAGTAGCGAAGAGGCGTATTGCTCTACGGTGGTGACGTTGCGATACGTGAATACCGCTGATGCCATAAAAAGTACGGCTAGCAGCACAAAACTGAGCTGCAACTTCCCTGATATCGTAAGGTTCATCCATAAACTCCTGACAACGATGAGCCTTAAATATAACGATGTTTACAAAAATGTTAAATACAGGTATCAAAAGTTACTAAGAAAACCATGTAAACGACTATTTCAAGCTAAGAAATGGGACTTATTCGAAGTATGGTATGCGCTCACTACGTAAAATCAGATAATTAACGTAAGTGGTTTCTAAGCAGTCTTGCTCCCACAACGAAAGAATCCGCTTGGTGGCGAAGTAGTAATCTTTGTTACGCAGTAGCACGCCCACCGTACGGCTGAGCTGCTCAAAGCGCTGCTGCTCATTAGCAGAAATGTAATTGTCTTCATTCTGAATGATGGGCGCCAATCCATCGGCAAACCAATTGTTCAGAATTTCACGCATCTCTAGTTCTGACTCCGGCACATCGATACTCGACAACTCACGATGCTGTGGTGGTGGCACTATGTACTTCGATGCTTTAGGCGAACTGACATAACGGTACATGTCGCTCCTCCTTATAATTCACTCTTTAATTAGCTAAGAATACTTTTTTCAATTTCCAAGTTTTTTTCTACAGCTCATAGAAAGAAGCCCAACAAAAAAGCCATGCAAAGTAGGCTCTGCATGGCTTTGATTCGGGCAGCAATGACACTGCCCTCGTCTAGGACTGGTTACATTGAGCTTTGATCGAAATCGTTGCCTTGGTCAGTACCCGTTTGAGTATCCGAGTCGAAGCTGCCAGAGTCATCCGTGAAGTCAACACCTTGATCTTGACCTCCCGCACTTGTCCAGTCGCTGCCGCCAGATTCCATACCCGCCATGTCTGGTTGCTGATCTTGAGCAGAACCTTGCATGGTGTATTGATCATCGACTTCAACTTCAACTGTGCCACTCGCACCTTCTACTGCGCTGCCCAATTCGTCGTAACCTTGGAATTGGATTTCGCTCGTACCTTCGTAACCTTCTGGTAAGTCAACCGATACTGGTTGGTTCAGGTTGCCACTTAACGTGAAGCTGCCATCGCCATTATCCAGTGCGTTGCTTACCGATGCGCCATCAGGTAGACCGGACATTTCTGCATAATCCACCGATTCGTTACCACTGACCTCATCTGGAACCGAGATAGAAATGGTATCGCCTGGTGCTGCAGTTACATCAGCTGCGCTCTCCTCTTCACTGTCTGCACCGTTTGCTGCTTGCTCTTCAGGCTGTTGCGCTTCGCCGACTTGCTGCTCTGATGATGCTTGAGCAGTTTGGATTTGTGGCTCGTCGCTTTGCGCTGAATCGTCCGCAACTTGGATGCTCAGATTCTGAGTCGATACTTCACCATTGTCGTTGACCTGAACATCCATAGCCAAATTGCCATCGAAGTCATCGTTCGGCCAGTATGTCCACTCTTCATCACCTGATTTCGCGAAGAAACCAGCATCGTTTGCATCGGCTACATCCAACACTTCTGCTGAAGGGCTAATGCCAAGCTCATCAATCAACTGTGCTTCCGTGAGTGTTAGTGAACCATCATCAGCCAGTGCGTAGCCTTCGCTGGTTGTGGTTTCACCTTCTCCTTGGATGTCGACATTAAAGAAGCTCTCAATGCGGTTTTCACCGTCAGTTGCAATGAAGCCAACTTGAACATCTCCGGTGTAACCTTCTGCTGGTGTGAATTGGTAGTTACCTTGGTTATCGGTCTCTATTACACCTTGACCTTCCATTAGGCTCACTGACTCAATGCTCAAGCTGTCGCCTTCTGCATCGCTCAAGGTCGATAGCATGTCATCATTGGTGAACGACAAGGTGCCATCCGCTGCCATTTCTGTGGTAGAAATGCTGTCGATTTCTGGAGAAGCATTCTCTTGTGGTGCGTCTTCTTTCACGACCACGCCTGTTTGCTCATCATGAAGCACACCGTCTTTATCAATCACGTAAGCGATATCCGCTTCACCAGTAAAGCCTGGTGCTGGATTGAATGTCCATGTGCCATCACCGTTATCGACAATCTCACCTTGGCTGCGATCAGCTAGGTGAACGAATTTCACTTCATCACCCGCGTCAGCGTCTACGTTTTCTGCCAATCCGATTAGGTCATCAGCGGTTAAGATAACGGGCTCACCTGCTAGGGTTTCGAAGTCACCTGAATCGATGCCATCTTCGAACTCTTCTGGCTCATCACCATAATCCACCGTCGTTGCGGTCACGGTTACGAAGAACTCGCCATTAAAGTCAGCCGGAGGCGTCATTTGAAGGTCTGAGATATCCCACTCGTTCAAGTCGATGTATTGACCCGGTTCCGTAATGGTAATAGTGTTCACACCATCCGTAACTTCGAAGCCAACAGGGAAACCAGTCATCACTAGGTTACTTAGCGTTTCTGAATCGTCGATTAGACCGACATTCAAGCCTAGATGACCCGTTTCGTCCTCACCGAAGACTAACGGACCATCATGGTCGGTTGTGATGACTGCGCCATCCGCAACAGGGCGAACAAACACTGGTACATCAAGTACTGTTTCAAACTCACCGTCACTTACCACAACTTGCAAGTCAGAAACCCCTGAAAAATCACCAGTCGGTGTGAATGTCCAAGTACCGTCACCGTTGTCTGTTACCTCACCACCATCTTCACCTTCTGCGGTGATAATGCGTGATACGACTAGGTTTTCAGTGTCGATGTCGCCGAACAAATTCATCAAGTCGCCAGCGTCAAACGTGAATGCGCCATCTTCGTCGGTAGCCATAAAGGCATTACCCACATTGAATGGAGCATCGTTGACTGGAATGACATCCACATTCAACGAGCCTTCAACCACTTCTTCACCATCCGTCGCGGTGTAGCCCAGTTCTACCAAACCATTGAAGTCTTGAGTGGTTACCAAGTGGTACATACCATCTGGCTGCTGAGTTAATGTCGCGTTTGCAGGAGCACGAACCGTGATGCTTTCTACGCTGATTTCGTCACCATCAAGATCCGTAACTTGATCAGCGATGTAAGCTGGGTCAATCACCATGACCACATCTTCTTCGCCTTGCATCTGGATGGTTGGCGCTTCTGGTGCATCGTTAACCGCTTCGATGTTTAGATTGCCTTCAACCGGCGTCACTAAATCACCATCGCTAACACCGAACGACATTGGCACATCACCATTGAAGTTCTCAGCTGGAGTGAATGACCAAGTGCCATCACCGTTGTCTAGCAAGTCACCGTATTGCTCATCAATCACTAAGTCGACAGCAGACAGTTCGTCGTAGGTGTTGTCGATGTCTGTCGCGTTAGCAAGCAACATGTCCTGCGTGATAAGAATGGTGGTATCTTCGGTACCAGCAATATTCACTGGCGTTGATTGCGGCGCATCGTTAATTGGGTTCACCGTTAGGTCAACGCCTACTTCTACGCTCGCACCATCGTTATCAATCAAGTCGAAACTTAGGTCGATATCGCCATTGAAGTTCGCATCAGGCGTAATCGTAAAGCTACCATCTTGGTTCTCAACAACGGTTGCATTGGCTACCGCGGTTAAGTTCACTGCTTCTAGATTATTGCTGTCGACGTCACCCGCTTGAGCCAGTAACTGCTCTTGACTCAATGTGATTGAACCGTCTTCATCGACGCTGTAAGCCAAATCGCCAGATACCGGAGCATCGTTGACTGGCAATACATCAATGTTCGCGTTGGTTGTCGCAGTTGCACCGTCTTCATCAGCCACTACTACGTCTAGACTTACGCCACCATTGAAGTTTTCATTTGGCGCGAAGCTATAAGTACCATCGTCATTCGCCGTTAGAATACCGTCGCTACCACTGTAAGAGACGCTTTCTAGGCTCACGTCGCCTTCCACGTCACTTGATTGCGCTAGCAGTTGCTCTTCCGTGAAGATAATGACTTCGTCTTCATTAACAGAGTAACTTGTCGCACCTGCGATTGGTGGATCGTTCACCTCAAGAACAGTAATACCCGCAGTGGTTGAGTCTGTCGCACCCTCTTCATCGACAACTACAACGTCTAGGCTGACCTCGCCATTGAAGTTCTCGTTTGGAGAGAAGGTGTACGTACCATCGCCATTGTCTTGGAACACGCCATCTGCGCCACTGTAGCTCACGCTATCAACCGAAACATCGCCTTCAATATCTGACGAATTCGCTAGTAATTGCTCATCGCTGATGGTGATCGAGTTGTCTTCGTGCACGGTGTAAGACGTGCTACCTGCCACCGGTGGATCGTTCTCTGGCGTCACGCTTACATCGATGTTTGCGGTCACGGTATCCGTGCCATCAGAAACATCGAAGGTAAAGTTCACGTCGCCATTGAAGTTCTCGTTTGGTGCGAAGCTGTAAGTGCCATCGCCATTGTCAGTTAGGACACCGTCCGCACCAGTGTAAGTGACACCTTCAACCGATAGATCATCGCCATCGATATCTGTTGCGCCATCAAGCAGATCTTGGTCAGTGAAGGTCAACACGCCATCTTCACCAATGGTGAACGCTTGGTCTTCTGGTTGTGGAAGGTCGTTAACTGGATTAACCGTTAGATCTGCCGTAGCGACCAAGGTGTCAGAACCATCACTGATATCAAACGTGATATCAATGTCACCATTGAAGTTCGCATCTGGCGTGATAGTAAAGCTACCATCGTCGTTTTCCGTAACCGTTGCATCACCGTCAACCACTAGGTTAGATGCGGTTAGTGCATCACCTTCTACATCCGATGCTTGAGCAAGAAACTGCTCTTGGCTCAGTGTGATTGAGTTGTCTTCGTCAACGCTATACGCCAAGTTACCCGATACTGGTGCATCATTGATTGGTAAGACATCGACTGTGATGTAAGTATCGACCTCTGCACCATCTTCATCGCGAATGGTCACATCCAACTGCACTTGGCCGTTGAAGTTTTCATTCGGTGCAAAGCTACAGGTACCATCGCCGTTAACTGAGAAAATACCGTCTGTACCATCGTAGCTGATGCCTACTAGCTCAACATCCCCTTCAACATCCGAAGCATTCAGTAGCACTTGCGATTCACTGAAGGTTAGAACTTGGTCTTCATCGATAGTGTATGCGGTAGGACCTGCGATTGGTGGGTCATTTACCTCAATCACAGTAATGCCAGCAGTGGTAGAGTCCGTTGCACCTTCTTCATCGACAACGACAACATCTAGGCTCACCTCGCCGCTGAAGTTCTCGTTTGGTGAGAAGGTGTAAGTACCATCACCGTTGATTTCTAACACACCATCGTTACCGCTGTAGCTCACGCTATCAATCAACACATCGCCTTCAATATCCGATGAGTTCGCCAATAGCTGTTCGTCACTGATGGTAATCGAATTGTCTTCATGAACGGTGTAAGACGTGCTGCCTGCTACCGGTGGATCGTTCTCTGGCGTCACGCTTACGTCGATATTTGCGGTCACGGTATCCGTGCCATCAGAAACATCGAAGGTAAAGTTCACGTCGCCATTGAAGTTTTCGTTTGGCGCGAAGCTGTAAGTGCCGTCACCGTTGTCGGTTAGGACACCATCTGCGCCAGTGTAGCTCACACCTTCTACCGACAGGTCATCACCATCGATGTCCGTTGCACCATCAAGCAGATCTTGGTCAGTGAAGGTCAACACGCCATCTTCACCAATGGTGAACGCTTGATCTTCCGGCTGAGGCAAGTCATTAACTGGGTTAACGGTTAGGTCCGCCGTTGCAACAATAGTATCGCTGCCGTCGTTGATATCGAACGTGATATCAATGTCACCATTGAAGTTCGCATCAGGCGTAATGGTAAAGCTGCCATCATCGTTTGCCGTCACCATTGCATCACCGTCAACCACTAAGTTAGTCGCGGTTAGCGCGTCCCCTTCTACATCCGATGCTTGAGCAAGAAGCTGCTCTTGGCTAAGCGTAATTGAATTGTCTTCATCGACACTGTAAGCCAAGTTGCCCGATACTGGCGCATCGTTTATTGGCAATACATCGATGTTTGCATTAGTTGACGCAGTTGCACCGTCTTCATCAACAACCACAACATCTAGGCTCACATCGCCATCGAAGTTTGCGTTTGGTGCGAAGCTGAATGTAGCGTCACCGTTATCGGTAAAGATACCGTCGGAACCGCTGTAGCTGACGCTATCAAGTGCTACCTCACCTTCAATATCGGAAGAGTTTGCCAACAACTGTTCAGCACTGATGGTGATGACTTCATCTTCATCAATGGTGTAACTGGTTGCACCTGCGATTGGTGGGTCGTTAACCTCAAGTACTGTGATACCCGCAGTGGTTGAGTCTGTCGCACCCTCTTCATCGACAACCACAACGTCTAGGTTGACCTCGCCATTGAAGTTCTCATTTGGCGAGAAGGTGTACGTACCATCGCCATTGTCTTGGAACACACCATCGTTGCCACTGTAAGTCACACTACTGATGTCTACGCCGCCTTCAATATCCGATGAGTTCGCTAGCAGCTGTTCGTCACTAATGGTGATCGAATTATCTTCATGTACTGTGTAAGACGTGCTGCCCGCAACCGGTGGATCGTTCTCTGGCGTCACGCTTACATCGATATTTGCGGTCACGGTATCCGTGCCATCGGAAACATCGAAAGTGAAGTTCACGTCGCCATTAAAGTTCTCGTTTGGTGCGAAGCTATATGTGCCATCACCATTGTCAGTAAGAACACCGTCCGCGCCTGTGTAAGTGACGCCCTCAACAGATAAGTCATCCCCTTCAATATCGGTAGCGCCTGTTAGGAGATCCGCATCAGTAAAGGTCAGCACACCATCTTCACCAATGGTGAACGCTTGATCTTCTGGTTGTGGAAGGTCGTTAACTGGATTAACCGTCAGGTCCGCCGTTGCAACGATAGTATCACTGCCATCATTGATATCGAACGTGATATCAATGTCGCCATTAAAGTTGGCACCTGGCGTGATAGTGAAGCTACCATCGTCGTTTGCCGTAACCGTTGCATCACCGTCAACCACTAGATTAGATGCGGTTAGCGCGTCACCATCCACATCCGATGCTTGAGCAAGAAGCTGCTCTTGGCTCAGTGTGATTGAGTTGTCTTCGTCAACGCTATACGCCAAGTTACCCGATACTGGTGCATCATTGATTGGTAAGACATCGACTGTGATGTAAGTATCGACCTCTGCACCATCTTCATCGCGAATGGTCACATCCAACTGCACTTGGCCGTTGAAGTTTTCATTCGGTGCAAAGCTACATGTGCCATCGCCATTTACTGAGAAGATGCCATCTGGACCGTCGTAGCTGATGCCTACTAGCTCGATATCCCCTTCAACATCCGAAGCATTCAGTAGCACTTGCGACTCACTAAAGGTCAGAACTTGGTCTTCATCGATAGTGTATGCAGTAGGACCTGCGATTGGTGGGTCATTTACCTCAATCACAGTAATGCCAGCAGTGGTAGAGTCCGTTTCACCCTCTTCATCGACAACGACAACATCTAGGCTCACCTCGCCGCTGAAGTTCTCGTTTGGTGAGAAGGTGTAAGTACCATCACCGTTGATTTCTAACACACCATCGTTACCGCTGTAGCTCACGCTATCAATCAACACATCGCCTTCAATATCCGATGAGTTCGCTAATAGCTGTTCGTTACTAATGGTAATCGAATTGTCTTCATGAACGGTGTAAGCCGTGCTGCCTGCAACCGGTGGATCGTTCTCCGGCGTCACGCTTACGTCGATATTCGCCGTCACGGTATCCGTGCCATCGGAAACATCGAAAGTGAAGTTCACGTCGCCATTAAAGTTCTCGTTTGGTGCGAAGCTATATGTGCCATCACCATTGTCAGTAAGAACACCGTCCGCGCCTGTGTAAGTAACGCCCTCAACAGATAAGTCATCCCCTTCAATATCGGTAGCGCCTGTTAGGAGATCCGCATCAGTAAAGGTCAGCACACCATCTTCACCAATGGTGAACGCTTGATCTTGTGGTTCAGGCGCATCGTTAACTGGTGACACCAATAACTCAAGGTTGGTTGAGACAACATCATCGCCGTCAGACACATCGAACGTAAAGGTGATGTCACCATTAAAGTCCGCATCTGGCGTTAAGGTGTAAGTACCGTCACCATTGTCTGTGATGGTGATGTTTTCATCATCCGTTGCCAAGTTCAGTGCTGTCAGTTGGTCTCCATCCAAGTCACGCGCATTAGCGAGCAAATCTTCTTGCGTGATTAGGATTGAACCATCTTCTTCAACCACAGCAGAAACAGGCAATGCTTCAGGCGTATGTTCAATGTGAGCACCCGTTGCATTGACGTAGATGGTTTGAGAAACGGTTTCAGAATCATTATTTGATAGCTCTGTCGCCGTTGCCGTTACATTGATTTCTAGCTGTTGGTTAAAGTCTTCTGGCAATTGAATCTGTAGCTCTTGTTCAATGGCTGTGGTTGGAAGCGTTACAGAACCATCTGGACCGACTGTTACTTCACCACTGTAGATCTGGCTGTTCACTTCACCTACATCAATGGTGAAGTTGAAGTCACTATAATCGGCATCGCCGCCACCGTAGAGATCTTCAAAGCCGTAAACCAGTTCACCGTCTTCGTTCACAGTAGTTCGAGTATGTTCAATGCCATCTTGGTTGAGCTCTGAGCTTGTGCCGCCATGGAAGACTGCATCACCAAATTGGCTTTGAATCACGGTTTCAGAACCATCAGCACCCACAAACACGAGTTGTGGGTCGACCGTATCCATGTTCGCAGGAGAGCCATCTGCCGCACGGAACTCATACTGACCATCTTGCATGGACGCAAAGTCATTGAAGTTATGACCGTTAGGAATCAAGAATAGGTTGAAGCTTTCCCCTTCCGAGATTTGGAAGCTGAACTGATCTTGTCCCGGAATGAGGTCACCGCCTCCGCCAACTTGAGAGGCGTTTTCGTACACCACTTCAACGCCCGTGATATTGCCGTCTTCATCAACTTTGTAATAGCCAGCTGCGTTTTGGTAACCCGCGGTTTCACCTTCAAAGGTAACCGTGATTTCAGTATCATTGAAACTGGTGATACCGTTGTCTTGATCGTTAAGTACCCCTTCGTTGTCGTAGCTGATCACCGAACCTTCTGGAACACCATCAACGGTCACAGTCAGCGTTTCTGACAAGTCTTGGTCAACCAATGCTGCGGCGATGTTCACTTCAACAATACCGCCTGGCTCAACCAAGATCGCTTGGTCATCCACGTTTCGACCGTCGCCATCAGTGATGACTAGGTCTGGCGCATCTGCTACGGCTTCGATATGGACATTAATGTCTTGCTCAACTTCATCCGTACCGTCAGAAACCGTAAAGCTGAACTGTAAGTCACCACTGAAGTGCTCTTCTGGTACGAAGCTAAATGTACCGTCACCGTTGTCCGTTACAGTACCTTCATCACCCGAGTAGTTAATGCTCGTAACAGTGAGGTCATCACCATCAATATCAATCGCGCCACTTAGCAGATCTTCTTGCGTGAACAGGATGCTGCCATCCTCTTCAATGTGGTACATGCCAGGCGCAACAATTGGAATGTCATTGACTGGGTTCACCGTCAATGTCATTTCATTGGCAACACTCAATTCACCGTCGCTCACTTCATAAGTAAACTCGATGTCTCCGTTGAAGTTCTGTGAAGGCGTAACGGTAAAGGTGCCGTCGCCGTTATCCACGATAGAGGCATTAGGATCATTGGTTTCTAGTGCCGTTGCGTATAGGTCATCACCATCTTGATCGCTGGCATTTTCAAGCAGCATTTCTTGTGTCACGAGAATAGAGCCATCCTCGTCCACGTCTGCCACGATTGGCGCTGCTTCTGGTGCGTCGTTGACGAACTCAACTTTCAAGTCGATGTTTGCCGCCACCACATCGGTGCCATCACTCACATCAAACGTGAGGTCAACATTACCAAAGAAGCCCTGCTCTGGCGTTAACGTGTAGGTGCCATCGCCATTGTCTGTCACTTGAACCGTATCGCTTAAGCTCGTCACGTTCACAACAGATAAGTCATCGCCTTCGATGTCCGTCGCTTGAGCCAGCAGCTCTGCTTCAGTAATCGTGATGGCTTCGCCGTCTTCTGTGGTGAAGGACAAATCAGGTACATCTGGCAGGTCGTTCACTGGGTTAACGGTGAGGTTTAGATCCGCAGCGACGGTTTCAATCGCGTCAGTTACGTCATAAGTAAATTCGATTTCACCAAAGAAGTTTTCGCTCGGTGTAATCGTGAAGCTACCATCAGCGTTCTCAACGATGGTTGCATTAGGATCGTTGGTCGACAGGTTCACCGCTTCAAGGTTGTCACCATCCACGTCCGTCGCGTTCGCTAACAAGTCTTCTTGAGTGATGGTAATTGAGCCATCTTCATCAACGACCGCATCAACTGGACCGCTGACCTCTGGACCTTCGTTGACGATCTCAACATCGATCTTCGCAGTGCTTGGTGCACTTGCTTGACCATCGCTGATGTCGAAGGTCAAGTTCACTTCACCGTAGAAGTTCGAAGTTGGCTCGAAGGTAAAGGTGTTGTCGCCGTTGTCTGTCAACGTACCTTGTGACTGGTCAACAAGCAGTAGATTCTCGATATGCAGAATGTCGCCATCCACATCGGTCGCACCTGATAGTAGGTCTTTTGCTTCGATGATGATGGTGCCGTTTTCTAGCATTTGAGTATGCAGCGGCGCACCAGGAACTGGCACATCATTGACTGGAATAACGGTCAGATCTAGATGGGTGTCGACTTCATCGGTGCCATCGAAGACTTTGTAATCAATGTCGACTTCACCATTGAAGTTTTCATTCGGCATAAAGGTGTAAGTGCCGTCGCCATTGTCGACAAGCTCACCGTTATCACCGCTGTAAGAGATATCAGAGATAGACAGCGCATCGCCTTCCACGTCACTTGCATTGGCAAGCAGATCGTCCGCGCTAAACGTAATGCCCACATCCTCATCAGTCGACAACACAATCGGACCAGAAACGATTGGCGCATCGTTTACTGCTTCGAAGTTGATGTTGATGATGTTGTCGTCAGTGAGTTCACCATCCGTGACTTGGTAACCTAGCTCAATCTCACCGTAGAAGTTCTCATCTGGTGTGACTGTCCATGTACCATCGCCGTTGTCGGTTAACGTAGCGTGCTCCGCGTTATCCCCCACCAGCTCTAGATTTTGAATATCAAGAACGTCACTATCGATATCACTCGCTTGTGCGAGAAGCTGCTCTTCTGTGATTACCACAGAGGCAAACTGCGCAGAACCTTCGGTATCAATAGTCACATTTGGCAGATCAGCCGTCAGTTCGATTTCACTGTCACCTTCACGGATATTCAGCTCTACCGTTTCCGTGATTTCCGTGCCGTCCACGCCAATAGATGTGAACACCGCTTCATCATGACAAGTTTGCGAAACCGTCATGTTTTGAACCACGTAAGTACCGTTACCTTGAATCGTTCCTAGCTCAAAGTAAGATACAGGCTCGTTCACCGTTAGGGTGTAATCCGTCTCATAACTACCACGATCTTCTTTGTGGTAAGTCATCGAGTCGATCAAGTCACCATCAGAGTTGAAGGCGCGAATTTCGACTTCGGTAAAGTGGCGAGACTCTTCCATAAACCAGCCGCCTAGACCATCTAGGTGGAAGCTGATTTCGTTGATGTCTTGACCTTCAACGGTCACAGTCAGTTTTTCATCACCACTCAAGCCTTGACGGTCAGTATCACCAATACCGTGACCGATGTGTGTTTTACCATTCCACGCACCGAGTGGGTCATCATTACTTTGAACAGTAACTTTCAAATCGCCATCGACAAACTCACGTGTGTAAGGGTCAACAGCTGTACCCCAATCATCAAGGCTGGCGTTGTCGTCAAAGGTACCAATTTGACTCGTGTGCGTACCGTTCGCCAATGCATCATCATTTGGAATGAAGCGCACTTCCGTGTCTGCAGGAACCTCCTGCCCGACTTCTAGCTGTACCCATTCGTCATTTAGATTTGCTTCAATGATGCCGTTTTCAGGCGCTTGGTCGAGACGTAACGCAGGCTCTTCACGCAGAGAAACACCCACTGTTTG
The DNA here is from genome assembly GCF_043995865.1 of Vibrio sp. D3. Lineage (NCBI taxonomy): Bacteria > Pseudomonadati > Pseudomonadota > Gammaproteobacteria > Vibrionales > Vibrionaceae > Vibrio > Vibrio sp. D3. The sequence goes on along the minus strand of NZ_CP171886.1, from coordinate 1,750,705 downwards.
GTCTTCTTCCGCTTGAATAAAGATCTCGTCGCCCGCTTCTGGCGCATCGTTGACAGGATTAACGGTCAGATCCAACGTGGTCAGAACATCATTTTCGCCATCGCTGATGTTATAAGTGAAGTCCAACTCACCGTTAAAGTTTTCCGTATGCGTAATGGTGAAAGAACCATCGTCGTTGGCTACGATCGTCGCATCTGGGTCATTGGTTTGCAGATTGCTGGCAACAAGGTCATCACCTTCAATGTCTGTCGCATTCGCAAGCAACTGTTCTTGCGTGATGGTGATGGCGTTATCTTCATCCACTTCAGCTTGAATGCCTGATGTTTCAGGTGCGTCGTTCACCGCGATAACATCGATGCCTGCGGTTGTTGTATCCGTTGCGCCATCTTGGTCGATAACCGTAACGTCGAGCGAAATGTTACCGTCAAAGTTCTCATTTGGCGTGAAGGTATATGTGCCGTCGCCATTGTCCACGAAGCTACCGTCGTTACCAGAGTAGCTAACATTCGCCAAGGCTACATCGCCTTCCACATCAGAAGAGTTGGCTAACAACTGCTCGTCACTGATGGTGATTTGACCGTCTTCTTGAACCGTGTAAGACGTAGAACCTGCAACCGGCGGATCGTTCACTGGTGTCACGCTGACATCAATGAATGCTGGTGTTGAACCTGTGCCGTCAGACACATCGAATGTGAACTGAACATCACCGTTGAAGTTCTCATTCGGCGCGAAGCTATAAGTGCCATCACCATTATCGGTAAGTACACCATCCGCACCTGTGTAGAGAACGTTTTCGATAGACAGATCATCGCCATCAATATCCGATGCGCCTTCCAATAGGTCTGCATCCGTGAACAGCAAAGTGCCGTCTTCTTCTACCGTGAACTGTTGATCTTGCGCTTGTGGCAAGTCATTCACAGGATTAACCGTAATATCCAGACCAACTTGTACCGAGCCGCCATCGTTATCAATGATATCGAAGGTCAGATCTAGGTCGCCGTTGTAGTTTTCATCCGGTGTGATGGTGTAACTGCCATCATCGTTGTATTGAATTGTCGCGTTGTCATCTGTCGATAGATTGATGGCTTCAAGGTTCTCGCTATCAATATCGCCCGCTTTGGCAAGCAACTGCTCTTGGCTTAGCGTAATTGAGCTGTCTTCGTTGATGGTGTAAGCCAAATCACCCGATACTGGAGGATCGTTGATTGGCAATACGTCGACATTGATGTGCGTATCAACGGTTGCCCCATTCTCATCTTGAATGGTCACATCCAACTGAACTTGACCATTGAAGTTCTCGTTTGGCGCAAAGCTACAAGTACCATCGCCATTGACGGTAAAGATACCATCCGAGCCTTCATAGCTGATGCCAACAAGCTCTACATCGCCCTCGATATCAGATGCGTTGGCAAGAATTTGTGACTCACTGAATGTCAGTACTGAATCTTCATCAATCGTGTAAGACATTGGACCGGCAACTGGAGGGTCATTCACTTCAATGACCGTAATGCCTGCGGTCGTTTCGTCAATCGCACCTTGCTCATCCGCCACAATCACATCAAGGCTAATATCACCGCTGAAGTTCTCATTCGGCATAAAGGTGTAAGTACCGTCACCGTTGTCTTGGAATACGCCATCGCTGCCTGAATAGGTCACGCTATCGATGGACACTGCGCCTTCCACATCCGAAGAGTTAGCCAGAAGCTGCTCGTCGGAAATGGTAATCGCATTATCTTCATCAACCGTGTAAGACGTAGAACCCGCAACCGGAGGATCGTTCACTGGAGTGACGCTCACGTCCACATTGGCAGGTACGGTTTCAGTACCGTCAGAAACACCAAAGCTAAAGCTGACATCACCGTTGAAGTTTTCATTTGGTGCAAAGGTGTAAGTACCATCACCGTGGTCAGTCAGCACACCATCGCTGCCTGTGTAGCTAATGCCGTCAACCGTTAAGTTATCGCCATCGATGTCGGTCGCGCCAGCAAGCAAGTCTGCATCGGTAAACTGAAGCGTGCCGTCTTCTTCAACGCTGAACTGCTGGTCTTGAGGAACAGGAAGATCGTTAACTGGATTAACCGTTAGATCCGCCGTTGCTTGGATAGTGTCTGTGCCATCTGTAATGTTGAATTGGATATCAATGTCACCATTAAAGTCCGCATCTGGTGTAATCGTGAAGCTGCCATCATCGTTCGCAACAACGGTCGCATTGCCGTCAACAGTCAGTTTGGATGCAGTTAGGTCATCACCATCCACGTCGCCAGCTTGAGCAAGAAGCTGCTCTTGGCTGAGAGTGATAGAACCATCTTCATCGACACTGTAAGCCAAGTTGCCCGATACTGGCGCATCGTTGATTGGCAATACATCGATGTTCGCATTGGTTGCTACCGTTGCACCGTCTTCATCAGTCACGACCACATCAAGGCTGACATCACCGTAGAAGTTTTCGTTTGGTGCGAAGCTGAATGTACCGTCACCGTTATCGGTAAAGATACCGTCGGAGCCGCTATAGCTCACGCTATCAATCGCCACCTCGCCTTCAACGTCAGAAGCATTCGCCAATAGCTGCGCAGAACTAATGGTGATGACTTCGTCTTCGTTAACTGAGTAGCTGGTCGCGCCTGCAATTGGCGGGTCGTTCACCTCAAGAACAGTAATGCCAGCGGTAGTGGAATCCGTCGCACCTTCTTCATCGACAACGACAACATCTAGGCTCACCTCGCCACTGAAGTTTTCATTTGGAGAGAAGGTGTACGTACCGTCACCATTGATTTGCAACACACCATCGCTGCCAGAGTAGCTCACGCTATCAATCGAGACATCCCCTTCTAAATCCGAAGAATTTGCCAACAGTTGCGCGTCAGAAATGGTAATAGAGTTGTCTTCGTGAACCGTGTAAGACGTTGAACCAGCCACCGGAGGATCATTCACCGGCGTGACGCTCACATCTACATTCGCTGAAACCGTATCTGTGCCATCAGATACGTCGAAGCTGAAGTTCACATCACCATTGAAGTTTTCATTTGGCGCAAAGCTATACGTGCCATCGCCATTGTCAGTTAGAACGCCGTCGGTCCCTTCATAATTGATTCCCGTTACAGAAAGGTCATCGCCTTCAATATCGGTCGCGCCAGCAAGAAGATCCGCATCGGTAAATTGCAGAGTGCCGTCCTCTTCCACACTGAATTGTTGGTCTTGAGGAACAGGCAGATCGTTGATTGGATTAACCGTTAGATCAGCGGTTGCTTGAACGGTATTCGTGCCATCTGAGATATCAAAGCTAATGTCGATATCACCATTAAAATCTGCGTCCGGCGTGATGGTGAAGCTACCATCGTCATTTTGAGTCACCGTCGCGTTGCCATCTACCGAAAGGTTAGACGCCGTCAGTGCATCACCTTCCACATCGGAAGCTTGCGACAACAATTGCTCTTGGCTCAAACGAATCGAACCATCTTCGTCTACCGAGTACGCAAGATTGCCAGACACTGGCGCATCATCGACAGGCGTGACGCTTACATCTATATTGGCAGAAACCGTATCTGTGCCGTCGGACACATCAAAGCTGAAGTTTACATCACCATTGAAGTTTTCATTTGGCGCAAAAGTGTAAGTCCCATTGCCGTTGTCGGTCAGGATGCCGTCGCCACCGTCGTAGCTTACGCCCTCAACCGTTAGGTTATCGCCTTCAATATCCGTTGCGCCAGCAAGCAGGTCAGCATCAGTGAAGATCAGCGTGCCGTCTTCTTCCACCTCAAAGGCTTTATCTTCCGGCACTGGTGCGTCATTGATTGGACGAACAGTTAAATCAATCGAGCTAGAAATGGTTTCTTGACCATCACTGATATCAAACGTTAAGTCGAGTTCACCATTAAAATCAGCTTCAGGTGTGACGGTATAAGTGCCATCACCATTATCCACAACCGATGCATTAGCCCCCACTTGCACGTTGAATGCGGCAAGATCATCGCCATCAACATCACTCGCGTACCCAAGAAGTTGTTCTTGAGTGAAGGTAATAGTGCCATCTTCATCCATGATGTATGCCAGATCTTGCCCTACTTCTGGCGCGTCATTTTCACCTTCGACTTTAATTTGGAACGTTTCGCTCGTAGTTTCGGAGTCGAAATCGTCTTCTACTTGCGTCGTGGTTTCTTCACTGGTGTCTTGTACATCCACCGCGAAGCTCTCTTCAGTGGTTTCTGAATCTAGCTCGTCACCACCTTGAGAACCTTCAGAGTCTGAAGAAGCACTTGGCGCAGATGAAGTTTGTACCGCTTGTCCTTGCGCTTCATTGCCTTCTGCGTCCGAACCACCTTCAGAGCCAGAGGCATCACCACCACCGACCGCTTGGGCACCCGCCCCAGAATCCGAACCACCGCTGCCCAGAGCCTCGTCACCTGATTCTCCGCTAGAAGCTACACTATCAACAACATTGGATTGTGCTGCGTCAGAGTCGCTGCTACTTTCAGTATCCTCTTCTTGAACTGCGCCACCCGAGCTCACTGCTTCTTCTTCCGTACCCGCGCCACTAGGATTTTCTTCCATCGCACGATTGGCTTCATCAACAGCATCTGCACTTTCAGCACCGGTCGCTACAGTCGAAGAGACGGTCGACTGCTGTTTTTCTTCTCTTGTCCCCGTATCCTTCGTTTCTGTTTGCTCTACCGCATCGTTAAGCTTTTCATTGTCTTTTTCTTGATTAGTGTCGCCTGCCATTACAGCCTCCGTTGCTTTTAGCTAACTTAGAGGCAGTAAAGGACACCATTTTTAGAAACCAACTTTTTATACAACTTTTTTCATATCTTTCAAGTTCCATAAAAACAAAAAATTTGAAAACCCAGTATAAAGATCCTTACTTGTTGTCATTAAAGCAATTAGTGCGGTGGGATAATGATAAATATGACAAATCTGTTGCGCTCAGTCGACAACAGCCATAAGGGGCTGCAATTGCTATTAGGCGATTTTTACCAAGATTTCAGTGATGCAGGGATTGATATTGAGATGCTGCATAAGCAAAACCGTTTTGAAGCACTCAGATGTTATTCAAAAAGACTAAAGACCATTCTCGTCTTGTTATGTGATGACGACTTACCACCAAAATTGGCAAAGCTTGAACACTTAAACAAACACCATTTCCCTGCTCCTAATGAATTGATTGAGGACGTTAAAACCGAGCTTAACAACGTAAACAAACAAATTAGCCAGCTGTTAAAAATCGAAAATTCAATCGATAGCCGCACAGGTAGTGAATCGTAGAGGTGGCTCATGAGTAATAAGCAAATAGAACATCACCTCAAAAAGGCGCTCGTTTCGAACAACGAAGCTTCGAAGGTAACAGCAGACGATACAATCGTGCTAGCCAGTGCAATGACCAGCGTACACAAAACCTTGCTGGTTATCTTTTTGCTTTCCATGGTGGCTATCGCCGTGGCATCTCAGGCTCATATCGACATTGTGGTGTCGGTGCGCGGTGAGCTATTGCTCGAATCTGACATCGAAAAAGTGCAACACCTTGAAGGCGGTATTCTAGAAGAAATGCTAGTGCGCAAAGGCGAAGTGGTTTATGAAGGTCAGCCTATTGCACGCCTTCGCTCTCTGGATAGAAACACTCAACTTGATACGGTAAACACAGAGATCATTCAGCTTGAGCTAGACAAGATTCGTTACGAAAGCCTGCGCGATATGGTGGAACCCGATTTTTCTGCCTACATCGAAAAGTACCCAGAATTAGTGCAAGTCAACATGAATACCTGGCAGCAAGAATTTTCTAAAAACCGTTCCAATGAAGAGTTGATCACTCACGATATCCAACATAAGAATTCGCTTATTGATTCAATGCTCAAGCGCCGTAAAAGCTCCGAGAACCAGCTCTCCTTGATACGCAGGCAGCTCAATATTAAGAACACCTTGTACAAAGAGGAAATGGCGTCTTACGTCGATGTTCTGAATATGCAGGTTCAAGAGTCAAACATGGTGCGTGAGATTGAAAACCTTGATGAGTCGGTCATGAATGAGCGCTTCCAACTCGACAAACTAGAGAAGCAGTACCGGGACTTGGTGGAGAATCGTAATGCCGAGTATCAAGCGCAAATCATTCAAGCAAACAAGGATTTAAAGTTGAAACGTATATTACGTCCTCAACACTCAGATAAAGTAGATCGCCTAGTAGTTTACGCCCCTATTGACGGTGTAGTGGATAAAGTGCATTTCAACTTCCGTTCTGCGGTGATACCGCCGGGGGAAAGCATCGCGGACATTGCACCGATCAATAACGCCCTTCACGGAGAGGCGAAGATCCCGCGCAAAGACATGGGCTTTGTAGAAATCGGGCAAGCGGTCAAAGTGAAGATGGATACCTACAACTTTGCCAAATACGGATTTTTGGAAGGTCGAATTGCGTCGATCAGCCGTTCTTCTTATGAAGAAGAAGACGCTGAATTCTACCTCGCCGAGATCCAAATCAGTCAAAACTATCTAGAGCGCGGAGGCACACAATACAAGCTATCCCCTTATATGGAGTTTACCGCAGACGTGAAAACAGGCTCACGCCGGGTTATCGAATACGCAGCGAAGCCGGTTATGTCGGCTATCGAAGACGCGTTCGATGAGAGGTAATGGGTGAGTAGCAAACCTTCTTACAATATTTCCGTTCCTGTTATGCGCCTAAGCATTGCTTTCAGCTTGATGCTGGCTGCCCTCGCCTTTTATTTGTATGTCTCTTGGGAAAGAGTGGATTCAGTCGAGAAAGTGCAAAACGCGCCTCTGTTGGTTCAAGCTCAACAACTCAACCAAACTATCGAGTTTCATATTCAAACGCTTCAGCGCTGTTTAGCCGCACGTTATTGCAGTACAACAGAGCTTGATTTTGAGGTTCTGAAAGACGAAGTTGACCAGTTTAAGTCGCTCGCGTCACTCAACAAAACCGAGTTTAGCTTGGTGGGCGCGACCGAATACACGCAGCTTGAACTGGCAATCAATCGCTTCTCAGACAGCCCGAAAACACGCGACGATGTGTTGGCACTGTACCTCTCGCTCACCAATAACTACCTACAAATGGACGACAACTACCGGACCATATTTAACAACCATGCGAGCGACCTAATGATGGAGAAAAACGAGTTCTTCATTTGGTTGTTTGTGGTCGTTGTCGCACTGGTTGGTATCGCAGTGCTATCGAATTTGGTGGCAATCCTTAAACTGAAAAAATCCAGCTCGAATGAGCGCGACATTGACCAAGAATTCGATGGGCTTTATCAAGAGCTCAAACAACTGGATTTACAAAGGTTGGAAGAGTTGCTGAATGAAGTGAGCATCAATCCGAAGCAGCGTCAGATCTACTCTCACCTAAAACTGATTTTCAGCAAACTCGAAGAGCAAAAACGCAATAACGATCTGTACAAACAGCTCTATGCTCTGATTGGTTACGAGATTCGTGGCATCACCAACACCATTAACGGCGGCGTGCAATACCTCGTTCAAGAGACCGATGAGAGCGGCGTGTTGATGGCGCAAGATATAACCTCGGCTGCCAATACCTTGTCTGAATTGGCAGAGAACTACAACCGACTCATTTCACAAGGGACCGAGAGCAAATCGAAAGAGTTTTCACTGCTAAATGTACTGTCTGAATTGATGATTCACATAAGTTCAAAAGTGCAGCGAAATGAAGGTGAGTTAGACTGTTTTATCTCGGACAACTTACCAAACCGTGTTGAAGGGCAATCCACCAGCTTGTTCTGGGTGTTGTTCCTACAGCTATCGAACGCCATCCAACTCAAAGCCGATAAGAAACTGTTTGTCACCATTGAATCTGGGGCGGCCTCAGACATTGAAAATACCCGCTTGACCATCAATCTAAACTTCTTAACCACACTGGATGTGCCGTTTGCCAAGCTCAATACTCTACACTGGAGCGACCATAAACAGCACACTGCAACCAAAGACGATTTGGCAAAAAGCGTGTTGAAAGATTATGGCTATTACGAGAGCCATTGGTATCAATCGGGCAATCAGGAACGTTTTCAAATTCAGCTCGATTTAAAAGCTAAGAGCTTCCACACAGAGAAAACTCGCTTCGACAATAAACGTTTGTTGCTATGTGCCAACTCTCAGCTGCGCATTGATGTGATGAACAAAATGTTAGTCAACTTGGGCTTAGAGATCACACCAATTCGCACCCCGAACGAGCTCTTCTCTGCTGCAAAAACCTTTGGCGAATACGATGCTATCATGCTGACCGACACGTTCGAGCCAAACAAGCTGCCCTCACTGAGCAAAACGGTGAAGTCGCAACTGCGCAATCACCCGAACACCAAGTTGCTGCTTTCGGTCACTAGCACTCAGCAAGCACAAGAGAGCCATACCTTTGTCGACAAGATTCTGAACTCTCCTGCGATTCCGTATGAGTTCATCCCTAACCTATTGGCAATCATGGAAGCGGAAGCCTCAGAAGATCAGATGGAGAACAGCTCATTCCTGATTGTGGAAGATGACCGTGTTCAACAGATTCTACTCAAACGTATTTTGAGCAAGCAAGAATACGAAGCCGATACCGTTGGCGATGGCGCAGACGCCGTTCAGCACTTCATGAACCAGCGCTCGGATATCATTTTTATGGACTGCATCATGCCGGGCATGGGCGGTATTGAAGCAACCAAACGCATTCGACAATACGAACAAGAGAGCGGACAAAACCCCTGCACCATCATAGGTGCGACAGCATTGACCAGCAGTAATGAACACCAAGCTTGTATCGAAGCTGGAATGGATTACGTGATCAGCAAACCTTATAAAAATGACGAAATCATCAAGGTGATCAACAAGTATGTGGCGGTACAGAAACTTAACTAGCTGCGTATTGGCAGCGCTTACATTGAGCAATGCTCCTTCGGCAATGGCGACCACCTTGCTTGAGGCGGTCAAACTCGGCTTGGAAAACAACTTATCTCTGCGCGCTAGTGACAAAGGCGTGGAAGAAAACGAATACAACATCGACATTAGCCGTTCTAAGTTTCTGCCCTCTTTAAATGGTGCCGCTGATACCACATGGAATGAGAACGAAACCATATTAACGGGAACACCGGATACACGTTCTAGCTACAACTCAAACAGCTACAGCGTGTCTTTATCTCAATCAGTGTTTAACCTTGGCGACATCTTCAAATACGGTACCGCGAAGCTTGATTTCAACATTGAAGAAATCAAACACGAGAACAAAATCCAGAGCACCATTTCTGAAATCGCGACGCAATATTTCGAGTACCTGAAAAACAACGCGCAAATCAAAGCCACCAAAGTCGAGCTTAAATCGTCTGAAACACGTGAGCGCCAAATGCGTCGCAACGTGGAGCTTGGCAACACTGCGGCGAGCGAGTTGTATGAGGTGATTGCTCAGAAAGAAGGCATTGCCAATCGCTTAAGAACCTTAGAGAAAGACCGACGCGTAATTTTGAACGGTTTGGAAATTCAAGTTCAATATCCAGTCACCCCATCGCAGGATATCTACGAAAGCGTACCCTTGGCAGAAATCAGCGAGTCCGAACAACGCGCAATTCTTGAACAAGCTTTGAAGCTCAATAACGATTTATTGGTTGCGAAGAAAACCGTAGAACGCAGCCGAAGAGGCTTGAAAGAAAGCGGTTCAAACTTTGTGCCGACTGTATCGCTCTCTGCCAGCTACCGTTACGATGATGCGAACAACTTTGACCGAACCGACCCAACCGCAACAGGGGGCAGTAACTCCACCAGCGTCGGTTTGAACTTGAATGTGCCGATTTTCTCCGGCGGCTCGGATTACTACGGTTATCAAAAATCGTCGACTGCCATCGAGCGAACCGAGCTACTGTACCAAGATTCGTTGTTCACGACGCGCAATAGCGTTAACACCTCGGTACTCAACATTAATGACTTCTCCCGAGCGATTAGCAGCTACGAGAATATTATCCGAGCCAACTACGCCTCGTACAAAGGCATTCAGCGCGCTTACCAGCTTGGTACGCGAACCATTACCGACTTACTGGCAGCGGAAAGTAAACTGTTTAGCGCGCTACGTGATTACGAGAGCGCGCGTTATGACTACATCATTGAATCGATCAATCTTGAGCAAATCAAAGGCATGCTATCGGTACAATCCATCGAAAGCATCATGCAGTTGATGAGCGATATCGAAGGCAGAAGCAATCAAGACTTAGTTCCAAAACACCTTCTCTCCAAACCATCGATTAAGAAAGGAGGTCGCAATGCAAACTGAGCATTTTTCCCAAAAGATTAACTTTGCTGACAAGTGTTATCTGACTTTCTCCACGGTCATCTCGACGCTGTTTGGTTTAGTGCTGCCCTTTTCGATTCTGATTATCTTTGACCGTGTTTTACCTAACCAAGCCAAAGACACGCTGTTTCTTCTGTTTGCCATTATCTTGATCACCATCTTCCTCGACTATCACTTAAAGAATCAGGAAGAGAAGATTTCGTCGGTGATCATGAAGCAGTTCGAAACCAACTTAACCAACAAGGTGTTTCAATCCATCTGTTTGGCTGAGATATCGAAGTTTCGTCGCCTAGAACCCGGTGAATACCTAGAGCGTATTGCCACCATTCCAGAGATTAAATCCTTCTTTGGCGGAGAATCTGTACGGGCATTCATCAACCTTGCAGTCAGCATACTGACCATTCTGATTATCGGTCTGATCAACATTTGGGCGGGAGTGACTATCTTGCTCGCCTCCATCGTTTTGGCCGTGTTCGCACTCAACCTTTCCAAGCAAAAGATCAACAGCCTAGAGAACAAATCCGACATCGAAGGCTTAACCACCTCAAAAATCATCGAGATCATCTCTAGCCCACTCGATATCAAAGCACGCAATATGGAATATCGCGTCGAAAGCTTGATGACACAAATGGTGGAAGAACGTGAAGTCGAGAACATCAAATACGAGCAGATCGAATCAAACTTCAGCCTTATCTTGTCGCTCATACAACAGCTCTCCATCGCTTGTGTGGTGGTAGTTTTGGCAACGGCCGTTATCAACATGCAATCGAGCCAAGGCATCATGGCTGCCATCATCATGCTTACCAACCGTTACTTCGCCCCATACCAGCAAGTGATGCGCACGGTGAGCCGCTGGGAGTTGAACAAGCTTCATATTCAACGTATCGCCGAGTTGCTTGAGCTTGCTGCGTCTGTAGAACAACAAAATGACACGACAGAAGTCGAGCGCATCTCGGTGAAGTATTCGGAAAAACAACGCATTGAGTTTGAACTCGGTCAGGCTTACTTGCTGACGGGGAAAAGCGGCGCAGGCAAAACCCATCTTGCCAATTGCATTACTCGGCAAAACACCGACAGCAAACTGGACATTCAAATCAACGAGACACCGCTCGATGACGTTAATTACAACGTCTGGCGCAATAGCGTGCTCATGGTCGACAAAACCAGCTCGTTCGTCGAAGGGACCATCATCGACAACCTGACTTGTTTCCGCCCGAGCTTAAACAACACCGCATTTGCGCTTTGCGAAACCATGAACATAAAAGCACAAATCGATGCCCTTCCCGCGGGTTTTTACACCGAGCTCAAAGGGCACTTACGCAACCCATTCTCGCGCCAAGTTGCTTATGCCTTGCTGCTAGTGCGTGCCTTGCTTGCAAACAAACGTGTGTTGATCTTCGACGACATCGACTGTGTTTATGACGACGACTTTGCTCGATTGGTTTTGACCAGTACCGCCTATCGCGCCAACGACAAAATCCTAATCATCGTCAGCAATAAGATGGACAAACTCAATCATCGCCTCAAACGCGTCAAACTTACCGGAGGTGACCAATGAGTATTTTGGTTGATTTCAATAATGTCCCTCAGCGCTTGTTAGACTTTGAGGCTCGCAGTTATGACGAGCGATACAATCAGTCACCTTTGATTCGTGGTTTAGCTTACACCCTCATTGCGCTTGAATGGGAAGGCACACCTTCTATCCTCAGCGATGCTTTTATCCCTAAACCAAAAGACAGCGACAGTTTTATTGCCACCATTGAACGCCTTGGTTACCGTTGCGACGTCACCAAACTAAAAACACTGGAGCACATCGAGGGGCACCCTCATCCTTGTTTTATTGAGATAGAAAACCTCACTGCGATTTTCTTGGGCACTAAAGACGGCAAATTGATCCTGTTTGATTACACCAATAACAACACCATTGAATACCCGCTCTGCAAGAAGCCATGTTTGTTGGTCTCGATCAGCGAATACTCCCGCTTGTTCCGAGAGCCACCACCAGAATCTCAAGACCGCAGTAACTGGATTAAATACGCGTTTTATCGCTACAACAATGAACTCAAGAGCCTGATTATCCTCAGCTTCGTGGTCAGTATTCTCGGCGCACTCCAGCCCTTTTTTATTATGAGTGTGTACAACTTCGCCTTGACGTCTAGCTCGCAAGCCACACTTTATTGGCTCACTTTATTTGCTGTGATTGTTGGGTTTTCGGAATACTTTTTCAAGAAAATGCGGGTCAACATCATCGCCACATCAGGGAAGGATTTGGCGGTGCATATTTCTCAAAACGTAATATCCAAACTGTTGTGGCTTCCTTATTCGATGACATCCACCGCAGGTGTCTCTTCTCAGTTAGCGCGTTTGAAAGACATCGACACTTTCCGCCGCTTGGTAACCGCAGAGTCAACATTAAGCTACTTCGACATGCCGTTTGTTGTCGTATTCATTATTGCCATTGCTCTTATGTCTGGTACCGCGGCGCTAGTCGTTATGGCTGGGTTGATTCTAATGTTGGTGTTCTGTGTTTATTCTCGTTACATCTACTCGCAAGCCACGTCCAAGAGCTCTCGCGCCAACGCCATGGTTTCTTACCAATGGAATGAGATTCTTCGTGGTATAAAAACCATCCAAGGCTTGCCATTGTTGCGTGTTATCCAGTCCCGCTTTAGCGCATCGCATTTACAAAGCACCAACGATGCAGAACATGTTTCAGTGACTAATAGCAGGGTTCAGGCAGCAGGCGGGAGTTTGATTCAGGTGATTGGTACCGCAAGTATCGTCGCGGCCGTTATCGGCGTGATGGACGGTACCTCCGATGCAGGTGCAATGCTCGCTACCGTAATTTTAGTCTGGAAGGCGTTGGGGCCTATTATGGGCATCTACAACTCTATTTCTAAGTTCCAATCCATTAAGGCGTCTTCTGCGCAAATCAACAACCTTATGGCGATGAATGACGATAAGCTAACGTTAGAGAAAAGCCCCCCTATTCGCCTCTTTCAAGGTAGTATCGTCGGCTCTGGTGTGAGCCATCGTTATAGTGGTGCAGCAACAGGCTTAACTAATCTTGGTTTTAAAATTCCACCGGGCGCAAAAGTCGTGATTTGTGGACCAACAGGTTGCGGTAAAACGACGCTCATTTCTATTATCGCTGGGCTAGAGGAGCGCTATCAAGGCTCAGTGTCGGTGGACGGTTATAACATCAAACAGTTCAACAGCTATCGCTACCGAACCTCGATTAACTACATCCCGTTTAACCTGCATATTTTTGAAGGCTCCTTGGAGACTAACTTCATCTTGCATAATGGGTTAATCCCAACAGAAAAAATGCGTGAAATGGTGAGTTTCTTTGAGCTCGATACATGGTTGCCACAAGGCCTGGGCACTCAATTGAGCGTTGATATCTGTAAAAGTTTACCAAATGGTATTCAACAAAGACTGCGGCTCGCATTAGGGCTAGGCAACTGCGAACAATCTTTGATTATCATTGACGAGCCATTTAATGGTGCAGAGCAAGAAAACTCGCACTACTTCAAGCGGTTATTCAGCGACAAACTACTCAATAAGACCGTTATTTTCTCAACGAATGATCCGGGTATGATCTCTACATCCCATATGAGCTTAGTCTTGGAGCCAGATGGCAACTTGAAGTATTTCGGGTTAACCGATAAGTACTTAAAAAGTCTAAGTTAAGTTCGGAATGTGGTGTGGTTCATCATTCATACTTGAGCACGGCCATTGACAAAAATGTAAACGATGAGACTATTTACTCTGTAAGCGCGTACACTAAGGAATCCGATGTATACATTTGTTGCAGACAAATTGGATGTGGTTTATTTATCAACAATACCAGAAAACTACCAGTTACAAGACTTCGACGTGCCTGAAGAAGAACTCGAAATTCGTGAAATTGTAGAGGTATGGTATGAGTGTGCGTTTCTTCCTGACTTTAACCTTCAACACATCGACATCGAAAACAAAACTGCATTGGTCGAGACACAAGCGCAAGTCGTAAACAACTACACTAGTACGCTCGCTTTTTTACTAAAAAGTCGTGCTTATCGTGCCGCACTTAACCGATTATTGAGTGTATGGAGATTGGAGGCAGCAGCTAAAGCACAGCTTGAGCTGCTGTTACTTACGGAAGAACAGAGTAGCAAGCCAGTAAATTAATCGGCTAGGATAAGGGGCTAAAAATCTCAAACCCAACCATCGAATCGGAGACGTTTCTGCACGCGTTCAACCGCCTCTATCTGCATCTGACGAACACGCTCGTTAGACACGTTTAGTAACAGGCCTATTTCAGACAAGGTTTTCACTCTCTGGTCAAATAATCCAAATCGATGGATCAAGACTTTCTGCAACTTGGTTGGCAAGGTTTTAATAATATTTTCAATAGCTTGAGTGAAGAACTGGTTTTCACAGTCTTGTTGTGGATCTGGCGTATACTCACTTTCACACAGTTCAAGAACAAATGGAACACGATGTAGGTCCGCAGTGGTCGATACATCAATAAAACCACTAAGAGCAACAAGTTCATCTATACGCTCTGCTTTCACCCCTGAGCAGCGTGAGAGTTCAGAAATAGACAACTCCTTGCTCTCACTTTTTGACGCATCGAGCTTTTTTAAAGCCAGGCTATTTATCTCTTTGCACACATGAGCAGGTAAACGTACCGTGCGGCCATTGTTCATTAATGCCGCTTCTATATTCTCGCGAATCCACCATACCGCATAAGTAGAAAAACGGTAGCCTGGCTCAGGATCGAACTTATCGACCGCTTTTATTAAACCAATATTACCTTCTTCTATTAAATCGAGCAGAGTAAAGTTATTGCCTGGCCGTTTGAGGTAGCCTTTTGCGATTTTCACAACAAGTCGAAGATTAGACTCAATCAACATTTCGCGCGCTTCTTCATCACCAGCTCGATTAAGTTTGGCGTAATGCAACTCCTCTTCACGAGACAACAAATCAATCCCCACAATATCTTTGAGATAGTGAGCATAAGGGTCTTTCCCAACTGACAACGATTCTTTCATTGACAGTTCATCCGTGACAGCTCGGAACCTAGCAAAGCATTCGTTGTTCATTCCCCGTCCTTCTAAAGCCAACTTATTTCTTATCTTCTTTAATTGTTTTTGTACAACACTATATGCATCATTATTTATATTACACTGAGTGTAGACAGGGGTTCTGATCTTTACCAAGAAATCGCTTATCACTTTAAAACAATTACTGCTTCTATGATAAAAACGTGAGCAGGCGGGGGTTATATATGAAAGTGCTAGTATTTGTACGCAAATTGGCCTCAAAGAAAATAACGCAACGTGATCGTCAACGCTTACCACGTTACTCTGACTAAAACTTTGAGGCTTGAGGATGATTTGAAGTATCAGTTGAATTAGCGAGACCTAATTCACTTGACGAAGCTCAGGTTGAACCTGGCTGTCTGTTATGACTTGAAACACCGCGCGATTTTTACCTTCAGACTTACCTTGATACATCAGTTGATCAGCGTCTTGTAAATTCACGATATGAGTAAATTCAGGGTAGTATGCGCAGCCTAAGCTAATGCTCAAATGAATCGCTTGCCCACCAAGGATAATAGGTTGTTCGTACACGGCTTTGCAGAGCATTTGAGCAAAGTTGCGCGCTTCTCGCTCAGAGAGCGATGCCGTCACGAGTGCGAACTCTTCTCCGCCAATTCTCGCCAATGTCATACGTTCATCAGTCATTGATTTTGCTGTTTCAGCCACGGCCACTATCGCTCTATCTCCGACAAGATGACCGTATTGGTCATTAATTGATTTAAAATCATCAATATCAAATACCATTACCGTCAAGCTTCGCTGCAAGTGATTCAAGAGCGCCAATTGTTCAATCAAGTGTCTACGGTTGTAGAGTTTTGTTAGGGAATCCGTTAACGTCATCTCCAGCAATTGCTGGTTAGCAATCGTCAATTGTCTTGTGCGCAGCGCAACCATGCGTTTGAGTGCGAAGATATGATACAGCGTCGCGACCGCCATAACGAAAATCGCAATAGGTAGGAGATAAAGAGGATAGACCGTTTTCACCACACTCCAGCGATTGAGGATCCTTTCTCGATCTGTATCGATAACTTTTTCAAACGCTCGAGAGACATCCAAAATGGAAGCAGAACTATGCAACCCTGCTGCAATCCGAAGGTCTTTACTATATAAATTTATTACAGGAACAAACATGCCTGCTCCCGGCATAGTTGCCATATAAAAGTTAGCTACTTGAAGGTCCGCGACGAAATACAGCACCTTCTTATCGACAGCGGCCTGTATCATCGTGTCGTTATTAATGTACTCTGCAATAGGCGCATTAGGATAATTCGTCTTAATAAACTCAGACTCGTAACTTCCTTTAACGACACCAATTGGCAACGTCATTTCACCAGCTAAAACACTTTTGACATCAATCGAAAGCACGTCTTGATTGACATATAATTTAGTTTGAATGGGCATGATAACTGCGCCAAAATCCAAGTAATCGGCTCTTTCCGATGAGTAAACCAATCCCGCGTGAAAGTCAGCACGCCCCTCTTTTACGGCCTGTAAAGAAGCCTCCCAATCAAGAAGCAGAAACTGAACATCAATTTGGTTGTCCGCCGCATACGCTTTCCAGAAGTCGACCAAAATGCCTTTGGGTTCACCGTCTGGGCTAAGGTAAGAGAATGGCTTCCAAGCTTTGGAGTTAGCAACAATTAAAGAATGAGACTCTGACTTGTGCGCGTACGTCATCGGGCAAATAGACAGCCATAGTAGTAACAAAGAAGCACACGCTTTTGTACACTTGCAACCATAAGTACCATAACTCGTCGATGACATACCTACTTCTCACCAGTCTTTTTAAACCATAATCTCGGCTGTTTTGTCTGATCTAAAGATATAGCAGAGCGGTGTCGGACAGGAAGTGGCTCCTATTGATATGAATCTAACTTAGTAGGTTTTAGTACTTATTTGGTACTTTTCAGCGTCTAGTTTTAAGAAGAAAGCTAGCCAGTACAAAGTGAGAGAAGAACGACTTAACGAACACTAAGCCATTGAATTTGAATAGTTTGATAAAAACCAGCATCAATAAAAAAGCCCTATTCAAAATCCACATCGGGGAGAACTTTGAATAGGGCTCTTTGCCTCTATGCTTCATTTTCCGACTGAAGCTGCCTTTACCTTTTTTCGCTTTTACGACACGTGTTCTGAACAATTGACTGGTAACAACCGCTTTTAACGCATTGTCCTTGATTTCACCTCTGCCGAAATCGGTCTCGTGTTGTAACTCATTCGGCTGAGGACTGGTTTTAGGTTTTGCCATAAATCCTCCTTAATGGTCGAACCAGATTGGACAATAATTATATAAATAAGTCAAATTTATAGATTTAGTTGAATTTTATGCTGAAAAACTTCACATCACCGTCATTTATTTGAAATTTAATCAAAAACATGCTGGTTAAATAGTGACTAAATACAAATATTTGTCCATAAAGCACTAATATATGTTGACTCTTCGTGGAATTAACCTAGACTCAAACACGGCTAGAAAGAAAGTTCTTTGTTTTCACATTTCGTTGGATTACTTGTAACCCGTCGTCCTGTGGTACGCAATAGCAATTTATTTTTCCACGCTATAAGCGCCGTTGAGGCGAAAGATTACATTATTTAGATATTTAGGAAATAGACATGTCTAACACAGCTACTGGCACAGTTAAGTGGTTCAACGAAACTAAAGGCTTCGGTTTCATTCAACAAGAAAACGGTCCTGACGTATTTGCTCACTTCTCTGCAATCACTGGTGACGGCTTCCGTACTCTAGTTGAAGGCCAGAAAGTAGAATTTGTTATCTCTCAAGGTCAAAAAGGCCCTCAAGCAGAGCAAATCAAAGTACTTTAATTCTTAAAGAATTTGATACGATAGCCAGCTTCTAAAGCTGGCTATTTTTTTGTCTATAACTTATTTTTGCCAACAAAAACGATATAAATCCATGGCTCTTAAACCGACTATTTATAAATTTCGTATCGCCATTTCCGATATGAATAACGACTATTACGATTCTAAAAATCTAACTATCGCCCTTCACCCTTCAGAAAAACCTCAACGAATGCTGGCTCGTGTTTTAGCTTACTGCTTAAACGCTCAAAGTAATTTAGAGTTTACGAAAGGGCTTTCTACAATTGAAGAGCCTGATTTATGGCATGTTGGCGATGATCAAAGCATTACTCACTGGATTGAAATTGGCGAACCAGAACCAGAAAGAATCAAGAAAGCCTCTCGCCTAGCAAAACACGTGAAAGTCTACACTTATAACACTAAAGCGACGGTATGGTGGGATAAAATGTCAGGAAAGTTCTCAATGCTTCCCGTCAACGTAGAAAGCTTTGACTACGACGCTATCGACTTGATTTGTCAGCACCTTGACCGAGGCACTAGCCTTTCTGTTATGATTACCGGCAGCTCTATTTTTGTTGATATCAACGATCAACACGTCGAAGTAACGGTGAAGGAACTAAAAAGCCATGACGTCTCTTAGTGAACTGAGTCAAGAGATGGGATTCAAAGAAATTCCCTTCGTTAAAGAACATAAAGCGGCAAAGCGACGTTGGTTAAAAGAACAGTCACAACTGTTTACAAAAGTTTGTGAGAACAAACCCGCCACGGCGCCTACTCTTCACCTGCTTGGTCTTTTGACTAAGTCGCATATTGAAGCCAGCGCTAACTATGAGCAACATGCGCATTCTGCCCAGCAAATGCAGCAAGTGCTGACTGACTCCTTGGGTGATGAGCACGCGGATAAGTTCACTAACCAGTCCGCAGAAGACCTTATCTTGATAACCCACCTTTGGCTTTATACTCAAGGCTATTTGAATATGGACTTTAGCTTGGCGCACGATCATGCCGAGCAAACTCAGAATACATTGCAACACGAGCTTGTTGTAAAACGCATGGATGTTGATGCATTCAGAACCGAACTGATGCAAAGCTTTTATCTAGGTAGAGAAGCCAGTCCAGCTTCGACTAGCGGTTTTTGGGGCAGGTTAAAACGCCTATTTTCCGCATAAAATACATGGTTTTATCCATTTCAAACAACTGATAGACTTCACGCTCAATGCAACAAGCATCATTATTGCATTTTTAAAGGACAATTACCCAATGAACATCAAGGGATCATTATGAAGTTTATCCGTTGGATTTTAGGCAAGGTTATCTTATTGCTGAACGCCGTGTTCTCACCTCGTGGTATTAAACGCAGTGCAGAAGAACAACAACGTATTGATGAAAAAGCAAAGCAATACGCACTTTACCAATTTGAAGCTTGCCCTTTTTGCGTAAAAGTCCGCCGTGCAATGAAGCGTCAATCAGTGAACATTGAGCTACGTGATGCAAAAAATAACCCGACTCATCGAGCTGAACTGGAGCAAGGTGGTGGACGAATTAAAGTCCCTTGTCTGCGTATCGAAAAAGATGGCGAAACACAGTGGCTATACGAGTCATCTGACATCGTCGCTTACGTTGAAAAAGAATTTGCCTAAGTTCCCCCTATGAACATTGGCGGATGTAAAAGAGGCACCATACAGGTGCCTCTTTTCTATTCAGTCTAGCTGCTCGTTGCTATGCCTAGCCTTTGGGTTCACTCTTCTTGCTCATTCCCAGACGGAAACACCAGTAAACACATAAGGGCTCAGTGAAAACGACACGACGTAGTTTATCGACCAGCCACCGCCTTACTCATCAACGATCAGCGTTAGCTCTACGCGTCGATTACAAGCTTTGCCACTGGCTGTCGCATTGCTGCACTGCGGTACATACTCGCCAAAACCTCTAGAAAACACGCGTTGACGAGGAATACTCGTCGCCAGCAGTTGCTTTTCCACTTCACGAGCTCGTTTTTCTGACAACGTGTCATTAAAGCTGGCGGCTCCCGTGCTATCGGCATGGCCATCGATCACGACATCCACATCCGTTCTTCCTGCTAGATAGTGACCAATGTTTCGAATCCAGTCTTGAGATTGCGCTGATAACTGAGCAGAGCCAGTTTGAAAATGCACTTGCTCTTTCAAACGTATCATTAAGTGACCGCCACTGAGTGTCTCATGAGGAATATTGTGCCTGTTCAGAAACATTTCCAGAGAGGTCACATTTTGCGACTTTTTTACTGATGCCCTCTCAGTCTGATACGTGCGAGGTGAAGAAGCCACACTGGAGGCGCTCGGATAGCCCCACTCAGGATGTCTCAGCTCGGTGTTTGTTTTAGGAGCTGTATCTAAAATGTTCCCGCCAGGAACCATGTCTTGATCAAGGCTACTGCACCCAGTCAGAATGCCGCAAACAATTAAAAACCACTGCTTCATACCACTACCAACTTAGAAAAACTCTTGTCCATTGTGTCGACAAAACACGCCAAATCTTTAGCGCTTTTATCCACCGATTGGTTTGTATATGCAGCGTTCATGCCACTGGAATCAATATCAAGTATCTCTCAAATAAAAAGCGATGCCAAAATATCTCCCTGCAGCCTACACATCAGGAAAAGTCTGTTACCAATCGTCTCACTTTATTGTTATTTAATGGTTTTAGTCACTATCGTTAACCGATAAACTAACGCAAATTTCTTACTTAGAGCATTATTATGTTAAAAACCATATCGAAAGGCTTTGCTGTGATTGCCGCCATGATGGCCTTGTCGGCATGCGATAGCGGCAACGCTCAGCCTCAGCAAGGCAAGCAATACGAAGTTTTGCCTGTATCTCTTCAAGAATATGATTTGGCGCCATTGACAGAAGCTTTTGCCCTAACTTGCGGCCACTGCCGTTCAATGGAAGAGTTTGTCCCTCAAATCGAATCGCTAACTGAGCAAAGCGTTGAAAAAATGCATGTAACTTTCAATGAAAGTGCACAAGTAAGCGCCATCATCTTCTACACTGCAGTCATGCAGCTAGAGTCGACACCTGACAAAGCATTTATGGCGGATCTTTTTGCTGCCGTACAAATGGGTCCTGATGCAACTGCTGAGGAACGTCAAATCGCCGTAGAGAAAGCCTTTGAGTCTCGCAACCTTATCAGCCCTTACCATTTAGATGAAGCACAGCAAAAAACGCTGTTTGAGTACATCACTAAGGCAGAAGCGATCACGACTCGCGGCCAAATTAACTCCGTTCCAGCCTTTATCGTTAATGGAAAATACCAAGTCATTACTAGTGGTCATGACAGCGTCGAAGCCATGGCAGAAACCATTAACTATTTGCTAAAACAACCTAAATAGACAAGGAGCTTACGTGTCTAAATTTTTGTTTCCTCTCATTATTTTCATTCTGGCGGGCTTTTTCATTTACCGTACTTGGACAAACCATAAGGTAGCGGATGAAAACTTTGCGAAAGGCCAAGCATTCTTACTCGAGAATGCGAAGAAAGAAGGCGTCATTACAACAGAAAGTGGTCTTCAATATATTGTTCTTGAAAAAGGCGAAGGTGAGGTTCACCCAACCGCGACAAGCAAAGTCAAAGTGCACTACCACGGCACGTTGATTGATGGCACTGTGTTTGATAGCTCCGTTAATCGCGGTGAGCCAATTTCGTTTGGTCTTAACCAAGTCATTAAAGGCTGGCAAGAAGGCCTACAATACATGGTCGAAGGTGAAAAAATCCGCCTTTTCGTACCAAGCACGCTCGGTTATGGCAAAAGTGGCTCAGGCCCAATTCCACCAGCAAGTGTTTTGATCTTTGATGTTGAATTGTTAGAGATTCAATAACTCTAGAAACTTTGCATTAAAGCCAAACTATCAAGACCAAAAACGCCGCGAACCACGCGGCGTTTTCTGTTTAAAGAGAGGCTACAAACCAATATAGTGATCCGAAAGCAATGCAATGAACAACGCAAAAAGGTGATAGATAGAAAATTTAAACGCCTCCATCGCGGTATTGGGCTCTGGCGCGTATTTTAGCTTCCATGCATGGTACATAAAGCCAGCGTTAAGTAGTAACGAGGCAAAAAGATAAACTACGCCGACCATTCCAACCAACACCGGCAGCACACAAACCAACGTCAACAACACCGTATACAACAGAATAGAAGTTTTGGTGTACTCGATACCATGTGTCACAGGCAACATTGGAATATCCACCTTACGATAGTCCTCTACGCGATGAATTGCGAGTGCCCAAAAGTGTGGTGGCGTCCAGATAAAAATGATCATCACAAGCAGCCAAGCATTCGCATGCAACTGCCCTGTTACGGCAGTCCAACCGAGAAGAGGCGGCATCGCACCCGCAATACCTGCAATTACGATATTTTGGGGCGTAGCGCGTTTGAGGTACATGGTGTACACCATCGCATAGCCGAGTAAACTCATCAAAGTCAGCCATGCCGTCAGTGGGTTGACCAGAGCATATAAAAGAACAAACCCTATGACGCCTAAAGCCGTCGCAAAGGTTATCACCGATAACGGCTTAGCTTCACCCGATGGCAACGGACGTTTGTGTGTGCGAGCCATTCTCGCATCAATGCGGCGGTCAATCAGGTGATTAAACGCTGCCGCGGAGCCTGCCATCAAACCAATGCCTGTTAGGCCAACCGCCGCCTGCAACCAAGGAAACTCAGTAACAGGCGCTAAACTCATCCCGACAACGGCTGTCACCAGCATTAATGCGACTACTTTAGGCTTCGTTAACTTCAAATAAACGGAACTTAGTCGCTTTCGCTCATTTAACGACAGTGCGATTTCTTTACTCATAGCGAACTCCTTTCGCGGTGTAACTCCAAGCTTTTTTGCCCTGCCACAAATAAAACTGACTCACACAAACAAGACTCAACATAATGGCGGCACCCAAGTTATGTGCCACGGCGACATAAATAGGAAGTTGGAATACAACGTTGCTCACGCCCAACATAATTTGACACGCTAAAGTGAGTAGTAACCATCCTCCAATGCGCTGTGAATGATGGGAATCTTGCCTCATGAGCATAATGCTATAAGCCAATACGACAGTGGCGGTGACAATCGCACCGAGGCGATGCGTAACATGTATGGTCATTCTTGCGGGATACTCTAATACACCAAACTCGTAATTCTCGAATCCGGTTTGCCAGAAAGAAAACGCCTCTTTCCATGAGAGATAACTCATCCAATCTCCCTCACAAATCGGCAGTGAGGTGCACATGAGCGCGGCATAGTTTGACGAAGTCCACCCTCCTAGCAGCACCTGCATAAAAACAACCAGAAAAACCAATAATGAGAAGCCTCGCAGCGAGCTGGAAGATGGAGAGAAATAGAGATTATTTTGCGCTTTTAACTGACAGTAAAAAATCGCCTGCAGAACCAGTAAAGTAAAGCCACCAAGCAGATGAAGCATTACGATAACTGGCATTAATTTGAGCGTCACGGTCCACATCCCCAAAAGTGCTTGCCCGACCACCAGTACACTGAGCAGCATCGGAATAGTAGGATTCACACGCTCAGACCTCATTGATATCACTGTCATAGCAAAAATGACCAGACCCAGCGTTCCCGCAAAATAGCGATGAATCATTTCAAGCCATGCTTTCTCATGCTCGACAGCCCGTTCAGGGAAATTAAGATTGGCACGTATTACGTCTTCTTCTTGATGAGGCACACCAAGGTGCCCATAGCAGCCGGGCCAATCAGGGCAACCTAACCCTGCATCAGAAAGGCGAGTATACGCGCCTAACATGATCACCACGAAAGTTAGGAGCAAACTGAATTTAACCAACTGAATTAACTTCATATACGCCCCTTTCTAACCAACTCGTGACAATTTTAAGAGCTTGCGTAAATCCGCCAACATACCTTTGTTGAACGAGACTAAATCTTCATTCGGTTTTGGCGAGTAAGACATCACCAATTGCCCCAGAGGATCAACGATTAACATTTGTCCGGGTTTCACTTTGGCGGTAACCGATTGATTCATTTGCATTGTCGTCATCGATACATCTACGGTACCGGACAACTCTGTCTGCCAAAGCACCGGCACCACACGCTCTTGATATTTTCCTAAAGCGACATGGCTTTGCTGAAGCAGGTAAAGCTGCTGCCTGCATTGTTCTGTGCACTCATTAGGTAAAACATAAGCGAGTTGCCACCTGTGCTCCTTGAGTGGGGACTCTTGACCAAGTAGCTCTAACGTTGTGTATGGTTCAACTAACACACCTCTATTGGTCACACCGCTTTGATACCACCCTTGGGTGAGAATGACCTTAGCGATGACGGCAGGAAGCGCAAACGTACACACCAACGCAATCAACATTAGCCGCCCTTTGGTTACTTTAGATGTCATGCTTCACCTCCATATGACGCAACTTTCTTTGCCAACGAACAAAAACAATTAAGGTCAATAATAAGAAAACGCCCGCCATCGAAAACCACTGAATCGAATAACCGAAATGCTTGGCGCTGTTGAGCGGCAATGGGTTCCAAGGAAAGTCGTAAGGCCAATTTTTTAGATTGTCTGGCTGCAAGACTGCGGGCATAAGTTCAATATTAAGTAGCTGATTCAGTTGCACGATATTCAGGTTCTGCACACGAATGACATCGCCAACTTCTGGCATTAATTCAGAGCTCAACGGGTTAGCAGATTTTCGGTACAGACGTCCCGAGATAAAGGTCGACACTTCGAGTGTTGTGACGGTTGGTAATACTGAACGATCTGCTATTCCCTCCACAAAACCAAGCTCTAATAATGCATAGGTTCCTGATTCATCACTCATAGAGACAATCTGAAATGCTAAATAGCCCACATTGCCCTGATGCGTTTGGTTATCCAGTAAAATCACGGGAAACGCCTGAGGAACAACATTAGCTTCCACTTTTTTCCCGAGGATGCTGCCTTCTCTCCAATCGTTTTCTTCAAGAACTTCGCCTAATGTTTGGTACGCACTATCCGCTCGCGCAAGAATGGCTTGTTCCAAAGCCTGTTTCTCTTGCCCTCTTTCAAGCTGCCAAAAACCCAGTTTGACCAAAAGAGAAAACACAACCACAGTTAAACCAACTGCAACCCAAAACCGTTTCGATAGCCATAATTGTCTTGATAACAACAACGATGAAACCGGAGGTTCTATGTCCACCGTATTTCTATTCAAACTGACGCTTGTCCTTTTGCTGCTTTTCATTATCTTCAACCTCGCAAAAGCGCTTATCGAAATGGTTCGTGAAGACCCAGATAATCCCGAAAAAAGAGACAAACCTATGAGTCATTACTTAGGCCGTCGAGTCATGTTCTCCGCTTTAGTTGTTATCCTTCTACTTATTGCGCTCAGTTCAGGCTGGCTAGCTCCGAATCCCCGTCCTTACTAATCGCCCAATGCACCTACAGCACGTACACAAACACAAACAGACATAACCAAACCACATCCACAAAGTGCCAATACCAACTACCTGCTTGGAAGGCAAAATGGTTCTTAGACGAAAAATGATCTTTAGCGATTCGGAGCAATAATACGATTAAGAAAATCGTCCCAAGACAAACGTGCAAACCGTGAAAACCCGTCAACATAAAAAAGGTGTTTCCGTAGATACCAGATTGCAACGTGAGCCCCATTTCTTGATAAGCATGAGCGTACTCGACCGCTTGGTAATATAGGAAAAAGCCCGCAAGCACGATGGTGA
This sequence comes from Vibrio sp. D3, assembly GCF_043995865.1. Classification (NCBI taxonomy): domain Bacteria; kingdom Pseudomonadati; phylum Pseudomonadota; class Gammaproteobacteria; order Vibrionales; family Vibrionaceae; genus Vibrio; species Vibrio sp. D3. Next base: position 1,724,798 of record NZ_CP171886.1, on the reverse strand, counting down.
TTTCCAACCAAACAATCAGTGCCGTTCTTTTGTCTTTTTCAAGGCTTATGTGCGCCATATGCAGTGTAATCGACGACAATAACAGCAAAATAGTATTAGTAAGGGGAATGCCCTGCCACGGCATAGCTTGCGTTGTTTCTCCACCCGGAGTCAGTGTTAGTGGCCACATTGCTTCGAAGGTTGGCCACAAAACCTCGTTGGTCATGAAGTTGTTATCTGCCCCACCTAACCAAGGCACAGAAATCATCCTGGCGTAGAATAACGCACCAAAAAAGGCACCAAAAAACATCACTTCAGAGAAGATGAACCAGCTCATCCCTTGGCGAAAAGAACGAGTAATTTGCGAGCTGTACTTTCCACTCAGTGACTCAGTAATCACATTACTAAACCAGCCCGCCAACATGTAAAGCAAGAACAGAAAACCTACCGCCAGCACAATGCTACCAATGGTTCCCACAGCTCCTTCACTTTGTGTCCCCTGAACGGTCATTCCTGCACCAACGGCAACTAAAAATAGAGCAAACGCACCGATGATCGGCCAGCTACTTTGAGCGGGAACATAATATGTTCCTGGCTTGTTACTCATAATTTCTCTCCTTACTGACCAGCCTTGGTCTGTATCTCTCTCCTTGAGTGGCTAAGAACCTGTAGGAGGGGGAAGTTTATAGAGTGTGTAAGACAGCGTTAACGTGTGTATCGACTCCGGTAAGTCCGGTTCGATATAAAAAATCAACGGCATTTGAGCTTGTTGTTTGCCATCCAAAGGCTGTTGGTTAAAACAAAAGCACTCAATCTTATTGAAATAAACGGCACCATTCCCGGGAGAAACAGAGGGAACGGCTTGCCCTACCAACTTCTGCCCGCTTTCATTAAATGCAAGGTATTCGGTTTGCACGACTTCGCCGGGATGAACGTCCATCGAAATCACTTTGGGTTTAAACTCCCAAGGCATATCGGGGCTTACATGCGCCATAAACTCCACGCGAATGGTTCGGCTCATATCTGGCTGCATACCAGTTGGTTGAATGGCGGCCACTTCACTTGTTTTTCCATTGATACCCAGTGCGTCGCACATTACGTCATACAATGGGACAAGTGCGTAGCCAAACCCGAACATCAAAAGGGTCGCTAAAAGCAACTTCACTGTGAGCTTTTTGTTTGATGGATTCGGTTTCATCTCACTCACCCTATTCGTTTCTAATCGACTTTAGGCGGCGTAGTAAACGTATGATGGGGCGCCGGGCTTGGCACTGTCCATTCTAAGCCCTCCGCACGTTCCCACGGTTTTGCAGCGGCCTTTTCACCGCCACGAATACACTTAATCACCACCCATAAAAAGATCAATTGTGACAACCCAAACGCAAATCCACCAATGGAGACGATTTGATTGACATCAGCAAACTGAATAGCGTAATCCGGGATACGTCTTGGCATACCCGCTAAACCTAGAAAGTGCATCGGGAAAAACAAAACATTAACTGAAATAATCGAGCACCAGAAATGCCACAAACTCAGCTTGTGGTCGTACATATTGCCTGTCCACTTAGGTAACCAATAGTACGCTGCCGCCATAATCGAGAATACGGCACCAGATACCAACACATAGTGGAAATGCGCAACCACGAAGTAAGTGTCATGATATTGGAAATCCGCCGGCACAATTGCCAGCATCAATCCCGAGAAACCGCCAATCGTAAAGAGCACAATAAAGGCAATGGCAAACAACATTGGCGTTTCAAATGTCAGAGCCCCACGCCACATGGTGGCGACCCAGTTAAAGACTTTCACCCCTGTTGGTACCGCAATCAGCATGGTGCAATACATAAAGAAAAGCTCTGCAAAAACTGGCATCCCCGTTGTAAACATGTGATGCGCCCACACAAGGAAAGACAACAACGCAATGCTGCACGTCGCGTAAACCATCGAATGATAACCAAACAGCTTCTTCCCACTGAAAGCAGGAAGGATGGCAGAAATGATGCCAAACGACGGTAAAATCATGATGTACACTTCTGGGTGACCAAAGAACCAAAAGATGTGTTGGAACATCACCGGGTCACCGCCACCAGCAGCATCAAAGAAGCTAGTCCCGAAATATTTGTCAGTAAGAACCATCGTCACCGCACCTGCTAATACCGGCATAACCGCGATCAACAAGAAAGCGGTGATTAACCAAGTCCAAACAAACATTGGTAACTTGAACCAAGTCATTCCCGGAGCTCGCATATTTACGATCGTCACGATAACGTTGATCGCGCCCATAATGGAGCTGATCCCCATGATGTGAACAGAGAATACAAACAGCGCGGTGCTATCTGGGCCATAAGTCGTGGACAGCGGAGCATAGAACGTCCAGCCAAAATCGGGGCCGCCGCCAGGTAAAAACAACGAGCTCAATAAAATAAGAAATGCAAAAGGTAGAATCCAAAAGCTCAAGTTGTTCATGCGAGGTAGCGCCATATCTGGAGCCCCGATCATCATTGGAATCATCCAGTTAGCAAGGCCCGTAAATGCTGGCATCACAGCACCAAACACCATCACCAAACCGTGTACCGTAGTCATTTGATTAAAAAACTGTGGATCAACCAGCTGAAGTCCAGGCTGGAATAATTCGGCACGAATGACCATCGCCATCGCACCACCAATCAGAAACATCGCAAAACTAAACCAAAGGTACAGGGTGCCAATATCTTTATGGTTTGTGGAATACAGCCAACGAGCAATACCTTGGGGAGCATGATGATCATGGCCATCATCAATCGCAATGGTACTGTTTGCACTGGCTTCCGCTGGAGCAGACTTCACTGCCTTATCTATTGGCTTACTCATATTTCCTCCTTAGCACTGCCTTGTGCCTTAAAGGCATTCACATCGGATGCTTGCACCGTATCGCCAGTGTCGTTGCCCCATGCATTTCGCTGATATGTAATGACAGCGGCAATTTCTTTGTCACTTAACTGGTTCGAAAAAGACTGCATTGCAGTGCCCGGACGGCCATTCACAATCACATCAATGTGCTCTGAAATTGGGCCTGTTGCGATAGGGCTGCCCTTAATTGCGGGAAATGCACCCGGAATCCCCTCACCATTAGCCTGATGGCACACAGCACAACGTGCCGTGTATATAGATTCGCCCTGCGACATCAACTCATCCATGGATAAGTCTTGAGAGAGCGCCTCTTGTGCCGCCGCTTTTTGAAGTGCGATTTCTTCCTTCTTACTCGCTAACCATTCATCAAACTTTTCTTCTTCCATCGCATGCACCACCACCGGCATGAACCCATGTGCACGACCACATAGCTCCGCACATTGACCGCGATATACGCCTGGCTCATCAATTCTTGTCCATGCTTCATTAATAAAACCAGGGATGGTGTCTTTCTTGACAGCAAAATCCGGCACCCACCATGAGTGAATGACATCATCAGAAGTCATCAAAAAACGCACTTTGCGATTCACAGGCAACACCAAAGGGTTGTCTACTTCCAATAGATAATGCGCGCCTTTTGTCTCGATACCATCAATTTGCTTTTGGCTGGTGGCAAGCAAACTGAAGAACTCAACATCTTCACCAAAATAGCTGTAATGCCATTTCCATTGCGAGCCTGTGATCTTGACCGTGATATCTGATTGGCTTGTGTCTTCCATTGCGACTAAAGTTTTCGTTGCGGGAATCGCCATGGCGACAAGAATGATGATAGGTATGACTGTCCAAATAATTTCCACTTTTGTACTTTCGTGGAAATGTGCGGCAACTGCTCCTTTTGACTTGCGATGACGAAAGATGGAATAGAACATGACACCAAACACAATCAAAGCAATTACGCAGCAGATATAGAAAATCAGCATATGTAATTCATACACTTGTCCACTTATCGCTGTGACCCCTTTGGTCATGTTGTAGTCACTTTCCTTTGACCAACTGAAAGAGGAGAATGTGATTAAAATCACATTCAGTGATAAGGCTAGAGTAGTCATTAATCTTTTCAAAAGATCTCTCCTCTGCTCAGCCGCTACGCTTGCGCGAGCTTCCTTGCGTCCCGATGCAAATATCGAACAACTTTACGAAAAATCACAAAAACTACGATTTCGACACGGTTTGTTATATTTATGTTAAAAGGCTAGTTATAGTTCCAAGGTTCTTCAAGAAATTAAATATGATTAAATTTTGTTCGGATAAGAAAAATTAATTCGGTTTATCGATTGCCCTCTTTGAAATGTAATTGAGAACCATTTACATTAATTTAAAAGAAAACATTGAGATACTTACAAAACGAAGTGTCCAAGAAAGTAGGCGCCCCCTACTAAGGAATGATTGATATGACAGCACTAATTACTCAATGGCTAGAACGAGACCCTGATCCTAAGACTCGCGAAGAGCTACAACACCTCGTCGATACAAATAATGAACAAGAGCTTACTGATCGCTTTGGATCGCGCCTTGCCTTTGGTACAGCAGGGTTACGCGGCAAAGTGGGCGCAGGTCCAAACCGAATGAACCGTTTGGTGATCCAAGAGACAGCCACTGGCCTAGGAAACTATTTGCTAGAGCAAGTCAAAGATGCCGCAAGTCGTGGTGTCGTTATTGGCTACGACGGTCGTCCTGATTCGAAACAATTCGCGCATGATACCGCTTCCGTACTGACTGCCCTTGGCATCAAGGTGTACTTGACGTACGACGTCGCAGCGACCCCAATTGTTGCGTTTGGTGTCCGTACATTGAATGCTGCTGCCGCAGTTGTCGTTACCGCCAGCCACAATCCACCGGAGTACAATGGCTTTAAAGTATATTGGGAGAATGGCGCACAAATCATTCCTCCACACGACTCTGGAATCGCAGCGAAAATTGATGCCGCAACAACAAAGCCATTACCTTTAATGTCTCTCGATGATGCAAAACAGCGCGGTTTGTTAGTTTGGTTGGAAGACGACTACTACCAAACTTACCGTAAAACGATGAACGAAAACGCGCTGCTTACTCCTGACAACAACACCGATATTTCTATCGCTTACACTGCGATGCATGGCGTTGGGGCGAATATGGCGGAAACGCTCCTCGCAGACGCTGGCTTCAAAAAAGTGGCAAGTGTTAAGGAACAGCGCGAACCTGATGGTAGCTTCCCAACCGTCAACTTCCCAAACCCTGAAGAAGCGGGAGCAATGGATATGGTGATGGCGTTAGGTAAGTCCGTAGATGCTGATATCGCTTGTGCCAACGATCCAGATGCCGACCGTTTTGCAGTGGCGGTCAAACGCCCAGATGGCGAATACCAAATGTTAACCGGCGACCAAGTGGGTTCACTGTTTGGCGATTACTTGCTAGAACAGCAACCTAACGCTCTGGTTGGCAACACCATCGTATCATCAAGAATGCTGAGTAGCATTGCCAAAGCGCATGGCGCCCAATACTACCAAACGTTAACAGGCTTCAAATGGCTCACTAACGTTGCCATGGAGCAAGAGACAGAAGCCAATCCATTCTTGTTTGCTTATGAAGAAGCGCTCGGTTATACCGTGGGTAACAAAGTGTGGGATAAAGATGGTTTATCTGCAATCGTCGCATTTGCTCAGCTAACAGGTAAACTTAAAGCTCAAGGCAAAACACTATGGGATAAACTGGAAGAACTGTACCGCGAGCACGGTTTCTACTTTAACGCGCAGCGCAGTATCGCTCTCGACCCGAACTCTCCACCAATCGGTGACAAGCTCCGTGCAAACCCACCAACAGAGATTGCTGGTAAAAAAGTAGCAGTAACTGAAGATCTAAAAACATCAGTTCGCATGTTTGATGACGGCTCAGAAGAATCCATTGACTTACCAGCAAGTGACGTATTGATTTATCACCTAGAAGATCAGTCTCGTGTGATTGTTCGCCCTTCGGGTACTGAGCCAAAACTAAAATGTTACTACGAAGTCATCAACCTTTTCCCTGCGGATATGAGCTATGCACAAGCACAGCAAGCGGCAGAGGCGAAGATGAACGAACTTATCGACGCGCATCAGACAAGTTTGTAAGTCAAAGAGAAGCCGAGACATCTGATACGATAAGAGGCGCAAATTCGCGCCTCTTTTTTTGATTTTGACTAGAACAAGTCAAGCTAACCCGTGCTTTTCCCTAGCCTACAATTTCCTTTTGTAGAAAGTACTTGTGGATGCCCTCTGCAGGATAGCCTGAGTACTGCCCTACTTTCTCAAAACCTAATTTGAGATAGAACTCAAGAGCTTGAAAGCTGTAGGTATCCAAATAAACATGGGTAACCCCGTGAGGCTTTACTTTGTCTTCTAGCATTGACATTAACTGGCTACCGAGACCAGATGTCCGACTTTCAGCATCTACCCACAAAAACTCAACAAACACCGTGTTTTTAAACATTTCGCCAGTCAGACCACCCATGGTCTTGCCATTCTCATCTTTAGCAAAACATCCCACAGCATGCACCTCCCCTTCAGGCAAGTGCATTCGGTTATAAGATCGAATACCTTCACGAACAGAATCAAGGTCTGTTTGATCTGGATTTAAACAAAATTCAAGCTTCATACATCCTCTCCTTAGGAAACACCAATATCCTAAAACAAAAAGCCAGCAATTACTGGCTTTCTGATGGAATATGATAACTTTATAAGGCGAAACTGCTCAGCATCCACAACGCGAGAATAACGAACACTAAACCCATTAGTTTATGTTGATACGTGCGGAATTTTTCGTTCTCGAGCAGCCCCTTACCCAATGTGCCTGCCAGCCCAACAAGTAATAAATTGAATGACAAGCCAAGGACGTTCAACAGTAACCCTAGTGCTAGCATCTGCTCACCAGAAGACGCTGTAATATTGCTTGAGACAAACTGCGGCAAAAACATCACAAAAAATACCAACGCTTTAGGGTTAAGCAAATTACTCATCAAAGCACGTTGATAATAAGTTGACGCCATTTTGTTTTGACCATCAAGCTCTGGAGCCGAAGATGCCTCAGCTCGTAAGCAGTCCCAACCCATTTTTAACAAGTAAGCGCCACCTAAGAGATGAAGGACTTTAAGGGCGATTGGGCTCATTGCAATCAGGGTAGATACTCCCATTGCAGCAAGCAAAGTAAGAATAACACCAGACGTCGCATTGCCTAAGCTAGCAAACAGACCGACCTTCTTACCGTAACTCATACTAGAGCTCGCGATAAGCAACATATCGGGCCCTGGTAACAGCAACAAAGCCACTACTGCGGTGAGATAAACAGGAAGTACAGATAAATCAATCATGATGGAACCGCTTTTTCTACAACAAAGCGTCGAATGTTATACCAACAAAATAACAACAGCCAGCCCAAAATCACCAAGATAATTCAGAAAATAAAAATCATAGTCTGCTAGGACGAAAAATAATAATCAATTCGCCTATTTATAAAAATCGAATAGCAATTTTGTACAAAAATAAGCACGATGGATCCGTTACACTTCTAAGATGATTTTCTTGAGCAGACCGGATAAAGATGAAAGAAAAGAATAAGGAAATCGCTACCTTCAAGATAGCTCAAGAGCTCGGCGGTTTAGAACTTCTCGATGCAAAGTATGAGAAGCAGAATTTTTCACGCCATAGCCACGAAGGTTACACTATTGGCGTCATCGAGAAGGGAGCACAGCAGTTCTTTCGAACAGGCGGAAATCATATCGCGCCACAGGACAGCATCATCCTTGTTAATGCCGATGAAGTACACAACGGGCATTCGGCCTCAGAAGGCGGTTGGGAATACAAAGCAATGTACCCCGTACCACAGCAGTTTCAGACCTTGGGGCAAGAGCTTGGTTCACCAAATGTAGCTCTGCCCTATTTTCCTCAACCTGTGGTTTACGATCCTGAGCTGGCTAGTCAGTTGCGATTGGTGTTTGAAACGCTAGAAAAATCAGACAACCGACTACTACGAGAAACTTTGATTTACGGCACGTTGATCAAACTAGCCAGCAAACACAGCACCCACCGGGCACCGCTCAAAGAATCAACCAGAGCTCAGCGACAAATACAGTTGGTCAAAGAGTTTTTGGAAGACTTCCCGCAAACGGACGTCTCGCTAGAAGAGCTAGCAAAACTGGCTGGGTTAAGCCCTTTTCATTTGCTAAGAGAGTTTCAAAAACAGTTTGGCTTCCCTCCCCATGCTTATCAAATTCAGCAACGTTTACGTATGGCGAAGAAGCTACTAAAAATGGGACAAAAAATTTCAGATGTGGCACAAGAATGTGGCTTCCATGATCAAAGCCATCTGCATCGACACTTTAAAAAAGCCATGGGCGTCACTCCCGGCCAATACGTCCGTCACAGCTAAAGCAGCAATATTGTACAAGGCGTTATGCGACTACCGAGCTATCTTGGTAGCCTGATTTAGGAATAACTAAGAAGAAACTATGGACCACACTTTGCCGTTACAAGAAGAATCAAAAGCCACGCTATTTTGGCAAGGCACACTTGCGATGATGCCACTGAGTATCGCGGTGTTACCTTGGGGTTTGCTCGCAGGCTCATTCGCGATTGATACTGGGCTTCACCCTTTGGAAGGACAAGCACTATCCGCCATTCTGTTCGCAGGTTCCGCGCAGCTCGTCGCGATGGGGATGATTAAATCGGGGGCAGGCCTAGTAACCATGTTACTAACAACGTTTTTTATCACCTCTCGACACTTCCTCTACAGTGTATCGATGCGCAGTAAAATTGCACCACTTCCTCTTAAATGGCGGTTATCACTCGGATTCTTACTCACTGATGAGCTGTTTGCGATTGTAGGTCATCATTCCGATAAACAATTTAATCGCTGGTATGCGCTTGGGGCTGGTTTGAGTTTTTACCTGTTTTGGAATATCGCGACATTGACGGGCATTATTGCGGGAAGCCTGACCCCTGAACTGAACGAAATGGGATTGGAATTTGCTGTGGCCGCGACTTTTATCGCAATTGTAGTTCCGACTATTAAAAATATGGCGGTGCTCGCGAGTGTTGTCGTGGCATTAGTGAGCTCGGTCGCCCTAACCTATTACCAAGTGGAAGGAAGTTTGATGATTTCGAGCATTTTAGCCATGCTTACAGGCTACTTTGTGGAACAAGTACAGGAGAAACACTAATGATCATGTTGTCTATTTTACTGATGACGGGACTTGTTTTCACCAGCCGCTACTTGTTTTTAGAACCCAAGCTACCACTGCGATTAGGGACACGTACACAAAAAGTGCTCAACTACGCCAGCCCTGCGGTACTCACTGCGATCTGGGCGCCTATCGTTTTCATTCCCGATGGAGCACTCAGCGTGAATGTGCACAACCCATTTTTATTGGCTGCCTTGCTGGCTGCGTTAATCGCGTACTTTACTAAAAATGTTCTTTTAACGACGGTGATCAGCATGGTGGTATTTCTCGTTCTGCGAATTTGGCTTTAATTCGCCACCCACTCAATCTCCAACAAGGTGACATCACCACACTTTAATCGTCCAAGGAAGATGTCACCTTGATGCACCTCACCAACTCCTTTTGGTGTGCCGGTCATTACCACATCGCCATCTTGAAGTGTTGTGTAACTCGTTAATTCATCCAAAATGGTTAGCGGCGGATAGAGCATCTGGTTAACGTGACCTTTTTGTACACGAACGCAGTTAATCAAGAGCTCTAGGTTAAGAGCATTAATCTCAATGTTATCCAAAGAGACAAATCGACTAAACACTGCGGAGCCATCAAACGCTTTAGCACGCTCCCAGGGCAACCCTTGTTGTTTAAGTGAAGACTGCAAACCGCGCTTGGTCAGATCCAATCCCAAACCGACCGCTGAATAGCGTCCATCTTTGATCAGAAAACAGATTTCAGCCTCGTAATGAAGAGGCTCTTGATGAAATGAACGCAGAGTCGTCGATACAGAAGTCGCGGGTTTATTAAATACCACCATTTGCTCAGGTATTGCATTATCAAGTTCATGAATATGTTCAACGTAATTTCGCCCAACACAAAGCACTTTACCCACTTCTACTTTCTTTTCTTCAACTTGAATAACGCTCATCGCTCTTCCCTGCAAAACAAAAACCTCATCATAATCTAACCTATTGACTTAACGACACTAAATCCCATCCTCTAGTGTGAAAAATAAGACATTCACCCCGTTTTGAGTTTTGTATCATCTAATTGAAACATCACGGTATTTACAAAACAAATAGACAAAAAAGCCAGCACGAGGCTGGCTTTAAATCAATAGGGGTGAATGATTGTTCTCGCTAAATCCTATTATAGGTAGTAACGAGCACCTATCGCCCATTTGTCATCAGTTTCACGACCATGGTCATCATTTAGGTCAAACTGGTAACCCGCGTAACCAACAAATTTAGGCGTGAAGTTGTACTCTGCCTGCAGTGCCATTTCCTCACGAGCGGTTTCTGTTTTAGAATTTTTGAACTCTTTACCTTCAACCATCTCGTAGTTAACGCTCAAGTTTAAGCTGTTCGCTAGAGCGTATGCGATGATCGCTTCGTACGCATCACTTTCCGCCAAACGGTCGCCATTTACACTGAAGTTCATATTTTCATTTGAACCATATACCGCGGCAAGGAACAGACCTTGGCCGTAAGCGCCGTAAGATGCAGACACAACATGTGATTCTGCGGTGTGTTTACCTGTGTAAGCAGGGTGTTGGAAGTCACCACCGTTGTATGAGTAGCCAATTTTCGCGCCCATGATTGCGTAAGAAAGCGCAACTTGCATGCGGTCATCGTATTTAAGACCACCAGTGATAGTACCTGCGTCGTTACGCGTGTATTCATCATTTGCGCCTTGCCATCCAAGACCAACGTTAATCGCACCTGCTTCGCCTAAATCAAAGCCATTTCGATAAGACAGCATTTTATCCGCACGACCTGTGCCTAGGTTTCCGTGATCGTCGTAAATGAAGTCATTCGCAAACGCAATTGGCATATCCGCGATGCCTGCTACATCATAGTAAGGTGACCATTGCGTACCACCTACTGCACGACCGTAAACCTCATGTGTTAAACCTAAGTAACCTAGACGAGTTTTAAACGACTCTTCACCGCCATCTAAGTAGTTTAGAGCCCATTCACCACGTGCGTCTGCGGTGAAGCCATTGCCTAAATCTTGTGTCGCAGAGATATTGATACGAGGAGAGTTAGTACCAACATCCGTGTCACCTTGCTCTGAACCATTTAAGTTAACAGAAACGTGGCCGCCCATCGAAAATGTTGTGCCATCGTTATTATAAAGTTCCACTGCCACTGCTTGAGTGCCGAAAGTTGCTGCTGCGATTGCCGCTGCTAATAATTTTTTATTCATTTCTAAATCCATTACTTATTAGTTGGTTAGTCAGTTTTAGACCCAGCTCTGATTCACTTTCGTAAAACGAAATGATGAACACAGAAAGGAATACAAAGGCCCTCTGGGGCATCTTTTCCGCCAGAATGGATTTACCTTTGTGTAACAACTGCCGACACTTTATTTGATTAGTTCCTGATAACCGAGTGAAAAATTCTCAGCAAAAAACTAAAAAGCAAACGTTTACTTATCCGAAAAAAATCCAGGCGTAAAAACCTTACAAAAAGAAATGTTTTAACGAGATAGTGCTCACAAATACTTGATGAACCCCAACTTTTGAAAATAACTTTCCCGTCAAAATGAAATATTTACTTACATTTTGGAACAAAAATAGGTTCAGGAACTTTTTGAAAAAAGCACGGTCTCCAATAGAAGGCAGAAAAACCTCAAAAAAGATAAAACCTTTCTTTTTATAAGAGATATAAGAAGGGGCACTTATTCTCGCCAGCAATAAAAGTGCAATCAAATCATAACTTAACAGAAATCTATCTTTCATTTTCAGCGTTTACCTTAGCGTCATCAACACATCGGGCAAGAAAGCCCATCGATTACAACTAGGGTAATAAGAAAATGAAAAAGGCAGCACTAACTACTGCAATTCTTACAGCATTGGTATCAGCACCATCATTCGCAGCAACAGTATACAAAAACGACGGTACTGAATTAAAAGTTGGCGGCCGCGTTGAGTTCCGTGGTGACTTCATCGGTTCAGGTGGTGCTGAAGTTGAGGGCTCAATGGAAGATAAAAGCCGCGCTCGTCTTAATCTAAAAGGTAAAACGGACATCGGCAATGGCCTTTCTGCATTCGGTGTTTACGAAGCCGAGCAAAAAACGGGCAAGAGTGAATTCAAAAACCGCTACATGTATGCAGGTGTCGACTCTGATATCGGTGCTTTCTCTGTAGGTCGTCAAGACATGGCTGCAGTCATCATCTCTGACATGACGGATATCACTGAGTTCTCTGGTGTTCAGCAAGTTATCGATTCGTCTTCTGATAAGCAAGACAGCGTTTTCGCATACCGTGGTGCGTTTGATGCGCTACAACTGCAAGCAACCTACCAAGCAAACTCTAGTGATAACGAAGATAAATACGGCATCTCTGGAATGTACTCACTGCCAATGGGCCTAGACCTCGGTCTTGCATATTCTGGTGGCGACGTAGATAAAGACAACTCTGAAGATCAAATTCTAGGTGGTATCGCTTACTCGATGGATAACCTTTACCTAGCAGGTACTTATTCTCAAGGGTCCCTGACTGACTCTGAAGACTTTACGGCTTACGAGCTAGTCGCAAGCTACAAAGTAGCGAGCAAAGTGACACTTGCTGCGCTATACACAGCTCAAGAGAATGATCCAGACAACGGTTCAAAGTACGACACCGTTGAAGGTATCGAGCTTGTTGGTTACTACAAACTAAACAGCAACTTCCGTACTTACCTGTCTTACTACATCAACCAACTTGATGAAGCAAAAGATCCAGCAACAGGTCTAGTAACAGAAGGCGAAGATACACTGCGCCTAGGCGTACGTTACGATTTCTAATTCACTCTTGTCCTAAGAGCGAGTCCACTTGGCCAGCACCTTTGCTGGCCATTTTTTGTGTAACCCAACACAACTCGATAAATTTTCACAATATCCAAGCATCGCTCTGCAATGAAAAACGAGCGTAACGACTCCTGCTTCTGCCCTCTTTTAATGCGATTTGTCACTAAGTTAGTGCATTTCTCCTAATAGCCAACCGAACTAAAACAAAAAAGCCAATTAAAATCAAACAGATAAAAATTGGCACGCGTTCTGCAATACTAATTATGCAAATGCATGGCAGCGTTTGTGCTTCTCGTTCTTTGTACCTGTTATAACAGGCACGTCCTTTGAATTGGTAATGTCGCCTCCCTCTGGGAGGCATTTTTTTATTGGCGCGAAAAACAATAGGACGTATGATCCCGCCACCTCTATCAAACTGGAATTTTTCAATTGAATCATCATCCTGTTCAAGGTGCGTCCTGGATGCTAACAGCTGGCTTGGCATTCGCCATAGTGAACAGCTTCGCCCAAATTGCTAGCATCAACTTTGGTGTCTCTTCCACCACATTCGCGTTATTCCAATACGCTATTGCCTTATTTGTCATTCTGCCCTATCTGCGTACACTTGGAATTAGACGCTCACTAAGAACCCAACACTTTGGTTGGCATGCCTTCCGTATTTTTCTCTCTGTTATCGGGATTCAGCTTTGGCTTTGGGCACTCGCTTATCCAGTTCCGATTTGGCAAGGCATTGCGCTGCTGATGACCTCTCCATTATTTGCAACGGTTGGATCTGGCTTGTTACTCAAAGAGAAAGTAGGTACTGCACGCTGGTTAGCGACATTAACAGGGTTCGTTGGTGCTATGATCATTCTTGAGCCGTGGGCAGATTCATTTACATGGGCGACCCTGCTTCCTGTTGGCGCCGCATTTTTCTGGGCAGCGTATTCTCTGATGGTAAAGAAAATGTCGGTCAACGATCCGCCCTCAACCATGGTTGTCTATTTATTACTGCTGATAACGCCGTTTAATATCTTATTGGCAATACCGACATTTACGATGCCAAATACCTGGACGATATGGGGCGTACTTTTAGCCGCAGGCGCGCTTACAGCACTCGCTCAATGGGCTATCGTTAAAGCATATGCAGTAGCAGACGCTTCATTTGTACAACCATTTGATCACGCAAAACTGCCTTTGAATGTCGTTGCTGGCTGGTTGGTGTTTGGCTGGGTACCACCTGGTCGTTTATGGCTAGGCGCCGCGATTATTATTGCCTCCATTGCGTTTATTACGCACTGGGAAGCGAAAAAGACAAAGCTAGTTGAAAGAAAAGTCTAATTTCAAGGTTCTATATTTTCAGGAAAGGAAATGAGGAACACCATATGAGTCAACCAATCAAAATTACACTGTACCGCTGGGCTGGTAGTTGGGGTCCATTCAAAGTCAATATTCCTTGTGGTGAATGTACGTTAACTAAAGATATTTTGACGGATACTTTTAAAAAAGAACTCGCTGATGTCCCCGTAGAACTGGAAGTAAAAGATTGGTTATCACATTGGTGGGAACCATTAAAAGCAGGGGCCTGGCATGCACCGATTCTTCTTGTCGAAGGAAAAGTGGTCAGCCAAGGAGAAGCGCTAAACCGGGGCGTGCTTGTGCAATCAGTTATCGCTGAATGGGTCAAACGCGATGAGCTAAAAGGCAACATTGTTTATGGTAAAGCCACCTGCCCTTACTGTGTCAAAGCTAAACAACTACTTGACGATGCTGGTGTTCAATACGAGTATCATGACGTGGTTAAAGACAGCGCCGCTTTGTATCGCATGATCCCCGAAGTAAAGGCCATCATTGGAGAGAAAACGCCGGTAACAGTGCCGCAGATCTGGTTGGATGGAAAGTATGTTGGAGGCGCTGACGATTTAGAAAAGTGGTTAGCAGCAAAGGGGCTAGATAAAGTGCCTAACAATGTCGTGGAAATACCAAGCCAATCCGCTTAGCGTTTGATTCAAATGCCATCCGTCTTTGAGTAATGGTTTACCAATGTTGTTCAATATGTAGGCTGCCACTAAAAACAAGACAGATAAAAGCAAAAAGCCCTGATTCTTCAATCAGGGCTTTTTAAATTATTTCGCCAGTTTTTTCATAACACGAGCAAAAACAGAAGCTTTTTTCTTCTTCGCTTTACCGTAAAGCGCTTTGTGCATCGCGTCTTTTGCAATCATCTGGCCAATATAAGCACCACCAAGTTCGTTACCCATGACCTTCTCCTGAATGTATTGACTTAACTATGTTGTAATTTTACACCACAATTGAATAAAAACAAGACTGATGTCACATTTATTTTGTAATTAACTTTCAGGCTGGTTCTGATTACTTTTTCGAAACGGGCGCCTATCGCTTAGGTTGCTGGTATGTTTTACCCGCTGCGACGTACGTATCTTTCTGTTTGATTTCAAAGAATGTTTCAAAGAACCACGCAGCAAATTTGATCAAGTGATCGCCTTCATTCATAACGTGCTCCACGTATTCTTGCTCTTCTCCGGACTCGTCTTCTTGAGTGGTAATATGGTAAATACGTTTCTCGCCATCAACTTCTGCAAGACCAAACTGACCCGTTAGGGATTGTGCCGCTTGTGCAACTTCTTCTTCCTCACACGCCTTCAAGACTTCGAGTGCCTTTGGCATGCTTTCTTGCTGAGTAATTTCTTTTACCAGTGTTTCAAATTCGTTTTGTTGCATTCTTTCACCTAACGATTAGAGATCGGATAGTCATTTGGGCAGAAATGTATCCCCAAGCTGAGAGGAGCATCAGGCATTGCCCTCTTCCTCTCAAACTGAGTCATTCAATATACACAATGATCCTGACTTAATTTAGCAGCGCATTTTAGAAAGCTGCCTCTTTCGTTGCAAGTATATTCAGGTGGAAGTTTCTGCTTGAATCGTCCCTTTGGGTGCTTTACGAAATTGACTCAATGCAAGCACACAGCAAGAAAGTAACGCAATAAACAAATAAAACACCCCAAGCTGGTTTTGATTCGTGACCCAAGAATCTACCAAGTATCCGCCAAACAACCCGGCTAAACACATTTGAATTGCTCCAGATAGCGCAGAAACCGCTCCGGCCTGTTGCTTATGTGGCGACAGCAACAAACTAATTGATACCGGAAACGACATGCCTTGGGCAAAACTTAAACACGTAAATGCCACTAGTAATGAAAATACACTGAAGGGTGTAACCAACAACATGAAGCCAGCAATAGCAACAATCGCGAAACTCATCAGCAAGATTTGCTGAGCTTTGTAACGAGCGTTGATCAAATTAAGCACCAAGCTACCCGTCAGCAAACCAACTGACGGTATGATCATCAAAGAACCGTAATCTGCCGCCGTTAAGCCTAACTCTTGTTGCATTAAAAATGGATACAAGGAAAGCGTTACCAGAGCCGACAAATAACTAAGCCAGTTGTAGCTCGCACTACCAATCACTTGAGTATTCGTTAACAGGCGCAAATAATTTGCACTCACCTGGCCTACTTTAAATTTTCGCTTCGGGTAAGGCAGCGTTTCTGGCAGCACCAATAAACCAAGCGTAAAAATTGCCATTAAGTAAATCAGCACAAACACAAAGACAGCATGCCAGCTCAGGTGAAAAGCAATCCAACCACCAAACAGCGGAGCAATAATTGGCATCACAGATGCCGTGACTGAAATATAAGATAGCGCTTTGGTTAATTGCATACCGTCATAACTGTCACGCAATACGGAGCGACCAAGCACCGAGGCACTGCCCGCTCCCAAACCTTGAAGTAACCGCCCCGCTTCAAGAGCAATAATGTTGTCCGAAAAGGCGATACAAATAACCGTACCAACTAGGTACACACTTTGGCCCAGAATAAATACTGGTCGACGACCAATCGCATCAGACAATGGGCCATAAAAAAGCTGAGAGATACCGAAACCAACGAGAAATAGTGTGACGAGATTCTGAATCGAATGTTGCGGCAAATTCAAGTCATGACCAATCAATGGTAAAGAAGGAAGATAAATACTAACGCCAACTTGGCCTGTGGCAATGATCATCATCGCTAATAACAATGGTGTTTTACGCAAACGTTCCTCCTACTTTGTGACAGATTGATGGCAAACAGTGTATATTTGATACTCAAAGATGATAATCAGCTAAGTTGGAAAGGAATTAATTCCCAAGGAGACACAATGGACTGGATTCAAAGCGTGAAGAGTTATATTCGTGTGGTCGAAGAAGGTAGCTTTAATGCTGCAGCGCGGAAACTCAATACCACCAGCTCAGCTATCAGTAAACGAGTTCAATGGCTAGAAGATAAAATTGGCGTTCAGCTACTTAAACGCACGACCCGTTCTATTAGCCAAACCGAAGCTGGTGCGCTGTTTTATCAACGAGCAAAAAATCAGTTGGATTCATGGCAATCAGTATTAGATGAAACTCGCTCAGTCAATCAATCACCAGCGGGGTTATTGAAAATTGGCGCGACACTGGCGGTTGGTTCTAAGTTTTTGGTGCATTACCTAGATGATTTTCTTGAGAAATATCCAGACATTACGCTTCAATTAACGACAACGCTACCGGGCCAATTGCCAGAGCTAAGCTTAGACCTGTTTATTAGCCGGGAATTAGAGCAACTTAATTCGCTAAGTTTCAAAGCCACCGCACTTTTCGAACATAAAGCCCAGTTTTACGCCGCGCCTAGTTACCTAAAAAAATATGGCACCCCACAATGCGTTGAGGATCTGACAGAGCATAATGTCCTGATTTGGGGTGAAAAGCCCTCACGAGAAATCAAAACCAATCGAGGCAAACGTATCAGCTTGTCCGGTAACTTTGCCACGACCAACCCAGAAGCGCTGTTTCATGGTGCCAAAAGAGGCATGGGTATTCTGATGACGAATAACGTCATGATCAAAGATGATCTCAAATCCGGAGCTTTAGTGCCTATCTTGCCCGATATCACAGCGGATAAAGCCACTGTATATGCCTACTATCCAAAGCTGGATTATCAGCATACCCGAACTAAGCTGTTCCTCGATTATCTCAAATCGCGATTAGAAGAGGAGAAGCGCGCCTAGCTTAGCGTTTTTATCGCTATACCTTTAAAAGGTTCAAGCATAAAAACATGAAAATAATGATTTGTTCGTTCACAAAATTTGAAAAATTCGCCTTAGCAACCGATAGTTTATTTGATGCATATCAAATAATAATTCTTCGTGTCTCACACGATATGGTAATCACAACGCTAGGTGAAATGCTCAATGGGTCAGGTACAAATCAGTTTCCACAAAATTGATGAAATATTGAAGCTAAACGGCACGGCTCAGCTAAACCGAGTCACGTTAGATATTCATCAACAATTGCAGAGCCATTGCACTTGCGTTGTAGAAGTTGCGCATCTTCAACATTCGGCTCATACCATCTCCTTCGCTAGCAATGGAAAAATTACAGACAATCTAAGCTACCACCTTTCAGGCACCCCCTGTGAAAAAGTGGCAAAAGACATTGGCGAACATATTTTCTATCAGGACCAAGTTTACAAACGCTTTCCTGAAGATCAGATGTTTCAAGAGGATGGTATTCAAGCTTACATTGGTCTGCCATTAAAGACACAAAATGGCGAGGTTCTGGGAATTTTATTGTCCACCTTTACCCGAAGCATCCACGCTAAGGAAGCGCAAGATATCCTCGACTTCCACCGCTTTTATGCCAATGTCATTATTCACAGCTTACGTGAAAAGTGGGTCAGTGAACGTTCAGATAAGCTTCTTAATCAGCTTAGCTATGAAGTATCGCATGATAACCTAACTGGACTGCTCAACCGTAGCTGCTTAGCTGACACCTTGGAGACATTGACGCAACAGGCCACTCGTCCATTCAGTTTGGCTTACCTAGACATCGATAACTTTAAATCGATCAATGATATCAACGGAAACTACATCAGCGACCAAATCATTAAGTTTACGGCGAACGCCATTCAACAAAGCTTATCATCGCCAAACAACGCTTTTCGTGTAGCAGGAGATGAATTCGCCTTCATTACTTACGACGAAGATCCTGTCGCCGTGTGTCAGGAAGTACTCGACAAAATTGAAAGCGGCTACAGCGACAAATCTAACCGAATTTCTTTCACTGTTAGTATTGGTATCGCGCGCGCACCAGTACATATGTTGAACAGCGATGAGCTAATTTTGAATGCCAGTCTCGCTCTCAAAGACTGTAAAAAACATCGCGATACACGAATTCAGCATTACGACACACACCTTAGCGCCCTTTATCACCGTAGAACGCAGCTTATTGAAGCTATGCGCATTCAACTTAGCGCTGACATACATGATAGCGAAGAGTTGTATGTCGTTGTTCAGCCAATCGTAGATATCACAAGCGATCGCTGGAATTACTTTGAAATCCTAGCCCGCTGGAACAGCAATGTTTACGGAAACATCTCCCCTGCGGAATTCATTGAAGCTGCCGAACAATCAGGCCTGATTATCGAGTTGGGTGAACGTATTATTGAGCTCGCATGTATCGCAAAACAAGAGCTAGAGGCCAACTTAGGATACAAAGTTAAACTCTCTATCAATTGCTCTGCGTATGAGCTGGTCGACTCTAACCGCTATATTAACCACCTAACTAACATGGTTGAAAAGTATCAGCATGAAGCAAAAGACTTTGTTATAGAGCTCACCGAGACCGTTTTACTCTCGCAAAGTGGTCGTGAACAGATGGTACTTAACTCATTGCGGTACTTAGGTTTTAAAGTCGCGTTGGATGATTTTGGTACGGGATACTCAAGCTTGAACTATATACACAATTATCCGATTGATAGCATTAAAATCGATGCAACCTTCGTCCAAAACATGCTCTCAAATACAACCTCTGAACAAGTGGTGTTTTTGATAGCGCAATTGGCAGAACTGCTTGATGTGGATTTGATTGCCGAAGGCGTAGAAGACGATAGAGCACTACAAAAGTTAATTGAAATGGGCTGCCACTACATTCAAGGCTATTTCTACTCTCGCCCACACAGTGTTGATGAAATCGTACACCTGATAAATGAACGTGAAGTGCGGAGCGCCTAAGAGCTCTAAACAAGCGACGGTCATGGAATGTAAATCTAGTTAATGCACAAAGTAAAAGAGACCAAGCTATGCTTAGTCTCTTTTTATTTTTTGAGCGAAGTACTTTGTTACAGCACTGCTTTCTCTTTATCGCGTAATAGCTTATCCATTTCATCTCTGTTCGCGACAAAGGTTGCCATCTCTTTCTTAGGAACAG
This sequence comes from Vibrio sp. D3, assembly GCF_043995865.1. NCBI lineage: Bacteria > Pseudomonadati > Pseudomonadota > Gammaproteobacteria > Vibrionales > Vibrionaceae > Vibrio > Vibrio sp. D3. The sequence goes on along the minus strand of NZ_CP171886.1, from coordinate 1,704,630 downwards.
AGCTCGCCATAGGGATGTTTGCTCGCATAGCGTTAACTGGACGGCCGTATTCAATCAATTCATAGTGAAGGTGTGGCCCTGTCACTCGACCTGTTTTACCGGAAAGACCGATACGCTGGCCTCGAGAAACCTTTTGCCCTTTCTTAACCAGGATCTTACTTAGGTGTAAGTAACGGGTTTTGTATTTGCTGCCGTGCTCAACAACCACGTAGTTACCCGCATAAGGGTGTTTACGAGTCATGATTACTGTACCGTCACCAGTAGAAACGACTGGTGTACCGGTTGGCACGGCAAAGTCAGTACCGTTGTGCGGTGCAACACGCCCCGTTACTGGATGTAAACGATTAGGATTGAAGCCAGAACTGATACGCCAACGGCTACTTACAGGATAACGCTGGAATGCGCGCTGTAAGCTTTCACCTTTAGCATTGTAGAATTGACCATCGGTATGAAGGTAAGCCGTGATTTCACGTCCGCGATTGTAGATCTTAATCGCCTCAATTTCGTTCTTACCTGTTGGTACACCATTGATGCTTTGCGAACGACGAACGACTTCAAATCGATCACCTGCACGAAGATCACGCCCAAAGTTGAGCTGCTCTTTGAGTAAGCTCACAACTTGACTCACTTCTGCCGACGTTAGACCTAGTCGACTTGCAGAAGAAGAGAAACTGCCTTGAATAACACCAACCAATGGTTCTTGGCTCCACACGCCAGGAATCGAGATATCGGTAAAGTCATAGCTACCATCACTATTTAGTTGGTAGACCACTTTATCTGCAATAGAAAATTGCAGTTCCATTTTCTCTAACTCGCCTGTCGCATCATCACGCCAAAAACGGAGCGTATTGCCCGGCTTTAGTGTATCAAGTGCAAGGTAGTTCAAATCCGTTTCCATTACTTTCATTAACGAGCTGTAACCGAAACCGAGCTGGCTAAAAATAGTGCTTAGGTTGTCACCAGCTTGGATTTGATATTCGAAGTTCGGGGGAGTGACAACTTCGGCAGTTGTCGCATCAAGAATTTTTTCAACGACCTGAGATTCAGGCAGGTTCAATGCGATGGTTTTGGTTAAAGATGACTCTTTGAGAGAGTGAGAAACACCAATCGCAACTAAAACTGGCAAGGAGTATAACAGCAGCGCTCTACGACTTGTCAGATTCGGCAACCGTCTTGTAATTTCATTTGTAGACACGGGAATTACTATCTCCTTTCAAACAAGGCTCATAGCTTATGCATTCCCGTATAAAAAATCACTATGAAATTTCGAGATCTAGCGCAGAAAACACTGAATTTTTACAGAACTCAAAAAAAATTCATCACTGTTGCATATGTAAGTTATTCCCTACACGCTTTAATGTGGATGAATTTAATTGATTTGGCGTATCTGCCATTGCTTGATCGTCACCATGCGCTAAATATGAAAGCGCGATAATGGCATCACTTTCCCATGTAATTTGGGTAAATTTAACGCGGTCACCGACAAAAATACTGTCTAAAAGGACAACTCGGCTCGGCACGGGGTCAAACTTAAACAAGCCAACATAGTTAAACGAACCGCTACCTTGTGTCGTTACAATCATCGGTGCAGCAATCCATGAAACACTCTCAATCTCACGCTGACTAATAAACGCAGTTGGAACGAGTACCTGACCTTTTGTCGCACCTGCATCATAATCGCCTATCAAATAGCCGTTTTCTTTATCCCACTCATCAAGAAAAGTGACCGCTCCCTGCTCTGGTACTTGAATCGTCCATGGGTTGCGTGAAGTAATTCCCAGCGTCTCTTGCACAATAACATTGGTTTCTGCTTCCGTTTGAGGGAACTTAGCCATGATCTCTTCATCAGACAAACTAAAGCGATAAACACCCGCGATCACAACCACGACCAATAATACGATCGGAATAAGAAGAATAAGTGGTATCGGCAGGATTCTTTTGTGAGCCATGAAGACTTCCTTGTTTAAAGGTATAAATGAAAAGCGAGTATAGCATTGTATACCCAAATGATTTCATCCCTTCAAGTGTTTCAAAATTAAACTAAACTGACTGTATCCAAATGATTTTCAAGCCCAGATTTCATAACTGGCCACTGACACTGCTCTCAGTGTTCCAAATTCATTGGTGTATTGGGAAGAATAGGTAATCACGATGACAACAACCATTCATACATGCGAATGCGCCTGCGGTTTAGTTGAGATCCGTTGTAAGGGAGAACCCATCCGTACATCTGTCTGCCATTGTTTTGAATGCCAAAAGCGGACAGGCAGTGTGTTTGGGGTACAGGCTCGCTTTGATAAAGAGCACGTAACCTTAAACGGTGAAGTCACCTGCTATACCCGAATGGGGGATGATGGCAGCGAGGTTCAGTATGAGTTTTGCCCTTCTTGCGGCACGACAATGCGCTTATTGGTCTCTACATTTCCTGAAATCATGATCATTCCCGTCGGTCTTTTTACTGATAAAGAGTTCCACCAACCAACGGTTTCAATCTATGAGCAGAGGAAACATGGATGGGTGAGTTTCGAATGTACAATGGAACACATCAGGTAGGGGAAATCCCCCTCTATGTCGTTATCACGGTCAACACAAAAGCTCTATAAATGAGATTTTTTTGAGAATGATCAACCGAGTTTTACTGTAAGGGGTTTCGTAACGCGGTGTGAGCGTTATAATCGGCTCCTAACATTTGGTGGGGTTTTATTGTGATTTCCAGACTTCCTCGTTGGGTGGAATATGGCGCGTTTCTACTTGCCCTTCTCGCGGGCTGCGTCAATGCCGTTGGTCTTCTCGGCTTTCAACATCAAGCGATAACACATCTTTCGGGAACCGTAACTCAGCTAGGGAACAGCTTGCTAACAGGTGTGGATAGCTCCATTCACCTGCTCTTCATCGTATTTAGCTTTTTGATCGGTGCTGCCTTTAGCGGCTTTTTTATTGAGAGCAGTGCGTTAAAACTAGGGCGAAGATATGGTGTTGCACTGTGCATAGAAGGGAGCTTGCTCCTACTCAGTTTGGGCTTTTTGGTGCAAGGGGATTTGTACGGCCAATATCTAGCGTCAGCAGCATGTGGATTACAAAACGCAATGATCACTACATTCAGCGGCGCAGTAGTCAGAACCACACATATGACTGGGATCATCACCGATCTGGGGATTATGATTGGAGAAAGCTTAAGAGGTCGTCAATTTGATCGACGTAAAGCAAAGCTATTCCTATTCATTTTCTTCGGATTCTTGCTGGGCGGTGTCGCAGGAGCCGCACTATTCGTGGTGTATGGATTATATACGCTCGTTTTCCCTGCAATATTGGCTTTCGCTACGGCTCTGATCTACTGGAGTTACCTTTACATGCTTAGTCGCCAACAAAAAGCATAAAATCTCGAACCGATTGAGGCCGAATGCTTCAATCGGTTGTAGATCAACTCTCTCACCACTGCACATCATAATAAACGTTTTATCGTGTTGTAACGCAGCTAAAAAACCTTATAACAGCTAGGGCTAACAGGGCTCCCGGCAAAAAGTTAGTTAGATCAAAGTCACATTTGTTTACCGTTTTATTATTCCAGTCACAATGCGCCCCATAATTCTCTGCGCTGCCCGCGCTCCGTGCTACAATTTTCTAACACAAGCAACATATTCGTATACACTTATACGTTATTTGACCAATTACCCGACAAATCGGCTGAATAACTAGATGTATTTAATGAATAGTATTGCAATGGATGCAGTTTGCGGGTACCCTCCGCAAAACTGTGATTAAATACGGATGTTTAGTGAATATTTATGTCATGGAAATGGCAAGTATTGACTAGTAGTAACACGAGACAACTATGCATAACACCACTAATGCTACTGAAGCTCCTAAGGGCAACTTTTGGATGTTTTTCATCCCTTCCCTAATCGGTCTTCTACTCTTTATGGCTCCGATCTCATACGATGGCGGCCTAACTATCCCTGTTGCGGTTATGGCAAAAGTCATCCCGGCAGTATTAGGCGATACCTTGATCGCTATCGTCACCAGTATCATCGCTTTCATGGCAGTCGCTTCTGTTCTTTGCAAAATTTTCAAGCCTGCAGCGATTTTACGTAATGGATTTTTAAACGGTCTTTTCAATCCATCGCCACTTTGGCTTGTTGTTCGCTTAATCGGCGGTGCAGCCGTATTAATGACATTCTTCCAAGTGGGCCCAAAAGCGATTTGGGAAGAAAACACAGGTGGCCTTGTTCTTACCGGTCTTCTACCAACTTTGTTTGCGGTGTTCATTTTTGCGGGCCTACTCCTTCCGCTTCTTCTGAACTTTGGTCTTCTTGAGCTGTTTGGCGCATTACTGAGTAAAATAATGCGCCCGGTATTCAACCTGCCTGGACGTAGCGCAATTGACTGTATGGCGTCTTGGTTAGGCGACGGCAGTGTTGGTATCTTGCTAACCAGCAAACAGTACGAAAATAAGTTCTATACTCAGCGTGAAGCCGCTGTTGTCGGGACAACGTTCTCAGCAGTATCGATCACGTTTAGCTTAGTGGTTATCGCTCAGGTACAGTTAGAGCATCTGTTCCTACCTTTCTACGGCGCAATCTGTTTAGCAGGTATTGTCGCTGCGGTTATCATTCCTCGCTTACCGCCGCTAAGCCTGAAGAAAGATCGTTACATTGATGGCAGCAACCCAGATAAAGATGCTGACGCCGTACCAGAAGGCCACACCACATTCTCATGGGGTATGGATCTAGCACTTAAGCGCGCGGGTCAGGTAACATCTGTCCAGTCTGTATTTAAAGAAGGCGTACATAACGCAATCGACATGGTGTTTGGTGTACTGCCTGTGGTTATGGGCCTGGGTACCGTGGCATTAGTGATTGCAGAGTACACTCCTGTATTTGAAATTCTAGGTCAGCCATTCATTCCATACCTAGAGCTACTGCAAATTCCAGAAGCTGTCGCCGCATCACAGACTATCGTTGTTGGCTTTGCGGATATGTTTATCCCGGCAATTTTAGCGGCATCAATTGATAATGAAATGACACGTTTTGTTATTGCAGCAATGTCAGTAACTCAGCTTATCTACATGTCAGAAGTTGGCGCCCTACTACTAGGCAGCAAAATTCCAGTAAACATTGTAGAACTGTTCGTTATTTTCATTCTGCGTACGCTAATCACATTACCTGTGATTGCTGGTGTTGCTCATCTGATTTTCTAAAATCAAAGCATCAATCAACAAAGGCTCCGCATTGTCGGGGCCTTTTTTATGTCTAAAACTCTATCTACAGCTCTATTCAGATCACTTAATTAGCAAACGCTCATAACTTACAACGAACAGCTCCAATCACGCCCCCTTTCACGACAGTTAAGTCGCTCTCATCTCACCAATAACGCCAACCTGAAACACTATGCTTTACGCAATTCTTTTCATTATGACGCTTTCATTAACAGAGCGCACAAATCTGATCAAACTCACGGTTTTTGTCGTAACTTACCGTTTTGTTTAAATTTGGTTAAAAAAGACAACAAATAGACTCATGTTTTTGACAAAGATGTCGATAAAAAAGATAACCAAACACAATAGGTTTCTCTTGATGCCGAATTCGCCCGTTTAAAAAGAGGTGAAAGCATAGTGAAGCCAACCGGGAGAATCAGAGGAAAGCTCATGAAATTTAGACATAAGGTTGTCACAGCCTCGTCATTTTTGCTGCTAATTACCGTGTCACTACTGTCGACGCAACAAGTTATGACGATCCGCTCCCAAACGCAGGAGCACATTGACTCGAGTGTGAACGAGATATTGACCAGTGTTGGCAATACCGTGCAATCAGAAATGAATGCTAAAAAGGATCTCGCTCTTTCTATTACTGAAGTTATCGAACTTAATCCAAGTTCACACAACTACGTTCAGAACATTCTTGAGCGACCAACACCAAAAGCCAGCTTTCTTGCGATTGGCTTTGGTTATGAAAGCAATGGCTTCGTGATTGAAAATGACGACGGCTGGGAAGCAGGACCAGACTACGATCCGCGTCAACGTCCTTGGTTCATCGCAGCTAAAAACAAAGGCGATTTGGTCGTAACAGACCCATACGTCGATGCGTCTTCAAAAAACGTCATCATCTCTGTTGGCACACCAGTAAAAGAAAACGGCCAGTTCTTAGCTGGTATGTTTTATGACCTCGAGCTCACTACCCTTTCAGACCTCGTCAACCAAGTGAATCTGTTTGGCGCTGGTTACTTATTTTTGGTCACCGCTGATGGAACAACCATTGCTCACCCTCAAAGCAAATACAACGGTGAAAAAGTTGGTAGCTACCTACCACAGGTCGATCTTACACAATCAACGCAACACATTGAGATCGATGGCGATCGTTATATGATTAACTTGACTCACATCCCGGGCGAGAACTGGTACGTGGGTTCAGTTATTGATGAAGCTATCGCCTACTCTGCCGTAGGAGAGCTTCGCAACAGCGCTATTATTTATTCAATCATTGCCGTGATTGCTTCTGTTATTGCACTGACTCTACTCATTCGCACGCTCATGCGTCCGCTGGACACTTTAAACAACGCGATTAAAGATGTTGCGTCAGGGAAAGGCGATCTTACACAGCGCCTTGAAACTGATACTGACCAAGAATTCTCAGAGCTTGCTACAAACTTCAATACGTTCATGGAAAACTTGCAACAGCAAATTATTGAGTCGAAGAGTATTTCTGATCAAATTTTGAATGGCACTCAAATCACCGCTGAGGGTGCAAAAGATTCGGCTGGTGCTATTCAAACTCAGCTACAAGAGCTAGAACAATTAGCCACCGCGATGCACGAAATGTCTGTTACCGCGACTGAAGTTGCCAATAATGCGCAAGGCGCAGCAAGTGCAGCCAAAGAAGCTGATCAAGCAACGGTTGAGGGCTCTTCTGTGGTCGGTGAATCGACACAAACGATCAACATGCTTTCCGATAGCATTGACCTTGCTGTCGAAGAAGTGCAAGTGCTTGAATCGGCAACCGCCAACATCGAAACGATTCTAAAAGTCATCAACGATATTGCGGACCAAACGAACTTACTCGCGTTGAATGCCGCGATTGAGGCTGCACGTGCGGGAGAATCTGGCCGAGGCTTCGCCGTCGTTGCTGATGAAGTTCGAACACTGGCGCAACGAACTCAAGAATCAACAACAGAAATTCGTACTATGATTGAGCAGCTGCAATCTGGCGCATCATCTGTGGCAAATGCTATGCATCAAAGCAAGGGTAGCGCTGTAGAAGCCGTAGAAAAAGCAGACTTGGCAAACAACGCGCTACAACGTATTCGTGATGCGATTCAGCGTATTTCTGATATGAACTTACAAATCGCCTCAGCGGCGGAAGAACAAAGCTTAGTTGCGGAAGAGATCAACAACAATACGGTGAATATTAAAGACCTATCGACTCAAGTCGCCGAATCTGCAAATCGAACTAACGATGCTATGCAGGCACAGCAAGAAGATGTACATAAACAAGATCAAATATTAAACCGATTTACAGTCTAGTCTTCACCTAAACAAAAACAGCGAGCCAATGCTCGCTGTTTTTGTTTTTAGACCTCTATCGCAGTGGTATCTAGACTTAGAACGCCTAGTTTTTAGTGTTGTTGCCACTCGGCTCAAAACTGTTATCACGCTTGCTATGCTGCCTTTCCCACTCTAGTTGAATTCAACATGGATATAGCGGTCATTGGAGCGACGATAATAACGATCATCCACTTTTAAATAGGTGAAATCTCCAATCTTTATGTAGGTACTATTACGAGGAATTCGGTCGTGGTAGTAGTAACTGCGTCTTGGTCGTCGAGACTCCACATAAATAACGTCACGATGTTTATACTTATGTTTATGCTTGTGCTTGTGCTTGTGCTTGCGTTTATGATGATGGTGATGCTCATGATGGTGATCATATCGATGACCATGCCTATGTTTCGGGTCAGCCATCACTTCTGTACTGAACACACCTAAAGACAATATAACGCCAACCATGGCAAAAGATAATTGCTTTGACACAACAGAGCCTCTTATTCATATCAACATCGATATAATAGAAGGGTGAATCACTGTACATGTCAGCCTTTCGCTAAGGAGTTTTACTACAAGGTCAAAGCTTATCGTGATTATCAGAGAAACGTCAAACATCACAAATGCTGATGACTTTGAGTGGCCTGGATTCGGCTATGAATACAAAAAAGCCGCCCGTTATACAACGAGCGGCTCAGTTTTTAAATCAGCTAGCGTGATTTTATACTGCTTGGGCAAACAGCAAGAAACAGCCGAACAGGAAGATCATGCTCATTCCCATTACGCCGCCACCAGCTTCATAAATATTGTCATCTTCTACTGGTACTCGACGCACTTTCATTGTCATTGATAATGGGACAAAGACCGCGAGAAACACAAGAATAATCCCCGCGTAGCTAAGAATAGCCAAGAAGTGTTCTGGCGCAAATACAGCACCTAGTAGTGGTAGCACAAACGTGGTAACAAAAATCACCGGCTTGCTTGCTTTCAGTAGGTCTGCATTTTGATCGTATAGCGCCATTGCCACACCTAAGAACGACGTTAGCAGTGCTAACCCAGTGAACATGGATAGGATAAACTCCAAACCTTCGTATTGCTGACCTAATACCGAGATTAACTCTGTTACATTGGAGTATTGAACAAGCTCATGAGGTGGTAGGTTACCGACAACTGCTAACAACCATAATAGGTAACAAACAAGCGGAATAGTTGAACCCACGATAATCATATTACGCAGTTGTGTTTTGCTCGCCTCTTTGTTGTAAGTTACAAGCGATGGGATCACGACCATAAAACCGAAACTGGTGAAAAGCACCGAGCTTGTCTTAATTAGCGCCATCTTATCGTCACTCACGACTTCATCAAGTCCCTCAAACGAGACGCTTGGTGCAAGCGCAAAAAGTGTCAGGATCAACGCCACGATCATGCCTAGGAACAAACCGCGATTAAGCTTATCTACAACCCCTGTGCCTGCCGAAACAATGATACCGACTAAAAGAGTAAAACCGACTTGGCTTGCGATCGTAGATGTTGGCAGCCCAATTGAGGCTGTTACTTTTTGTACGAGATCACCCGCACCAATGATATAAGCCATCAATAGACAAACTAACAGGGCGTAAAGCAAGCTGTTGGTTACCAACTGGCCACCTTTACCTAGCGTTTCGCGAGCAATTGCATTCATGCTCACGCCACCGCCTACTTTGCAACTGGCCTCAAGAAGGAGCAGCGCAGCGTAAGTCGTCCCAGCCCAGATGAATAACATAAGAAGAGTGCCCCAAAGGAGGCCAAATTGAGCAAGCACCATTGGTATAGCAAGCATACCAGCGCCAAGAGCAGTACCTGCAACGATCAGGGAGCTGCCGACAAGTTTTAGGTTCACGGTTAATACCTCTAAATTCAATCCGTTTATTTATCGCCAGTTGTGCTACATTCAAAGCACACTCAACAAAACGTTCTACTCAGCCAAAATTTGGTTACAAGAACTCTATGTTACAAGAGCCCTGTATGGCTAAGAAAGCATGCAGCAAAAGGTGGTTAATTCAATTGCACATGAACACTTGAGAGTCGTTTTGGGCGATGTCATCGTTGATGAAATGCGCACAACTTTGGGTTCGAAGCAAAATTGTTCATCTTAATTCATCAACGCCATTCGTTATGAATGGATTTGGTTCGAAAAGATTGTAAGGCATAAGCAGGACGATTGAAAAGCAAAAGGTCAATCTTATAGCGATATATTTTAACAACTCTCCTCATTCACCTAAGATGTGTTGTTATTTTCATCACTAATCAGTCTTTTATCGCCTAATGAGAGTAAGAACGTGCTCAACCGCTCAATTTTGGATGGGTGTACAAATTAATTTACAGTTCAAGTAAAGGTGTTAGATTCCAGGGGCGTAGCCTAGATCGGACAATATCGCTATTATTCGCTGCGTACCGACACTGTTCGGTTCACATACCTCTAAACACTGATTTACGGTTCGAAACTATAGGTAAATGAGTGTCCGAATGCTGGGTGTGGTTCCCCAGCATTTGCATCCTTTCGTTTTGGTGTTATCCAAACTGCCTAAGTCTAAGCTAGCTTGCCCATTCTATTAATACGCTTTATCTAACGCTCCGATGATATAAGTTAATGCTGAAACGCCCATATCCGCGACCTGCTTCTCAGTCACACTCATATTTTCATACGCAATCTGCAACTCTACCTCACCTATCGATTCTTTATGAAGATAAAGCTCTTTGTAGTTCATCAACCTCTGTTGAGACTGTCGAGTCAGAGCGACAACATTTTCTTTAGTGACACGATGCTGCTCATTAAGCTCGCTAAATAATTGATCTAAAATGCGTTGCATTTTGCGAATTGAAGATTTTGTCTCGATTGATTTGTATGATTGATACTTTTCCATTGAGTTTATAACTGACTAAAATATGTACATTTTTATTAGATAGCTATTCTTATACTGATTGCAAAACAGGTAAATATGAGATGGTTAAACTGGTCCACTTCTTGCTTTATTTAGGTCAAAACTGTCCTTTCAGGAGAGCACATGCAGGTCGACCCTATTATTGAAGCACTGATTGCGAGAAGAAAAGCGAGTGGCCTCTCCCGTGAACAAATGGCAAACATCGCAGGGATGAGTGTGAAAACGTATCAACGGATAGAGCGTGGAGAATCCGACCTGAAACTTTCCCAATATCGCTCCATACTGCGCTCTCTGCATTTGACCGATCTCGACATCGCATTGGATATAAGAGACGTTCAACATGTAACAGCGGATGATCTAATGGCCGTTGCACGCTTACTATCTCCTGAAGCTCAGTCCCTACTTGTTCGCCTGTTATCGCTCGTTATTGAACAGCGGAACACAAAAAGCGGCTCATAACCTTATGACTGATTAAGAGCAATAAAATTCCCGCTCGGCCTATAATATTCTCGAATTATGGCCTTCATTCCCTTTTTCATTGATTCTTCTTTTCACGCTTTATATGACAGTCGCGTTGTGTGTTCTACGCCTCCCCAAAACGAATAAAACCCGCAGCTTAGCGGGTTTTAGGGCTGTATAAGAAAATACTTCGTTTAATGTGTTTGGGATTTTACTTAGTAAAAATCCTTAAACTCTGAAATCCTCGCCTTACCTCTCAGCAATAAGAAGTTCAAGAATCGGCTCGTCGACGTAGTGAGTATCTTCTCTTCTTCCACACCGTGTTTTTCCAGCAAAGCAATCGCCAAATCTAACTTAGAGATCTCTTCACAGAAGTGCGCATCAGATCCGGTACTGAAGTAAACGCCAATCTCTTTGCCCAGCTCAACAATGCGATCACAACGGGAATCACTGCCCTTACGGCTTTTGCCTGTCAAAGATGTATTGTTAACTTCAACCGCAACATTGTGCTCTTTCGCGCAGCGCAGCACCTGTTCCATATCGAATGGGTAATTTGGGTTACCTAAGTGACCAAGAACATCCACTCTGCCGCTTTTAATCGCATTTATTAGAGCGGCAGTATGCTCAGCTTCGGTTGCGGGCTTGAATACGGGTTCATGGAAACTCGCAATCACCCAGTCAAGATGTTGGTCAGAAGACGATGGTAAGTCTATCTCCCCTTTCACATTCAGCGTGTTGGCTTCGACACCACGGAGAATACCTACATCGTGTAAAAAGCGGGGCAAAATTCTTTGATTATTGAAATGCCAGTAGTGAGGGGCTCCTGGCATTTCGGGAGCATGATCGGTGGTACAAAGAAGTTTTAGCCCCTTATTCTTCGCTGCCAATGCGTTCTCTAAAATGGTGCTGTAAGCATGTCCACTGGCAATAGTATGGGTGTGGCTATCAACGACGATATCCATGGTGACCTCCTAAGTTGTGGACGAATTATCGAATTTCGAACGAACCGTTTTGATTCAGAAACAGCGTGAGATCCGCTGGAATCGAGTGATTTAAAACCTTATCTACATTTACGGCATCTGAGTTCAAATAAAACTCCAATGCAGCTTCTGGCTCTGTACCACCACGAATCTTACGATTGACTAAACGCTCTTGTAGAAACTCAGGCTGTGTATCTACAAAGACGGTAAAATCGGCCAAGCGATGCAATTCTTTCCATACTGGTTCATCTAACAGCAGCCAGTTGCCCTCGACGACGACAATATTGCGTTTAACCTGAATGGCATCATCCACAGGATCATGTAAGTTGCGATCGTAGTAAGGCCATTTGCTGTCTTTCACTTTAAGCTGTTTCAGCTTGTCGATAAGCTCCGTCAGATTAAATGTTTGATAGGATCCCTTAATACTGCGCAGAGGCACGAGCTCGCCATCTCGTTCAATCGTATTGTTGTCGAGGATCTCATTTGGATAGTGGAAACCATCAAACGGCAGAACTTGTAAAGGCTCTTGGCTTTCATCTTGTTCAGAGAGGTATTCCCAGAACGCAGCGAGTGTCGACTTGCCGCTACCCGGAGGGGCACACAAGAACACCACAATGCGTTCCTGCTTCTCATGATAAAGACGGGTAAATTTTTCGATAAGAGGTTGATGGATTCGCTTTACGTCGGCATCAGGAAAGGTAGCTTCGGTTTCAAAACCACTGACGTTTAAATTCACTTTCATGGTGAACCCTTATTGATTGATCTCCCCTTCGATTCTTTCTATCAACATTTCACATGACAGCTTCAACACTGTTTTGATGAGAGATTCGTATCTCATTTGCGAAAAGGACTCAAACGAAGAGAACTTAAGCTGATTGATCGACTCAAGATAAAAGCTGTCTTGCTGAGAAGAGAGTACCGCTTGGTTTTTGATGAAGTCGTAAATCACGTCATCCGCAAATTCTACTTTCTCCGGTTGGCTAATCGCGTACTCCAAGACCTGATCGTACAATCCGATATCGGCGTAAGTTTCCAAAGAGATTTTGCCCATCGCAAACATCAGCTTCGATACCACATCGGTCGTCACCAACGGACCATCTTCTTTCAATAGAGGATCCACAGCATACTCCTTCACTAGATCGTCTTGGACGAACACGCTCGGAAGTAATGCTTTTAACTTGAGGTTAATTATTTTGTTAGAAACCTGAAGATACGCAGTGGCATTTTCGCACTCGTCCAGTTTCTCCAGTAATTCATCTTCACGTGACAACGTATTATGACCTCTCCATTATGTGGCAGCGCAAAGGCTACCACACAAATTCGTTGCAACTAAACCGTTAAGCTCACGTCATAAAACTCAAGTAACGCTTTTTCTGCATGCGCGTTCCACACATAGTTGTTCGCGCACAAAATCGCATCGAGTTCCGCAAAGAACGGGTCTTGATCTGCCAGCGATAAAAAGTCATCAATCGCGGTCAATGGCAGGTCAATATGTGGGTAAATCAACTTCTTACCGCCCGGAATATCCAACTGATTCAGAATCGTATGGGGTGCAGCTTGTAAGCCACCAACATGGGTTATCATGAAAGATGGGTTGATCTTGCCTTGTGAGGAAAGCTCAATAGATTCCACCATGTCACCCTTTGAACCACCGGACGTACCTACAATATGGGTTGATTCGTAATGCACGTTGTAGAAGTTAAACGGCACTTTGAAATTCTTATCCGTTGGGCCAGCAAAGAAGTTGAGGCAGCCATCATTGCCAAGTAGCTCATCGGCTTGTTCTAGCACTTGAGCAACAGCCGCGTAGACCATTACATCGTCATAACCATTGCCACCGTTGAGTGCTTTGAGATACGCGACCGGATCGTCGATTTTAGCGGTATTCACGTAGTGCAGTTCTACGCCCTGCTCTTTGGCTTTTGCAACGGGAATGAGGCTTTCAGCTCGGTCTAAACGCGCGGCGTCGATGTCCGTCACCACGATCAGTTTTGGCTTTACAGGGCCGTTGATCGCATAGTCAATCGCACCAATGCCCATTGGGCCAGCACACGCCAAAAGCGCTAACGCACCACCTTCTTTAATGCCCATATCGTGCTCGTACACGTATTGCGTGGTGTGGTAGCTCGCATGGTACGCACCGATAATGCAAGACATTGGCTCAGCTAGCGACGCATCAGCAAAGTAATCGCCGTGGTAAGGCAGCACGCAGCCTAGGTCGATAGCGATTTTAGGAATAATGGAATACGTCGCGTTGCCGCCAAATGTCTCATAGCTGTAGCCCGCCGAGTAGCCTGTTGGCAAGCCCATGGCAGGTTGCAGAACAAAGTAATCGCCAGCTTTGAATCGGTCTTTTAGATTCTCACCGACTTCAACAATCACACCTGCGTATTCATGACCTGTCATCACTGGCACTTCGTCAATGTTTTCAGGAACGCGTTTGTGTTTGCTACCTAACAATGCTGCTTTGTAAGTGGATAGACAAATGCTGTTTGAAATGTTTTTAACCAGAAGTTCATCGGCTGAAATGCTTGGCAAATCAAAAGTTCTTAGTTGAACGTTTTTCTCACCACAGATAACCGCTGCCGTTGTTTGTACCATGATTTATCTCCTAAATGGGGCGATACCTGCCGCCCCAAACTGCATTGTTAGGCTGGTTGCTCAGTCGCGACCGCTTGTTGCTTAATCTTGTCCATCAGCTCGTCAAGCGCTGGGTCGTTGAGGAAGTTCTTGATCGTTACGACTGGTAAACCTGTCGCGTTGACTGCGCGGCTTTCTAAGCTCTCGTGCGTCACGACGATGTCGGCTTCACTCGGGACTTTCTCGATGGCAAAGTTCTTCACTTCAATCTCTATCCCAGCTTGTACTAGCTTGCGTTTGAAGGTCGAAGCGCCCATTGCACTAGAGCCCATACCTGCATCACAAGCGAATGCGACGAATGAAATTGGTTTGCTTAGTTCTTGCGTCGTCGCAGCTGCAACTGGCTTAACTGCGCCTTCCGCTTTCATCTCTTTCATGTCAGAAACTGACTTCTCAAACTCGCTTTCTTTTTCTTCTGATTTGCTCACCTTCAGAATCGCACTTGCTACCAAGAAAGAGACAATCGTTGCACTTGTCACACCTGCGATGGTCGCGATGAAGCTACCTTTCGGAGTAAGAGCAAGGTAAGAGAAGATAGAGCCTGGACTTGGACCCGCGACCAAACCGGCATCAAATAGGTTGAAGGTTGCGATGCCTGTCGCCGCACCAGCAATCATTGCCACAATCATGATTGGTTTCATGAGTACGTATGGGAAGTACAGCTCATGAATGCCACCAAAGAAGTGAATGATGATGGCACTTGGCGCAGAGCGTTTAGATAAACCCTGACCAAACTTTGCGTAAGCCAGCAGCATACCAAGACCTGGGCCTGGGTTAGACGCCACCATAAAGAAAATGGACTTGCCCGTTTCTGCGGCCGCTTGCAGGCCTAGTGGGTAATAAATACCTTGGTCAATGGCGTTGTTCAGGAACAACACTTTTGCTGGTTCGTTAATGATCGCTAACAGAGGCAGGAAACCCGTCGCAACCAACGCTTCGATGCCTGATTTCACAAACAAGTTTGCTGCGGTGACTGAAGGGCCAACAATCTCGTAGGCGAACAAACACAACAACATACCGACGATACCCAACGAGAAGTTGTTGACCACCATCTCAAAACCAGAAGGGATGCGGTGTTGAATACGTTTATCCACTTGCACCACAACCCAAGCACTCAGTGGGCCCATGATCATTGCGCCAACAAACATCGGTATGTCAGCCCCGACAATCACGCCCATCGTACCGATAGCCCCCGCTACCGCGCCGCGTTTTTCACCAACAATCTGACCACCAGTGTAACCAATTAAAAGTGGCAGCAAGTAAGTGATCATTGGCCCCACGAGTTCGCCAAAGGCTTCGTTTGGCATCCAGCCCGTAGGAATAAAGAGTGCAGTAATAAAGCCCCAAGCGATAAAGGCTCCGATATTTGGCAGCACCATGGCGGTCAAATGACCTCCGAAGGCTTGCACATTGGCTCGCATGTTTGCTTTCACGTTATGTTCCTTTTAGTATGCTTTTATTATGTCTAGCACTTGTTCTTTGGAAGAGGCTTGTGCCAGTTTTGCAATGTTCTCTTCATCCACAAACATCTCGCTCAACGCTTGAATCACCTCAATGTGGGTATCAGAGTCTTTCGCAGCTAAGGTAATAAGAATATTGGCCGGACCGAGATCCGATCCAAAATCAACAGGTGATGGGAAAATATGAATGCCTAAGCCTGTTTTTAAAACACCAGTTTCAGGTCGGGCATGAGGCATTGCCAATCCAGGGCATAACACATAGTAAGGACCGTTTTCTTCCGTTGAACGGATGATTGCATCAGCATAATGCTGGGAGACGTAACCTTTATTTTCTAGGTATTGAGTGGTCTTTTTAACCGCATCTTGCCATTGGTAAGCGCGATCATTAATTACATCTACTAGTTCGTGGTCGATTAACTCGTACAACATATTTAACCCTATCAACAGTTCGTCATCTGATGGGTTAATTATCAATAACAGAGTCCCAACCGCGCAACCGAGCTACTTTTGCGCTTCGAGTCACACTTTAAAGCCTGTCAATTTGTTTAAATGGACAGAGCTCAAAAATCCCACACGTAAAAAATCTACAAATTTTATTTGAGCAACAAGTCAATAGACGAATTTTGAATACAATCACCTTCTCGAAAATATTCTTAAAGTTACATTATTTAAATCAGATCACATTAGACCTATTGACTCGATATAATTCGTGATTAATTTCAAAGTTCATTTCGGGCCGTTTCTTGATCACTCGCGCTCAAACGTAGATAAGCATCACACTTGTTGGCTAGAAAAAATAAAAACGTCACTGGCTTTCACCAAATTGCAGACACAAAAAAACCGCCATTCAGGCGGTTTTGATCAGTCCGCAGACCAAACGGATCGTATGTCTGGCCATCCCCAGTTTGTGAGTGCGACATCTTCCAAGACCCCTTGAAAACGTAGCGTCTGAGTATGGTGAAACATCGGTGCAATCCAATATTCGCTAATCAATGTGGACGCAATCGGCTCTAACGCGCTCAGGTAATCTTCAAGCGGTGAGAATGCGCGGACATTTTCCATTTGAGCATCCAACCACGCCACATTTTGCGCCCCTAAGGTGTGGTAAAGCACGGCATTGCTAAAGAAGTTGCTAAACGCAGACGCATGACGGTTATCGTCCAAGTTAATATTGGTGACAACCAGAGTCTCATCAAGCGTACCGTTTTTGGCTTTCTCGCTCAGTTCACGGTAGGAGTACATAACGATCTCGACTCGGCTGCCCGCATGTTTTAGACGCGAAGAAATCGCTCGTGCACATCGGCGTAGTGCCGTGTAATTGTACCCTGCGATGGTGATCAGCTTTGGCAACTTGACCGCTTCTCCAAATGGACGCAACACCGGTTTCCAGTTAGGCAATAAGTTATAAGCAGGTATGCTCCCAAATATAATGTTTTCATTACGCATCACTTCAACTAGCTGTTCAGGTTGAATCAATTCACTGATGTATCGGCGCTGAGCCTGAGATAAAGCGTGCTTTGCATGATGGTTAAACAGTGCGAACAAACAACCGTCTTCCGTTCGACTGCGTTTACCCGCTGGTGATACTTCACTGTTTGGCGTCGACATATAGTGGCTGCACATGTCATCAGCAGAATCAGGTTCTGGTTGCAATGTATTTGCGGCAAGCGATGGGTTCTCCATCTTTTCATCGTTGACTATCCAGATCGTCACCAAATCCGTTAATACTCGACACGCGTAATAGCCATCAAACGCTTGCAGTTTCAAACGGTTTTCACTGTGCTCAACGACGGAAAATGGCCCACTCCCCACCACCAACTTGTTGTTCGCAACGTTCACCTGACTCACGGGCTGAATGCCATATTTCACGCCAGAAATAAGTCCAGCAAAACCCAAGTCAGGTCGGTTAAGCTTAAAAACAACCTTCAATGGATTAAGTGCCGTAATGTTGGCAACATGCGCCAGCTCTTTTTCGTAGTATTCCAAAGAGCTTAATTTGGCGAACAAACTCACCACCGTGTCGGCATCGATTGGGTTGCCATTATGGAAGGTAAGCCCGGGGCGAAGGTAAAACGTCCATTCGAATTTTTGCTCATCGTATCGCCAATGGTGCGCCAGCTCTGGTTTTACGCGCCCGTAATAATCACTTGATACCAAACAGCAATAAATTTGGCGTAGCAAAAAGCGCTCACTGCTTCGCTGCAATTGATGAGGAACAACACGCTCGAACATGCGTTTGTAGGTTAGCTGAATATTGAGCCGCCCCTCTTTTACCGATGCGCCCGACGTTGTTTTGAGGAGTCGCCCAAATGCAGCTTCATCTTCATCCAGAATCGACAGCGCTTTCTCGTACTTACCAAGCTTGATTCGCTCTAGTGCAAGGCTTTCTTTTAGCGCGCTGAGTTCAACGTTTAACAACAATGTTGAACGCTGGTTCCGTCCCGGTTTTGGTCGCCAACTTAACCACGCTATCTCTTGCATCTGCGCCAGCAAACTGCGCGCATGACGAGGCGAAGTAAACAACAAATCGGCGATTTCTTGCAGCGTGGTTTTTGCTTCATTACCAACACCAAAAGAGAGCAAGCGTTGGTAATAACGAAATAAGTTGAGATCAGACACCGCACGCACCTTAACTCTAGGAGGCCATTCAATAGGCGTATTTTACTGAACTTGGCGGCAATAAAATAAGAAAACTTCCAAACACTTTGTTCCCCTTTTACTAACATTTCGTGCCTATATTGTAGGAAAACCCCACCAATTCGGTTTTATCAGGAATAAAGCGAAGAAATCTACTCTCTTTTTCGCCTCCCCTTTTTTCACCATACTAATTTAGCGAGCAGGAAATATAGAGAATTGCTCATGACCTAACCCCCAAGCAGAACTTAGCTCCTGATACCACACCCCCAATTCGTCGTATCTTTAAGTTCTGCTTTTTTACTGCCAACAGTTGCGCCTTAGAAAAAGCACACGTACACTTAATCGCAATTCGACGATTAACTATAAAGGTTTGCTCATGAGCAACAAATGCAGCGAAACGTGCCAAATTGCTTTTGAAGCCACACAAAAACAACTGGATAAAGAGCAAGCACTCGCCGCTCAAGCGAAAGCGCTGTCTCATCCTGCTCGCTTACGCATTCTGCATATTCTTCACACTTTAGACACTATGGGCGGCTGCTTAAATAGCGATTTAGTCTCTGAGTTAGGTTTAGCGCAATCGACCGTATCAGAACACTTACGTATTCTAAAACAGGCCGGGTTTATCAGTGCAGAACCTAACCCGCCAAAGGTTTGTTACCGCATTCAACGTGAAAAACTGAACGCGTTTAACGCTCAATTTTCCGGTTTATTTAGCTAAGACACATTGCGCGCTTTCCATGCGCGCAAAGATAAACTATAACCTTATATATCGCCTTTCGACGATAAACGAATAGAGATCACTATGACGACTGAAGTTTTAAATAGTGCCAGCGAAAAAATGAGCTTTCTTGACCGCTACTTAACGGTTTGGATCTTTGTCGCAATGGCCATCGGCGTGGGGATAGGCGCAGCCTACCCGCAAGTAGCAGAATGGAACGAAGCAATGTCCGTTGGTAGTACGAACGTACCACTCGCCATTGGTTTGATTTTGATGATGTACCCACCACTCGCCAAGGTGAACTACGGTCTATTGGGAACGGTAACGAGAGATAAAAAAGCCATCACGCTGTCTCTCGTTATGAACTGGATCATCGGCCCAATCCTCATGTTCGTTCTTGCTTTAACCTTTCTTGGTGATCATCCAGGTTACATGGTCGGTATTATTTTGATTGGCCTTGCACGCTGCATCGCTATGGTTTTAGTGTGGAATGATATTGGCGGCGGCAACAAAGAATATGGCGCGGCCTTGGTGGCATTAAATAGCGCATTTCAAATTCTGACTTACAGCGTTATGGCTTGGCTATTCATCACCGTACTTCCACCGTTCTTTGGCTATGAAGGTTTTGTGGTTGATATTTCCATGGGAGACATTGCGGAAAGCGTATTGATTTACTTAGGTATTCCGTTCCTCGCTGGTTTTCTCAGTCGTAAATGGTTAGTCGCTGCAAAGGGTGAGAAGTGGTACAACGATGTGTTTATTCCTCGAATTTCACCCATTACTTTGATCGCTTTGCTCGCCACCATCGTGCTGATGTTCAGCCTCAAAGGAGAGATGATTTTACAGCTACCAATGGATGTGTTCCGCGTGGCAGTCCCACTAGCGATTTACTTCGTATTGATGTTTTTTACCAGCTTCTTTATCGGGAAGAGAATGGGCATCCCCTACGATAAAAATGCTTCCATCGCTTTTACGGCGACGGGCAACAACTTCGAGCTGGCAATCGCGGTTTCCATTGCTGTATTTGGCCTGAATTCCGATCAAGCATTCGCTGGCGTGATTGGTCCGCTAATCGAGGTTCCTGTTCTGATTGCTTTGGTTAACATCGCGCTGCGGATGAAAACCAAATACCAGAGCTAAAATTGGAAACATAAAGATCGAGCCAAACCGCAATATTAAGTACTAACTGACGACAGTTTTTATGTACTCGCTGGGCGTTAAACCAAACTTGCCTTTAAATCGTTGGCTAAAACGCCCTTCCGATTGATAGCCACACAACTGCGCGAGTAACGCAACGTTGTATGAACCATTTTGCATCAGGTAGAGTGCGTGATTTAAGCGCACTTCTGCCAGCACTTCGCGATACTGAGTGCCCTCTTGCTTGAGTTTGCGTATCAACGTTGCTCGGCTCATAGCAAAGCGCTCAGCAACAAATTCCAAAGGGTGGTCATCGCCCGGAGAGCGTGACAGATAGCGGCTGAGTTTCTGACTGAACGAGGTATTGGAACTCGAGAAAAGCCGATGCAATAGTCCTCGCTCTGCTAGCTGCTGATACAACCCCATCATCCAATAACGTTGCGTCGCTTCACTTAAACTTTCCCGTTCAAAAGAAAACAAGGCATTTAATGTCGCTTGCAGTGCTTTGTCTGTCTCCACCGCTGGGACATAATTTCCCAATGCATTACTCATACTCAGCTCTAACATTTCAACGCTAGGTACACACTGAAAACTGAACATTCGTGAGAGAAAACGCCCTTGTTGAGGAAGGTTTTCAAAATTCAGCGAAGCGTTTGCTTCACAAAGCATGATGTTAGGATGAAGAATATCAAACGCTTCGTCTTTCCAAAACAGACGCTTACTCCCTTTAATGATCTGGATAATACTCGGGGAGTGAATCCTGACGTTACGCAGCTTTTGCTGCTGCTCCGCACGAAACAGCGTCACTTGATATTGATGCCCCATCTTCTCCCCTTAAGTATTTGTTTATCGCGTGTAAGTCGCGGTTAGCTGCGCGTTGTCCAATGCGACACTATTCAACGTAAATCCCACAACCGCCGCTGGCGTGTTCTCATCCAAGTTCAACTTATCACTCGGCAGCGCCCAAACGGTAAACTGGTAGCGGTGCATACCATCTTTTTCTGGCGGACATGCGCCGCCAAAACCAGTAGTACCGTAATCGATACGAGACTCCTTACCGCCGAGCTTACTGATATCAACGCCACGAGGCAGCTCGTTAACTGAGGCTGGAATATCAAACGCTATCCAATGCCAAAAACCACTGCCTGTTGGTGCATCAGGATCGTACGCGGTAATCGCAAAACTTTTTGTACCCTTTGGAACGTCTTTCCACATCAGTTGTGGAGACTGGTTCGCACCATCACATCCCCAACCTGAATATTCAAATGTCTTCGCCATTGGATGACCTTCTTGAATATCTTTGCTCGTTAGTTCAAAAGCATGGGCAGAGCCGATAACCAAAACGCTAAGGGCCAAAACAGACTTATGAATCGCTTTCATGTGTTTATTCCTTTCAATGAGTTCAATTCAAGTCTATTCATCAACCCAAGCCAAGATACATCAATAAGTATCACAGAATATAAAACCATCGTCTATTTTGATACTTTAAGATTCAAACATAAATTTCTTATTCTCTGAGTTGCATCTGGTTTATGCTAACCAACCGCTCAGAGAACAAGGAAGACAAAATGGAACTGGATATCTACGTCGTTGACGCATTTACAGACACGCAATTTAAAGGCAACTCAGCCGCAGTCGTACCCTTGCAAGAATGGTTAGAACCAGAGCGAATGCAAAACATTGCAGCGGAAAACAACCTCTCTGAAACCGCGTTTGTTAAAGCGATTGGTACGAATCAATATGAAGTACGCTGGTTTTCGCCACTCACAGAAATCGACTTTTGTGGACACGCAACGCTCGCCGCTTCCATGGTGTTGTTCGACCAACTCGGCGTTACAGGAAGTATTGAGTTTCACACATTAAAAGTGGGCACCTTAACCGTAATTAAGAACGCACTTGGCAAGATTGAAATGACATTTCCGACAAGAGCACCACACCCCGTCAACGCCGTTCCTACGCAATTAATTGAGGGATTAAACTGCGAAGTAACACACGTACTGCTTAGCCCGCAAGCTTACTTCGTCATCGTGGAAGATGAGCAAACCGTTTTCGATGTTCAATATCGATCCGACCAACTGAAACAACTCGCCCCTTACGATGTCGTCGTCACATCAAAAGGCAGTCAATACGACTTTGTATCTCGCTACTTTTGGCCAGCAAACGGCGGAGATGAAGACCCTGTCACAGGATCAGTCCACGCAGGCTTAGCACCATATTGGGCGCAAGAGCTCGGCAAAGCATCTTTAGTGGCGTATCAAGCATCAGCGCGTGGTGGCGTTCTGTACTGCGAAGTCAAGGAGGATTGCGTCAATGTATCTGGTGATGGTGTGTTGTATATGAAAGGCAAAATTTACGTCTAACTGTACGTTGAAGATTGGCGTTAACTGTTTTTATCCTGAAAGCCTAGCCGCCCGTTAGGCTTTTCTATTTCCTGTTGTTTCAGCGTTAATCGTTACAAAGGTTGTTCGACAATACACACTGGAGAGCCTATCTCACAGTAATAACCCGTTGGGGTAATTTCACCGGTTTGAGGGTTGCGACAAAAGCTCACCACATTGTTGGAATGTTGATTGGCAACCAGCAACCACTTTTGATCATGAGACAACACAAAATCTCGTGGAAAAACCCCTTCACAGTGAATGGCTGCTCGCCTTTTTGGCGTATCGCCAGACACATCAAACATACTGATTTTGTTCTGAGCTCGGCAAGAGACATACAAAAACGTTTCATCTTGCGAAAGACGAATCGCCGCCGCCGCTTGCTGATTCTCTTCCCCTTCTAATAATTCTGTTTGATTCGAGATAAGCCATTTATCTTGGTGCTTAACCAGAACAATCAAGGTTTCTGACAGTTCGCAAACCACATACGCTGTCGACTCTTGTTGGTTAAACACCAGATGACGCGGTCCCGAACCTGCGGGTAAATGAATCACTTGCGACAGTGAAAAATCCGGCTGGGCATCGTAATCATAAATAAGGACGCTATCGCTGCCTAAGTCTACGACAACCAATTGATGACTGTGCTTTAAAAACGTGACTTGATGAGCGTGAGGAGAAGTTTGGCGCTCTAAATTCGGCCCGCATCCATCAACGTATAAATCCGCCAATAAACCAAGCGGTTTACCATCGCGATCCAATTGAAATACGCTAACATTTCCAGAGCCATAATTAGCAACCGCCAACAAAGGTTCTTTGATATCCAAATGACACGGATAATCGCCATTAATCGGCAAAGAGACGGATTCACTACCGCGAAAAAACGCGAGCTCTGCACCTTCATTTCTATCCATTTCGCTAAACGTATACAGCCCGTGTTCGGTGGTCGTGAGATAGGACGGATTACGTTGAACTACAACATCGTCAAGCCGAGTCAGTTCACCCGTTTCAGTGTTCAGCGATAGACGCACAATGCCCGTGCTCGTACTCGGTGGGTTGGTGTAAGTGCCAATATAAAAATGCACGTGACCAGTTGTTGTCATGGATGGCCTTATATGAGTGATTCGTATTATTCAACACCTTGCCTATTGTCATGGCAGACCGCAATCCATTTTACGAATCAGCCACTTAAAATGTGAAGCAATTGCTCATTTAAAACCGCAACGACATCGCCGTTTGCAGTTAAAGTGGTTTGGCGTTTTAAACAGTATGTCAGCCTTGAGTACGAAAGCCTCGACTTACGGTTACTTTCAAGTGTTATATTAAAGACGAAGAATGTATTTTATGTTCAAGATCTAAGTTTTATTAGCAAACGCTATAATAAAAAACAAAAATCGGGGTAAAATAAATAATAATCATGTAACAGTTAATTTCCCTATAAACACCAAATTGAAACACATTATTAATTTCCATTTATTTATAAATTAAAATTAATTTTATAAATAACAAGGATTTATTTTAATTATGAACATTTAGATTACGACTTAATTTTATTCACGATAAATTTATTTGAGACATTAATCACACTATATTTCAAATCTCAGTAATAGACTCCGAGCCTTTCAAACCCCCATTATCAGTGAGTCTATGAAACTTTCTAATTTAAGTATCAAGTATAAAATCAGTGCGCTGATTTTGATCATTTCGTTATCTGTTATCGCTCTCTCCGTTTTCTTTACATCTGAAATCAAGATGATAGAAGGAAAGCTTACCGTATTTTCTGAAACCACCGTACCTAGCGTATTGCTTGTAAAAAATACCGAAATTGAACTCGGAATTTTAAGAAAGGATGAATTCTCTTTATTAACAAATGTCAATCACCCTCAATTCATGGAATGGGTAGCCGGATTAGAAAAATCTGAACAGAAAATTGATAAATATCTAGACCAATATGAGAAAGGACTGTGGGATCAACGCGACCGAGACGCTTTCAATAAAGTAAAAAGTGCCTGGGTTAAATACAGTGCGTTTAACAATGAATACGCGAAGTTGCTATTGAATAATAAAATCGACGAAGCAAATGAAACATTGTTAAACGGATTTTCTACATTCACACAATTATCCGATGCGATTCGTGATTTAGTGGAACTAAACCAAACCTACGTACAAGAAGATATTGCTAGCGCTCATGAAGCAGTGCGCAGCGCAATCACCTACAGCATTATTGCTATCGTCGCGCTATTGGCATTGAGTTTTACGCTAGGCCTATTCCTAACCAAACAGATCTGCACACCACTAAATTACGTGGTAAACATGGCGTCGAAAATCGCGTCAGGCGACCTAACTTACCAGCTTCCACGTAACAAAATTGGCCATGATGAGCTTGGCACCTTGGCAGATGCCTGCGTTGATATGCAAGCGAAGTTGCTTACTTTGGTCGACAGTATCTCGTCAACCACAGCTCAAGTAGGCACCGCCATTGAAGAAGTGAGCGCGATTTCCGAACAGACTTCAACCGGCATGGATGAACAACAAGTTCAGCTAAACCTTATCGCAACAGCAATGAACGAGATGCAAGCGACAGTAAATGAAGTCGCCAGCAACACCGAAGCAGCGTCAGAAACGGCAAACAGTGCTTCTCACGATGCGAAAGAAGGCCGCGGTGTCGTTCAAGAATGTATTAACCAAATCCACGAAGCGTCATTGGCGATTCAATCTGTTGGCAACATGGTGACAGAACTGGAACAAGATGCGTCTAACATTAGCGTTGTGGTTGACGTTATCCAAGACATTGCGGAACAAACCAACTTGCTTGCGCTTAACGCTGCCATTGAAGCTGCGCGCGCAGGTGAACAAGGCCGTGGTTTTGCCGTCGTAGCGGATGAAGTGAGAACGCTAGCAAGCCGCACTCAAGCTTCAACCGAAGAGATCATCACGATCATCTCTAAACTGCAAAATTGTTCGAAGAGTGCCGTTTCAGCAACAAATAACAGCAGCGATTTGATTCAAGAGTGCGTTGAGCAAGCACAAAAAGCCGGTGCAACCATCGAACAAATCGAAAAAGGCGCAGATAACATTGCTGAAATGAGCATTCAAATTGCGAGTGCTTGCAGCGAGCAAAGCTCGGTAACAGAAGAGCTGCATCGTAACGTGGAACACATCAACCAGTTCTCTAGTGAAGTGGCGACAGGTTCACGCCAAACAGCAATTGCATGTCGCGATTTAAGTGAGCTGGCGGTAGGTCTACAAGAGATCGTCGGTCAGTTCAAAACTGCATAGTCACTCACGTCATTCTTATCTATTCAAGCCCAGCGCTCATCGCTGGGCTTTTTTAATGTCATTTGCCGATAAAAACCGGAGCTTGGTCAAGGTTCTTTAAATTGAGGCCTTCATAGCCCTCTTCCAACGCTAAGCCTCTCTATTTAAAAAGAATCGCTTGTAGATAAAATGCTAAGCTCTAAAAAGAAATCGTTATGGATGGCAGTTAGCGACGGGTTGGCAGGCTCAATCAACACGCTCCCGTTCACAAGTTATCTATTCATGCATTACTTCTTCAAAGGAAGCACCGCACTATGAAGCGAATCATTTTTGGCACATTGGTTATTGCCCTTTTATGCGCCTGTTCAAAAGATAACACGCACCAAGCGCTTGGCACTTTAGAACGTGACCGCGTAACATTTACTGCCACATCTAATGAGATAATTAGAGCCCTTCCTGTCAAAGAAGGCAGCTTGGTCAGTGAAGGGGAAGTGTTGGTTCAGCTCGATACCAAGAATCAACAAGCCGTTCTTGCACACGCCGTTGCCGAGCAAGCCAAAGCGGGAGCGTATTTGCTTAAATTGACCAATGGTGAACGTCCAGAAGACATTGCTGCCGCATCGGCACGCGTAGCCCGAGCGGAAGCGCAGCTCACCGAAGCGCAGAAAAACTATCAACGCAAAGCAGAACTGGTGCGTAAAAAGCTCATCAGCCAATCCGAAAAAGATTCCGCTCTTGCGGCAAGGGACTCTGCGAGAGCGGAATTAGACTCAGCAAAAGAAGAGTTCAGTAAGCTCACCGCAGGTTCTCGCCTAGAAGACATCGAACAAGCTAAAGCCGCTTTAATGGCGGCAAAAGCCGAAGTGGCGTTGCAAGAGCAAAAACTGGCAGAACTCACCATCACGGCCACGCGTGACGGTACGCTCGATAATTTGCCTTACAACCTTGGCGAACGCGTACCAGTGAACGGTGTGGTTGCCGTGATTCAAGCCAACCGCGTGCCGTATGCGCGAGTGTATGTTCCTGCCGATTATCGAATCGGGTTTATTCCTGGGAAAACCGTGACGGTAAATGTCGATGGCCTGGAGAGTCCATTACAAGGCACCGTTCGTTGGGTGGCTAGTGAGCCGTCATTCACGCCCTACTTCGCACTAACCGAAGAAGAACGTTCACGATTGATGTATCTAGCAGAAGTTGATTTACCTGAGTCTGCAAAAACGTTGCCGTCCGGTGTGCCTGCCCAAGTAGATTTGGTGGAGTAAGCCAATGACCGAGTATGCAATTCAAGCTCAAAATGTAGTCAAAAAGTTCGGCGACTTTACTGCTATCAATAACATCACACTCAACGTGCCCAAAGGCAGCATTTACGGATTTTTGGGGCCAAATGGTTGCGGTAAGTCGACCACCATTCGTGTGCTCACCGGCCTTCTCAGTCCAAGCGAAGGCAGTGTGGATGTGCTTGGATTAGAAATCCCAAAACAATCCGAACAACTGCGGCTCAAAATTGGTTACATGACACAAAAGTTCTCGTTGTACGATGACCTATCCGTTCAAGAGAACCTCGAATTTATTGGGCAAATTTTTGGTTTAAGCAGCAAGTCGCTGAAAGAGCGGATAGAAGAGCAGCTCACCACTTACGGGTTGGATCAATTGCGCAAACAGCGCGTAAGCGGCATGAGTGGCGGACAAAAGCAGCGTCTTTCACTCGCCGCCGCGACCATGCATAAACCCGAACTGCTATTTTTGGATGAGCCGACATCCGCCGTTGACCCCGAAAATCGACGCGATTTTTGGGAGCAGTTGTTCGACTTGTGCGATCAAGGTACGACGATTTTGGTCACCACGCATTACATGGACGAAGCGGAACGCTGCCACCGTCTGGCGATCATGGAATCGGGCGAAATTCGTGCCGATGGCGAGCCCGAACAGTTAATGGAACAGATGGGCGTTAATATCATTGAGGTGAAAGCCGACAAACTTCGTGAACTCAAAGAAAAGCTGATTCAACGTGACGAAGTTCGCTCTGCGGCGCAGTTGGGGATTCGTTTACGCATCCTTATCCACCAGCATGTCGAGCTGCCGATTGAATGGTTAAAGCAGACGTTTCCTGAACTTCAAAACGCTGAAATGAACCACGCTCGCCCAAGCTTAGAAGATGTTTTTGTCAGCGTGACAGGGAAAGGCCGCCAATGATGAAACCTATCGCTCGCATGAAAGCCGTCATGATCAAAGAGATTCGCCAACTTTCCCGTGACCGAATCACGTTTGGCATGGTGGTGATGATCCCGCTTATCCAGCTTTTGCTGTTCGGCTTCGCAATCAATACGGACATTCGCAACATTCCGGTAGGTGTTGTCGACCAAAGTGGCAGCACCGCCGGGAGGATCATTACCCAGTCCGTCAAAGTCACTCAAGTGGTGGATATCAAAGAAACCTATGCCACCGCGCAAGAGGCTGAACAAGCGATTCAAGATGGTATTGTGCGCGCCGTGCTGATTTTGCCAAGCGATCTCACACAACGCATGATGCAAGGTCGAGAGCTTGGGCAATGGATTGTGGATGGGTCAGATACCATGATCAGCTCGGCAATATTGTCGTTGCAAACCATGCCATTGACCGATTTTGATTTCGAGATTCGCCCTGCGCCCAGCAAAACATTCGAAGTCGCACTCTACTACAACCCAAGTCGGCGTTCTGCGGTCAACATCGTACCCGGCTTACTCGGTGTGATTCTCACCATGACGATGATTTTGTTCACCAGTGCCGCGATTGTACGAGAACGTGAACGGGGAAATTTGGAGCTATTAATCACCACGCCCATCCACTCGATAGAGCTAATGGTGGCGAAAATCGTGCCGTATATCTTTGTCGGCTTAATTCAGGTTTTCATCATTCTAGGGTTGGGACATTGGATTTTCGGCGTACCAATTAACGGTGCAGTCAGCCAAATTCTGTTTGGAACCTTGTTGTTTATCGCCGCCAGCTTAACTTTAGGATTGGTCATATCCACCATCGCCACAACACAGCTTCAAGCGATGCAAATGACGGTGTTCATTCTTCTGCCTTCGATTCTGCTGTCTGGATTTATGTTCCCTTACGAGGGCATGCCAGTCGCAGCACAGTGGATTTCAGAAGCCCTGCCCGCCACTCACTTTATGCGCATGATTAGAGGCATAGTGTTACGAGGAGCGGATCTGATGGACTTGTGGCGAGATACCCTTTGGTTGCTCGGGTTTACCGTATTTGGATTGGTCGTCGCGTCACTAAGGTTTAAGAAATCGCTCGATTAAAGTTGCCCATTTTTCTCTTTCGCAGAAACAAAAATAGCCTCGACAATGAGGCTATTTTTGTTTGGATATTCAAATTTAGTTTTACCGGACTTAACTAAGCAACTCACCTTAATAATATTCGCCGTACGAGCAGTCTCGTAAGTCTGAAATACTGTAGTTTTTCAAAGAGTTGATTTTAAAGTTAAACACCACCTGTTTACAGACGACACCTTCACGATCGGTATAGGTAATAAAGCCTTCACTGTAAGCACGTTTGCCATCAGAAGACGTAACATCGGCCACGAGTTCTAAATGCCCTTTGTGCGCCTCTACGCGATTCATCATCTCAAACACATCCATCCACTCTTCGCGATTTGCCATTTGTATCAACATGGATTTGGCCTGTGTTTCCAACTGCTGCGGATACACGTAATAACGGTTGTAACCAAAGTATGCGCACATCAGTAATAAAACGAGTGCAAATGAGGTTGTTCTTGTCATGCAAGCTGCCTCTTGTTGTTATAAAAATCCTGCTTCGTTAGTTCAGTATAGGAAGCAAGCAAAGTTTAGGTCATGGAACTTGCTCAAATAACAGAGAACAGTCAGAGAGAGTCAATTCTATGA
This sequence comes from Vibrio sp. D3, assembly GCF_043995865.1. Taxonomy (NCBI): domain Bacteria; kingdom Pseudomonadati; phylum Pseudomonadota; class Gammaproteobacteria; order Vibrionales; family Vibrionaceae; genus Vibrio; species Vibrio sp. D3. The sequence goes on along the minus strand of NZ_CP171886.1, from coordinate 1,674,618 downwards.
CAAGCTCAGCACAGGTTTAACTTATGCAACACAACAAATTCTAAGGGCTTTAACTATGGAATATGCACACCGATCTGGGTTGTCACCATGCGGTGATCTGAGCCTTGTGGTAAAGCAGAGGATTCACGAGAGCAGATGATTCGCTGTCCTTGCTCAGATTTCAGCCACAAATGATCAATGCCTATCATTATCGGCTCTGGCACGTTGATGCCTTTGATGTTCGTTGGCCAGCTCGTCACTGGCGCGGTTTGAAAACTCGGGAACAGCGCAGAAAAACGAGGGCTAACCGAAGAGAGATTGAAATCCCCCACAACCAACACCTCTGGCTCAGGATAAAGCGTAGTCAGCGTTTCTATGGTTCGCACCAGCGCATTTCTTTGATGCCAAAGCTCGCTGGTTCTTGGTGACGGTGGATGAGCCGCAAACAAAGTGATCGGTGCTTGACCTTTAGGCAACCAAACCGCTCTGATGACTTCTTGTCCATTTGGCGCACGATAAACCGAAACCTCCGTGATGGGGTGTCGGCTAAGAATCATCAAATTTGATGGATACCCCACGTCACGTTGGCCACCATAATAATGCGGATAGACATCATCCAACATGTGCAAAAGGCTGCCAACACGCGGCGTCAGCTCTTGCATCACCACCAAATCAGCAGGATGCCTCAATAGATAGTTGATGAACTGATTGATGTCTGAGTTTTCGTAAAAAAGATTGAATTGAATGACGCTCAAAGACTGCAAGCAAGACGCCACATGGCTGCGCTGCGGCGGAACAAGTAACGAGACAAACAAAATAGCGACAAAGGCAGAAAATGCACTTTGCAACCATCGACGAGTGATGAAAAACGCCGAGGCTAAAGCAACGTAAGTGAACACAATGAGGGCGGGAATCGAGGTAAGATTCTCCGCCCACCAAATATGTTCAATTTGCCTGACCGCCAGCCAAATAAGAGCGGGTAGAAGCAATATGATCCACTTAAAAACGCTCGGCACACGCACTGCTCGTTTCGCTATTACATATCATAAGCTTAAATGCAATTTCTCAACTCGCCAGTGCGTGAAGCGTTGATGTTAGACGTGGTGTACCGCTTCCTCGACAGGCTCTGGTTGAGCAGCCGTTTCACTGATTTCAATCTTCACCGCTGCGACTTTGAATTCAGGAATTTTCGCATGCGGGTCCGTTGCCGTAGTCGTCAAGCGGTTGACCGGCGATTCAACGAAATGAAACGGGATAAACACGACGCCTTTTTGCACTCGCTTGGTCACAAACGCATCAATTTCGATGCTGCCACGACGAGTCGACACTTTTAGGCGCTGACCATTATGGATACCAATTGCTTCGGCATCTTCAACACTGATCATCGCTCTTGGCCCAGCAAGGTTATCCAACCCTTTCGTTTTGCGTGTCATCGTACCGGTGTGGAACTGTTCTAGCACACGCCCTGTTGTAAGCACCAAAGGATACTCTTCATCAGGCAACTCAGCTGCATAGCGGAACGGCACGCCCACCATTTGCCCTTTCCCTCGGGTAAATTGGGTTTGGTGCATAATACGAGTACCGTTTGGATTGTTCTTGTTACTTGGCCATTGAACACCGTTCGGCGTGATCGCGTCCCAGCGCAACCCTGCATATTGCGGCGTTACACGCGCGATTTCGCTAGTGATTTCAGAAACGCACTGGTAATGCCAATCGCTGCCCATCGCGTTTGCGATCGCTTGAATGATCCACCAATCTTCTTTCGCCTCACCCGACGCTTTCACTGCCGCATTGACGCGCTGCACGCGTCGCTCAGTATTGGTGAAGTGACCGGATTTTTCCGCAAATGAACAAGAAGGCAATACCACATCGGCGTACTGCGCCGTCTCGGTGAGGAAGATGTCTTGCACGACCAAGAAGTCGAGTGCTTCCAACCCTTCAATCACGTGTGCTTGGTTTGGATCACTCAGTACTGGGTTTTCGCCCATGATGTACATCCCGCGAACTTCTCGTTTGCACGCCGCATCGATGATTTCCGTTAGGGTAAGCCCTTGCTCAGAAGGTAAGTTCGGCGCATCCCACTCAATCGCGAATTTCTGACGAACAATCGGGTTATACACTTTTTGGTATCCCGGATAACAGTTCGGCAATGCGCCCATATCACACGCACCTTGTACGTTTGATTGACCGCGCAGTGGGTTAATACCACCACCCTCAATACCGATGTTGCCACACAACAATTGCAGGTTTGCAATCGAACGAACGTTGTCGTGCCCTGTTGTATGCTGGGTAATACCCATTGAGTAATACACCGCCGTGCGTTTTGCCGTACCAATCATTCGCGCCATCGCGAAAATATCGTCCGCTTTTACGCCCGTCACTAACTCAACTTTGTCGAGGTTGTACGCTGGCGACATCACCTCTTGAAGCAAGGTATCAAAGCCGTCGACGCGCTCTTCGATGTATTCTTGATCGTACCAACCATTTTTGATGATTTGCTGCATCACGCCGTTGAGCAACATAACATCCGTGCCCGGACGATGCGCTAAGTACAGTTCTGCATGTTCGGCCATGTCTACTCGTTTCGGGTCTGCAACAATCAAGCGTGCCCCGTAATGACGAATCGCCTGTTTGATATGCGAAGCGATGATCGGGTGCGCAGATGTGGTGTCAGAACCGATAATAAAGATCACATCGGAATGCTTAATGCTCGGAATGTCGTTGGTCATCGCACCACTCCCCAGCGATGCTTCAAGCCCTGTCACACTTGATGCGTGACACAAACGTGCGCAGTGATCAACGTTGTTCGTACCAAGTTCACGACGGATGAATTTTTGAAACGCGTAGTTATCTTCGTTAGTGGTTTTCGCTGAAGAGAATCCGGCCAGTGCGTTGCTACCAAAATCTTGCTTGATGGTCGAAAGCTTCGAAGCCACTAGCTGAATCGCTTCGTCCCAACTTGCTGGCTGCAACCAACCATCTTTACGAATCAGTGGTGTCGTTAAACGCTCTTCGCTGCTAATGAAATCAAAACCAAAACGGCCTTTCACGCACAGCATACCTTGGTTAACTGGCGAATCCGCCCCTTTTACATACCGGATTTTGTTTTGTCGCTCATCGACAAACATGGTCAACTTACAACCCACACCGCAGTAGGTACAAATGGTATCGACGGCTTTTAGGTGTTCGGTTCTGCCTTGAGAGCGGTCACGGCTATCCACCATTGCGCCCGTTGGACACGACTGAACACACGCCCCACATTGCACGCATTTTGAATCGCCCATGAGCGTCAAACCGCTGCAACTTGCGCCTTTTTCATCGGAGCGGAATCGTGGACGATCATCTGGTCGTAAAGCTGGTCGGCCATTTTTATCCGACACAAAACTCAACACACCATGTACCGCTTGCTCGCGGCATGCTTGAATACACTGACCACAACTGATGCAGCGGTTAGCATCAAATTCAATGAACTCAGAGCTGCGGTCTACTTCGTATTTATGACGAAGATCTTTCGCTCGCAAATCGAGCCAATCTTGATGACCAATCACGCTAGCAGAGGAAACGTCCACGGAAACATCGAAATGTTGCTCGGCATGATATTCCGTTGAGTAATCTCGCAAGGCACAGTCGGTATTCGCTTGGCAACCACACTCTAAGCAGCGCGCCGCTTCTTTCATGGCCTCTTCGTTATCAAAGCCCAGTTCCACTTCAGCAAAACTCTGCTCACGCTGCGCTGGAGTCAACTCCGGCATGATTGAACGAGCAACTTTTTGGATATTTTCGAAATGAAGTGGGTCAACCTGCGCCAGTTTTTTCTCTTTACGAGAGTTGAACGCAGGTTTCGGCATGTCCGCCATATCGCCATTGAGGAACAGATCAATCGCTTTTGCCGCAACTCGCCCATCGCCCACCGCTTCAACCGCTGTTGCAGGACCACGACGAAAATCACCGATACTGAAGATATTGCCCGTACCCGTGTGCATGGTTTGAGCATCGGATTCAGATGTGTTCCAACGTGTTAGTGGAATAGACAAATCATCGTTTTCTAAGAAGCTGAGATCCGGCTTTTGCGATACCGCTGCAATCACGGTATCAAATGCTTCAGTAAAGAACTCACCTGTTGGTTTCGGACTACGACGACCAGACGCATCTGGCTCACCTAACGCCATTCGTTCTAATCGAATTTCCTTCACGCGGCCGTTTTCATCCGCGATGTTTTCCGCCGGATTCGTTAAGAAATGGAACTTCACGCCCTCATGTTCAGCTTCGACGATTTCGTAGTCTTCGGCTGGCATTTCGTCACGAGTTCGACGATAGATCAAAGTGGTATCGGCACCCGCACGACGCGCCGTACGCGCACAGTCGATCGCAGTGTTACCACCACCAATCACGGCAACTTTTTTGCCCGTAACGTAGTTTTGTCCTGTAACGTAATCTTTCAGGTAATCAACACCGAGATAACAGCCGTCCAAGTCGCTACCAGGATAATTCATTTCTACCGCTTGAGACGCCCCCACAGCCAAACAGACGGCATCGTAGTCTTCACTCAATTGATACAGCGTGAAATCAACACCAAGCTTTTTGTTGGTTTCAACTTGCATGCCGTTGCGGCACATCAGTTCGATTTCTTTGTCTAGAATGTCTTTGGGTAGGCGATATTCAGGAATGCCGTAGCGTAGCCAACCGCCTGCTTTGGGCATGGACTCAAATACGGTGACGTCATAACCTTCATTCGACAAGTAATAACCTGCCGTTAAGCCACCGGGGCCACTACCAACAACGGCGATCTTGCGATGCTTCGCTGGTTTTTTCTCTGGGACATACGCTTCATGCGCCGCTAAATCTGCGTCTGCGGCATGGCGTTTGAGTTGGCGAATGGCAATCGGCTCATCCACCAAAGAACGGCGACACTCACTTTCGCAGAATGCCGGACACACACGCCCAATCGATAACGGCATTGGTAGTGTGCGTTTAATAACTTCAATCGCTTTTTGATGATCGTTTTGCGAGATATGGTAGAGATAAGATTGGATGTCTACCCCAGCAGGACACGCCGTTTTGCATGGAGCTTCACAGTCTGCGTAGTGGTCCGTCATGATTCGGTTGAGCGCTTTTCTGCGGTGCTCACTCAGTTGTTCTGATTGTGTGACGACATTGAGACCGCGGTACACTTTGAGATCACAGGCGCGCTTAGTTCCGCCACTTTCCACTTCGACCACACACAAATCACACGGAATTTTCTCGTTACTTTTGTTCATTCCGCACAGTGAAGGGATTTCGACCCCGCACACTTTGGCTGCTTCCAGAAGGGTTAGCCCCTCTTCTACAATTCTATATTTTCCATCGATGACAATTTCTATCATACAACCCCCGAAGCAGGCACACTAAACCTTACATTCTACAAGGATAAACCCTACCATGGAAAGTTCGTGTGACAAAAAACTCACTAGCGAGATATTTCTTAGCGATTAATATGTCCAATTGACTTTAAGATGTAGAACTCATTATCTCGAAGTGGGTTCGGTATAATCCTTGACTTTACCCCTAGGGTAACCTTTATTATTTAGTGGTTACTCGATATATAAGCTCATTTTGACTGGAAACCGTATGCGTCTGAAATCATTGCATACAATTTGGCTAACGTTATGTACAACGCTGATACTGCTGGTATCTAGCGTGGTAAATAGTGCGCCTTTAATGAGCCTAAAAATGATGTCGAGTGATGCCATGATGTCTGCTCACATGACGGAAATGGCAAGCGAGAACGATCACTGCGGCTCCCCGAGTATAAGCATGGAGATGGCCTCATCGTTGAGCTCCAACTCTGCAGAGATGACCATGAGCTGTGTTGATGGCTCCGGTATGATCCACAATTGCTGCACAGCATCTTGCTCATTCGTTTTTGTCCCATTACCAGTCACTGACAGCCAGCTCTCCCCATTGGCTTGTCGCGCATCCATTGCCTCAGAAATTACCGCACCAGTGGTACAAGTCACCCATGATTTGTATCGGCCTCCGATAGTTTAATCCATATAAAGCATTCGACCCTGCATCGCTTTGCAGGCAGTTTCTTTGCGCCCAACTGATAGCGTGCTTACCTCAGCTATTCGCTCGTAACTCCATTTGTTACCTGCTATTTAGCGATAAAAAAGTGCGTCATCCGTTTGGCAAATACCAACGCTCTCATGCTCGGTTCAATCGATCCGAAACGCAAAAGAGCTTGGTATCAATTTGGATGTAAATTATGGAATTCAACCCAAATCGCTTAGTGGCACCAGTATGCTCACTGGCTCTGGTTGCTCTACCTGCTTTCAATGTGGTGGCACAATCGCCAGCCAATACGAAAGCACAGCAAGAAGCGCAAGCTCAATCAATCCAAGCTCAGTCAACCAATGAGCTAGCAAACCTCATTAGCGTTGCGTTGAGTAACGATGGCAACCGTAAGCAGTTCTATGCTCAATCGGAAGCAATGCGTGAAACAGGCGTAGCCAGCGCAACCTTGATGGACCCGAAATTGAAAGTCGGTTTTGGTGGTTTGCCTGTCGATAGCTTCAAATTTGACGAGGATCCGATGACCAATATCTCCGTCGGTTTGATGCAACAGTTCGAACGTGGCTCGACGCTCGATCTTCAACAAAAGAAAGCCAATCAACAAGCCGATGGTTTGTCGTTGCAAGTTCACGCACGGGAGCTTGAAGTGGCAAACAGCATGACTCAGCTTTGGTTGGAGCTGGGCTATCAGCAGAAAGCAGAGCAAATTTTGCTAGAAAACCGTCGGCTCATGACGGAAATGGAAAACTTCATTCAAACCAATTACTCAATCGGCAAAAGCGAAGCGCAAGATTTACTGAATGCACAGCTTCAAGTGAGTAAGTTGGATGAAAAGCTGCAAGCCAACGCACAAATGCAGCGCCGTTTGGTCTCGCAACTCTCAGAATGGTTGGGCTCGGACTGGCTCAATACCTATACCCAAAACGGACGCTCAACACTTCAAGCCAGCAACACACTGACTTGGGCGTCATTAAACCAAAAGTTGTCTGCAAATAACGAAACGACCAAGCACTACCAACAGTTGAGTGAGCACCCGATGGTGAAAATGGCAGACGTAAGTATTTCTGCCAATGAAACTCAAGTGGACATTGCAGAGCAAGCTTACACGCCTCAATTCGGTGTGGAAGTGATGTACGCCTATCGTCAAGCCAACAATATGAAAGGCGAACCTGCATCGGATTTGGTGAGCGCGTATCTAACAATGGACATTCCCCTGTTCACTGGCAATCGCCAAGACCGCAACTTAGCCGCCGCTCAGTATCAAGTGGGTGCTGCTCGCTCACAAAAAGATACGTTACTGACTCAGATGAACGCGAAGGTCAACACATTGCTGGTTGATCGCGCCAACTTGAGTCAGCGTTTAGAGCGTTATCAATCCACCTTACTTCCCCAAGTTCAAGCTCGTATTCACGCGGTAGAAAGGGGTTATCAAAACAACACCGCACAGTTTAACGACGTGATCATGGCAAGCACAGACGAGCTGGCGCTAAAGCTCGAACAGCAACGTCTTATTACCGATTTAAACATCGTAAACAGCAACTTAGCGGCTTTATTGGGTGGTTTCGAATATCAAGTATCCGCACCCAACATCACGACTGAAGCAAGCGCGAACTAAAACAAAACATGAGAGAACCCAAGTTTGGGGACGATGGCGAATGCACACCAATAAACAATCAACATCGCTGTCATGCCTCATGGGGAAAATAAGGAATTAGGAATGAGTTCAAATTCAATCAAGATAGCAACCATCGCTCTGCTTGTTGGCGGGGCACTAGGGTTTGGCGTTAATCAGTACCTATCTGGTGCAAACCACGACATGAGTGGCTCAGGCGCTAACGCTGCAAGCAGCTCAAACGAGCCACTCTATTGGGTTGCTCCAATGGATCCAAATTATAAGCGCGACAAACCGGGCAAATCGCCAATGGGCATGGACTTGATCCCAGTGTACGCTGAAGATCTCGCGGGTGAACAAGACAAACCCGGCACGGTAAAAATTGACCCATCAGTTGAAAACAACTTAGGTGTAAAAACTGCTCAAGTCTCTTTAGAGCAACTTTCACCTCGGATTGAAACTGTCGGCTATATCGCGTTTGACGAAAGTCATTTGTGGCAAACCAACGTTCGCGTGGCTGGCTGGGTTGAAAAGCTTTACATCAATGCCGTGGGTGAAAAGGTCAACAAAGGCGATGTGCTGTTCACGCTGTATTCGCCTGAGCTAGTCAAAGCACAAGAAGAGCTACTGAACGCCTACCGAACTGGGCGTAATGGTCTGGTGAAAGGCGCGACAGAACGTTTAGTGACACTGGGTGTTGATCGTTCTCAAATCAGAGCCATCACTCAACGCGGGAAAGCATCGCAAACTATTGAAATTAAAGCTCCGGAAGATGGCGTCATCGCGAGTTTGAACGTTCGTGAAGGTGGTTACCTATCCCCTGCTCAAGCGGTAATCAGCGCGGGCCCACTTGAAAACGTATGGGTGGATGCCGAAGTATTTGAGCGCCAAGCGCACTGGATGAAAGCAGGAAGTAGCGCCACTATGACGCTGGATGCTATTCCAGGCAATGAATGGAAAGGGGTTGTCGACTACGTATACCCTATTCTGGATCCTAAAACTCGTACCTTGCGTGTACGCCTCAAGTTCCCTAACCCGAATGGCGATCTTAAACCTAATATGTTTGCCAACATTGCCCTTCAACCAGTCACTGATAACGCAGTTATGACGATTCCTAAGTCTTCCGTTATTCGATCCGGCGGTATGACCCGAGTCGTGTTGTCTGAAGGCGATGGTAAATACCGCTCAACGCGCATCAAAGTTGGGCGTGAAGCCGACGACAAAATCGAGGTGCTACAAGGTCTGTCTCAAGATGATCGCATCGTAACCTCTGCACACTTTATGTTGGATTCGGAATCGAGCCAAACGGCTGATCTATCCCGTATTTCATCACCTACTGAAGCCAAAGTAGAAACAGTTTGGGCTAAGGGTGAAATCACCGATGTGATGAAAGATCACCGTATGTTGACCATTAATCATCAGCCCGTAGCAGAGTGGGATTGGCCGGGTATGGTCATGAACTTTACCCTCGCAGATGACGTTGATGTGGGCACTCTGCAAAAAGGCCAAGCTATCGAGTTTGAAATTCAGAAAACAGAGTCCGGTCAATATGAAGTCGTTGACTACAAAACCGATGACAGCGTTGTCGTGACTGACGTATGGATTACCGGAGATATCAGCATGTTGATGGCGGATTTTGGGATGATAACTCTCAACCACCTCCCAGTTGCAGAATGGAACTGGGAGGCAGGAGAGATGAACTTCTCTGTGGGTGATGAAGTGGATCTATCCGGATTCAAAGAAGGTCAGAAAGTACGGTTTTTAGTTGAAAAACAAGGAGCTGACTACGTCTTGAAGCAACTTGAAGCGGTTGAGGGCTAACTATGATTGGAGCAATAATCCGCTGGTCGATCAAAAACCGTTTCATGGTTTTGATCGCTACCTTAGCGCTTGTTTTAACCGGACTTTACAGTGTAAAGAATACACCTGTAGACGCCATTCCGGATCTTTCTGATGTTCAAGTGATCATCAAAACAAGCTACCCAGGCCAAGCACCTCAAGTAGTTGAAGATCAAGTTACTTACCCACTAACAACCGCGATGCTCGCCGTACCGGGTGCAGAAACCGTTCGTGGTTATTCATTCTTTGGTGACTCATATGTTTATATCATTTTTAACGATGATACCGACATGTATTGGGCACGTTCGCGCGTTTTAGAGTACCTAAGCCAAGTAGCACCTAAATTACCACCGAGTGCAAAACCGACATTAGGACCAGATGCAACGGGTGTGGGCTGGGTCTACAGCTATGTACTGCAAGATAAAACAGGCAACCATGATCTTGCTGATCTACGCAGTATGCAAGACTGGTTCTTGAAATATGAGCTGCAAACCGTCGATGGCGTCTCTGAAGTCGCAACCGTTGGCGGTATGGTGAAACAATATCAAGTTCAGATTGACCCAGCTAAGCTACGTGCTTACAACCTGACACTGCAACAAGTGAACATGGCGATCCAAAACGGCAATCAGGAAACGGGCGCCTCTGTTGTTGAAGTAGCAGAAGCGGAACATATGGTTCGCACTACAGGTTACCTAACGAGTATTGAGGATATTGAATCACTCCCGCTCAAAGTGACAGAGAAAGGTACACCGCTCTTATTGGGCGACATTGCTGACATCAACTTAGGTCCGCAAATGCGTCGCGGCATCTCTGAGCTTAACGGCGAAGGTGAAGCGGTTGGTGGCGTTATTGTCATGCGATTCGGCGAAAACGCGAGTGAAGTCATCAGCAAAGTTAAAGACAAACTGGAAGATTTACAGCGCAGCTTACCGGATGGTGTAGAAATCGTGCCTACTTACGATCGCTCCACGCTGATTAACGCTGCCGTAGAAAACTTGTGGAAGAAATTGGCGGAAGAATTCATCGTCGTGGCGGTTGTTTGTGCCCTTTTCCTATTTCACATCCGTTCATCTTTGGTTATCGCACTGAGCTTGCCCGTCGGTATTTTATCCGCGTTTATCGTCATGCATTCTCAAGGCATTAATGCCAACATCATGTCGCTCGGGGGGATTGCCATCGCCATCGGTGCTATGGTGGATGGTGCCATCGTGATGATAGAAAACGTTCACAAGCATATTGAACGAACGCCTCTCACGGATAAGAACCGCTGGCAAGTGATTGGCAAAGCCGCTGAAGAAGTGGGCGCGCCCCTGTTCTTCTCACTGCTTATCATCACGTTAAGCTTTGTGCCAGTGTTTGCACTGGAAGGTCAAGAAGGCAAGATGTTCTCCCCTCTCGCCTTTACTAAGACTTATGCCATGGCCGCTGCGGCAGGTTTGGCAATTACCCTCGTACCTGTGCTCATGGGTTATTTCATCCGTGGCAACGTATTACCAGAGCATAAGAATCCAGTAAATAGAGGCTTAATTGCGCTGTATCGCCCGTTGCTGAATACCAGCCTCAAGTATCCTAAGAGTATGATCGTTATCGCTTTAGGCCTAATGGCGTCAGCTTACTATCCAACCAGTCAACTGGGTAGCGAGTTCATCCCACCATTGGATGAAGGCGACTTGATGTACATGCCGACTACGTATCCGGGAATCTCGATTGGTAAAGCACGTGAACTAGTTCAGCAAACTAACAAACTGATCAAAACCGTACCGGAAGTCAAAACGGTTTGGGGCAAGATTGGCCGTGCAGAAACGGCTACCGACCCTGCGCCACTCACTATGATTGAAACTGTTATTCAGCTAAAACCTCACGATCAATGGCGTGAAGGCGTGACGACAGAGTCGTTACGCAAAGAGTTCGATGAACTGATTCAGTTCCCGGGACTCACCAACGCATGGGTAATGCCGATCAAAACGCGTATCGACATGCTTGCGACGGGCATTAAAACGCCAATTGGGATCAAAATCGCAGGCCCAGACCTGAAAGAGGTCGAAAAAATTGGTGCTCAGCTGGAACCTATTCTTAATAGCGTTCATGGCACCTCATCTGTATATGCGGAGCGTGTCGCGGGTGGCCGTTACGTGACGATTGATATCAAACGCCGCGCAGCTGCGAGATATGGATTGAGCATCAAAGACGTTCAGCAAGTTATCTCAACAGCTGTTGGGGGTATGAATGTTGAAGAAACCATTGAAGGCTTGGAACGCTACCCGATTAACGTCCGCTATCCGCAAGATTACCGTGACTCGGTTGTTAAACTGCAAAACCTACCACTGGTAACCCCCAACGGCGCACGCATCGCACTCGCAGACGTGGCAGATATTCGTTATGAGGATGGCCCACCGATGATCAAAACCGAAAACGCGCGTCCAAACGGTTGGGTTTTCGTGGATATCGAAGGTCGTGACCTGGGCTCATACGTCGTGGAAGCACAACAAGTAGTAGCAGATCAACTTGAATTACCTGCGGGTTATTCGCTGGCTTGGTCAGGTCAGTACGAATACATGGAACGCGCCAAAGACCGCTTAAGTGTCGTAGTACCAATCACTATTGCGATCATCATGATGCTACTTTACTTCAGCTTCCGCCGTGTGGGTGAGGTGCTGATCATCATGCTGACGCTGCCTTTAGCAATGGTTGGTGGCTTATGGCTGATGCATTATCTGAACTACAACTTCTCTATTGCCGTGGGGGTTGGGTTTATCGCCCTCGCCGGCGTTGCGGTGGAGATAGGCGTCATCATGCTGGTGTATCTCAACCAAGCATGGCACCACCGAAAACTGGATGCAGAAGAGAAACAACGACCACTTCAAGCGCGGGATCTTACAGACGCAATTCGCGAAGGCGCTGGCTTGCGTGTGCGGCCTGTCATGATGACCGTATTAACGGTAATCATTGGTCTTATTCCAATCATGTACGGCGAGGGGACAGGCTCTGAAGTGATGCAACGCATCGCTGCACCGATGATTGGTGGCATGGCTTCTGCCCTGCTGTTAACGCTGCTTGTGTTACCTGCCATCTTCAAGCTGTGGAAACAGCGTGAAGTGAAATCAACTCAACACCAAGATAAATAACAACGAGCGCCATTATTCAGAGAGTAATGGCGCGATAGCTAATTGATAGTAAAGGAAATCAACATGAAAAAGACTCTTATCACTCTTGCTCTAACCATGGTATCGGGTGGCGTATTTGCTCAAATGGATAACTCAAACATGAACCACGAAAATATGGAGCATGGTCAAATGGATCACGGTTCCATGAACATGGATAAAATGCCGATGGATCATGGAAAAATGGACCACGGTAAAATGGATCATTCTGGTATGAGCGGCATGCCGGGCATGTCAGCGGTTGGTATGCCTGCAAATGGCGCAAAACCAGACAAAGTCGTTCATGTACTCTTAACGGATGATATGAAAATTACATTCAAAAAAGACGTGACAATAGAACCGGATGATGTGGTTCAATTTGTGGTAATGAATACAGGCAAAATCAATCACGAATTTACCATTGGCTCAGCAGAAGAACAACTTAAACACCGTGAAATGATGAAAACCATGTCTGGCGATCACATGCATGACTCCGGCAATGCTGTCACTGTTGAACCAGGCAAAGCGAAACAACTCCTGTGGCACTTCCATGGCGATAAAAATGTAGAGTTCGCGTGTAATATCCCCGGACATGCAGAAGCCGGCATGGTCAAAAAAGTGGAACTGTAGTAAGACCGGATTAACGCATTAACACGGTTCATAGACGTTAAATATAAATAAAAAGGAGCTAATATTAGCTCCTTTTTATTTCGCCCCAAATACTAGATTATCGCATCACAAACAGCTCTTCATGATAGCGATGTTCTATATCAAAACGATATACCTCTAACTCTTTTTTCAGGGTTCGAGAGAATACCTCCGGTCCACAGAAATAAAACTCATAACGCGATAAGTCGCCGCATTCCCTCGCAATTCGTTCAACATTAAGTCGAGGTGAAACCGCAGTATCTATCACGTTTAGTTTCACTTGTGCCTGATGCGCGGCATTCCACAGTTCATCCACTAAATGACTATCTAAGCCACGTGTGCAATAAAACAAATGCACTGGCGGATGTATTTTTAACGCTTTCAGTGAAGATAAGATGGCAAAGAACGACGCTATCCCGACACCACCAGCAATCCAAACTTGCGGCTTGTTGACATCAAACTCTAAACGTCCATACGGCCCTTCAACAACAACCTCATCGCTCGCTTTCACGCGTTGGTACAAATTGGTCGTGAAATCGCCTAGCTCTTTGATCAAAAAGCGAATCTCTGGATCGTGCTCACCTGAAACAATCGTAAACGGATGCGGATCTTCATTACCAAAACGAACATAAGCAAACTGCCCGGCTTTGTGTCCTTGCCAAGGTTTTCCTTGACCGTTATTGCTTGGCGCCAAAACCAGCTCCATCACGCACGCTTGAGGGAAGTAGCGAGTCGACACCACTTTGGCGGGATAGCGATTCGCTCGTCCGACAAAGCCAAACAAGCTATAAACGGCAGCCGCAGAGCCCATCAATGCAAAACCAAAAGCGATAAAATGAATGGGATCGCCCCAGTACGCGTGCTTGATCAGCAAAACGGAGTGAACAGCAACCATCAAATACACCACAGCCATTAAACGATGGGATAACTTAAACGGTTTGTATTTAACAACAGTCCAGAGTGACACTGCCAGCAATACCAATAGCAAATAAAAGCCCCACTCACCTAAATCCAAGCCTATATCACGCAGTTCTTTAACCCATAACTCAAAACCAACGAAGTTATTGCCTGATGGCCCTGCTCCAGTGTGTTTTACTGGTTTTTCCAACCAACCAGCAGCAACGAGCCACTTCGGCACTTTATACATAAGCCAATGGATCACACCCAAACTGACGCCTGCTATACCTAACCACTTGTGTACTCGATATGCCTTGTCCATGCCATGAACCCATTGCTCTATCACAGGTAAGCGCAGCGCCAGCACCATCGCAATAGACATCAAAGCTAACGACAAAACACCAGAATATTGAATAAGCGCGGAGCGCCATTGGAAGAATTGGGTCGAGGAAAGCAGTTGCGGTTCACTCATCCACCACAACACAGACACGGCGGCAATTATCATCCATACAAAATTTCGTACAGTTTTCATGAACATCACTCTCAAATTGACGACAACTCTAGTTTAGTTTTTCTAGCGTAATGCAACGTCAATATTCGTAAAGTTGAGTAAACCCACAATATGCCTAAGGTCAATAACAAACTTGGAGGTATTGCGCAGAATCCTACAAAAAATCGACATGGATTTAACAGTGGTTAGAGTATTCGCTCGTTATAGTTTGCGTAACATCGCCACAGTGCGAACCAAAACCAAAATGAAGAACACGACGCATGAAAAAGTTATTTTTGTTGGCTGGGCTAATGGTTTGCTCAACCCTAAGTTACGCTTCCCAACTGAATGAAGACATTTCTCTCATCGAACAACAAACCTCAAGCAGAATTGGAGTCTCGGTTTGGGATACGCAAACCGATGAGCGCTGGGATTACCGTGGCGATGAACGCTTCCCACTCATGAGCACATTCAAAACCTTGGCTTGCGCCACAATGCTAAGTGATATGGACAGCGGTAAGCTAAGTAAAAATGCGACCGCGAAAGTCGATGAGCGCAGCATCGTTGTGTGGTCTCCAGTGATGGACAAACTCGCAGGCCAAAACACACGCGTAGAACACGCTTGTGAAGCTGCGATGTTGATGAGTGATAATACTGCTGCCAACTTAGTATTGAATGAAATCGGCGGCCCTAAGGCCGTGACAATGTTTCTGCGAACTATTGGTGATAAAGCGACGCGCCTAGATAGATTAGAGCCACGTTTAAACGAAGCGACACCGGGAGACAACCGCGACACAACCACACCTAACGCCATGGTAAACACTCTGCGAACCTTGATTGAAGGAGAAACGTTGTCTTACGAGTCTCGCGTGCAATTAAAAATCTGGATGCAGGACAACAAGGTTTCAGACTCGTTAATGCGTTCAGTATTACCAACAGATTGGTCTATCGCCGACCGCTCTGGTGCGGGTGGTCACGGTTCGCGTGGTATTAACGCAATCATATGGAAGGAAAACCATCGTCCTGTTTACATTAGTATCTATGTCACAGAAACCGAGCTATCACTGCAAGCCAGAGACCAGCTCATCGCGCAAATCAGTCAGTTGATTTTACAGAAATACAAAGATAATTAATTCACTGCGTACATATTTACTTTCCTAAGTTTACCCTCTTTGCCCTTCTCTTCCCTGAAGGGCTTTCCTATTCTTTGGTTCTACCTCAAAAACACCCCTTATTGAGTAATGACTTACTTATAAATAGGTATAACATTTATTCATTTAGGCGTGAGTTAACGCCCACATTAAGCAATTGAACACACATAGATGGCGATAAATAAACCATAATCTTACGTAGAAACGCATTTTTCTTGAAAATAGCTTCGTGTAACTTATTGTTGGTATTTGCAACATCGCAAGGAGATGTCTATTGAGACTTGAAAGAACTTTTAACCCTGATGACTTATCGATGCAGAACATGGAAAGTCCGATCTGTATGCCGATAGGGTTTGTTCACTTTTTAGCTCAATCGGAAACATTGCAGCAGGTGCTTGATACGGTCGCAGAATGGATAAATCGTATATTCAATTCCGACCGCGCGAGTATCACGCTTTATGAAAATGATGATCATCTGAAGGTCTACTCTTTCTCTGGTAATAAAGCGATTCCGGCTGAATTCTTGGTACCTATTCACCAAGCTTTTGTTGGCCGAGTGTTCAAAAAACAACAACTGATGATCTGTGACGATGTCACTCAATCTGATGAGGTCGATTGCGTGATGCTGGCATCCAATGGCATGGGGACGTGTATGGATGCGCCTTTAATGCACGGTAAAGTCTGTTTGGGCACGCTCAATGTTGCACATCACCAAACGCACACTTATACAAATGAACAAGCGGCACAGCTTCAGTGCATTGCTAACTGGATTGCTTTAAACATTGCCCTTCATATACAAATTATGAAAATGGAGCATCTCGCCACAACGGATGATCTGACTGGCATTCCAAACCGCAGAGAATTCATGCGACAAATCGAAAGCCGCTTGACTGAATACCGTACCCAAGGCATTGACTTCCATGTTGCTATTCTAGATTTAGACAACTTTAAGAGCCTTAATGATCGGTTTGGTCATGATGCTGGCGATAAATCGCTGATCCATGCAGTCAACACCATTCAAAGTCATCTACTTGACTGTGACTTACTTGCCAGAGTTGGCGGTGAAGAGTTTGCCATCGTACTAAGAAGCCGCTCATCGCAAGAAGCCCTAAACACATTAGAAACGATTCGCAATGCGCTAGAAACTACGACGATTCAACACTCAGGTCGTGATATGAGCTTTACCGCTAGTATTGGTGTAACTCAAGTCTGTAGCTTGGATGACTCGTTTGAACCACTCGTAAAACGCGCCGACTTAGCCCTTTACAAAGCCAAAGAAACCGGTAGAAACCGTGTTGAGGTTCATAAAACAGAAGAAAACTAGAAAAGAGAGTGATAAAAAAGGTAGCGACTTGTTGCGCTACCTTTTATAAATTCTAACCCGCCTAAAATAAGTAATACGAACTTTAAGCCAGTTTAGAAATAAGAGTGAGCAAATTTAATTATGCTTTCTTAAGATCTTTAGCTGGGTAAGTTAGCGTTTTCTCGCCTGCTTTTACGTGTGTGTAAAAACCGCCACTGCTTAAACCTGTAACAACCATTTCGCCAAGATCGATACCTTTAGTCGCTACTACTACGTCACCGATTGAAAACATATTGAATACCTTGTTTATTTAGATTAAGACACTAAGTCGTTGCGCGGTATTTAATATGATATTAGGCAAACCACCTAATCGAATTTTTTATCGTAAAGATTAATTTTTATTTGGCGTGAACTCTAAGTTTCCATATTGAAAAAAACACAATATTTCCCAAAAACAGATGCGCTATTCTTGTTAAATACGTTAAGATTTTCTAGCATCAATTGCGGAGGTTTACTCCGCCTCATTGGAGATAAATGATGAAGAAAGGCCTAAAAATGCGTGCACTAGAACGCTCTGATTTGCGCTTTATTCACGAACTAAATAACAACCGAAATATCATGGCCTACTGGTTCGAAGAGCCTTATGAATCTTATGATGAGCTCGAAGAACTGTACCGAAAACATATACATGATGACGCAGAAAGACGCTTTGTGGTTGAAGATGAAGACGGCATAGTGATTGGATTGGTCGAACTTATTGAGATCAACTACATTCACCGAAGCGCTGAGTTTCAGATAATCATCGCCCCAGAGCATCAAGGACGAGGTTATGCGACAGAGATGATTAATCGTGCATTGGATTACTCCTTCTCGATTCTTAATCTACGTAAAATATACTTATTGGTCGCAGTGGATAATGAAGTCGCTATTCATTTATATAAGAAATGTGGTTTTATTGAAGAAGGCCATTTAGTAGAAGAATACTTTATTAACGGAGCCTATAGCGATGTT
Source organism: Vibrio sp. D3 (assembly GCF_043995865.1). Taxonomy (NCBI): domain Bacteria; kingdom Pseudomonadati; phylum Pseudomonadota; class Gammaproteobacteria; order Vibrionales; family Vibrionaceae; genus Vibrio; species Vibrio sp. D3. Next base: position 1,656,497 of record NZ_CP171886.1, on the reverse strand, counting down.
AAGCGCATGTATATATTAAAACACCAATATCAGAAAAAGATCGAAGAAAAGAACGCGATTCACTAATTTATTCCATCAAAGTAAAAACGCAGCCATCGTTGCTGCGTTTTCAATTTACTCAAATTGATATTGGTAAGATAATGCGACGCGCCTATCTGCCTCATCTAAATACGTGTTGTTGTCCATGACAAACGTCATTACGTTAAACGAGTGACGTTTATTCACGAGATAACCAAGGCCGATACCACCAAAGAAGCCTTTGTAGTTCTCTCCTTCACTGTTTTCTGAGCCGTAAGTGCCTGCTGCGAAGCTGATTAACGTCAGTTCTTTGGTAAACGATTTCAGCGCAAATGCACCAACGTAGCCGCTGCTGCCTGAAGAGCTCATCATATTGAAGCCATTCTCTGCACTTGGAGTGCCCGTAAAGTTAGGCTCGCTACAGTGGCTACTTTCTGCACCGTCACAAACAGGAACATCACCAGTGTTGTACGTATAGCCTGCCATTGGGAAAATTTGGAAGCCTGCTGGCTCAATCCCGAAATAACTTAGCGGCATAAAGGTACCAACGCTGTAGTTGGTTTGATCCGCGCCGTTTACGTATTCATTTTTACCGAAGTTGAAGTTCACGATACCGACCGGAAACAACCACGAGCCACCAATACGCCACTCGCTCGCATCATCATTGATACGCAGGTTAATTTTGCGCGCTTGGTCAAGCGCAAGTGAGCCCGAGAATGAGATGTTTTGATCATCAAAATCGTAGTTGTTTGCGTACGACGCGCCAAATTTCGTAATGACTTTTGTTGGGTCATCCGCCAACTTGTTTTTATTGTCTTTTACTCGGTGCTCGGCACCATGAGCCAGCGTACTGACCAACAAAGTCGTACACACTAACGCTAGTTTATTTTTCATTTTTAGTCCTTTGAGATGTTGAATACCCGCACTTAGCCGCGCAGATACTTTTTAAATCATCACTCACTGGGTGTGACAGAAGCGCCCTAACTACCTTAGATAGCGTTACAGCATCCAGTGCAGGTAGTTAGGGTAGAATGGCCTGTAAGGAAGGCGTTTTAGCGATTAGGAATGATTAGTTTTTCCAGTTGTAGCTCATGCTCATGAAGTACAGAGCAGGCTCATCAAAGCCAGCTTGTAAGCTTGGCGTTTCTGACGATTCCATCAAGATCGCTTCAAACGCGAAACCAATTGAGTTTTCTGAATCCAATGTGTAATCAATGCCTGTACCAATGCGGTACGCCTTGCCAGTAGGAACGGTAATATCACCGTTTGATTGGCTCTCATACATGCTGGTATCGAATGCAAAACCTGCATTCCACATCATTTTTTCATTCAGTTTGTACTGAGTACCCAATGCGATTTGGTAAGTGTCTTGTGTCTCTACGTTCAGCGTGGTTGTGTATTCGCTCCAGTCTTGCCAGTTCACGTTCCACATCACCGCTAGGTCATCATTCAATTCGTGGTAAGCACTGAAGATAAGTTGTTGTGGAGCAATGGAGTTGCTGTTGTCGAATTCAAATTCGGTTTCAGAAGAGTAAGACAGACCAAGACGCGTGCCTGGTGTTGCCTCATAAAGCACACCTACTCGGCCATTAACCTGAGTATATTGGTCTTCGTCATTGAAGTTCAAGGCTCCCTTCGTTTCCACTTCATACATACCGTACTGAATGCCAAGCGCCGCACCCACAGACCAGTGATCATTGATGCGGTAAGAAGCGGAAGGTTGAATGGTCAAGGCTTGCGTCGTTGCTGTAGGAATATCTAAATGATTATTCAAAAGACCTTCGTATTCTAGGCCAAGACCGTAGTTGCCATACAGACCAATACCCAGCGTCCATTTGTCGTTCACTTGTTGGCTGTAAAATGCCGACGCCATAGGAACAAAACCAATCACGTTGCCCGCAGCGCCAGTCATCGTGTCTAGTTGCGCGTCACCGTAAAGACCAATCAGGTTACCAGAGAAAGATTTACCAGAAACATTCGCCAGACCAGCCGGGTTTGCTGCCATTACTGAGGCATCTTGCGCACGAGCCGCCATACCAGCGGATGCCAAACCAATATCCGATGCTGTCGTTTCGTAAAGGTATAACCCACCCGCTTGCGCAGCAGCACACGTCAGTAGAGAACTCGCTACGACGATTTTTGAAAGATTTTTCATGTTAAAACCTATTATTGTTAGGGGAACCCACGCTGCGACGGTGGTTGTATATCAATGAAAGGCATTGGCCAATCGCACACAGCGTGGGGGTGTTGTGGAGTCAGTCGGTTGAAATCAGCGTTATTGCTCGCTCACCTCAAGTTCAGAGGGTTTCTTTCGCTTAAACTTCTCGCGCAGAGATTGCATCATCACGAAGAACACTGGCGTCAGCAACGTGCCTACAAACGTAGAAAGAATCATGCCGCCGAATACCGCAAAGCCCAGTGAGTGACGAGATGCCGCACCGGCACCCGATGCAATCACCAACGGGAATACCCCCCAGATGAAGGCGAACGCAGTCATCTGTACTGCACGGAAACGGATTCGAGCAGCTTCTTTGGCAGCATCAATGATTGATAAGCCCTTTTCTTCTCGCAGAACTTTGACAAATTCCACGATAAGAATCGCCACTTTGGCGGACATACCAATCAAGATGACCACACCAATCTGCACGTACAAATCGAACGGTTGTCCCACCAGCAGTAGCGTGCCCATTGCGCCGAGAATCGCGACTGGAACCGCCATCATTACCGCAGCAGGAATAGTCCAACTTTCGTACTGAGCCACCAAGAACAAGTAGGTGAACAGCAAAGACAATGCGAACGCGATTGGCGCCATGTTGCCTGCTTTCATCTCTTGGTACGTCATGCCTGACCACTCGTACGAGTAACCACTTGGCAAAGATTCCGCAGCCAGTTTTTCAATGGCTTTTACAACATCACCCGAGCTGTAACCTGGCGCTGGCGCACCGTTCACGGTTGCAGAACTGAACATGTTGTAGTTCGACAAGGTATCCGGGCCGAAGATCGGCTTCACTTTCACTAGCGTTGCCAGTGACACCATTTTTCCAGAGCTTGAGCGAACAAACAGATGGTCGATGTCGTCGATGTTGTCACGGTATTGCTCTTCTGCTTGCACTTTCACTTGGTACGAACGACCAAACAAGTTGAAGTCAGAAATGTAGGTACCGCCCAACTGCGCTTGCAGTGTGCTGAAGATTTCATTCAACGGTACGCCCATCGAAATCGCTTTATCGCGGTCAATATCGATGTAACGTTGCGGAATGTTCGCACGGAAAATCGAGAACGCACGCGCCACTTCAGGCAGTTGATTGATTTGGCCAACAAAATCAGCGGTTGTTTTTGCCAACTCTTGTGGAGAACGGCCCAAGTTGTCCTGCAGCACAAGGTTGAAACCATCCACCGCACCCATGCCTTTGATTGCCGGCGTCGCGAAAACGAACGAAGCGGCATCTGGCGTTGAGTTCAGCATTTGGTTAACTTTATTCATCAACGCGCGTTGGTGTAGCTCAGGGTCTTTACGTTTGCTCCAGTTATCCAGTTTGATGATCAACATGCCCGAGTTTGGAATCGACGCCATGTTAATTACCGAGAAACCCGCAACCGAAACCACGTTCTCCACACCTTTCATCTGTTTTAGCTCATCAACGTACTTCTTCATTAATGGTGCAGTACGCTGCAATGCTGCTGCGTCTGGCAAACGCATTTCGACCATGAACACGCCTTTATCTTCGTTCGGTACGAAAGAAGAAGGTACGGTCATGAACGCAAACGCCAGCACCGCAATAAGCGCGCCATACACAGCGATACTCAGCACAATGCGGCGGCTCAAGAAGCCAACTAAACCTTGGTATTTACGCGTTATTGCTTCAAAACCTCGGTTAAACGCACGCAAAGGTGCAATAGGTTGCGAGTGAGTTGATTTCAACATCAACGCACAAAGCGCTGGCGTTAACGTTAATGCGTTGATCGCAGAGATCAGCACCGACACACAGATGGTGACCGCGAACTGGTTGAACATTCGACCAGAAATACCCGGCAATAGCGCAACCGGTACGAATACCGCCAACAAAATAAGCGTTGTTGCCAATACTGGCCCCGTCACTTCTTTCATGGCTTGGATCGTGGCCGGAATCGGGTCTAAATGCTCTTCATGGATAACCCGCTCCACGTTCTCTACCACGATGATCGCATCGTCCACCACGATACCGATGGCGAGGATCAAGCCAAACAACGAGATGGTGTTAATGGTCATGCCCATCACGCCCATGATTGCGAACGTCGCAATAATGGAAACCGGAATCGCTAAGGTTGGTATGATGGTCGCTCGCCAGTTCTGCAAGAAAACGTACACAACGAAGGTTACAAGAAGTACCGCAATCACTAGCGTCTCGTACACTTCATCAATCGATGTCTCTACGTATTCGGTAGAGTCATACGCGATGTCGTAGACCAAATCATCTGGGAACGATTTCTCGTACTCTTTCATGGCCTCTTTCACGCGTTCCATCACGTCTAGCGCGTTCGCTGTCGGCAACTGGTACAAGGCCAGAACGGCGGCTGGTTCGTTATTCATACGACCATCAGCTTCGTAACCTTGTGCGCCAACTTCGACACGAGCCACATCTTTCAAGCGAATCAAAGAACCTTTCTTGCTCGCGCGGATGATGATGTTCTCGAACTCTTCCGCAGAAGTAAGGCGACCTTTGGTTTGCAAAACATATTGATATTGCTGGTCACCCGGAGCTGGCATACCACCGATCTTACCCGCCGCCACTTGGATGTTTTGCGTTTTAATTGCGCCGATAACATCGCTAGCAGAAAGCTTCAAGGTGGCCAATTTATTTGGGTTCAACCAAATACGCATTGAGTAGTCTTTCTTACCCAACAGCGTAATGTCACTCATACCTTCGATACGTTTTAGACGCTCAACGATATTGAGATCCGCATAGTTAGAAAGGTAGATACTGTCGTAAGACTGTTTCGGAGAACGCAGTGTGATAACGCCTAGCATGTCGGAAGATTTCTTCTTAACCGTCACACCGATTTGGTTTACTTCTTGTGGTAGAGACGACGTCGCCTGTGCAACCAAGTTGTTCACACGAACCTGCGCCATATCGCCATCTGCGCCCACTCGGAAGTAAATACGCAATGTATATGAGCCATCGTTACCAATCACAGAAGACATGTAAATCATGTCTTCAACGCCGTTGACTTTGGCTTCTATCGGTTGTGCTACGGTCTTTTTAACCACGTCCGCGTTTGCACCCGGATACATGGTGCTCACCGTAATTACCGTTGGAGAGATTTGAGGATACTCAGAAATTGGCAAGACTTTCAGGGCGATCATACCCATCAATGTCATCGCCAGTGAGATCACCAAAGCAAACTTCGGCCGGTGAATGAAAAATTTACTTAACATCAGTACTCACTCAGCCTTGCTCACTCTGTAGTTCAACGTCTTTCACCGTTGCACCCGGACGCACTTTTTGAAGACCATTGACGATGACTTTTTCGTTAGCCGCCAAACCAGTCAGCACAGCACGTTTCACACCGTAGGTCTGACCGAGTTCAACGTTACGACGAGACACCACGTGATCATCACCAACCACCATGACGTAGTCACCCGCTTGGTCTTGTTGAACAGCCGCCGATGGGATAAGCAAACCATCAATGGTTTTGTTGCGCAGCTTGATGGTCAAGTTGCCATATTCACCCGGCATAAGCGCGTAAGTTGGGTTATCGAATTGTGCTTCTGCTCGAATTGAGCCTGTTTCTAAATCGATCTTGTTGCCAACGGCGTAGATCTTGCCATCAAGCGGATACAATGAACCGTCTGAAAGCGTCAGTGTTAAATCAACATCCAGTTTGTCATCGTTACGATGAGCCACATCAATGGCACTTCTTACGCGGCGGTAGAGCTTCTCATCCACATCAAAGCCAAAGCGAATTGGGTCGATTTGAGTGATCGAAACAAGAGGAACGAGTTGAATTTTCGAAATACGGTCACCCACTCGGAAGTTGCTGAAACCCACGCGGCCAGAGAAAGGAGCACGCACAGAGCTAAATTCAAGATCGAGCCTTGCTGAAACCAGCGTCGCTTTCGCCTCTTCTACCGAAGCAATCGCTGCGGCGTGCGCAGCAATGGCGTCATCGTATTGCTGCTCACTGATGCTTTTATCTTTGATGAGTTTCTTCACACGTTCTGCATCACGCGTAGTTTGAACGAGTTGTGCTTTTGCTTTTTGCAACGACGCTTTTGCATACGCCAGTGCCGCTTTGTAAGGACGGTCGTCGATTTCAAACAGCAATTGGCCTTTTTCGACCATATCGCCATCTTTAAAATGAATCGCGGTTAATTCGCCACCGACTCGAGGCATAATATCAACGTCATTTACCGCTTCAGTTCGACCGATAAAAGTATGATAAGGAGTGATTTTTGTTTCGGTTAGAGTAACGGTTTCAACAGAGGGTGCTTGGGCAGTTTTCGTTGCGATATCGCCAGTTTTGCATCCTGATAGTAATGCAGAAGATATAGCAATAGATACCAACGCAAATTTATATTTGGCTTTCATGATAAACCTACTTTATGTAGAAAGTGCCCTATCCTAAATATTTAAATATATGGATAAACACACTTTCTATTCTGGAAATAAACGAGGGAGTTAGAATTGGTAGTTAAATTCGATACGGTGATCACCATCACCGAAATTAACGTGCTCATTCCAGTTTGCAAAGTAGCGAATATTTGCGCGAGGATTAATTTGATAAGACAACGCAAACTCATGAGTTAAGATATTATCTTCACCCGCGTAATAAGTATCTTTATATTGACTAGACCCTGACAATGTATGCATATACATTGGGTTGTAGTTAATCCAGATCTTATCGGTTAATTCAATTTTTGAGTACATACCGACAACGGTGAAAGTACCTGGAATTTCATAACCTTTGTCATCACCACTAAAATCATTAGCAATAGTGACACCCGCACCAGCCAAAGGAAATAACTGCAACATGCCAAACTTAGGTAGACCTTGAATAAAGCTATAAGATGCATCTAATTTATCGTTATCAACATCGTAGTTTACATCTAATTGACGGCCTAGACCTTTTGCGACTTCTACTTGGAAATTACGTAGTCGGAAAGAGTCAATGCTGTCATCAACATTGGCATACATTGGATCGTCATTGTCGCGAATGCCAAATAGCTCACCACCAATGCCTTTCATTTCGATGATGTTCATCGCCATGGTGCCAGGCTGGCTAGATTGGTAAGTTTGACCGATTTTGATGTTCGCGCCTTTGTCAGTAATACCAAAGCCCGCTTGGGTGTAAACCGCAAGTGGGTCAGACATGTCTTGTAGTTCTTCGTCATTATTTGTCTGAGCATAAGCAGAAGACGCGAGTTGAAGGGCTGCTGCCATGATAACAACAGACGGTTTCACTAAATTCATAAAACTGTATCCATTTTAATGATTATAAAATTATTCACGTCATGAGGTCATCATAAATAGCAAGCAACACAACTCGCTTTGGATAATATAAATTATCAAAGCAAATTTAATAATGACGAAACATTAGACGTTTTAATTAAAATAAAATAAAGCGTCGTAAAAGTTCAATCACTGCTACTTATATCTTATATAACTTGAAATTTGGTAAGCTTTACGAAGAAGGGAATATTAAAACTTATGAAAATTCAATTATCATTAGAACAAATGATTAATTAAATTTACCATATAAATAAGGAGTGCAATGGTGTTAAGTGATCGCGATCAAGTTTTATTTGTATCGCATATTACTCTTCAGGTAAATAAGAGAGTTGTAATAAATTGCAAATACCTTAATTTAATTAGCCTTGCGGTCAATTTAGAATAGTTACTCCACAATAAAATAAAAGGAAATCACACTCTGTGATTCCCTTTTATTTTCGAGTGCAAAAGCACCAATGCATTTCGTTAACTAAAAACGCAAACGATTCGCACTATTGCAGTTTCTCTATCCCCATATTGAACAGTGCAAAGCTATAAATATCTGCATTTGTCTCAATTATTTTACGCGTTGGTGTGCCAGCACCATGCCCTGCATTGGTTTCGATGCGAATCAAGGTCGGATTTGAACCCGCCTGTTTTGACTGCAACTCAGCAGCAAATTTGTAAGAGTGAGCAGGAACAACACGATCATCATGATCACCCGTTGTAATCAATGTTGCTGGGTATTCCACCCCCGCCTTTACATTGTGCACTGGCGAATAATCTTTCAGATATTGGAACATCTCTTTACTTTGCTCTGCCGTACCGTAGTCATACGCCCAACCAGCACCTGCGGTAAAAGTATGGTAACGCAGCATATCCAGTACGCCGACTGCTGGCAGCGCCACTTTAAACAGCTCTGGACGTTGCGTCATAACGGCCCCCACTAACAAGCCACCATTCGATCCACCGTTAATGGCTAACTTGTTTGATGACGTTACCTCTTCATCAATTAGAAATTCAGCCGCAGCAATAAAGTCATCAAACACATTTTGCTTTTGCATTTGAATGCCAGCGTTGTGCCATTCTTTGCCATATTCCCCACCACCACGAATGTTCGCTACCGCGTAAACACCACCAAGCTCTAACCAAGCCACACGTGTCGGGCTAAAAGATGGTGTGAGGCTAATGTTGAAACCACCATAACCATATAGGATGGTTGGTGCACTGCCGTCCATCGGTGTCCCTTTTTTATAGGTGATGATCATCGGCACTTTTGTTCCGTCTTTTGAGGTGTAAAACACCTGACGAGATTCATACAAAGCTGGATCAAATGGCGCTTTAGATTTGTAGTACACCTCGCTATCACCATCTTTGATGTTCAGACGATACGTAGTGCTTGGCATCTTGTAGTTGGTGAAAGAATAGTAGACTTCGGCTTCTTCTTTTTTACCTGAAAAACCGTACGCACTACCAATATCAGGCAGCTTGATTTCACGGATGAGTTTGCCGTTCATGTCGTATTGCTTCACCATCGAGATCGCATCAACAATATAGCTCGCAAACAAATTGCCACCCGCGGTAGAAACACGTAACACGTTCTTTGTTTCAGGGATCAAATCTTTCCAGTTTTTGGGCTGCGGCTGACTCGCATCCACCGTCACGACGCGTTTGTTCGGCGCATTAAGGTTCGTAACCAAGTACAGTTTCGTGCCTTGGTTGTCTATTACCCAAGTATCAGAACTGGTGTTATCTAAAATGGTTTTAAGCGGGCTGTTTGGCTTACTCAGATCTTTAAAGAACAGTTTGTTACCCGATGTCGATATGCTGGCTGAGATAAACAAGTAGCGTTCATCTTCCGACGTATAGCCGCCAACATAACGGTATTTCTCTTCCTCAAAGCCGCCGAAAATCAGCTGGTCTTCACTTTGTTTCGTCCCAAGCTTATGAAAGTAGAGCTTGTGTTGATCCGTCTTCGCGGAAAGTTCACTCCCCTTTGGCTTGTCATAACTTGAGTAATAGAAGCCTTGATTGCCGAGCCAACTGATGCCGCTGAACTTAATATCCACCAGCGTTTCGCCGACGGGCTTTTTGGTTTCTGTCTCTAGAACTATGACTTTTCGCCAATCGCTACCGCCTTCCGAAATGCTGTATGCAACTAAAGATCCATCTCGTGAAAAGCTCACTCCCGCTAACGATGTGGTGCCATCTTCACTAAAAGTATTTGGATCGAGGAAAATTTCTGCTTCACCATCACCTAGCTGCCGATAAAGCACGTCTTGGTTTTGTAACCCGTCATTTTTGTAGAAGTAAGTGAACTTACCCTCTTTGAACGGTTGGCTTTGCTTTTCGTAGTCCATGAGCTTAGTGATGCGCTCTTCAATCTGCTCGCGGTAAGGGATTTTCGACAGATAATCAAACGTCACTGCATTTTGTGCCTTCACCCATTCTGCGGTTTCTAGGCTGAGATCGTCTTCCAACCAGCGATAAGGATCACTCACTTTTGTACCAAAGTAGTCATCGACAACATCCACTTTTTGTGTGATTGGATACGTGATGGCTTTCGGGGTTACTTGTTCAACCGACGACTGCGCCGCTTCATTTGCATGCGCCACAGACAACACACTTCCGAGTGCGAGAGCCGTTGCTAATGCTAGGGTGTTCTTTTTCATGAAATTCCTTTTTATTTTTCTGTTGTCTTTTTGTGCAATACATCAGAGCTCTACTATATATCGACAAAATGAATCTAATTTCATTAAACGAGTTGTGAAAGCCATCCTAACTCCCTCATTTCCTGCCAATTCTACATATCGGTAAGTGGCGGTGTAGAGCTTAGAAACAACGCTGAAGAGCTACGATGGCGTTTACTCTCTTTCGTTTAATTCAGTTCGATTTGACGCAAAACCCCACACTCAGAAGCGAAATCTTGGTCGTGACTAATCAGAACAAATCCACCTTTGTATGCATTTAACGCCTGACTAAGCATTATTTTTGAATCGAGATCGAGATGATTATCTGGCTCATCAAGCAGCAGCAAAGGCTGGGAGTGTTGATGGCTGACGATCAGCATTGCGAGCTTCATCTTCTCGCCACCACTGAGTACGCACCCCAACCGAAACACAGCGTCTCGACGAAAACCGATCCCCGCCAATAAGGTTCTCGCTTCACTTTCCGTCATCTCTTGGCAGGTCTCCATTACGCTCTCAAGTAACGAAAGATTTGGATTCACTGCGCCAAAGTTTTGGTCGAGATAATACAAGGGAGTATTCACTTGCAGCTCACCACTGAGCAACGACAACTCGCCAAGCAACGTCTTTAACAAGGTTGACTTTCCGCAGCCATTTATCCCTTTGAGATGGACTTTATCGTTCGCAAAAATCTGCAAAGTGATAGGAGTAGAATCTCCAAAAGGCAATATACCTTCTTGTATCGACAATACTTTTCGCGAACGGTTCGGATTATCTGCAAGATAAAGCTTTTGCGCTTTGAGCTGCTCATGTCGCGATTGCAACGCCCGCTCTTTGGCTTGTAAATGCGCTTGTCTGAGTTGCTCATTCTTATTGCGACTTGAGGTGCTGGCGGTCGCGCTATCCTTTTTGCCATCAAGCAAAATTTTGGGCTGACTGCCGTCTTTGCGCAGTTTGTTCCCTTGCGCGGCGCGTTGGTCTGCTTTTTCGCGATTTTTCTGGGCTTGCTCAGCTAACTGTTTTTTCTGTTTATCGACCTGCGCTAACTGCCTTTCGATCGCTTGTAGCTCAGTGCGTTTTTGCTCGGCATACACATCGTAATTTCCACCAAAAACCTGTAAACCTAGGCCCGATAGTTCCCAAATTTCCTCCATTGATCGCAGCAGCTCACGATCGTGACTGATGAGTAAAATCGCGCCGCCGAAATGCGTCATAGACTCTATCAGCCATTGTTTCGCCTCGGTATCGAGGTGATTGGATGGCTCATCGAGAATCAAAAGCTCCGCTTCGTTTTCAAACAATTGCCATAACTGCAAACGCGCCAACTGACCACCACTGAGCCGAGCACATGAGAAATCAGGGTCTTGCGGTAATCCCATCGCAGCGAGCTGCTGTTTGAGTTTCGGTTCAATATCCCACTGCTCGCCAACCAGTTCGAACCAATGTTCAGAAACATCACCTTGTTCAATCTGCTTTAAAGCATGCAAGACCGCATCTTTGCCCAGAAACTGGGCGATCGATTGCTGACCTGAAAGCAAATCAGACGGCTGCTGGCGATACATCATGAAAGAAGAGGGAGAAGTCACAACACCGCTGGCAGGCTGAGTTTCTCCCGCCAAAATGGAAGCCAAAAGTGACTTACCGATGCCATTGCGCCCAACCAAACCAACACGTCGTTTAGTCATGGAACAAGAAATAGACTGGAATAGCGTCTCGCCATTATCAAACTGATGGCTAACATTAAAAGCTTGTAAAACTGGCATAATTTGCCTCCTGTATGACAGGGACAACAGCCGTAGCTATGATTTGAGATTGCAACAAAACGCGTGCACAAACGCATTAAGCTCTATGTAAAGCTCGACGATAAACGTCAAATTAAAAAGTCGTCTTGTTGCAAAGAAATATCGGAAAGTGAGCTACGCCTACTAACCCTGCAGATCCAAAAAATAAGTAAAAATATGGATAACAGGTTTAGTTCTTCATGTTGGCGTAATCTCCTAGAGAAATGATTTGCGAAGTTTAGCGGGTTTTCTGACTAAAAAGCAAGCAGCATTATTTATCAAAACTTTGAACGATTTCGAGATCTTATCTACACAAATTTTGCCCAAGCCATACTATGCTTACAGTAAAGCTAATCCACATAAGGGCGTGGTAATGAAATACAAACATATCCTTGTTGCACTCGAACTGTCCGATGAGAGCACTGTTCTGATCGACAGAGCCGTAGCGATGGCTAACTATCTCGACTCCGATATTTCATTCATCCATATTGATGGAACTCACGGGGAAATTTATCGTGAGCTCGTAGACATTAAAGAGAACCCAGACCAAAGGCCGCTGAATGAGCACTCTATGGAATGTTTGAGAACATTCAGTGAGTACATGGATTATCCACTCAAACACTTTTTCGTGGGTACTGGTGATTTAGCCGATAAGCTCGAAATTACCATCAAAGAGCAAGAAGTGGACTTGCTGATTTGTGGCCATCACCAAGATTTCTGGAGCAAAATCATTTCCTACTCAAGACATCTTATCAACAAGTCACCAGTCGATATTTTAGTCGTTCCTATTCATGATTAATTAAAATTTGACGCTTGCCAAAACCACCAACTTATTTGGTGGTTTTTTATTGATATTGAAACAGCTTAAGCACTTTTCCAAGCTAGCTTGACGGCCATTTATGAGTTACATTTTCTAACCAACCTGCGCTCCTACCGGGCATGGTTATTTAGATAGCAAGGATCCTTATGGCGAATAAAAAAGTATTAATTCTCTTTGCTCATCCTTCCCAGCATCGTTCAGAAGTGAATACTCCACTTTTCAAAGAAGCTCAAAAAATTGAAGGCGTGACATGTGTTGATCTCTATGGTGAATACCCTCGTTTCGATATCAATATCGACCGTGAACAACAACGCTTGCGCGAGCATGATGTGGTGGTTTTTCAATTCCCACTATATTGGTATTCAACCCCAGCAATTTTAAAAGAGTGGCAAGATCTGGTTTTGGAGTATGGCTTTGCTTACGGCACTGAAGGAACCGAACTACAAGGTAAAACCATGCTGTGCGTGCTTTCTGCCGGCGGCAAAGAAGAAGCCTATAAAGCCGAAGGCTACAACCATTTTACGATTCGGGAACTGCTCGCTCCTATCGAGCAAATGTCAGCGCTCACGGGCATGCACTACATTGCGCCTCTTGCTTTGTTCGGCGCACGTACAGCCGAAGAGGAAGGACGAATTCCCCGTCATGTCGAACGGTACAAAAGCCTGCTAACAGCATTAGTCGAAGATAGACTGGATGTTGAAGCTGCTGCGTCATTAATCAAACTCAACAGCGCACTTCCGAAGCTCATCAAGGAGGCTTCATGACAGGGATATTCTTACAAGCCTTCGTGTATTTGATTGCCGCTGTGATCGCGGTGCCACTTGCCAAGCGTTTAGGGCTCGGTTCCGTTTTAGGTTACCTCATCGCTGGTGTGGTAATTGGTCCAATTATCGGTTTAGTCGGTGAGGAAACAACGACAATTCAGCACTTTGCCGAATTTGGCGTGGTGATGATGCTATTCCTAGTGGGGTTAGAGCTAGAGCCTAAAATGCTCTGGTCAATGCGAAATCGTTTAATGGGCTTAGGCGGTCTTCAAGTTGGCGGTACCATCGCGGCGATTATGGGTATTGCCCTGTACTTTGAGCAGCCTTGGACTATTGCCTTAGCCATCGGTTTGATTTTCGCCCTTTCTTCTACCGCGATTGTTTTGCAAACTTTTAGCGAAAAAGGGTTAACGAAGACAGAAGGCGGACAAAACGCGTTCTCTGTTTTGCTTTTCCAAGATATCGCTGTTATCCCGATGTTGGCCTTTATTCCATTGCTGGCCCTGCCGGAGTTAGTCGAACAAGCACAAAATGCTGTTCAAACGGCCGCGCAGCATCATGACGATTTAAACCTCGTGGCCGATTTACCAGGCTGGGCGTACGGAATAGTCATCACAGCATCGATAGCGATTGTTGTCGTTGGTGGTCACTTTTTAAGTCGACCTCTGCTGAGCTATGTTGCTAGCTCTGGGCTGCGTGAGATTTTTACCGCCACCGCATTGATGCTGGTGATCGGCATCGCAGCACTGATGAGTTTGGTTGGCTTATCTCCTGCATTAGGAACTTTCTTGGCTGGCGTTGTATTGGCGAACAGCGAATTTCGCCACGAGTTAGAGTCCAATATCGAACCATTTAAAGGGTTGTTGCTGGGTCTGTTCTTCATCACCGTCGGAGCTGGGATCAATTTCTCAGTTCTATTTGGTGACTTCTGGTTGATCATGGCACTGACCATTGGCGTGATGGTATTGAAAGCCTTGGTGCTATTTATTCTCGCGCTGATATTTAGAGTGAAAGGCAGCAACCGTTGGCTGTTTACTCTCAGCTTGGCTCAAGCGGGTGAATTTGGTTTTGTGTTGCTAAGCTTCTCTGTGCAAAACCACGTCATTCCGTTTGAACTCTCGCAAACGCTTGCGCTGGTTGTTGCTATCTCAATGTTCTTAACGCCAGGCTTGTTCATTCTATTTGACAAATTAATACTGCCGCGTTTTGAAACTCAATCAAACGAAAGAGAAAGCGATACGATTGAAGAAAAAGGCACAGTAATCATCGCTGGTATCGGCCGCTTTGGTCAGATTGTTAACCGCTTGCTTGTTTCTAATGGTGTAACAACCGTGGTGCTCGATCACCAAGCCAACCAAGTCGATAACATGCGCCAGATTGGCACTCGCGCTTATTTTGGCGATGCGACTCGACCAGATATGCTGCACACTGCAGGCATCGAGCATGCGGCTGCGTTGGTCGTCGCAATTGATAACCAAGAATCGAGTGTGGAATTGGTGAAGTACGTCAAACACACGTACCCCAAAGTAACGGTGATCGCACGCGCCTTTGACCGTGGTCACGGCTATCTTTTGCGTCAAGCTGGGGCTGATATTATTGAATCGGAAACCTACCATTCCGCATTGGAGATGGGCGGTCACACGATGAAAGCACTTGGTATTCATCCCTTCTTTGTTGAGCAGCAAAAAGCGACATACAAGCGTGTTGAAGCACGCAAGTCCGAGCTACTCTACAAAGCTTGGGAAGATGATTCTGAAGGCGAACGTTATGACAACAATTTCCGACAACTGTTTATTCAGTTAGAGGAAAAAATGGCGGAAGAGATGCAAAAAGATCGCCATGACAAACTCTCGCGCTCAGAACGTGGTTGGACGCCACCGCCGAAAGGTTACGCCGATGACTTCAATGAAGATAACGTTCAAGAACTAACGCCGCCGAGAGAAGAGCCGCTCTGACGGTAACTTGCTCAATGTTAAAAACCTCCCGTTTGGGAGGTTTTTCTTTTTCAGTACCGAGTCACATGCCGTGCAGGATAAAATGATCTTCTCACGAGATTACATAAGATCATTCATTAAAATCTCATACTCTTCGTTTGCTTCTTCCACTAAGTGAGAAAGCTCTAACGCATCAGTAACTGCAAGATTGAACTGCCACGGAGTTGTGTCTTCTTTACCACAGATTCGAGTTTCACACCCACGGCTCTCAAAAGACAAATCATCAAACTCTGTGGTATGGCGCTCTTGAAGTTCTACAATCTCAACTTCTAATTTACCGACAGGGTTAACTTTAACGTGAGCATGTAAATCTGAACTGTTAGACAAACAATAATCTCTATGAACCGCAATCATGGCCGCCTCCTTGGTCTGCCAACTGACAACTCACCCATGAGTGTAGACGAGGGAGTTTGAACGTGGGGTGAAATAATAATGAAGATTGATCTGTCTCATTGGAGTAGACAATTATTGTTGTGCTGGTATGAGCCGGTATGAATCTCATCTGATTTAAATCGTTCCTAGATCACAAGAGTTGGCATTTACCGAGACTTTCCCTATTATCGAAACAAATTTACTGTAGTCATTCTTTAGAGGTCAGTATGGAGCTTGAAGCCGTCGCTAAAGCACTAAAAGAGTTAGGTCATCCTACTCGTTTAAGTATTTACAAAGAAGTTGTCAAAGCGGGATACAAAGGTATCGCGGTAGGCGGCGTACAAGAAAAGCTTGGCATTCCTGCATCCACTCTCTCTCATCATATTTCTAGTCTAGCCTCAGCCGGGCTTCTCACCCAACGTCGTGAGGGGCGAACCCTTTTTTGCGTTGCAGAGTACCAATGTTTAGATGATGTGATCGGCTTTTTAAAGGCTGAATGTTGCGTTAATGAGTGCTCATAACCTCATAGCAGAGGCGAAAGACTTCGGTTTTACATTAGACTTTACCCGTTCTTGAATGACCGCCGATAAATATAAACACCGAGCTCGCTAAGCTCGGTGTTTTATTTTTTAGTTTCCGACGAGCAACATTGAGGCTTTAGGTGGCACAATTAACTTACCGTCAGATGGAACGTCCTGATCCGTCATCAAATCCACCCAGTCACCATCCATTTTCAATGCCAAAGACTGCTGACGCTGCGATTTATTAAGCACGACAATGCCTTTGCTCCCTCGCTTAAATACCAGCATATCATCGTTACCTTCAAGAACACTCATCGACTCGCCATGCGTCATATTATGGAACTGGATCATTTTCGCCATTCGCGGATCGTTCCATGCGCCTTGCCATCTTGGTTTGCCATTTTTATCTGTAATACCGCTAGTGTTTAAGTCGGTATAAACCAATGGCACACCACCATCGCGGCCTAGAATGTAGGCATAAGCTAACCATTCGTTTTCCTCATCCATGATCAGATCAAGAAAAACGTCATTGTTAGGAATGTCATGCGTGACAACAAATGTAATCGCGCGACCAGGCGAAAGGGCCTGACCGAAACAGTATGGGTCAATCAACGACTTGAAACTGCCCTTTTTAGCAAACGCCTTAAAAATGGTCGAGAACAACGGGAAATCGTAAGCGCCTAAGCGTGTTTCCTGCAAATACGGCTCAAGAAACAACTGATACTCTTCTTCTGTCGCACCGCCATCGGTAATAATTTCGCCAAATATATGCACATCGCGTGTGATGTCGTCTGTCCAAACACGTTTAAGATGCTCTAGCGTCATGTGTTTCGCGGCATCAATACGAAAACCTTTCACACCAATGGCTTTCAATGCTTTTAGGTAAGCGCGTTGCTGCTCAACGACATGGTCACAAACACGGAGGGTTGGCAAGCCAGGATCGGTTGGTCCACCTGTGATGCGTCCATTTTGTACCTGCCATTTATCTTTCCAGTCTTTAATACCGAACGCTTCAACAAAGTCCTCTTCATCAAAAAGCGGTTGAGATAAGTCGCCAAATAACGTTAGCGACTGATATTTCTGTTTGTTTTGTTGGTATTCCTCCAAGACCTCTTTTCTTGGGTATTGGAGATCTCGGCGAAGGTGGGCCTCATTTGCCATGTGGTTAAACACCACGTCAGCGTAAACCCACACGCCAACTTGCTCCAGTTCACGAACCATACGGATAAAGTCTTTGGTATCACCCAACGCATTGTCGATGACACGGTAATCTTGAGGTTGATAGCGCTGCCACCAGCGATCATCGTGGGCGCTTTTCATTGGTGGCGAAACCAACACGGAGCCGTAACCTAGCTCGTGGATTTCTTTTGCTCGTTGGGCAATGTCAGCATACTTCCAATCAAACGCATGTAAGATAACATTCGCACCGAATGATTGTATTTCCTGTGAGCCACTCATGTTGTTCTCCTACTCGTTTTCACTCACGATTACTTGTTTGCATTTTTTTGTGAGTGAATTCAATAGTCGAAATTATAAGAGCTATTCATCAGACGCCCTCACCCTTTTCGCCCTAACTCAAGGCTGAAAATGAAGGCGTAGTGACTCCTCCATTGCACAAGTAGAAACGGTTCTGGACGTAAACGAGTAGATGACATTCAAGCACATCGCACACAAAACAAACTAAGTCATTGTTTTGTATTGCAAAAAATCGCGTTCAAAATATATAAAAGAAAATGCCCGGGTACGCCCTAAAGGAGGCCAAAGACTAAAAACAGCCAAACCACTCTATTGAGTAACTAATTTTTAATAAAGTGAAACTGGCAGGTGGATCACGTTTGGCGCGTATTCAAAATAGCCCCCTTCTGCGTATCCCACCTTAAAACATGGAAGATTACCGTTTGTATCTATCCCGAAATGACTTCAAAATGCGGAACTTAGCTTATGCCTATTGGTATGAATTACCTTGGAGGGTAATCATGAATATCAAAGAGTTTTCTAGCCTCGTCGGCTTGTCTGCTCATACACTTCGATACTATGAAAAAATTGGCTTACTTAAACATGTCCATAGAAACGCGAGTGGGCATCGAGTGTATAGTGCGAAAGATCTAAGCTGGATTAGCTTCGTAAAGCGATTAAAAGAAACTGCAATGCCACTTGAAGAGATTCTGGAATATGCAAAATTAAGGGAAGTCGGCTCAGAGTCTGTACGACAACGCCAAGCCTTGCTAGAGCAACATCAAGAAAACCTCAAGATCCACATTGAACAGCAGCAGAAGCACTTAACGGCTCTAGAAGAAAAAATTGCCTTGTATAAAAGCGGAAAAGTTCGTTGACTTAGAGTTAACTCTAAGGATTAAGGTATGTTTGCATTTATTCACTAGGAACATATCAATGGAACAATCACGCTTTAACAAAGGATTAGAACTACTCTCTCACATTGATGGCGACGCTGGTCATAACGTCATCGAAAGCTTACAAGATATTTGCCCAGATTTAGCTCAGTACACCATTGAGTATCCGTTTGGCGATATTTATGCTCGCCCAGGCTTAGACCTAAAATCGAGAGAAATCGCAACCGTCGCCGCGCTAACGGCAATGGGGAATTGTGCGCCACAACTGAAAGTACATCTCAATGCAGCACTTAATGTAGGCTGCAGCGAGGCTGAAATTAAGGAAGTCATCTTACAGATGTCCGTCTACGCAGGGTTTCCAGCGGCATTAAACGGCATGTTTGCCTTCAAAGAAGTGCTGGCGGAAAGAGCAGAGTAATCACGACGTTGAAATCAATTTAAAGGCAATTAAAAACGGCCCTTGGGGATCGGGCCGTGATTTAAACAACGAGTGAATTAGCGCTCAGGGGTTTCAAGCAGTTTAACCGCGCAATCTACCGCGTTGTTAATGCCTTGACTACTCTCCAACTTGCCTGAACTTGCAGGACCAAGGGCACAAGAATACAAAGCCAGCTGCTTATCGAACGGCAGATCCAACTGTTCATATAGATTTTGTCGGATTCTTGCATGTTGTTCAGGTTCTTGGTTAGCAAGGCTAATCAACGTTTCATAAATAAGCGTTTTCATGTCTTTCCCTTTTCACTTTATTGCACGGGGTGCATATATATTGTATCCGTTTGGAAAGCACAAATCAGAAGCTAGGTCACAGAACGCGTCGCTAAAAAAGTTTATGTGCGCGGTAAATTGTAATACAAACCTAAAGCCGTTTAGAAAAAGAGCAAAGGATAACTCGATAAATCAGCCTATTAACTGGCATTCGCCGCTGTTTGATCACAATGGCATCCGATACAAACAAAAACGCCGCTCTATGAGCGACGTTTTTTATCTCGATTTCAGCTAATCGAGCATGTTTTAGTTGAAGTGCACTAACATTTCAACGTCATCACCTTGTTCTGGTGCTTGAAGAGAGAAGTGCACATAGCCCGCTTCAGTAACAGGAATCGCAAGGTATTCGTTGCTACCTGCATAGTTGGACACGTACTCGTGTTGCTCAACCGTAGGCCAATGCTCTCTGCTGGCGTATAGATCGACATTACCAGTTTGAGAGTGAGCCGTTAGCCATACACGAACCTCTTCAACACCTTCAGGTACATACACTGCCGCATAACGCTGCTTGTAAACGGTCAGCATTTTTGCTTCACCAGACTCTAGTACCACCGGTGCCAAATCGTCTTGCACTTGTGTTGGCGGTGTTTGCGCTTCAACGTCTAAAGCTGCCACAAGATTCACAGAGTCATAGCTATCACGGCCAGTTAAACTGATGTAGTAACGACCTGCTTTCACGTAACCATCCTGCTCTGGCTCAAATACAATCTCTTCATTGCTGCCATCGCCATACTGGCTCATTTCAAAGTCGTAGTAATGCGCAACTTTGTTGTAGCTCATGTAAAGATCCGCATCCCCCGCACCTTCAATAGATACATTAAAGCGCACGGTGTTGGCTGGTACGTCAACGTAGAACAGTTTTTCGCTGTACGCTTCGCCACTGAGTTGAAGGCTTTGGTTCGCCGTCAATTCAGTCACTTGTGCTTCAGGTTCTGTTGGCTCTTCTGGGTCAGTACCTGGTTGCTCTGGCTCCACTTCTAACGTATCCAACCAGCGCTCAAACTCTGCGTCATATTGTTGACCTAATGTCGTCACCTGTTGCGCCCACTGTTCAAACTGACCAGTGCGCGACAACGCCAACAAGCTTTCTACGTCTTGCGGATGATTTTCCAGCATGAATCGAACGGCCAAGTAACCCCAACGATAGATACGATTAGTATCGTGAGAATATGTGGTATCAAACACAGTTGAAAGGCTCAGTTTACCGCCTGCAATCAGTTCGATCGCCGCTTGGTAGCCTTGTTTGTAATGCATGTATTCAGCAAAACCTTCCAGCCACCACACGATATGACCGTGGGCTAAGTTATCACTGAATGAGCCGTACTGGTTAAATCGCGCATCCAAATAGTGCGTGTACTCATGCTCTAGATTCAAGATCGATAAATCTTCGCCATTCGCATAGCGATAAGCCACGAAACGGGCGGTATTGTCCGCTTTTGATGGATTCCCCTCAAGGTACTGACCACCGTTGTCCGTTGTGTTACCAAACAGGAACGAAGAATAATCAACGTAGCTGTCGTTACTAGCAAACACCGCCACTTCAACACGATCATTCAAGTCATCAGCAACAGGTTGATTGCCCGTATTCGCCACTTGATGGAAGTCGGCTTCTTTCGCAGCCAGTACTTCACACGCTTTCGCAGCTTGAGCATCAGTTAGATCTTCAGAGCGAATGATGGCAGGCCCCTGACACTCAAAACGATTTGGCATCACGCGCGCAGCTAGATCTTGCTTAGCTTGCTCAATATTCAGACCATTTAGGCCTTCTGGTGCGTAGTAGCTCATCATTTCAACGGCAGCGAGCCACAGTTTGTCATGCTCACTGCCCAATGGGTAACGCTGCATCACTTGTTGCATCACAGCCAAGGATTTGCGTTTGGTCTCCTGATCTGGGCTCGCGAGCAAACGACCAGTTTCACGTAATGCATTGAAAACAATAAAGCTCGCATCCGTATCCAATGCCCAAGCGTTATCAGATGCGAATCTCGCTAATGTATCAATATGGTGAGTATTGTTTGCCATGTATCGGTAGAACTCATCGTTTGCTACATGACCTGCCATAGAACGGAACAGGTTGTTTAAACCATCGACCCATTGCGTGTCCTGCGCGGTTTCACGGTTAAAGTGCATCAACGCGGCCATCATGCTATCCATGGTCAGCGGCAACTGCTTCACGTTATCAACCATCAAAGTCAAGCTCTTCATTGCGCCAACTTGTTCACGACCTTGATCCAAAGCATGAGGGTTGTTAAGGAATAGGTTCGTCGACTGAGCAAAACGCTGACTCAACGCTTGCGAAAACTCAGGTGTACCTGTGCCAGCATTGTAACGAACGTAGTATGCAGCACGAATAAACTCGCCCAGATTTTCTAGAACACGAGCTTGCTCTGCTTCTCCACGATAGCGGGCAATTTCTTGATCCAACGCGACTTGGATACGGCTTAAGCTCGCTTCGCTGTAAATATCGTTCAGCGTTGCGGAAGGAGCTGAAAACCAAGCGTGGTAGCAATCATACTCAGCACCAGAAACGGCAGCAGCCAAGTCTCTCGATTGTTGTAAATCAGCAACAGCGCACTGGTTTTGTGCAAAAGAGAAGCTAGACACACTCGCTAGCATACAAGCAAGCGCCAAACGATGGCGCGGGAAAAAACGGATATGAGACATAACAACACTCATTGATTATTAACATACATTGAGTGGGGGTTTATATTCTTTACAGCTCAAACAGTGAAATCAGTATCATAAAATTTATGAAATCGCTCCCAAAAATAGGCTTTTTACTCTAAATTTATGGGATCAATCCCAACCCAAGCTTTCTCACAATTATCAATAAAAACATTAATTTACCTTTTTCTAAATAACGACTTCATGAGGAAAATTGCCCTTAAACGCCCCCCTTAACTCTTCCAGATAGAGTTCACGACAATCAAAGGTTCTAAATTAAATTTTGATGCTTGATACCATCTATTTTTATTTGTGACTCATTCCTAATAAGTCATCGAGTGCATATCAAAAGGTTGGCATTAATGGTAAATTCTCCGCCAAATGAAACACATTTACTCCTCGAGTCATTGATGAGTGAATAAAGCAGATATTTGGCTAGGGATAATACATGTCACTTTGGGGATTTTTGGGAGCGGGGATTGCCTACTTCATGACAACGTTTGCCTTTGTTTTTGGTGGCATTTTTTGGTTATGTGCTGAAGGTAATACATTAAGAGAAACAAAGCGCCAATCATCAATAATGTCCGGGATTATTGCTTGTACTATTGGAACTTGGGTGCTTGCTTTTGGTGTTTACGTTTACGGTTACTTTTGGGATAACTCTTCTCACTATTATTTTTATTTGCTCGCTCCATGGGGACTTGCCATTTTTGGGGTAAACCTTCGTAACCGCTGGGTTAAGCAATACGCTCGTGTAAAACACGCAAAAGAAGAACAGTGGCAAAAGCGCTGGCGAGAATTATTAGGGGAAGATACGAAGATCTTCCACCATATCCACATGATTACGAGCTCTACTCGGGCATTTGGCAAGCCAATGACGCGCTCCGAGAACAGTGCTTTGCAGCGCTTCCTCACGGGAAAGCAGTCTACGAGAGAGTGAAAGCCTTCCAAACGATGGCCTCCCCCGCTGGTGACATAAACAATCAAGTTTTGCTGAGTAAACTCGATCAGCTAGAGGATGAAATCATTCAAGTTCTTGAGCAACACTCGCAAAAGAAAGTAAGCATTGAAACTGGCGCAGGTACTTTACGCAAAGAGTCAAAACGCAATGTTTATCACCATGAGAATAGCCCAACAGAAGAGCAACTGTACGACTCAATCAACCTCCAACATGATTTGGATCGAGAGCTACGCAACATTATTTATGATCGGCTCGGTTACGATGGCGAAGATGAGTACTTTTTCCTCCAAGCGCCACTCGAAGAGCTTACCGAGAATGAAACCGCAATCAACTGGATGCTCTGGGGTTTAGTAAGCGACCATTTTGCTGTTGACCCATACCAAACGGCGTTGGATCTCAGCCTAATGAATGCGGAACCAAGATGGGGGCAAAATGAACGGTTTGTAATGATTACGGCTCAATAAACGCAAGTACTAAATCTAACTTTAATACAACCTATTCTGAGACCACCCTCGCGTTGGTTAACTTAGCCAATAAGCCGCCAACGCGATCACGCATTTCACGTCTGTCTACAATCATATCTAATGCACCATGTGCCAATAAAAACTCACTTCTTTGAAACTCGTCTGGTAGCTTTTCACGTACCGTTTGTTCAATAACACGCCTTCCCGCAAAGCCAATGCTTGCTTTAGGTTCACCAATATTGATGTCTCCCAACATGGCTAAACTCGCCGAGACGCCACCATAAGTTTGGTCCGTCAATACTGAGATATAGGGTAATCTGTGCTCAGATAAGTGGTTTAACGCGGCGCTGGTTTTTGACATTTGCATTAGTGCTACCAAAGACTCTTGCATGCGCGCCCCTCCGCAAGCAGAAAAACACACTAGCCCAGATTTTATATTAATCGCAGTTTCAACGGCGCGGACAAATTTCTCGCCAACCACCGCCCCCATCGAGCCAGCCATGAAAGAGAATTCAAACGCACAAGCTACAACAGGCAAGCCTAGCAACTTCCCCTGCATCACAACCAAGGCATCTTTTTCTCCAATCGTTTTCTGCGCGATGGCAATTCGCTCTTTATATCGCTTTAAGTCTTTAAAACCCAAAATATCCTGCGGTTCCAACTCACTTGCCAACTCTTGCTGTGTTCCATGATCCAGAAAAGTGTTCAACCTTTGACGTGCCGCCATTCTCATGTGATGAGAGCACCTAGGACATACTTCCAAATTCTCTTTTAATGCCGCGCGATAAAGTATTTGTTCACATTCAGGGCATTTTGTCCAAACGCCCTCAGGAATAGACGCTTTGCGCGAACCTATTATATTCTTATTCTCAAATAACCTTTCTAGCCAACTCATGAGTACCTCATTATTGATCACCTCGTAGCACGACATCTGCATCGTTTGCCCGCTCTGACTGTTAAATAAAATTGTATGCAACTCAGTCTGAGGATAAAGTGCAATATGCTGGCTTGATAATCCAATAAAGTGGGACAATAGAATGTTTGATAACGTCGACCAAATCTGGTTAAAAAGTTTTCACTGTGTGTATGAAAACAACAGCTTTAAGCGAGCCGCTGAGTGTTTGAATATACCAACATCGAATGTCAGCCGACATATTGCCCTGCTTGAAGAAAAGTTAAACATCAGGTTGTTCAATAGAACGACAAGGCGAATGACGCCTACCGAGGCTGGAGAAGAGCTCTATAGCAGCACTCGTCCATTATTGGAACAACTCAACAACGCGCTAGAAACCGTGACTCGCCACTCGCACACAGTAACGGGAGAGCTACGTATTCTTATGCCAGACACACCTGTACTGGCCAAAGCGGTTGTCACCTTTTGCACGCAATACCCGTCAATCTCTTTGTCTTGCGATACAACGCTAAACCCTAAAGATGAGGTTATTGATAGCTTTGATGTCATTTTGAGTTTTCATAGAGGGACTTTGTCTGACAGCAATTGGGTGGCGAGGGAAATCAAACGCTGGCCCAGTGTTATTTTGGCTGCGCCTCAACTGCTTAATAAGTGCGGCCGCCCTTACAAAATTACGGATTTAAATCATGTTCCCTGTATCACGACACTTACTGCTGTAAATGGTGCTCCCTGGGTGTTTAAAAATCCCGACGGAGGTCATATTACGCAAACAGTACAATCCTCGTTCAAAGTAAACAGTGGTCATCTCGCTAAATCTGGCGCGTTATCAGGGCTTGGATACGCAATACTTCCAATAGAATCATGCAAAGATGAGATCGAGAGCGGCAAGCTTGAAGTCATCCCTCTAGAATACGAACCTGAAGATTTAGTGCTTTATGCGTTTTACTCTTCTAGAAAGCACTTAGCCAAGAAAATCTCTATGTTTGTAGAGCACTTAAAACAACACGCGAAGATTAACGCCTAGTTAAGCACTAATCATTTATCCCAATAACTATAAAAACTGGCATAGTAGAGCAAATCGACATTCGATTTTCTCAAATAAAAAAGCCAGCAATCGAGATTTACTGGCTTTTGCAAAAGGATTTCCGTTGGCGTTTAAATTCTAAACGCTCCTACGTGACGATCGAGAGTTCTCGATAATTCCGCAAGTTGTTGACTTGATTCTTCCAATTGCTCACTCGCCGTTAGCGCGTTTTTCACGGAGTGACTGACGGTATCCATATTCATGTTAATTTCATTTGCTACCGTCGATTGCTGTTCTGTTGCCGTTGCCACCTGAGTATTGATATCCAAAATAGTAGTAACTTGATCAGCAATTGCCTCTAGTGCTTGTCGAGCGAGCTCCGTTTCTGCAGTGCCTTCTTCAATTAGGGCTCTACTATTACTCATTGAATTAACCGCACTTTGGGCTTCGGTTTGCAACTGATGGATCATGTTGTCAATTTCATCAGTGGACTGAGCCGTTTTAGTTGCAAGATTACGAACCTCGTCTGCCACTACGGCAAAACCTCGTCCGGCATCACCGGCGCGCGCTGCTTCAATAGCGGCATTTAACGCCAATAGGTTAGTTTGCTCAGAGATCCCTCTAATGACTTCAAGAATACTACCAATCGACTGAGTGTTGTCCGCAAGGCTTACGATAATATTGGAAGTACTGTTCATCTCGTTTTCAAGATTCGTCATCGCCGTCTTGGTGCGTTCTAGCGTCTTGTAGCCATCTTGAGTTTCATTACTTGCCGTACTCGCAGCACTCGCTGCACCAGCAGCATTTGACGCAATTTCGTTGACGGTCGCGATCATTTCGTTCATAGACGTGACAACCAGCATGGTTTGCTCATTCTGCTCCTGCCCTCTTGCAAGCGCTTGTTGAGATTGTCCACGCAGCGCGACAGCGGAACCATTCAGATCCACACCAGTATTTACAACTTGTGTAATGATTTCATGTACCTTGCCAACAAACACGTTGAACGCCGAAGAAATTTGTGCGACTTCGTCATTACCTTTTGCTGGTAAACGAACCGTTAAGTCTCCGTCACCTTTCGAGATGTCTTGCAACGCCTCCTTAAGCGCAGAGAGCGGTCGCATCAGCTTGTTGAGTAGAAGCGATAGAGCCAAAACACACAGAACGAAGATCACCACCATGGAAATCAGTTGGGAAGTAATAATTCCATTCGTCGCTTGGCTTACTTCTGTAATAGGAATACCAATATCAAACGTGCCGTACAACTGACCATTCACGTAGATCGGCGCCATGATATCAAACACCCACACTTTCTGGACATCGGCATACCACTTTGAATACTGTTGTACACCTTTGGTTGCACCTTCAACGGTGTAGTTATCATTGTAGATTTTATTTAGCTTTTGCTTATCACTGTGAGCAACCGCCGTCACATTGCGATCAATTACGACTGCATAGCTTACGTCTGAACGTTGTTTCAAACCCTCAACGAGCGATTGTAAGTCTTGCATTGGGTTGGCTGAGTTCTCCAAAATATAACTTGCATTTCCTGCTAAAAACTCAGCTTGAACTTGGGATTTGTTTAAGATGATGTCATCGATTTTCTGACTCGAAATTAGGTACGTTGATGCCATACTTGCCACGACAGCAATACCAAACATGGCGCAAACGGCTAATAAGATGATTCTTTTCATTTTAATTGTCTCGGTACAATTCAATGTGATGCTCACGACAGAGCGTTAAGCCTTTCGCCTCTTATAACCAACACAAACTGTATTTTTAGCCTGTCTGGCAAAGCTAGACGTAACTTTGTAGCCACTGTATCTGCCTGATTACCGATAACTTTAGAATGAAGGAAGAAAAGTCTTCAAAACGTCACATTTCTACGAGGTTTGGCTGAAAGACAAGAGAGCAATCGCTAACTTCAAGTAAGCGGCCACACTAGCATCGAGAGTTAAAAAAAGAGTTCTAGTTAGAGCCTTGAAAATATAAATAAGCGAGCGCTTCGACCTATATTCTTACAATTCTCCTTTGCTCAATTAAGTTAATTCTATTCCAAATTCTTTGATAACGATGGTCACAATAAAGAAACAAACGATTGAAATAATGGCGCAAATTCCCAAAGAGAACCAAAACGAATATCGGCTCAGTAAGAAAGGAAAAACTAGAAACATCGGCAATGTAGGCAGTACATACCAAAAAGTATAAAACGCGTGGTTCGCGAGCTTTTCCTGACCTTGCCCTTCAATATACATCCAAATCAAAGCTAAAATAGTGACCGTCGGGAGCGCGGCAATCAGCGCTCCCGCTTTATCACTTCTCTTGGCAACTTCAGATATCAGCACCACTATTCCTGCGGTTAACGCGTACTTAGTAATCATCCACAACATGAAAGAGCTACCTTTAATAAACAAAAAGCGACGTAATAATTACAACAGAGCTTAGCTCATTAACGTCGTAAACCCGTGCATGCCCATATATACACCAACGGCGCTAATCAAGATCCCCGATAGATAAGGTGCACGACGAGCCACATCGTTCAAACCACTCCACTTCGATGTTGCTTTTTGAACGCCCACTGCCGCGACAACACCAACTGCAACTAAAGTTAACGCTAGACCAATACTGAAAGACACCACCAAGGTTGCACCAAGTGTCATGGCCTTAAGTTGCAAACAAATGAGTAAAACAGTGACCGCCGCCGGGCATGGTATAACCCACCCGTCAAACCAAACAGAAGTATTTGTCCATTGGTAACATCTCGATCGCCAAAGCGCTTTTGAATATCTAGAGCGTGAGCACGCTCATGAGCATCTTGGTACTCTTTATTCTCACCTTCCGAGTGGGAATCCGCATGAAAATGCACCTCGAAATCGTGGGTGTGATCATGGTGCCCGACCATCAACGTGACGAAAAAATCATCATAGGCTTCAATACAGGAGGCGGATTCCAAATAGCCATCGCGCTCAATAAAGTGATAAATATCAGAAGGCTGCCTGATTGCGTTAGGTAGCACTAGTTTAACGTTTTCAGCCGTTAAAGGCTTACCGTTAAGTGTGCGTAACTGAAAACGGCAGTGATGCCCTTCTTCTACGATAGAAAGCGATAGATGCCCATGACCAGTATCGACAACTTGCGTTCTCCAGTCTCGAGCTTGCTTATGAGCTTTGTGCCAAGCTCGCTCATCGCTCCACGTTCTCCAGAACATCCATAAACCCGTCGAAACGATAATTACCCCAGAGATAAGCTGCATCCATGGCTCCGCAGCTTCTGCAGTAAATCTTTGACTTATATACATCCCACCCGCAGCAATTATCCATACGATCGCCGTATGGGAAAGCGTTGCAGCCAGCCCCAACATAACCGCCTGCTTCACTGTTCCTTTTACGGCCACAATAAACGCCGCCATCATCGTTTTT
Organism: Vibrio sp. D3; assembly: GCF_043995865.1. NCBI lineage: Bacteria > Pseudomonadati > Pseudomonadota > Gammaproteobacteria > Vibrionales > Vibrionaceae > Vibrio > Vibrio sp. D3. The sequence continues at coordinate 1,627,513 of NZ_CP171886.1, read as the reverse complement.
GAATGTCCTGGCTCTAATCCATGTAACGCTCCTAATAAAATGGCGCTGGGTATAAAAAACCATCCATTACCTTGTTGTAATAATGCGACAAAATCCATTGTTATTCTCAATATGCTCTTCTAAAGTTGCCCTAAACTATACTCCCCCCCAGTATTTAATACTACCCCCCAGTATAAGATGAGTGCTACATTATCAGTTAGAATCTCGCAGTCAGTAACTTAAAGAAGATAAGTCATGTCCCATACAACCAGAGATCAAAAGAAGCTCAATACCCGTGTCAGCAAAATACAGGGTCAGGTGAGTGGTCTTAAAAAAATGCTGGAAGAAGAACATGAGTGCCAAGATGTGTTGCAACAAATCGCTGCAATTCGAGGGGCTGTAAATGGCTTAATGAAAGAGGTGATCAAAGGCCATCTCATCGAACACGTCGTATTGGAGGAAGAATTAGAAAAGCGTGAAGCTGATATGGAAGTTGTACTGAAAGTGTTGGACTCCTATATCAAATAACACGATTTCATGAATTTTTTGAAGTGCCATTATCGAATTTCATTAAAATAGATAACGCACGTCCTAAGGCGATAATTTGCAAATGCCTCGCTCGATATCCAACACATAAACATTTATTTTTTATAAGACTCGAGTCGCAACGAACATATTGCCTGCATAGTAAACTCCATGCATTTAAACTGTACATGGAGGTTACTATGCCTGGTGCTTTCGCACATATCACAGCGGTAAATGAAGCTTCTGCTAATAATGCATTGATGAAGTTAAACATACCTCGAGAAGCAAAAAAGGCTTTAGCTCAAAATAAACGGTATTTAGAGCTCGGTTGTGTGAGCCCCGACTATCCTTACCTTGCTCTAATGAATTCTGCGCAAAATAAGTGGGCAGATAAAATGCATTACAACCACGTTGGTAAGCTAATTGATGCTCTTATTCAGCAGGTAAAGGCCGCAGATAACGAACACTTTGAAAAAACCTTCTCATGGTTATGTGGCTTTGTAGCACATGTAGCAACCGATATTACTCTTCATCCTGTTGTTGAATTAAAAGTGGGCCCTTACGCAGAAAACGCCCAGCAACACAGAATTTGTGAAATGCACCAAGATGCTTATATTTGGCCGTCCAGGATGCAACTCGGAAGTATTGGCCTTGCAGATAGAGTCAGAGAAAACATCGGCAATTGTGTGGACCAGAGTAACAACAACCTAATAGATCCAGTTATTCGTACTATTTGGTCTAGTGCCCTTTCAGCCACTTACCCTGAATATGCTAAAGAATGCGAGCCTGACGTAAACGTCTGGCACGAAGGATTTCAATCCATTGTAGATAATGCTGAGGAGTCGCATCGCTTATTTCCTTGGGCGAGGCATGTGGCTTCTAAACTAGGGTTAACTTACCCGCTTCCAAACGAAGTTGACTCTACTTATATTCAGGATTTAGAAACGCCAGATGGTATTAAGCACTACGATGAAATTTTTGATAAGGCGATTAAGACAATCCAAATATTTTGGGAAAAGCTGGCAGCTACCATTTATGAAAACCAAGATACTGGCTTTTTTGAAAATTGGAATTTAGACACTGGCCGAAATGAAAGCGGACAGCTTAGTGCTTGGAGAAATCTATGAAGCTAATCATCGTTATCACCCTTCTTCTCTCATTGACTTCTTGCGCTAACAGCTCTCAATATCCTGAAGAGGTCATGTTTGATATGGCCTCGATTTTAAAAGATGTAGCCCAAGCTGTTGACGGTGAGCTCAAGTTTGGAGACACAGCAGGACTAACAGAGAAAGAAATATTCGAAAATGCGATATCAGCTAATCCAGCTCAAATCACCAAACTCTCACAGTTAGCTATCGATGGAAACATTTCTAATTATCGAATTCTTTCAGAGTTTCAAGGTAATAATGCAGTTATGTTGATATGTGACGGGGATACAGCACTAATGGAAGATGCAGGTTGCAACTCAGAATTTGATAAGATCTATTGGGACTCCCCAAAACCTTACTCATGCCAAATCAAACTTGATGCGGCATCTCTTTGTACTGATTAACAGTAGGGAAAATAGAGGAAATTTATGAGTAATACATGGCTTTAACTTATGCCTGTCATGTATTACTCACAATATGCAGAAACAGGTAATATTTAAAAAGCTCAAGCTTACCTGTAAGAAATCACTACGTTCTGTAAAGCACTTTTACAACATGCCAACCGAACTTGGATTTGACTAGGTGTGGCGTCAGAACCTCGCCAGAAAAGCACACTTTGTCGAACTGAGGTACCATTTGACCACGGCGGAACTCACCAAGATCACCACCGCGCTTGCCTGACGGGCAAGTGGAATACTTCTTCGCTAGTGTCTGAAACTTTGCGCCTTTTTTCAGTTGCTTGATAATGTCTTCTGCTTGCTCTTTGTGCTTCACAAGAATATGTAATGCGGCTGCTGTATTTGCCATTGATCTATCTCTCACTATTCTGGTCGCGCAAGTGTACCCAATCCCTTTTAACACGCCAAACATTTCTTGTTTATACCTAGGCGACTTCAAGGCTCAAATACATGGGACTATAAAACTTTCGGCATAACAAGATTAAAATACAACCAAGTTTTGCTCAGTTAATCACTATTCTTTAAGAGATTGTCTAAAAAGCTCACATTTGTCTCTCCGATGGTTGAAGCCTTCGTCTGATAAGATTAGATTAGACACAATTCGGTGGTATTTATAAGGTTATTTCATGGCAAAAGTCGTTAGTAAAGCGAATCAATCTCAGGGCATGTTGATGTTCAAACTCACCCTGCAACAGCGTTTCGCGATAGGCACGCTAAAAGTCCGTGAAATCGTTCCGTATATGCCAACCACGAAGATCCCTTACTCGCATCATCACGTTATTGGCACCGTCACAATACGTAACTTAACAGTGCCTGTTATCGACATGTCAGCGGCTGTCGGCTTTCGTCCTATCAGTGAAGAAGAATACAAAAATTGCTACTTGATCGTGACAGACTGTTTGCGAACCGTGGTCGCCTTTATGGTTCGTAGTATTGAGAAGATCATTGAATGCGATTGGAAAGCCATTGAAACCCCACCAGCGAGCGCTGGGAAAAATATTTTCGTAACGGGTATTACTCGCTACGAAGACAAAACGGTTCAGATGCTGGATGTAGAACTGCTGCTTTCCAAAATTTATCCGCAATACGAAAACTCAAAGATCCCGATGCTGACAGATGTTGAACGTGAGCGCCTAAAAGCATTAAGCATTCTTTTGGTGGATGACTCTTCCATCGCTCGTAAACAGCTGTGTGATGCTCTTGATAGTATCAATATCGGATACCAAATTTGTAAAAATGGTTTAGACGCATTAGAGCTGATGAAAAGCGAGGCTGAGGCTCATCGACCAATCGATATTTTGGTCAGTGATATTGAGATGCCAGGGCTTGACGGCTACGAGTTAGCATTCGAAGTACAAAATGACTCCGCTCTTAATCACTCATACCGCATTTTGCATACGTCGTTATCGAGCGAAATCTGTGTAGACAGAGCTCACCAAGTTGGCGCACACGAGGCGCTTGAGAAGTTCAATGCTGGTGAACTGATTGAAGCCATGCTGCGCGGTGCAAAAGAACTAGAAGCCAAAGCTATGGCTTCTTAAATCTTAACTAAACAGCCAAGAAACAAATTGTCGAATATGGTGTTTTGCGGCTATTTTTTCGCGCAGAAGCTTTGATGTTCGCAGCTGCTAGTTTCTCAGGTCACTTCTTTGGCATCGAGTAACTACGAGATACAAACTCTGTCTCTTCGACTTGATTGATGTGATTAATATAAGAAGCCAAGCTATAAAGTACATTCGCCAATAAGTTCGCGTAACGAAATAGAATGGGGGCAGGTTGCTTCTTACCTGCATGTTCGATCGCAACTAATGCTCGTACCGTTTTTTTAGCTTGGCAACGGCACAAATGCAATTGACTGGATGCAGGGTGCCCTCCGGGTAGAACGAAACCTTTGAATCCACCATCAATGCGTTGCTTAAGCAAGTCATAATCTGCCTTTAGCTCTTCAACTTCCGCTTCTGTAATCGCTAGCTTTCCGCGAACCGAACCATTTAGGTGATAAACATTAGGCTGCATTCTTGTCAGTATGTCGCGGCTAAACTCGTCCAGATCCATCGCGAGAACTAAACCAATACGACTACAAAGTTCATCAGCCGTGATTTCAAAGTCACAAACCGGACTGTCCTCGTAAATAAACGGATAGCAAATCTCGCTCAATTCCTTGCTCACAGGCTTCATGCTTTTGTTCCAATATAAAAAAGGGAGCCAGTATAACCTAACTCCCCTTATGCGTTCATTATTCCGAATGATCGATATTTACATGACCGATTTACAATCAAGCACTTTCGATTTTCTTGTGACCTTCTTGAAGGTGAACAAAATCTACTAAATCATCACCAGACACTTGATACGCCTGACCAAAGCCTTTAACAAATAGCCCCGATTCTGGCTTTAAGTTAAACAACACGAAATCCTCTAGTTGGCTGAGACCATCAATTATCTCCCCAAAACGTTCTTTCATTTGTCCAACAACTTGGTGCCACATCTCCGTGTCACGCTCAACCATATTTGCCACAGCATCAAAAGTTAAGCGCTTACGAGCAAACAACTGCTTTGAAGATTCTTCATCTTCGATCATCATCAAAGAAACGTTTGGATTTTCTAGGAGGTTACGAGCATGACGAGCGATTTTAGAAATGAGTACGAAGTAACCTTCCTGATTTTGGACATAAGGCGCGTAACTTACATTAGGGCGACCTTCTGCATCGACAGTTGCAAGCTGAAGCGTACGACGCTCCTGACGAAACTCTTTGATCTCTGGCCCTAAACGACCTTGCAAACGCTCTTGTTTAACTTGTTGATCCATAATGATACCTGACTTTACTAATTAGTATTCGAGTTGAGCCTCGATTATGTTTGTGATTACTTTTTCAATTCGGCTTGTAGGGCGCGGAATGCGGTGACTTGATCTTCAAGTAGCTCGCGCTTTTCGTTACGGCCTAAATAAACTTTGAAAATATTGCTTCCGCACTCAGAGAAAAAGCCAAAATAGTGACTCTCTCTACCCATAAACGGTTTGCTGACCAACGCTACATTTTTAACATTATCTAGCTTCAAGTGACCGTGTAGCTCACCTTCTCTGCCCATTAAATTGTAATAGCCACGCGCCACTTTTCCTTTTGGGAATGGCGCTTTGACTTCAAAAATAGAGCCAAAAGAGTGAACAATAGTCGTCACCGGGCCGAAACCAACCAAACCTTCTAGAATGCTCTGTGCTTGCGCTCCTGGAGCGATGGCCACCATTTCCTGCGGCAAAGCCGCAACAACCTCAAATTCAGAAATACCGAGGCGTTCTGCCATTGCTGCTGGCAATAATTTCGGTTCTTGCTCTAGTAATGCTTCAACTTGTTGTTTGATTGATTCCATATGTTTTCCGTCTTTGTTCAATTTTTTCATTAATTATTGGATACTTTCGGTACGGTTTCATTCATCTCTGACGCAAGTACCTGAATACAACCTTGAGCCAATGAAACAGCCCAGAAACTACCAGCAAGAGTAAGAAGTAGGCTGCGTTCATGCAGTTCCACTAAACCTTTTTGCTGCCACACTTTAAATAGAGGCATTAAAAACCCGAACGTGTCCTCCCCCATAAACGATGGCAGTTGGTTCGCCTGAACGATACCGCGATCAAACCCGGATTTGAGTGCAGCAAATAGTGGCTCTAGAGGGCTTTGCTTCATCATCATAGCGATGGTGCTTTGCCCTTCTTTGATGGCTTTAATATAGGTCGCCAATGTTCGATGTTGCATCATTCCGTAACCACCGATATTACCTCCAGCGCCACAGCCAATTGGCAGTACCTCTGCATATGTCTTGGCTAAACTGTTGTATAAACTACGTTCACGGTTATCGATTGCCCAATGGTTCACACTCAGTTGCTTCATATGGTGTTTGGCCATAAAGTTCACACCGAGCTCATACATGCCTGCTTTTTCTGGCGTGGTAGCTGGTGGGGGGATTTTTCCTTTTTCTACAAGGTTAAGCATGGGTGCTGAACCACCGACTACCAACTGATATAAGTCCAACCCGTGTGCGCCAGTCGAGAGAAAATCATTTAAATCTTGCTCTAACACTTCTTTGGTTTGATAAGGCAAGCCGTAGAGTAAATCGATAATGACAGGAATTTTGTCTTCGTTGGCAATCTCGCTAACTCGCTTGAGCACATCTTCTCTATCATCTAATCGTTTCGCGCTGCGACGCACTTGTGTATTAAAACTTTGCACACCAAAAGAGAAACGATTAAATCCACCGTCTCGAGCGCCTTGGTATAGCTCATCAGAAAAACGGTTGATGCGACCTTCTAAGGTGATTTCACAATCCGCAGCCAAAGGAAAGTGATCATGAACCACCTGACCTAACACGCGAACCTGTGCTGGAGACAGATCCGTTGGCGTTCCACCACCAATATACACAGCATGGAAAATACCGTTTTGTGTCCAAGGCAATGCAGCTTTCTCCTTGAGCTCCTGCATCAGTGCGTCAAAGTACTCATCAACCAGTGCGCGGCTCGCAGCATTTTGAAAGAAGTTACAAAAGGTGCAACGTACGCGACAAAATGGAACGTGAATATAAAGACAACGTTTATTGGTCGCTTTAACCGAGTTAGCGGTAACGCTTGAAAAAATCGCCTGCTGCTGAGGTGGAGGTACAGGCACGCTCGCTCCGCCAGCGTGTGCCGAATGTTTCTTAACAAAGGCAAATCGCAATGGGTCAGGGCTATCGCTTCCCAACACTGATTCGTCAAATTTATCGATATCGACGCTCATATATACTCGCTTAGCTCCCACCATATAAGGGGTAGAGGCCGGTCTTTAAAAATCTGCAAGAATCATAATTTGAGCGTAATGATAATGCAATTGATAATTGATCTTATTTCGTTTGTGGGTAATAATCTGCTCAAGTTTTCATAGTTTCCCGAGATATTCCGTGAACGTACAAAGATATGTCATTGCAGGAGGTGCTTCCCTTGCCATCCATGCCGCACTTCTTTTTGTTTCTCAAGAAACGAAAGTGTTCGCGATGCCTGCTGGAAATCCAGCAAGTTCGGTAAGTTTAAACCTTGTATCGGCACCACCACCTACCGTCGAAACATCCACGCCAGAAAATGTGGCGCCACCAAAAGAACCGCAGCCTCAGGAGCAGCCTGAGCCGGAAAAGAAGATCGTAAAGAAACAGGTCGTTAAGAAAGACGCTGTCAAGAAAAAGGTAGTGAAGAAAAAAACAGAGCCGGTTAAACAATCTAAGCCTAAGACGGTGGAACCAGCCAAAGCCGTAACAAAACAAGAGAATCAGCCCGAAGCCAAACCGAAGAAAAAAACGGAACCGGCGAAGAAAGAGATGGTCGCTCAGCAAACCGCGCCAGCGAGCCAATCCAAAGGGGCAACGTCTCAACCTATTTTGGTCGACAAACCTACGTTTGTGAATCAACCAACTCAGCCTCGCTACCCAAGATCTGCACAAAGACGCGGTATCGAAGGCGTAGCCTTATATGAAATATGGCTCGATGAAAATGGCAATCAAATTAAACAGGTTTTGATTGAGTCTTCCGGCACAAAATCGCTGGACGCCTCAGCGCTTCGTGCCATCAAACAGTGGCAATTTACACCACATATTTCGGGCGGGCTAAAAGTGGCTCACCGAGTACAAGTACCTGTTCGTTTTAAGTTGGATGGATAATGGAACAACTACAAGAATTACAAACTCAACTTGGCCTAATGACATGGCCTTTGATCATTTGCTCAGCCCTCACCGTCATGATCATTACCGAGCGGTTATTCCACGTTTTGATTAGCCTTGGCGTAGGGAAACGAGCCATTCGCCAAAAACTCATTGGGTTAGACCCAACGAATGGAAACGATCTTGAGACGCTTGCAGAAGAATTGTCGCATAAGCGACCGCTCCTTTATCGTGGCGTTGCCATGTTGCTTGCCCATCACTCTTTCTCAAAGTCTCTAAGAGAAGATGCCGCAGGCATTTGGCTACAAGAAAAACGTCATCAGCTGCATTCTGGCCTTCGCTTACTGACGTTGATTGGCGTCATTAGCCCTTTGATTGGTTTGCTTGGTACGGTACTTGGCTTAATTGAGATGTTCAAAGGCATCGCTGTCTCAACGGGGAATATCACCCCGAATGATTTGGCAGACGGTCTAGGTTTGGCCATGCGCACTACTGCAGCAGGTCTTATTATCGCCCTTCCTGCGATTTCAGGAGCACAAATCATTGGTTTGTGGGCGGATCGTGTGATCGCCAAACTCGAACACACATTAAACTATGTCAACTTATGGCTTGAAGGTATCTCTCTGCAACACGTGTCGCCAGACAATTCAACATTAGCAGTGCGCTCTTCTGCAAAGGTCGAGGCAGAAGCACAATGATTAAAACGCCACAAGACAACACTCGTAACGACTTAACTCCTGATTTAACACCGCTGTTGGACATCATTTTTATCGTAATGGTTTTCCTGATGTTAACTGCAGCGGTCAAGCTCGATTCATTAGATGTCAATTTACCGAGTACAGAATCTCAGACCGTTGCAAATGTCGATAAGCAATCCATCACGGTAAATATTCTCAAAGACGAGCCTTACTGGGCCATTAACGGCAAGACATACATCGATTGGGACAACTTTACCCTCGCGCTGCTAGAAGAGAGTAAATCAAGCGATAAACCGATTGTGATTGGAGCAGAAAAAACCGCGAACATTCAGTCGCTAGTTCAACTTCTCGGCTTTTTGCAAGAAAACGGAATTCAGGCAACTCAGTTACTCACTGAAGAGCCATCATAAAAATAAGTAAGATAGAGATCCTTTCAAAATGAAGAACACACGTGCCACCATTCATGCTGTTGTTACGGCAGCCATTTCCCTACTTGCGAGTAGCCAACTTTTTGCCAATGAAACACCATCATCAGAGCGTGTTGTTAGTGCAGGCAGTGCCGTCACTGAACTGTTGCTTGAACTCGACGCCAAAGATAGCTTGGTTGCTATCGACGTAACCAGTCAGTTACCAAAAGGCATGGAGCTGCCTAAAGTAGGCTACCATCGCCGCCTTTCAGCAGAAGGGTTGCTCGCCTTACGTCCGACAAAAGTCATTGGCTCTGATGAGATGGGACCGAAAACGGCATTGAACCAATTAAAAGCAGCGGGGGTAGATGTAGAAATCGTCAATACCGATGCCAACGTTGAGGGCCTTTACCAACGTATCGATCAAATTGCGAACCTTATGAATCGCCAGGCTAAAGCGGAAGATTTAAAGCAAGATGTGAAAGCACAAGTTCAAGCACTCAATGCAAATCAACCTGCTCAAGCTCAGAAAAAGAAAGTACTGTTTCTACTCATCCATGAAGGTCGACCTGCGAACGTTGCAGGATCAGAAACCACACCCGATGCAATTATCCAGCTAGCAGGAGGACAAAACCCAGCTGCTGACCAGCTGTCTTCTTACAAGCCTTTATCCACAGAAGCCATGGTAGAGATGCAGCCTGACGTTATTCTCGTTAGCGGTCGCAGCTATGAAACGCTGGGCGGTGCCGATGCGATTTTAAAAGCAATGCCACTTCTCGCCGCAACACCTGCGGGAATGAATAAAAATATCATCACGATTGACGGTCACGCCCTTGTTGGTGGTTTGGGTCTTAAAAGCCTTGCAGAAGCCGAGCGTTTGAATACGCTGCTTTACCCATAGAGACATGGCATGTTGTTAAGACGTATCTCCCTTTCAACGACGTTATCCGTACTTAGTGGCTTTTTAGCATTTGTTGCTATCGCCTCTATTACAGTAGGTCCAATGAGCATTAGTTTCACTGACAGTTTGCGTAGCCTAACAGGAAACAGTTCTGATCTCGCTCCTCACATTCAGTTGGTGATTAATGAGATCCGATTACCTCGCACCATTTTATGTATGTTCATCGGGGCTATTTTGGCGATTTGTGGCGTGGTTATGCAGGGCTTATTCCGTAACCCGTTGGCCGAGCCCGGCATCATTGGCGTGTCTGCTGGCGCTGCTCTTGGTGGTGCATTCGCTATTGTTGTATTTGCTGAGTTTAGCCAAAACTATCCTCAATTGATGAACTTAGCTGCGCTGCCTCTTTTTGCTTTCCTAGGTGGTGCGTTGACGACCATTCTCGTTTATAAACTCGGCACAAGTAAGTTTGGTACCTCAGTTACGATTATGTTGTTAGCTGGTGTCGCCATCAGCGCGCTTTCAGGAGCGGCGATCGGTTACATGAACTTTATTGCTGATGATCAGATGCTACGAGATCTAACACTTTGGTCGATGGGCTCATTAGCTGGCGCAAATTGGTCGGGGATAGGCCTATCCGCTGTCACGCTGGTCGTCCTATTATTCTGGTTCCAGAAAAAATCGATGGCGCTGAATGCTCTTCTGCTAGGGGAATCAGAAGCAAGACACTTGGGAGTTCCGGTCCAAAAACTCAAACGACAGCTTATTTTGCTCTCTGCATTGGGGGTTGGTATTACGGTGAGTATTAGTGGTGCAATTGGTTTTATCGGGCTCGTGATTCCTCACTTAGGACGCATGCTAGCAGGCCCCGACCATCGAACGCTACTGCCAATCTCTGCACTCATGGGAGCGCTGCTTCTTACCGCTGCTGATATGTTTGCTCGTATTGCCGTGGCACCAGCAGAATTACCCGTCGGTATCGTGACCGCCTTGATCGGTGCGCCCTTCTTCATCTACTTATTGTTCCAGCAGAAAGGGAAGATTTTGTAATGAACCAGATCGTTTTATCGGGTAAAAACATTTCGATGAAATATGGCAAGCGCATTGTTCTCGATGACATCAATATTGATATCCGAGCTGGTGAAGTGACCGCCCTACTCGGCCCCAACGGTGCGGGAAAAAGTACTTTGCTCAAGCTTCTGTGTGGTGAAATCTCTTCAAATCATGACATCGCCTACTTCGGTAAACAAAAGCATGATTGGGAGCCTGAAAAAAGCGCAAAACACATTGCGATGCTCCCACAGCACAGTACGTTGACCTTCCCATTTTTAGCCAGAGAAGTGGTCGAATTAGGCGCGATTCCGCTATCGCTGTCCAATAAAGAAACCACTAAGTTAGCTTTACATTACATGAAACAAACCGATGTAATGCATTTGGCAGAAAGCCTCTATCCATCTTTATCTGGTGGCGAAAAGCAACGATTACATCTAGCACGCGTGATGACACAGCTACACCAATCTGGCGAGGAACGAATCTTGATGCTTGATGAGCCAACCTCTGCGTTAGATCTCGCCCACCAACACAACACGTTAAAGATTGCTCGTGAGGCCGCGAAAATACAGAACGCCGCAGTCGTTGTCGTGTTGCATGACTTGAATTTAGCCTCCCAGTACGCAGACCGACTTGTACTTTTGCATAAGGGAAAACTGGTTTGTGATGACACACCATGGAATGCACTGACGCCAGAGCGCATTGAGCACGTTTATGGCTACCGCTCCATCGTGACAAAACATCCAACTTTAGACTTTCCTCAAGTTCACGCCGCCGCTTAGCGTGTATCTCTTCTGAGCCGTCTCTTCTGCTTTCCAAACGACAAAGGCCCGCAATAATCATATTGCGGGCCTTTGCTTTGATATTTAATCGAATCTTGGGCTCAAAAGAGCGGCGAGAAAATTACTGTGTTCTGCCTTGGCTTTACAACCAAAGCAGCAAACAAGTGTTCATCTAGCGCTCTCAATTGCGATTACTTACTCATTTGGATCAATGAACGACCAATCAACCACTCGAGCTCTTTGTCACCACCTGCGCCAAACTGGCTTTCAACCATTTTGTATAAACGGTCAATTCCGTTAGCAGCAAATTCTTGCGCATTTTCGGCCGTGACAATGTGATGGAATAGCAGTCGTAAAATCGCGAGGAACTCAGCATCTTCCAGTGCTTTAATCCAACTTTGTGAAAATGCACTTAGCCCTTTATCAAACTCTAGGTGTTCAATAAACATTTTAAAGATACGGCCATCCAGTGCGGCGGTGAAGTCCGTTTTCTTAGGGAAGTGATGGCTAATACCGGTACGAGATATACCTGTCTGCTGACTTAGAGTCGTGTACGACATTTTGTCGTAACCTAGTCTTAGTAGCTGATCAACAACGGCATCCATGATCTTTTGGATAGTGATTTCGGTATCTTCTTTACTACGCTTTGGCATATTTTAAGCTCTTCTCTTTGTAAATCCATCTAACTCACTATTAAATGAGGCCAGAATGAAATCATTCTTAGCATTATACCCAAGTTGCCCAAGGCACTTCGTTAAGCGAAACCTAAAAATTGAACCGCTAACACCTGCGCATTAAGGCCATTTGGATATATGTACTGCGACTACTTAATATAAAGTTAAGTTCCAAATCATAACGTCTTTACACTGCGTAATGTGCAATTTGCAGTTATGTTTTTGTCAATACATGCTACTCAAAATAAGGCGAAAAGTTAGTCTCATCAAAACCTTGCGCCAATTATTCATCAAAACTATTCAAAGACCAAGAATGATAATTATTAAAAATAATCAATCAAGAAATAGTCTTATAAATTGTCCATTAGTTCAACTGGGCTGAGCGAAATCTCGTCACTATGTTCGTTAATTGATTTTAAATGTTGATATATATCACATTAACGTTCTTGATGATTTAGTAATCCAATCTTTAACCCTTACTTAACAAGCGCCTATTCTGTTCTTTTTTTATTCAAAACTCGTCATTTTTGTAGATACAGATCAAATACCTGATAGAATACCCTTAGTATTTACAAGAGGATTCGTTATGAGTGTCGAATTAGAAAAAAACCAAGTATGTGAAGCTTGCGGCTGCGCAGGCGAGATTGGCTTCATCATCAAAGAAGGTGACGAAGTTGCCGACGTAACGGTTTTCGCACAGACAAAAACAGAGCTAGAGTCTGAACTACAAAAATACATTGAGCTCGCTAAATCAGTATGTGCTGATGTTGAATACAATGTTTCTGAAATAACAGAAGAGTCAAACCAAGCGACGGCTCGATTCAAATTTGAAGTAAGTGCTGAAAAGCTTATCTTTGAATTAAAAACTCGCTCACTCGCGCGTTAATGGAAAAAGCGAGCTCTGTGCTCGCTTTTTTATTTTTCCGTTATCCTAATATTAAACAGACCGTTTTTTGGCGTTTATTTATCTTTTTTGAATACCACCCACTTTAACGAACCATTCGTTTCAAAATCGTTCTCAGCTGTACACATCAGTAATACACCCTCAACATTAATCACGGCTCCGGTGGTGTAGGCTTTATCATCGTAGTAACAGATACGCTGACCTACCTTGCCGTCAGCGACCACCAGCGCTTTGCTTTCTGGCGTACTGTATGATTTAGCAAAAGCGGCCCCAGATAGTAGTACTGCTACAACACCAGCGACAAAAATAGACACTCTTTTTAACTTCATGAAAATCTCCCTCAGACGCTCATGATACTAACAAGGACGCTTGTTCAGTTCTTGGCAGAACCTCATATTCTTCATATCTCTACTGATATTTTTCTCACATTTACTTTTAAATAAACTATATTATCAATCACTTAATCATTCCCTAACTTGCACACTGAAGCAACTCGGCATCATGAGAGCGTGTATGCTTTCAGATAAAGCCCTAATTTGAAGTTCTTGGGCTAAAAATCAAAAACTGTTAACAAAGTATGCATAATAAGTCTATTTAAGTATAAGATGAGCACTTAAGATCTCTATGTTTAACTAAGTCTCTGGCTATGCGTATTGTTTCCCTTTTCCTTACTTTGATGCTGCTCTGCTTCTCATCTTACGCATATGAGCTAGATTACTACTCTAAGTTTGGTCACACCGATAATTACGGTAATCTTGATCTACGAAACAAACCTTACACCCAATTACCTTCTGGGTTAGTGGTCAAAGGCAACTTAAATATCTCGCAAACCCCGATCAAAAAGCTGCCTAAGGGGCTTGATGTTGGAGGCAGTTTGGAAGCAACCAACAGCGCGCTCAAAACCATTCGCTCAGGTACAAAGATAAAAGGTTATGCGAATCTACTGGGTAGTAAGATCGAAAGCTGGCCTAGGGGCATCAAACTCGGCGGTTATCTGAACTTGACGGATACACCATTAAAAACGCTCCCAGCTAAACTTCGAGTCAAAGGCGATTTAAGTGTTATTCGCACTCCTATCTCTGCTCTTCCTGAAGGATTGGTGGTTGATGGTAACCTTTATATAGGAGGATCCGCGCTACAAGTATTTCCAGACACGATGACGGTGAAAGGGAATATCTTTTTAGGTGGTAACAAGATCACCAAGTGGCCTAGCAATTTAACCCTTGGCGGGGCTGTTGCACCTTAAAAAGCAGACAAGAAAAAGCCCCGGGAAACCGAGGCTTTAAGGCGTTCATAATCCATCAAGTTCAGTGATGAATATTACTCTTGATTGTTCACTGGGTTGGCATAGCTCGCCACCAAATAAGGTCTTGCCCCTTCAGGTAACTGCTCCAATTTATCCGCGAGGTGACGCTTCACCGCCTCTGTGATGATGCTTGAATCTTCGCGTCCAGCAGCTAGCAAGTTGATTGGGTACAACTTGTAGTTGTTGTGAATTTGGCGGTCGATTTCGCCGGCAAGAGATTCTGGCGTTTCAAACTCTTGATCAATCACATCACCAAACGCGACATGCACACGGCCTTTATAACCAATGATGCCCTGAATGATGCTTTCGATATCTTCAAATTCACCTTTTTCATAACGGCCATTTTCTGCTTTTTCGTACAGCTCTTTTGCTTTGGCAATGTCACATGGATCATTTTCATAGGCAATCGAGACAGGAACGATTTTCAAAGAACGCGTGTATTCACCAAAGCTGATCTTCTGCTTGCGGCCTTCAACATGGAACATTTTTAAAATCGCAGGATCAGTAAAGTCGTTTCCATCTTTGGCACGACCTTCCTTTTGGGCAATCCAAATTGAATTACCGGTATCAAGCGAGTGTTTAATGTAGCTCGACAGTTGTCCTAATGCTTTCATCATTTCTCTAGGCGCCTTAGCAGAGCGCTTAACGATGAAGCTTTTATTGAGTCGCATCAATTCTGTCGCACATGGTTTCTTCAACAGGTTGTCACCAATCGCAATACGAACCGTACGGTGCCCACTTTGGTACAAGCCATAGTTTACTAGCGCAGGGTCCATCGCAATATCACGGTGGTTAGAAACGAATAAGTACGACGTGTTTTTATCCAGCTTATCCAAACCAGAAAAAGTGACGCCATCCGTTGTCTTATTCAATGTATCTTTCAGATACTTCTTCACTTCAATCTGAATCGCTTCTACAGAATCAAGCTTGCTCCATTTAGCTTTCAGGTAGATGCGCAGGATCGGGCTCATTAGCGTTTTAAACCACGCTGCTTTATTAGCAAAGCGATGATCGAGAATAGCAGTGATAAATTCATCATCTTGGATTAGACGATCCAGCGCTGCTGGAATTTCTTCGTCATTGTAAGGACGAATTTCAATATAAGGATCGGTATTGGCAGTCATTGTTCATTACATATCAAAAAAAGCTGACACATTTTACGCATAGTTTTGCTGACAAGCAGCATTTCAACCCATACTTTTAACATGGTCATACCAGTTATGGCTACAATTTCTCATGCTAAAAAATTCTCTCAGCTGGTTGGAATCGTATAGGTTTAACGTTACCCTTAGCGCCAAAAAACACTGGTACTCATAATGAACTACGCAATTGAATTTCACGACGCTAAATACCCCTTTCTTGAAGTAGCTGCGCGCAAAAAAGCACTGAAGCACAGTCTGCTGTCTGTCGTCGAAGGGTTAGCCGTCATTAAATTGGGTAAGCAGGAGTATGCCATTGAACCAGGCCAATATTTTTGGATTCCTCAAGGATGTTTGAGCTCCCTCACCTTTTTACCTAATTCTCGTGTATATCGTTGTGATTTTTCTGTGCGTTTAAATGATGACTTCTCACAACAAGCAGGGTTTGTGAAACCTTCACCGCTGCTAAAAGCCCTCGTCGAGAAACTAGCAACAACAGCCGAGCACTCAGATCTGCAAACCGATCTGCTGACGGTAGTAAGACATGAAGTATTGACTCTCTCTCCTAAACTAGCGCACTCAACGTTGACAAAAACCATCAATCAGTGGACCCCTGGCTGTGACATGGACATTTCTAAAGAGCTGTGCTTGGTACTCACACTCCGTGAAGCAAGAAAAATGAAGCTGTCGGGAAAGAAAGAAGAGCAGATTGTCGATACGCTTTTTGCGGGTAACACAGAAGAATATGAGCAACTTTGCTTTTTGGTCTTTGGAGAAGCGCTATAAGTCGCACTCTAACGAGCCATCTTTTCAGTATTACGCAGAGTAACGCGCGCAGAAAATAGAGACTCAGATAAAAATAAAAAGGGCGTACATGGATGATGTACGCCCTTTTTATGTTCGCTCAAGGTGACTAGAAGGGAACTTCAATCTGCATCATCCAGTCAGCGTCGTAATATTCGTGCCAACGATAATCAAATCGCATTCTTGGCTGTCCGTCGGATTTATCACCAAAACCCACGCTAAACATCAGGCCATGACTACGGAGCCACTCTTCTGTGTCCATTTTGCTCTCTTCGTCTCGGAGCTCTTCCGGCATCCAAAAACCAAGCCCAAAATAATTCTTTTCTAGATTTTGGGTTAGGAGTGGTGTGTCTTCCGGCTTAATCGCCCACTCTTCCCAATAGTTTTCTGTTGGCCCTTCGAATTTCGCTTCCGCAGCATACCAAATCAACGCATCCGTACTTAATACGCCAATGGAATCTAAAATTTCTTCACAGATAGGAAGGGTGTTATCTTCAAACACAACAGAACGATCAGAAAAATAGTTACACGCAGAATGAGCTTGTGTTACCACAAGCAGCGCACATGCACTAAATACGGCTAATCTGACCATGAAAATCTGACCTCTCAGTTCCCAGATAATGTTTCTTTGTATAAGCCTTCGTTAAGCAACAATTCACAGACGGACGGGGTTGTGTAGGCGTTTATGTCTTCACCCGTAACCAATGCGTTACGTATATCCGTGCTTCTGACTTTTACTTTTTCAGGGCACGCCATAACAGTCCAACGTTCCATAATCTCTTCTGCTCTACTAAATTTAGCAAATTTGAAGAAATTATCAGGACCTATGACAAAAGTTATATCGGCTGTTGGGTAGATTTCTTGAATTTTTTCTAACAACGCATAGGTTGTCACACTTTGTCCGGGTTGGTACAAAGCTTGCTCTGCATCAGAACGCCGAACATTAGAAAGTCCCATATCTTTGATGAATGCATCAACCATTTTGCACCGAGTTGGGTAATCGAGCATATTCTTGCCCCAAGCGTGTGCAATGCTAGGTTCAAGTAGCACAAGGTCAAAGTGGCTCAATGACTCAATAACACTTTTGTGCCCTAAACTAGGTGGGTTAAATGCACTACCAAAAATGGCGATTTTTTTCATATCCGGTGATTACCTGGTTGAAGAGAGTTTTCTAATCTGCTGATTTCGGTATGATACTACTAATCTTTACAGCTTTTGACCCTAAAGTCGTGTTTATCAGTCTCAATTGCATGGTTTATCACCATTTGAGCAAGCGGGCTTTGGTGTCTGAAATATTTGCAGGAAAAGGAACCCTAAATGGAACAATCCATCCGTGATGAAATGCGTGTACTCCCTTCAATTGATCCGCATTTTGAAATTGAACGCCGTATTGCTTTTATTAAGCGTAAGCTACAAGAAGCAGGTTGTAAGTCACTGGTGCTTGGCATTAGTGGCGGTGTTGACTCAACCACGTTAGGTCGCCTTGCCCAGCTTGCAGTAGAACAATTGAATGCGGAATCTGGTACTGACAAATATCAGTTTATCGCAGTACGTCTGCCTTACGGTGAGCAAAAAGATGAAGATGAAGCGCAACTGGCACTCTCTTTCATCAAGCCAACACACTCTGTGTCTGTGAACATTAAAGATGGTGTTGACGGTTTGCATGCGGCGACTGATACCGCGTTGCAAGGGACGGGCCTGCTTCCGACTGAAGCCGACAAAATTGATTTCGTAAAAGGTAACGTAAAAGCGCGAGCTCGTATGATTGCACAATATGAAATCGCTGGTTACGTTGGCGGCTTAGTATTGGGAACAGACCACTCAGCAGAGAACATCACCGGTTTTTACACTAAGTTTGGTGACGGCGCGTGCGACCTTGCCCCTCTATTTGGTTTAAGCAAGCGTCAAGTCCGCGAGTTGGCTGCAACATTAGGCGCACCAGAACTACTTGTTAAGAAAGTACCAACGGCAGATCTAGAAGAACTAGAGCCGCAAAAAGCAGATGAAGATGCTCTGAACTTAACTTATGAACAGATCGATGACTTCTTAGAAGGCAAACCCGTTCCACAGCAAGTGAGTGATCGTCTGGTAGCGATTTACAAAGCAACGCAGCACAAACGTCAGCCAATCCCGACGATTTACGACTAAGCGATATTTTCCGTTCACTTTTAAACTCAAAACGCTGCTAAAGTTAGCAGCGTTTTTATTGAGAACCGGGGAGCCTTCTCGCTTAGTTTGTTACCGTCACGTCCGTCTCTGGAACAGCACAACACGCCAATACGGTTCCCATCGCACGTTCCTCATCTGTCAACGCAGGCACGTCCGGATGATGTACTTGACCCGACGTAAGCTGAACCTTACACGCTCCGCATAAGCCAGCACGGCAGCTATTGCTAACAACCTTCCCTGCGTCTTCAAGCTGATCTAACAACGTTTTCTGATTATTCCCTACAACTTTCGTCCCATTAAAATCGATCGCTATGCTCTTCTCTGGTCTTGAAGTGACTGAAGATACGCCAAACGCTTCTTGATGGTAGTTTTCTTCTGGCAGCCCTTTTCTTAGTAGGAGATTTTTCGCTTTCTCCATAAAACCATCAGGACCACACACAAACACTTGCCGCTGTTCAATATCTTTGATTTGCTTAATGTGTGACAAACTTAAACGCCCTTTTAACCCAAACCAATCAACGGCAGGCTGCGTCAAGCAGATTTTCACTTCTAGCCCTGGGTGCTTACGCTTTAACTGCTCCAACTCAGAGCGACAAGGAATATCATTTTCGGTACGACATTGATGGTAGAAAACCACGTTCTCCAACTGATTATGATCCGCTAAGTAACGTACCATCGATAGCATTGGTGTTACTCCACTGCCTGCAGAGAGTAACAATAGAGGCTGCGCTTCATGAGTTTTTAGGTGGAACTGGCCATCAGGTTGTTCTGCCTCTAAAACATCACCGACTTGTAAATTGTCTAAGAGCGAATTAGAGACTCTTCCACCTGCAATACGCTTAACAGAAATAGCATAGCGACCCGGACGAGACGGACTGGATGATAGCGTATAGCGTCGACCCACTTTCTTACCATCAATATTCACCTCTATTGGCAGGTGTTGTCCTGGCAAGTAATTAGGCAAAGAACCTTTGTTTGGTTCTAACCATAAGGTCACAAAGTCTTGGGCGATTTCCTCACGCTCAACACATGTTAACGTCATGCGCACTGGCGAGTTATCCGCGTAAAACTCCGGTTCTTTGTATTCCAGCACCTCAACTTTATCGCCTTGACGAATAATGCCCTCATTTCGCGCGACAAGATTCTGACCAAAGAATACTCCACCGACATCGTTTGCACGGAACTGTTGCAAGGTCTTGAGCGGCTCTTTGCTCTCACGGAATGTGCCTCTTTGGGTATTCACCGTAGTCAGGATACAGCGCTCGCAAGGTTTGAGAGACTCAAACTCTACCTCACCGATTCGTATGCGCTTCCATGAATCTTCTTCAAACGGCTTGGTATCAGAGACCACTAAGTTAGTACGGAACTGATCCATAGAGTGTTGCTCAGAGCTTCTTCGGTTCAGTTCATCAAGGGAAGCCTGGCTAATCACTAACACCGGATAACCATCGGCAAAGCTAACGTTTTGACCTAGCTTTTCGCGGACACGATTCGATTGCTCACCACTAAACAACAACTCAACGCGCTGCCCCAACACACGACTAAACCAGTCATCTGCATCATCTGTCGTGGTATAGGCAGTAAACGTATCTTTCCAAACCGTTGCAGGTGTCTCCTGCATTTTGAAATCTTGGTAACGGATTTTAAGTGGCTCCATCCCCAAACTACTAAACACCACTCCATCGGACAATAAGGCAGACTTAATGGTTACCATTTGCGGATACTTTCGCGCAGTGATCATCGAGCCATCAGCTTTCGCAATCATAAAGCGACGATCGAAGCTCAATCCTTGCTTCTCAACCCATACGGACGACAGCGATAATCCGCCAACTGACTTAACCGGAAAAACATTAATTTGGGATAAAACGGATTGCGACATGGCCTTCTTCCTACGGGTGTTTTTTATTTGTTGCGGTATTGTATACTCAAATCACATTAAGTTGCAGAGTCTGCTCTCTCTTCATCCATCGCAACTTTCTAGAAACCATATTCTTATAAATTTGGTTTGAGCGACAAGTATTTACTACACTCAACATTCGCGTTTTTTAACACCGTTCTGACCAAATACCGTTTGATAAAGTGTGATACGGCACACATAATTCATCTGAGTTATCACTGCCCCCATTTATTGATTTGGAGCTTAATTATGGATACAAGAAAACTGGTTCTGATTTTGTTATGTATCTTTCTTCCACCCGTCGCGGTGTTTATGGAGAAAGGTTTGAACAAAGACTTTTTGATTAACCTAATATTGACGTGTTTCTTCTTTCTACCAGGTACGATCCACGCGCTTTGGTTAACAATGAAGTAACCACTTACACTCTCACTCTGTAGAAAAGTGAAAAATGGGATGAAATGTGAGGGCAATTCCTCTATCATCCTGTCGCCTAAGCGCAAGCGTTTGCTCAAAAGCAAATACGGCGCTTAGGCTCCAATCAGACAACTTTTCAATGGTGGGAGCAATTAATGACAACACTGACAATCACTCGTCCTGACGACTGGCACGTTCACTTACGCGATGGGGAAGTTCTTAAAGACACCGTTCGCGACATCAGCCGCTACAATGGCCGTGCGCTGATCATGCCAAATACCGTCCCACCAGTTACTACAACTGAGCTCGCCCTAGCCTACCGTGACCGAATTCTAAAAGAGCAACATGGCGAACAGTTTGAACCTTTGATGGCGCTTTACCTCACAGACAACACCACACCAGATGAAATACGTAAGGCTAAAGCCACCGGAAACATTGTTGCGGCCAAGCTTTATCCTGCAGGCGCTACCACAAACTCAGATTCCGGTGTGACCAATGCGAAGAACATTTACCACGTTCTCGAAGCGATGGAAGAAGTCGGAATGTTACTTCTGGTTCATGGCGAAGTAACACATCACGATGTTGATATCTTCGACCGAGAGAAAGAATTCCTTGATACTGTCCTCGCTCCTATCGTCAATGACTTCCCTAATCTTAAAATCGTTCTAGAACACATCACTACCGCCGACGCAGCAAACTTCGTTAATAACGCCTCAGATAACGTAGCTGCTACCATCACTGCTCACCATCTTCTTTTCAACCGTAACCATATGCTTGTGGGTGGTATTAAACCTCATTTCTACTGTTTGCCAATTCTTAAGCGCGGAACCCACCAGCAAGCGCTGATCGAAGCAGCAACTAGTGGTAGCAAGAAGTTTTTCCTAGGTACAGACTCGGCACCACATGCGAAAGGGGCAAAAGAGTCCGCTTGCGGTTGTGCTGGTTCTTACACTGCACACGCAGCGCTAGAGCTTTATGCAGAAGTATTCGAGAATGAAGGCAAGCTGGAAAACTTGGAAGCGTTTTCAAGCTTCAATGGTCCTGATTTTTACGGCATTGCGCGCAACACAGATACGGTAACGTTAGAAAAATCCGCTTGGGATGTGCCGGAAACGATGCCATTTGGCAATGATATCGTTGTGCCTATTCGAGCAAATGAACAAATTGAGTGGAAAGTGAAGTAACCACTTTACTGACGTTCCATCCATAAAAGAGGGTCATGCCTTTCTGTGAAAAGAAGTCATGACCCTTGTTGTTCTTGTCTTGCTTTGGGCTGTGATTACTAGTGGCCGCGAATTTTTTCTACAGCAGCCCACACAGCAACCACAATCAACCCCGCCACAAAGCCGATAATGCCGTTAAGCAAAATAGGCAGAATCGCTGTAGCAACCGAATGACCACTAAAGTTCATAATAATCGGCTCTACAAAGTGATGAATGGCAGGTACGTTGTGCACTACAATCCCCCCGCCGACTAAAAACATCGCGGCAGTTCCCACAATCGTTAACAACTTCATCAGCTTTGGTGCAAAAGCAACTAAAGCACTGCCGACTTTCGCCATCCAGCCCTTACCTTTTGAGCGAATTTCAAGGTAGAAGCCCAAGTCATCCAATTTCACGATGCCTG
The DNA here is from genome assembly GCF_043995865.1 of Vibrio sp. D3. NCBI lineage: Bacteria > Pseudomonadati > Pseudomonadota > Gammaproteobacteria > Vibrionales > Vibrionaceae > Vibrio > Vibrio sp. D3. Next base: position 1,604,959 of record NZ_CP171886.1, on the reverse strand, counting down.
CTACTAAGCCATAAACACCAATGGTCATGATGACTGCAATTAAGCTCACCACTAAGATTTGCGTCACAAGGCTCGCCCCAGTCACGGTACCCAACGCAATCACAATGATTTCCGCTGAAAGAATAAAGTCCGTTCGAATCGCACCAGCAACTTTGCGTTTTTCATACTCTTCTATCGACTCGCCAGTATTAACTAACTCTTCTTTTTCTTCGTGCGGATGGGAGTGAGGGAATACTTTCTCAAGCACCTTTTCTGCCCCTTCAAAGCAGAGAAACAAGCCGCCAATTAGCAATAGTGGCATGATAAGCCATGGAATAATCGCGCTAATTAGCAACGCTGAAGGAACTAAAATCAATTTGTTTTTGAACGAGCCTTTCGCAACCGCCCAAACCACTGGAATTTCTCGCTCAGATGCAACACCAGACACTTGTTGAGCGTTTAACGCTAGGTCATCACCCAACACACCTGCGGTTTTCTTTGCCGCCATTTTCGACATTAAGGCGACATCGTCGAGTACCGTGGCAATATCATCCAACAGTGTGAGTAAACTTGCTCCAGCCATTTTTTGTCTCTTATATGAAATTGAGTAAGTAACAAAATGTAACACCAATAAATCACTCATCAAAGTGATGATTTTGCAAAGAATACTATCCCAAATGGTGTTTTATATTGCCGTTAAGATAAGACAGGTCTAGTCTTGTGGTACCTTTCAGCAGTCAAAAGAAAAAGTATAGATGAAAAGTGGATACATTTACCCAATCGGTACCCCTGGCCAACCTTGGAGCGAAGAAGAACGTAAAGCTTGGTTAGCAACGCAAGAAGTAAAACGTAGCTACCAAGATGAAGTTGTCAGTAAAATCGATGCTCTACGCGAGCGTTTTGATATTGAACAATACGGTGCACTCTCATACAACGAGGCACGTTTCCCTCTGTTTTGTATCAAAACTCGCAACTGGGATTCAACGAAGCCTGTTGTTTTGGTCACAGGTGGCGTGCACGGTTACGAGACGAGTGGTGTACATGGCGCTTTAAAGTTTGTAGAAACAGAAGCAGAGCGCTACGCAGAGCATTTCAATATTGTCGTTGCACCTTGCGTGAGCCCTTGGGGTTACGAGGTGATCAACCGCTGGAACCCAAACGCGATTGATCCAAACCGCTCTTTCTATAAGGATAGCCCTGCCGAAGAATCTGCCAACCTCATGAAGCTCGTTGCAACATTAGGCGATGTATTAATGCACATTGATTTGCACGAGACGACAGACTCCGATGAAACAGAGTTCCGTCCTGCGCTTGCCGCTCGTGATGGCATTGAGTACATCGAGGGCATGATCCCAGACGGTTTTTACACAGTTGGAGATAGTGAAAACCCTCAACCCGAGTTTCAAAAAGCGGTGATTGAATCGGTTGCGAAAGTGACTCACATTGCACCTGCAGATGAAAATGGCGAAATCATTGGTTCACCAGTCGTACAGTTTGGCGTTATCAACTACCCAATGGTGAAGCTGGGTCTGTGTGGCGGCGTAACAAATTGCGTTTACGGCACGACAACGGAAGTGTACCCAGACAGCCCAACGGTGACCGCCGAAGAGTGCAACGATGCGCAAGTTGCAGCCGTGGTCGGTGGTCTGAATTACGTTCTGGCTCAGTTATAATAAGCGGTTCTTATATTGCTCCGGTGTCATGCCGGAGTATTTCTTGAACATTGCGATAAAAGGGCTAGCTTGGTTATAACCTAACGTCAACGCGACTTCCTTTACGGTCTGCCCTTTACGCAGCAACTCCATAGAATGTAAATATCGCACACGTAAGCGCCACTCAGTAAAGCTCATGCCCAACTCACTCTGGCAATGTCTCGCTAACGTGCGTTCTGTGGTATGCACTTTTTCCGCCCACTCCGCCAAACTGATCTCATCCGTCGGCGATTCTTCTACTGCTTTTAAAATCGGTTCAAGATACTTATTATCGGTCGTTGGTAAAAAGTGGTGTTCCACTTCTTGCTTTGCGAGCTGGTCCAATAACACCTGGACCAAGCGCTTGTCTTCATCACTTTGCGCCACGTTAATGTCTCGTTGGCGAAAGTCCTCAATGATGGACGACACGATTGGAGTCACTTTGATCAGACTCGTTTTGGTAGGAAAGTGCGCCGTCAATTCAGGGGCAATGTTCAAAGAACAATATTCGATCGGTTTACGGTTGTAACTAGTATGACGGATACCAGCGGGAACCCAAATTGCAAGATGCGGAGGCGCTAGAAATCTTGTATCTTCTGCATCCATCTCTAGGATCCCACCGCTGATCAGCTGCACTTGCCCCCAAGGATGGCTATGAATTCGTGTTTCTGTATTAGAGAGAAAGGCTTCAAAATTCATAAATACATCCGATGGTGCGCGGTCGATTGATAATGAGGGATGAAGATTTCTGGCGCTCTTTTTCAAAATTGTCTTCCTATCGCTTACGATGTCTTTTAAGAGATACTTTTTATTATAAAGACCTGCCAGACTAGCGCCATCAATAATTGTGCTATAGGGTTCTCATGATTTATTTACTTCCGTTTTTCACCGTTATGATTTGGGGTGGTAACTCAATTGTGAATAAGATGGCAGCAAGCGCCATTGAACCAAGTGCGATGAGTTTCTATCGTTGGTTTGTCGCAATGGTACTTCTAACTCCATTTTGTCTACCTGCGATCATCAAACAACGACACATTATTCGACCTTACTTAACTAAGCTGGCATTTCTTGCGTTACTTGGCATGGTGCTCAACCAATCACTTGGCTACTACGCTGGTTTAACGACAACGGCTTCCAACATGGCACTGATTACCTCTTTGGTTCCTTTGATCAGTGTGTTTTTAAGTGTTCCTCTGTTAGGCAAGTCTGTATCAATGTTAAGTATCGTCGGTGGTGTGATTTCGCTCGGCGGCTTGGCGTTTATGCTTGGTCATGGTGATATCACCTACTTTTTACATCAAGACATGACCCAAGGTGATAGCCTTATGCTGATTGCAGCCATGGTATACGCGGCTTATTGCGTGCTGCTAAAACGCTGGAAAATGCCATTCAATAGTTTGACTCTGGTTTACATGCAAGGCTTCTTCTCGGTTGTGATGCTTACACCACTTTGGCTATCTAGTGAGCAACTGTTACCAAGCCAAGACGCGCTACCATTAATCGCCTATGCTGGCATTGCGGCTTCCATTTTTGCGCCGTTAATGTGGGTGAAAGCGATCGATTCAATTGGCGCTGATTCAAGTGCCATGTTCATGAACTTAATGCCCGTCGTTTCTGTCGTACTTGCTTCAACGTTGATTGGTGAGAAAATTTACGCTTACCACATTATTGGTGGGCTGTTAGTCATCTCTGGCGTTATCCTGTCGCAAATAAAAATACGACACAGAAAGCCATTGCCCAATTCCGAGATAGCCTCCACCGCCAATTAATCCCAGTTCCCCAAGCCACAGAACTGCGCTGTGGCTTTTTGTTTTCATCGTTCGAATAAAAGTTAATATTTTGTTTCATTCTCTATTCCCGAAAATTCATCTTACTGCTAAATTGGGAAAACAATAACCCATCAAGGAAAGACAGATGAGCAGTGGTCAAAGAGACATTACCCTTCGCTTTTTAGCAGAACCCAGTGACGTCAATTTCGGCGGAAAAGTGCACGGCGGCGCCGTAATGAAATGGATCGACTTAGCAGCCTACGCCTGCTCTGCAGCGTGGAGTGGCAAATATTGCATTACTGCATACGCAGGTGGTATTCGTTTTGTTGCGCCGATTCATGTCGGCAACTTAGTCGAAGTTAGCGCGAAAGTCATTTATACCGGACGAAGCTCAATGCACATCGCGATTGACGTGCAAGCCAGTGACCCAAAGCAAATGAAAAACAGACTCACCACCCACTGTATCGTTATTATGGTTGCTGTGGATGAAAACGGAAAACCAACCGACGTACCGAAATGGGTTCCAGAATCTGATGAAGATAAAGCCTTGGAACAATCCGCTATCCGCCTTATGAACATGCGCAAAGAAATCGGGGAAGAGATGGAAGCGCACGTAAAGTATCTCAAGTAACCTACATCCGTTAAGAACGCTATTGACTACCTCAACGTTACTTATAACCAGAGTGTGGAGCAACATCATGGTTTTGCCATTTGCTTCACACTCGGCCTCCTCTGTCATAAATCCTTCACCTAGCTTTGCTTAAATCCATCCACTATTTTGGAGTTGGATAGAGTTTGGATCTTGAGACTAAAAGAAACGACCTTAAGTGAAGAGACGTTGACCAATTTAAAAGCGGTCGAGTACCAGTGGGTAAGAACCATGTACGTCGAGGGGTATAACGAAACAGAAATTAACCATTACATTCAAACCTGCTTTGGCGGTGATGTCACCTTTGCAAATTTATTTCGTCGCGTCGCACTACAGCAAGAAAGCTTATACACGCTGCTTCAATACGTTGGATGTGCCCCCTCCAGTCGAGAGTTTTAATCCTTACCTACCTCAATTTTACTGATACCTGAACTCAGGTTATTTATGTGAAGTGCTACGCAGGGCATTACTCAAGCCCTGTGTAATCCATTGCAAAGCCGCTAATCTTTATCCGCTTATTGAACAACTGTATTTAACAGGTATAAAAAAACCTGAGTCTAAACTCAGGTTATGGTTACAAAAAACTGTTAGTGATTGAATCGTAAGGAACTAAGCTAACAGCCAGCTATGCGTAACGCCAATAAAAGCCAAGATATTACTGATCGGCGGCCAAACCAAAATTGTAATATCCGTGCTACGTATAAGGGCGACCATGTGGTCGCCCTTTTCTAGTTATTCTTATCAATCTCAGACCACAAGAGATTATCCTTTCACACCACCAGCGGTTAGACCACCAACCAACCAGCGTTGAGCAAGTAAGAATACGGCAGTGATTGGCACTGCTGAAAGTACAGCAGCTGCAGCAAAGTCACCCCACAAGTAGTTTTGTGGATATAGGTATTGCTGCATACCCACTGCAAGTGTGTACGAGTCTACATCAGAAAGTAGTAGTGATGCTACAGGAACTTCACCAATTACCATGATGAACGACAAGATGAATACTACCGCTAGGATTGGCACAGACAAAGGAAGCAATACCAAACGGAATGCTTGCCATGGTGTCGCACCATCCAGTGCCGCCGCTTCTTCTAACGAAGAGTCAATACTTTCGAAGTAGCCTTTAATCGTCCAAACGTGCAGGGCGATACCCCCTAAGTAAGCGAAGATCAGGCCGCCGTGCGTGTTCAAACCAAGGAAAGGAATGTACTGACCCAATTTGTCGAACAGCGCGTATAGAGCAACCAATGCCAATACCGCAGGGAACATTTGGAAGATCATCATCGCTTTTAGGATAGTGTTCTTACCTTTGAACTTCATACGAGCAAACGCATAAGCTGATGTGGTTGATAGCGCCACGATTAGGATTGCAGAAATACCACCCACTTTTACTGAGTTCCACAGCCATGTCATGACTGGGAATGGTGGCGGTGTAACTGTACCGTCTGGGTTAGTCACCGAGAAACCTAATGCCAATTTCCAGTGATCAAGCGTTGGGTTGTCTGGGATCAGGCTGCCCGTTGCAAAGTTACCTTCACGGAATGAAATCGCGATGATCATCAGTAAAGGGAAAATAATCAGTGCCAAGAATGCCCACATCGCAATATGAGTAGCCCAAACACGATACTTTAATGACTTACCTTGTACCATTGCCATTGTAATCTCTCCTTAGTCCTGAGCTACTTTAGTTACGCGTAGGTTGATAAGTGCCAATGCGCCAACCAATAGGAAGATAAGTGTTGCTACTGCACTTGCTAGACCGAAGTCTTGACCGCCCGCACCTTCGAATGCGATTCGGTAGGTGTAACTTACCAATAGGTCAGTGTAACCCGCAGGTTCTGACGTACCAATCATGTTTGGACCACCGCCTGTCAACAACTGGATAAGCACGAAGTTGTTGAAGTTGAAGGCAAAGCTCGCAATCAACAGTGGTGTTAACGGCTTCAACATCATTGGTAGCGTGATACGAGTAAAGTTAGTAATAAAGTTCGCACCATCAATTGCTGACGCTTCATATAAATCATCAGGAATCGCTTTTAGTAGACCCATACATAGAATCATCATGTAAGGGAAACCAAGCCACGTGTTCACAATCAGAATCATGGTTTTCGCCATGAATGGGTCTGAGAACCAAGCTGGGCTAATACCGAACAAACCTTCCAGAAGCATGTTGATCTCACCAAAGCTTTGGTTAAACAAACCTTTAAAGATCAAGATAGAAATAAACGCCGGTACCGCATAAGGCAGAATCAGTAAGAGTCGGTAAACCGAGCGGCCTTTTAATGCTTCCCACTGAACAACACTTGCTAGAACAAGACCAATTACAAGCGTAAATAGTACGGTGAGTGCCGAGAACACAATCGTCCAGATAAAGATACTGATAAACGGCTCTTTGATGCCATCATCTTTCCACACACGCTCAAAGTTGTGTGTGCCAATGTTCACCACAAAGCCAGGAGACACTGTGCTACCAACAAACTGACCGTTTTCATCGACAGGTTGGTAGTAACCTACTTCCATATTTGGACGTAACGTCTCTTCAGTACGGTTGTTGTAAAGCGTTTCGCCGTCTTCTTGCAGCGTGTACAAAGGCACAACTGCCGCAAACTTACGTAACCCGCTCATGCGGATGTCTTCACCGCTCGGCAGATGCAAATCAACACTGCTCAACGTATTACGGCTCTTAACAATCGTCTTGATTGATTCTTTCTCGCCCGTAGCTTCTTCAATTGGCGATAGGTCAAGATCCGATGCTGAAAGGCTATCTAGCTGAAAAGTGGGCGTAGCAAGTAGCTCACCATCTTTTTCAACCACAAGCTGATGTCCTTGATCCGTTTTATATAAAGTGAACGGGTAGCTATCACCACTTTGATAAGTTCTGTCCAAAAGTACGCTCTGCGCACGATCAAAAGAGAGTTGGTTTTTCGCGCTGTAGTTGGTAAACGCCAAACCTATGGTGTACGCCAGAGGGAAAAGAATGAAAAGGATCATCCCTGCGATACCAGGGTAGATGTAACGGTGTGCGTACGTCTTTTTACTACCAAAGATGAACAACGCTAAAGCGGTAAGAATGATCGTAAGTAGTGCAAACGCAATCTCACCGCGTGAATACATAAGGATTGTTGCGTAGCCATTGATAATGCCGACTGTGCCTAAAAGTGACCATTTCATGAACACTTTTTTGCTGCTCGGAAGGCTGGCTTCTGGTGCTGTCATAGCATTTGTACCTTGAACTGACTGCATAGGGAACCTGCTAGCGAATATAGAATAAATATAGAAAAGTAAGGAGGAGTTGCCTCCTCCTTAAAAAGGTCTTACTTAATTATTTAGTCATTTGTTTTTCTGCGTCTGCCAATGCTGCATCGACAGTTTGACGACCATCAACTACGTTGATGATTGCGTTCTTAGCCGCGCCCCAGAATGCGTTCATTTGAGGAATGTTTGGCATAATTTCGCCGTTCATCGCGTTGTCCATTGTCGCAGCGATACGAGTATCTGAATCTAGTTCACGTTGGAACGAGTTAAGCGCTACCGCACCTAGAGGCTTATCGTTGTTAACCATACGTAGGCCGTCGTTTGTTAGTAGGTAGTTCTCAATGAACTCAACCGCTAGGTCTTTGTTTGGAGACGCAGTGCTGATACCAGCCGTTAGAACACCAACGAATGGCTTAGAAGATTGACCTTGGAACTTAGGTAGCGTAGTCACGCCGTAGTTAACGCCAGACTTCTCGATGTTGCCCCAAGACCATGGACCGTTGATCGTCATCGCTGTCTTGCCTTGGTTGAATGCAGACTCAGATACTGAGTAGTCCATATCTGCAGAGATTACGCCTTTGTCTACCAAGCCTTTTACGAAGCTCATCGCGTCTTTAACGCCTTCTTTCGCGATACCAGCGTCTTTAACATCGTAACCTTCAGAAGTGTATTTGAACGCGTAGCCGCCATCAGCAGCCATTAGTGGCCAAGTGAAGTACGGTTCTTTTAGGTTCCACATGATTGCAGACTTGCCGTCTTTTTTAAGTTTTGCATCTAGCGCTGCAACTTCTTCCCAAGACTTCGGTGGGTTTGGAACTAGGTCTTTGTTGTAGATTAGAGATAGAGACTCAACCGCAACTGGGTAGCCGATCAATTTGCCGTCGTAACGTACAGCATCCCAAGCGAAATCAACAATACCTTCTTGAATGTTCTTAGAAGGTTTAATTTCTGCTAGCAGGCCAGCTTCTGCGTAACCACCGAAACGGTCGTGAGCCCAGAATACGATGTCAGGACCGTCACCAGTCGCTGCAGTTTGAGGGAATTTGTCTTGAAGGCCATCTGGGTGAGCCACTGTCACTTTAATGCCAGTGTCTTCTTCGAATTTTTTACCAACTTCAGCAAGGCCGTTGTAACCTTTGTCGCCGTTGATCCAGATAGTAAGTTGTCCTTCTTCGATGGCAGCATTAGCACCAAAAGAACCCAAAGCAACAAGAGTACCTAGTGCTACAGCGCTTAACTTTTTCATGTTCGTATCCTTTTTATATTTTTGATGTAGGGCTAGTCCATTGAGGTTCAGCCGTATTTCGACATATATCATCTGAAATAATCCAATATGTCTCATCCTCCTAATCCCTACGCCCTTACAATTATGACGTATTTTCGTGATCTAAATCGCCAAGGGTAAGAGACTCAAATCACAAAACGGACACTTCCTGTGATCGGTTTCAACTTTAGGTGGAGCAATAATGTGATTTCCGACCAACTGCTTTATTCCTCCTCCTTTTTTACTCCTCCCTACCTACTCCCCCTACAATTATTTCTATTAGGAGGATGTCGCACCTCGCACAATCTTACAAACTTCAGTCATCCAAGAGTGGATGGTAAGAACCCTTTCCCAGCAGTGCCTACGTATTAGGAAAAAGATTTGCTGGTTTTGCATTGCCAGACGAGTGGAATGTCATTATTGGTGTTGTTTGTGGTAATTATTTCACGGGGGAGACAACACGAATAATGTGGGGGAGAGAAACTCGTACTTGGCTATGATGGGTAGCACTTCTATTCAGGACATTTTATTGAAGTGCTACCCTACTTTTCTTACCAACCGCAATAACTTACCGATTCCTACTGTTACTGCTCGCTAGATAATTCATATAATGATGAGCGGTGAATAATAAAAAATTGATCGAGGACGAGCTACATGGCGAGTGTCACGTTAAAAAATGTTTGTAAAGCGTATGGCGACGTACTGATTTCTAAGAACGTAGACCTAACAATCAACGAAGGTGAATTTGTTGTTTTCGTAGGTCCATCAGGTTGTGGTAAATCTACCCTTTTACGTTGTATTGCCGGTCTTGAAGACATTACTTCAGGTGATTTGTATATTGGTGACCAGCGCATGAATGACGTCGAACCATCCAAACGTGGTGTTGGTATGGTATTCCAGTCTTACGCTCTTTACCCACACCTTAACTTATATGACAACATGTCATTTGGCTTAAAATTAGCAAAAGCAGACAAAGCAGAAATCGACAAACGTGTTGAGCAAGCTGCAGAAATTCTACAATTGGGTCACTTACTTGAACGCCAACCAAAAGCGCTTTCAGGTGGTCAGCGTCAACGTGTGGCTATCGGTCGAACACTGGTATCGCAACCTAATGTATTCCTTCTGGATGAACCACTATCAAACTTGGATGCCGCACTGCGTGTAAACATGCGTGCGCAAATCACTAAGCTACAACGTCAACTTGGTTGTACCATGATCTACGTAACACACGATCAGGTGGAAGCAATGACAATGGCAGATAAAATCGTTGTACTAGACGGCGGTTATGTATCGCAAGTTGGTAAGCCACTTGAACTTTACCATTACCCACAAAACCGCTTTGTAGCAGGCTTTATCGGTTCTCCGAAAATGAACTTCATGAGCGTATTCATTGATGAAGTAGAAGCAGAGCGCGTCAAAGTTCAACTATCTAATGGCGTATCTTTCTGGATTCCAGTGGATGGCACGACGGTTAACCGTGGCGACCGCATGTCTTTAGGCATTCGCCCTGAGCACCTATTATCCGCTTCTGAAGCTGATGCAAGCATTCACGGTGAAGTGATGATTGTTGAGAAGCTAGGTAACGAAACTCAAGTATACCTAAACCTAGAAGGTGCGGACGCGGACGTTATTTTCCGTCAGCCTGACACTCTCGCAGTCGATACCGGCGATAAAATCGAGATTGGTATTCCAGCACACCGTTGTCACCTGTTCCACAGTGATGGTCGTGCATGCCGCCGCCTATACAAAGAAAACGGCGTAGAAGTCGAATAATTCATTCGTCCTGATTCACAATAAATCCCTCTCACTTGAGAGGGATTTTTTTATCCTAATAAATATAAGTAATTCGATACTAAATCATTAATCGTTAACGAATAAGATCACCCGTTTCTTCTACCTTCACATAAACCATTGTCTTTGTACTGATACTTCATTTTTAATACTTTTCCTCATCCCTCATGAGTAAGTACCAGCTTTTTCCTAACCCGCCAAACTTAGCCAAAGGTCTAAATTTCATTCTTATTTCCACTTACCTCAACAACGCAAATTTTTACACTTATCAACGAAATTACACGTGACAAAAAACTCAGAAGCATTCAACAGAATGCTCTGTTCACCAACTACTAATAACGCTCACGACACGGCAATTGGGGGGAGACACCCAAGGGCGGTAGCGTGTAAGAAGGGAAACTGAGTCATGAAACAAAAAGGACTTATCCGCTCTCACGAGGTGGAGTTCGCTTTTTTATATCGCATCTCAGATCTTGCTGTCATCGTCTCTTTTATGCTGCTTTTAGTGTTCAAAGACATGAATACTGCGATGGGGAAAGATTACGTCATACTGGCTTTTGTTGGAGGCATCTCCTTTCTATTTATGGCAGAAAGCGGCAATCTGTACCGCTCTTGGCGAACCAGTTCGTTTAAAGAGCAGATGATTATTGTCTGTGTGGCCTGGGCAGTAACTTCCGCGCTTATCTTTATTGTTCTGTATTTTTCGGAAGTCTATGACTTATTTGATAACACTATTCTGGCATTGTGGTTTGCGATTACGCCCGCTCTACTTTTGGCATGGCGAGTGACATTCCGTACCGGATTAGCCTATTTAAGAAAAAAAGGATTCAACACTCGTACTGCGATCATCATCGGCCAAACTCCTCACGGCATTACCCTTGCTAACGAAATTCAAAACCACACTGAACACGGTGTACTTTTTGATGGCTTTTACGATGAGCGTTCTTCCGACAGGTTGCCAAATTCTGCTTACCCTATTAAAGGGGCAGTTGACCACGCTCTTGAGCGAGCCAAGAAAGGGGAAGTGGATTACGTCTACATCGCAATGCCAATGCACGCAAAAGAACGTATTGCATCGCTTCTTAACCAATTCTCAGACACCACCGCAAATACGTATCTGATTCCCGACTTCTTTACCTATAACCTTTTGCATTCTCGTTGGGCGCAAATCGGCCAAGTTCAAACGCTCAGCGTATCTGATACGCCATTTGCTGGAATTTCTTCCTGGGTAAAACGGTTTGAAGACATTTTGTTTTCGAGCATTATTTTAGCCTTGATCTCTCCAGTCCTGCTCGCCATTGCGATTGGCATTAAGCTGACCTCTAAAGGTCCGGTCATTTTTAAACAGCATCGTTACGGTCTCGATGGACGCAAGATTGAAGTATGGAAATTCCGTTCAATGACCACTATGGATCAAGGCCCTCACGTGAAACAGGCGACAAAGAACGACCCACGCATTACGCCTTTTGGTGGTTTTCTGCGTCGCACCTCTTTGGACGAACTGCCTCAATTTATCAATGTACTGCAAGGGACCATGTCTATTGTTGGTCCACGCCCTCATGCCGTGGCGCACAATGAAGAGTATCGCCAGATTGTTGACCGCTACATGCTACGTCACAAAGTAAAACCGGGCATTACTGGCTGGGCGCAAATTAATGGCTATCGCGGCGAAACAGACACCTTAGAAAAAATGGAAAAGAGAGTCGAGTTTGATTTGGATTACATCCACCACTGGTCTGTTTGGATGGACATCAAAATCATCTTCATGACCGTTTTCAAAGGGTTCACTGGTGCTAACGCTTACTAAGGTTGAGACTATGAAGAAACTGACAATGGCAATAGCATTGAGTCTGTTTTCAACTGGCTTACTCGCAGAACCGATGGCTTACCAAACCGAGTCTGGCATTGAGTTTATTCCCCTCGTAAGAACTTTCTACGAGGGCGATGACAACATCAACAAAGCGGAGGAATCCGGCAATGTAGAATCGGTCAATATTTGGGGTATAGAGCCAAGCTTATTAGCACGTATAGAAAGGAATCGCTATCGCGCAGATATTTTGTACAAGTTGAAAGCAGGTTTTTCATCCGATGACCGCAACGACTTCGACGATCATACCTTTCAGTTTTCCAACTTTTTTGAGTTCAATCATCGTCATCGTTTAGTGGTTGATTATCGTTTTCGCGCCCAGCATGAAATTAGAGGGGAAGACATTACCGAAGGTAATGGTAGCGCAATAGACTCACCAATTGAGTTCAACCGTAACGATATCAAAACCAATTATGTCTTTGGCTCTAACGGTGCAAAAGGCAGACTCGAATTCGGTTTAGGCTACAGTGATAAAACCTATCAAAACTACCGTGACGGATTACCTGGGCGCCCAAACGCTAAAACGAAATACAACGATTTTCGAGCTCCCAATGCACACTTGGAATTCTATTTAAGGGCGACGCCAAGAACCTATTGGTTGGTTGGGACAAAACAAATAGTAACCGACTATCAGCACCGAAATTCTGCGCAACCATCCAAAGATAACAACACCAGTTTCTATTACACCGGTGCCGAATGGGAAGTAACGGGAAAAACCAAAGGCATCGCTCGACTCGGTTATCAAATCAAAGATTTTGACAGCGCTCAACGAGAGACATTTAAAGGCTTCAGTTGGGATATCGGCTTTGAATGGCTGCCTCAAGAACAAACTCTAGTCAGCGTGAAAACCACTCAAGCGGCAGTTAACCCAGATCAAGATGGTGATTACAACCTACAAACTCGTTATCGACTGAACCTCAAGCACGATTGGAATAGTTACCTTGCAACTCGCTTAGGTGCTATTTATCAACAAGATGATTACACGGGAATCTCCAGAAACGACGATCGCTACACCCTATCTTTTGGTATCGATTATCAAATTAAACGCTGGATACAGCTGCAAGCCGACTGGCAATACCAAGATAAAACCTCTAACCGACCAGGTTATAGCTTCGAACAGAACATTTGGACTTTAAGCGCACAGTTTTCTCTGTAACAAGGATTATTAATGAAGTCATTCATCACATTCATGAGCGTCGCGTTATTGCTATTTAGCACCTTGGTAAACGCTGACTCAAACGAGGAAGATTACTTACTCGATACTGGCGATACCATTTCCGTGCAGGTCTATGGTGAAGAAGATCTTACGATTAAAAATATTCTAATAACGTCAGATGGCTATTTTGATTACCCCTACCTTGGCCGAATCAAAGCAATCAAAAAAACACCGAAACAACTCAAGTACGAAATAGAAACGGGCTTAAAAGGCGATTATCTCATCAACCCAAAAGTGATGGTCACTATCAATAACTTTCGTCTGTTTTACGTTAATGGCGAAGTCAGGAAACCAGGTGGATTTGAGTACCGTCCAGGGTTAACCATAGAGAAGGCCATCGCTTTAGCGGGTGGCTTGACCGACCGAGCCTCACGCAAAGGCATTAACCTCACCAAACATAAAACGGGTCAAACGATAGAGGGTGTCAGTATGCACCGCAACGTTGAACCTGGTGACATTGTATTTATTGACCAGAGCTTCTTTTAAGTGACAGGGAATCAAATGAACGGGACTCATCCAAATAATCTCCAGATGAACAAAGTAGAACTGATTCGTTTTGGTCATCACTTTAAAGCGATTAAAAAGAATTGGCTAAGCATCGCAGCTTTCACGCTTCTGTTTTCATTAACTTGTACTTGGTATATCTACTCCAAAGCATCGATATACCAAGCTACAGCAACGCTACTCATCCAAGAAGAGCAAAAAAGTGCCCTTTCAATCGAGGAAGTATATGGTGTCGACACAACAAAAAAAGAGTACTTTCAAACGCAAATCGCTATTTTAAAATCGAATCATATTGCAGATAAGGTCATTAGAGAGCTGAACCTAACTCAACTACCGGAGTTCACACGCTCAGGTGGATTAAATCAAAAGATCGACCAAATAAAGTCGATCACTTTTGTTCAAGACCTACTGAATGTGGCTCCAAGCCCAAAAGAAACTGCCCAGTTTTCAGAGTCCTATTATCAGGCACTTCAAGCTTTCAGAAGTAAACTCGATATTGAGCCAGTACGTAACACCCAATTAGTCAGAATTCGCTTTCGTTCTACCGATCCTAAGCTTGCTACGACAATCGCTAACGCGGTCGGCCAAGCCTACATTGACGCAAATTTTGAAGCCAAATTGGTCGTTACACAAAATGCGGCTACTTGGTTGACAAATAACTCACAAAAATTGGAGGAGCGATTACGTAACTCTGAGCAAGCGCTGCAAGAGTTCTTGTTAAAAGAAGGGTTGATCGATATAAACGGTATTGATGAAATTTACGCAAATGAGCTAGAAGAACTCACTCGAAAGCTAAATGTCGCTGTTAATAAGCGTATTGAAGCACAGACGTTAATCCAACTGTTAAGACGTAAATCCTCACAAAGTTTAGACAGCTTGCTGTCAATTGATGAATTCGCTAATCAAGCGCAAATCCGCGATCTAAAATTGTCGGAAGCACAGGCAGCCAAAAATCTCTCTGAACTGGCACAGCGCTACGGACCTAAGCATGATCGAATGATTCAGGCGAAAGCACAGCTTGCTGAAATTCAATCAAGAACCCAGCAACTCATCCGTGACATTTCCTTCAGTAAGCAACAAGACCTTCTTGCTGCAAAAGCGCAAGAGGACATGCTTCGAGCAGAACTCGATAACAAAAAGTCAGACTTCCAATCGTTAGGGTCACAAAAAGCGCGTTACGAACAGTTAAAACGCGAGGTTGAATCCAATAAGGCACTCTATGAAGCGTTCTTAAATCGTGAGAAAGAGACCAACGCCACCAGCGACTACAAGAATGTCACGGCTCGCTTTACTGATAAAGCCATCATTCCTCTATTCCCGGTGGCACCACAACGAATCAAACTGGTACTGATTGCCACCTTTTTTGGCTTTGCCATTGCTTGCGCTCTGGTCATCATCTTAGAAACGATGCGAGAAGTTATCCGAAGCACAGCCGATGTGCAGGAAAAACTTGGTGTTACGTGTTTAGGTGTGATTCCTATGGTCAAAAAACGCAATTTGCGTAAAAACGGCGTCAGTTATACCGCGTATTTAGATGATGAAGAAAAGCTATTTAGTGAAGCTTGCCGCTCGGTCAGAACCTCGCTTCTGCTCAGATTAACCAACACGAAGCAAAAGATATTGCCCTTTACCTCTGCTATTCCAGAAGAAGGAAAAACATCAACCAGTATCAATATGGCGGTGTCGTTTTCAAAAATGGAAAAGGTATTGATCATCGACTGCGATTTACGTCGACCTTCCATCGCAAAGCGATTCGGTATTGCTGAATCAAGCCCTGGCTTAACGCATATCCTGACGATGGATACGCCAATCAAAGATTGTGTTACACATATAAAAGAAGCCAACTTAGATGTATTATCGGCCGGCCTAATTCCGCCAAACCCACAGGAATTACTGGCTTCTGATCGCTTTAAAAAGTTGCTCGAACATTTTCAAAATAAGTATGACCGGATCATTATCGATACACCGCCCCTACTGTCAGTGAGTGACGCACTTATTCTTGGTCAATATGCCAATGGTCTGATTACCGTCATTCGCTCAGAATCAACAAAATCATCACTGGTTAACCTTGCGTTATCTAAACAAATACAACACTCAGTTCCATCTCTTGGCGTCTTAATCACACAAGCCAAGGCCAAGGAAGGAGAGACGCTTTATGTCCAGAAATACGCCTACTAACGTAAACCTATCTTGGTACCAAACCTTGAAAAGCGAAGAACAGCCGGTATTGATCTATCAAATGGGCAAAGTAGGTTCGAGTGCATTAGAGCATTCCATTCCTAACTCGATTCACTTGCACGACCTTATGACCGTCGATGCGCAAAAACAAATATCTCCCGTTAGAGCGCAATTGCATAAGCCTCAGATCAATGCGTTAAAGCGACAACTAAAGCGTATAACGATGAGCCACATGTTAAAGCGCAAGAAAAAAGTTCGAATCATCTCGCTGGTGCGTGAACCGATCGGACGAAATGTCTCAATGTTCTTTCAAGCACTTCCTTTTTGGATGGCGGACAAATATCTAAAGGATGACAGCGCAATACGTACCGAACGTCCGCAGTTACTCCAAGAGGCATTTGATAAGCACATGAATCATCAATATGCGCTGCAGTGGTTTGACAACGAAATCAAACAACTAACAGGGATTGATGTGTTTAACGAACCTTTTAATCACGAAGTAGGCTATCAGACATACCATAACAATAACTTTTCACTGTTGGTCATTCGAAGTGACAAGCTAAAGCAGGCTAACTCCGCAGTCGAAGGCTTTTTAGGTTACCCCGTGGATGTCGTTTATGAAAATCAGTCAGACAACAAATGGTACTCGCCACTAATGAAAGAATTCAAAACGCAATTTCAACCTACACCCGAGTACGTTGAAGAAATGCTGAATTCTAAATTGACGAAGCACTTTTTCTCAAATGCAGAAATCACCGACCTTAAACAGCAATATCTGACCAATTAATCATGAAAACCAAGATTCTACATATTATTAATGATCTTTCTCAGAACGGCGGTGCTCAGAAGTTCTTAGTCGACCTTGTTTTAGAACATAAGCCTGAATACGAAATCAAAATTTTGGTCTTGTGTGATGAAAATGATTACTTACCAACGCTATCCGCCCAAGGGATAGAGTGTTTTAACTGGCGCACTTTGTCATTGAGTGAGAAATACTGTTTGCTACGTTGGCCGCATGTCGTTCACGGGCACCTCTACCCTTCCATTTATCTAGCGCTATTGGCGGTAGGTAAAAAACGAATCCAGACTGAGCACTGCTCTTACAACCGTCGACGTGACTATCCGTTGTTTAAGTTCATGGAATATGTCTTGTATTGGGGCCACGACTTGACGGTCAGTATTAGTGAAAAAGTACAAGATGAACTGGTGAAGTTCATGCCTCGCTACCAACATAAATATCACGTGGTGCACAATGGCGTTGATTTAAAAAGGTTTCCTATGATGCCGAAGTGCGCCAGCCACCTGATCGACAAACCAGTCATCAAGATTGGCATGGTGGGCCGACTTCACCAACATAAAGATCATGAAACGCTTATCCAAGCACTTGTCCATTTACCAAGACGATACGAGCTCCATCTTGCTGGAGATGGCGAAAAAAAATCGCCACTGCAAGCATTGGCAACAAAGCTCAACGTCACGCAACGTGTTCACTTTCATGGGGTAGTTTCTGATGTTCCAGCGTTTTTGAACGACATGGACATTTACGTGCAATCATCGCATGTCGAAGGCTTTGGCTTGGCGGCGGTTGAGGCCATGGCAGCAGGCTTACCCGTATTATCATCGGACGTACCCGGTTTGGATGACGTCACCGGACGTGCCGAATATTTATTTCAGGTTGGTAACTCAAATGAGCTGAGCCAGAAAGTGCTCCAGCTGTGTGAAAGTGTTGAGCGGTATGACGCTGCAAGTCAATACTCAGTCAATAGGGCCTCTCTCTACACCATCGATAAATTTCGTGAAGGTTACTATGGAATCTACCAGCAGCTTTGCACCAACAAATAGCTCCGCGCCATCGAGCCATCGAGCCTCATGGTTTGCAGCATGCCTATTAGCATTGTTCTTTATTCCTATGAAGTTTCGTGCTGGAGGAATAGCACTAGCACCATCAGACATCGTAAGTCTTTTGTCCATTGGTTTTACAGCGTTAGTGGTATTGGAAGGAAAAGCTGAAAAACTCATGCATCCCTGCATGGGGTTCCTCGTATTGTTCACTGGGTATGTGTTCTTAAATGGCCTGCTAAATCGCGTCCCCCTAATGCCGCTAGTTATAGAAACCGTGCAATGGCTGGCGATTCTCTGCTTGCTTAGCCTAATGTACGCCTATGGCGTGTTTGATGATGAATGGGTAATGGTTTATTTCACTTATCTGCTGTTTTTCATCTGTACGCTCGTTGCCTTATGGCACTTTGCTCAAGGCTATCAAAGCGGGTTTAAGTTACTCGGGGTAAGTAAATACGGGTTCGGTATACTTTGCTCACTACTGTACCTTTATCGGGATAAAATTCGCGCTTTCCACCTTTTGATGCTCGTTGCTTTGGTATTACTGGTGTTGTCGCAAGAAAGAAAAGCACTACTTGGTTTTTGTCTGCTTTTCTTCTTTGACCAGCTGCTCGTAAAAAACCTGATGAGAAAATCGCTTAATGAAACGTATACGTGGACCATTTTATTGGCCTTAAGCTTTATGGTGTTCACTGCCGTCGCAACTACACTCTATGTTGGGTTTGAAACGTTAGCAGACACATTGGAAATAACCCAAGAAGACGTCTTATTTGCCAACCAAAGTGAAGCTCGCTGGGTGTCGAACCTTCATAGAAAACTCTTACTTGCCAATGGGTTAGATATTTTACTTCAACACCCTATTTTAGGTGTCGGCGCGAAGATGCTGCCCAACTTTATGATCAGTTACTTTAACTATGATGAGCTGGCGATCTACACCCACAACTTTGTGTTAGATACCGCAATTGAATACGGGTTGCTCGGTATCGCCCTATTATTTGGTGGTTATTTTCTTTTTATTCGCTTTTGCTTCCGTAGTCTCAATGACAACAGGAAAAGCCTCTTACTCGCGATATACGCCCTCATCATGGTGTTCTTCGTTGCGGTAAATACCACCATCATTTTAATACTCTTATTACCCGTCATGATAAGCATGAGCCGCGAGTCAAAGGTCAACACCATTGCTCATACTTTTCCGGTAAACCATCACCACGAATTTGAATAATCAAGGATAGGATAGATGAAGTATTCAATCTCTCGACAATTTGAAAAGAACCGAGAACTCCAAGCTGACAATTTTGTTTTAGTTTACCAAATGGGCAAAGTTGGCTCATCGTCAATTGAGCACACGCTGGGAGAAAGAAATATCCCAAGCTATCACATCCACACCTTTGATGATCACGAAGAATTTCACATGTATCACAATAAAAAAGACGTGAGTAAATTTTTCGATTTCAAAAACCGTGCGCTCTACCGCTTAGTGCTCAAGCAACGAAAACGTATCTTACAAAAACGCGAACAGATCAAAATCGTCACACTGGTCCGTGATCCAATCGCAACTGTCTTTTCTCGTTTCTTTCAAGACCTCCATTTGCAATTTATCGAAGGCAAAAAGAATGATGCAATTCACCGAGATATGGCAGTCACGTATCAGCACCTCGAACATTGTTTCGATAACTATATCAATCTCAACTATTTTGCGAACTGGTTCGACAACGAGTTAAAGCGTAATTTCAATATCGATGTGATGCGCCAAGAACTGGACAACACTCAACCTTTCTTCACATTCAAGAACGAGCAAGCCAACGTCATGCTAATCAAATGCGAAAAGCTCAGCTCTCTCGATAAAGAAATTGGTGAGTTTCTCGGGCTGCAAGACTTCGTGCTGAAAAACAGCAATGAAGCGAAAAACAAGTGGTACTCCAATATCCACCAGCACTTTAAGCATCACTACGACTTTTCAAAGCTGTTCTATATGTACGATCTTCCCTTATATCGCCACGTTTATTCAGAACAAGAGCGTGATGCTTTCAAACATAAATGGATGCAGACACCAGGAACAAAATCATCATGAAAAAAGTGCTCCATATTACAGAAGCCTTCGGAGGTGGCGTTCAAACCGCCCTCTATAGTTATGCTCACTCCTCTCGAGACGAACCCTATCAACATTTCTTGCTAGCCAGAGCTCGAGAAAACGACTTAACCAATGAAAACAACCATCATATTTTCACACAGACCAAATGGGTGGAAGGCGGCTTACTTCAATTTGTTCGCGATGCAAACCACATGATTGCATCACTTGCTCCCGACGTCGTGCATTTGCACTCGAGTAAAGCGGGATTTCTCGGCCGATTTCTACAGCTTGGTAAGGCACGCTTGGTTTATACGCCGCACTGTTATGCTTTCGAACGTGAAGATATCTCCGAATTCGCGCGCCAGCTCTATAGAGCGCTAGAGAAAGTAAAACTAAGCAAAATTGATGTGGTGGCAGGCTGTAGCCAACGAGAATGTGACTTGGCGATTAGTATTGGCGCGAAACGTGCTGAACTGCTCAACAACTACGTGTCCTATCAAAGTGAAGAGCGTTTATTGCGAAACAGACAAGAAGCGCTGCGACTTGTTGTGCTTGGTCGTGTCGCGCCCCAAAAGGATCCGCAATTTCTCATCGACACATTGCAACACCTTAATCGATATGCGCTTAACTGCCCATTAGATATCACTTGGATAGGTGGCGGTGACCACACACTCGAACAAAAATTGCGTACAGAAAATGTGGATGTGACTGGCATGTTGCCTCGTGATGAAGTGGTTAAAAAGCTCAAGGGTTCAGACCTTTACTTACATACTGCAGCATGGGAAGGGATGCCGTTAACTATTCTAGAAGCAGCCAAATTACACCTTCCTATGGTAATTCGAACTATCGGCGCGACCAAAGATCTCAACTACCCATTTTTAGCGCTAACACCTGAAGAAATGGCCAAGCAGATCGCGTACTGTGTCAATCATTATGATGAAATCGATTTTTGCCAATATACAACAGCGTTAAACGACGCCTTCAGTGAAGAAAAACAGCGCCTCGCACTCAATAATATTTACGGTTAAATACCTCTATGTTTCACACTATTCAACAAAAATTACTGTTGATGCCCAGCGGTAAAAAAAGCTTGCTATCTACTGGATTGAAAACCGCAATCACGCGTGTGTTGAGTGCGCTATTTGCTTTTTTACTGACACTGATTGTATCGAAGGCCAGTGACGCTTCGACTTCCGGTCAATTTTTCTTTTTATTCAACCTAGTCTCACTACTCGCGATCGTTTCTCAGCTAGGTTTTGATGTCTCATTAGTTCGCTACAATGCGATCGCCTTTAACAACAAAGAGACACTTCAACAAAGCCACAACTATAAAACGGCACTTTATCGAAGTATGGCGTTTTGCTTGCTAGCCATTGCCGTTTTGTTGGTAGGATTTAATCTGTTTCCTGAACAGCTAAATCAGACCCAATCGCCAATGCATGCGATTACTTTAGGCTTGTTCTGCATACCGTTTTTGGTGCTTGCACAGACCAACAGTCGTGTGCTTCAAGCATGTAGAAAGGTCGTGTCATCACTGTTTGCTTTACAGCTTGGCGTGAGTATATTGATGGTCTTTTTTGTCTTTGGCTTGGACTATATCGGTCAGCAAAATATCAACAATCTGATGACCGCACTGCTTCTGGCGAGTATGAGCGTCGCGGTAATATCCAGTGTTAATTGGCTAGGTTCAGGTCAGTATCAGACATCGGCTTTCGTACCAAACAAAAAAATGGTCGCTTCTGCCAAGCAAGTCTGGATTGGCAGTATCTTCACGAACGTTCTTCAATGGGGAAGCCTTGTCATTGCGGGCTTTTTTATCTCAACAGCGGAACTCGGTTTATTAGCTGCAGCTCAACGTACATCACTACTGATTGGCTTTGTGCTGATTACCATTAACTTTGTGGTCGCCCCTATGTTTGCCTCTCTCTACAAAGAACGCCAAATGATCAAACTGCAAAGCCTGAGCCGTTTAGCTTGCCGAGCCAACGTTGGTTTGGCCATTGTGCCCGTGATTATTTGCACTCTATTCCCAGAGTTTGTGATGCGGTTTTTTGGTGAAGAGTTTCTTGCTGCTGCGCCACTGTTAGTCGTCCTGTCTTTAGGGCAGTTAGTCAATGTTGCGACTGGCTCTGTAGGGTTTTTATTACTCATGAGCGGTCACGAAAGAACCATGAAATACATTACAATTTCCTCCGGCACAATCTCTATCTGCTTGCTCATTGCGCTTTGCCAAACGTTCGGTGTTATTGGTGCAGCATGGGCGATGGCAATTGGCATGGCAATTCAGAATCTAGCAGCATTGTACTTTGTAAAACGTTACTTAGGCTTCTTTCCAATAGGTTAATTATGGTTTCAATATTGACACGGATGAGTTTTGTTTTCGTTCTGGTGCTTACGGCTTCACTCTCTTTATGGAAAAGCTCTGACTTACACCATGCCACTTACCTGCAAATGGAAACCTACTTAGGTGGATCGAGTACGCTTCACTTTACCTTCAGTTTATTGATCGGCTTTTTATCGGTCTTCACCTTCCCCTCTTTGGTAAGCTCAAGTAAAGCCGACGTCTTTGGCATCCGCCTTTTGCTACTGCTGTTGGCTATCGTTTCAATGGAAGAAATAAGCCAACTTTTTATTCCAAGTCGCTCATTTAGTTTTGATGATCTCAGTACCAACTGGATAGGCATTATCTCGGGTTACTTTAGTGCCAAGTTGATTCGCGTCCTACGCACTCGCTCGTTCTCTTGAAATAAGCACCTCAAGGTTATTTGGGTATATAATTACGCCAAACAATCAGACTAACGAGTACATCATGTCATCCCACCCAACCAAGATTACCTTTTTTGAATTCTTAACCCCGTTGATCACATCAGGCAAAAAAACGATTACGATTCGAGATGAATCAGAAAATCACTACGTTCCAAATACAGAGGTCGAAGTTTTTACCCTAGAGACGGATCGTAAAGTCTGCAACATCAAAATACGCTCTGTAGAACCACTCAACTTTGAAGATATCAATGAGTTTCATGCTGAACAAGAAGCCATCGAACTACCAAAACTCAAGCAGTTAATTCGAGAAATCTACCCAAATACCGACACGCTATTTGTGATTGAGTACGAGCTAATCAAATAACCCACAACAAACACTAGACGACTGGTCTAATTCATTCTATAGTACGCTTCATGAACGCAAAGACGAACGACACACGCCAACATATTCTCGACGTCGGATACGAGTTAATCGTAAACCGAGGGTTTACGAGTGTTGGCCTTTCAGAGCTTTTAAAAAAGGCCGCGGTGCCGAAAGGCTCGTTTTATCATTACTTCAAATCCAAAGAACAATTTGGTGAAGCGATGATTCAAGACTACTTTACTAAGTATTTTGAGCGTTTAAACGCACGCTTTACCAATACCGATCTGAATGGCTACCAACGCCTAATGAGCTACTTTGAAGAAATGGTCAAAGTAGAAGACGACGTATGTAATGCGAACAAATGTTTGTTGGTCAAGTTAAGTGCGGAAGTCTCCGATCTCTCAGAGTCCATGCGTCTAGCGTTACGCCAAGGTGCAGACAAAACCATTCAAGCAATGGCGGATTGCATTGACGTAGGCATTCAAGATGGCTCTATCCCAAATGGTGACAGTGCTTTATTGGCAAGGCAGATATACTACCTTTGGAACGGCGCAAGCTTGCTGAACAAACTGTATCAAGATCAGGCAGCATTAACGCAAAGTCTGACCTATACTCAACATCTACTGCAAAACACGCGAACTTGCCCATAGTAGGTAGCGTAAAAGTAAGATGAACACCCTACATGTGTTTCACAGTTGGTAATAACTCCTGTGATTGCACAATACACCTTCCCGCTCTATGAGCGGGATATTTTGAAATCAAAACTAGACGACCGGTCTAATCAATAAGTGAGATAAATATGACTAACGCAACAAATCGCAGAATCGTACTCGCGTCACGTCCCCACGGTGCACCAACAAAAGAAAACTTTCGTCTAGAAGAAGTGGCGAAACCGACTCCTCAAGATGGTGAGATGCTACTGAGAACCGTTTACTTATCTCTCGACCCATACATGCGCGGTCGCATGAGTGATGCCGAGTCATACGCCGATCCTGTTGCGGTTGATGACGTAATGATCGCTGGCACAGTTTGTCAGGTAGAAGCATCGAACCACCCAGATTATGAAGCGGGTGAATGGGTTCTTGCATACACTGTTGGCTGGCAAGACTACGCCATCTCAACTGGTGAGATGGTGATTAAACTTGGCAAAGAACCACAAAACCCATCATACGCTCTAGGTGTTGCTGGCATGCCAGGTTTTACCGCGTATATGGGCTTGCTCGATATCGGTCAGCCAAAACTAGGTGAAACCATTGTGGTAGCGGCCGCGACAGGCCCTGTGGGCGCGACCGTTGGTCAAATTGGCAAAATCAAAGGTTGCCGAGTTGTTGGTATTGCAGGCGGAGAAGAAAAGTGCCGTTACGCCAAAGAAGTCCTTGGCTTCGATGAATGTATTGATCACAAAGCTGACGACTTTGCAGAGCAGTTGAAAAACGCCTGTGACCAAGGTATCGATGTTTACTTCGAAAACGTAGGTGGCAAAGTATTCGAAGCTGTAATGCCACTTCTGAATACCAGCGCACGTATCCCACTTTGTGGTTTGATTTCTCAGTACAACGCAACAGAACTGCCTGAAGGTACCGACCATCTTCCATTATTAATGGGTAAGCTGCTGACTAAACGAATCAAGGTGCAAGGCTTCATCATTTTTGATGACTACGGACATCGTTACGGTGAATTTGCGCAAGATATTAATCAATGGTTGGCAGAAGGAAAGATCCAATACCGTGAACATCTAGTACAAGGACTGGAGAATGCACCAGAAGCATTTATCGGTCTGTTGGAAGGTAAGAACTTCGGCAAGCTTGTAGTACAGATTAACGACCCATTATAAGGAAGGGATAAATAAATGATTAAACTTCACCATCTCAATCAGTCTCGCTCAAAGCGCATCATTTGGTTACTTGAAGAGCTAAATGTGGATTACGAAATCGTGCCTTATATTCGTGACAAAGTGACTTTCATGGCACCGCCTGAGCTAAAGAGCGTTCATCCGCTCGGTAAATCGCCCCTGCTTGAAGATGATGGCGAGTTCATCATTGAATCAGGCGCGATGACCGAATATTTGATTGAGAAGTACAGTGATGGTGCGTTGGCTCCTGAGCGTGGGACGAAGGCGCACACTGAGTACCTACAATGGATGCACTTTGCTGAAAGTTCAGCAATCTTACCAATGTTGTTAAAAATCTTTATTAGCAAAGAGCCAAACGAAACTCAATTTCTATCAGGCTATGCTGACAAAGAAGCGATGAACGTTCTGGGTTACTTCGAGCAATCGCTAGAAGGCAAAACTTACCTAGTAGAAGAACGTTTAACTGGCGCAGACATCATGATGTCATTTATTGTCGAGCTCGTGCATAAGTTCGGTTTGGCTGGTCACTTCCCGAATATTGAGCGTTATGGAAAACAACTCGCAACGCATCCAGCGTTTGAAAAAGCTGAGCAAATTGAAGTGAAGTACTCCTAATCATTCCGCCCCTTTGATGCTCAATAAAGCGATATCAAAGGGGCGATTTCCGACGTTAGCCTTGTCAACAAAGCGCAATTCATGCAAATGCCTGCGTGCTCTTTTTACCCTTTTCGCCAATACGTTAATAAACCAATCATAAAAATCAGCTAAGAATCTGATTCTAAGTTACTTTTCATCATCGTTCCCACCTATTGAATTGATAAGCAGTATCAGTTTTTGCTTCCAGCTTTTCCGTAATAATCTTCTCTTCAGTTGCTAAGGTATTGATCCCTGGAGGGAAAGAAAAATGACAAATAAGAAATTAACCACCGCCGCAGGCTGTCCTGTCGCCCATAATCAAAATGTGATGACTGCAGGTCCTCGTGGTCCCCAACTACTGCAAGACGTTTGGTTCCTTGAAAAACTGGCACACTTTGATCGTGAAGTGATTCCTGAGCGTCGTATGCACGCCAAAGGCTCAGGCGCTTACGGCACCTTTACTGTGACTCATGACATCACAAAATACACTCGCGCGAAGATCTTCTCGGAGATTGGTAAAAAGACCGAGCTATTTGCTCGCTTTACAACCGTTGCGGGTGAGCGCGGTGCCGCCGATGCAGAGCGCGACATCCGTGGTTTTGCGCTAAAGTTTTACACCGAAGAAGGCAACTGGGACTTGGTTGGTAACAACACGCCAGTGTTCTTCCTCCGTGACCCACTAAAATTCCCAGACCTAAACCACGCAGTAAAACGCGATCCACGCACAAACATGCGCAGCTCGACAAACAACTGGGATTTTTGGACATCACTACCAGAAGCATTCCACCAAGTTACGATCGTTATGAGTGATCGCGGTATTCCTGCGTCTTACCGTCATATGCACGGCTTCGGTAGCCACACATTCAGCTTTATCAACGCAGAAAACGAGCGTTACTGGGTGAAATTCCACTTTAAAACTCAGCAAGGCATCAAAAACCTGACTGACCAAGAAGCAGAAGCGATCGTAGGTAAAGACCGCGAAAGCCATCACCGTGACCTTTACGAAGCGATTGAGCGTCAAGACTTCCCTAAATGGAAGATGTACGTACAGATCATGCCTGAGCTAGAAGCGGATGAAGTGAACTTTAACCCGTTCGATCTAACAAAAGTATGGTCACAAAAAGATTATCCATTGATCCCAGTAGGCGAGTTTGAACTGAACCGTAACCCAGAAAATTTCTATGCGGAAGTTGAGCAATCCGCGTTTAACCCGGCAGCTATCGTTCCTGGAATTGGCTTCTCGCCAGACAAAATGCTGCAAGGCCGTCTGTTTGCATACGGAGATGCGCAGCGTTACCGCCTAGGTGTAAACCATCACCAAATTCCAGTTAACGCGCCTCGTTGTCCGGTACACAGCTACCACCGCGATGGCGCAATGCGCGTTGATGGCAACTTTGGTTCAACACTAGGTTACGAGCCAAACTGCAAACAAGAATGGGCAGAGCAACCAGATTACTCTGAGCCACCTCTACGCATCAACGGCAATGCTGATCATTACGATCACCGTGTAGACGAAGACTACTTCAGCCAAGCGGGAGACCTATTCCGTCTGATGAGCGAAGAACAGCGTCAAACTCTATTCGACAACACCGCTCGTGCAATGGATGGTGTGCCAGACTTCATCAAAGAACGTCACGTTAACCACGCCTACCAAGCGGACGAAGCTTACGGCAAAGGCCTTGAGATTGCGCTAGGCTTAAACAAGTAAACGGACACTGCGCCAGCAAATGCTGTGATAAGAAGACATAAAAAAGGAGGTGGCCCAAAGCACCTCCTCATTCAAGTTCGTTAGTCACACACTAATGTTCAAGGGGAACGATTATAATCAACTTAAATTTCTTCAAGCTCTTTGATACTAAAGAACTGTTTATCTACTACTGATTCTTAGCCACGGCTTTAATCAGAACAGATGTATCCATGCGACCTAAACCATCGCGTTGAAGGTCTGCGTATTGCTCATCCACTTTCTTAGTCAGTGGGAGCTCTAGACCCACTCGCTCTGCTTCTTGCAGACAGAAGCCTAAGTCTTTGCGCATCCAATCAATCGCGAAGCCAAAATCAAACTTATCTTGCGCCATCGTCTTGGCGCGGTTTTCCATTTGCCATGACCCGGCAGCACCGTGCTTGAGTGTTTCAACTACTTGTTCAATATCCAAACCGGATTTCTGCGCGAGTAACAACGCTTCGCTCAAGCCTTGAAGCACACCACCAATACAGATTTGGTTTACCATTTTACAACGTTGACCTTGGCCATTTTCACCCAGAAGCGTCATTTGCTTTGCATATACGTCCATCGCTGGAGACACACGATCAAAAATGTTCTGCTCGCCACCACACATGATGGTTAGTACGCCATTTTCTGCGCCTGCTTGACCACCAGATACCGGAGCATCAATGAAGTGATTGCCATATTTGGTACAAGCATCGGCCAATTCAACGGCTAAATCAGCGGAAGTCGTGGTGTGATCAACCAGTACCGCGCCTGCTTTTAGACCGACTAGAATGCCTTCTTCACCGTATACAACGCTGCGCACGTCATCGTCATTACCGACACAAGTAAATACGATATCGCAACCTTCTGCCGCTTCTCGCGGTGTCTCACACGCAATGCCGTTGTATTCTGCAGCCCATTTATCAGCTTTGGCTTTGGTGCGGTTGTATACTTTGGTTTCATATCCCGCTTTGCTCAAATAGCCCGCCATTGGGTAACCCATAACACCCAAACCAATAAATGCTACTCGTTGTTTTTCCATTGCACGCTTCCCTTAGTTCACCTGACTGAAATGTTTTGTAACATGCTACTAAAGAATTGAAAACATTACTCGTAATTTATCCTTCACTCGCGGCACAAATAAAAGCGAACCGCGATGTTGGAGTAAATACCAAAAGCATTCATCAGGGTCATCGAGGAGACATTTCTCAGAAGTTAAATGTTAAGACACTCTACGAGCTTGCAACAAAGCCGTGGCGTTCAACATAGCATCCTTGGTACTGACATCCAAGACTTGGATTTTTCGAAAACGTTCCGGTTCTTTAATCGCCACATCGTGAGCAAAAATCACAAACTTCGCTTTCTCGATGTCTTTCTCGGTAATTCGGTTGATGACGCCATTCGCGCCTTGGGTTTCGACTTTAATCTTAATGCCGAGTGCACAAGCCGCTTTTTCCAATGACTTAGCCGCTAAGAACGTATGTGCTACACCTGATGGACAAGATGTAATCGCCAAAACATCCGCCTCACCTTCGCCTTGAACGGAACCATATACTTGAGAATGACCTGTGTAGCTTTCATCTTCGGTGACGGTTTTCTTTAGTGCAATCACGATCAACGCCGTGGTAACAGAGCCCGCAATCGTGCCGATGATGTAACCAATTTTTCCATCCACAACAGGGAGAACAATCCAACCGCCCCACGGTGCATGGTTCATTACGTGGAACATAAAGCCAATCACGTTACCGACGATGCCCCCCGCCACAATAGCGGGTAATACTCGTGCAGGGTCGCCAGCGGCAAAAGGAATCGCACCTTCGCTAATACCGATCATCCCCATAATACCTGCGGCTTTCCCCGCTTCGCGTTCATCTCGCTTGAATTTACTCGGCGCCAAAAACGTGGCTAGTGCCATACCCAATGGCGGCGTACAAATCGCAATACCGACCCCGCCCATCAACCATGGCTGCGTGTTCACTTGGGTTTGAGCAAACAACGTCGCCACTTTGTTGATTGGGCCGCCCATATCAAACGCGGTCATTGCCCCAAGCACAGTTCCGAGCATTACTTTGCCTGAGCCCGCCATGCCCGTCAGCACCTCGTTCATGGTGGTCATTGCGCTGGCAATCGGAGCACCTATCACCCACATCACCGCGCCACAAGTAACAAACGTCCCCACTAGCGGATAAATAAAAATCGAGCCAAGCGAACTCATGCTGTCTGGTAGCTGAATTTTCTTTAATAGCCAAACGACAAAGCCAGCAAAAAAGCCGACCACAATCGCACCTAAAAAACCCGTATTGTAATGACTGACCGCAATCCAAGATCCAATCATACCCGGTGCAAGGCCCGGCTTGTCGGCAATGGAATAAGCAATGTAACCGCCAAGCACGGCAGTAAACAATGTCAGGCCAGCAATCCCCATTTGGGCAATATCGGCCAGAATGCCCTCTTGTGGTACACCACCGTGACCAGAGATCATCACCGACAACGACAACAGCACACCGCCCGCAACGATAAACGGGATCATGTGGGATGTGCCAAACAGCAGGTGCTCTTTAATGCGACCAAGTTTTTGCGCCCAAGGGCTCAGGGGTTCTGATGTAAATTCTAAAGAAGTTGGGAGAAATTCATTGGATTGGGTTTGAATATCAGTCAGCATCTCAAGTGCTTCTTCTCGCGATTGAGCCTGTTTGAGCTTTTCAACAAAGCCGTCTTCGATAATTTTGGTGGAAATTTGTGCCAATACTTCAATGTGATGATGATCATCACCATCTGGGGACGCCAGCATGAAAAACACATCGGACAGCTCGCCATCTTCGGCGCCATAATCAATCCCATTACGGCTGATCCCGACCGCGACAGCCGGTTTCGCTACAGCATCACTTTTGGCATGAGGGATCGCAATACCATCATCAAATCCTGTGTTACCGATCTCTTCTCGTTTCCAGATATCTGCCAAGAACTGGCTTTGACTATTGAGCTTGCCGGCGGCCTCTAGCATCTCGACCAGCTCTTTGAGCGCTTCATCTTTGGTTTGAGCTTTTAGATCTAAACATATCGTTTCCAGCTCAATTAGGTTTGTGATGTCCATTGTTTTACCTTCCAATATTCACGCTCGAATATATACCCAAGTGAGTTTGAGATACAGGGTCCCCTGGCTCGTATGCGTTCCAACTCATTTTATTTGGGCATAGATTAACCAGTGCCTCCCCTTTGATATATAGGACTAAAAGTGCATTAACTGGATTAATGTAACATGAGATTCAAACTGTGATAGAGCTCTTGCGTTAATCCAGCTCAAATCAATTCAATCTGCGGTGGCTGTGCTAATATCCACAAAAAATAAAATGGATAGAACATGAAAATCGTAGCGGTGACAGCATGCCCTACAGGCATCGCTCATACTTATATGGCAGCAGATGCACTAATGAAAGCTGCGCCAAAACATAACGTGCAAATTAAAGTAGAAACGCAAGGTGCGATGGGGATAGAAAATCAGCTCACTCCTCACGATATCGCTCAAGCGGATCGGGTTTTGATCGTGTCAGATATTGAGATAGAACAACCAGGCCGATTCGAAGGGACGCGCCAAATTCAAATCCCCATTGAAGAGGTTTTGCTTAACGTCGACAAAGTATTCCTCGTCCACTGCCGCGACTAAATTTGCAGATGAACGAATACCAAATCACCTTTTTCGTCGATAATGCAAATGCCAGTGCGCACGTTGCTCAGCCACTCAATCGAGTGGCAAAGAAGTTCAAAAGTACCTTACATATCATTAATGTAACGCAAAATCGTGTTGCGGAACTCACCAAGTCCGTGGCGATTTTGCAAGCAGGTCTACAACAAGGTGATTTGTGTCAAATCACAGCGATTGGCATTGACGCAGAGCTGGCCTGCTTCGTCATCAAAGACATGATTGCTGAACACTTTACTGTAGTGGGATCTCATATCAACTATGAATTTTCTAGCCAACTGGCCGAGCGTTTACCGCAAATTTGCCCACCTTGTGAAATCAAATGGCAGTACGCCAAAGCGCATACCGAGCTCACCAAGTTTGAATGCCTTAAAGGACTAGCTCAGCTCATCCACCCCATTCATCCCGACGAGCTGATTCTTGCTTTTATTAAACGTGAAGAACGTTCATCAACTTGCGTGACTCCGGGGATCGCTCTACCGCATGTGATGTTTTCAGGTGTTGACCATATTTCCATTGCCGTTATTGCGAATGAAAAGTCGATGGATTGGGCTTCGAAGATGGGTGATGTTCATCTGGCTATAGCACTGGTGATGCCAGAAAAGCCGACCCGAGAACAGATCATTGCGGCCACTAACCTCACACGAAATCTGCTTACCGATCAAATGGCGGAACGCCTACTACTAACAAAAAGCAGCGTCGACTTACAAGCGCTGCTGATGTACGCCATGTCGAGGCTGCTTGCCTAAACTTCTCTATGATTTACGCTCTCTGACTGAAGGCTTAAATCGAACCACGATATTCCGTCGGCGTTCTGCCTGTACGGTTCTTAAATACTCGGCAGAAATAGTTCACGTCTTTAAATCCACAGCGCACTGACACGTCATTGAGTTTGAAGTTGTATTTCTTGAGCATAAACTTCGCGCGATCCACGCGTACCCAAGTAATGTAGTCTGCCAAGGTCATGTGCCCCTGCTGACGGAACAAGCGCGACAAATGGTTCGAGGAAATACTGAATCTCGACGCAATGCTGTCACGCGTGATTGGGCGATGGAAGTTCTCTTGAATGTAGATGCAGATCCCTTGATAGAGATCTTGCACACGGCTATGTGACTGCTGCTCGACTGGTGCATCCAACATCGTCTTCGCGTATTGCAGTAATGCTTGTAGTAAAAGCTCATCCATTGGTTTTTTAGTATTCTCACGAGCCAGTGAGCTCAACGCTTCTAAGATGTTATCTATCGCAAATCCTGAGCGCGTTTGGATGCTATGCTTTTGAATATCGTAAAAGTTTGCCTCACCTTTGCGTTTGCTCACCAAACTCAACCCAAGTTGTCGACGCCCAAACAAAATACTTAACACTGAGCAATCGGTATTCCAGTCTGGTTTATTCCAACAGTTAGGTGGAATAAATATCGCGTCGCCTTTTTTAGCAACGATGTGCGTTACTTTTCGATCATGACTTTCCATTTCATTAATATATTCCCCATCCAGAACTAACTCTAGGCGAGGGAAATTAACTTGATAGCTAAATTCAGGCGGCGTATGAAAATCTCCTGCAAACCAAATATTATGAAATGGCTCTCTTTCATTTAATACCGCTGAAATTAAATCATGAAAAATCATTGTCTCACACTCTATATATGCATCAATGATGCTATTTACTATAGATATACACCGGACTGGACTTTTGTGCTATTGAGCAAAATCACACTTCCATTTTAATGTTACAAAAATCCAGTTAACGCATCAAATTTCCAGTGACAAAAACTCTATCAACAACACCAAATCCCTTTTCAAATGGGAGCAAAGCCACATTTCACTTATCGTTTAGCTTCTTATCCATCATGTCACAGATATGCAGCTAGATTTGTCTAATGAACGATCTAAATCACACTATAGTGAGTCGGTTACAATCCTCCAGTAAATGCATTTTTTCTTCACTACAGTCTTTTTCTCACTAATTTAAAAATATCCCTGAAATAAAAATTATATTTATAGGGGCTCTACAATGATCACCAAACTAATAAATGAAGACTTAATTAAGCTTGATCTTAAAGCGTCTTCAAAAGAAGACGTATTTAAAGAACTGGTTGCCGTTCTTCATGCCCAAGGTCGTATTTCTGACCAAACACAATTTCTTGCAGATATAAAAGCACGTGAAGAATTAGGAAATACCGGATTTGAAGATGGCGTGGCAATTCCACACGCGAAAAGCGCCGCTGTGATTGAACCAGCGGTTGTGATCGGCGTAAGCAAATCAGGTATCGAATACGGCGCGGAAGACGGCTTGCCTTCAAAACTGTTCTTCATGATAGCTTCTCCAGACGGTGGCGATAACCACCATATCGAAGTACTTGCAGAACTATCTTCAAAATTGATTAAAGATGGTTTCATCGATGCGTTCTTAGGCGCAACAAACAGCCAAGACGCACTGGCACTCCTACTTGCTAAAGAAGAGCCGCAAGCAGTGGCAGACGCACCAGCAAACCAAGGTTTCATCATTGGTGTTACTGGTTGTCCTGCGGGCGTTGCGCACACTTACCTAGCAGCAGAAGCGCTAGAGAAAGGTGCAGCGGCGATGGGCTACGAAATCAAGGTTGAAACGAACGGTTCAATCGGTGTGAAAAACAGCCCAACCGCAGAAGAAATCGAGCGTGCAGACGCAATCATCGTGGCATGTGACAAGCAAGTCGACATGAACCGCTTTGCAGGAAAGCGCGTGGTAAAAACCAACGTAAAGGCCCCTATCCGCGATGCTCAAGGTCTGATTAACGAAGCGTTAAGCGCTCCAGAATACCAAGCAGAAGCAAGCAGCAATGCACAAGCGTCTGTGGCAAACAAAGCCTCTCAGGCTCGCTCTGACCTATACCGCTACTTGATGAACGGCGTATCACACATGATCCCATTCGTTGTAACGGGTGGTCTGTTGATTGCACTTGCTCTTGCAGTCGGTGGTCAGCCAAGTGAAGCGGGCATGGCAATTCCTGAAGGCAGCATGTGGAACCAAATCCTCAACGTTGGTGTGGTTGCCTTTACGCTGATGATCCCAATCCTAGCCGGTTACATTGCTTACGCGATTGCTGACCGTCCTGCTCTGGCTCCTGGCTTGATCGGTGGTTGGATTGCAAACAACGGTTCTTTCTACGGCGCAGACGCAGGTACAGGCTTTATCGGTGCCATCATCGCTGGTCTGCTTGTGGGTTACTTCGTGAAGTGGATTACGTCGATTAACTACCACAAGTTCATTCAACCTTTGGTGCCAATCATGATTGCGCCAATCACAGGTTCGTTGTTCATCGCTGGTCTTTTCATCTTCGTTATCGGCGCGCCAATCGCAAGCCTAATGGACGGTCTGACTGCGCTACTAACAAGCATGAGTACAGGTAACGTCGTTCTACTAGGCATCGTACTTGGTGGTATGGCTGGCTTCGATATGGGTGGTCCATTCAACAAGGTCGCGTTCCTATTCTCTGTGGGCATGATTGCGAGTGGTCAAACTCAATTTATGGGTGCGATGGCGTGTGCAATCCCTGTTGCACCTCTAGGCATGGCACTAGCAACAGCACTTGGTCGTAAGTTCGACCTGTTCGAAGAATCAGAAACCGAAGCAGGTAAAGCAGCAGGTGCTATGGGTCTGGTTGGTATCTCTGAAGGTGCGATTCCGTTTGCAGCGCAAGATCCAATGTCAGTGATTCCAGCAAACGTACTTGGCTCAATGGTGGCGGCAGTAATGGCGTTCTCATTCGGCATTACTAACAGTGTTGCTCACGGCGGTCCAGTTGTCGCTCTACTTGGCGCGATGAACCACCCAGTACTTGCTCTGATTTGTATGGCAGCTGGCGCAGTGGTTACCGCAGTAACGTGTGTAACTCTGAAGAAAGTTCGTAAAGCAAAAATGATGCAAGCGGCCGCTTAATCACCCCTCCCCCCAAATGACTCCTATGGCTTGGGCAATGCCGCCCAAGCCATGATTTTCTCTCATGGTGACACTCTATGTCTGATTTAACGATGTCCGATACACAAACGATTCAAACTCAAGCTAAGCATCCGATGTTTTTCCTGATGAACAACGTGATTCAAAACTACGCTTGGGGCAGTACTACTTCTGTTAACCAACTGTTTGGCATTGAAAACCCAACGGGCGAACCACAAGCCGAAGTATGGATGGGCGCGCATCCAAACGGTTGCTCAGTGGTGATGGTAAACGGCGAGGAGACCAAACTCTCTTCACTGATTGCTCAAGACATGAATGCTTTTCTGAGTGAAGAAGTCGCAAACCGTTTTGGTGAACTTCCATACCTGTTTAAAGTGCTTGCTGCTGAGAAAGCACTGTCGATTCAGGTGCACCCAAACAAGCAACAAGCAGAACTGGGTTTTGCACTGGAAGAAAAACAAGGCATTCCCCTAACCGCTGCAAACCGTAACTACAAAGATCCAAACCACAAACCAGAATTGGTTTACGCGCTAACCGAATACCAAGCGATGAATGGCTTCCGCCCAACAAGTGAAATCATCAGCTTCTTCTCTGAGCTGGCGATTCCTGAGCTGCAAGGCTTGGTGAATGACCTTATCGCAAACCAAACGCCAACGGGCTTAGCGACCTTCTTCTCCGGTCTACTGTCACTAGAAGGCGAACAGAAAGAGATGGCGTTGACGGTGCTATTGGCACAAGCTCGCATCACCGACTTCCCTCTGTTCAACCTGATCTTGAAGTTAGAAACGCAATACCCGGGTGACATTGGTTTGTTTGCACCCTTGCTACTCAACGTCGTCACGCTGAAACCAGGCGAAGCGATGTTCTTGGATGCAGAAACGCCACACGCGTACTTGAAAGGTACGGGGCTTGAGATCATGGCGAACTCAGACAACGTGCTACGTGCCGGTTTAACGCCGAAGTATATGGATATAAAAGAACTCGTTGCATGCACACGCTTCGAAGAAAAACCATTCGATACACTACTGCTTGAACCAATCGAAAACGATGACATGTTGGAATACCCAATTCCCGTCGACGATTTCAAATTCGCGATTGTAAAACAAGCCAACCAACGAACGCTTGATGTAAGAACCGCAGAAATCCTGTTGCCGCTAGATTCCCCGCTCGTGATTACACATGCAAATGGTGAGACGTGCGCAGTAGACAAAGGCCAGTCTGTTTTCATCCCAGCTTACGCCAAACAATATACCTTGAATTGCAAAGGTCGTGTGGCGCGGGCTTATAGTTAATATCGCTGATTAAGTTTGCATGTCGTTACTGCCAATAAGCAAAAAAGAGCAGAGAAACGTCTCTGCTCTTTTACTTAATATGCGCTTTTCCCGATAAATTCACGCAATAATCAAATTATCTAGAAAGGTTTACTGCTTAGCGTGGAACATCGCTTGTCCACTTTTATCTTTATTCGACCAAAAGTTAATATTGAACTGTGCATCATCGCTCATTTCAATACGATGCCAATACTGTGGCGGGCTTGTCGCGAACTGACCTGCGTTGATCACGACGACCATTTCAGGCTCTGTCGCGAATTCATCTGCAAAACCATAATAGGTGACTTGCCCCTCCATTACGCATAACTGCCCAAACACGCCTTCGGCTGTGTTGTGATGAGTTAGAAGAGCAGGAGGCACACAGCCTTTGGTAAAAAAAGGCGTCGAACGTTGAACCGTCCAGTCTTTCGGAATACGAAGATGTGACATGGTTATCCCCTCTTTGAATATAAAATTGTGCCGCTTGAAGCGAGTTACGATTGTGCGACTTGAGACAGTTCACGCAGTAACGGAAAAGCCTGAGCCACTTGCTCACCCGTCACAACAAACCCTGTCAATATGCTTTGTTCATTTTCAGCTTTTGCCACGATGCCAGATTGAGAAATCTGCACATTCCAATTCGCGACAGCACTGAAGTCCCCGGCAAGCTGAATTGGGTAACTCGGCGTTTTGACTTTTACCATCATTGGCGGCAACTTCAATTGCGCTTCCTGCCCAAGCAACAGCTTACCTAAAACATTAGCGCTCAACACGATTGGCTGAAGGTATGGAAGCATACGCCCTTGTATCTCGGCGCAATCGCCCAGAGCGAATACATTGTTCGCAGAAGTCTGCAGCTTAGCGTCGACAGCAATGCCTTTCCCAACCTCTAATCCACAAGCATTCGCTAATTGAGTGTTTGAACGTAAGCCCGCGGCAGAAATCACTGCATCAGTCTCGATCACTTCACCGCTGTTCAAAGTCGCTACCAACGAATCGGCGTTACGACTCACCTCAACAACCCCATTTCCCAACGCCAATTGAATGCCTTGCTGCTTAAGTTGGCTTTCCAGAGGCAACGCCACAAACTCAGGAATAAGATTGGCAAGCAAGCGTTGGTTTGATTCAACCACCGTAACGGCTTTACCGCTGCTCGCAATATCCATTGCAATCTCAACGCCAATCAAACCACCACCGATAACCATTACGCGCTTTGCTTGACTGACTCTCTCTTCTGCGAGCTGATACTCTTGTAACGAATTGAGCGTTAGGACATCGCCAGAAGCATCACCTCGCATTGGAGGAACAAAAGCTTTCGCGCCCGTTGCAAAAACCAGTTTGGAGTACGCATAAACTTGTCCATCTGCTACCACTTGTTGGGCTTGCGTATCCACACTCTCAATTTTAGTGTGGGTTAATAACTCGATATGGTGCTCTTGGGCAAAAGCTTCTCCCGTTTTTACTACCAAATCCCTCGCGGTCTGTTTTCTACTGAACACATGGCTCAAATCGGGCTTGTTATACTCCGCACCGTCATCAGCGGTGAATACTTGAATTGACACCTGTGCATCCATTCGACGCACAGTTTTAACCAGTTGATAGGCAGCAAAGCCACTGCCTATGATTACAATTGGTGCTTGCATCACAGCTCCTTACCCCTTGAACTCAACAAATACATCTTTACCCAAGTGACACTCCGGGCAAAGGAAGTAATCCGGAACGTCTGACCACGTGGTACCCGGTTCAATTCCTTGGTTAGGCTCACCCTGAGCAGGGTCATACGCCCAGTTACAAACGGTGCAAATCATGCACTGGCAATCTGATGGATGTACTTCTGAGCTTGGATTAATAAGCTCCCTTTCGACCACGGCTTGCGTTTCTACTTGTACAACGGGCTGTGATTGAACTTGCGGTGCAGACGCAGCCATCATCGGAGACGCAACAGGGCTTGTTAGTGAATGTTCCGCCCACAATTTCGCGATGCTCTTGCCATGTTCACGACACTCACGCATCGCTTTACCATCTGGTCGCCATTTAGTTTTCAGGCTGACTGCCGTTTCAAAACCCGCGTCGGTCAACCGTGCGTGGATACGGTCTACCGCACCACCATTCCAGCCATAACTACCAAAGGCAGCGGCTTTCTTGGCTTTAAAACGAAGACCTGTGATCTCCTCCAGCATGCCAGCAATCTTCGGCATCATGACGTTATTCATGGTAGACGAACCAACCAAGATGCCTTTTGAGCGGAACACATTGGCGAGAATTTCATTCTTATCGTGCTTAGACACATTGAAGACTTTAACAGCGACACCCGGGTCGACATCGTGAATGCCCTGTGCAATCGCGTCTGCCATCATTCGGGTATTGTTCGACATTGAGTCGTAGAAAATTGTGATGCGATCTTCTTGGTAATTGTCCGCCCATTCCAAATATTGCTCGATGATTTGGACTGGGTTATCGCGCCACACAATACCGTGTGAAGTTGCAATCATGTCGACAGGCAAGTTGAAGCTCAGCACTTCTTTGATTTTAGCGGTTACCAAGCTGCTGAACGGCGTTAAGATGTTGGAGTAGTAACGCAGACACTGTTCCATCAACTCATTTTGATCCACTTCGTCGTTGAACAAACGCTCATCACAATAATGTTGTCCAAAGGCGTCATTACTAAACAGCACCGCATCACCCGTTAGGTATGTCATCATACTGTCCGGCCAGTGCAACATCGGCGCTTCTACAAATACCAATTGTTTACCGTTACCAATATCGATGTTGTCACCCGTTTTTACCGTTTTAAAGTTCCATTCGGGATGATGGTGATGACCAACAATCGAATCAATCGCCGCTTCCGTACAGTAAATTGGCGTGTTCGGAATCTTCTCCATCAATGCCGACAATGCGCCCGAGTGATCTTCTTCTGCATGGTTCACGACGATAAAATCGATCGTCTTAAGATCGATTTCCATTTCTAGGTTCTGGATAAATTGCTGGCTGAATCGATGATCGACCGTATCGATCAGCACCGTTTTTTCTTCACGAATTAGATAACTGTTGTAGCTGGTACCTTTTGTCATTTTGTATTCTGTACCGTGGAAGTCTTGAACTTCCCAATCGCGTTGACCTACCCAGTGGATGTTGTTTTTTACGTGAATTGTCATGATTACTACCTTGAATGACGGGATAAACAAAAATAATTTCTTCTTGTAATGCACTGGGCATGCCAACTTTTAATTGCTATATATTTCAATAATTTAATTAAAATACAACTTTAACAAGTGTCATTTAGACACAGTTGAAAATTGTCATTAAGACACTACAATAGTCATATTGACACAATTGGTATTGGCTATGACTTCTTTAATCGCGCAATGGCTACACATCACGCAAGACCTAAATTCAGCGCTCACTCGGCAAGCTCGATTTGATACCTTATTAACAACGATTCGCGAGATATTAAAATGTGATGCTTCTGCTCTTCTTTTGTATGAAGATCAGCACTTTAAGCCGCTGGCTATCAATGGCTTAGCAAAGGAAGTATTGGGACGCCGTTTTTCTATAAACCAACACCCGAGATTGGAAGCCATTGCACGCGCTGGCGATATCGTACGGTTTCCATCAAATAGCGACTTACCCGACCCCTATGACGGGTTAATTCCGAACCACGACGACAAGCTGCACGTCCATTCATGTATTGGTCTCCCTTTGTTGATCGACGATCAATTGATTGGCGCGATCACTATTGATGCCTTCGACCCGAATCAGTTCGATGGTTTACTCAATCAAGAACTACGCTTTTTCAGTGCGTTAGCCGCGGGTGGCTTGCACACTGCTCTACTACTGGAGCAGTTAGAAACACAAGCAAGCTTGCCACGTGAGTCTTACACTGAGAAACGCACACTAAGCAACGAAATCATTGGCAAATCTGCTGGGATGAAAGCACTTCAAGAGCAAATCGATGCGGTGGCAGATACCGAACTATCTGTGTTGATAATGGGTGAAACAGGGGTTGGTAAAGAGCTCGTCGCAAACGCAATTCATCATCGCTCTCACCGAGCCAATAATACCTTGGTGTACTTAAACTGTGCCGCGTTACCTGAGTCTGTCGCAGAGAGTGAGCTTTTCGGCCATATCAAAGGCGCATTTACAGGTGCAATCAGCAATCGCAAGGGTAAGTTCGAGCAAGCCGACGGCGGCACACTGTTTTTGGATGAAGTCGGCGAACTGTCGTTAGAACTGCAAGCTAAGTTACTTCGAGCTCTCCAATACGGCGACATCCAACGTGTGGGTGATGACCGCCATATTCGAGTCAACACACGCATTGTGGCGGCAACGAACCGTGTTCTGCATGAAGAAGTAAAAGCTGGCCGTTTCAGAGCAGATTTGTACCACCGTTTGAGTGTATTCCCTCTTCATGCTCCCCCACTTCGTGAACGTGAAGACGATGTCGTGCTACTGGCTGGTTTCTTTGCAGAGCAACTACGCAGCAAGTTGGGGCTGAACAGTGTTCGACTCTCTCCCACTCTAGTTCAAGCACTCAAAGATTACTCTTGGCCGGGCAACGTGCGTGAACTGGAACACGTAATCAAACGAGCGGGCGTGCTTGCCAAAGCTAGAACTCAATCGCTGGATATCGAATTGGTGGAACAAGATTTCGATATCAAAGCATCGAACAATCAGCCCATCACTGAAGAGCCAGGTATACCTAGCTCTTCATTTGAACTGTCAGACGCTGGTTTAAAGCAAGCCACTGACACCTTCCAAAAAGCCATTATTCTAAAAGCACTAGAGCAGAATCAAGGAAACTGGGCTGCAACAGCACGTCAGTTAGAACTCGATAATGGTAATTTACACCGCTTAGCCAAACGGCTAGGTATAAAGTAAAAAAGGATACGGACGGTTTGAATTCCGCAAGAAAATCTATCTCGCTTATGTCAAAATGCACCATCACAATCGAAAAGTCTGTAATGTAATGAACTACCAAGCTGCTATTTTTGATATGGATGGTTTGCTCCTTGATACTGAGCGCGTCTGTATGCGTATTTTCCAAGAAGCATGTGAAGTCCAAAACCTTCCGTTTTATGAAGATGTTTACCTGTCGATCATTGGTCGCAATGCGGCAGGTATTGAAGCAATTTTCCGCAAAGCCTACGGTGAGAACCTAGACCGCCTGCATCATGAATGGCGTACTCGTTACAATGCTGTCGTCAAACACCAAGCCATCCCAGTGAAAAATGGTGTTGTTGAGCTGCTAGAATGGCTGAAAGCACAAGGCTTACCAATCGCAGTAGCGACTTCTACGGCAAAAGAGGTGGCGAAAATCAAACTGGAATTAGCGGGTTTGAGTAAGTACTTCGACAACCTCACCACAGGCTGCGAGGTAAACCACGGTAAACCCGATCCAGAAATCTATTTGCTGGCAGCGAATCGTCTGGATGTAGAACCAAGCCAATGTTTGGCCTTTGAAGATTCCAATAACGGTGTTCGCGCAGCCGTGGCAGCGAATATGGTTACTTATCAGATTCCGGATTTAGTTGAACCTTGCGAAGAGGTAAAACAATTTGGTCATTTCATCGTGCCGTCATTACATGAAGCGTTAGATGCGTTGAAGCAAAATCGCTAAACGTAAACTGCCGCTCTAACTGTTAAAGCTCAGCAATTTGGCTGAGCTTTTTTATGCTTGAGCCTCTCCTCTCACCTTCTCTAATCTACTTCTAATAAATGCCCAAGATACTGCTCCAAAGGCTTAATAAGATAGACCTTATCTCTGCACGGGGCGTGTTCCTTTCTTTTTTGATTTACCTCACGCCATCGCATGAAATAGGGTCTATGAGTGATCAAATAGTGGAACTAACCAGTACAACTTTGCAACAAAACGTCAATATACCGCTTGAAGCACGTTTTTCGAGTGAAAATTGGCTGATAATGAGAACTATTGGATGAGATTAATCCAAGTCAGCCCAAAATATAAAATGGAGAGTGTTATATGTCTTTACGTTTATTAGCAGCAACCTTCGCATTAGTAGGAATGAGCTTTGGTGCCCAAGCCAGTGCCGAGTGTGAAGTGTCCCTAGATGCTAACGATATGATGCAGTTTTCTACTAAAACACTGAGCGTTCCAGCCACTTGTAAAGAAGTAAAACTGACGCTAAACCACACAGGTAAAATGCCTGCACAATCAATGGGTCACAACGTCGTTATCGCAGATACCGCTAATCTACAAGCAGTAGGCACGGACGGCATGGCAGCAGGTGCAGAAAACAATTACGTGAAGCCAAATGACGACCGTGTATACGCTCACACAAAAGTGATTGGCGGCGGTGAAAGCACCAGCATTACGTTCAGCACTGAAAAAATGAAAGCTGGCGGCGACTACTCATTCTTCTGCTCATTCCCTGGTCACTGGGCGATCATGCAGGGTAAATTTGAGTTCAAATAAGAGCTAACAAAGTCAAAACAAGACTCACTATAGGGAAGCCATCGCTTCCCTTTTTATTGCACCTTAGTTAAGCACGTCGATGGATAATCTCATCCAAAGGTACAGGCCTTGCTAAGTAAAACCCTTGAACTTTATCAACCCCACTTGACCGCACAAAGTCATAGTCAGACTGCGTTTCCACCCCTTCCGCTACGACCTCGCAATTTGCAATATGTCCTAACTTAGCAACCAATCGATACAGTTGCCGTCCACGATGATCGTTAGCGTCCAATAGCAGCGATCTGTCTAGCTTAATCTTGTTAAATGGATACTTGAACAAATGAGGAAACGATGCGTAGCCCGTACCAAAATCATCCATTGTGATACGAACTCCCATACTCTGTAGAGCTTTCATGGTGTTAGTTAAAGAAACTTCATTGTCTAATACGGCTTCTTCAGTAATTTCAATTTCAAGCCATTCAGCCGGGATTCCAA
Organism: Vibrio sp. D3; assembly: GCF_043995865.1. Lineage (NCBI taxonomy): Bacteria > Pseudomonadati > Pseudomonadota > Gammaproteobacteria > Vibrionales > Vibrionaceae > Vibrio > Vibrio sp. D3. The sequence goes on along the minus strand of NZ_CP171886.1, from coordinate 1,561,706 downwards.
AATAGACCAACCGGCCTTGTAAATGCTGAACAAAATCCACTTGTTGAATGGTAGCAACAGAAACATTAATGGCCACTCTTCGTTGCTCAGATAATCCCATTTCCTTCATATCCGACAACACCTTTTCGAGTACTAATTTATCGAGCAGTGGCATGGCATCTAACCGGTGAAAATCTTCAATAAACGTTGGTGAAAGTAAGTTTCCATCTTCATCTTTATATCGAATAAGCGCTTCGTAAGAATACTGTTCCGCATCCTTTGTTGAGTGCTGCTTTTGATAAAACATCACCAACTCGCCTTCACGAAGAATGGAAGTTAAACGCTTCTGCGCGGATGACTTGCTGATACTCGATGTGTTCGCATCTTTCACACTACTGAGTAGTGATTTAAATAGGGATTGTTCTAAACCATTGTAAGTATTACTTACACCAAGCTGCCCCACATATTTGCCTGCATAGGCTAGATAAAACGGTCGATAAATTAGTACACCAATCGCAATCACCACCAGTTGAAGTATCGCCCCTTGAACCTGATGCCCCATTGCAACATAACCACTCAACAGAGGCGGTGTCATCCAGTTCACAATATTTTCAACAGGCGCAATTAAGCCGGAAGCAATCGCGCAGTAGGTGATGATAAAACTTACCAGCGGTACTAATACAAATGGGACGACCAGAATAGGGTTAAAGATGATAGGCAAGCCAAATAGCAGCACTTCATTGATGTTGAACATCACCAATGGTGCTGCCGCTAATGCCAGTAAAATATGATTGCGCTCTTTAGCGAACAATAACAGACACAGGAGTAAACTAATGCTATTCCCTGACCCGCCCATGGATAAAAATGCGTCGTAAAAACCTTGGCTAATGACGTTAAGCGACGCTTCGCCTGTTTGCCAAGCAGCCATGTTGGCTTCGGTCGCAGCGTATATTTGCTGCTTGATGGCAAACAACATGTTGTGACCATTAATGCCCGACGCTCCTAATAAGCTCAAGATGGATTGATAAAATAACCCTCCTGTGAACGTCAGCGGATCAAAGTTAAGTCCAGCCACTGCTGTAGTAAAAGCATCCATCACCGCTGCGGTGACATGAGATAAGCTAACCGCAAATAAAACGAATACGAAAAAATGTAAGACATCTTTAAAAAGACGAGAAGAGAAGTCCATTGCTTGAGGATCAAGCAGCTCAATTCGGAAACTTTTACAATAAACGTATGACACCGTTGCACTAAAGAGTGCTAATAACGGGTTATTCGGCAACATGTAATTACTAGAAAGGCTGTCATTCTCTATTGAAATTAAATAGAACATGACCAACGAATAAATGATGATAATCGCGCTCGACACATTCACTTTATGCGATAAATAGTAACCAGCCACAATGCAAAACGCTGTGGGATATAAGTTGATTAAAATATCAGAAAGATGGAACAATAACTGAGAAACCTCTGACACCCCTAGGATTCTAGAAGCGTGACCAAAAAAGATGGCAAGTGCGTTAGATAGCGTCAGCGGTAACAGCAATAAGGCAATAGATGCGAGATCAGTAAGATAAGATTTAGATCCAAGTCGCCATTTATCTGTAAATACCGTTAGACGATGAAAGGGGTCAAATACGCGTTCACGACGAGTGTGCATGGTGAGTTCTTATATTAAGTAATAATCATCGGCTGCGAAATAGGCAGCCGTAAATGCAACGGACAGACTCAGTAACGTATTATTTGGTGGATAATTTTTAGTGTTTCTATTGGCTAAAACAATAGTTTGAATTGCCAGTCACAGCGCAAAGATGTCGCAAGTGCAATTTAACGATTATATACCCCTTGATCCAATGAAATTATTATCCTTAACGATAAAAGCCATACCAAGCATCTCGATATGGCTATCGTTAAAACTGATGTATATACCCAAATGACTTCAAGAAGGAGGCTTCGGTGACACGCCCTTAACGAGCGAGTTGATTTGGCTCACATACACTGTGAACGATTTTTGATTTAGCACGAGTAGAACTTCAAGTCGTTGTCTCGTCTGTAAAACAAATCATTCAATCCCGTGTAGCTCTTTCCAGTTTCCTGGATGAACCACGTAGCCGAATAGAGCATGCCCACCATAAACCAGCTCGGTTCCTTCCGGGATCCATAGCATCTGACCTGGGTGCACAAAATGTGTCTCACCATTTGCGGTCAGCTCGAAACAGCCTTCAATCACAAAAATAACCTCATCATAAAGCACCGTCCAAGCCACTTGAGCGCCTTCCCATTTAGCAAAGCCTACGCCAATGTTTGGTGAGATTTCTGGGCTTAACGCTCGGGCTACGTACGCCATTCCCGGCGTATCACCACGAACATTAAAATCTAGGTTTTTACTATCAACGAGTTTGACTTGCTTCATAACTCACTCCTGCTTTGCCATTTTGCTAATTGGATACGCGTTTTTACTCCCATGCCTAAAAAAGGCTCTGGCGGATTCAAACAAGGCATCCCTGTCACTTGCTGTATGTCATCCAATGATTTAGATGTCGCACCTACGACATAGTCAGCTAACAGCGTTCCAGAAATAGTTCCCCACGCAGCACCAACACCATTGTCACAAGCGCTGGCATAAACACCTTCATCTAATTGACCAAAAAAGTTAGTAAAGTTACGAGAGATGGCATATACCCCACCCCATGTGTGAGTAAATGGTATGTCGGCCAGCTCGGGGTAACGCGCCAAAAAGACTTGACGATGATCGTCTCGGATTTGCTCTCTGACTTTATCGTTCATGCTTGAGCCATATTTCGGCACGTGTTTGTAAGTATTTCGGATCAAAATACGTCGATCGGCGGTCATACGTAACGTCGTTCCCGCATGATCTGCTGGAGTTAAACCCCAATTCAGCTCACCTCCGTATCGTTGCATTTCTGCGTCGGTCAATGGACGCGTCCAGCTTGCAAACGTCATCACTGGCAGTAATCTGTTTTTAAGGTAACCAAACTCACGAGTAAAAATGCTGGTGCCAAGTAACAGTTCAGTGGTTTCAACAGAACCACTATCTCCATGTAATACCCAGTAACCGTTTTCTTTACTGAGTTTGCGGATTGGCGAGTTTTCTAACAACTCGACATTCTCTGGAAGGCTTTCCCCTAGCCCACGCACCAGAGCAGCAGGTTGCATTAAATAACCACCTGGCGTGTAAATTGCGCGGCTGTAGTAATTTGTCCCTAAAACTTTCGCCAGCTCACTGCCATTAACATGGAAGTATGGTTCGCCAAGGTCTTTCATTAGGTGCTCAAAGTGATCGAGATACGCTTCACCGCGCGCCCCTACGGCTCCTTGATATTTGCCCTTTGCTGACCACTGACAAGAAATACTGTGCTTCGACACTAAAGTGTCTAGCTGAGCAATCGCAGAACGGTTGAGCGATAACAACTTTTGTTTGTGCTCAGGGTCGGGATGCTCAAGTGAAAACTTATGAGGCAAATCGATCACAAAGCCCGAATTTCTCCCTGACGCCCCTTGGCCGATACGTTGCGCATCAATCAGTATAATTCGTGCGTTAGGCTGAAGCTCAGCTAAACGTCTTGCCATAGCTAGTCCAGCGAAACCGGCACCTAGCACGGCATAGTCAGCAGTTTGTTTACCTTTTAACGCTGGTTTTTCTGCAATACTTGGCAACGCATGGTACCAACCACATGTTGCATCATCATTGGGTAAATGAATCATCTTCTTTCTCCGTTACGCTGCTGAAAGTTTCAATGACAATTGATCTAGCCAAGGACTACGTAATGACTGTACTTTTCTTCCTAGCAACGCAAAGCCAAGCATCGTTCCCTCAGGAGAATAAAACGCAGCGGTCAATTCATCTGCCTGACTCTCGATATACCATTGTCCCAGTTCGTTCGGGGCAACCGGGAAAATAGTGAGTGGAAGAATCGGCGTTTTTACAATCACAGGAGTTGGCGTTAACGAGATTGACGCGACATCGCCTAGCAAGCTTTTCGCTACGGAAGGAATCATTTGATTAATCGGCGCAATATACGGCTGCCAACCTTGCTCGGTTTCAACACAGTCGCCTAGCGAGTAAATACTCTCATCACTCGTCTGGCCGAATTGATTCACTTTAATGCCGCGGCCCACTTCGAGCCCTGCTTGCTCAGCCAGCGATACATTTGGCTTGAGTCCAACCGCGCTTAGCACTAGGTCTGCTTCAATTTGCTTGCCACTGTTTAGATGCAAAACCGCGCTTGATTCGGACCTTGGCTCGATTCTGGCGATACTGTCTTGTAGAGCCCATTGCACGCCTCGATCGGCAAGTGCACTTTGTAATGATTCACCCAACTGTTGCGGGATCAAACGCTCCATTGGCCATTGACCTAACCCGATAACTGTTACTTCATAACCGCTTTCGATCAGGTCATTCGCGAACTCACAGCCAATTAAGCCATCACCTAGGATTGCGATGCGCTTTTTGTCTTGCAGCTCCGCTCTGAAACGCCGGTAATCAACTAAGTCGTTCACACTCATAACACAAGAGCGATCACCCTCAATTGGGATTTCAATCGGTGATGCACCTGTTGCCAGTACCAAGCGACTGTAGGCGTATTTACCGATGGAGGTATGTAGCGTTGAATTGGCACGATCGATATGTTCAACACGGGTATGCGGGTAAACGCGGATATTGAGACGGCTTTCCCACTCCAACGCGCTTTCACTTTGTAGCGCGTCGCCGTCTTTATTCATGACCAGTGCATTAGACAAGGCAGGCTTGCTGTACAGTGCGCCATCATCAGCGGTAAAGACAGTGATCGGAACCGTTTCAGATTGCGCTCTAAGTGCCGCTGCCAACTGGTAACCACTGTGGCCACTACCGATGATAACGATAGGGTCAGCTGAAAATATAGGCTGAGTGACTTCAGATGGAAGTGGCTGAGCCGCATTTGGCTGAACAGACGATCCTACCGACACCGAAGACACTGCCGCGACCTCTTCTACTGGCGTATCGTCGGTGATTTCGATCATTTCAAAATCGGCCTTACCCACTAAACAGTCGGGGCATAACCAATCATCCGGCACATCTTCCCATGCTGTTCCTGGTGCAATGCCATCGGATGGCCAACCTTGTGCTTCATCATAGATTAAGCCGCAAATAATACAGAGCCACTTTCTCATCACTTTTACTCCAACTACCTTGTTCAGAATTTCCGTGTTTACAAACCGCTGTCAGATTTGTAGCGATTCCATCAACCTCGCCCTAGCTTGTGGTCTGAAATCCAAGCCGGTGCGAGGTGATGAAAATCAAGTTACACGGTAGCTATACGTTGCTGTCTTGCTGCAAACGAATGGCAATATTGCGTGTCTGGACATAGCTATAAATCGCTTCTTGTCCTTTTTCTCGCCCAAAACCGGACAAGCCCACGCCACCAAATGGTGTTTCGATACCACCAGCAAACCATTCATTGATGAACACTTGCCCACCACGCAGTTGCTGCGCCACACGCAATGTTTGGTTTAGGCTTTCACCAAAGACACCAGCGACCAGGCCAAAATCGGTGCCATTCGCGATCTCGATTGCTTCTTGCTCAGTTTCAAACGGTGTAATCACCAACACAGGACCAAACACTTCTTCTTGTGCAATGCGCATATCTGGCGTGGCTTCAATCACTGTTGGTGCCACAAAGTAACCCGATAGATCAGGTGCGTAGCCACCCGTCAGGATGTTTGCGCCGTCGGCTTTTGCTTGCTCTATCATTTCAAGCACGCGTGCTTGTTGATCAGCCGATACCAACGGTGTGATGTCCGGCTGGCTTTCGCCTTGGCCAATGGTTAGGCTTTTTGCCATTTCCACAACCGCCGCTTTTACTTCTTCATAACGCTCTTTTTGAATCAGCAAACGAGACATTGCCGAACAAACTTGACCCGCGTTAAAGAAAATACCGACTTGAACGCTTTGTAAAAGCGTTTCGAGACTCACATCTTTCAGTGCGATAGCGGCCGATTTACCACCCAGCTCCATCACAGATGGTGTGGCGCGTTGCGCTGAATCTTTCAGGATGCGTTGGCCGGTCGGTACCGAACCCGTAAAGACAATTTGATCAACGTCTTGGTGCTGCACCAAATGACTGCCAACCACAGAACCTTTGCCACATAGCAGGTTAATCGTGCCTTTCGGGAAGCCCGCTTTTTCAATCGCTTTAATCAACAGTGTCATGGCAAGTGGAGAAATCTCTGGCGATTTGATCACCACTGCATTACCAGCAGCTAATGCTGGTGCCAATGAGCGTGCACAAATAGAAACTGGGAAATTCCACGGCACAATCTGCACCGACACGCCAAACGGCACATATTGAGTGAAGTCGACATAGTCTTTACCCAACGGAATTGACGTGCCTTCCAGCTTGTCGGCCATGCCTGCGTAGTATTCAAAGTAACGTGCCGACTCTAAAAACTCATCTTTGGCATCTTGCAAAGATTTCCCATTTTCACGACAGGCAACTAACCCACCTTCATCAACCATTTCACGAATAGCTGCGGCGGCTTTTAACATCCACTCGGTTCTGACGGCTGGACGAACGTCCGAAAGAAGGCCTTGATTGACCACTCGGCGTGCCGCTGCCATTGCGCGATCGGCATCGGTGATAGTGGCTTCTGCAATCGTCGCATACGCTTCGGCTGTGCCAGGATTCATGACGGTCAGCGCTTGCTCTGAATCGCACCACTCTCCATCAATATAATTAAGGTAATGCATCATCTTACTGCTCCAGTGCCGCTTTCACTTGCTTTGCCAACCAGGTTTGGAAGAAATGCGTCGGAACATCCATTTCTGGTGAGAACACGCCACCACTAAAGCCAGGTGAGTAACGACCTTCCTGCATACCTTCGACCGCTCCAATATCTTCGCCGAACACGACTCGCCACGACTCAACGGTAGCGGTACGACACGCAGCAAACTCATCTTTCGTTGCTTCATCACCCACATAGAAAACACGTAGGTGCTCAACACTCTTATTCGCAGTGATTGGTTCAATCATCATTGCAAAGGCATGATCGGCTTGAATACCAAGCAACACGTTTGGAAAGAGTGCAACGTATTCTGCATGACGCAGTTTATCTTCTGGCCAGCTTGGAAATTTAGGTAAGTGTGTTCCTGCTGTATCAGAAAGGTTGTACGCGAGACTACCTTGACCAGCAAAGCGCTCTGCAAACATGATGTTGTAGTGATCCTCTAGGCGAGAATAACTGTTCAAACTCGGATGCACCCAAGGTAAGTGGTAAGCCTCACAGTAGTTTTCTACGGCAAGCTTCCAGTTACTTTTCACTTCGATCTCTAAGTTGCCACCCATGTTCACGCGGCGAAGAAGACCTAACCCATCTTCACCTAAGAACTGCTGCCAACGTTGCTCTAGCGGCGCGATATGATCTTCAAAGCTTTCTGCATTGCCCGATAAGTTAACGAATACCATGTCCATCCAAACGGCTGAACGAAGTGGCTTAAGGCCGTGTTTTTCACACTTAAATCGATCATCTTTGTGTTTTGCGATACCACCGATGTGTGGTGTGCCTTTTAGATTGCCGTCAAGATCGTACGTCCATGAATGGTAAGGACAGCGAATCATGCCTTGAACTTCGCCTGCCTCATGCACCAGCTTCATACCACGATGACTACATACGTTGTGGAAGACTTGGACTTCACCTTGACGATTTCTCATCATGAGTAGTGGAAGATTCATGAAATCAAGTGGCATCACATAGCCATTTTTAAGCAGGTCTGATGCAAAACCAATGCATACCCAAGTGTTACCAAACACCTGATCACGCTCAAAAGTAAAATACTCTTCGCTGGTGTAGGCCTGATTCGGCATTCCTGTTGCTTCACTGATTGGGTTCAGTACATTATCAACAAGTTCAACAGGAATAATGGTTTGGTTGACATTGCTCATATTCTTATCTCCGAGAGTCGAGTTGCATCCAGTGCGTACAACATCGTGTTGTGTTAGTGGAGATGATTTTGATTAACAACCCAGCAACAAACAAACGACTTTTTCGCCGGGTTTGGATGAGTTTTTGTCATTCGTGCATTGATCTCAAACAACAAAATAACCTTTTAATTAAAAAGGTTCTTCTTGTCATGATTAATACTCATTAACCGATGAGTATTAATCAGTTGAAACACAAAAGCCCTCTCTCTACTCTCTTTCAAAAATTAACAATAACGCAACAAACAATAACGCTAAAACAAAAGCACTGTGAGGGATGCCTATGAGAGCAACATCTGGGATATTGAAAGGACTCAATCCGACTGTGACTATCGCATCAAAGATCGTCGTTATCGGTTTTGTACTTTTCTGCGCCATTCTCGCCAACCAAGCGGGTCAATACTTCGAAACGATTTCCGGCATTTTGCTGCAGAATATGAAGTGGTTTTACATCGGACTTGTTTCACTCGTTGTCGGTTTTCTTCTTTATCTTATGGTTAGTCGATATGGACATATTCGTTTGAGTAAAGATGACGAAAAACCAGAGTTTAGTTATTTGTCTTGGGTATCCATGCTTTTTTCCGGAGGCATGGGGATAGGCTTAATTTTCTGGTCGGTCGCCGAACCGATGTGGCATTACGCTGACAACCCATTTACTCAAGGCCTGACCAATGAAGCCGCAACAACATCAATGAAGCTGACATTCTTTCACTGGGGTCTACACCCTTGGTCTGTCTTTATTATTGTTGCACTCGCATTAGCCTACTTTTCCTACCGTAAAGATCTGCCTTTTACCCTACGCTCTATCTTGTACCCTTTGATTGGCGATCGTATTTATGGGCCTATCGGGCACACGGTTGATATCCTAACAGTCGCGGTGACTGCTTTCGGTATCTCTCAAACCTTGGGGATGGGAGTTATCCAAATAAACTCTGGTTTGAATCAAGCCTTTGGTCTAGACATTAGTTTGGGGATTCAACTCTTTATTATCGTTTCCCTTTGTACTTGTGCGGTTGCGTCGGTGCTATCTGGTGTAGGGAAAGGTATTCGCCGTTTATCAGAATGGAACATGCTGCTTTCACTCGCACTCGTGCTGGTCGTACTTTATATTGGCCCAACTCGCTATATCTTAAATACGCTACTTGAAAGCACGGGGCTTTATGCACAAAACATTGTCGGTATGAGCTTATGGAGCGATGCACAGAATGACTCTGGCTGGCAAAACTGGTGGACGGCTTATTACTGGCCTTGGTGGATGACTTGGGCACCTTTCGTTGGCATGTTTGTAGCTCGTATCTCTAAAGGACGCACAATACGTGAACTTATCGGTGGTGCATTAATTGTACCTACGCTAATCACTTTTTTATGGATTTCAGTATTTGGTGGTGCAGCGTTGAAGGTAGAGCAAGACGCTCGTGTTGCTCATCAAGAGCAAGTCACTGCGGCACAAGAAGCAAAACAAACACCACCTGCAGATTTTTCTGGCGGCCCGATTCTTGAAGCGACTAAAGCCGATACGACACGCGCTTTGTTTACGCTATTCGACAATCTAGATACAGGTATGTTTGGTAAACTACTTAGCGTGCTTGCGTGTCTATTACTCGGTACTTATTTCATTACCTCCGCTGACTCGGGTACCTTGGTTCTATGTACCCTCGATGCCGCTGGACACAGTGAGCCTCCTACGTCTATACGCGTATTGTGGGGAATCATGATCGCTGCCATTGCGGGAGTGCTTCTATACGCAGGAGGTTTAAAAGCAATGCAAACGGCCTCCATTATTGCCGGTTTCCCTATCGCCATTTTTATCGCGGTGATGAGCTTAACGCTGTTCCATAGTATTCGACGCGAACCTAAGCCATGGGCAATGCTTCCTGAGCATGTTCACCCAGAGCAAGAGAAACTTGATGGTCCTGTTGAACCGCTTGTTGAAAGCAAAACGGTAGCTTCTGAACCTATTACTTCAACATCCTCGCTGAAAGATGATTCGACACTCAATCAAGGACCAGCACTCACTTAGTGCGTCATTTCATCCAATCAATTCAAACAAAGCGGGAACTGATATTCCCGCTTTTTTAACATTACCAAACTCTGTTCTTTTCTCCACTTATTGATTTAGGCTAAGCCTCGATCACCTACCTCATCTGGCAACTGATGCAAAAGCCATTCTCTAAAACGTTTGACGCTTGCTGGGATTAAACCTCTATTTTTAGGTTCAAGCATAGAGAAATTGGAAGGTGTTGAAAGCACGTGTTCGACTGGCCTAACCAAAGCGCCGCTTTGTAAATAGTCGTCCACTAATGAGCCCCAGGCTAACGCGATGCCCTGACCATTAATTGCCGCTTGTAACAGCATTGGATAGTTATTGATGTTCATGCGATTACGAGGCGAAATATTTGGCAACCCCACACTTGCAAACCACTGCTCCCAATTCACCCAATCTCTTTGAGACTCTTCCAGATAGAGTAACGTTTTATTGAAGATTTCTTCTGGCTCACTAGGCTGGCCGATTTTCTCTAAATAAAGCGGGCTACACACAGGGAATACTTCTTCTGAAAATAGCGTTGTCACATCCATTTCCGCAGGTGGAGTGCGACAATAAAACAAGGCGATATCGCAATCTAATCGGCGTAAGTCCAACACATTATCTGAGGCCAATATCCTTATATCGATGTCATCATGTTCATTTTGAAATTGAGCAACCTTAGGCAACAACCACAAGGCTGCCATTGCATTTGTCGTCGCAACCGTGATCTTTTGTTCGCCCTGCCACTTCTTCACTTCACCCGTAATTTGAGCAATATCGAGCAAAGATTGGCTGACGGCTTGATAATATTGAAGACCTGTAGGCGTTAAGTTAATGCTTCGATTGGCTCTCGTGAACATAGCCTTGCCCAAGTATTCTTCTAATTGTCTAATTTGGCGACTGATAGCACCTTGGGTCACGTTTAGCTCGTCAGCGGCTAACGTAAAACTCAAGTGCCGCGCCGACGCTTCAAACGCAACGAGGCTATTTAAAGGCGGGAGGGGTTTGATTTTCATGTATCTTCCAGTAAGGCAGTATTGTAATTATTTTTATTCCCGGCAATCTTATGTTGCACGTGGATAATGCCATTCTGGACAACACCTCAAAAACGACAATTTATAAATGATAAAAAATAGAGATGAATCATAAATTGTTGTGAGAGAGGCAACCGTATACAGTTTCGTGGCTACAACGAGCACAAAAAGAGGAGCAGTTACTCCTCTTTTGCCTAGCCTTTTGCTCACTTTCTTCGAGTTAGCCTATTTACCCTATTGCCAGTTTAGTACTCGCGTAACGCGCTTTTTTCTTTCTTGGACTGGCTAAGAAGTACGCCAAAGTAAGAGGCCCTAATCGCCCCATAAACATCATGAAGATGATCACTAGCTCACCCGGTTCGGACAAACTGCCCGTTAAGCCTCGCGATAACCCAACCGTACCCAGCGCCGAGACCGCTTCGAACATAATGTCTAACATAGACGCTTTCTCGGTCAGTAACAGCGTGAATATGGCAAACCAAGTCACGCCCACCGAGATCAGAGTCAGCGCCAATGCCTTGCTGATGGTCTCTTTGGGAATCTCACGTTGAAACGCATAGGTTGCTTCATCGCGACGCAAATAGCTGTAAGTTGCCAAGACTAACACCATAAATGTCACAACTTTAATGCCACTTGCCGTGCTCAATGATCCACCGCCGATAAACATCAACACCAGAATGATCGCCGTTGTGGCATCTTCCAACTGATCGATAGCTAAAGTATTGAACCCCGCCGTTCTTGGCGTCACCGCTTGAAACCACGATGCCCACCATTTCCCTGCTTCGCTCAAAGGGGCAAGCGTGTTGGGGTTGTCATATTCAATCAGGTAAATCGCAATAAGTGCCACCACGTTAATGATCACCGTGCCTAAGATCATCATTCGACTGTAAACGGTGAGTCGGTGCCAACGGCGATTGCGTTTTAAGTCAATCCAAACCGAGAAGCCTAAACCACCAATAATGAACAAACTGGTAATAGTGAAGTTAACAACCGGGTCGTCCACGTAAGGCATTAAGCTATCGGCACTTAACGCAAAACCTGCATTGTTAAACGCACTGATGGTGTAGAAGAAACCATGGAACAAACTGGTTTTCCAGCCCAGCTCTTCACTCCAATAAACGCTCAAAATAGTGAAACCAATAAGTTCAACGAGCAGAGCGAACATCAATACAGATTTAGCAGTGGCAATGAGTGTCGACGAGTCAGTTTGGTTGAACGCCTCTCTCGCGACGGCTCGCTCCAAAAAGCCAATTTTTCCGCCCAGAGCCAGCAAGGTCACGATGGCAAACGTCATTAAACCTAGGCCACCACATTGAATCAGGAAAGCAATAACCACTTGCCCAAAAGGCGTAAACGCCGTGCCCGTGTCCACCACAACTAATCCCGTCACCGTAATGGCCGATGTCGCAGTAAACAGGCTTTGAATCCAAGTGATGGGCTCTGTGGTGGCAATCGGCAGTTTGAGTAAGACCGTGCCGAGAATGATCAAGCACGCAAAACTGAGGCTAAGTATTAATGGCGGTGCGCCCAACAATTTTTTGCCCGCTTTGGGTTTTCGCTCGATTGGGATAATAGCGGGATGCCACAAAACCATGTTACACCAACCTTGGAGCGACGTATTTCAGCTCAGCGCGACTACCACAAAGCAACAGCGTGTCGAACTCATTAAGCACAAACTCATCATTGATATTGGTGTAGACGGCTTCTTCGCGCTTCACCAAGATAGGCTGAATGTTGTAACTGCCTCGGCTGATCAACTTAGAAAGCGGCGTATTGTGCAGATTGGATTTAACGTGGATTTCCACCACATACAAACCATGCCCCATTTCCAAATAGTTGTTCACCATCGGATAGTTGAGTGCCTGCGCGACTCTTACGCCCATCTCCTCTTCCGGATGAATAATGCGTTGTACACCCAGCTTAGATACGATGGTGTGGTGTGCTTTGGTGCTCGCTTTGACCCAAATGGATTTCACACCCAGATTTTTCAGCGCCAGCGTACACAACAAACTGGCTTGCATGTCTTCACCAATCGCCACCAACACCACATCACTGTTCGCTAGCGCTAACTCTCTGAGTGCACCTTCGTCTGTTGCGTCACATATAACCGCTTGCGTTAACTCTTCGACGTATTTTTCGACGATTTTCGGGTCGCTATCCACCCCCGTTACCGTGTGTCCAAGATGAATAAGTTCTAAGCTGGCGGCAACGCCAAATCGCCCTAAACCAATTACTGTAAAGTGAGCCATATCAATCCCTAACTGTGTTTTATGTATAGAAAATGCTAATGCGCTAAGGGCTAGACTGACTTTCCGTCACGGAAAATAGGCAACACGAATCCTGTTCGAGTGCCGATAACCAGCACTAAACCTTGGCATTAACGTTGATTAAATTTGGAATTTAGTGGTGCTTGGACGTCTCAAGCACTAAACGATAACCCAGCCCCGGCTCGGTTTTTAATAGCCGCTGTTCGTCAGCACTATCGTTCAGTTTTTTGCGTAGTTGACTCACTAACACGCGTAAGTAGTGGGTATCTTCGATATGACTTTTTCCCCACATTACCGATAGCAAATGAGTTTGCTCAATGAGTTTTCCCGGCTTGAGAATCAACTGTTCAATGAAGGAAAACTCTTTCTTGGTGAGTGGAATTTCCCTCTGATCCAACCAAAATTGGTGAGTACTTTTGATGATTTTGACTCGGCCAGCCACCAGCTCATCAGCGACGGCTTGCTCATCCACCAAATCTCGAACCAGCACTTTGATGCGCGCGATGAGCTCTTTTACGCCAAAAGGCTTGCTCAAGTAATCATTCGCGCCCGCTTCTAAAAGGCGGATTTTTTCCTTTTCTTGATCACGAGCTGTCAGCACTAACACTGGCGTTTTATACGTCTGACGAAGCGTAGTGAGGAACTCCGTCCCATCGCCGTCGGGCAAGCCTAAATCTAGCAGAATGACGTGCGGCGAATGCGCTTCGAAACACGCTTTGGCTTCTGCAATGGTACTCGCGCCAATGTAATCAAACCCTTCAGCAGACAGCGAAATTCGAATAAAGGTATGAATGCGAGGCTCATCGTCCACGACTAAAACTTTGTAACTCACGCCTGCTCTGCTCCTTGATTGAGTGGAAGTCGAATGCGGATCAGCGTCCCTTCTGATACTGGCATAGATTGAATCTCTCCTTGGTGCGCGGTGATGATGCCTTTGGCAACCGCGAGTCCCATTCCGGTGCCTGAATCGGCCGATTTGTTGTTCGCGCCGGAATAGAAAAGGCTGAATATTTTTTCCGCATCTTCAGCTTTGATGCCAATCCCCATGTCCCGAACATCAATCACGCACGACGAACCCTGCTTAGAAAGAGAAACCTCAACAGATTCACTCTCTGGCGAAAATCGCATGGCATTATCCAGCACATTAAAAATCGCTTGTTCGATGAGCGAACGACTTACTGACAAATAGCCTACGGCATAATCCATATTCATGGATACTTTCTCGGTGTAATTCGGCAAACGAGAAACTGCATCCTGCACAATATTCGCAATAGGCTCATCTTTTTTGGTAATTTTTAATGTGCCATGTTGGAGCTTAGTCGCCTGTAAGAGGTTCTCTATATATTGATGCAAGCGGTGGCTTTCTGAAGTCGCACTGTCGAGCAATTCTTTGCGCTCTAAGTCATTGAGCTTGGGCATGTACTCGTTGAGTGTGGTCAGTGTTCCAATAATGGTTGCCAGCGGCGTGCGTAGGTCATGGGACACCGATAGCAGGATGCTGTTTTGCAACTTGGTTTGTTTTAACTCGCCCTGCTGGCGACGATAGAGATCCGCAAAGGTACTGGTGATAAATGCCACCACCATAAACACGACTAGATTAAAAATGTCTTCCGGGCGAAACATCTGCAAAGAGTAACGAGGCGTCGTGAAAAAGAAGTTGAAGCTCAACGCTTCGATCACCGCCGCCGCATAAGCGAATCGCGAGTTGCATTGAAACGCCACCACCACAACTGCTAACTGCAAAATCAGCAGGACCGCAGCTGTAGAGCCAAACAATTGGTCCAACAGCCATGAGGCCGCAACCGCGCCAACAATCACGATGGCAGAAAAAATAAATGTGTTATCTCGCCAATGAGCAAACATAAAGTACATCAACCAAAATTCGATGCAGAAACTTTAGCAAAAGCCCATTCGGAGTTCGCGTAAAAAAAGCGTAAAAAATTCAATAACGACAGGCAGTTATAAACATAACCATCATTAAGTTGGCCTAACTTAATGAATAATCACAAGTTAACGTTTCCCATTGACGCCCACCCACTCGGTATAAATGACAGACACAAAAAAGAGGAGCATTTGCTCCTCTTTCGTGTAGCGTCATATTAGATGACTTGCAGTTGAGCATCACCTTGCTCAGACAAAAAGCCGCCGGTTTGATGCTTCCACAACTGAGCGTAAACACCACCCAATTGCAGCAGCTCGTAATGCGAGCCTTGCTCAATGATTTTGCCGTCATCCATCACAATCAAACGATCCATCGCGGCAATCGTTGATAAACGGTGAGCAATCGCAATCACAGTTTTTCCTTCCATCAGAACTTCAAGGTTTTCTTGAATTGCCGATTCTACTTCTGAATCAAGTGCAGACGTTGCTTCATCCATGATCAAAATTGGCGCGTTTTTCAGCAGCACGCGAGCAATCGCCACACGTTGACGCTGACCGCCAGACAGCTTCACGCCGCGCTCCCCAACTTCAACGTCATAGCCAACGTTACCTTGCTCGTCTCTTAGAGATTGAATGAAATCATGAGCGTGTGCTTTTTCAGCAGCTGCGATAACGGCATCCATTGAAGCATCTGGATCACCGTAAAGAATGTTTTCCTTAATTGAGCGATGTAGCAAAGAGGTGTCTTGCGTGATCATACCAATGTGTTGGCGCAGCGACTCTTGTTCGACTTGAGAAATATCCTGTCCATCAATACAAATTTTCCCCGTATTTACGTCGTAAAAACGCAGCAACAGGTTAACCAACGTGGATTTGCCTGCCCCAGAACGACCGACAATGCCGACTTTTTCGCCCGGTTTGATAGTCAGATTCAAGTTCTCAAATACTGCCTTCTCATCACTGTAGTTAAAACCTACGTGATCAAAGCAGATCTCACCTTGAGAGATTTGCAAAGGCTTAGCATTTGGTACGTCTTTCACTTCAACATCGTTTGAAATCGTATTTATACCGTCTACTACTGTACCGATGTTTTCAAACAGTGCGCTAACTTCCCACATGATCCACTTCGACATACCTTGTACGCGCAACGCAATACTGATGGCAATCGCAATAGCACCAATTGTTACAGCGTGATCTAGCCATAGATAAACCGAAATGGCACTAATAGACATCAGCAGCAAATAGTTGATGGCATCAACACTAAACAGTAAACAAGTCACCATGCGCATTTGGCGGTAAACCGTCACCAAAAACTGCTTCATGCTGCTTTCTGCGTATTCCAACTCTCGCTGTGAATGAGCGAATAGTTTTACGGTAGAAATGTTGGTGTAAGAATCGACAATGCGCCCAGTCATTACAGAACGAGCATCCGCTTGCTCTGTCGCTACTTGTTTCATTTTAGGGATAAAGTAGAACTGGATAACCGCGTACATTCCTATCCAAATCACAATAGGCAACATCAGCAAACCATCGGCCTCGCCCATCATCCAAAGCATCGAAAGAAAATAAACGCTGATATAAACCAGTACATCCACCAACTTCATGACCGTTTCTCGTACCGCTAACGCACTTTGCATCACTTTGGTCGCAACTCGGCCTGCAAAGTCACGTTGGAAAAATCCAACCGCTTGTTTTAGCAAGTAACGGTGAATCAACCAACGGATAGACATCGGGTAGTTACCCAATAACGTTTGGTGCATCACCATTGAGTGGACAAAACCGAGAACTGGCATCACAACCGCCACTAAGAACAGCATCATTAGCATGCGATCACCCTGATCTTGCCAGAATGTTGCGCGATCTTGATTAGAGAGAATATCGACGAGCTCGCCCATATAACGCAACAGCGTCACCTCAGTAATGGCAATAAGCGCACTGAACACAGCCATAACAAGTAAAGGGGCTTCAAAGCCACGAGTGTAAAAGCGACAGAAGCCAAAAAGTGTCTTCGGTGGCTTTTCGGTTTCCATCTGGGGAAAGGGTTGGGTCAGTTTTTCAAACCAATTGAACATAACAACGACTTTAAGTACCGCGAATGAATTTGCGAACGTTTTACTATCTTTTGATACAAAAGTCAGTAAAATACCGAAACAAAAGTTCAAATGATAATAATTACAATTAAGCTTAGCGTTAATCATAATTGTCGGGAATATATTTATGACAAAGAATAACTTACTGACCATCGCGATCCGTAACGCGTTGGTCTGTGCTTTGGCACCAACAGCAGCAGTGGTTGCATTCACAGCACAAGCTCAAGAAGACGTTGTACAAGATGACATTATTGCAATGGAGACTATTACGGTCACCGCGCAAGCACTTAAAGTAGAAACCCCTGCGGCAGAAACACCGCGCAGCGTATCTATCATTTCTGAAGATGAACTTCGTGTTCGTGCACCGCAAAAATTGGACGAAGCATTACGCTACACGTCTGGTGTAACCGCTCAACCTTATGGCGCAGACAACGACACTGATTGGTTCAAAGTTCGTGGATTTGATGCAGCGACTTACCTAAACGGCAACCGCCTATTCCGCGATGGTTACTACACATGGTTAGTCGAGCCTTACGGCCTAGAAAGTGTAGAAATCGTTAAAGGCCCATCAGCTATTCTGTTTGGTGAATCGGCACCAGGCGGTATCGTGAATGCGGTGCAGAAAAAACCAACGTTTACGCCTCAAGGCGAAGTAAAAGTCGAAGTTGGCAACAACCAACACCAATCCGTAGGTTTTGACATTGCTGACGAAGCAAACGACGCAGGCACCGTGCGCTATCGTTTGGTTGGCTTGATGACAAGCCAAGACGGTGAACTGGACGGCACCAATAACGAGCGTTTCTACCTAGCGCCAAGTGTCGAGTTCGACATTTCTGACCGTACAATGCTGACCGTTTTGGCTACTTACCTTCATGATGACGGTGTACCAACTAACCCATTCTTCCCGGCAGCAGGTACTCTGATTGGTTCTAACTTTGGCAAAATCGATCCTTCGACTAACCTTGGTCAGCCAAACTACGATAAATACGAACGCACGCAGTTTTCTCTAGGTTACTTACTAGAGCACGACATCAATGACACGTGGTCATTCTCGCAAAACCTCAACTACGGTTCGAATGAGTTGTACTTGCGCAGCTCTTACGCGTTCTCAAACAACGATCCAGCGAAAGAAGAATTAACGCAAGGCATCGTATTCCGTGACGGCAAAAACCAGAGCATCACGTTCGATAACAATGCTGTCGGCAACTGGATGACAGACAACGCAGAGCACACGGTGCTTGTCGGTATGGATCTGCAATTCCACAAAACCGATGGAGACGAGCAGGACAACTACGCGTTTGGCACCATCAACCCGTGGAACCCAGTTTACGGCAACTTCACCCCACTTGATCCTGCCAACAACGTGAAACGTGAGATTGAGAAATCTCAAGCAAGTTTCTACTCGCAATACCAATTGAAACTGCATGAACAATGGATTGGTAACGTGGGTGCTCGTTACGACTGGGTGAAAACAGAAAACTCTGGCAAAGGCGCTACCGTTAACCAAAGTGAATCTCGTGATGATGGTCAGTTGTCTCTCAGCGCGGGTGTGATGTTCCTTGCAAACAATGGTCTGTCACCTTACGTAAACTACTCTCAATCGTTTGAAGTGATCAGCACCATTGATGCGGCAACCAATGAGCTATACAAACCGCTGGAAGGCGAGCAAGTAGAAGTGGGTGTGAAGTATGAGCCAAGCTTTATGGATGGCTTTATCAACCTTGCATGGTTCGACATCACGCAAAAGAACGCGTTGGTGACCAACCCATCAACATGGATTGCGACACAAACAGGTGAAGTGACATCTCAAGGTATTGAGCTAGAAAGCACGGCGCAGCTAACCGACGATCTAAAACTGATGGCAAGCTACACCTACACCAAAGCGAAAACAGACGAAAGCTTTGGCCAAGGTAAAAAACAAGCCGCACTTATTCCTGAACATCAAGCCTCTGCATGGGTAGACTACAGCGCCTACAGCCTGATTCCAGGCCTCAATATCGGTACTGGTGTGCGCTACGTAGGTGAGTCAAAAGATAACCCTAAAAGCTCGAACCTAACTGTTCCTTCAGTCACTCTTTGGGATGCGTCAATCACTTACGACATCACTTCACAGTGGCAAGCACAGCTAAACGTGAACAACATTCTGGATAAAGAGTTTGTTTCAGGTTGCGATTATTGGTGTTACTACGGCCAGTCTCGCTCTGTCATGCTAAACGCAAACTACCGCTGGTAATTGAACTTCCTACTCCCCTCTCTTGAGGGGAGTTTCCTCCTAAGAGTCATCCATGTTTCAACTGTCTAATATTGAGATCGTTCGAGGTGGACGTCAGATCCTCGGCATCGAACAACTTAACATCCCAACAAATGAGCTAACGGTCGTTTTAGGCCATAACGGTTCAGGTAAGTCGACACTGGTGAACCTGCTTTCTGGTCAAATGCCACCAGATAAAGGCACGGTAACACTAAACGATACTTCCCTTTCATCACTCAAAACCAAAGAGTTGGCAAAACAGATCGCCTATTTGCCACAAAAGCTGCCCTCTTCGGCTGGTTTAACGGTAGAAGAGCTAGTGCGCTTAGGTCGCTTTCCGTGGTGTGGGGCACTTGGTCGTTGGAAAACAGAAGACAAACAGATCATCACGCAGGCTATGGAACGAACAGGAGTTACACCTTTTGCTCAAGCATTAGCGGACGATTTATCGGGTGGTGAGCGCCAACGCGCTTGGGTGTCTATGCTGTTGGCTCAACAATCACCGATTTTGATTCTCGATGAACCGACCTCCGCGCTCGATGTTCACCATCAATTTCAATTGATGGCGCTACTGGCAGAGCTGAATCGAACCGAGAACGTAGGCATTATCGTGATCCTGCACGATCTGAACTTAGCACTGCGCTACGCAACGCACATTGTCGCGCTCAAAAAAGGTCAAATTGCGTTCGAAGGCAACGCCGACATGCTGCTAGATGAGGAGCGCCTTTCTGAGTTGTATGAGTCACCGATTAAGCTCATTGATCATCCAACTCCAGCCAACACATTGGCGAGCCAAAAGGTGGCTGTTGTATGCGCATAATAGCTCGTTTACTTACTGTGGTTACACAATCTGCTTTTCTGTTAGCATTTTTTATGACTAATGCAAATGCAGTCATCACCGTTACCGATGAATATGGTGAGCATAGTTTTGAGCAAGCGCCGCAGCGCGTTATTGCCTTAAATTGGGACATCCTAGAACAAGTTTTGGCGCTAGGCATGGAACCAATTGCCGCTCCCAATTTACCAGGCTACCGCCAATGGGTAGTTAATCCAACTGCGCCAGAGTCAATCGAAGATATTGGAACCCGAGCAGAGCCCAACTTAGAAAAAATAGCCAGTTTGAAACCAGATGTCATCCTTGCTGCGTCTCCACAGCAAGACTTGATTCCGTTACTCAAACAAATTGCTCCGGTAATCTATCTACCTAATTTTTCTGAAAGTGAGGCCGCAGCTGAAACGGCCATTCGTCACTTTCGTACGCTCGGCAAGCTATTCAATAAAGAGGCTCTTGCTGAACAGAAACTGGCAGAATTAGATGCTTCATTTGCGCAGATGCGCCAGAGAATTCACCACTATTACTCTGAACCACTCAGTGTTCTGGTGATGCGTTTTTCAACGCCGAATACGGTGTTTCTTGCAACCGAAAATTCCACCACAGACTACGTGGTCAGAAAGCTGGGATTACAGACTCCAATTAAAGAGGCTCCACGCGCGTGGGGCGTAAAGCAAGATCGGATTAATCGACTTCAAAACCTTCAAAACAGCTACGTTCTCTACGTACAACCTTTTCCAGAAGAACGCAAACTAAAAGATTCGCCACTTTGGCAAGCGATGCCGTTTGTAAAGAAGCAGCGGGTAAATTCAGTCAGAGCAGTGTGGGCGTATGGCGGTGCTATGTCTTTGCAATACACCGCTGAAGCGATTACCGACAGTCTAATAGAGTTGGCACCAAAGCAATGAGAACGAAACATTATATTGGTTATCTGGCGCTGATTACGTTACTTAGCGTCTTTAGTCTACAAATTGACACTAATTTATCACTCTTCGAACAGTGGCAATTATTAACAAAACCAGAGGTAGTGAGCGAATTTCGTGACGTATTTTTTACGCAAGCTCAGCTTCCTAGGTTAAGTATGACCCTGCTTGTTGGTGCCATGCTTGGTCTCACTGGCAGCTTAATGCAGCAATTAACGCAGAACAACCTCACCTCGCCGTTGACTCTTGGCACCTCTTCTGGCGCTTGGCTTGCATTAGTCGTGGTAAACATTTGGTTTGTTGATTGGGTAGCCGACTACTCTGCATTAGCCGCAATGGTAGGCGCCTTAGTGGCGTTTGGCCTGATCGTATCTATTGCCGGTGTGCGTAATATGACGGGTTTACCGCTAGTCGTTTCAGGGATGGTGATCAATATCTTGCTCGGTTCTATTGCCACAGCCATCATTATTTTAAATGCTCAGTTTGCACAGAATATCTTTATGTGGGGAGCAGGAGACCTTTCTCAATACAGCTGGGATTGGTTTGAGTGGTTATTGCCTCGCTGCGCTATCGCTATCGTAATTTTGATCGTCGCACCACGTATTCTGACCTTAATGAAACTAGGACAAGAAGGCGCAGCAGCCCGAGGCTTAGCGGTATTACCCGCGTTTGGTGCGTTAATGGTGATGGGTATTTGGCTGGTATCAGCCTCAATCACCGCAGTTGGCATTATCAGCTTCATCGGATTACTGACACCCAATATTGCCAGAGCAATGGGGGCAAGAACGCCACGCGACGAATTGATCAGCAGCATGCTAATGGGCGCAATGCTATTAATCATCACCGACTCTGCCGCCATCTCGCTAAGCTTATGGTTAGAGGAAACCATTCCTAGCGGCGTAGCGGCTGCAGCTATTGGCGCTCCCGCTTTAATTTGGTTTACTCGTAAAAAGCTGACGGCAACCGATCAACTTAACCTTTCAATGAGCCAAGGAAAAACGGCGCTTTCTAAACGCGCGGTATGCAGCATTGCGCTATTCAGTCTGGTTGGGATTCTAGCTTACTCATTCGTTACCCATGGTATAAACGGGATCCAATGGTCCGTGCCAGGGGAGTTTCAATGGCAATTGCGCTGGCCGCGAATGTTAACCGCACTTTCTGTCGGTATTGCTCTATCCGTTGCCGGAATCATTTTGCAACGCATTGTTTACAACCCTCTGGCCAGCCCAGATATTCTCGGTGTGTCTTCCGGAGCCACGTTTGCCATTATTACGACAGGAGTCATCGCTGGGTCACTTCTCTCCGCATTTAACTGGGGTATCGCTTTTTTCGGAAGTATGTCCGTATTGATGTTATTGCTGATTATCGGTAAACGAAGCCATTTTAATCCATCTAACTTCGTGTTGTCCGGCATCGCACTAACGGCACTATTAGAAGCCCTTGTTCAATTTTCGCTAGCTCAAGGTTCTGGTGACAGTTACAAAATTTTATTGTGGCTAACTGGTTCAATTTATCGAGTCACAGCCGACACCGCACTGATGCTATGTTTGGCAATAATGGTTCTGCTTACCGCTGTATTAGCGATTTCTCGCTGGCTAACATTAATTTCCATCGGACGACAATTCTCAAATGCACGAGGACTTAACCCCACCGTAGCCAATACGCTAATGCTCACCATCGTTGCTTTATTATGCGCCTTTTCTACCGCTACAGTTGGTCCGATATCTTTTGTTGGCTTGGTCGCTCCCCATATGGCGATGATGTTAGGAGCAAGAAAAGTGAAAGAGCAACTAAGTGTCGGAGCCTTAATTGGTGCAACCCTAATGTTGTGGGCAGATTGGCTGGGACAAATCGCTATTTATCCAAGTCAGGTCGCAGCTGGCACATTGGTCGCTATTTTAGGCAGTACTTACTTTCTGTTTTTAATGCTGAAAAGTAAATTCAGCTAAGTATTCAGGGAATATAGTTAGAGCTGGAAATACCGTTAGAAAAACAAACCCCGCTATGTTTGATAGCGGGGTTTGTTTTAACTGGCGTACGACACTTCTCTATTTTTCACTCACCACAGGAAAGCGCTGCTCATAAAGTTCCATAAAGTCTTTACGAATCAAATACTCCAAGTGGTTAGCTTTATCGGTCGGGCAGAAAATCATAACATGCAAAATCTGCTCACCATTGATATTGCTAGAAATATGCATATGTGGCTCTGCACCGGGAAGATCGACCCCAGCGTGTTTTTCAATCATCGCATTGTAGCGATGTGCAACATCACTGAAGTAGCTACAATGCTCTTCAATCTTGTCGGTCAAGATTGGTAACAGAGGATACAAATTAACGAAGTCTTTCACCACGATAGAGAAATTGTGGTAGACGTAGCGCTTCATAAAATTGAGGTTCTTTACTGGGTAAGTAAAAAACATACTATTGGGTAAGGTCGCGGTTTTTCCGGTGTAGTGATATTGACCATGGTGCAGGTCGATCTCTTGAATCACCGTCGCCAT
Organism: Vibrio sp. D3; assembly: GCF_043995865.1. Classification (NCBI taxonomy): domain Bacteria; kingdom Pseudomonadati; phylum Pseudomonadota; class Gammaproteobacteria; order Vibrionales; family Vibrionaceae; genus Vibrio; species Vibrio sp. D3. Next base: position 1,537,946 of record NZ_CP171886.1, on the reverse strand, counting down.
CATATTGTGCTCGATCACTTCGCCGCACAGTTTACCGACCTCAATCCAGTCACCGACACGAAAAGAACGTGAGCTTGCTCTTTGAATCGAGCCTGTAAAACACAAAATTATCTCTTTGGATGCCACAACAATGGCAACCGCTATCGCCGTGACACTTAGAGCAAACTCGTTTATTTCTGATTGCCATAAAATAAATAAAATCAGTAATGTAACGGCAAAGGTGCCGTTCTTAGTTCTGGACATCCAGCTGCGCTGATCTTCAGAAAGAAAGGCATGGTCACCACGAATCATCGATAAAATGGTACGACGAATTAACCACATAATCACAAAGATCAGTGCGGTAAAAATCAGTTTATGAGTGAGAAGAAAATCGACGACTAACTGCACTTTCTCCATTCCACGGCTCCCTTAGAATTAAAATACGGCCTAGTAACGGGTAACCATAACAAATTATTTTGTCAGTTGTCCGTGTTCACTCAAGTACTTTTGAGATTACTCCTCTCTAAAGGCGCGATTCATGCTTTCAGTGATTGGCTTTATTAAATAACTTAAAGGCGTTCGCGGTTCAGATAAAATAAGCACTTCCGCGTTCATTCCTGAAGTTAAGCGGTGTTTGGCTACATCTTCTTGCGAAATTGCAATTCTAGCGAGGTAAAAATCCTCTTGGTTTTCTTGTGAAAGCTTATCCGCAGAAATCGTTAACACCGTGCCGTCTAATGGTGCCAACGTTCTAGCATTCAGAGCGGTCAGACGAACATGCGCCTGCTGACCTGGGTTAACTAAATCGATATCCTGGGGATTCACGCGAGCCTCGACTAACAACTTATCGTCTTGAGGAACCAACTCCAATAGCGTTTCACCCGAACCAATCACACCTTTTTCAGTAAACACCTGCATGTTGACCACACGGCCTGCAATAGGTGCATTGATGGTTGTTCTCGCTACAATATCTTGGGCTGAGCGATACTCTTCACGAATGGCGACGATTTCCTTTTTGGTGTTTCGTAGCTCCTCGACAATCTCATTTAGTCTTTCAAGCTTCAACTCTTCAATTTGCGCTTGGTTTTCATCCAACCTTTTGCTTACTGTGAGTGATTGTCTGTCTAACTGACTTAAGGTACTCCGCACTTCCGCCGCAAGACGTTTGAGTTGAAGTAAGGTGGATTTACCCGAAAAGCCTTTTTGAACTAGAGCTTGGTTACTGTCTATTTCTTCGGCGATAAAATTAAGTCTTTCTCTCTCAATGACTTTGGTTTGCTGGAGGTTTTCCAGCTCCAAATTTGCCCCAGAAATACTCTGCTCAATGATGCTCAGCTTACTATCAAAGAATCGCTTTCTCGCTTCAAAGATCTTGTTTTGAACCAGTTGAGCTTCTTGGACGATATCGACGCGAGGAATACTTTCAAGATCATCAGACCATACGATCGTTGGCAATTCATCTAGCTCAGCACTTAGACGGTTTTCCTTCGCTAGAGTATGAATAAACTGACCACTTAATGAATCCAACTTCGCCATAGCTTGTCGCTTAGAGAGTTGAATTAATAATTGACCTTTTTCAACCAAGTCTCCCTCCTGCACGTACAGCTTTTCAATAATGCCGCCTTCTAGATGTTGAATTTCTTGTCGCTTAGTGAGAACAGACAAATCGCCATAAGCAATTGCAGCACTCTCTAATTTCGCTGTCGCAGCCCAGTAGCCTAGGCCACCAAGAAAAATACTTAGCGTCACCACACCAAGTAAAATTGGTTTTCGAAAGCTTAGTTTCGCTTGCGGACTAAAACGATAAACGGTTTCAGACGGATGCTGATTAACGGCTGGCAGTTGATTGCTCATTTCTTACCCTTGGAATATCTGTTCTTTCTTCGCCCATCAAGCGTTTTAATACTTCATCTTTAGCACCGTATAATTTGACTCGACCTTCAGCCAAATACAGCAATCTATCCATTTGTCGTAATGTACTCGGATTATGGGCAATGACGATAATCGTTGAGCCTTGCGCCTTTAAATGGGCAATCAAACGTTGATATGCAGCCTCTCCTTCACCATCAAGGTTGGCATTAGCTTCATCGAAAATCACAATAGATGGATCGCCATAAACGGCTCTTGCAAGTGCGATTCTCTGCCTTTCTCCTCCAGATAAACCACGGCCATTTTCGCCAATAACGAAATCATAGCCTTTGTTTTTCTTGAGTATTAATTCATGACATCCTGCTAGTTGCGCCGCCTTGATGACTTTAGCGGGGTCTTCTTCTTTGAAGCGCGCGATGTTCTCTCGAATTGTGCCAGGAAACAACTCTACTTCTTGAGCGAGATAACCAAAATGGGCGCCGCGATCTTCCGATGCCCAAGTAGACACTTCCATACCATCAAGCGTAACCTTACCTGCTAATGGCTTGATCGTACCTAATAACAACCGAGCAAACGTCGATTTACCAGTACCAGAAGGGCCAATAACTCCGACAGCGACTCCGGGAGGAATAGATAAGTTGATCGATGAGAGTACAGGCTCTGCTGTGCCAGGATGGCGATAAGCAAGCCCAGTAAGTTCATAGTGTCCTTTTGGCTTTGGCAGTGGCATATTCGATTCATCTTGGCGCACGATTGCGTCGATTTCTTTTAGTCGTTTATACGCGCCTTTAGCAGACATAGCACTTCGCCATGTTCCAATCGCCTGCTCCATCGGCGAGAGTGCCCGACTCATTAAAATGGAACTCGCGATCATCGCTCCCGCAGTAATCTCATGTTGGATCACTAACCATGCTCCGCCTCCCAACAAGAAGATCTGTAGTGAACCACGTACAAACTTAGAAAAGTTAGCCATGTAAATGGACTTACCTGCCACTCGCTCTTCGAGCATATTGACTTCATTCACGCGCGACTGCCATTTCTCTAAAAACGCGTTCATCATCCCCATCGCAAGAATTGAATTGGCATTTTGCGTGGCTAGCTCGGCGTTGTTGATATGAGAGATCGCCCTAACTTCACTTTCTTGCATGGTTTTACGCGTCATTAGCTCATTGAGTAGCCCGAGACTAAACAATACAATAGACCCGAGTAACGCGATGTGACCCAATACTGGGTGCAATAAATATACGAACAAAATAAACAGCGGTGTCCAAGGCGCATCCAATAGTGGATAGGGTGCTTGGCTGCTCAAAAAGCTTTTGATGTTCTGAATGTCTCGCAGCGTTTGCGAGGTGTAACTCTTCCCTGTGTGCGATTGGTATTGAATGCTGCGCTTAAGCATAAAAGTGGACAGTTTGGTGTCCATCCAATAACCAAATGATTTACTCATTTGCGCGCGAGCGATATCAATAATCGACATAGTTAGTAACGCGACAATCACGATAATAGTGAGCAAAAGTAGAGTATCGGTTGAATAGGAGGATATCACTCGGTTGTACACTTGAAGCATGTACAAGGGTATCGAGAGGACTAGTAAGTTGATAAAAAGGCTAAAAGCGATTAGCAAGCCCGCAAGCGTGCATAGTTTTTGTCTCACTTCTTTGAAAACCGTTTTTTGCACGACTATTTCCGTTTAAATTGAAAATGTAGGCGCCAGCAAAAGCTAGCACCTAACTTAAGACAGCCTCAAATACACTCTAGAATGACCGAGTTAGTTCACCTCAGCGTGACAGAGCCACACAAACTAAATCCCATTCTGAGTGATTTAGGTCATTTAGATTGCAAATAAATCCGCACCGTAAGTATTGATGTCAGTTTCGGTAACGCCAATGAGTTTCACGGTTAGATCAGCACCATCGGTAAACACGGCATTACCTACAGCATCATAGCTAAAGCTTAAATCACCGAAGTCTGTGACCGAGTCGCTAATAATGTGCAAAGAATCTTCACCAATGGTGAAATCCACAACTTTTGCTTCGCCATGGCCACCAAACTTATCCGTGAACACAAACTTATCGCCATTGCTGCCGCCAACTAGAACATTATCACCGGAACCAGCTACAAGAATATCTTCACCGACGCCGCCATTTAGTTTGTTGTCACCCAACAAACCCAAAAGCAAATCATTACCTGTACCACCGCCGAGGTAATCGTTTCCTGTACCAGCCCTTAGGATGTCATCACCTGCACCACCAGTTAGGCGATCATCACCGTCGCCGCCGATCACATAATCGTTACCGCCACCGCCAACAAACGAATCATTACCACCAAAACCAATAAACAAGTCATCGCCGCCATCGAAATCAGCAAATTGGTTATTTACACCTGCATCGCCTAGATACGTGTCATTGTCACTTGTGCTCATTTTTATTCCCTCTTGTCTTAATAATTGAATAGACCTTTTATTCTATGTCTGAGTAGATTTGTAACAGACATGAGAAGTCTAATAGTCAACCGAATAGGAATAAGTTTGAATATGGGATGATATTTCAGACTGACATTTTAATAATAAATATAAAACTTAGTACTTTATAGAGTATTTTCTTTTTATTACAGTAAGTTAATACTAGTACTACAGATTTCGCCTAGCCCAACTTGTTGCTTGCGTACGGTTCTTTACTTCTAACTTTCTAAAAATATTGTATAGATGTGATTTAATAGTATGCTCACTGATAAATAAAGAATCAGCAATTTCCATATTTGAGCCTCCTTCTTTCAACATTTTTAAAACTTGAATTTCACGCCGAGTAAGCTCTACCTCGATAGCAGGCTCAATAATGCTATTCGCTTCTTTTCCTCGATAATAATTAACCAGCTGATCCAGTAATCTTCGAGACAGCCAATTATCTCCTTTTATTATTGCTTTTAACCCCTGACACACCTTGTCCATGGAGTCTCCCGGACCGAATATACCCTTTACATGCGGCCATGAGGCGAGTTCTTCTGTGTCTAAGTCATAACCTAAATTAAGCATTATGGTTCCTAGCACTTTATTACTATCTTTTAAATAAACTAAAGTTTCGGATGGAATCTCAACTGAAAAATCAACAAGCAAAAAGTAGCGTTCCGGAATGAGTTCGTGATAACTAGGGTTTTTAGTATCTATGATCGTTATTTTAGTTTCTATATTTTTAGAAAGCATTTCCTTAAAGTTTTCACTCTGTAAACTTTGTTGAGTGAGCATTAGGACTTCAGGCTTTTCCATATACTGTTCCATAATGTTTCTCATACTTTCAGTGACTTAACATTCTTAAATTCGTCGTTAATCGTCCGCACTTAGTGTGATATGTAAGTGCTAGCCCACAGAGTAAAGTTATTTGCTACTTTTTTAAATTCCAAAGTTATTAAAAAGAGAATCAAAAAAAGTGTTTCTCATAAAAGAAACACTTTTAACACATTTAGGTCACAGTAATGATTAAGAATTCACTAAATTAAATAACGTAATATTTCAAGGAGATTACACTGTTAACGAGTTATCCGAAATATTTTCTTTCGCCCAAATAAGTGCTTGGACTCTATTTTTTACTTCAATCTTCTTGAAAATATTGTGTAAATGAGTCTTTACCGTATTCTCGCTCACAAATAGTTGTTCGGCAATTTGTTGATTGGAAGCCCCCATAGAGAGAAAGGTAATTATTTGTTGTTCTCGTTTGGTCAAAATAGCGGGAACATTCTTATTTATCGGTTTGCAGTGGCGACGAAGGTGAGTAATGTATTGCTGAGAAAACTTACGGCTGAACCACATATCCCCCTGAAGTACCTTACCAATCCCAACTTGCAGCGTTTTTATATCATCAGAGGTATAGAAAATACCTGCTAGAGTACGCCAAGCAAAAAGATCTTCAGTCGAAATGGATTGATCACAATTAATTAAGATTTCGAGCGTATCTTTCTGTTGCGACTCTTTAAACTCCGAATAACGCCGAAATATTTCATCAGTGATCACGCTGCAATCAACAATAATGGCTGACGCTAAAGGCGAATCTAACGCTCCTTGAATAAGAGAGTTTGGTGTGATTAGAGCAACACTAATACCGAGTTTGGTCTCCAATACATCTTTCAGCAGAGATGACTGCAGACTGCCCTCCGTGATTAAAATGACATTTCTTGTTTTTTGTTGCTCCATCCTGATCGCATTCCCTTGGTCGCTTTTATTGAAATACGCAATAGATTTAGATAGAGCAGTAGTATTGTCAAGTATGAAAATAACTAGTACTAATTAATAACTCATTGAAGTGTCAATAATTTTTAAGTGGCAAGTATGTAAGAGGTATTAGCATTTTTCAGGCATTAAAAAAGGGAGCATACACTCCCTTTTTTGTATTTGAGTTGGTGATTTTGTCGCGCCCGTTAGAGCCGAAACCTCACCCTAGCTTAGTGAACTGGAACAGAGTTTTTTTGGTTAAATTTACCAAAGTGTTGCTCTAACACTTCTGCCGTCAACTTACCTTCTGCTTCCAGCTTTTTTAGCTCAGCGACGATCGCTTTTTGCTCTTCTAGCGACGGCAGTTTTACTTCTGGCTCCTGAGCGGCTTCCTGAGAAATCTGCTCTAGTTCTTTTTCGAAGTCATTCATAGTACTTACCTAAATTTAGTTAGTGAACTTTTAAACTTCGGCTATTCTATCCAACTCTATAGCTTGAAGCTACCAACCATCTTGTCCAGACGTGAAGAGAGCGCTTGAAGATCACGACTTGCATCCGCCAGCTCTTCTGCCGTTGCCGTTGTCATTTCATTGATCGCGTTGATTTCTTCAATGTTTTGGTTAATGGTATGCACCACAGTGGATTGCTCTTCCGTCGCCGTCGCAACTTGCGTATTACGATCAGAGATGTCTGTAATTCGCTCAGAAATATTGACTAACACTTCCACGGCTTCATCGGTTGAAGCGACCCCTTCAATAGTGACCGCTTTACCCGCTTCCATAGCACTTACCGCATCTTGTGCGTCACTTTGAAGTTGGTTGATCATCCGTTGGATCTCTTCTGTTGAATCAGCCGTGCGTGACGCTAGGTTTCTTACCTCGTCAGCAACCACCGCAAAACCACGACCTTGCTCTCCAGCGCGTGCAGCCTCAATCGCGGCATTCAACGCGAGCAAGTTGGTTTGTTCTGATATGTCACGAATTACGCCCAGAATCGAGCCAATATCTTTAGTTGTCGATGCCAGCTGCGTGACGACAATATTGGTCGTTTCTACGTCATCAGCTAGGCGGCTAATCACCTCTTTGGCTTTCATAACCACTTCACGACCCGTTTGAGTATTATCAGAAGCCTGATTTGCCGTATCGGCAGCAGTAGCCGCGTTCGATGCAATTTCGCTGATGGTCGCACCCATCTGGTTAATCGCCGCAACAACTTGAATGGTTTGATCACGTTGCTCTTGGCTGTTGTCATGTGTGGATGTTGCTTTCGTCGAAACACTTTCTGCCGCTTGACTTAATGAGCCGCTAGTTAAAGCAACTTCTTTCATTGTGGCGTGGATCTTCTCAATAAATCCGTTGAAGCCTTTTGAAAGCTGAGCAATTTCATCATTACCCTGAATTTCAATGCGCTGCGCCAAGTCGCCTTCACCTTGCCCAAGGTCGGTAAAACGATCGGCAATCAGTCGAATTGGTTTAGTAATACTATTTGCCAACCATACGCCCATCAGAATGAATACAACGGCGACAATGATGGTCGTAAACAGCATTTTTTGCGCAGTAGCATTTAGGTCCGCGAAGACTTCATCGACAGGAACTACACCAATGACAAACCAATTCATTGAAGGAACATACAAACTGGAAACAAACGTGTCCTGCCCTTCAAAGTCCACATTAATCAAATTGAAGCTGTTTTTATTCAGCAGTGCACTCGCATCACTACCAAATAGCTTGGTGATAGAAGTTTGGTTTTTACCTTGTTGACGATGTATTTGAATCTCACCCTGTTCGTTAGTGAGGAACACATAACCCGTATCTTCAATTTTAAACCCATTGAGCAGCGCAACCATGTCGTCCATCGACTTTGAAAGACCTGACATTGATGTGCCATTTAAGTCTTGGTAGTTGGCAAACATTTTTACTTCGCCGTTTGCTTCTTGGAAAACGCTCACTGACGTTTCTTGACCAGAAGACGTAAAGCCAAAGAACCAAGCATCTTGAGTTCGATTAAGCTGACGCAAGAACCCGTTTTGATTCCAGTAATATGCCGTTTGACGATTGGCTACCGACGCATCATTAAGTCCGTACTGGGATTTAACGTTATTGAGCTGCTGAACTAACTGAACTTCTACCGACGGGTCGCGGTCTGTATTAGATAGGGCTTCGACAATAAACTCGTTTGTTGCGAGCTGTTTTGCGGCTTGTTGCATCTCTACAACTTCGCGGTCAATTTCTGTATTGATTTGCTGCAGCATCGCAGGTAGTTCGATATCAATAAGACGGTGGCTCAACACATCTCTTGCATGACGCTGAGCCATAACACCAACGATTATTGTTGATGCTAAAACAGCAAACGTAATACCAAGTACAACCTTCTGTTTGATGCTCAAGGAATGAAGTTTCAACATATTCGGACCTTTTAAAAGAATCACTTGTTATTGGCCCCATAAGGGGAATCTGGTGCATATCTCATGACACGCACATCACAGAAACTTTATCGGCTCACATATACAAAACTAGAGGCATTTCTCACTATATTATGAAAAATAAATGTAACGCTCTGTCAGATAAGAACTTTCAGTGATAGCAAGTACTTGCAATTCTCTGCAGCGTCCCAATATTGAAAAGATAAATTGCGAAAGCGCATTGGAACTTTTTCCATCTGGAAAATGACCAATACTCAACACAAAAATCAAATGGATATCGAGAGTCCAAAGCATGCATAAATCTAACTTCGAAACTCTTCAGCAATACCTAGAGTCGCAGATCATTGGTCAGCAAGATCTAGTCAAACAACTGCTTGTTGCCCTTTTGGCAGATGGACATATTTTGGTTGAGGGCCCTCCTGGGCTGGCAAAAACCCGTGCAGTAAAATCACTCTCAGATTGTGTTGAAGGCGACTTCCACCGAATTCAGTTTACCCCTGACTTGCTGCCAGCCGATTTAACCGGCACCGATATCTTCCGCCCCGAAACCGGAGAGTTCACTTTCCAATCTGGTCCTATCTTCAATTCTCTTATCCTTGCGGATGAGATAAACCGTGCACCGGCCAAAGTACAAGCAGCGATGCTTGAAGCAATGGCAGAGAAACAAGTCACAGCAGGTCGCCATACTTACCCGTTGCCAGAGTTGTTTTTGGTCATGGCGACTCAAAACCCGATTGAACAAGAAGGGACTTATCCACTACCTGAAGCACAGCTAGATCGCTTTTTATTACATTTAGAAGTGGAATACCCAGATGCGGAACATGAGCTATCTATCTTGCGTATTAACCGCGGTGAAGCAAAAGGCGAAACTACCGTCGAGCGCCCAATGTTAAGCCAACAAGATATCTTCACTGCGCGTAAAGAAGTGTTGGATATTCATATGGCGGAAACGATAGAGCAGTACATCGTCCGTTTAGTTATGGCAACACGTCGAGCCAGCGAATATGACACTGAGCTGGATAAGTGGTTGTCAATGGGCGTTAGTCCACGTGCCACCATCGCTCTGGATCGTTGTGCCCGTGCGCACGCTTGGCTTGCAGGTCGTGATTTTGTGTCCCCAGAAGATGTTCAAACCATGGCTTATCCGGTTTTGCGCCACCGTTTATTACTGAGTTACCACGCTCAAGCGGAAGGCATTACGGCAAACCAAGTCATTGATAAGCTGCTAAACCTCGTTGGCAGTGCATAAGACGAGGGAGTGATATGTCCACAACGCATCCACTGCCACCTCATGCGAATGGGGTGACATTAACCCTTGAAGAGCTGCTGCAATACCGCACTCAATCTGTACGTTGGTTGCCACCAGCACAAAGTATCTGGTCGCAAATGAGCGGTAACCATACCAGCCGCCAAAAAGGGCGAGGCATGGATTTTATGGAAGTACGCCAATACCAACCTGGCGATGATATCCGCAGTATTGATTGGCGGGTAACTGCTCGTACAGGGAAAGCGCACACAAAGTTATTTGCAGAAGACAAAGAGCAAGCTGTGATTCTTTACCTTGACCTGAGTTCTAGCCTGCATTTTGGGTCTAAGTATATGCTTAAGTCGGTTCAATTGGCTCACTTTGCCAGCGTGTTGATTTGGCTCACTTTGGCTAAAAAGGATCGCATCGGTGCGGTGATTGACGATGGACATCAATGTTTTGAGTTTCGCCCTTCCTCTCTACAAAAACAGGGGCTGCGGATTCTTAATGCTATCGTCGATACACATAACGCGCAGGTGGCTCGTACTGCCAACAACGAGGCTCGTACACTGCCGTATACTCAGGTGTTAGAAACACTTCATACACTGACACCTAAGGGCAGCGAACTGATTATGCTCAGCGACTTTGCCCACATAAGCGCGGCAGAGTTGACGCAGTTACGTCGACTAAAACAGCACAACACTGTGAGGGCTATTCAGTTTTATGATCCTTTAGAAAGAGGTGAAACAAACTTTAGAGGTCAAGTAAAAGCCTCGGATGGACAACGTAGTCAATGGTTCAACTTTGGCTCCAAGGGCCAAAGAAAGGAACTCGAAACACACTTTACTCAACACCAAGAAACCATTAAACAGCAATGCCATTCGATGGCGATTCCATTTAACACGCTATCAAGTGGTTGGCCCTTGATTTCACAATTAAGCTAACAAACTGTACAAGCAGCATTTATTAAGCAGTAATAATAATGACAACAAACAACCAAAGCCTAGACCTTGAACCTCTGATTTTACCAAACGCTCCGGATTGGTTTCCGCTCGCTTGGGGATGGTGGGCAGTGCTTGCGGCCACCGTACTTTTCGTTTTCAGCATTTATCTTTATACGAAATGGCGTAAAAAACGCCTACGCGCGCAAAAGGCAGCCTTAAAACTTTTAACTCAATCTGTCACACCTCATACCCCTTCCTCTGCTCTAGAAATATTGCGTCAGGCGGCATTGAGTTACTTTCCGCGTGAAGAAATCGCGCCATTAACAGGAATCGCTTGGTATGAATTTCTCGATAGCCATACCAAAGAAACTCGATTCGTAGACAAACAACATCAGTGGCAAGAAGCGCTGTATCAGAAATCCTCTCAAGAAAATCATCAAAGCTTGGTCGATGATTGTGTCTTTTGGATAACTCACGCTTTGCCACCAAAGAAAAAGGCAAATAACCGTGACTGAGCAAACACTCATAACCGATCTTGCCCAATGGCTAAACATTGAATTTGTCTGGTGGTGGGCACTATTTTTGCTGCCTGTCCCCTGGCTGGTATACAAGCTCCTGCCACAAGAATCTCAACAAGCCGAGATCAAATTGGCGTACTTACCAACTAATGAGAATGGCAGCAAGCCTAAGCAAGCCCTGCAAAAATCACTATCAGTGGCGATCTGGGTTCTTCTTATCATTGCTTGTGCGCGTCCAGTTTGGTTTGGTGATCCAGTTGAGTTCCAACCCAAATACCGGGACTTGATGTTAGTCGTCGACCTATCTGGCTCGATGCAGCAAGAAGACATGGAGCTCAACGGCGAATACATCGACCGCCTCACCGCTGTCAAAAAAGTTCTGTCTGATTTCGTGGCAAAGCGAAAAGGCGACCGTCTCGGGGTTGTTTTGTTTGGCGATCACGCGTATTTGCAAACGCCACTCACTGCAGACCGTAAAACCGTCATGCAGCAGATTAATCAAACCGTCATCGGCCTGGTTGGTCAACGAACCGCCATTGGTGATGGCATTGGTCTAGGCACGAAAACCTTTGTAGACAGTGATGCTCCGCAACGAGTCATGATTTTGCTTAGTGACGGCAGCAACACTGCCGGTGTGCTCGAACCGCTCGAAGCAGCGGAAATCGCAAAAAAATACAAAGCGACCATTTACACCGTAGGCGTAGGTGCTGGTGAAATGATGGTGAAAGAGTTTTTCATGACTCGTAAGGTTAACACCGCAGCCGACTTGGATGAGCAAACACTAACTAAAGTGGCAGAGATGACTGGTGGACAATATTTTCGGGCGCGAGATACTGATCAGCTCGAAAAGATCTACGACACGATCAACCAGCTCGAGCCCGTGTCAAGCGACACGCAAACTTGGCGTCCGCAGTCAGAATGGTTCCCATACCCATTAAGCGCTGCATTCGTACTGTCGGTATTGTTATTCCTACTGAGGAGAAAACATGGCTGAGTTTATTTTCCTTAACCCTTATTGGCTTTTGGGGCTTATCGCAATCCCTATTGCGCTCTTGCTCAATCACAAATTTAGAGCAAAAAAATCGACACTGATTGCCCCTCACCTAGCTAAAGTGCTCGGACAAAACACGCAGTCCAAACACTATTTTATTCTCTGGGGCGTAGCTTGGGCCATTACCTGTATTGCGCTAGCGGGACCAAGCTGGCAATCCAACGCTCGCCCAAGCTTTGAGTTAAACCAAAACCGCATTTTGGTGCTTGATATGTCTCGCTCGATGTTCGCTACGGACATCAAGCCTAATCGACTCGCGCAAACACGTTATAAGGCGCTGGACTTACTTCCTAAATGGAAAGAAGGGGCTACGGGTCTTATTACTTACGCTGGCGATGCCTATAACTTAAGTCCACTGACGACTGATTCCAGTACGCTTGCCGGCATTATCGAGAATTTGTCACCAGAGCTAATGCCTTTTCAAGGGGCAAACCTGCCTTCCGCAATTGAATTAGCGCTCAACCAGTTCTCTCAAGCAGGTGTGCAACAAGGCGACATCATCGTGTTAGCTGATGACCTCGATGAGTCAGAACTGTCTCGCGCGTTGAATTTGGTCGAAGGTAAAAACATTCGGATCTCTGTTCTTGCAGTAGGAACCGCTAATGGTGCTCCCATCGCCCTACCCGATGGTTCTCTTCTAAAGACTGCACAAGGCACAACAGTCGTAGCGAAAACAAATCTGAAGAATTTGCAAATACTAGCAAAGAAAACAGGTGGAATTTTTGTTCCTATTCAGCACACCAATCACGATGTTGAGAACATTTCGGCCTTTACGAGCAACGTTGGCAGTCAACTTTCGGCCAAGAAGAGTGAAGAAGTGAGCACTGACTCTCGCTTAAACGGTGGCTTTTGGTTGCTGCCGCTGTTACTTCTGCCTGCAGCTTTACTGTTTCGACGCGGCCTGATTTGGATGCTTGTGGCAACAGTAATACCGATGACTTGGACACAACACGCCGAAGCAAATCCGTTCTTAAATGCCGATCAACGAGGAGCGGAACTCTACAAGCAAGGTGAGTATGAACAAGCTCAAAACCTATTTACAAACCCAAGCTGGAAAGGAGCCGCCAGTTACCAAAAAGGTGACTACGAAGCCGCTATCGAAGCATTTTCTCATGACGCCTCTCCTAACGGCCGCTATAACCTTGCCAACTCTCTGGCGCAAAATGGTCAATTAGAAGAAGCAGCAGAGCTTTATAAAAAACTGCTTGAAGAAAAGCCCAACTTTGAAGCTGCAAAGAAAAACTTGTCGGTTGTGGAACAGAAGCTGAAACAGCAACAGCAACAGCAACAGCAACAGCAACAGCAACAGCAACAGCAACAGCAACAGCAACAGCAACAGCAACAGCAACAGCAACAGCAACAGCAACAGCAACAGCAACAGCAACAGCAACAGCAACAGCAACAGCAACAGCAACAGCAACAAAAGTCTCAAAACGGTGAGAAGGAAGAGCAAGGACAACAGTCACAAAATCAGCAAGAATCTGAAAATAAAACAGAAAAGCAAAAAACAGAGCAGCATCGACCGAAACGAGGTGAAAAGCAGGCTCAGGAACAAGGTGAGCCAATGCCGGCTCAAGTGCAGCCAAAAAACACGCATCGGGATGATCCTGAATTCCGTCGTCTAGAAGCCGTCGAAAGCGCTCGCGATCCAAGCTTTTTGATTCGTGCACAAATGCAGCTTCAAGCTCAACAAAAACAACCTCCACAACAATCTCAAAAGGAGTGGTAAGCCCGTGATGAACAAAGGCGTACAACTGATCTTTATTCTTGTGGCCAGCCTATTATCCAGCTTCTCGGTGATGGCACAGACGCTTCAAGCAAGCGTCAATAAAACACAAGTTGCTAAGAATGAAGTGATCAACCTCAGAATCATGGCAGATACTGAGCTCAGCTCAGATGCAATTGACTTCAATGTTCTAGAGAAAGACTTCTTCTTGGGTCAACCTCGTTATGGGCGCTCTAGCAATAACATTAACGGAAGAAAATCAGTGCGTACCGAGTGGAGTATCTCGATTGCACCAATGAAAGAAGGTGTTCTGACTATTCCGAGTTTTTCCGCAGATGGTATGAGAACGGAGCCAATAAAGCTTCGTGTCACCGCAAGCCAAGCTGAACCCAATCTCGATGACCTATTTAGCTTTAATATCAGTGTCGACAACAGCACGCTGTACCCTCAGCAATCTGCGACATTACGTATGCAGCTTTTGATCAAAGCAGATACCCGCCGTCTTGATAACCCACAAATTGTGCCTCCACAGATTGAAGGCATGAAGCTTGAAGCTATTGGTGGCTTACAGCAGGGACAAAAGATCTTAAATGGATTAGAAGTAGCGGTCATTGAACAGTCGTTTCGCTTAACGGCGAATCAGCCGGGTACTTACACCTTGATAGGTCCTAGACTGACAGGCTCTTACATTTATGGCGACAGCTTGACGGGCTCTACCAAGATCATGCCAATCAACACCAAAGCTGAGCAAATGCCTATCGAGGTAAAACCAATCCCAAGTGAATTTGAAGGGGAATGGCTTCCAGCTTCAGCGTTAGAAATGACGCAGAGCTGGCAAGACGATCAAGGTAATCCACTGTCGGTTAATGCGCTCAACACTGTCAAACAGGGCTCTTCACTCACTCGAACCATTCAAATTAAAGCTCGCGGAACACAAGCCGAATACCTTCCACGAGTAAGTATTGATTATCCAAGTTCACTACGGGTCTACCCAGAACAGCCTCAATTCGACAGCGCGAGAGATGGCACCGTTATCATGACAGTGAAGCAAGTCATTATCCCCACTGAGGCTGGGTCATATACCTTGCCGGGATACCATTTGAACTGGTGGGACAGCCAAAATGATGAAGCGAAAAAAGCGACGTTACCAGAGCTACAATTAGAAATAGAGCAAAGTGACACCGGGCTTATCACATTGCCGGAATCGCCTCTGCCAACACCACCTGAGTCAGCCATCAGTCCCGAACCAAACGGTGGAGTGAGCAGTCTCTGGCAAACCCTGACCTTTGTTTTCGCTGGACTTTGGGTAGCGACGTTAGGAATCGCGATTTGGGCATGGAAGAAGCGTCCTATGACGGCGAGCAAAACGGTTTCGAATACCGAGCAACCTCTTTGCGTTGATGCGTTGAAAAAAGTCATCAATGAAGGGGACGCTGCTAAAATTGAACGCTCAGTAAACGAGTATCTAAACACTCACCGAGACAGGTTAAGCCCTGGTGATGCGCAAGCCGTAAAACAAGAACTTGACGCCATGAACCAAGCGCGTTTTAGTGCCAATCAACAACCTTGGCATCCAGACTCGCTACTGGCAAAAATTCAAAACCTTGGCAAAGCAAACGTAACGAAAACCGACCACCAGCTAGAAAAACTATAAAGCAAAATGGCAGCTCAAGAGAGCTGCCATTTTTCTTGTGCGACCAAACACACTTTAGCAGTTTTATCTAAAAATCAACCAAACTGTCTCAGTAACTTTGATGTTATGAGCATCACTTATTCAACAAAAGCTTGATGCTCGAACTCATATCGCCTTACGCAATTTCGACCATGACTCTTCGCTTGATAGAGAGCCTTATCCGACAACTGGTAAAGATGGTCGAAATTAAAGTCTTTGCCTTTCGTTTTGTAGCAAGAATAACCGACTGACACAGTGAGCAACTCCCCTTCTGGGTTGTGTTGGTGTTTGATGCCTTCATCTTCAATGCATTGACGAATACGTTCCGCTCTCTGCTTTACCGCCTCTTGATCAGAGCCGATCATTAGTAACACAAACTCTTCTCCACCAATGCGACAGAAAACCTCGTCTTCACCTTTGGTATGATGATCCAAGATATGACCCACGCGCATTAGTGCGATATCCCCTTCGAGATGGCCATAGTGATTGTTAAACAAGCCAAAGTGATCAATATCAATCAGGATAAGACCAAAGGACATCGCTTCCTCACACTCTAGCGCGCAATATTTCTGCATCACATGTTCTAACATACGGCGATTGCCAAGACGTGTCAGAGGGTCAAGTTTAGAAAGCACCTCAAGCTGTCGGTTGGCTTCTTCCAACTCTTTGGTTCGGTTTTGTACTTCTAACTCCAGGTTTTCGTTTAATCCGCGAATCGCCTCTTGCGCTTGAGTGCGCTGCAAAACCTCCGCTAGACTGGAAGCGAACATACGAATCACTTCACGTAGCTGAGAAGTCAGCGGCGCGCGCGTCAATAAGTTATCAACAGCAATAAAGGCGATGGGCCCGCTGCTGTTCGAAGTCAAAACCGTCATCGCAGCCCAGCCAAAGCCGACAATATTACAGTCATGATAAATAGGAACGGATTCCTCAAATGCAACTTCACTAGGTACGGCGCGAGCTAAATTGATCAACGAAAAGTCTTGTGTCTCACCAAAGAAATAAGACTCATCCACCACATTGCCTTGAATGTCAGTCCCCCAAGTACCTTGCATGTATGAGCAGTTTTCATCGGTCAAAAACACCGCCATCCGATCAATACCAAGATTTTTGATGGCAAAAGTGACGGCCGATTTACATACATCACTGACGGTTGTACAGCGTGATAGCTCAACCATGCTTGAATGCAACATACGCACGTTCTGCTCTTGGCGCTTTCGAATGTAAATTTGTGAGAAAAGGGAGCCAAACGAGTCCAACATCTGTTTTTGATACGCTGTTATCGGCTTGCGATGAATAAAGTTATCAAGCGCGAACCAACCAAATGGCTCATTGCCATCACGTAGAATCAACATCGCGTTCCACCCCTGCCCAACCACTTTACCTGCTGTGTATATCGGCGCATCTTCTACGATCACTAGGTTGCTCTCAAGGCTTGACAGCGCAGCGATGTATTCTTCGCTCAGTTGATGTAAATCGTATTGCGTGTGGAATTCATCAATGGTGATGCCTGATTCATCCGTGCCGTACGTTCCACTGAAACTGCGCTTTTTCATGTCCAAAAGCATCAGTGTGGAGCGATCAAACCCCAACCGTTGACGTAGCGCTTCGACGGCTTTGTAATACAAATCTTTTAAGGAATCAGGGTTGGAGATCTCGAGAGCAACTTGCTGAACTAACTTCATGTTCTCGATAAAGCGCTCGCGTTGGTTAATTTCATCGACATATTGCGCTTCACGAATGTCTCTGTGTCTCATCTCTTGCGACGCATTTTTCTCGGCGCGAATGCACTGCCAACGCGCCGCTGCAAGCTGCATTGCATCATAGCTTTCTTCATAGATATTGTGTGCCGTGCGAGCATGAACAGATTGAATCAGTAGGTAGGTGCGTTTGATAGGCGTGTTATCGAGCATCATTATGTAACTATCTCCACCTAAATCTTGGGTGTGATTCCAGTTACAAGTATTGATCGCCAGAGGAATGATGCTTTCAGAAGTGTCAAACTGACTTGCCCACTCCCAGAAGCTGTCAGGATAGCTTTGGATTGGGTAAAGCTCCCCGCGAGAGAAACTCACAGAATAACGGGGATTGATTGAAGGATCTTCAAAAATGGCTAAGGCTTGAGGGGAGAACAAACTCTCTAAATGATCAAATATCGCCTCCGCTAATAAGCGATGATCCCTCGTTGAAGACACTTTTCTTGTAAAACTTCTTAAACTCACCCTACCAACCTAATCTACTTTTTTATTCTCGATAAAAAACTACTTAGGCCATCATATGCAATCAATACAATCAAATTTGAGCTGTTAAGTCATTCGCAAAATTATCAGACTTAGTTTCACATTCGAGAGCTCTTCAGCACTTTTATAACCGTATTTCACATAAGTTACATGTTCTATAAAAAAGGGAGGGATATTTGTGCTTCCTTGCAAGAATTATTGGTATAGGTTGGTGTTATAAATCTGCAGCTTGAAAAGAAAAAGGCCCCTCAAAAAGAGGGGCAAAGTTACCATCGCTTATAGTTATTTAGTTATGCTTGTAAATATGGCGAATTAACCGAAATCACCATTTACGTAGCCTTGAGTACGGTCATCTTGAGGGTTACTGAAGATCACTTGAGTATCGTTATGCTCAACCAGTTCACCCATTAGGAAGAACGCAGTACGGTCAGAGATACGACGCGCCTGTTGCATTGAGTGGGTCACGATAACGATGGTGTAGTTCTTCTTCAGCTCTTCCATCAACTCTTCGATTTTATGTGTCGCAATTGGGTCAAGTGCCGACGTTGGTTCATCCATCAGGATTACGTCCGGCTCCATCGCGATAGTACGCGCGATACACAGACGCTGTTGCTGACCCCCCGATAGACCAAATGCGTGTGACTTCAGACGATCTTTCACTTCGTCCCAAAGTGCTGCGCCGCGTAGTGAACGCTCTACCACTTCGTCAATGTGTTTCTTGTCTTTGATACCTTGAGCACGTAGGCCGTAAGCCACGTTTTCGTAGATGCTCATCGGGAATGGGTTTGGCTTCTGGAACACCATGCCAACCTTGATGCGAAGATCCGCGACATCAATGTTGCCGTAAATGTCTTCGCCGTCCATCGCCAATTTACCCGTAATTTTCACGCCTTCTATTAGGTCGTTCATGCGGTTCAAACAACGTAGAAGCGTTGATTTACCACAACCTGACGGGCCGATAAGTGCCGTTACTTGGCGAACTGGAATTGGTAGGTTGATCGATTTCAGTGCTTGGTTTTCACCGTAGAATAAGTCTAGGTTTTCAATATCAAATTTGTTCATTTTCTTAATCTCTTAAATCTTGAATTCGTGTCTTTTAACGTGCGTTCTTAATTAGTG
This sequence comes from Vibrio sp. D3, assembly GCF_043995865.1. Classification (NCBI taxonomy): domain Bacteria; kingdom Pseudomonadati; phylum Pseudomonadota; class Gammaproteobacteria; order Vibrionales; family Vibrionaceae; genus Vibrio; species Vibrio sp. D3. The sequence goes on along the minus strand of NZ_CP171886.1, from coordinate 1,518,959 downwards.
TTGTTAGTAAGTTGCGGTGTTAAAACGTCTAGCAATCAGTTTCGTTACCATGTTGATCAGAAGAACAACCACGATAAGCACTGTTGCGGTACCGTAAGCCTGATTCCATTCTTCAACGGTAAACAGTTCGGTAGTCAGTTTGTATAGGTGAACGGTTAATGTACGACCTGAATCCAATAAAGAATCCGGAATACGTGCAACCATACCTGCTGTCAGGAATACTGGAGCAGACTCACCAATGACACGACCAATACTTAGAATGACCGAGGTTAAGATACCTGGCATTGCACTCGGAAGAATCAAACGCCAGATAGTGTAAATTTTTGAAGCGCCAAGGCCGTAAGAGCCTTCACGATACGTTTGAGGCACTGCCATTAGTGCTTCTTCCGTAGTACGGATGATCACTGGCAGAATAAGAATACTTAGAGTCAGTGCACCCGACAGAATCGAGAAGCCCAGACCAAGAATTGCCACGAAGAACGTCATACCGAATAGACCGAAGATGATCGACGGGATACCCGCCAACGACTCAGTACAGAATCGGATAATTTTTACCAATCGGCTACCGACTTTCGCGTATTCGGTTAAGTAGATTGCCGTCATGATACCCAGTGGCGCCGCTACCGCGATGGATGCGATAACCATGTAGATGGTCGAGACGATCATCGGGAAGATACCGTGCTCTTCACCAGTACGTGTGTAGTTATCAGTAATGAAGTTCCAATCTACGTGTTGTAGACCATTTGATAGGATGTACCAGATAATCCAGAACAAAAAACCTACCGTTAGTGCTGCCGAAATCCAAACCAAAGCGTTAAAGACGTTATCTTTGAACTGGCGAGCTTGTTTTAGTTTTGCGCGATCCATAATAGTCACCTTTAACGAGCGATTACTTCGCTTTTTCTCGGTTTAGGTAAAGAAGTACAGCGTTCAACGACATGATGAAGACCAGAAGTACAACACCAGTGGCGTAAAGAGCGTTGGCGTGAATACCACTTGCGTAAGACATTTCAATCGCGATGTTTGCGGTTAGCGTACGTGCCGAATCTAGGATGCCTTCTGGCATAGCAGGTGCATTACCCATCACCATGATGATCGCCATTGTCTCACCTAGAGCACGGCCAATACCCAAAATCACACCCGTCATGATGCCTGAACGAGCCGCTGGAACGAGCAATTTGAAGATTGTGTATATTTTCGAAGCGCCAAGAGCCAAAGAGCCTTCTTTGTATGCGCGAGGCACAGCTCGAATAGACGTTTCAGATACCGTGATTACGGTCGGTAGAATCATCACACCAAGCACGATGATACCTGCCAAAATCGTGTTACCCGCAGGGACATTAAAGATGTTTTGAATCAGCGGTACGATGATGACCAAACCAAAGAAGCCATAAACCACAGACGGGATACCTGCCAAAAGCTCAACTGCAGGACGAATAATATCCGCAAGACGCTTTGGTGCGATTTCGGCAATAAAGATAGCCGTCAGCACACCAATTGGTACACCAACGATTACCGCACCTGCCGTCGATACAATAGATGCAACAATCATTGTCGCAACACCGTAAAGTGCAGGCGGCAGCCAGTTTTGTCCAAGAACGATGCCCGATATACCAGCTTCTTGGAATGCCGGGATACTCTCTCGAACAATGAAGTATGCAATAACGGCTAATGAGACGATGCCGATAACGGCACTGGTTAGGAACAAGCCGTGGAAGATACGCTCTTTCCAGTCTACGCGACGTTTCTCGCGCAGGCCGGGCTTGCTGATAGCTTTAGCGTCAGTATTCATAAGCTTTTCACTATTTGTTGCGATGGTCATTTAAAAAATCTCACGGTTCTGGGCGTTTTGCCGGTGAACACTATGGATAGAAAAGGCTCAGCCCTAAATGGTGGGCTGAGCAAACTTAAGAGTCCCGATAAAATTAGTGAACTGAGATGTAACCGTTTTGGTCAACTAGCTTTTGCGCATCTTCAGTTAGCATCCAGTCTAGGAATTTTTGCGTTTCAGCTGATGGCTTGCCTTCTTTGTAAAGAACAAGGAATGGACGAGCTACTTTGTAAGAACCGTTTTTCACGTTAGCCACTGTTGCATCAACACCGTCGATTGCTAGAGCGTTAACTGTGTTGTCTACCGTACCTAGTGAAATGTAGCCGATTGCGTATGGGTTAGATGCAACCATTGTTTTGAGTGCGCCGTTACCGTTTGCAACTTGAGCACGTTGAGAGATAGCTGATACCTTCTTACCAGAAATCTTCATTTTAAGAGACATGATGTCTTCAAATGCGCCACGAGTACCTGAAGCCGTGTCACGAGTAATTGCTACGATTGGCTTGTCTGCACCACCGACTTCTTTCCAGTTTGATACTTCGCCTTTGTAGATTGCAGTCACTTGCTCTGCTGTTAGGCCAGGCAGTTTGTTTTGTGGGTTAACAACCACTGCGATACCATCACGAGCAACCACTTCTTCGATTAGTGTTGATTCTTTTTCAGAGTCTTTTAGATTACGAGAAGACATACCAAGGTCTGCTGAACCATTTTTTGCTGCTTTAACACCAGCTGAAGAACCAGGGCCTTGAACTTCGATAAATACGTTAGGGTTCTTCTTCATGTACGTTTCAGAGAAAACTTCCATCAGTGGAGTTACGCTGCTAGAACCCACTGCAGAGATAGTTTCTTTAGCAGAAACAGGAGTCACTGCCATTGCGCCTAGAAGTGCGATTGCACCGATTACTGTCTTTTTCATCACAATTTCCTTAAGTGGCTTTATTGCCGTTGTGTTTCACTTGAACGGTGCTCACTTTAGAATTTGAATATGACAGTTGTGTTTCACTTAGTTGAACCCTCTATGACACGTTGTCATTTCTGTATATTAATTCCGCGACTGATCCCTCTACCGTTTTTAGCTTAGCGCTTTTATAAATTGCCGCGCGCTCAAAATGATAACTCCATCGATTTTGGTACATTTCATAACAATTGGATATGAGTAAGTCATTGATTTGACGAATGTGGCAATTAAAATCGAAATGCTTATTTATAAAAAAGATAATAATCAAACCGATAGAGGGTCAATCATGCGTCAATTTCTTAGTACGCTTTCTATTAAACTTCAGGTCTTATTGCCTGTTCTATTCACCGTTGTATTACTCATCATTGGATTGAGCATCGGAATCGGCAAGCTCGACCAAGCATTCAATAAGGTTTCCACTTCCACCAACAAGCTGATCATTCATAAAGAGGAACTCAGCGCCATCGTAGACAACACCTACGCCATGCGCATCAAAGCCATTTACAGTCTATTTAGAGCCGAAGATGTCCAATCTCTCAACCAAGAACTGTCTGAACGACAAAACAAAAACCGCGATTTTCTCAATTCCATCGATAGCCTCCCTGGCGTTCAAACCGAAGTGAATGCCATGCGCAAAGCCATGGATCACTATGTTGATTTCACGCGCGTCACTATGACACCTCTGCTCACCACCAAACACTCTTCTGGCTACACCACATCCGATTTCAATCAAAAGTACGAATCTGCGATGGCAGAATATCGATTGGCTGGCGAAGCAATGATCAACGCCATCGACAACCTGTCTAAACAATTGAATCAAATCGTCACCGATGAAGTGGAAGCGAATGGCGAACAGCATTCAACCACGCTCACTTACAGTGCGGTTTCACTTGCGGTGATCTTGAGTGCTGCTTCGCTTATTAGTTGGATACTAGCCAGCTATATCGTTGCACCGATTCGTAACCTTCAAGGAACCATGCAAGAAGTCGCGAAGGGAAATCTATTGGTTAAAGCCGAAGCCATCGGAAAAAACGAAGTGTCGCAACTGGCTCAGGATGCAAACCAAACCATCAACAAACTGCGTGAAACCGTGAGTGCATTAGTTCGAATTAGTGAAGATGTGGCATCAGCATCGACCGAGTTAGCGACCGTTATGACTCAAAGCAGCGTTAACTCGGATCAAGAAAAACAAGAAGTTGAGCAAGTGGCTTCGGCAATCAACCAACTAGAATCGACTGCAGCTGAAGTGTCGACCAATGCACAAGAAGCCGATAGCGCATCAAATCAAGCAAGCATGCTTACCTCACAAAGTCTGAGCATGTTTGAGGAAAGCACTCGCGCAAGCGAAAAAATGGCAGAACAACTCAACGAAGCCGCAGCCGTCGTGACATCGCTGAAAGATCAATCAGAACACATTGGTCGCGTGATCGAAGTGATTGAAGGCATTTCTGAGCAAACCAATTTGCTTGCACTGAATGCAGCGATCGAGGCTGCACGAGCGGGCGAAAGTGGCCGAGGCTTTGCGGTAGTCGCCGATGAAGTACGTATGTTAGCGGCGCGAACTCAGGAATCGACAAAAGAGATCCAGACCATCATTGAAGAGCTTCAACAGCAATCGGGTCACGCGAATGAAAGCATGCACTCTAGCTTAGCCATGTTGTCAGACAACCAAACTCTGGCACAAGAAGTTAGCCAATCACTTGTTAATATCAGTAACGCTATCGCCGATCTGAACTCAATCAACACGCAAGTGGCGACCGCATCAGAAGAGCAGAAACAGGTCACGGCCGATATCAACAACAACTTAACGAACATCTATGAACTAGTGAGCCAGAACGTGACTGGCATTACGCAGTCCGCCTCTGCCGCTCAAGAACTGTCTGGTTTAGCAGAAAACCAAAAACATCAGCTTAAGCAGTTCCAAGTTTAAACATTCTGCTCAACACGATAAGTGCCAAAGGTTAGAAAAGAAAAAAGCTCCGCACTGGCGGAGCTTTTTATAAAGGCAAAGCTATCAATCTTTATTAACGTAATAAGTATTATTCATCTGTCACTAACAAGAGAGAGCTTTTGAAACTTGAGTCTAATGGATCTCTATTGAAAACCTCACCATTAGTCGTATCAAGAGTAGCAACATGCTTACCGTCACCATTAGGTGTGTTACTCCAGATATTACGTCCTAAAATATCGTCCTTGTCTGTCAGTGTATAACCGCTCGCAAAGCCTGTACCATTCATCGCTGGGCTATAGCAAGCTTGCTCCGTTAACGATACCAACTCTTTAATGTTTGCTAGTCGCCAATTCTTTTTGCCAGCAAAGTTGTGTAGAGGGTGGTTACCGGACGGATTACGAATTTGTTGGGCCGTAGACAGCGCGAATTGCCATGACATCGTAGCTCGCGTTCCGGTGCATTCTTCGTTTGCTGCATTCCATGTCATACCGACTGGACAGCGCATCCATGTAAGACCTGTTTTTAAGTCAGTTACAGTTCCCTTATCTGAATAAGTGTAACGTGTATTAGGTGCTGTTTTAGCAAACTCAGTCGAACACTCTTGTGCTGCCATTGCTACTTGAGAAGCCAACACAAGAGATAGCGCGGTCATTAGTTTCTTCATCTTATTGTCCCTTAACTGCTACTAGACGGATTGGGAATTGGTAGGAATCATAGGCATCTTCACTTGTACTGCTTGAGCGAATCTCAACGAATGAAGTGGCCCCTCTATCTGCGCCCCGAGAGACAATTGCGGGGAAATAAATCTCACCATCCATGAGCTGTGATGATGTTTCCGTAAACCTAAAACCATCATGCCAAAACGCACCTTTTTCTAAATAAGGGCTGCCTAAAGTTTGCTGTGGGAAGTATTTGACATTAAAACCATACACATTGTTCGGTTCATATTCTGTGCTCGGCGCAAATAGTGTCTTTTCACCGAAATCTAGTAAGTCATAAGTTTCACGGTAAGTAGGCAGGCGCCAACCAGTGATTCCACATAACGATTGTTTGTTTATGTACTCAACGTATTGGCTCGTAGTACAAATTTCATCGCCCACCTCTTTACAGCCCGCAAGATCTACATCTTTGCTAAATGGCTTAAATGTTTCAGACTCAAACGCAAATAGGCGGTCTTTAAATTGAATAGAGCTCGCATCCGCACTCTTGTTTTCCCAAACAAGACCAGTACGCTCATCCAAAGTGCAAGCCCACTCAGTGGCATCTGCAGCTAAAGCAGCGCCTTGTGAATCTAGCTTAACGAACTTAAAGCCCGCGCCTGTCGACGTTTGCTTGTCCTGTTTGTCGAAGCCGTATTCCGCATCTTGACCAGGGTAAGAAGCTTGGACCTCTGCAACGTCTGCAGCGCCATCAGCAAAGTGAAGAATGGCACCCGTATCGTTACTACCAACCGTTTGTTCAGCAACCGCTGCAATCTCTTCAGCAAATGCACTCACTTCCGCTTCAGACAGAAGATCAGAGGCTAGCGATTTACCTTGGAAGCTAAGACTTTGAGCAAGCAGCGCTACGCCTTTGGTCATTTGTTGTGGTTGCATCGCAGCTAATAGCGCAACCGTGTTTTGCTCTAGCTTGTCCAGCTCGCTGGCTTCTGCGTTAGACATCACCAGACCATTCAGCGAAACGCCTACACTAGCCAGTTGCGCTTTAACAATCTCTTCAGCTTGAGCAACGGTTTTACCGTCAACCACAAGACCTGCGAGCAATGTTGTTACACCATTTACTGTGTTACCCGTGGCTAAGTTTTGGCCTGGAGCCGCAAGACGCAACGTTTGGTTTGAGCCTTGATCAACTTGAGCAAGAATCGTGCTAGTCAAAATGTTCTTGTCGCTTGACGTCAGGGAGAACTTACCAGCATTATCCGTTTTAGCACTCGGTTCAGTAGTATCACAAACGTAGTTCTGGTTTAAATCGATACATACTGGCGTATCAAGAAGTGTACCTGCAGAAACGATGGTGCCAGCTACATTATAGGTCGGTGTTGACGTGTCACCACCAGAACCACCGCCACAACCAGCTAGGGCTAGTGACATAGCAACGAAAGAATATTGAAACTTCATAAATTTTGTCTTCTTTAGATTTTAATTAACGAGAACGAATCACTCTCACCATTGAAAGCAGGAAAAGTCCTACCAAGGTCCAAAGCGAACCACTGCCACCTGAACCACCACTGCTTTCTTTAGTGGTATCAGCACTACACTGATACTGAGCAAAGTGACTAACACCCCACTCTTTCAACACCCCAGAGTTCCCTGACACGCGGTCAGATACTTCGAGACGCCAAGTACCCCAACTCGGTTGACCGACAAGTGCTTGTAACTCCTCGTCATACTGAGCGGTGAAGTAACCTTTAAATCCATTGGTATTGCTTGATTGATGGCTAAGTAGCACAACCGATTTACCTTGTGGAGACACAAGCGTCACTTGCAGATCCTGCAGTGAGTCATGTTCGATGTTCAGGTAAACCGCAAACGAATCATCAATCGTGCGTGACTTGTCCGATAGCGTCTGAGAGAACAATCTGTCACCCTGCTCCGGCAAAGCGGAGTTCACTGGTTGAGGCTGGATATCGAGCTCTGGCGTACCATTAACCAGCATCACCTTTTCGCTCCACTGGTGAGCCTTTAAACCTTTAGCAAATTGGTAATCCAATAAAATAGAGGAATCGAATTGCGTGCCACATGTCAGACCGCTTGGTAACGCCACCTTCATTGAGGTCGAGTCAGAAAGCGTTTCATCAAAGTCGAAAACGGATGCGTTATTTAGCTGCCATTGCCCTTTGATGCTCGCTTCGCGGCCAGTTTGGCTCAGGCTCACTCCCACGTCTTGACCTTGTGCGATGTATCGAGCGTCATAGCGAACGCGAAAAGGCGCTTTAAGCAAGTTATGTTTGTTGAAGCTGTCCGTCAGGAACTGGGCATAGTCTTTATTTGGGAACAAAGTGCTTGCGGCAAACACGGTGGACTCTGCCAAATCATGCATTTTTACACCACGACCAATACCGTACATGCCTTCAAGAACAATGGCGTCAAACTCGCGGAACACGCTATCGGTATCATCACCATATCGTTCAACCGACGCTTTAAGTGCTTGGAACAGTGGCGTTGACCACAGCTCATCGCCTAGTTCACCGCCCACACTAACGTGCGCTGGATACTCTGAGCTCTCGAAGTAACGCGCTCTTTGGTTCCATAAGCTACGAGTTGTTTTGCGTGTTCCGAACATACCGTCCCAGTTGAACACCGTATCTAACTCGAATTCTTGGCCACGGCGAGCTGCGTCTAAATACTGTGTTCGGTAGCTCGCGCTGCCCGCCCAGTAATCACCAACACCTTCTCCAATCGCACCAGTATGGCCATACGCCCAATCAGGAACGATTTGATAGTGAATACCGTGTCCTAGTTCGTGCAAAATCACATCTGCATCCGCAGCATCCGGAGATACTCCGCCAACGCCTAACATCAACGCACGCGAACCTGTGTAGTAAGAAGAGTTGTCGAGCGCTAAACCACGTCCATCAAAACGAAGCGGTTCTTCAAATAAGTCATAGCTCAAGCTCGATAAGTACTGCAGTGAGCTATCAAGATGATAAAACGCCATCAACTGCAAAAAGGCATTGTCGCCAAGTTGAGCGCTTTGCATCGCTTTTACATCCGCAAAAGATTGAACCCCCTCAGGCGGCAAAATACTGCTTGTATCACGCACAGGCTCCGCACCTACCGCAGGTGAAGACAGTAATGCAAGTGCATCCACCTGTTTAACGCGCTCGTTGGCTAGGTAGAACTTGCCACCAGACTGCAAAACTTGAATCTGCTTCTCAACATATTGAAGTGGCTGCGGATAATCCTCTAACGAATTCCAAGCAGAATCAGGCGCAGCTTGTTGTTGCATTGTACGTAAATCAGGATCAAAGAGTGAGATGGGAACGGTCACTAACTCACCAGAGCTCAATGCTGGCGGCTCGGTCACTTCCAAGCGAACAGGCAGTTCCAGTTCTCCAGCTGGCATCGCCTCACCATTACGAATCACCGTATCTTCAAGGCTTTTGAAAATACGCTCAACTTGACTGTCTTGGTTAGTCGACAGCACAATGGTGCGTTGCGGTTGATACTGCCCATCGACCCACACATCAAAGTTGTAATGATCTCCGAGCTGAGAACGAGTTTGATAGCGAAACTTAAGTTCGCCAGCGCTAGCGTAATTGGCTTGTAAGTAGCGCAGCGCTTCGGCTTGGTTCGTGACCGTAATAGCCGCGCTAGGGTAATCCCACTCGGCAGCGTTCGTCACTTGAACGCCTGCTAACGTAAGAGAAAGCGCCAAAAGTTTGAGTTTCATGCTGGGCTCCTACTAAAAGATGTACTTCGCGTTAACCGTAAAGTAACGACCTGGTTCCGTTGAGTAGCGTTTGCTCTCATCTGCTATGCCAGCAACGTCTTGGTAGCGAATGTATTCTTTGTCGAACAGGTTGATGATGGTCGCACTCAAACGAAAATCTTTGGTGATTTGGTAACTTGCCCCCAAATCGAGCGTGTTCCATGAATCTGTTTGTGCGCACTCGGTCTTTTGTCCAAGTGACGTTTGGCAACTCGGCACACGATCCATCGAACCAGCCCAGTTCCACGTCGCGAACGCATTAAAGTCTTGCTGCTGATAGTTCAGCCCAACATTGCCCTCGAAAGGTGTGATGCTACGAACGTACTCGCCTTCGGCGTCCTTTCCGTCAACATAACCAAGCTTGGTACTTAGCTTCCAAGACGAAGTGAGAGCATACGCAGCAGAAAGCTCTGCGCCGTAGGTTTCAACGCCGTGTAAATTTTGGTATTGCTTGATGTAGTTACCGAAGTTATCTTGCCCTGTGGTAACAACATCGATGAAGTTTTGGAACTTGTTGTAAAACGCAGAAACGTAAAGTTGCGCGCGGCCATTATCGAATTTGTTACCGATTTCAAAGGAGTCCGAAGTTTCAGCCTCTAGGTCCATGTTCGGTGCAATGACAAACGGCGTTAGCGGCACAAAGTCATGGTTTACGAAGCCATACGCTTTGTCGTATTCCGGAGCACGATAACCGTGGTTATAAGATACATAAGCGATGTTATTGGAAAACACTTCACGAGAAATCGATAGGCTTGGAGATACCTCTGAGCTATCCATGTCTTTTAATGGGAAGCCGCCCACTTCACCCTCACCGTCCGGTGTTAGACGATGCGCATCAAAGCGCAGGCCGCCTGTAATGGTCCATTTATCCAGCTCCACCATGTCTCGAACGTACAGACCAATGTTATAAGCGCGAGCAGGAGCGAAAGGTTGTTTGGTCGAAGGCGTTACCCCGTTCCAATCAATCTTGGAATCGCTATCTGTGCGTTCATAATAGTCAGTAGAAAGCTCGATACCGTAAGCCAATTGGTGCTCAGCATTTGCAGCATAAATCGTATTGGTGAAATCACCACGGAAGCCAATTGTTTCGTCAATGAAGGTTTTGTGTTCTAGCTCGCGACGTCTAACAGTCAAACCATTGTGGTCAACTTGTCTCATTAAACGATTCGTGTCTTCCACCACTTCGGTGTGGCGCCAGTAGACCTTTGTATCTAACTCTTCGAACCAAGTTGGATTAATCGGTGTAACCTCTGCACCAATGTAAGCGCTGTACTCTTTTGTCGATTCATCTTCTGCGAAGTCTTCGATATGCCATTTGCCATCCTTCTGTATAGATGGCGAACCTTCCAGGCGTTGTTGGTCTTGCCGATAAAGTTCGGCACGCGCTTTGACCATCACTTCATCATTGAGGAAATGATTGATGGCGTATGACGCGCTGTAACCATCCAAATCGCGGTTGTACAAATCTTGGCTGAAGTTACGCGTCTCTTCACCTTGCCAATACGCCGCGTTGACCAAGCTTTCCGTGTCGCCAGAACGAAATGCCAGATTGCTCGCGCCTTTGTATTTATTGCTGATCCCCGTGTACGTGCCCGTGGCATCAACATAAAAGTCACGATCTTTTAAAAACTTGCCCGGCTGTTTGGATTTTAGAATCACAGCGCCACCGATAGCACCAGAACCTAAGACTGAGGAGCTCGCCCCTTTCACTACTTCTAATGATTCCAAATTAGAAAGATCAAACGTATCGCGGCCCACTTTGTCATTGCTGTCATTCGCACCAAAACCGTCTGCTGAGCGAATGCCGTCACGAATGATCATAATGCGGTTACCCGTCATGCCTCGAATCGTGATGTTTTGTGGACGCCCAGCGCCACCCGACACACTTACCCCAGGTTCATGACGCAGCGCATCATAAAGCTCTGTTTCGCCCTTTTGTTCAATCTCTTCGCTAGTGACAACTGCGACGCTGCCTGCTAGTTCAGACATTGGTTGTTCAATCCGATTCGCCGTCACCACGACCTCTTCCATAGAGAAAACGTCAGATTTGGCGTGCACTGGGCTGGCAGCTAGTACCGAAAGTACTGCCGCTGACACTGGGGTAAGCTTCATTTACTGCTCCGCTTTAGATGTTTTAATTAGTGATAAAAGAAAGGCGTATTCTTTTGCTTGTTGTTCTTGCGCTTGTCGTGGGTCCATTTGGTGGCCCGAATTAAAATCGGTCTGCAACAAGTACGGCCCGTCGAGCTCACTTAGCGCGGAAACCTTGGCGAGATACTTGGCACCTTCCCAGTAAGGCACGCGCTGATCGATCAAACCGACTTGAACCAGCATGGGTGGGTAAGCGTCTTTATGAATGTTGAGAATTGGATCGTACGCTTTCATTAGCGCCAATTGCTCAGATTTGGTTGGGTTACCCCATTCGCCATACTGCTGTGTGGTCAGCGGAAGTGAGGTGTCCGACATGCTTGCTACCACTTCAACAAAAGGTACTTTAAGCACGACACCTGAAAATAATTTAGGGTCTTGATTAACCGCTCCCGCGACCAACGTGCCACCAGCACTTGAACCGATGGCAAAAATCTCTCTATTGCCGCGTTCAAACGTTTGCAGCGCATTAGCGGCCGCGACAAAATCACCAATAGAATTGGCTTTGCGCACACCACGGCCCTGCTCGTGCCACTCATCGCCAAAGTACCCACCGCCGCGAACATGGGCGATAGCGTAAATCACGCCTTGGTCGAGCAAGCTTATGACTTGAGGCATAAAGTAGGGCTTCATCGTAAAACCGTATGCGCCATAGCCGTAAATCATCACAGGTGATTGCGCGTGTAATTTGTCTTTGCGATACGCTAAAGAGACCGGGACAGAAACACCATCGTGCTTGATAAAAATGCGTTGGGAGACATAACGTTGGCTATCAAAATCTTGGTAAGCATCTTGAGAATACAAGGTTTTAGTCAGCGTTTTTACATCGAACTCTTCCCTCTGAGGAGGCGTAGTCATCGACATACTTCGTATACGAATCTTGTTTGATTCAAAATCGCCCAACGTGCTCAACCAAGCGACATTGCCATCCTGTTCTAATGGCAGTATCACTTTTTCCTGACCTTGGTATGAATACACCGTCAATGTCGCTACGTTGTTCGGCTTACTGAGTGCCACAACTCCTGCATCATAAAGGTAGAACTGGCCAAGCGGTTCACGAGGGGTCGTAAAGCGTTGCCATGTTGCGCTAAGAGGTGCTAGATCGGTTTGATAAAGTGCAAATGTACCTTCAAGATTGCTGTTGATGTAAACGCGCCCTTTCGCCACATCCGCGTAATATTCCACGCCCGCTTCCGGCACTCTCAGTGAATCACTTACGGTGCCCGTTTCTAGATCAACAAGCTTCTGCTCTGTGGTTGACTCGTTGTTGCTTTGCAGCACCACGTAACGGCTATCTGCCGCACGGTAGAAAGAAAGTAACCAATCTGATTTGTATTCGTGCCATACAACGGTTTTAGCCGAAGATTCAGTGGAGATGCGTAGGATCTGATGAGGTCGCTGTGTACGCATTTCCTTCGAAACGAGGTAAGCCATCTTACCATCAGGTGAAAGCAATACACCGCTATCGACGTGCGTTGCCAGCTCCGTAGATTGGCCAGAGAGTAAATCAACAACCACGGCGCGATATTGCTCGCTTCCATCAATATCTTCAGTGAAAAGCAAAGTGTCTCCGCTTACTTGCCACTGCCCTACTTGATAATACGGATATGCAGATTGACGTTCAGAGAAATCAAATACTGTGTTCTCTTGTGCATACTGGTTCGAACGTGATAGCAACACATAACCACTGTCACGACGCGTTAACGTCCATTCGCGTCCATTTACGATCGACCATGGTTTATCACCTTTATCTGCCACCATGGCTTCCCACTGCGCGAGCAGATCTTGCGTCAACGTCTGATATTTTTTTTGATGCTGTTCAGTCTTACGGTTCTGCTCTGTTAGGTAGGTAAGAACTCGCTCATCTTTACGAGCGTCATCTCGCAACCAATTAAAGTCATTAACGGCAAAGCAAGAACTAGAGGTAATTATGAGCCCTAAAAAAACATGAGTAAATTTCATATAGAGAGCGAATTCATTTATAGGATTAATACAATGGCGCGTATTTTGCCCTTAAATAAAAATGAGATCAATTATCATTTTCATAATCATGTGAAATTTTTATCTAGTATGTGAGGAAAAACGTTTGCTTGGACTGAGGTGATAAAACTTAATATCTCTCTAAATTAGCGATCTATGCTGTTTATATAAAACCAGATAAATATAAAAGCCTAGCAAACACGTTAGTATAGAAAGACATCATTTCGCCTGGAGATAAGCATAAAAAAACCCGAGTGCGAACACTCGGGTTTTGAAAAACTAAAATCAGTTGAAAACTGGTGCGACTTTTACTCTTCAGAGTTTGGTGCCGCTGGCTTTTTCTTCGGGATGAACACATCATCACCCACTGATACGTTTTTGTAGAAACTCTTGTCACGTTTAACAGGTTTCTTAGCCGACTTCTTCGCTTGAGGGCGTGATTTCTTCGCTGTCGCTTTCTTGTTACGGAAATCTGGCTTAGGTGGCTTCAGGCCTTTGAACTTACCTTTCAGATCTTCGAATACTGAAAACTCAAGATCTTGTTGTAGGTAAGCTTCTACACGTTTAAAGCTATCCCAGTCTTTTGGACCAACAAGAGAAATCGCATCACCCTTGTTACCAGCACGGCCCGTACGGCCAACACGGTGTACATATTCTTCAGTATGCTTTGGCATATCGAAGTTAATGACGTGTGTCACTGTCGCAATATCCAAGCCACGAGAAGCGACATCTGTTGTCACTAGGATCTTGAATACCGCTCGCTCAAACTGGCTCATGATCGTATTGCGTTGAGTCTGGTTCAAGTTACCACTCAATGCAACAGCCTTCAGTTTCTTCTCGTTTAGCTTCGCTGTTAGGCGTTCTGTATCATCGCGCGTCGCCGTGAAGATGATAACTTGACGATATTCTGCTTCTGAAAGTACGCGATCTAGAATCGCCTCTTTATGATCAAGATGATCACACAAGTAGAATTTTTGCGTGATATCTTTGTGTTCTTCGTTAGAAACACCGATAGCAATACGTTTCGGAGCATTAAGCATTTCAGCCGCAATGTCATTTACGTCGGCGTGATCCAACGTCGCAGAGAACATTAATGTTTGACGGCGACGATGCTTAGCTGCTTTATGGATACGACGAAGCTCTGGTGCAAAGCCCAAATCCAGCATACGGTCTGCTTCATCAAGGATCAGAGTTTCCAAACCTTCAAGGTAAAGCGAGCGGTGCTCTAAGTGGTCAGCCAGACGTCCTGGTGTCGCCACGATGAATTTCGGGTAACGGCGCAGTGCTTTCACTTGATCATTAAAGTTCTCACCACCCAAAATCAATGCAGCTTCATAAGATAGGCCAGCAAGCATAGAGCGAAGCTCACCATACACTTGTTTCGCTAGCTCACGAGTGGGAGCAAGAATAACTGCGCGAGGGTCTTTGGCAGAAAACGATTTTGTCTTTAAAGACTTGTGAAGCATTGGTAATACAAACGCCAAAGTCTTGCCCGAACCCGTTTTCGAAGATGCCAATAAATCCTTGCCTGCAATCGCAACAGGAATAGCCTGCTTTTGAATGTCAGTTGGTTTTTTAAAATCGTAGTGTTTTAGGTTCTTCAACAATCGGTTGTCTAGGCCTAGATCTTTAAATTGCAAAGTATTCTCCAATAAATCAGTCAGCGTCTGAGCGCTCTGTAATGTCGTTTCCGCTCTAACGCAGCAAAAAAATAAAGCTCGGTATAATACCGCAAATCATAGGAGTATAGATAGAGATCACACAAACTAATTCCCACGGATGAAAACAAAACATCATTTGCGGCTCAATTAAGAACAAACCCTCGCTTTATTGGTCAGCTGCTTGGCTTAAGATTTAGAGAAAAGCGAGCTCAAGGTGCGCCTCTCGTTCTCCAATAAAACTGCGTAAATGCAGTTATTTGCGCCGAGAAACTTTCATTTGTGTCAATATCGTCTAAATTATTGATATCAGGAACGTGGCAAAAACACCTGCTATGAGAACTGTTGTGGGAATAAGGGAGAGGATAATTCACTCACCTTTGTTAAGCTCAGGTAAAAGTTGACGTCAGGTACTCCATGAAATTCTTGGGTTTTTTTGACTTTTGCTACATCATGTACTGATAAAATGTATCCACATTTAACCTCGCTACTGTATAAAATAATAGTTGGTAGCGAGACTTTCACTATAAGCAAGGAGTTCTTATATGAACAAAACGTTGATCGCAGCTGCAGCAACTTCAGTACTTCTACTAGCAGGTTGTGCTTCTTCTGATGACGCAGCAACAGCAAATGCAGCAAAACTAGACGAACTAAGCAACCAAGTTAGCCAACTAAGCCAAGACGTACAAGCTCTTCAATCTGACGTTCAAAAATCAGGTGCAGCAGCAATGGCTGCTCAAGAAGAAGCTGAGCGTGCTAACGAGCGTATCGATAACATCGCTCAGTCTTACACTAAGTAAGATTTGATACCGCGTCTTAACGCCTGTTAAGGCGCGGTTATTTCGACAGGAACCCCATTCTGTGCGGCAATCGCTGCTTTAGCCTTCACATTTTTCAGTCCGAACTCATCCAGCCACCACTTTAACTCTTTTGGTACCTGTAGGTGATCTTTCTCACCATTGCTGCGAGTCAATGGCTCATGTGCCTCTAAAAATACACTTCTGTCCGGCTCTAGTGATACTTTCACTGGTTGGTTAATGATATTCACTTCTTCACCGTTACGAACTTTTTCAAACAACCATTCAATGTCGCTTGGGTCCATACGAATACAACCCGCGCTGACGCGCATGCCGATGCCGAAATCTTTGTTGGTACCGTGAATAAGGTACTCGCCATTTCCGTAGGCTAAACGCAATGCAAACATCCCAAGTGGGTTGTCTGGACCGGCAGGTACAACGGTTGGCAAGTCAATGCCCTTCGCTTTGTACTCGGCACGAATCGAGGCTGGCGGCGTCCACGTAGGGTTTGGACGCTTTTGGCTAATACGCGTTGTCATCACCGGGGTGTCTCGCCCAATTCGCCCGATTCCCACGGGGAATACATGCACAATATCTTCCCCTTTCGGGAAGTAGTATAAGCGCAATTCCGCTAAATTGATGACAATGCCTTTGTGGGGTACATCTGGGAGGATCAGTTGTGTTGGAATAGTAAGAACGTGTCCCTCTTCTGGCAAGAAGGGATCCACGCCTTTATTTGCCGCCATTAAACCTAGCATCCCGACATCGTAGTGCTTGGCAATATTTGCCATGGTTTCGCCTTCTTGCACGACGTGGTTTTCAAGGCGACCAATTAAACGACTGCCATCCTCTGGTAGCTCGTACATTTTAGCGAATGACAAACCACTCGCTAAAGATAACGATACAGATAACAGCGTACGTTTTGCGAAACTCATTGATCGCTTTTTGCTAAGCATTTCACTTTATTCCTTGGCACTTTTAAAGAGCCGTAAGGTTATCTCTCTTTCTGTCTTGTGATCAACCATCGGCTTGTGATATTCCAGTAAAGAAAATCCCTCCCAAGTCCAAGGTTTATGGATGTATTTGTTTGGCACACTTTTGATTTCAGGCACCCAGTGGCGCACGAATTGACCATCAGAGTCAAACTTCTCACCTTGGCTTATCGGGTTGAAAATACGGAAGTACGGCTGCCCATCACACCCCGTCGATGCAGACCACTGCCAACCACCATTGTTTGCTGCGAAATCGCCGTCCACCAACTTACTCATGAAGTACGCTTCGCCCCAACGCCAGTCAATGTGTAAGTCCTTGGTGAGAAAGCTCGCGACAACCATGCGAAGCCTGTTATGCATCCAGCCTGTTTGGTTGAGCTGACGCATTGCTGCATCGACGATCGGGTACCCTGTCGCTCCTGTCTTCCATCGCTCAAAAGCCTGCTCATCATAAGACCATTGAATTTTATCTTCCCAGTCGATAAAGCCTTTGCCTTTAACGAGCTTTGGTTCGAAAACCAACAGATGCTGATAAAACTCACGCCAAATGATCTCACTCAACCAAGTTGCTTTCCCTTCTGTTAGGTCATTTTGTTGGTTTTCAGCATACAAGCGAGCAATACATTGCCTTGGTGACAATGCACCAATCGCAAGATAGGGAGACAGTTGACTGGTGCCAACAATAGCCGGAAAATCTCGATCTTCCTTGTAAGCATCACTGCGCTCACGAGCAAATTCCCTAAGCTGCTTTAAAACATCATTGGTCGAAGCAAACCAATCCTCGCTGGACTCTCGAGGATAGCTAAACGTGAAGTCTGAACTAAATCGAATCGGCTCTAATTGTTCCAATAGTTTACTGCTTAGCGGCGCTTGTTCGTGAGGCTTTGTTACCGCTGGCATTTGAAACTGCGTCAACCAAGCACGTTTGAATGGTGTAAATACCTTAAAATACTCACCTTGCTTATTGAGAACCGTCGTTGGTGGGTGCACACATTTGTCGTGAAACAGTTCAAAATCGATATCATGGGAAGCTAGCGCCTCATTCACTTGTGCATCGAGCTCTCGTTCATTCACTTCATAGTGAATATTCGCCATAACAGACGTTGCTTCAAGTGTTTTCGCCCATCCACTAATCACTTCGGTACAATCAGAAAACGACGGCACCTCTTTATATAAAAAAGGAACATTCAGGCTTTCCAACTCGTCGTTGAGATACTCTAAACGACGAGCAATGAGATCCGCCTGCATCGGCGCCATGTGGTGTTCTCGCCACTGCTCTGGCGTCGCGATAAAACAAGCGACAACAGGCTGACCTGAATCTAACGCCGCCCTAAGTGCAGTGTGGTCTAACGTTCGTAAATCACGTCGAAACCATACTAAGATCATGGTGTCTCCTTCGTTTCGTCTACTCTGTTAGGTGCAGTTTCTCAATCACTTCAGAACATCCAATACGTTCGCCAAAACGTGTTTGAAGCATTTTGATGGACTCCACTTGCTTAGCTGCCAGCGCTTTATTGGAAAACAGGTAAATGAGCGAGTAGTTATCAACAACTTCGTGCTCCAGTAAACCAGAGACATCATCAACTTTGTCGATCAACGTCGTGTGATACCCTTGCTCACACAACTTCGCCGCTTGAATCCAGCTCTCTGCTTCCCTATGTTGTTCAAAGCTGATAAGCAAGCACTTCCCTTTGGAAGCGGCTTTGTTTTCAGAGTCGATAACAAGGGCAAGACGAGTGATCAAACAAGTTTGAAATAACCCCATCTGCAACGATCTCAGCGATCCTTTAACCATCTCCAGCGCGTCAAATACAGGGTCAATAAATTGTTCAATAACCAAGTTCAATGGATACTCTTTGAGAACAGAGGCAAGTAAGCTCTCCGCTTTGCCTCGATTCAGTTTCGACAGTGCAGATAACATGGTTTCTACTTCTTCGAGAGTACGAACTTCATTGTTGACTTCTACGTCAGCACTTTTTCCCAAAAGTCCCTTTACTTTACCGATGGCAATCCCCTTCGCGAGCCAACTCTGGACTTCACGAATCGTATCGAGATCTTGCTGTCGATAAAGTCTGTGCCCTTTTTCTGTTCGCTGCGGCTGGATCAAATTGTATCTTCTCTGCCAAGCTCTTAGCGTAACTGGTTTCACACCCGTGATTTCTGCGACATCTCGGATCGCGTATAGTTTTTCTTCTGAACTACAAACCATAGCGTAATCTCATCTCCTGCGGATACGGTTCTAAAAACTTCTGTTTTGCTAAGTACTCATCTGGGTAAGTGTTTAAGTAGTGCTTAATCAATGTCAACGGTGCTAATAATGGCAATGTACCAGTGCGGTAGTCATGAATTACTGTTGCTAATTCTTCTTTTTCGTCTTTAGTTAAAGCGCGCTTAAAATACCCTTGTAAATGCATTAGTACGTTAGTGTTGTTTTTTCGGCTAGCACGATTCGCAAGTGCCTTCATAAGACCTAAGCGATACTCTTGATAGAATTCTTCGATTTTATAGCTAGCGACATCGGCAACTAAACGACCAAGAGAGCGGTATGACTCAGGGTGATGCGCCATCAAGGTCAACTTATAGCGCGAATGAAAATCGATAATTTTGCCTCGAGTTGGCTCTCCGTCCATCGAGTCATAAAAGTCGTTTAGGCAAAATACTCGGGTAATAAAGTTTTCTTTTAATACAGGATCGTTGAGTCGGCCATCCTCCTCGACGGGCAACCAAGGCATTTTTTTCATCAGCGTTTGTGTGTACAAGCCGACGCCTTCTTTCGCTGCGTTATTTTTGCTATAAACCTTGACGCGCTCCATACCGCAAGTTGGAGACTTGGCACAGACGATGTAACCACAAAGTTGCTCGCTTTGTAGCTCCTCCACTTTGTTAGCAGAGTAAGCAAGCATATTATCGGTATGGTCATTTTCTGGATTTTTAGTTTCTACCAGCGCCACACGCTCTTCTTCGGAAATCAAACGAATTGTTGGTCGCGGCACTGGCATTCCGACACCCACTTCGGGGCATACCGAAACAAAGTCAAAATATGGGCTGAGCTCTTTAGTCACAAAGTTACTTACTTTATGACCAGAGTCAAAACGAACTCGTTCACCCAAAACACAAGAACTGATACCTACTTTGATTGAAGATTCCATGATGACGCATCCCTATACAAAATGTTTTGTTGTATAACTTATAGCAAGACTTTTTAGATTGTACAAGAAAATAAACTGTACAATTTAATCATTTTACTCTTCTCAAGAGCATTTCGATCAGCGCTTTCTCAAAAGTTTTTGATGTTCTCAGAGTCCATTTTGTGCGCGCAATCGACAAATCGCTCAAAAGCGAATCGATTGCTCTTTTGCTTTCAACAGATTTAGTTATCAATGACGTTCATGGTTTCTAAAAGCGTGGTTTTTGTGACTAAGCTCTCAAGGGGCCACTGTACGTCCCGATATTATTGCTTCAACGAAAACGAACAAGTTCAACAGAATTGGTAATAGCGTTCTATACTAGAGGCGTTTTATCAAAACAAAACTTTGGAGAGCACTTATGGCAACCCCACACATCAATGCACAACCAGGTGATTTCGCTGAAACGGTTCTAATGCCAGGCGACCCTTTACGTGCTAAATACATCGCAGAAACGTTTCTTGAAGATGTGAAGCAAGTTTGTGACGTTCGTAACATGTTCGGCTTTACTGGCACTTACAAAGGCAAAAAAGTGTCTGTTATGGGTCACGGCATGGGTATCCCTTCTTGCTGTATCTACGTACACGAGCTAATCGCAGAATACGGTGTGAAAAACGTAATCCGTGTAGGTAGCTGTGGTGCGGTACGTGACGACGTTAACCTAATGGACGTTGTTATCGGTATGGGAGCTTCTACAGACTCTAAAGTGAACCGTATCCGTTTCAACAACCACGACTTCGCTGCAATCGCTGACTACGGCCTTCTAGAAGAAGCGGTAAATCAAGCGCGTGCTCAACAAGTACCAGTGAAAGTTGGTAACGTATTCTCTGCAGACTTGTTCTACACACCAGAAGCTGACATCTTCGAGAAGATGGAAAAACTAGGCATCCTAGGTGTAGACATGGAAGCGGCTGGTATCTACGGTGTTGCTGCAGACCTAGGTGCGAAGGCGTTAACTATCCTAACGGTTTCTGACCACATCATCCGTGGCGAAAAACTAAGCTCAGAAGAGCGTCAAAAGTCGTTCAACGACATGATGAAAGTTGCGCTAGAAACCGCAATCAACATCTAAGAACAAGTAGTAAGTAATAATTTGCAGCCAGAGTTATTGCTGGCTGCCCGAATTATCCCGAGGGGGCGATTGTGTCTAACGGCGAACTGCCAAAAGACGCAGATGGGTTACAACTCAACTTTTGTAAAACATTGGCGTGTGACAACTTTGGATTGAGTGATGCAAAGCGTTACGTTCTGCAACATGCTAACCCTAAACGTCCGGCGATGGTATGCCGTGAATGTGGAGCTTTCCCCCCCTTACTTAACAATCGCGATGTCGTGAACGAACTTCATCGCCTGCGACACGTCCACAGTGACGGGTTGCCTGCGTGCCGCAATGATGATTGCGAGAACTTTGGACTATCCGTCCACACACATAAACACCTCTACCACGCTTTCGGTTACAGTGGTGATCGTCAACGTTACCGTTGTAAAGCGTGTCAAAGTACCTTTGTTGATAAATGGTCAGGCGCGAACAAAAAGCTACAATTCCAAGAGAATTTAATGGGCTTATTGTTTACTGGTTACTCTGTGCGCGAGATCTGCCGAAAACTCAGTATCAACCCGAAAACCTTTTACGATCATGTTGATCATATTGCGAGTCGCTGTCGCCGTAAATTAGCCACTATTGATGCTCGTTGGGTAAACCACGCAACGCACTATGAATTGGCCTCAAATTATGTTGCATTGCAGCCAAACAGCAATAATGGTGTCTACTGGATTGTTTCTGGTGAAGCCCACTCAGGCTATATTCTTTGTCAACATGTGAACTATTCTGCTGATGAAGAGCCAATCGCCACGCTAGACCATAACCCGTACGACGAGGTCTCTCGTTTTGTTTCCCAAGAGTACACAGCGGAAGCAAGTGAACCGCCAGCGGAACCTTCGAACCTCCTGCGTGAGCGTATTGACCAAAAATACCAAACCATTTTGGCTCGCGGTAACGTGGAAGATCCTCTTGGTAATCTTTCCGTATTCCATTACCCATCTAAAGGTGCATTAGTTCGTCCGCCTTACACATCATACGCTCATTACCTGCATGTACTTGATATGTGTTGCCCCAACAAACGTGTATCTCTATATATGCCTCAAGACCCCCTACTACGTTCGGCAGCACTGAGCGTTTGTTTGTCTCGAATTAAAGAGAAAAATGTCGACTTGATGTACGTAGAAGAAGATGCAAATTGGGACATGAGCACACCTTTTGGCAAGGTCGATATCGCCTATATGAGCTGGTGGCGAGATCGCTGGGCGATCTCCACTCAAGACGAAAGCCATAAAGGCATTTGCTACCTTGCAGGTGATAGAAATGAGCCCGAGAAATGGTTTAACGTTGCAACAACTCGCCATGTGCAGTTCTATCAAAATCGCTTCCAGATCCTTTTCGAAAGCTTCATTAACGAGCCACGTCGCAAATTACGACCTGCTGGAATTTTACCTCTTTTAGATATATTCAGAGCTTGGCATAATTTGTGCTATCAGGATAAGCAGGGTCTTACCGCCGCACAAAGGCTAGAAGTCACTGATGCTCCTTTGACCATCAAACAGCTCCTATCGTAACTATTGGCATTTAGATGTAGTAATTAGGGGCTGTGACAGTATACATTACGGCACCTAATCGTTTACCAAAGCGTTATCCGCATCGTTTTGGTAATAAAACATGCATCTAACCACTTAATATTAGGTGTGAATTCCAGTTCGATAGTCATGGATGTGAACGTTGGATAAAAACCAAATTCAGCTAGAAGATGAGCTCAAAAAGCTTAAAGGCCAAATAAAAACGGCCCCTGAACACACCTTCAGTATTGCGCAGCAATACCGTATCCGCGCGGAGCAAATTTTATTTGTGGATGGTGAAATCAGAGCATTGCTGATAATGGCGCAGTGCTGTTGGTGCCTAATGGATTACCGACAAGGCTTAAAGCTAGTCAAAGACGCCTACAGCAAGCAAACCCAACTTGAAACCGACGACCACCTGCCCGAAATTCTTCATTTATTTGCTCTTCAATATTGGGGACAAGCAAAGTATTACTCAGCCCAACAATATTGGATTAATGCACTCGAACAATCCGCCCTCGTTGATGATATTGAAATTCAAATCGAATCTCTAATTGGGCTTGGCAACGTATGGCGCATCACAAATGAGCATCAACTTGCCGCTTCCACTCATGAGTTGGCCGTGAAAGTGGCAAACAACGTCCGTATTGCTTGGTTGGAAGGCAAAGCTCGTATCCTGTTGGCTTGGGACTATTACTTACTGAATAAATTTGTCGAAATGCTCACTGTGCTGGATGGTGCAACCGAAGTACTAAAAGATCATGATGACAGCACATGGCAAGCCGAAATCTGGGACTTTAAAGGCCTAGCGCTACTTGGGCTAGAACGCCTTGATGCCGCAGAAGAAGCCACACAAAAGGCCCATAAACTCGCTATTGAACATGATCTAATTTGGATGAAAGCACACTCGTTTATTAGCCGCGCAAGGCTCGAACTCTTGCGCAAAAATACGGATAGTGCAGCAAAGTTACTACTCGCAGCAGAAGAGTCCGCGCTTAGTTTTGACAACGGCGAGCTACTAAGTCAGATCTGCTTTCAGCAATCTCGAGTTGCTGAAGAGCAAGGTGATTTTGAATCAGCGTTTAACGCGTTTAAAAAATACCGTAAACATGCACTTAAAATGCTCAAAGAACAGACTCATCGAGTCAGTATGGATAAAGCACGCGGCTCCAAACGCCAGCTAGAGCAACGAGCGCGTAAGCTGATTAATCGAATCCGTTCTCAACATGAATATGACCCTGAAAAGCAGTTTTCTAATGTTGTGTCCGAGACCTACTGGTGGGAACAGTTAGTTCTGTTTAAAACAGAGCTCAAACGCTCCAACCACGCGATCATTATGATTCAGCATGCAAACCCCGAATTTCTCGATGTTTGTACTGAGCTAGTTCATGCATTGACGACCTCAAGTGATCTCATCTCACGAATTTCCAGTGACAGACTAGCTATGTTAATTGCAGAGAAAGGTCAAGCAGCAGAAGATGTCTATCGTACGGTTCAGGCAATGTTAGACATCTATCCATGGAAACGTCGCGGGCTAAAAGGTCCCAAACCGATACTGTATTTGCAAGATATCCTGACCTTCCCATTCACTTTGGAGCAACTCGAAGAAAGCTATATTGAGGTAATGAAGCATGGAACAACTGCTTAGCAAGGTGACTGACGCAGGCATCGATCCTTCTTCCGTCTCTGGTGAAGAAGCGATTACGCTGTGGGAGCACATCGGGTTACATATTGCATCCACGAACCGAGAAAAAGCACATTGCTATATCATTAGTGCCGAGTATCGACGAGAAATTAAACAGCTCAACGACAGCATCGAAGAACTACGACAAGCCCTTGAGTTGCTCGTTTTACCCGACGATGTAGAAGATATTCTGTCTGTAAAAGCAAGCTTGAGTGATCGTTTAGTAGAAGTAGGTGACTACAACGCAGCATTAACCGAGTATGTCGCTGCAACGAATATCGCCGTCGAATATGGCTATATTGATGAGTACGTACTGGCTATTATTGGAATGGGCAATTTGTGCGATGCCTATGGGGATCACCATCGCGCCTTGCGTTATTACCAAAAAATCGATGCGATCGATCACGCCATTAGCAGTCGCTCCCTACGTCTGCGCTACAAACTTTACATGCTTGCCTGTTACATCAGTTTGAACCGTACCGCAGATGCACAAGAATTATTGAGTGAGTGTGAAGAGCTAAGTATCCTCGTCAGTGATAAAAACCTTGCTGCGCAAATTCATCTCTACCGAGCCAAACTGCATCGTTTGCAAGAGGATTACCCTAACGCATTGCTTGCTATCTCGAATGTTCAGTATACGACGGGCAGTGCTACCACGTACTGGTTGTCCACAATGGTCAAAATCGAGACCGCATATTGTCTAAACGGTGTCGGACACATCTCTTTAGCCAACTTAGTACTGGACTCTATCGGTAAACGAATTCAGAAGCACTCGTCTCCTCTTGTCGCTCAGCATTTTTACAACGCAATGAGTCAAGTTTACGCTTCTCAAGGGTTATTTCAGAAAGCATTAAACTGTGAAAAAAAAGCGTTTCGCATTGAATCTGACCTTGTCAAACACATTCCAATTGGTGAGTTGGGTTCTACTCAATTACGTCGAATTTCTCGTTTTGAGCTACAGCTCAAACTCATTTTGTCAGAACTTGAAAACAAAGAACTCAAGGAAACCACCAAACAACATAAGAATACGGTCGCCCAACTACAGCAAGATGTCTTTACTGACCCGCTAACCTCTTTGCACAACCGGCGCTGGTTAGAAGTCAAACTCAAAGACCTGCTTTTGCACGATACTGAATTTGCGTTGATGGTCATCGATATTGACCACTTTAAGTCCATCAATGACGAGCTCAGTCACCTTGTTGGAGACAAAGCGATTAAACGTGTGTCTCAAGAATTAGCAGGATACTTCAAATTTAAAGGTGCATCGTGTGTGCGATTTGGCGGAGAAGAGTTTCTTGTCATTCTAGAGAATAGCAATCTAGAACGGGCAGAAATGCATGCCGAGAATTACCGCGAACGCATTTATCAATATGGTTGGGACGATATTCTTGGCGAGCGGGGGTTGACCGTATCGATCGGGATTACCTTACATCGAGAAGGAGAGAATACCCAACGTACCTTCTATCGCGCCGACAAAGCCTTGTACCGCGCCAAAGCCAATGGCCGAAACCAAGTCTGTACCGAACTTTAAACCATGCCCCAATCTTCACTTGGGGCATAACCGTGGCTTTGATTCTCTATTCCTTCCTTTATTACTACTTAGTTTGAATATAGTCGCCTTCACTTCTTATTGTCCTCGAATCGCAATCGATACGGATATCGCATAAACATAATTCAAGTACAAAATAACTTGATTGAACGATAGTTAAGACAAATACTTAAACTGTTCATTTACGTAAGATTTTCCATTAGGTAACAAGCACAGGCAGGTAAGATGTTTCTAGACTATTTTGCACTTGGGTTACTCATCTTCGTTGCTTTGGTGATCTTCTACGGGATTATCGTTATTCATGATATTCCGTATGAAATTGCTAAAGAACGCGAACACCCTCATCAAGACGCAATTCATTACGCAGGCTGGGTTAGCCTTTTCACTTTACATGCACTGTGGCCATTTTTATGGATATGGGCAACATTGTGGCGCAAGGAGCGAGGCTGGGGCTTCAAACAACTTGAGCAAGAAACGCACGACATTCATCACCGTCTTGAAGAGCTCATCGACGAAGTCAACGAACTCAAAAACGAAGTATCGATGTTGAAACAACAAAAGATTCAGCAAAGGCCTTTGACTGAACAAAGTAAAGAGGACGAATAATGGATTTATTGCTGATTCTGACTTATACAGCCCTTTGTATCGCCATTTTTAAAGTCTTTAATATTCCTTTGAACAAATGGACCGTACCTACAGCCGTACTTGGCGGCGTAGTGTTGGTGGGCACACTCGTCCTTCTTATGAACTACAACCACCCATTTACTCAGTTAGGTAACCAAGTGTTCCCAACTACGCCTATCGTCTCTGGTGTACGTGGCCGCGTGGTGGAAGTACCAGTCCAGGCCAACCAACCGCTCAAAACGGGCGATATTCTTTTCAAAATCGATCCTGTGCCTTTTGAAGCGGAAGTCGCACGCCTTGAAGCGAAAGTGAAAGAAGCAAGCCAAGGTGCGTTGGGTTTAGAGTCTGACTTGAGAGAAGCAGAAGCGGCGGTTTTGAAAGCGCAAGCCGATAGAGATAAAGCGCAAAGAGAATTTAGCCGATATCAAAGGGGCTTTGATCGCGGCGCGTTTACAGAACAAGATCTAGATACTCGACGCCAAGCGTACAAAGCGGCAGAAGCCATGCTAGACGTTGCCATTTTGCAGCAAGAGCAAGCACAGATCGCATTAGAGTCGGAAATCGGCGGTGAGAATACCCAAGTCGCGCAACTACTCGCTGAGCTACGTAAAGCAGAGTTCAACCTTGAGCAAACCATCGTTCGTGCGCCAACCGATGGTTACGTTACGCAATTGGCTTTGCGCCCTGGTGTGATGGCTGTGCCGTTGCCGCTTGCCCCTGCAATGACCTTCGTTCATACCGAAGACATTACGTACACCGCAGCGTTCAGACAAAACTCGCTACAACGTTTGAAGGCAGGCTTTGAAGCGGAGTTTATGTTCCGTGCGATACCGGGCAAGGTATTCCGTGGCGAAGTCATCGACGTGATTCCAGCTATTGGTGAAAGCCAAATTCAAGCCAGAGGTGCTCTGCTTGGTACCGATGCCCTGCGCACAAGCGGACGTGTATTTGCGAAGCTGAAAATCACGGACGATTTGAGCGAATACCACCTACCAATGGGTACCGCGGTTGAAGTCGCCGTTTACTCAGACAGCTTTACTCACGTGTCAGTGATGCGCAAAGTGCTGATTCGCATGAAGAGCTGGCAGAACTATTTGTACCTAGACCATTAATGAACAGCTAGCTCATTCATTTATCGATGAAAATAGTATCAGAAAGTGTAATCGGGGGCTGACAATCAGCCTCCGATTTCATTCTAGCCATCCAGACAGATAGCATTCCCACTTTTATCAATATTCTGTATAATGCGCGCCTTATTTTTAATGCTTGCTAAAAAACAAAGCCAGTCAAAGGGATACGTGAATCAAATCACACATTTCCTGAAGAAAAATAGAGCAAACAATAAGCAACTTGGTTGTTTTGTATATATGTTACACAATCAAATAACCAATGCTTTCCAACAATATAAATGAACGTTCTTTAAAATCGACCATTGAACTGAGGTTATCTATGAATCTTTCTGCTAAAACCGTTGTGGTTATTGCAATCGGTGCTGCTCTTTACGGCATCGGTGGCTTACCTATGTTTGGCATCCCTGTGTTTGCAAACACAACGCTAAAACCAGCCATGGCAGTATTAGCATTGTTCTCAGTACTATTTGGCCCACTTGTTGGCTTTTTGGTTGGTTTTATTGGCCACTGGGTCACTGACCTATTCGCAGGTTGGGGCGTATGGCTCACTTGGGTACTTGGTTCAGGTATTGTTGGTTTGATTATCGGTCTATTCCCTTCTCTAACGCGCTACCGTTTAGAGAAAGGCGATTTCAATATGAAAGACTTCGCGTTATTCGTAGTACTTGCGCTATTAGGCAACGTATTTGGTTACGGTTGCTCTGCATTCCTCGACACGATTTTATACGCAGAACCGTTCACTAAAGTGTTTACCCAGCTTTCAATTATCGCGATCGGTAACACTATTCTTATTGCTATTGTTGGCTTCTTCATTCTTAAGTCTGTCGCTAAACGTAACAAGCAAAGCCGTAACTTAACAGAGGCTTAATGTCGAATGACAATCGAATTTTCTAACTTCTCTTTTAGATATGAGTCGCTGGACAAACCGACGCTAAAAAATATCAATCTAAGGATAGAGAAAGGAGAGAAAATCGTCATTATCGGTCCAAGTGGTAGTGGTAAATCTACCCTTGGGCAATGTCTTAACGGACTGATCCCACACGCAATCAAAGGGGAAACCAGTGGAACACTGACCATCAATGGTCAAGACACCGCCCCTTTCGACATGCACCAATACACTGAGCAAGTTGGCACCGTACTGCAAGATACGGACAGCCAATTTGTCGGCTTGAGCATTGGCGAAGACATCGCATTTGCGCTGGAAAACCAGCTGACTTCTAACATCGACATGTACCCATTGGTCAAAGCAACGGCCAAAATGGTCGACTTGGAACAGATGTTAGATCGCTCTCCCCACGATTTATCTGGCGGGCAGAAACAGCGTGTTTCTTTGGCGGGCATTCTCGTCGATGACGTCGATATCCTTTTGTTTGATGAACCACTAGCTGCGCTTGACCCTAAAACGGGTAAAAAAACCATCGAGATCATCGATGAGCTACACCGCGAAACAGGCAAAACCATCGTAATCATTGAGCATCGTCTTGAGGACGTTCTGCATCGCTCAGTTGACCGTATTATCTTGATGGAAAGCGGCGAAATCATTGCCGATACAACGCCAGATGAAATTTTAGCGTCGCCTCTGCTAGAAGATTACGGTATCCGCGAACCGCTTTATATTTCAGCTCTGAAAGAAGCAGGCTGCGCGATTGAGGGCGATGCAAAACCTTCTAGCTTAACCACATTACCATTAGAGCAATATAAACCAGCAGTACAAGCATGGTTTGATGGTTCAACAGCACAACGACCTAAAACACCAGCCGAGACTTTACTTGAAGTCTGTGGCCTCACCTATTCTTACGACGGTGAGAAAAACGCGTTAGAAGACGTGAGTTTTGACATCAAGCGTGGCGAGTTTGTCTCTGTACTTGGTAAAAATGGCTCGGGTAAATCGACCATCACCAAACTGATTATGGGCGTTATTGAAGCGGATAGCGGCTCAATGAGCATGAATGGTCAAGATCTTAACGAACTGACCATCTTCGAGCGCAGCCAGAAAGTGGGCGTGGTGATGCAAAACCCGAATCACATGATTTTCGACGAAGTGGCCTTCGGTCTCCGTAATCGTGGCATTGAAGAGAAACAGATCGAAGCTAAAGTACTTAAAGTCCTTGAGCTGTGTGGTTTGAGCAAATACCGTCACTGGCCAATCGAAGCATTGAGTTATGGCCAGAAAAAGCGCGTGACCATTGCGTCAATTCTTGTCTTGGAACCAGAGCTTCTGATCCTTGATGAACCGACGGCAGGTCAGGACTACCGGAACTACACATCAATGCTGAGTTTCATCGAAAAGCTCAATCGCGAGTTGGGCGTAACCGTGATGATCATCTCCCACGACATGCATTTAGTGCTGGAATACACCACACGCTCTATCGTGATTGCAGACAGTAAATTAGTCACGGATGCACCAATGACGCAGGTATTCAGCAGTCCAGAGCTACTAGACCAAGCAAACCTCACCACAACAAGTCTGTTTGAGTTGGCTACGAAAGTTTGCATCGAAGACACCAATGGCTTTATGCAGCATTTTATCAATGTAGAAAAAGTGCACCGCCAACAAAAAAGCAGCGAAGTAAACCAACCAGAGAAAGCGGTGGCATGAAAGACAATAAGATGAAGTTTGGTATCAACTACATCGATACCCAATCGCCACTTCATAAGTTGAATGGCATTACTAAGTTCTTGCTTTTCATTGCTTGGATAACGGTGGTGTTGACCACGTTTGACTTGCGAATCATTGCACTGTTGATCGTGCTTGGTTTGGGCTTATTGAAAATGACCAAAGTGCCATTTCATGTCTACAAACCACTTTTACTCGGTACAGGCACGGTATTGCTGATCAATGCCCTGTTTATGTTCGCGTTAGCACCGCAACAAGGTACTGAGTTCATCGGCTCATCGACGGTTTTACTCTCGTTACCCGGTAATTACTCGCTCACTCAAGAGACGTTGTTTTACTTAGTAACAGTGACGTTGAAATACTTCAGCATGTTCCCAATCGCGTTGGTGTTTGTATTTACCACTCACCCGACGGAGTTTTCAGCCAGCTTGAACCGCTTGGGTGTGCCTTACAAAATCGCCTATGCCGTGAGCTTAACGCTGCGCTACTTGCCGGAAGTGAAAAAGGACTTTGTTAACATCATGCACGCGCAACAAGCACGCGGAGTAGAACTGAGTAAGAAGGCTCCGTTGTTCACTCGTATGAAGAACGTGGCGAAGATTCTTGGCCCTCTGATTTTCTCTAGTTTGGACAGAGCCGACCAAATCTCAAACGCGATGACGCTACGTGGTTTTGGCCGTCACTCATCTCGCACTTGGTACAGCCTAAAACCACTTACCAAAGCCGATATGATCTGCATGGCGGGGATTGCGGTGATAGTGATTGCTGCGATCAGCAAGCGTGTTATGGACACACAACTGTTCTGGTATCCGTTTTAAATTCTAAAGCTTCAAACTGAACATAACGTGGTTAGTGTTGTGACCACGTTATGTTTCCCTCTTTCCCCTCGATAACCCGCTCATTAGCCTCTTGCTTGCAGGTGCTCAAAATAGGCGTGTAATCTCAGCGGCTCGTTGATGTGCCAGAAAGTTGCTTATTTAAGCGACCAACATGAACTAAACTCATCAGTTTTATCAGGGGCTTAATGATCAACTGCGCGCTGCCTACGATGAACAGCCAAGTACCACTTTCAATCAACGAATCATTCAAAAAGAAAAAGCTACCAATTAAAAACCAAATAGCAATGAGTAGGTCGTTTGCAGCACCTAACGCCTCATAGCGGCGCTGAATAACGATGTGACGGCTTCCTAGATCTAAATCCAACTCTCTGCCATGTATCTGCACTGTATAGCTCCCCTCTTATTGTTTCGCGTCAGTTATGCCCAAGTTATTTCGAAATACTTAGTTCTAAACCCTAACGGACGTGGCATGCATTGACAACCATTGGAGGGATTATCTATTTGCAATAAAAAGAAAAGGGCGCATAAGCACCCTTTTTAGCGAGTCTAATTACAGGTATTCGCTTTAATGATTAGATAGTGAGTGCCAACTTAACTCCACTTCAACAAGCGAGTTTCGTTGCCTTCTTCCGGCTTCGCTGGAATATTGAGTGACAACAGCAAGCTCACTGCTGCCATACCAGCGCCGATGTAAAATACGCTCGCAGGTGAAACAAGCCAAATGACACCAAACGTAACAGGTATTACAACCGCCGCAATATGGTTAATCGTAAACGCAACGCCCGCGGTCGACGCCATATCGGCAGGATCGGCAATTTTCTGGAAGTAGGTTTTGATAGCAAGCGCTAGCGCGAAGAACAAATGGTCGACAACATACAATGCAGCAGCCCACTCCGCGGTTTGCACCAAACCATAACCGACGAATACGAAGATCAAACCGACGTACTCAAACATCAGCGCTTTACGCTCACCAACAACGCCGATAAAACGGCCTATTCGCTTCGCAAACAAGAAGTTAAAGACATAGTTGATCAAAAACAACAACGTAATGTCTGCGGCGGAGTAGCCAAACTTCTCTACCATCAAGAAGCCAGCGAATACCGTGAAAATCTGACGGCGTGCTCCACTCATAAACGTAAGCGCATAGTATAACCAGTAACGTTTACGCAGGATGAGCTTCTTATTCTGAGGAACTTTTGTCTTAAATTGTGGGAAGGCAAATGCCATCAACAAAATGAGCACAAAACCTAAACCACCAGCCATTAAATAGACCGTTTTAAAATCAAGTTTGAGCTGTTCGAGCGAAACCCAAATGGCGCCGTAGGTAAACAGAGAAGCCAAAGCCCCAACAGAAATAAATTTACCCAGCATTTCCGGGGCTTCTTCTTTCGATAGCCATTGTAAAGACAAAGACTGCTTTAGTGTTTCAAAGTAGTGGAAACCGGTGGACATTAACAAGGTGGTAAAAAGTAGACCGTACAAAGTGGGAAAATAACCTGTTAATGCCGTACCAAGCGTAAGCATCGCCAAAGAGACGAGCATAAAGCGTTGTTCACGGATAAAAAGTAAAACGAATACCGCGGTGAAAGCGAGAAAGCCAGGTACTTCCCTAACACTTTGAAGTAAACCGATATCAGCGCCATCAAAGTTCGCTTTCTCGATAACAAAGTTGTTCAACAACGCCATCCAGGTAGAAAAAGCAATGGGCACGATAATGGAAATTAACAGGAGGAAATTTTGCGGCGTTCTCCAGCCTTGCGATGAGGTAGTCATGATGTTTCCTTTAAATATGAAGGCATCATCATAGCTTCAAATGTAACAAATTCGCAATATCATTATTATTTTCAGCCCAAACCAAGCAGATATGGCATAGGGATATTGTTATGAAGATAAACATCGCACTCAATTCCTTGGCTAAGCGCGATGTTGAAATATCGAGAGAAATAGGTAGAAACGCCAGTGATGAGGCTCAGTAACTTAATCGATATTCTTTACTGTTAGACGATTCTTAAATTCAAACACATGTTCTGGACACACATCCAAACAGCGGCCACAGCTGATGCAGTTTTGATCCATAACTCGACGATCCCCCTCTTTCAATGGTTGTCGAAGCACCTCAGGTTCTGGACAGACGTAAAAGCAATCCATGCATTTGGTGCAATCTTCGCGGCGAACAGCAGTAACGCGCAACAGGCTTTTTCGGCCTATCACGCCATAGGTAGCACCCAGTGGACATAAGTGCCCACACCACCCATGCTCAACTAAGAGTAAATCCAGTACGAACACCAGTGCGATCAACACCCAACCTGCGCCCATACCAAACACCAATCCGCGATGCAGTGCCGCCACTGGATCTAACCATGTCCAAAGAATCGCGCCAGATAGCGCACTACCCAACATCAAAACAGGGATCAGCCAATAACGAATAGTAGGAGACCAACGATAGCTCGCTTTAATGTTGAGCTTTCTGCGCAGCCAAGCCGCCAAATCTGTCACGATATTTAACGGGCACACCCACGCACAAAATGCGCGCGGCGCTAAAATCGCGTAAAACACCACGACAATCACTACGCCTAACAGCGCATTAAACTCCGGAACATGCCCTGTCGCCAAAGCTTGAAGTAAAATTAACGGGTCACTTAACGGCACTGCATCGAGCAACATACTTGATGACAGGTTACCGGTTAGAATTCCCAGTGTCGGCCCAGCCATAAACAGCGCAATGATGGTGAGCTGGCATAGTCTGCGTAAAATCAAAAACCGATGCGCGCGCCACCAGCCAAGCTTTTCAACCGCTTCTTTGCCAGCATTTTGAGCTAAGTTCTTTGCCATTACTTACCTCCTTTTAGCGATTCAAGCGCACCTTCCGGTACAGGCGTCTCACTAGGGAGGATATTTTCGAGTGGTTTGTCGATCTCTTTCCAACCAAAATTGTAGTGACTACCCACTTTGCCTTTCGCCAAATCCGTCGGGACGACTTTAATAGCAGCGACATCCAACACACACGCTTGTTCGCACTTGCCACATCCGGTACACACTTCGGAATTCACTGTAGGGATAAGTTTGGCGTGATAGCCAGTTCGATCGTTGTGAACCATCTCTAATGTGATGGCTTCATCAATCAGCGGACAAACGCGATAACAAACGTCGCATCGTAGCCCTTGCCAGTTAAGGCAAGTTTCATGGTCAATAAGAACCGCTGTACCCATTCGAGCATCATCAATATCGGTTAGTTTCGGATCCAGCGCCCCACTCGGACAAGCGACAACACAAGGAATGTCTTCGCACATTTCGCAGGGAATATCGCGCGCAGTAAAGTAAGGAGAACCAGTGGCTACAGGAGAAAGTAATGTCGCGAGTTTCAATGTGTCGTAAGGGCATGCTTGAACACACAAGCCACATCGAATACAGGCTGATTCGAAATCGCCTTCTGGCAAAGCACCGGGTGGGCGAATAGGCACACCTTTCGTTTCTCGAGCTTGGCTTTGCAGCGATTGTAAGCCCAACACACACGCCGCTGCGCCAACGCCTGCCGCAGTTCGGACAGTATCACGCAAAAATCGACGCCGACTGTTCGATGTTTTAGACTGAGAGGATTTCATGCTATTTCCTCAACGAAACTCCTTTATCAAGTTAAGCATAAATAGCGCTAAACGTACCTCTTCCCCATACCTCATAAGAGGTAACTCCACCCTCAATTGATTCAAGTCAACTGATATACAGTGCCGTCGTCACAGTTTGAATAATTCCATTTATTTCCTCCAACATGAAATTCACCACGATACTCTGCCGTGCACGCCATTTTCAGTACAATAATTCAACGCCTTTGCAATCTATTCGCTAAATTCAAAGATAAATGACTACTAAAATTTAGAAAAACATCGCTATAACAACCTAATTTAAAAGGTGTTTATCTCTCAAACTTAAAAAAATACTATCCAAAATAAGGAACTGTGGTTAGATTGAAAATTAATACTAAAAAGCGAAGGAGAGAAGCATGGAAATTATCGTACGTCCAACAACCGTTGAAGACGCAGCGGCACTCGTAGAAATCTATTCACAACCAAAAGCACAACGTGAAACCCTGCAACTCCCAAAACCTTCGCTCGCAATGTGGGTAGAACGATTGTCAAATATGCCCGCTGGCGTTTACAGCTACGTCGCTGAAATCGATGGTAAAGTAGTGGGTAACATTGGCTTTCATCACTCGCAGCGTCCAAGAACGGCGCACACGGCCGCGTTTGGTATTGGCGTTCACGACCAGTTTCACGGCCTAGGCGTGGGAAGTAAGTTAATTGAAACCATCATCGAGTTGGCGGATAACTGGTTGAATGTAAGACGCATCCAGTTAGAAGTTAATGCCGACAACGAGACCGCCATTGGCCTGTACAAAAAGCATGGATTTCAAATTGAGGGCGAAGCGATTGATGGCTCCTTCCGAGATGGCGAGTTCATCAATACCTATTACATGGCACGTATCAGGCCAAGTAAAAAGTAAATCAAAGCCTCCTAATTGGAGGCTTTTCTTTTTAAACTTCTACTCACTTTCGTAAGTGAGCCAGCGCTCTGCGAGTCAATGCTTCTGTGTAAGGATTGATCTTCCAGTGATCGGGGCTCCAACCTTTCACAAATCGTTGAAAGTCAGCCCACGCAACCGCAAACAAAGGACGCCATTCGCGCTCGACTTCATTGGGGTCGAGATTCGGCTGATAAACCATTAACGCCTGTTGCAACTGAGCAAAATACGTGTCCAAAACCCAAACTTCCATCTCTGCACAACGTTCTGGCTTGACGGCGCTACTCATAAACAGTGCCACGTCTTTCATCGCACAACCATGTCCAACGTATTGAAAGTCGACCGCAGCAACGCTTGATTCTTCTCGATCAAAACAGAAGTTAGCCAATTTGGCATCACCGTGTACAAGCGTCTTGAACTTGGCTTGCGAAAGCGTTTGATCAATTAATTGAGCGGCATTTTTTAGCTCGGTGTCTTGCAGCACCTCAAGCTCATCGGGTCTGGTTGCCAAGTGCCAATACGTGCCGCTATGCCACAGCTTATCAGAGCGAACACCGATGTAGCGCGCATGAAAGTTCGCCAACCAAGCAAGGCAGGCTCGTAGATGTTCTAGCTTTGCATCGGTGATGACTTTTGGAAAGCCCGCCTCGGCGAGATCTTCCATCACGATGAGCCATTCATTCTCCGATTGGAACGTTTTTAGACCTTGCGGTACTCGGCAGCGAGTGCTCACCTCTCTGGAAAAATGCGTATACCAATTCACTTCCACCTGATAAGAGTGCAGCTTTCTTTGGTGAGATCGGTCAGTATTCCAACCTCTTGGATGCTCTGAAGGCTTAGGGAGTTTTACATGCTTAATGATCACCGAACAAGTTGAATAAGTAACTCGGACTAACTCACCATAGCCTCCCCATAGCGATTGTATGACTTCTACCGATTGATAATTCCCGAGCTTTAGCTCCTGGCCAATGCTTTGGTAACGTTGGTGGTTGTCGTTCATCATCATGCAAGCAGATGTGACCACGCTTGGTTTTTCTCCATATAATGAATGACATATGGACAGACTGGTTTGATTTTATAACCGAGTGCCTCAATTTCTGGCAATACCGCTTCCATCATCACTTTTCCGTACCCTTTACCTCGTAATGCTTCAGGAACTACGGTTGATGTGATGTGCATGACATTGTTCTCAAGCTGATAAACCACCTTGGCTTTATAACCTTGTTCTAAATCAACCCAAAATGTGTTGTTTTCAACTTCATGAGTTACTTTATGCATATCTTGCTCTCTAATTTTTGTTACGGATTGATTGAATCAAACTATATCACTGAATAGAATCAACACCATGCGGAAGTGCTCTATCACTTCACGCCATTACCTTCTCAAATCAGGTACGACAATAATAATGAGAAATATGAGCCCTATTGCCAGAGACGGCAAACTACCTCTGCAAAGCAAGAAGGCACCCGAACGTCAGGCAAGTACACTAAATAGCACCGATGCAATGGCAATGGTCGAACATGGCAGTGAAGTAAGTTTAAACGTCACGACACCTGTTGGTACCAAGTTTATTACAACCAGCACATTTGTCGGCTGTCACTCAAATAATACCGCATTGATAGAGGTTCCGAACATCTCCGATGAGGACTTGAAATTCTATTTTCAAGAAGGCTTTTGGATCAATGTAAAAGCGTACTCTCATCGAGGGGAAGGTGCTGTCATTCCTTTTCGGGCGCAATTGCAGCACCGACTCGGCGACCCGTATCCAATTTTGGTGCTAAGTCTACCCAACACCATGCAGGTCTTTCAGCTTCGTAAAGAAGTACGTTACGAAGTGAATTTGAGGGCGCGCGTTTGTTTAGAAGCCTATCGAACTGAATGCGAGATAAGAGATTTATCTCGTAGTGGGTGCCGCTTTGTGACATCACCAATGAGCCGACCACTTCAGGTTGGTGATCGCGTTTCATTGGACCTAACCATGCCCGGTGAAAGCCACATGCTCGCGCCATTGCGAGGTCGTATTTGTAACTTACAAAAATCGACACACCATGCTCGCTATGGAATGGAGTTTGATGAGGTTGGTAAAACCAACGCTAAAAGTCTCCTGAGTCACCTAAAATTTGATGGGACTAAACTCACACTAAAAAGGTAGCTTTGATAACGAGCACCAAGCATCGGCCAGTTTTGATACCCGGAAAACAAGAAACCCCTTACTGTAAAGTAAGGGGTTTTGTTTACTAAGAATAAGGCAGAGTCTTAGATAACAGTTTCGACTTAGAAGTCGTAACGTAGACCTAGCGCTAGCTCATCTTTTTCATCAGCGCCTTCGTTATCCATTAGATCGAAGTTGTATGATGCGTAGCCACGGAAGTTAGGCTTGAAGTAGTAAGTAACATCAACAGCTAGGTTTTCTACAGTATCTGCGTCTTCTAGCTCACCTTTGTTGAACGTAGAAGTAAATACAGTTTGACCCATAGTGTATGATGCAGCTAGTTCGTAGCCTT
This sequence comes from Vibrio sp. D3, assembly GCF_043995865.1. Taxonomy (NCBI): domain Bacteria; kingdom Pseudomonadati; phylum Pseudomonadota; class Gammaproteobacteria; order Vibrionales; family Vibrionaceae; genus Vibrio; species Vibrio sp. D3. Next base: position 1,480,955 of record NZ_CP171886.1, on the reverse strand, counting down.
TGTAATCCGCAGACTCACCTGCAACATCCACGTCTGCGCCTGTGTAGTTACCAGCGAAGTAGAAATCACCTACAGAGTATGCAGCAGCAAGCATGAACTCATCACTATCGTTTTGGTCTGCATAACCAGCACCTAGTTCAAGGCCAGTATTAGCAAATGCGTAGATACCAGATAGAGAGAAGCCATCTTCGTTGTTATCTGCAAAACCATTCACGTCTGTTGTACGGTCAGCAAAGCGGTAGCTAGCACGTACAGCTAGTTGCTCGAATTGGCCTTTGTAAGAAAGCATGTTGTCTGTACGGTCAGATACAGGCAGCTTAAGTGCTGCAGTGTTACCGTGGTAAGCCATAATATCGGTAAAGTCAGTAAGAACGAATAATGCACCGTCGTTTTTACCGTAAGTTACTTCACCGTACTTACCGCCTAGGCCTGCGTAAGCGTAACGAGTTTCAAGATCACTGTTGTTATCTACGGCACCTTCTTCTTTTGTTTCGAACTCACCTTCCCAAAAACCAACACCGTATAGGTTTTCATTGATTTCCTGTTTGCCTAGGAAGTTAAGACGGATGCGAGTACGGTCTTTTGCCTTACCATCCATCATAGAAAGACGCGCTTCAGCGCGGCCGCCCATCTCAAGAGAAGTGCCATCTTGGTTGTATAGTTCTGAAGCGACAACTTGAGATCCTGATGCCATTAGCGCCACTGCTACAGCTAAAGTTTTTAATTTCATTGTTATTTTCCATATCATTGTTTTATATGTATTTTCTCACCAGAAAAACAGGACTTTTCTGTACCAACGAGAAAACTGGCGGCATAGTAGCAGCTGTTATTTTTCACGCAACGCGTTGAATAAACAGCACTTATAGAAGAAAACACCAAGTAAAATGACGATATGAATACCTTTCAACCATCAAGTTATCGGTTGAGGTAAAAAAATCGTTCGCGTCAAAAAAAAATTGACGCTAAAAACGTAAAAACAATCTCATTATATGTGATTTTGCTCGCAAAATATTTTCACTAAATGACTGTTTTAGATAGACTTCCTGATTTTAAATCAGTTTCTCACAAACAAAAAAATCCCCAAGCAATAGCTCAGGGATTTATACATTTTGTTAGGCGAATAGCGAATTAAAGCTTAAAGAAGCTCAATTGCTCTTTCTGCTTCTCTGCAAGTAATGAAAGCTCAGTACTCGCGCTTGCGCTTTGACTGATACCCGCCACATTCTGGTTAACCAGTTCAGACATGTTAACCACGTTGCGGTTGATGTCTTGAGTGACTTGAGACTGCTCTTCGGCTGCGGTTGCCACTTGCGTGTTTGAATCGTTAATGTTGGCTACCGACTCGGTAATACCAACCAGTGCCTCATTCGCTTGTTGCGTCAGTTCGTTGTTACGACTGAGCATGTCAAGGCTGACTTGCATGCTGTCATTCGCAAGCCCAGACTGCGCTTGAAGTTCTTCAATAATCGTTTGGATCTCTTGAGTCGAGTCTTGAGTCCGTGCCGCGAGCATACGTACTTCATCCGCAACAACCGCAAAACCACGACCAGACTCACCAGCACGCGCAGCTTCAATCGCAGCGTTCAATGCAAGTAAGTTGGTCTGCTCAGAGACACCGCGAATCACTTCAATAACGTCGTTGATCTGAACCGACTGCTCTTTTAAACGCAGTACGACTTGCGCTGCATCGTTCAATGCCTGAGACATCTGTGCGCTTGCTTCTGCGCTCTCTTGGAAGATAGCCAGACCTGATTGCGCAAGACCATCAGCTTCGCGAGCTGTCGAATCCGCAGACGTTGCATTATCGCTCACGTTGTTTGCCGTGCTAGCAAGTTCATTAACAGCCGATGCAACTTGTTCTATCTCAGCGAGCTCTAGCTGAGCATTCGCTTCTGCTTGCGTCATTACTGCGGCAAGCTCAGTCGATGCCGATGCAACCTCTTCACTGATGCGAGTAAGCTGGTCGACCGTGTTATAAAGCTGTTCTGCTGTTTGGTTAACATCTTTGCTCAGCTTCGCAATTTCGTTATCACCATCTACATCTGCGCGAACTGATAAGTTGCCCATTGCCAACTGACGCATCACTTCTTGAAGTTTTTGAATAGGCGTAACAATCATGCCTGATAAGATCCACGCCCCGACCAATGAGAACGCAAATACCGCAAGAACTGTCAGCATAGCGTTGTTTTGTACACGCTCATTCTGTTGATGGCTTCTTATAGTTGACTGCTCTGCTTGGTCATTCACATGCTTCGACAGAGTATTGATTTGTTGAACCATTTCTCGGCCAACATTACGGTACTCTTTAATGAATGCACGGTACTCACTGTCCGATTTCAAGCCTTGATCGTACTGGTTAAAGAAAGCCACTGAGCGCTCTGAATATCGAACATAGGCTTCGATCGCTTGGCGAACTTTAATCGCATCTTCACGAAACAGATTACGAGATTCAATCGCACTTAAATCTGCTTCAACCTGCTTTAAGCCTTCTTTCAATTCATTAAGAAAATTTTCACGACGGGAAGCGTCGTAGATAGCGTAAACCGCTGTAATACGAAGTGGATAAATTTCATCGTCAATACGCGCCAAAGTGTCTTTATGGAAAACCAAAGACTCTTGGTTGGAAGCAATAACATCTTGCTCAGCTTGAAGATTGTTTTTAGTAATCCACAAAGCAATAAACAAAACAATCGCGGTAAATAATACCGGAACCAAAATTTGCGTTCGTACTGACAAATTTTTCAGTGATAACTGCATGACTGGACCTCAGTTGTATGCGTGATGCCTATATCCAAACGAACTCAAGCAACTCTCAATACTGAAGCTGCATTTCGGTTATTTGAATATCTATGCTTCCTTGCGACGGGAAAGTTCCCAGACGAATAAACAAGTGGCGAATATTAGAGGTCGATCACACTTTTGTCTAGTACAAAAAGTCCCCATTTTCAATCTGTTATTGACAATATCCCGACAGTAGTGTCGGGATATTGTCGTCATGATGAATTATGATCACTTATGATGAGATACATTCACATTTAGGGCGGTTTTAGGCTATTTTCTCAACGAATTGAGCTTAGCTTGAGCAAGGCCAAAAATCGTATCTATTGGATAAGAACCTTCATCGGTTGGCTCACCGGCGACTTTCCCCGTGAACAGCTCGATGGCTTCAGTGACATGATCAATCGCCCAAATATTAAACTCACCTTTTTCTACTGCTTTCACGATGTCGGAACGGAGCATCAAGTTATGAACATTAGATTGCGGGATAATGACCCCCTGCCCTTCATGACGACCTTTAATCACACACACATCGTAAAAGCCTTCAATTTTTTCGTTCACACCACCAATCGGCTGAGCTTCACCAAACTGATTCATCGAGCCTGTAATCGCAATGTCTTGTCGGTTTGGTTGCTTTGAAAAAGCAGACACCACAGCACATAGCTCTGCCATGCTGGCACTATCACCGTCGACACCACCATAAGATTGCTCAAACGTAATCGTTGTGGTTAATGGTACTCGCGCCGTTTTACCAAACACGGAAGACAAGTAGGCCGATAGAATCATCACGCCTTTAGAGTGAATACTGCCGCCCAAATCCACACTGCGTTCGATATCGATAACATCCCCATCGCCGTAACACGTCGTCGCGGTGATGCGATTCGGCGCGCCAAACATGTAGTCGCTGGTACTTAATACCGAGAGGGCATTCACTTGACCGATAGCCTTCCCTTCAGTGCGAATCAAGGTTGTACCGTTAACAAATGTTTCCATCACGTTGTCGCGTAATCGGCTCACTCGCATTTCTTGGTTCTTGAGCGCCTCTTCCACATGACCGATACGGATCATGTTGGAGTTGGCTTGACGAGCAACGTAGTTTGACTCACGTAATAAATTCGCAATATTCGCAGAGTGGAGTGATAGCTTGGTTTGATCACCAGACAAGCGTGAACTGTATTCGATAATCCGTCCCATGGACTTTCTATCACAGTGCAGCATATTGTTGTCGTTCACGACGCTAGAAATAAAGCGCGCATAGTGCAGTTCCGACTCTGGCGTTCGCTTCATCTCATCTTCAAAATCTGCTGTCACTCGGAACAACTCACTGAACTCTGGATCGTAATGCTGCAGCAATTGATAAGTTCGGTAGTCACCAAACAGAATGATTTTAATATCGAGCGGGATAGGCTCGGGATCGAGTGATACCGCCCCTGTCAATGTCACTTCTTTTTCTAGGGAGGTAAAGCTCAATTGACGAGCACGCAGTGCGCGCTTCAAACCATCCCAAACGTAAGGCTGCTCAAGCACTTTCTGTGCATCCATTAACAGAACGCCGCCATTCGCCTTATGCAAACTCCCCGCACGAATCAGCGAAAAGTCGGTAAACACGGTTCCCTTGAAAGTGGCTGTCTCAATCGAACCGAAGAGCGAATGGTAATTGGGGTTTTCTTCAACAACGATAGGAAAGTCACTGCTGTTGCGGCTTACCAAGACGTTCACTTTATAACGACGTGGTAATTTTTTATCCAACGACGCCGTCGCAATTTCGCCTTGCTCACCACTTTGATCAAGGAAGATATCTGCGTTTTCAACAATATCTTTTTGCAGCTCAGTTAAGTACGTTTTGATTTCAGAATATTCCGCGTAATCCACTTTGAGCTTTTTAATGAAGTGAGTAATCACATCGAGCGTCACTTCATCATTAAGCTTTTTGATTTTGTCGCTGTAAGTTTCTTCCCACTCTGTGAGTTCACGGACCATCGAACGTAATCGTACTTCGAGTTCATCAATGGCATCGCTGAACTGCTCTTGCTCTTTCTTACTTAGTGCATCAAAAGACTCTTCCGTATGAAGCTCATCACCATTCATGGCAACAAACTGATAATCGCCTTGTGTGGTAAGCGTCAAGCTAATGCCTTTCTCTTTTGCCTCTCGGCTAATGCGGTCCAGTTCGTTTTGTTGCTTCGCCGCTAATTGGTTTTTTAATCGCTCAGCGCGGCTAAAGTACATTTCGTTGTCGAACGCTAGGGGTAAAGCATTCAGTAGTTTGCCCATTAAGGCTTCAATATCAACACGTAACTTATTCCCGATACCACAAGGCAGCTTCAATACCTTGGGTGTACGGGTATCTTCAAAGTTCGCAACGTAACACCAATCAAACAAGGCTGCTGCATCGTGCTGGTGACGATTCAGATAGCGCAGGATCATGGTGCGTTTACCTAGCCCATTCTGACCAATGGCGTAGATGTTATACCCTTTCTCTTTGATGGACATCGCAAACTCGACCGCTTTTTGCGCGCGCTCTTGGCCCACAATCTCATCAATTGGAGGTAACTCCTTGGTCGACTTACATGGCATATTCTCTAGATCTGCTACAGAATATAGCTGCTTAGCTTCCAATCTTAGTATTGCCATATCCACTTCCTTTTTTCTTATTTTCGTCATTTGAGTGTAGAGATTATTTGCTTAATTTTAAGTGATTTACCTTCCACCCTAGTTTGATTGGACATTTTATGAGCACAAAAGTGATATCAATACGCACTTGCAATTGATAATCAATTTCATTTAATATCAAAACAAATCAACTCTTGTGGAGATGGACATGAATATTGAGCAATGCTGGATGCGCTACTTGAAAGCAGAGCAATTGATGGAACAAGGCCACTGGCCCGAGGCACATCGTTTATACGACGATGTACTCAGCAATCTACCGAGCCACATTCATTCGGCGCTCGAAAATGCTCAAACCAAACCTTGTCAGTTTGTCTGTCTCATCACCGGGCTGAGAGATGCGTGCGTCGCACAATCGGAGATTCTCAACAAACTCGGATTGCAGCACGATGCTTTTTCAACACTCAATCAAACGTACGCACTATTCCAATTCTTGCAACTAGAGAATCATGAACTTATTGAGCGTGTGGGTCATTTACTTGGTCAACAAAGTGAAGACTTGTTAGCTCATATGGCGGCATTTTGCTCCGCTCAACGTAATGCTCAATGGATGATTGAGCTAGACCATGTGACGCGCGCACATGAGCAGTTTTTGCATTTGCAAGCGATGAGTTCGGCAAAGTCTTCGCCTTCTCACCTTTATAATTAATCTAAAGCCCAAGCATTGAGGCCAGCTAGGTTTGTGCTGTCCATTGCTTGAGTATCATTTGCTTTATCAACCACAAGGATCTGTGATGTCTTCTAAAACCATTCTTTCGGTGAATAACCTATCGGTCAGCTTTACGACAAACGATGGGATCGTCGATGCAGTAAAGAATGTTAGCTTCGATTTAAAAGCAGGCGAGACGCTTTCCATCGTTGGGGAGTCTGGGTCTGGCAAGTCAGTATCAACCAATGCACTGATGAAACTATTGCCAGACAACGCTATTTTGCATACGAACTCATCCATCATGTTTGAGGGTAGCTCCATCTTGGATAAAACGGAGCGTGAAATGCAAAGTATTCGCGGTGATCGTATCGGTATGATTTTTCAGGAGCCGATGACCTCATTGAATCCATACATGCGGGTGGGGATCCAAGTCGCTGAGGCCATCATGTGCCACCGTCCAGTGGATAGATGGAAAGCCAAAGCGAGAGTGTTAGAGCTGTTTGAACTGGTTCACATGCCAGAGCCAGAGAAAGCGTACAGCAAATATCCGCACGAGTTTTCTGGCGGTCAGTTGCAACGCATCATGATTGCAATGGCACTGATTAACGAACCCGATATTTTAATTGCCGACGAACCAACCACCGCGTTAGATGTCACGGTTCAAGCAGAAGTGCTGCACCTGATTAAAGAAATTCAGGCTCAGATGGGCATGGCGATACTTTTTATTACTCATGATTTAGGCGTTGTAAAACACTTTGCCGACCGTGTCATTGTGATGTGTAAAGGGGAAGTCGTCGAAGAAGGCGAAACGCAAACACTCTTCGAAGACCCAAAGCACGAATACACACGTATGCTGATCAACTCTATTCCAAAAGGCAGTAAGGACCCTATTAGCGAGAGTGCTACACAACTATTAAAAGCTGACGATATACGAGTCAAATTCTTGATAAAGCCGCATTTTATTGCCAGTAAAAATGAGTACTTCGAAGCCGTAAAAGGCATTTCTCTTGAGCTCAAACAAGGAGAAACACTCGGGATTGTTGGGGAATCCGGTTCAGGCAAGTCTACCCTCGGCCGCGCAGTGATAGGCCTCCTGCCATCCACAGGTAAAATCGAATACAAAGGCCAAGATATGGCTTTGCTAACAAACAAAGAACGTTTTGAGCTGAAAAAAGACGTTCAGATGGTGTTCCAAGACCCTTATGGTTCGCTTTCTCCTCGTATGACTATCGGCGAGATCATCACTGAAGGATTAACTGTCCACCAGCCAATGTTGAGTAAAAAAGAACGCATGCAGAAAGCACGCGACGTGCTTCGAGAAGTTCGCTTAGATCCCGCGTCCATCAACCGTTATCCGCACGAGTTTTCGGGAGGCCAGCGTCAGCGTATTGCTATCGCGCGAGCACTAATCCTTGAACCTTCGTTTATTCTGCTTGATGAGCCGACCTCTGCATTGGACCGCTCGGTTCAACTGACTGTGATTGATCTCCTGAAAGATTTGCAGAAAAAGCATAACATTGGCTACTTGTTTATTAGCCACGATCTATCAGTCGTCAAAGCCCTTTCTGATCGTGTTCTTGTCATGCAAAAAGGCGAGGTTATGGAACAAGGTACAGCCGAAAATATTTTCCAAAACCCTAAAAATGACTACACGAAAAAACTGATAGATGCCTCATTTGATCTTGAAAACAGTGAAAATCAGCACAATGCGGCTTAGGTTCATCACAGTTTCATATTCATAAGCTAGGATTAAGAAAAGGTGATGATTTCATCTTGTCTTAAGAATGGCGTAGCTGCCTTTCGGTTTGGCCGCCGAGACTGGTTGGTTCAAGAGTCAGACTTAGTCAACCTGGCTCACATACTGGCAAACAGTATGAATTGAGTTCCCCCAACCATGAAAAATGCCGCGACAGTGTCGCGGCATTTTTTATTCTCAGAAGCTGAGAGTAACTAGGGCATTAAATCGACTCAATACCCATATTATGTAACGTAAATGCATACACGTCTGTGGTGAGGTCAATTTGCTTACTCAGCGGCATCCCTGCACCATGACCTGCATTGACATCAATGCGTATTAATACTGGATTAGCGCCTTGCTGCTTGTCTTGCAGCTCCGCAATAAACTTGTACGAATGTGCTGGCACAACTCGGTCGTCGTGATCAGCAGTTGTCACCAAGGTAGCAGGATATTGCACGCCTTCTTTTACATTGTGAACAGGAGAGTAACCAAGCAAGTATTGGAACATCGCTTCACTTTGCTCCGACGTGCCATAGTCATACTTCCAGCCTTCTCCAGAAGTAAACGTGTGATAACGCAGCATATCAAGCACGCCAACCGCAGGCAGCGCGACTTTGAATAGTTCAGGGCGTTGCGTCATACACGCTCCAACTAACAAACCACCATTAGAACCACCGCGAATCGCTAGGCGATCCGAGCTAGTGTAGTCGTTTTCAATCAGGTATTCCGCCGCCGCAATAAAGTCATCAAATACGTTTTGCTTTTGCTGCTGAGTGCCTGCGTTGTGCCAAGCTTTACCATATTCACCGCCGCCTCGCATGTTGGCGACAGCGTAAATGCCACCCAATTCTAGCCAGTTGGCCACATTGCCAGAAAACATCGGAGTGAGGCTGATGTTAAAACCGCCATAACCATACAGCATGGTTGGCGCCCTACCATCAAGTGCGATGCCCTTCTTGTATGAGATGATCATCGGAACTTGCGTGCCGTCTTTTGAGGTGTAAAACACCTGTTTTGATTCATACTCACTGCGATCGAATGGCGCTTTTGATTCTTGAAACAGCGTCGATTCACCAGACTCAACATCAAATGAGAAGATCGTCGGTGGCGTCACGTAGTTAGTAAAGGTGTAATACAGCGTGGTTTCTTCTTTTTTACCCGCTAGACCATAAGCCGTGCCCTCTCCCGGCAGCTCAACATCTCGAATCCACTCACCTTGGTAGTTAAACTGCTGCACTTTAGAAAGTACATCCACCATATAAGTCGCAAACAGATAACCGCCACCTTTGCTGATTTCTAACGGCTGTTCTTGTTCAGCAATCACATCCATCCATTGCGCTGTTCGGGTGTTGTAGCTGACAACTTTGCCATTCGGCGCATCTAGGTTGGTGTAAAGCAGCAAGGTTTCGTCTTGACTATCAATCAAGTAGGTGTCGCCTTGCGTTGTATCACGAAGCGTCACAATCGCTTGGGACTCAGACTGTAAATCGATATAAAACAGACGATTACCCGATGTGGATTCTGCGCCAGAAATAATGAGGAAGCGATCGTCCGTCGTCGTGGTACCAGACACATAACGGTGAACCTGCGTATCCAACTCACCGAAAATCACTTTATCTTCAGACTGAGGTGTACCAAGTTCATGATAATAAAGCTTGTGATGTTCAGTTCGCGCAGATAACTCACTGCCTTGCGGCTTATCATAGCTTGAGTAATAGAAGCCTTTGCTGCCCAGCCAAGAAATCGACGTAAACTTCGCATCCACAATCTCAGGCTCTAACTGTTCTTTGGTTTCCGCATCAATAACAAAGATCTTGCGCCAGTCACTGCCCCCTTCCGAGATGGAATACGCGACCAAACGATAATCTTTCGAGAAGCTGACTTCGCCAAGAGAGGTCGTGCCCTCTTCAGAGAACGTATTTGGGTCAAGGAAGACTTCGGCTTCTCCCTCGCCTTTACGGCGATACAATACGCTTTGGTTTTGCAAACCGTCGTTTTTGTAGAAATAGGTGTAGTCACCACGTACAAATGGCTGGGAATATTTTTCGTAGTTTTGGCTGTTCGCGACCAAGTCACGGATTTGTTGGCGGTACGGGATCTGACCCAGGAAATCGAATGTTACCGAGTTTTGACCCGAAACCCATTGTGCGGTTTCTTCGCTGCGATCATTTTCTAACCAGCGATAAGGGTCGGCAATGTCGTGGCCAAAGTAAGTGTCCACGACAGAATCTTTACGTGTTTTTGGGTAATGCATAACGTCCGTGTTACTCCGTCGTTTTTATTAAGTTGTTTATCTTCAATCGTTTTATTGCGGTGATTACCTTAGAGCACCCAATATTGATTTCAACGACATTGTTTTAAATCTATGAAGAACCTAGAAATAATGAGATATCGTTAAGTAACGATCACGAATGTGCTCAATAAGCAGTTTCACTTTATTCGGTGGTTGACGAGTAAACGGGTACACCGCATAGATACCCAACTTTTTACCCACTAGTTCAGGAAAAATATCCACCAGTTGACCATTGCGAATATCGTGATACACCAAGCATCGCGGGACGTAAGCTATACCATGACCGCCCAGAGCGGCTTTACGTAATGCGGTCGCGTTATCAGTAGAAAAGCAGCCCGATACTTTGATGATGTAATTTCCGTCTTCGCCTTTAAACTCCCAATCTGTTGCACCTGTGGTTTGGTAAGCGTATTGCAGACAATTGTGCGTGGTGAGATCAATAGGCTCGATCGGCTTCCCATTTTTAGCGATATATGAGGGGGACGCGCACACCACCCATTGAGAATCGAGAATATGTCGTGCGATCAAACTGGAATCGGCTAGGTAGCCAGTTCGAATGACCAAATCGTAACCATCAGCCACCAAATCGACAAAGCGGTTATCCAATGACATGTCCACGGTCAGACCCGGATGAAGGTTACAAAATTCCGCAACGGCATCAGCAAGTATCAAATCTCCAGAGATACAAGGCACGGACATTTTTATGTGACCGCTCACATTCTCTCCAAAGCCTGCAACAGCGTCCATAGCCTCCTGAGTGGCCTGCTTCACATTTTTAGCACTGTGGAGTAACACCTTACCTGCTTCGGTTAAGGTCAATTTACGCGTTGTTCGATATAATAGCTGCGCCCCTATCTCTTCCTCCAACCTTGCCATTCTTTTGCTAACTACCGAATTTGTAAGGTTATTTGCTTCTGCAACCTTACTAAAACTGCCCAGTTCGATTACTTGAGAAAATAGGATTAAGTCGTCTGCTCTCATACGATTATGTCACTTTTGGAATTAATTATTTTCATTATTTCCCTATATCAACAAAAAATAAAGGAGTAAATTCACGCCAAATTAACAAAACCATTACAACAAAAAGTCACCTCTACAGCGGATTGACACCGTTCGAGAAGTCAGCGTACGAAGGATGTACAAATGAGTGAAACCCTACTTGCCCTAGTGGCATTTTCGCCAATTGTTGTTGCCGCCATCTTATTGGTTGGTCTCAACTGGCCTGCTAAAAAAGCCATGCCTGTTGCGTTCGGTTTAACCGTCGCTATTGCCCTAATGTTTTGGGATATGTCAGCCAATCGCGTACTGGCTTCTGTATTCCAAGGGCTAGGCATTACTGTCTCTGTTCTATGGATCGTGTTTGGTGCCATCTTCTTGCTCAACACTTTAAAACACACTGGAGCGATCACCACTATCCGTAATGGATTTACCGATATTTCAGCTGACCGCCGTGTGCAAGCCATCATCATTGCTTGGTGTTTTGGCTCATTCATTGAAGGCGCATCAGGGTTTGGTACCCCGGCAGCAATTGCTGCACCACTACTGGTTGCAATCGGCTTCCCTGCGCTAGCCGCTGTCCTAATGGGCATGATGATTCAGTCAACGCCTGTTTCATTCGGTGCGGTGGGTACACCAATCATCGTGGGTGTAAACAAAGGTTTAGACACGCATAACATCAGTGAGTCTTTGGCTGCACAAGGCGCAACATGGGAAATGTACCTGCAAGATATCACCGCGCACGTTGCTGTGATTCACGCTGTTGTAGGTACGATGATCCCTGTATTAATGGCGATGATGTTAACACGTTTCTTCGGCAAGAACAGAAGCTGGAGTGAAGGTCTGGATATTCTACCATTTGCTTTATTCGCAGGCGTCTCTTTCACTGTGCCATACGCGTTAACTGGTGTGTTCTTGGGTGCAGAATTCCCTTCACTTATCGGTGGTTTGGTTGGTCTTTCTATTGTTGTTACCGCAGCGAAAAAAGGCTTCTTAGTACCAAAGACTAAGTGGGATTTCGAAAGCGAAGACAAATGGCCTGCTGAATGGCTGGGCTCGCTAAAAGTCGATCTAAACGACAATCCAGGCAAGCCAATGAGCATCGTAAAAGCTTGGGTACCATATGTAATGCTGGCGGTAATTCTCGTCGCAAGCCGCGTAAGTCCGGAACTGAAAGGCTTTGTACAAAGCGTAAGTTTGTCGTTCAGCAATATTCTTGGTGAGACTGGTGTGAGTGCCGCTATTCAGCCATTGTACCTGCCAGGTGGCATTCTGGTGTTTGTCGCACTGCTTGCCGCAATGTTACAAAGCGGTAGCGCAAAGCCATTGCGTGAAGCGTTTGGCGAGTCAAGCAAAACACTGATTGGCGCGGGGTTTGTCTTGGTATTTACCATCCCGATGGTTCGTATCTTCATCAACTCTGGTATTAACGGCGCTGACCTAGCAAGCATGCCGGTTACAACAGCTAACTTTGCCTCTGACCTTGTTGGTTCTGCGTTCCCAGCACTGAGTGCCACCGTTGGTGCGCTGGGTGCGTTCATCGCTGGCTCAAATACGGTTTCAAACATGATGTTCAGCCAGTTCCAATTCGAAGTGGCACAAACACTGTCTATTTCGAGTGTGATTGTTGTGTCGCTTCAAGCCGTTGGCGCTGCCGCAGGTAACATGATTGCGATTCACAACGTTGTTGCCGCATCAGCCACCGTAGGTTTACTTGGTCGTGAAGGTGCAACATTGCGTAAGACGATTATCCCTACGTTCTACTACATTGTAATGACGGGCATTATTGGTTTGGTGTTGATTTACGGCCTCCAAATGACGGATGTCTTGATGAAGTAACGCGAAACGCAGGGTTTGTAGCCCTGCCAAATTTGACACAGCTGTCAGCACTACTACCCCGACATGTTGATTTAGCTTGCTACATCAATCCCCCCTGCAGCTGTGTCATCCTTTCCAATTTGTATAACTGATTGAGTGATTTAACAAAATTTTTCAATCAATTATGTAAATGAGTTACCAACATCAGCAGTTCAAACGTAAGTGAACCATAGGTAACTATACTCATTTTGATGCCTTCACTGCTTTGCGATGAAGGCTCAACGAAAGAGCAAATTGCTCCACAACTTTGCTTAGAATAACCGCTAGGACACCATTATGATTATCTCAGCTTCTACTGACTACCGCGCTGCCGCGAAAGCCAAGCTTCCCCCGTTTCTATTCCATTATATTGATGGCGGCTCTTACGACGAACGCACGCTGAAGCGTAATACTGACGATTTAGGTGATGTCGCTCTTCGCCAACGCGTCCTACGCGATATGACAGATTTGAGCCTAGAAACCGAGATCTTCGGTGAGAAACTGGCAATGCCAATCGCGCTAGCTCCTGTTGGTCTAACTGGTATGTACGCGCGCCGAGGCGAAGTGCAAGCAGCAAAAGCAGCCGAGAAAAAAGGCATCCCGTTTACTATGTCGACTGTTTCGGTTTGTCCGATTGAAGAAGTCGCACCTGCAATTGAACGTCCAATGTGGTTCCAGCTTTACGTGCTTAAAGACCGTGGCTTCATGAAAAACGTACTTGAGCGTGCAAAAGCAGCAGGCGTAACAACGCTGGTGTTTACCGTTGATATGCCAGTTCCTGGCGCACGTTACCGTGACATGCACTCAGGTATGAGTGGTCCTAACGCAGCCATGCGTCGTGTATTCCAGGCGATGCGCCACCCAAGCTGGGCGCTGGATGTGGGTCTACTTGGTAAGCCGCACGACTTAGGTAACATCTCAACGTATCGTGGCGAACCAACAAAGCTAGAAGATTACATCGGCTGGTTAGGCGCAAACTTCGACCCGTCTATCTCCTGGAAAGATCTTGAGTGGATTCGTGACTTTTGGGATGGCCCTATGGTCATCAAAGGCATCCTCGACGAAGAAGACGCAAAAGATGCGGTACGTTTCGGCGCGGATGGCATTGTGGTATCTAACCATGGTGGCCGTCAGTTAGATGGCGTACTTTCAAGTGCTAAAGCACTACCAAGCATTGCAGATGCGGTAAAAGGCGATCTTAAGATCTTTGTTGACTCTGGTATCCGTACTGGTCTTGATGTGGTTCGTATGCTCGCGCTGGGCGCTGACTGCACACTGCTTGGTCGTTCATTTGTGTACGCATTGGCTGCGCAAGGCGGCGCAGGCGTTGAAAACCTACTGGATCTGTACGATAAAGAAATGCGTGTAGCTATGACGCTTACTGGTGCGAAGTCTATCGCGGACCTTTCTCGCGATTCCTTGGTGAAAATCCCATAATCTTTGCAGGCGAGCAAAACAGAAACGAAAAAACGAGCCACAATTGGCTCGTTTTTTATTGCTCTTCAACCCGATAATTTGACGAGCAAGCTAACTAACTTGGTGAACGTACTCGATCACGACTTGGTTGCCGTCGATAAACACGTTACTGATATCGCCATCCACCGTCACACGATTTTGTAAATAAACCGTACCAGATGCAGATAGATCACGCTCCGTCAAAGACGGAATCACCTGACCAGGACGTACATGTAGCTGCTCGCATAGCTGTTTTACAAAACCTAGCGTCAGTGGAGAATTACCACGTAACAAGCCAGAAAACTCGTGTAGACTCAAACCAAGGCGCTTCGCCATTTCCATTTGAGTGATGTGCATTTTGGCTTTTTGTGACATCCAGATGTCGTAGAGCGCGTTTCGATCCAGCTCTGTAAATTCCATATCTGCCTCCGCTAATTCAAGAGCCAATACACTCTCACACTTACTTAAGATAAATGTTAGCGATAAGTCAGAGAAGTTATAATTGATCGTTCAAATATCAACGCACATCGGAGATGACGAAGCTCCGCACACGAATGGAACGGCGGCTCATCATCCAGTTTCGACCACTCACTTTTCACCTCATAAAATAGCCTACCTCAGGCGATTTATACATAAGTAAATGATTTAAAGGAAATCACTGGGGTGAAGGAGTAATATCTGCTACCTTTCCTTCCATGGTTCACTAGAAAGAAGTTACATATGTCACAGTGGTTTACCGATTTGCAAAGCTATATTGAAACATCTCATCAAGATTGGAGTGGGAGTGTCCTTTTCATTACACTCGCCAGCTTTATTGCTTGGGTAGCTTGGCGACTGATCCGCTCTCGTCTCGCAGTACTAGTAGAGAAAACCCCTTTCCACTGGGATGACATGTTGCTTGATGCGCTAAAAGCGCCAGTCAGTACACTCATTTGGTGTTGGCCAGCAACCGTCTCTATCGGCATCATATTAGAGAGCGAGCTCAACGATAAAATAAACTGGTTAAGCACGCTGAAACTGATTTTGGTGATCAGTATCTTCGTCTGGACCGTTATGCGACTCATCACCAATGTTGAAGAGTACGTCCTAGAACAAAAAAACCGAGATGAAACCACAGTGCAAGCGATAGCTAAAGTCGCGCGCTTGTTCTTTATTACCGTCGGAATTCTCACTGTGATGCAGGCGTTTGGCTTGTCACTGTCAGGATTGCTCACCTTTGGTGGTGTCGGTGGTTTAATCGTTGGTTTAGCGGCGAAAGATTTGCTGTCGAACTTCTTTGGCGGCCTTATGATCTACTTCGATCGTCCGTTTAAAGTTGGCGACTGGATCCGCTCTCCAGATCGCCAAATTGAAGGTACGGTAGAGCGAATTGGCTGGAGAATGACCATCATACGAACTTTCGACAAGCGCCCTCTTTATGTGCCAAACTCTGTGTTTAGCAACATAGTCGTAGAAAACCCATCTCGCATGCTAAACCGACGCATCTACGAAAAAATTGGACTTCGTTACGACGACGCCGAAAAAATGCCGCAAATCATTACAGCGGTGAAAGAGATGCTTAAGAATCACAAAGATATTGATGCACGCCAAACGCTTATCGTCAACTTCGATACGTTCGGTCCATCGTCACTGCATTTCTTCATTTATACCTTCACAAAAACCGTGAATTGGGTGAGATACCATGAGGTTAAACAGGATGTTCTTCTTCAAGTAATTAACATCATTAAAGAACACGAAGCAGATATCGCCTTCCCAACTCAAACACTCAAGCTCGACCCAGTTCAAATGATAAAAGCTGAAGAGCAAGAAGATCACGGCTTCTAATTTCCACCAATACCCAATAACAAAGCCCGCTTTATTCAAGCGGGCTTTTTCATTTTTATTTGCTTGGATTGGTTAGTGTTGCATTAACACCATACGAGCATTCAATGGTTGGATAGGACGATTGTTTTTCCCCATCACTGCCGTAAACGCTTTAATCTGCTCAGGGGAAATGGTTTGTGCTTCTTTCATCACTAACCAACGTACCCCTTCAGAGCATGGTGGTGTCGTTAGTGAGCCATTAAAGCGATAATACGCTTTGTCTTTTGGAAGCAACGCATCCGCTTCAAATGGCAATTTAATCTCTACACCTTGATCTTTACTTGGTATGTTTGCTAGTAACTTCGCTAAATCTGGGTTCGCTTTTCCGGATTGAAAAAACACGGCCACAACCGCCAAATGGCCAGTTGTATCAGCATGCACAAAGTGCGCTTCTAATGGGTATTCTTTGCCATCCACATGGTTTTCTGACGGAGTATGGAAGTGGAACTGCTTTAACGTGAATGCATTGCCATCAATCAACAGTGTGTTGTCACCCTCTAGGCTGGTTTGCAGGGTGTGGCCGTTATTGAGCAATGAGATTGCTTTGCCATGGTAGTCGAACTGCAATTTGTCTAACTTCGCTTCTGCTGCGGAGACAATATTAATTGGGCTTTGGTTTTGACCTTTGGAACATTCAGACGCAAACTCGCCCCAATGCTCAGGCCCGTGACTCCCCTCGTAACCCCAGCTTGCTGCGTAAGCTGTTCCTGTAAATACCAACGCCAAACCTAGTGCTGCCAGTGACTTCTTCATAGTTTTCCTTATTCCTTCAAGTTAAATGTTGTGAAAACAAAACCATACTAATCGCACAGAATTAAGCGGGAATAGAGTGAAAACTATGATTACAAAAGTTTTTTGGAATAGATGCCTCTAGTTATGCAATTGATATGATGCTCAAAATTGAACATCAACGATTATCGAGTCGGTATAAGTGCCAGCTGGTGGGGTGGTTTGGCTTGTTATTATCTCTGCGCGATAATTGAAGTTCTGCGGAGTGATGCCATCGGGAATGGTGTCACCCGTATCCACATCGCTCTGTTCACGACGTTCAGAACCAGTATCCCCCCACCGCTCCGTCGATGAGGATTTATAGATTTCATACTCCAAATAGTTACCGCCAGATGCCATCCTTCGTTGGCCTCCGGAGGCATTCACACCGTCGTTTAAACCAATGGTAAAAGCACTGTTCTTGGTACAGGTTAATGATATAACCTGACTGACAGGGTCAAAACCTGCCACCAATGGTGATGAACCAAAATTAATATCTGGCGCCGTGATCATACAATCGGGAGTGACTTCCAACTCTACCGGAATCAAGCTTTGTGCATTGCCTGTTTCTCGCCCAAGACATACGCCTCCAACTCCAATTCCTGAGCAATAATTCCAAATCCAAGACACCGTAATTTGGTCTCGATAAGTCCCTGCTGAGAGATTACTACCAGCTCCTGTCCGGGCATAAAGCGGAAATTCAGCTTGAGTGCCAAATAAACCTAGTAAATCGAGCAGCCCAATTTCAAAAAAATTGTAAGTTTGGCCAAAAATGTACTCTTGCGAAAGGCTTGGATCTCCAAAAATCTGATAGCTAAGTTCCGAACTAATATCCGCCGCATTAAGCAACCGCCCATCGTTAGTACTGTTAAACGTTGCAGACACATAGTCGCCACTCAACAAAGAAACAAGTGTAGAAAAGTCACACGTTATCCCTGCGTGAGGCTGGGCTGAGCTCTGTTGCTGAATAGTTGAAACGGTAAACGAGGAAACGCTTCCAAATTGAATCAAAGGCGTCGGCGCAGTGAGCTCACAAGCCATGTTACCGGACGATATAAAAAGAAGAAAAAACCAAAGATAACGAGAATACCGACTCATAATTGTACCTCTGCTTTTTGCTCTTTCGTGCAGACTTGTTTACCTAATGTCTGTATTTTCTCGCTCCGTGTTTGATAGAGTCCCGTTATAAATACTTTACATGGTGGAAAGCCTTCGGGGTAAAAGATAATGTACTCACCTACATTACGCCCCTCAAAATACGTCACTCCATCCCAACCAATTTGCCCTACCACTCCAGTATCTGATTGACCATAAGTTCCTAATGGCAAGTAGGCGTCATTTTCATCAACAACCTCCATGCTTAACGCAACTTGCAAAGCTATTGGGAACTCGAGCAAATAGCCGTACCCAGAATGTATCGACGCGTATTGTTCTGTTGTTGGGAAAAAAGCATTGGCTGGTAATCTAAGCGGATCAATTTCATATTTTGCGGTGTAATATGCCATTGCCCACGGCACAAGTAAGTAACCGTCATCATCAGTCAATCCAACGACTTGATTCTCATATTTGACGGGCACACCTTCAAAACCGCTAGTACTGACAACAGCGAAACTATCGTACACATTATTTGCAGGGAATATTTCACCATCGAGTGACGCAACCGAACCCGACATTTCGGCAAAATAATCGTAATTACCACTCGTCCCGTTTAAGCCCGCTCGGAACTCCGCCCAAGAGGCTCGGTAAGTAACATCGGCCTGCTTTCTATTGTCAGGCTTTTCATTAATATCATGCGCTAAGTTGATTCCCCAACCACCTCGAATCGGCGCAAGTCGACTAACACTAGCACGGCCACTAAGATGACCATCGCTTCCACGCTTCATGGTTAATCCCGCGCTACCAGAGAAAGCGCTCAAAGGTAATGAGAATTGTGCTAACGTAACGGCCTCCCCACCGATGTTTCGATTAAACGATAATGACATGTTGATATCGAACGGAAGCGAGCGGCTGTAAGTTACATTAAGTATTCTCGATCGAGAGTCGGTTTGCTGAACATCAAAGTATCCCCCTGACAACGAACCCAACTCATTCAGCCGGGCGCCAACATTTATCTGAGAGACATGCCGAGACAAATTCTCTCGCTCGTTAGTGCCGTCACTTCTCAAGCTCTCTGGTGTTTGGGAGAGCGTGTAAAATCCCTCGCTCTCAACTTGGGTACGAGCGGCAAAGCTAAACATTCGAGATTGATAACTATAACCAACTGAATAGGAACTCGCTCTCTGCTCATAATTGCTAAACCTTACCGCCCCATCAATCGTTCCCATATTGAATAGGTTGGTAACAAAACCGACTCCCGCAACAATTAAGTCATCTTTCGCTTCGGTTTGTGCCTCCAACGTTAGCCAGTTTGTCATTCCGTGCCTCGCAGCTGCGACAACAGCACCATCGACATAGTCATTTGAAGCGTTGCCATAGTTTCGGCGTAAAGCACCAAAACTGGCGTTGTAAGAGGTATAGTTAGCCTTTAGCAAGTTAGCTGAAAGGAAAAATGGACTGGTCATTGCAGTCCGCCTTCCCTGGGCATCCGTTGCAATCACTGTCGCTTCACCAGCTCCCGATACCATTGGAATATCATTGATAACAAACGGTCCCGGCCCCACAAACATTGAATCGGTTTTTAATCCGTTCACAAATAAATCTAACGTAGTGGGAGCAGTTACTTCGCCATAAAATGCAGGTAAAGGTGCGGTAACCACATCTGGACGCATAGAGAAGTCATGTGAGAGTTGAATACCAGCCATTCGAACTGGTTGACTCCACGCAAGGGGCCTCACAATGTAATCCCCTACTTCAAAGCGCAATCGACGACTTTGATCAACATATTCGTACCTCGTGTCGAAGCGCGTATATTTATTACTTTGTTGCGCTTGAACATCTCGATGAAGGTTAGATTTAAATATTCCCGTCGTAGAAAGTACGCCGAATTCGGAAAAGGCTCTCAATTCGTGGTTAATAGAGACTTCTTTTTGACTACTCTCGTGATCATAAACACCAAACACACTGTAATTAAATAACCCACCAGTTCCGAATTTAGCAGGGGAAAAACGCCTCCTGTTCTGCGCAGAAAAACGTTGCATCGGCAACCAATTCGGAGGCACTTTGATTGATAATTGCAGTAACGATTGCAAATAATCGACCTCTACACCCGATATTGATGTTATGTCTAACTTCTCTTGCGTCCTAGGTAATACATCCGCGACCACGCCAGCAGACAGTAAATCGTCTCTATACACGAAGTAACGCTCGCCTTTACGTTCAACATCCGCGATTAAACCAGTCGGTCGTTGATTAATAACTAGTTCTAACGACAAATGAATATTTTCAAAGTTCTCATAAGAAAAGTTTTCAGGACTAGGTAACTGCGATAAATGGGCCACTACGTTGTCGCACCAAACCACACTAGGCGTCATACTGGTAAATAAACATAAACAAGATAGATATAAAATCTTATTCATTGTGTTCGAGTGGAATAACGTAACGCTTACCTTCAATATCCGCCTTTACTTTTATATTTTTCATCTTGGAGTAAGAAATAGGCCACGTTTTATATTGCTCAGGTAATATATACCCTGCTAACCCTTTCGAAACGATAAAAGGCGATTGGTTTGGTGCGGTCACTGCTAGGTTGACTAATCTGACATAGTGATTACTGGTGTTTTCTATATGAATAAGGTCCTTATCTTTACTCTTTATAATCTTTGCCTGTAGTCCGTTCCAAACTTCATTTGTTCCTTGGGATTGTCTTTTCATCCCTTTACCGTACATAAACAATGGTATGGAATATCTCATTCTCACTTTTACTGCCAGATCATTTTCTTTATTTTCATCTTGAGGCCCTTTAGCTGGCGGGAGTTCGTCGATGATAATACGATATGCGTACTCTTTATTAGAAAGCGCTCCATCTTGATTTAATATACGAATAAGTTGCTTGGCACCAGGTGCAACTTTCACAAAAGGAGGCGTAGCTATCAGTTGTCGTTGCTGCGCATATGTATCCTGCCCATCCTTCTGTCCCCACTGAAAAATACGAACCTGCAAATAAAAATCTTCAGTGCCTTGATTAACCATCCAAATTGATGTCGCATTCGATTCAGAAGATATTTTAGGGTAAATAGGCCAAATAAGGAGAGAATTAGCATAGGCCTGTGAAGTTAACGTTGATAAGAAAATAATGACGAAAACCAGTCTTTTTATTATTAAATCCATTTAATTTCTCCGAAGGTTATCATTTCTTCGAAACAGCGCTTACCACTCAAGCGTTAAGGTAAGAGTATCTGTATAAATACCAGCGATTTCATTTCCATTTAATATCGCCTTTGCCCAAATTGGCACCTGAATGTTGTCAGGGTCTTCATTAGTACCAACAGAATAGGGGGTATCAATGTCTAATACTTGAGAGTGTTCTGCATCTTCAAATAATAAATAATCCACCGTACTCGACTTTTCTGTGTGCTTCAGCTTGCGTACCCCTACCGAAGCGTTCAAACCACCGTCAATCTTAATATTCATGGCTATGCCAGGGGTACAACTTAACGTAAGCCCACCGTTGTAGGTGATGCTGCCTTCTACTTCCGCAGCATAAATAGCAGAATGTTCACCAAAGTTTAACTCTCCTATTGTTCCAATTTGAGTGTTACTCTCTTCTGTCAGCGCACCATTGATCAGACATCCCGTATCAATGGTTGCTGACACTTGGAAAGTTTCACTCTGCGCGGCAAAAATAGGATAGGAAAAAGTGGCACAGGCGGTGAATAAAAATGCTTTGAGTAATATAGAGTTCACTTACCAACTCAGAGTTACGTTTAGTGTATCAACATAATTTCCTGCGACGCTGCTGGTACCGTATGCCGTGGCGTACAAATTAATGGTCTCTGAATCAACACCATTAAATGTAGAGAGTGCTATAGGGTTACTCGAGGTAAACTGGGTAGAACGATCTGAATCAGTGAAGAGAGTGTAATCCACAAACTCGGATCCGTTGGTCATTGCGTGATTACCTGTCGTCGAACTGGGATCGTTGGCACCACTGACTAAAGAGAAAGTAGGCGTGACTCCATTGCTGCAAAGTATTTCGATCCCCGTACCACCTTCCCCAGTCAAGACTGCTTCTTGCTCAGTAAAAATGGCCGGAACGTCACCAAAATTTAATGAGCCAAAACCAATATTACTGGAACCGTTCACCGCATTGTTGCCATTAATGACACAGCCTTCCACTAAATTGATCGAAACATCTATCGTACCGCTAATTGTCTCTGCCCTCGTTTGTAAGCTCAACACTGTAAATAACAAGGGAATAATCAAACAAAAAAATTTTCATATGAAGCTCCATTTCTATCTCTGTGAACTCTATACAGATGATTGTATTATTAGTTATAGCTCAACAAATAAAACAAAGTGCATATCAAGATTAAAAAGATAAAAAGAAGTCAGTTCATTGTAGTTGTCAAAAGAAAAGCAGAGCTTTACACCGAGATATTCTTTTAGGTTGGAATATAAAACCACCAATTAACCATATTAAATAGAAGGTCTTTAGTGTATTCTGCATACGTTGAAACACGAAGAAGGCAGTTTTTTCTGAATTAGACAGCTTTTAGAAACGAAAAGAGATAGGGTGTGAGCTAAATAATAAAAAATCTAAGCGTTTAAAAAATCTAAGCGTTTAAAAAACGAAAAAACGCCCCTTTCGGAGCGCTTTCTTATTTGAGCAGATTATTCCCAGTCAAGGATAACTTTGCCAGACATGCCTGAACGCATGACATCGAAGCCTTCTTGGAAGTCATCAATCTTGTAGTGGTGCGTGATAATTGGTGATAGATCCAAACCAGATTGAATCAGTGAAGCCATCTTGTACCATGTTTCGAACATGTTAGGCATGATAAGATGAAAGCTATTAAACATCAGTACCTTACAAGCGCCATAAATTTCTATGGGACCGATTTGGGACAAAATCAAAATAACACTGCCCTAGTCAATATTACCCAATTTATACTGCTCCAAAGCATTAGCTTCAAGTTTAGCCCACAAACGTTGGTACATATTCTCTTGCTTTAGTTTCATCTTCAAACTTAGTGGAGCACTCTCAACCCATTCATATATCGGTATCAGCTCATTTTCATGGCATGTTTGAGCAACATTGAGGACTTGCAAAATTGATTCTTCAGTATATTTTTTATCAATTAAATCAATCGGTTCTTCAACCTTAAAAGCAACTGCGCTAATACTGGTATCTTGTTGAATAAGTTGCTCCAACCACTCTCTGTTAACATTAGGTTTGGCGATTTCTAGTGCGTTTTCAATTTTGAGTACGTGTGACAACACTGCCCAGAGTTTCCATTGATACTCACTATTAAGTACAGGCGCCTTGATCAAAAGTGGCAAAAACTCAGTAGCTTGCTCATGTAAATTTGGCCAATCAATTTCAAATGAACCGGATAAATCAGAATCTGATGAGGATAATGAAACTAAGGCATGCATTATCGCGACAGTGACTCCGCTAGAAACAACCTGAGAGGAAACATTTCTTTGGTGAGCAAAATTAATGATATCATCCCATTTCCCCTCAATCTCAAGCAACATAAACTTTAATGCATCTTTGTTGCGACGCTCAATATCTTCACTGCTTGCAATTAAATCATAATTCTCAAGCATCGATTGATGATCTTCGTTGTTATAAGCATCAATAAATGACTTTACTAACATACCAACCGGTTTAGAGGACTCTCGGTTTATTGCCGGCGACACCTGATAACGGGCAATCATATTTTTTATTGCCGTTTCACTCTCCTTCATAGCTTGCGGCAAAAACGTTCTATACATTGAAGAATCTATACCTAAAGCCTCTACACTCCACATGGTTACTTTGAGGAACCCATGAGGCCAATACTCGAACAACCCCTCTTCAAAATCATATTCGGCTTTTTTATAAGGGCGAACATACTGGCAATAGTAGCGAGTTAAGGAGCAATTTAACCAATCTTTTGTATGCTCCATTAACTCTTCACTATCACAAAGTATATAGAAACTCGGTTGCGAACCTTCCGGATAGCCAATTAAATACTTAATCGCGCAACCACTCTCCAGTTGACCTTGAGAAATACTAATTTTTTCACGCCATTGACTGTGAGGAGTAATCTTATTCTGGCCTTGAAAAAAAACATGCAACACTTGCTTAGAATGGCCAATCATCATCTTCCTCCTCGTCGACCCGAGCTTCAATATTAGAGAAGTATAAATCTTCATAGGTATTCTTCTTCTCCGCTATCGCACCTGGGTTGGTAGTATAGGTAATACCTTCAAAGTTAACGCTCGCACCAAAATAGGTAAAGTTCATTGAACCACGAATTAGACCAGACTCTGTAAGTAGACCCTTTTCGTGAAGTTCTTTATGTTCAGCAACGATAAATCGATTCGGGTAATTCTTTAGCGCTCGCTCTAATGAGTATATTTTTTCTCTATTTTCACGAATCGCTAGCCTGAGCGTTGCACCGGCTTCAACACAATTTTGTAATAGCTCGAAAAAATGAATCTGACGATGCCCCCAAGAGGGATTAATCGAATCAAAGCTCCCGGAGGTATTATCTAAGACCGGGAAATCAGAAATCCAAGGGCTTAAAATGTAAATCTCACCTGGGTTTAATGACTCGGCAATTAATATTGAGGTGAGGAGATCTTTGACATGCGCTCGACCTATCGCTTCTTTTGTCTCAATAGAGCGCTCTGATTGGATCATCATTGTAAAATATCCCTTATTTCAACCGTGATATGCATTGCCGATAAGCGTGCTTGAACCTTTGTAATTCTCGGGTAAAAAATCATTTTATTGTACTCAATCATGCTTGCACTTAACTCGCTAAGCACTGCTTTAATTTGTGACCTATCGCCACCTGTAAATACAAGGATACCCTTACCTGACGACTTTAATTCGGAAGAGAGTTGCTCACGCCAAGTCCCTTCACTATCGTAATCGACTAAGACATCTTTCGAGGTAATGATCTTAGAGAGGAGAAGACGTTCAGTCTTATTTTGATCAGCACTAAACTGATTGTAGAAGCCTAGTTCTTGTTCGCGAATCATTGCGCCGCGCTGCCATAACGCAGATTGAGTGCGGTTTTTATTACGATAGATCTCGCTCGATGTTCCACCAGCATTACGTGATGTTAAGTAAGAGATAATATGCAATGGTATCTCAATGCCTACACTGGACTCATATTTACCCCACTCTTCAAGTAAACTGATGAGATGCTGGTCAGTCGATGAGTCAGCGCCCTTCTTAAGGATTCGTGAGTACAAGACACTATTCCAAGCATGAGACGGTAAGATACCTAATCGCGAGATCTGTAACTTAAGTGCTTTAGTCGCTTGTGAACGAAGCTCCAAACTGCTTGCATTTCGAACATCATCCAATCCTTGCTGTAGCGTGGTGTTGCCCGCTAATTCCACCAAGAAATGTTGTAAATCAAAGTTCACCTGTTCATATTCACCAGTCTCAAATGCATGACTGAGGTAACCGAGTGTGCGAAGCGGATCTTCTCTGTATGCCTCTCTGAATTTAGTGATGTAGCCAATACCACCCACTTCATTTTCGTTAAGCCAGATATTTAACGAATTCCCATCCCACTTGTGGTCGAGATTAAATGATTGCTCAGAAACATCAGCCACGAGTTTCAGGAACATGGCATTAATACCGCCACACAATGTCTGTCCTAATACTTTTTTACCCCAGTCAAAATAACGCTGAGACTGGTCGTAGTTAGGATCAAGGTCAAGAGCATTTCTGATAGCAATCATGTTAGCGTCATCTGCGAAGAATTCTGATAATTGCTGATGTAAGTCTTGTTCTTCATCACCCACTTCAGTTTCACGACGCTGGAACATACCATTGACTGCATCAATCAGTAATTCTTTACCTGATGCGGTATG
Organism: Vibrio sp. D3; assembly: GCF_043995865.1. Lineage (NCBI taxonomy): Bacteria > Pseudomonadati > Pseudomonadota > Gammaproteobacteria > Vibrionales > Vibrionaceae > Vibrio > Vibrio sp. D3. Next base: position 1,454,909 of record NZ_CP171886.1, on the reverse strand, counting down.
CAGAACCTCCAAAGCATCATGCAGCGCTAGGTTTCGCTCTTGGCAGATAACAAACAGCGCAGACATCACACATTCAAACACCCAGTTCGCCAAGAAATACTTGTGTTCGAACTGATCTGCATTTAGGAAAGTGTCTTGTAGATATTGGTAATACACCGCTTGCTTATTGCGGTGATGCGAGAGCAGTTGTTTAATTTTCTCATCGGTAAACTCAAACTGAAATTTCGCACTATCAACCCATAGCTTGGTTCCTATACCTACTTGAGCATTGTTCTGTTGCCATTGGAAAAACACATTCGCAGCGTCTTGGTCTTTTTTAGCAAATGGAATACTTGCTTTTGCCCCGGTACAAAATCGGATCACTTCAACAGGAGACGAGCTATCATGAGTGAAAAAATTGATGGATTTTAATATGTCAAACCACTCACTATTTTGAGGCACTGGCGTCAATTGACTCACTTCGGGGTCACGAATATCAAAATGCCATTGAAGCATACTGCTGCTTTTATTGGTCAAGGTTTTACTTGTAGAGCAAGTTGTATTCATAAAACGAGGTTGATATACCGCTATCTGCTCACCGTTATGATCGACATAATCTTGCAGTACTTGTTTGCTCACATCGCCAAACGCATGCTCAATATCAAACCCTACAGCACCTGTTTGACCCGGCGTAGGTTCAAACCCTGCAGGCACCAACCAATCAGGCACATTTTTCGCTTTAACTGTATAGCGCTTAGACATTCGTCCCGGTGAAAACTCTTTGAGGGCTTGAAAGAAAGCCATCTCTTCTCGTTTAAAATTCGGCTCATTTTTAGTAGAACGGTCTAATACGATCGACAACCCCTGAGTATTAAGTTCAGAAAATAACTGAGCCGCAATATATTTCGGCATTGGCCCTGAATTGCTGTTAGTTAATCCATTCCAATATTGACCTTTTAATCCCCAGTTATACTGTAGGTTCTGTTCAAGTTCAGGCAAAAATGACATCATAATTGAGCGAGGAGGCGCCCACATCACAGTCTTAATTTGCTCATCATTCAGCCCTAACGTATCTTGGATATGAGCGGTTAGTTGCTTCAACTTTGTAGGATTGCCCAATAAGTCAGTCACTGCATGGTGTAACTTATCAAGTTTATCGGCATTTCTTTCCGGTGCCTTCAGTGCCGACCATACATTTAACCATCTCAGTTGAGGGTAGTTTTTGACTAGCCACTCCAACGTTGACAATGCCGCATGCATTTTGTGGATATGGGAGTTTTCAGTCGGTAATTTAGTCGTGCTAACTTTAGGGTCAATAAGTTGTTCATATTGTTGGAAAGCAATACGGTCGCGTCCAAAATCAGACAAAATGGTATACATCCATGGACGCATGCCACGTCGACGTCCTGCACGACCTTTACGCTGCAAATAGGATGCTACGTTTCTTGGTGCTTTATGCTGTATGACAGCACCGACTGTAGGGTCATTATAACCAACCTCAAGTGAAGCCGTTGCCACTACCACATTCGCGCCTTGATCGACCCCGCTATCTTGGCTCGAGGTACGCTCAATAATATTAGCTTGTTCTAAATTATGACCAATCTTTTCTGCAGCGAACCAATCCTGCCCTAATTCACGTTTGAGTGCTGGTGAACAGTTGTCATTGTTTGATGATCGTAAATCCGCTAGTGGTTTTTCATTTCTTGTGCTCGGACGCAATTGCCCATAGAAATCTTGCTTACCCTCGGCGTCGAGATAATCATTATAGAGACGGTTGATAACATCAAGATCATCAGTAAAAACAAAAGCTTTTTGACCAAATACATCGTCAGAAATATTTCGCTTATGACCGAAATGGCAATCTAGCATACGACTGCCAAGCATGGTTGCCTGAATGGTTGCAGAAAGAAGACCCGTTTGAGATGCAGGATCGCCTCGAAGTGCTAATAGATATTCGGCCCCCTCTTCTTCTATCTCACTCTCAAACGACTCAACCAGTTCTGTATGTTGTGACAATGTTCCCGTTAAGTCCGCAAAGAAGTTTTTTGCATCAGCTAGGGTTGCAGATAAACCAACAAAATGCGGTTTAATACCACTAAATGCCATCCAACGCTTCAGTAGGAAGGAGGTTTGAGCCCCTGTACTACCTTCATAGGTATGAACCTCATCAAGTAGAACAAGCGGAATAGCAGTGTTAGTATCATTGACCCCAAACAGATGATTGAAGCCTTTATCACTTAGGCGTTGGTTCAACATCTCTGTCGTTGTGAAGAGAATATCAGGCGGATTTTTTTGCGCAGCTTCTCGTGTGGTAATCACTTCATCAGAAGAGAGCACGGTATGACAGGTCGAACAAACTGTCTCGTTGGATTGTTGATTAAACTTTAAAGTACCGCCACAATCACCCTGCGGGCAAACCATTGGTGCAAATACTTTCCCATCCTCTGCAAAACGTTCTGAGAATGTATCGCCATAAAACGTGCCAATGGTGATTTTTCGTTTGCCTTTAGATGACAAGAAACCATCTAACTTGCGAGCTTCACTATAGGTTTCCGAAAACTGATCTTTTAGTAGTTCTTTACGAGGGTAAATCGCCAGAATACGTACTCGTGGTTTATCATCATCAATCAGATCTGCGGCCAATTTGGTCATTGCTGGCAGATAGAAAGAGAGTGTCTTACCGCTACCCGTACCAGCACAAACGATGGTTGCGCTGGCATTATAAGCTCTCTTACGTCTGTGCTGTTCATATTTGGAGAGGATGCGCTCTGTCGAACGTACTTGGAATCCTGACAATTGAAACCAGTCATCGCCTTTTTTTAGCAGGCTACTGAGAATGGCTTTCTCGTTAGGTGATTGGAATAATTTCTTTGTTCCCCACTGTTCAATTAATCCTTGGGCATCATTATCACGCTTAGGGTATTGGCGGGGGCGTTTCAGGAATCGAAAGTCTGAAATTAGCGGTTTTGCATCTTCAATATTTTGTTTGGCGAACCATTGACGAGACAGTACCTGCAATCGCACTGTCTCTGCCATTCGCGAACGATAACAATCATTACCAATTGGGAAAATAAAACAACGTTCGACAAGAGCAGCAAAGTAATCATTGATATAATGATCAGCAATACCAACCTCTTTGATGCTAGATTCTATTTCCTTAAGGCTAGAGAATACTTCGACATCCCCCCAGGCAAGTAACTCAGATTCTTTGTCTTCAATTTTATCTAATGCTTCAATAAGCTTAGTTTTATCGATTACAGTCATTACCTTTGTTTCACCATCAGTGTATCAAGTTTATTATTCTGTTCGAGCCATTCCATTACTTCTGGGGTCAGCATAGATACGAACGCCACTGCACCAGGATTTTGTAGGGCATCAAATAGTTTTTTCACACTTCCTGGCAAAGCCTCGGTATTCATTTGAGATTTGAACTCAACACACTGTTTTGCAAACTGCTGAATTCTGGCTAACTGCCCCTCATCAAAAGTAAAACCGTCCATTTGACTATCAAATTCTCTCTTTGCTCGTTTGTAATTGTTGTAGAGTTCAAAATTACCATGAGGGACTTTCTGCTGCTCTAAAATCACATCATTGACATTCGTTAAGCTATTTTGCTCTTCGGCCCACTCTTGCCATACAGTTTGGTGATTATTAGCAAATAGATCAGAGGCCTTGTTGATACTTTGAGTCATTTCAAAAAGCGTATTATCTTCATCAGACAAACTTTGGTGCTCGACCTTATGCCAAAGATCCTTGAATGCCCAATATTGCTTACTTGCAACCTCAAGAACTTCTTCGCCACCCTCACAGGTAAGATCAATCCCATCAATCAACGTTAAGCACTGTAACTTCTTGGCTTCTTGCTCAATACGTGAAGTTGGGTTGGCAATACGTGTAGAGATCGTCTTAAGTGCATTCATCTGATCTTCCAGGCTTGCACTATTATGAAAGTACTCAATTTGCTTGTTCAGTTCTGCCACTTGCTTTTTAAGACTCATGTGCTGCTCCCAGATGTTGCAAAGACTCTTCTACAGACGAAAGGCGATCATTGATAACGTTTTTATAAGTCTCAATTTGGTTGACCCCGTTTTTATCGTTAAACACTTTAATGCTGCTAACTACTCTTGGAGATATTACTTTCCAGTCATTAAGCACTTTCACCCAAAGGTCTAGCTCATCACCACTAATCTTATTCAGTAATTTTACAGGATCATCATGAGTTTGAATGAGTGCAATTGCGGACTTAGGTGTATACGAAGTCACTATTTCACTTAACTGCTTTATTCGAGAACGAACCGTTCCTATAGTCACGTCATGCTCTGGCATCATCTCTGCGGGAATGCTCTTATAAGTGCTATTGACGGATTCAAGCAACTCTAGTAATTCTTCTTTTGTTTCCGAACCTTCCAGATACTCTTTCAATAAAATACTCGTACTCTTTACTTCTTGAATAACGGGATTAAGTTCTCTAGTCGATCTGACTGTTTTATCTTTTTTTCTAAATACATTGCCAAACGTAACAGGATGAACGGCATTATTGGTTCCAATTAACATGGTATTCAACCACTGCGTTCGTAATTGGTCCCATTCAGCAAGCCATTTAGAAAACACAATACGATGTTTATCATTGATAGCTGGTGGCAATTCACTTTGAACCAGGTTTGCCGTTTTTACTAATTGGTTAAGTGCCTTATCTGGAGTTGATACATCAAAGCCCATGCTATTTGCCAACGCCACATGGTCACTCATAGGCACGTGAGCTGTTTCTTTTGCTAACTCCACACATCTCGCCATAGCGACTGGTACCCATTTTTGGGCGAATTGCATATATAGAGCGTAATCTTCTAAACCTTGCTCGTAAGACCAACCAACTTTTGGATCTTTAGCATTTACTCTGAAATGACGTAGAACTGCAGTCATTTGCATCTTCAGGGGCACTGAATCAAACGAGTCCGCTAACTCTTTATCCCCAAAGGCATTTACTTTTGCCTGATCATTGTTGGTAGGGGAGCCTGGTAGGCGAATCAACGTTATGCTTCCTTTCTTAAGAAAAGCATTTAATAAACTTTTACCTTTCCACACATTGTTTGTGTTTAACGAATAATCAGAAAATCCTTTTTGCTGCTCAAGCATTTGGAAAAGTGCTAGCCTCAATTCATTACTAGGTCCTTGTTCTAGTACTGAAACGCCAGAAAACCAATCATTCACTAACTCAACAACATCGTCTCTTTGTGGTTCTGGGACTACACTAGATTTGTCTTCAGGTTTTGGTTTAACGCCACTTCCTTTTTCGTCCACTTCTGGTTTTACGGCTCTAGACCTATCAGAAGTTTTCTTAACCACAACTCGGCCAGTCGCTGCTATTGAAATTTCTTCAGACAGTAACGAGGTATCCAACCCAAACGTTTCAGCTTGTCGCTTAGAGACTTGTTTAAAGCAATCTTCACTGGTTGCTGCGTCAGAATAAAGAGACATAAAACCAATTAGTCGTCTTGCTTGCTCTTTATCTTGTGTATTGCGATCAATTAATAGCGCAGTTTGATCATTACGGAACTCACTTAACTGCTCTTCAAACCAAGCGCTTGGGTAGCCATTTTGAACAAAGCGCTCTCGGTGATCTCGGAGAATTGACAGTAGTACTTCCTGAATAACAACACGCGGATTAAATCGAGTACGGCTATTGCCCATGAAAACATGCTTTTGTGCCAACTTCGTAATTGCTTGTTTGTTATACGGAAACAGTGGTATCCCCGTATCTTCAGCACTAGCAGACGTTGATGCTGTCGCAAAACCGAAATCTGATAATACAGCCACTTCCGCTTCATCAAGGTCTGCCTGCCATACTGGCAAGTGGATTTCGCTATCTTCCAAATCAATCAAATGATTAATTGCACTCATACCATGGCGAGCGGCATTGATATAACGAGCACAGAAATCTACCACCTCATCAGTAGAAAACTTAAGTTCAGGGAAGTTCTCAACATCAAAATCGGTTGGAAGGTGCCACTCAAAGCGGCCTCGAGTCCAAATTGTATTTCGGTGGCTCTTATAACTCTCGAGATCATCTGTCGTTGCAATCACGGACTTCATCGGACAAAGAACTTGAACACCATCATTTATATCTTGCTCGAGAAGACTCTCTATAAGGACATCATCAATAGAGGATATGGCGGCTAAATCTTCCACTAGAACCACTAGCGTTCTATTTTGTGCTAATAAGTATCTGCGGATTTCCTTAAACAAGTCTTGGAAGTTACCAGTACTAAACTGGAAAAGGCGGTTGAACATTAACTTAGAAGCACGCTCAATGGCTTTATTGGTCATCTCTGCCGCCATTTTGCGTTTGGAATCATCTGACTCTAACTGAAGGTTCGCATAAGCTTTTCGCGCTTTTGCTCCCAATTGAGTAGAAATCTCCTCACCACTCGTGAACTTAAAATCATCCTCAACAACGTAAAAATTATCTTCTAAAAGCTCTGCATAGGATTTAGTTTCAATCAAACGAGAAACACGGCTTCTGATCGCTGAATCATTTCCTGAGAAACTTTCTTTAATGTAGGGGTCGTCAAAAAAGTGCTTCAATTGGTCGGCAAAAGACATTTCTGCCATAAACTGATTCATTTTTTCTGGCGTCATCCCCCCTTCCGAATGCAATTCTTCACTTTGTTTATGCAATCTCGCAGGTACTTCTCCAAAGGCCTCTACAATATGGGCAAACATAAAGTTTTTAGTGGTTTCATAACCCAATGAGTTTGCCACTTTACCTACTTGTTCACGCGCCTTATCGAAGATATCCCCTTCTAAATCACGCAGTAAGATCTCCAGAACTTGGGACAAGCTTGCATTCTTGGGAATCCGAATGATATGCCACTGTTCTTGTTTTGCTTTAGGGTGATTATTAGCAACAGCATGCAGCCAACGTATCAAGTGAGACTTACCACTTCCTGATTCCCCAAGAAGAGGAATGATGGTGTTATTCGCTAATAGTTGTTCCAATAAGTCCTGCTGACTTTTTACAACCGGTGTTTTTGAACCATAAGCCGTCGCAACCAATTTCATTGGGTGGTGCACTGAAAGAAGCAACTTATCACTTAGTCGCTCCGCTTCGCTAAGAATACAATCTTCTATATTTTCGAGGCTAGGCCAATATGTTTGAATACCCATTTTTACTACGCCTTCATAAATCTGATGTGAGTTGCTTCGGTAAGTGTCGCCTTTGGTAAGGTGAGTTCAAAGCGCCTGCTACTGTCTGAACGCGCGTCCAAGCGAAGTACGTTCATCGACTCCAAGCGAAACAGTGCAAGACTCATTGACGAAGATAGGCGAACATTACCACTATGCGATACAAGCTCTGGTCTCTTGCTATTGAGGTACTGTGGTAGCTCATCTTGATATGGCCCAGTATCAAAGATGGGTAGAATATTGTTTAATTCATCCAGCAATTCTTGTAGCGACATTTCATCTTTTGAATCAAAAATACTGTCCAGATGCCAATATATAAATCGCGTTGGATCTGGCAGATAAGTATCTTTACCAACGGCTTCTAACAAACCAAGCAAGTGTCCATAATTAATGACTCCAGCTGACTCATTACTTTTGTTATAGGTAATCTTCGCCGCATCTGGAACCACACTACTTACCATCAATTCATAGGCACCACTAGCCGCAAAAGGATTGTTCTTGCCGAAAGTGATTTCTTCTTGATACAAGAAAAAACACATCGCTAATACAAACAGTGAGAAGTCTTTAGATAAATCATCATCCTTGAAGTAATCATTCAAGGAGATAGTCAATTCACCATCTTGAACGTACTGTTTAGAAATGACATCAATAATTCGTTTAGGTAGATTTGATGAGTTACACAGCGGACTGGTTGCTGAGTACGTTTTTTCTTGTTCTGATTCTGACACTTGCCAAAACCCATAATTTCCCCAAAAAGAGAGAGATTGACTCATCTTTTTCTGGGCATTTGGATTAAGTTTAAAAGAACCGTCTGACTCTTCTTTATAATAAAGGGCATCAGGCATAGATGAACTCAGTAATTTAGACTCTGATATTGTTGCATCTCTGTCTTTTGACTTCATGCTGTTCAACAATTCATCAATTAGTTGCAAGGTAGGGATATGACTACCTGGGTGTGCGTTGTTAATAATTGCCATAATTATATCTTCGCCAATGTATTGATATTCTTAATATTGTTGCTCGACTCCCACCATCTTCTATGGGAGGTCAACGGGTCCTTCAGTTCAGAACTTCCAAAGAAATAGTTTGAAAACTTCTCCATAAAGGTAAATGGCACCTTTATACTTGAATGTGCGTACACTTCATCCTGTACAATAAACTTACTGTATTCATATAAAGCCAAGTCATTGCCCTCGTACGCCTCAAATGGAGCATAAAACCAAACATTTCGGATAGAAGTATCCAAATAAGGCTTTGCTTGCTGTAAAAAGTTTTCGCTACATACAAGAGTGGTGACTTCACCGCTGTTTACTTTCTGCTTAAAGATATTCATTAAACGCTCAACAGAATTCGGGGTAGGATCAAAGTAATATTTTTCAAGGCTATTTGGGCCACCAGCAGGCTGAGATACGGTGAAAACATCGCCGACTAAGGTCTTACTTGTCGCCCTTCCGTTTTCAACATCACTTCGACCACACACCCTCAACGGCATGAAGTTATCTAACATAAAACTGACTTGCAAAACCTCACCAAGAGGCTTTTTATCTGTGATCCAATCAAGTAATAATTCAGCACGCTGTTTTAGAACGGTTTTCTCTAGAGCGCGGTGGGTATCGACAAGGCTTTCCCATGTCGTTTCGATCAAGTGTCGGTCATGAAGAATTTCTACTACAACTTTGTTGGTAAAATCTGACCAGAATTTCACCCAATCATCTTCGTTGTCGGGGACTAATGAGGCATCTGGATAGCATAAGCGCAATAAACCGGCTCGCTGCATAAGTAGGAGTGTTTTCCAATTCCAGTTTTCATTACCATCAGAGTTTTTTTCTATATGGTCGGCTTGATTATTTACTTGAATTTCAAATAAATCATCGCCAACCTCCAAACGTTGTCTCCACATTGAATTCCAACGTTTATAACCAAGTTTAATGCCTATTTTTTTACTTTGGCTATGATTGTTCAGTTGATCACGATGGTAAATACTTTCACAGTAAGAAGCTTTCCCATCACGACCACTACGTCCAATTTCTTGATAATAGCCATCAATATTTTGGCTCAAGCCAGCATGAATGACAGTTCTTACATCACCTTTATCCATACCGACCCCAAACGCTGTTGTCGCGACTATGATGTCTAGGTTATTCGCATCCCACTGTTCAATAATATCTAACCGTTGAGAGTCTCCAGTGTCACCAGTAAACAAGCGAACTCTATTGACCCCTTGTCCAGATAGCTCTTGATAAATATCATCACACTCTTTCTTTGTAGATGCATAGACTATGACTGGTTTAGGAGAATTAAGTACCTTATCCACCACGATGGAGATATAGTCTTTTTCTTCAACCTGCTGCTTCAAACAGATAGGCTCAGGGCGTAAGAAAGCACCATTAATCATTGTTGGGTGAGTGTCTGCATCACCAAACAACGCTCGTATAGTCATCAGAGATTGATCGGTAAAGGTGGCAGATAAAAATACTTTCCTAAAACAGCCGCCTTTCTTTTTAAGGGCTTCTAATAATGCACCAAGTTTTTGAAACTCTGGACGAAAATCATCACCCCATGTATCAATCAAATGGGCTTCATCAAACACGACATTCTTTAATATTTTTGATTCTGCCGCCTTAAACAAAGTCGGAAGAATCCCACTTACCATAGATTCCGGTGAAACAAACAAGACACGTTGCTTTCCAGATAAAATATCGGATTTAATCTGAGATTTGGTATCTTGACTCAACTCTCCTCGCCACGCATATTCTGCACATGGTTGATACCCCATTCTAACGATGGATTTTTTCATGCGTTTTGCCTGATCTAACGCCAATGCTGTGGTGGGGATGACGACAATCGTCAGTTCATCAGCACGACTAAACCCAGTCAATGTTTCTGTAACCAGAGTTTTTCCGCACCCCGTTGGTAAGTTGACGATGACCGTGGCATCTGATTTTGATGCGAGCGTTAAACGCACGGCTTCTCGTTGGGCCACCGTTGTGTAAGTGTTGAATGGCAAGTTCAGTTTAGCTAACACTGGATCATGTAGTGGTTGTTCTGAATAACGTTTAACCACCTGTTTATAAACCGGGTCTAGGTATTTATTCACTGCACCTGACTGCAAAAGCACAGAGTCTGAAACAGGATCAAACGTCAAGCCAACCTGAATTCCAGTAGCAAATTGTTCTTGAGTTGGCCTTTTCCCAAGACGCAAACTGGCACAGTCAGAATCTTTTTCAGTAGACAATAGATCTTTGGTTAAATACCAAAACTCTGTCAGTGTTAACTCCTGAGAGTCTAATGCTTGCAAAAAACGGCTCTTAAATTGTGAATCAAAGAAAAACTCGGTTTCTGACTTGAGTTTTTCTAACATATTGCTTGGGTAAAAATCACAAAACTTCATAACTAAGCACCAATCAACAGTACATACTTCAAGGTCAGCAATTGCGCTTGAGGGATAACCTCCCCAACTTCACTTTGTTGCTCAAACTGCTCTATAGCATCAGCCTTACTTTTCTCAAGAACGGTATCCAATGCGTTGATAAATCTGGTCTTGCTTACCAAAGGTTCAATCAACGGCCATACATCTGTATTACTTTCGTCAGATTGGATAGTGATATTTGTGTCCTGGTAAGGCACCTGATTACCGCCAATTTCTACTTGGCTAGGGTCCGAACTGTATGCAGCGCTCACTAGGGTTGCCATATTCAATGGCGTAGGGCTCCCGCTTTCGCCGAATACTCCAAGAGAAACAACAGGTGGATATTGTGCATCAAGAACGATTTGCTCTGATGTAGAGTGTGCTTTCCCTTCAACCAACCACTGTGGAATAAAAAATAGCATTGGCTCTTGTTGAATTGGGATCTTACGAATGATTGCGCTACTGTTTGCTAGCGTCGAGTGACGAGAGACCTCAGCAATAGCATCGACAAACGGCTGACCATATCTCAGTGGGTAGCTACCAGTTTCCACACTCTTCACTCTGGATAGAGACAATTCCTGCGTGACAGGTGACTTATAATCAGAGGCTTCGATATCTAGCCCTACAAGACATTTATCTATTAGTGTCGACGTCCGCATTCGAGTCGAACCGGAAAAGTATTTAAAACGATATACATCACTGGTTTCAGTGCCCTGAGACCTAAATAGCATCCCGTGTTCAATCCAATCGACAAGCGCAGTTGACTCTTCAAATCTTTCATCATCTTCGCGCATTTGGGTAAGGCGCTTTTCAGCCTCTTCTGCGTCGATATCGACGGTGGCAAGTTTTGCAATAATATCTAAATGGTTATAAGTACTATGCGTTTTATCTCGAAGTTTCTCTTCTGCATCCTCTAATGCCAAATAGCCTTCTTGTAAGACAGATGGCCAAATTTCTTGCTGAAGCAGAGTGTCTATTTCATCTTGGATATTCGCTCTGTAATGAGCAAAACAGCCAACACCTTCCATCAATGATTTCACCCATTTGCTATAAAATGTACTTCTCGAAGTAGAAAGAATCATTGTATCAATAGGATTTACACCCGTAGACAATGCACTATAGCGATTCAAGCGACCGTTACGTTGCTCAATTCGACTGATCGCCATTGGCATGCTGTAATGTATCGCTAATCGAGTCTTACCTTGTAGGTTAAGACCATCTTCTCCTCTTTCATCACAGACTAATACCCTGGTCTGCTCATCCAAGTTAAACGTTGGTGCTTGCCCCTGTTGATGACGTTCAACAACAACATCGATGCTCTCGGTAAGAAACTGATATACATTATCAGCCGTTAACCTATCTCCACAAAAAACAACGGCTTTGCCTTCAGGCCGTGATAATAGCCATACTGATAATGCTTCACTCAATGCATTGTTTTTAGACAACTGCTCACTCTCGACTTGCTCGAGCATATGTGTCCAATGAGAGAGTTCTAAATTGGATTTATTCGTGTTATTCAAGTGCTTCTCTACAGTTTCTGAGAAGCTAATTGGACTTGTAAGCAGCGACTCCACTATTTGTTTAAATTGGGTCAAATCTAGCGGATTAAATTCCTCACTAGCTATCATCTCGGAACGATACTGCTCAAAATGTTCATCAAGATACGCCTCGTCTTTTGGTGCATCCCAGACGATGGTTTGAACTGGATTTAAACCCGGGAACAAATTTTCGATCTGACTGACCTCATCTTCCACTATGCCTGTAGCTCTGGAAGTGCGAATCATTCTGTAGTCAAAAAGGTACTTATTGTTTAGGTATTCAGATAACTGTTGCAGCAAAATCTGACGTTGCTCTGGATCCTTGTCCATGGCAAACATATTGACGTGAGGTTGGAGAGTTTGAACTAACTCATCTAAAGTTTCATCCTCTATGTCCAAATCCATTAAGTCATTTAATGAAGTGAAAAGTAAGAAGTCTTCATTCTCTGGCACAAAAATACGGCTTAGCTCTCTAATACGATCTTGGATAGGAAGCAGTTGATTAAACAGTTCTACTGAACTATCCGTTAGTGGGAAGTGTTCAGAGTTGAGTAGATGTAGCAATGCCAGATAAGCTGAACGATGGTCTGCCATTGGAGTACCGGTCAACAACAAAGTAATCTCTGATTGATTAGTCAGTGCTGAAATTGAGCTAAATAACTCCTTTTCCATCAAATTACCATCGAATGGATGACTTGAAATCTGGTGCGCTTCATCTACCACTACCATGGTTGGCTCATGTTCATATGTCAGAGCCTGACTGAAGGTTAGAATATCGACGTTAGGTTTATCGTTATCTTCATCGGTGTTTAACACTGCACCTAAATGGAAGCGTTCTGTCAGTTCTTGCTGCCATTGCTGAATAAGAGCATCAGGCACCAAGACCAGTACTTTTGAATCACGCCCTTTTTCGAGTACGTGCTGTCTAATGATAAACCCGGCCTCAATAGTTTTCCCCAAGCCAACTTCATCACAGAGCAAGTATTTTTTGTCGGTATCTTTAAGTACTTCATATACTGCTGCCAACTGGTGCTTTTCTAATTCTACAGAGCTTGAAAGCAGTGCTGAGATTGAACGGCAAGAGCGGCGTTGGAAGTAATAATCGGAATAAAATTTTGAAAGCAGATTACAAAGGAACGGTGACGACGAGGCCTGGCCTTTCAAAAAATCGGCTACGTTAAAGTGTTTATTGGGATAAGCATTAGGCACATAAAGTTCCGTCAAATCATAGGTACCTTTCAACTCCTTGGAAAAAACGACTAGAGTTTGCTCTACAGGCATAACGCCTTGGTAGTACCCCATCTTCCAAGAGTTAGTGCCAGGAAATTGAACATAAACCTCAGTATTTAACTTCAAATCCGTTTTATCACCCAAAGCCGTAACTGCGATAAGATCTTTAGCCTGCACAATAAGTCTATTTGCCAAAGGAGCAAGTGGGGAAGCAAAAAAACCGATTTCTGCTGATTGCGTATGAGTATCTATCGATACAATCTTACCTACGCCAGTAAAAGAATTTGAACTTGTAACTAGAGAACCAACCTTTACAGAAGACATCCCATTTAACCCTTAAACTTAAAACGAACCTATACCAATGAAAATGATACCAAACTTAATGTATATTAATATTTGATATTACTAACATTATTCAAAGATAGACATGCGGCTCCAACAATGAATGGAGCACCATACTATATAAAAAGATAACTTCACTGTAACTAGATCAAGTTTAAGCACTCAAACTTTGTATCAAGCATGAACATCGAAGAATGGGGTAATTATATAGTGACAGGCGACATCATTTGTCGCCTGTCACTATAACTCTGAAGAATTTTATCGGAAGGGACTAGGCGAGATTCAAGTACTATCCATTTTTACTTTTTTAAAATAACCGCCTGTTTTGACGGTTGCAGTTGTGCTCGTGACGTCCTTAACACCGCGACTCTTAACACAATAATGCGTCGCTTCAAGCTTCACATAAATATCATCTACATCGAGAAGTGACTTCAAAGCCAAGTAAATCTGAGCAGTAAGTCGTTCTTGAACCTGAGGTCTTTGTGCAAAAAATCTCACGATTCGATTGATTTTCGATAACCCAATAACTTTGTCTTTCGGGATGTAAGCGACGGTTGCCTTGCCATCGAACACAACAAGGTGATGTTCACATGTACTCGTAAATGATATGTCTTTAACAACTATTTCTTCGTCTACATACATCTTATTTTCGATGGTAGTTATCTTTGGAAAGTTGCTATAGTCGAGGCCTGAAAAAATCTCATCGACATACATCTTAGCGATCCTAGAGGGTGTTTCTGCCAAGCTATCGTCCGTTAAATCTAGAGCAAGAGTTCCGAGAATGTCACGCGCCGCTTTTTCTATGACTTCAAAGCGCTCATCATGGCTTAACTCCTGATTGACCATAGGAGTTTCCAAACCCGCAGAAACCAAAGCATCGCGTACTATTGCAGCTTCATTTGATAATGTACACATTCTTTACTCAATTTGTATTTTCACTAAGGTACGCGTCTTTATTTTGCTCGTAAGTCGAAAGACCTTCCGCTCTTAGTTTGCATGACGGGCAGTCACCACAACCAGTGCCGACAACACCGTTATAGCAAGTCAGTGTTTTTTCTTTAACGTATTCTAATTTGCCATAGTTATCAGCCATCGCCCATGTTTGCGCTTTATCTAACCACATAAGAGGGGTAATCAACGATATGTCATATTCCATACCTTGTTGGAGTGCACTCTGCATTGCTTTTACAAATGAATCACGGCAATCTGGATACCCAGAAAAGTCTGTCTCACAAACCCCCGTAATCACTGATGCAGCGCCAATTTGGTACGCATAGATACCTGCAAGGGTTAGAAACAATATATTACGACCTGGCACGAAAGAGTTTGGTAAACCATTACTTTGCAGTTCATGTGACACTGGAATATCATCACGAGTCAATGAACTGATGGCTAACTCATTTAGCAAAGATACATCCAGTACCTTATGTGCCTTCACGCCTAGTTCTTGGGCAATATTTTGAGCAACTTCAATTTCTAGTTTATGCCTTTGCCCATAATCGAAAGTAATTGCATGTACTTCATCATACTTTTCTAATGCTTCGATAAGACAAGTCGTAGAGTCTTGACCACCACTAAAAACAACAACAGCTTTATTCATCATCTACTCCTAAGCTATTTGAAGGTATTTGTGTGTCTGAATTGATAGGCGCCAGTTGTTAACAATACAGTGTTGAATACACAACTCTGTCGCTCTTGGCTTTTGGCTAATCGGTTGAAGTGCAATGACAACATCTTTCTTTGTTTCATGCTCACCAAGCATTTTAACTAAATTTTCTATGTCTTTCTCTGTGCCAACCGGATGCTTGACTTCATTGGCACGCCCAACTGCAGAGCCCAGAATTTTGAAGCCACCTTTCATATTTACTTTTGGAGAAACGGTTACCCACGTATCAGGGGTTGTTTTGATCTCAAATGTGCCGCTCGTTTCGATTTGGCAAGAAAATCCATTTTTTTCTAACTGGGTGGTTAAGTCCGTTAGGTCATACATACAAGGCTCACCACCTGTAATCACGACATGCTTTGCGGTCCAGTGTTCTTGAAAATATGTAATTAACTCAGAGATAGTCGTATTCGACCAAGTATTAGAGTCTTGATCTTTATCTGCTACATCAACTAACGCCACTTGAGCGCAAGCATCCACTTCCCAAGTATGTTTTGTATCACACCACGCGCACCCTACAGGGCACCCCTGCAGGCGAAGAAAAATAGAAGGTACACCTGTGTAAACTCCTTCACCTTGAATGGTTTCAAAAATTTCATTGACTTTTAACAAGCGTAACCTCTCTTTCTTGTAAGTCATAAATGCGTGTCAGGTAGTCTGTTATCAGATTGATATCTTGAGATAGGTTTTGGATTTGATTCCATTTTCTGGTAATCGGTTGACCTTCAATATCGGCACCGAAATCCCAACTTCCACCACTCCATCTACAGAATGGCTTCAATCTGACTAACCTTTTCTTAGCGAAATCAAAAAAACTGCCCTGCTTACCATCAACTTCATATGAATAGAACATTTCATCAAACAACTGCCCCAACGCTAGTATACCCGCACCATGGAACAACCTGGATTCCTTAGGTTTTTTACCCCAATCATCGGGAAACGCTTCTTTGACGGCCAGGAAATAATCATTTAGCAGGCTAGTCATAATACCACAATCTTCTGGGCTATAACTTTCTTGTGCTTGGTTTCTAAATGCATATAGAGCACCTTCTCTTAAACTGTTGTCCAACATTTTCATTAAAGAATTATCAGCAATAACCCCTAATGGGTTTGTTACTAACTTAACTAACCCAAATAGTGGAGATGACTCATCAAAGTTAAGGATTTGGACTAACAATGAAGGGAGTTTTCTTCTCGTCAACTCTTGATTAAACACTCCATTTGCATGCGGCAATAGCTCATAAATCAAACTTTTCGGAAGTGGTTTAGCAGAGTTGATCAATAAAAACTGCTGCCTTTCAAAGTCTTGGTTGTCGTTTATAAATGCACATACAGGAAGATAAAAGTCTCTTCTATCTGCAAGCCTAAGTGCAGCCAAACGCTGCTGGCCATCGACAATCAAAGCACTTTTAGGTACATCCGGTATTATCAGATCGAATATCTCACCATCAATCTGTTGCAACTCGACATCACTAGAAAGACTCATGATAATTGAGTTTGGGATAATACCGTCTTCACTCCCTAAGTAATCTGCAATATTATTAATGTGGTTTCTAACCTCTGGCCTTTGATACCCTTCTAGAACTTTCTGCTTTCGTTCAATACGAGTAATCATTGACACAGACTCTAGCTCATCTAAGTTCATGTTAAATTGGAAGAGCTGAACGTTATTACTTTGCTGAATTTTCAATGCTTTTTTCTTCATGAACCTGCACCAAATTATTGTAGAAATCATGTAGATTATGAAATGCTCGTCGCTTGTTTCGTTCCGACCCCCGAAAGATTAACGCCTCGATACCTACGTGCTTGCAGATATTACAGCCACACATTTCCCAAGGCCGGTCTTGCAGTGTTCGTCGGTATTCTGAATTTAGATAACTATCTCTGCCAAGCACCAACTGCTCATATTCACTAATCGCATTGATTGTATCCTCTAGACCTAACTGACGCTTTTCGTAAAGGCGCAGTGCACAAAGAGCGCTTCTTTCTAATTTAGAGACTTGTTCCTGTTTAATCTTTCCTGATGAAATTGCGTTTTTAACTCTAGTATTACTACAAGATTGCGGTAATCGAATTGCACAGTACGTTTTACCATTTAGTCTATAGTTGCGCTTTTCATTTAAGAAAGATTGTTTGAGCGGAGTTGTACTATCAATGCTAATTACATTGCGTTTTGCCAAGTGAGGAATAATCTCTTCGCGACCGATTCCTAATAAATGAAGACCATAACCCCCAGGGACTTGCGTATGGATTTCATCCAAAAGCTCACATATTTGCTTTGAGTTCAAAGTTACGATCCCCCCTATAGTGATATGCCTATACCCCATATGCTTTAGCGCTCTCACAGAACGGATATAGCTAGATTTATCCCACCCTTGAGCGACACCGTAAGGAGTGAATGAGTAGTGTCTATTATGCCTTAAAAAAACTTCTGCATTATTGAGTGACAATTCAACGCGTGTACGATGACTTTCAAATGCTTCATCTGATATTGGCTTCTTTGATTGTGAGTCACTATAACCCATTACAACATGGTCAAGTGACACACCACTATTGACCCGGGATTTCACATAAAAGTCAATCAAGTCATCAGTACTATATGGAGGTACCTCTTCGTTAATGTATGAAAACGCACCACTATCCCCCATAATTTGGAAATCAGATGTTAGACGAAAAAATCGATGGGCACCTTCTCTAAACAATCTGTATTTCTGCCCTCTTGAGTAACGGGTTTTATCCGTTTTACCCGGTATCCCCTCAACAATTGCTTTAGAAATTAACAAGCCGTCATAAGGCCTCTCCAGCAAGTGGTGCGCATAAACATCGTCCCGCTGGGTAACCCTCAATTTTTTGTATTTTTCAGTTTCAAAATTGAAGTTTGGGTCGACAAAATCCTGACTATCTGGGAAAAAGTATTTCATTTGCGCCTCCTGATAAAACAAAGCATATACGAAGTTTCATCTTTCAGCTAGACTTCAAACATAAGAAAAATCGATACAGCACTCTAGGTAAACCTTATGAGAAAAATACACTTATTAGTTCCTTGCACCGCAAGAAAAACTCTAGAAGTTTCAACATCAATGAACATAAGTGAGCATCTCTCTAGTGACATCCAAGATACTCTTGAGAATTGGGAACGTGCCTTTTCAAAGGTAACAAGCAAGACTAAAGCTGAGGATTTATATTCTGGGCAAGCATTTACTAAGCTACGTAATTACAGCAAAGAGTACGGTCTACCGTTGAAAATTCTGTCTGCAGGTTTTGGCCTAGTTGATGGAGAAACTGAGTTGCCTGGCTACAATGCGACTTTCGCCCAAAACAAAAATAGAGTCCCAACGCCCAAAAACGACTGGTGGAATACAGTAACTCAATCCTCACTTCCTAGTACTTCAATCAAAGATACTGTTAAAGATCATCCGCATGACAACTTTGTAATTGTTGCGAGTAACGAATATTTGCAAGCGATTCAGGAGGACTTGCTTGAAGCACTCTCCAGTTCAGAAAGTGCTAATGAACGCTTTACTATCGTAGCAACTTCAGTTCCTAAAATTTTGTCTGCCTATACAAAATGCTTTGTGAAATGCTCCCGTAAAGTCCTTCAACATCAAAATGCCAAGGCTTTCGGACTTAGCCTTGCAGATAGAAGTATTACAACTATTGCTACTCTTATGTTTTTAGAAAAATTGGCGCTTACAAAACCTGACTTCAGTGGTACTATCTCCGCCCTAAATAGTGAGTTCGCCGACCTGAAAGAAGTGCAAAGACCAAAGAAAGTGAGCCCGTCTCCTGAATTTATTGAAAATTTCATTCGACGTGAGATCGGTAGTGTAGACCGACCTGCCTCTTCAACTTCAATGCTTCGTCAATTCAGAAATAGTGGTTATGCCTGTTCTGCTGAACGCTTTGGTGAATTCTATAAACAAGTTAAATCAGAAAAAGGTTTATCGTGACTCAGTTCCGTTTCTACTTTCCAGACAATAAAGACTTTGTTGACCCAGAATTTAATGGTCGTGACAACAGTCGCACTAAACATCACCGTGTCTACGATGATGACCATTACCCACATCAAATCCTAACTGAACTACCATTTGACGGTATGCTAGTGTCTCTTGCTGGTGTAGGTACGATGCAAAAACGTGGCAAGTACTACGAGCAGGAACTAACCGAAGACTTTTACTTCCTTGGAGCTCGCGAGTTTTTACGTCTTAATAAACCTAAGTTTAAAGACGTGAAGCTAATGGGAGACTGTGGTGCCTTTGACTACCACGCAGAGAAAGAGCCACCATTTACCATCGACGAATTGGTTGAGTTCTACGACCGTGGCGGTTTTGACTACGGCATTTCACTCGACCACATTGTTTTCCCCTACTTTCGTAATGAAGAAGCTAAAGACGAGTTTATCGAAAAAGCCGGCTCGCACACTTACCATGAACTAATTGAAGAGAGTGAGCGCCGCATTAAGATCACTCTAGATAACGCGAGAGTGTTCTTAGAGCGATCTCAGAATTACTCATTTGAGGCTTACGGCGTAGCCCACGGTTACGATAAAAATTCATTCCTACGTTCAGTAAAAGATCTGCAAGATATGGGTTACCGCCGTATTACCATCGGCGGTATGATCAAAGCAAAAACAGACGAGCTACTTGAACTGCTTGAATTGCTTGGTGAAGTTCGTCACCCAGAAACTCAATTCCACCTACTGGGTATTTGTCGTTTCGACAACATTCCTGCATATGTGGAAGCCGGCGTAACAAGCGCAGATAGCACCTCTCCACTAATGCAAGGCCTGAAAGGCGGTAAGTACTACTCATTATCTGAGGATAACAGCTCGAAACTTGAAGAGTCATTAATGATTCGAGTACGCCAGTGTGACCATGACAACGTACAAAAACACATTGAAAAGTATCGTGATGAATTGCAAAAGCACATTAGCGAAATGGGTCGTAACGGTGAATATGATATCGATCTATCTAACACCGCACTATCTGTAAATGAGTGTGTTAAACGACTGGAAGTAGACTGCCTCAAGAAACTTCAGCACTTTGATGAGACTGCACTCGATCTAGAAGGTACAGTTAAGGCTCTAATTGCTTATGAGAAAGTAACTAATGAGGCGTACTTGCCATCAAAGCTTACTCCTTCAAAAGTAGCCACACTTAAGCGAAGTGAAGCAAAATATCGTACTTTCCTTGAACAGCGCGAATGGCGCGTATGTACGTGTGGTATTTGTAAAGGCGGTCTGATGAATATTATCTTCAGGTCGAACCAATCTAACCGTCGCAGAGGTATTCACAACCTTGCGATTGTTATTAAGCACAAAAACCGTGTTATCAAATCACTAGAGTCAGCAGCGAAATAACTCATGTCAGAAGTATTAAAAATTAAAGTAATTCAAGAAGTCGTAAACGGCGTTACTGTTTATACTGGCTGGGTTGAAGGTAAAAAGGTTCGTGACGTAGCGAAGATCGTACACATCACACGTGAAGGTGAATACATTCACGGCTACCAACGTAGTGAACTGCCGAAACACATTGAGTCGATCACCGATTACGTTGAATCCAAAAACTCGACCATCCTAGCAAACCTAGTGATTGGCTTTGATCACACAGTGAAATTTGAACCTATCGAAGAAGGCTCAGAGTTTGGTTACTTAGTTGTGCCCTATGACCCAGAAAAGCCTTCAAGTGAACTGCCTGGTGCGATTGTAGATGGTCAGCAACGCTCTGGTGGCGTGAAAAACAGCCACCACGAAAGCTACCCATTACCGGTATCTATCTTTATCTCAGAGAATGAAGCAGATTACATTCAGCAATTTTTGATCCTGAATCTAGGTAAACCGCTGACCTCAGTTCAGCTTAACGCCCTTGCTCTTTACGATGAGATCTACAAGCCGCCTGCACTAGCAGAAAAAGCCTTTCCATTGTCGATGTGTGAAGAACTTGGCTTCCGTAACCCAGAATCACCTCTATTTGGGTTAATTAAGTCAAATGGTAACAAGGACGGGATGATTGCGGAGTCGTCTATCACTGAGTTCGTGACAAATGTTCAGCGTCAACTGCTTAACACCCTTAATGTGCGTGTATATCAAGACCTTAATGAGAAGACTCGCAAGCAGTTCATCCAAGTATTACAAAACTTCTGGAGTGCGGTAGCAACGGTATTTCATGAAGAATGGGTGAAAAAATCTCGCGACATGAAACGTTCATACATTACACACGGTACTTCAATTGTTGGCTTCTCATACCTGTGCCGTCACATGCTGCGCTTGTTTATGACGCCATCGAAAAACGTTAACAATGAGTCAACACTGAACTCAGAGTTGCCGTCACCGGCGTTTTTTATCAAGGAGTTATCGCTAATCAAAGATCAATGTCACTTCAGTAGTGAGCATTGGGAACTTGGTTTGCTACGCACCACCCAAGAAGATAGCAACGGAAAACAATTAGAGATTAAGTACACACGCCGTTGGAACGACTTTCAAAATACGACATCTGAGAAGCAATTATTTGCGACTAATTTACTGCGTATTTATGAAGTCAGTAAAGGGTGGAGAGAAGACTACGATATTTATATAGACTGATAGAAAAAGAGAAGGAGTTTCCTTCTCTTTTTTTAATCCATCTCATCTATCAACTCGAAAACAAGTGTCAGTCGCTCATAATTACAAAGCTTTGCTAATTCACGTAATTCCTGAGGAGCCAACTGGTTATTCTGAGCTTTGTTTTTTAACTCTCCCCACCTAGAGGACGACTTCTTGGGGGTAATCTGCCCACTTGATACCCCTATAATAAAAGGGGTCAACTCAAATTCAAGCAGTCGTGAACACAAAATGGTCAACTTCCTAGAATCCATTTAAATACCTCTGCCTTACTTATAATTGTTGAAACCCAATCAATCTAACATCAAACAGAACTCAAAGTAACTTCCAAAATGCATTATTAAGTAACTAACAAACGACCATTAGTGAACAGTTTGATACAATAGAATGTAATTAAAACTTTAAAGGACTTTGATGTGAACCTTTTTGTTCGTGACCTCACCGTTATTGATTCTTCTTACCTTTCTGAAACGCGAGGAATGGTAGGTGAAAGTTGGATTTTAGATATCAGTCTATCTGGCGAACTCAATGAAATGAGCATGGTGTTGGATTTCGGTCAAGTAAAAAAGCAAATCAAACGATTAGTTGATGAGAATGTAGATCATAAATTAATCATACCAATTCAAAGCCCTCAAATATCAATTGCCAAGACTAAGGAGGGCTACTCAAGTATAGAACTAATGCGTGGGGATCAGAGTATTCACCTTCACTGCCCAGACGAAGCTCTATGTTTGGTTGATGCAAAAACAGTTACTATTGCTAGTGTCACTGAACACCTTTATGCCATTCTCCAAACCCACCTACCGAAGAATGTAACAGGGCTTGAATTAACATTGAGAACTGAAAACATAAACGGTGCTTTCTATCACTACTCACATGGCCTGAAAAAGCACGATGGAAATTGTCAACGTATCGCTCACGGCCATCGCTCTCCAATTGAAGTAATTGTTGATGGTATACGCGATTCAAAGCGTGAAGAGCAATTTGCTGAACGCTGGAATGATATCTATTTAGGTTCACGAGAAGACCAAGTATTGATTACTGCTCTATCATCATGCGCTCAAAACAACCAGATCAATGATCAAAGCCACTATGCTTTCAAGTACACCGCACCACAGGGCGAATTTGAATTGGCAATAGCTAAAAATGAAACTGAAGTATTGAATTCAGACACAACCATTGAATTACTAGTTAATTTTATTGCAGATGAAATTAAGAAAGACCTTACTACAGGGCAGGCTCTTAAAGTTATAGCTTATGAGGGCGTTGGTAAAGGAGCAATCGCCCAACGTTTAGCTTAGAGAAAAGAAGGAAACAAACTAGTTAAATTGATAAATACCAAAATGTTAAATGACCAATGTGTGAAACAAACTTCAGTAAAATAGACATCCCTTTTAATTACAGATACACCTGCTGGTTTTGTGGTGAACCGTCCATCGATTACGTTGACTTCCCAAAGTCAGCGAATTCTATTACCAAGTTAGAGCACTCTCCAATAACAGTTCCAGCATGCGACGAATGCTACAAAGTAAACTACCCAAATGACGTCCATTCTGTTTGGGCGTTACGAGATCAAGTCAAACACTTTCTGATTACCAAATATGCTAAGCATCTAGGTATAGGTGAAAACTGGACAGAACAAGAACTAAAGGAAACTGAATTTTCAGGTAACATTCTTGGAGGGTTTGGCAAAAGTGCTTGGGAGATGTATCAAATTGCCAAATCCCGAGTCTCTTTCAAGGGTTGGGAGATTACAGTCGATGAGGTGCCTCTAAATGGTTATGATGAAACTTCTGGGTTTAGTTTTGGTGGAGTTCGCTATCTATCACTGAACGCCTGCATCGATTATTACGTCAAAGCTACTGGTATCGACCGTAACCTATTGAGTGGCTTAATTGATATCGTTACAAGTGACCGCTTTGGATATGCGCTCCGAATTGCACAATTGAATAAGAATATTTCGAACAGAGAACGGGATGAGATTCTCGATGAAATCTCGACTCAAGAGTATGAACAAGAAGAAATTGATAACCTAACACCTAGTCCCCTATATGAAACGGATTATCTAGAAGACGTTGTCATTTCTGGCACAACTGCTCCTGCATTTGCTATTCAATGGGCAATACATAAACAAGTTAAAAATCTTGATGACCTATGTGCGTTGGAAGATGACTACTTCAATGATTTTGAGCACCTTGGAGGCCCTTCTGCATTTACCTCTTACAATGGTTTGCAGCTATACCTTGAGGCTAGGGAAAACCAAGAATGGGCTGAGTCGAACGACCCCAACCAAGATGCATGGTCATCAATCTAAGCTCTTCCTCATGTTTACCTTCGTCAAAGTCGTCAAACTCTAAATCTTCATAGCCAACACTAAACACCGCACCCAATGATTCGATAGCGAGTCATGTCAACTGGCCACCGAAAGCAAATACACGATAGACATCACTCTCTCCTATTTACGCTTTGCTTTTTTCGCTAGCTTACGTTTACGCTTCGCCTTCTCTTTTTCGGCTGAGTTTTTCTGCATCTTACCTTGGTTGCTAAACCCGACACGTTTTAGTACCGCTTTACCTTCGGCGCTATTGACGTATGTACGAGCTTCACTGTGTCCAGCATCTGCTGCCTCTTGCAATAGCGTCGGGATTGGTTTTGGTGTTTTAATGCCATCACGCATTTTGAACTTTTCAGGCGCTTTACTTAACGCCTGATTAACCATTGCATACTTCACATCCGCCGCACCTAATTCGTCACTCGCTTGCTGCACAGCCTGGTGATACACCTCAACCATCAGGTCATAGTGTTTGTTATCTGACGAAATTTGCTTATATAGACGTAATTCAACCTCTAAATATCCAGGAACACTTTCATAGCTATCAGCCAGCGTTTGAATAAGACTTTCATTATCAGCTTCACCGTAAACCGTTAAATCAAGATAAGACTTTAAGAATGAGATTCCAGGCGCTCGGCGTGATTGGCCTGCAACCAACGCAGAACGTAACGCTTTTAGAGACTCATCATTTGGCTCACTTTCATAAGCTTCTAGCTTCATAAAAGCATCAGCGGTAAAGGCTTCTGGTAAACGATGCTCAAGCGCGTGATCTACCCAGAATTCTTTGTCTGTATTTGTACGAAACGCTAGGTCGACCTCATAAGCCAGCGCTGGGTGGTAACCTTGATTGGCCGCTTGTCGTAGATAATCAAGGCCGAGTTTCACTTCTTGGTGTTTAAGTAAATAGGAACCAAATTCATAGGCAACTTCACCATCGTCATCAGACTTTAACGCCTGCTTAAAACAGCTCTTTGTATTGCGGTTCACCTCTTCTTGAAGCAATTTATTAGCGTAGCACTTTGCAAACAGTAGCCAGCTTTGTGGGTGGCCTTGGCGGTGTGCTTTCTCTAGCCAGTAAGTAAGATCTGCTTGTTTATCTAAGTAATGCTCTTTCTGCCACCAGCGAGATTTACCAGTTTGCTCACTCATTTCTAGCAGCTCTGTGTAAAACTTATTTGCGAGGTAATAGCTTGCTTCTTTCGAGCCTTTAAGCGCCTCTGTAACTACAGCAGATAGTTCACACGACGTAGGCTCTTGCCAAGTGTATGAGCACTGAGATTGCTTACCAAGAATCGTATCACCAAGGTAGTGTGCAATAGAGTAAAGGCTGCTCATATGCTGCTTCATTCGAGAGCGAGAAACCTTAAGTGTCGCTACGTAAGAGCCGTTCACTTCTGTCATATGTACTGAACGGTTACCATCATGACGAAGGGTGTTCATCTCATCTAGCACCCATTCATCAATCAAACCAGACGATTGCAGCATTTTGATTTTGTTCAACAAATCTCCATGAACAGGTGGGCGAAGTTTGAAATGCTTACCTAACTCATGACAAGCAAGCTCTACAAACAAACGGATTTTCGCCATACTCGACTGTCGGTCAGTAAAATAGTAGCGCTCAGCAAGGGTTGCTTGGTTATACAGCTCCTCTAACCCCTCTTTCAGAAAAGCGAAATTATCGTGACGATCATTCTCAAAGTGTGCTTGTGCTTGCATTTTTGCGCTCCTAATTACTGTCTATGAACGCTATACTAATTATCTAAGCGACAAAAAGTGTCGCTAAAAGAAAATTGGAGTAAACGATGAGTAAGCAGATCCTCCGTTATCAAAAGGTTTTAGAATCTATCCCCTGCTATCCAGACACCGTCTCGAGCCTGGACTTGCGAGATATGCTCGTTTCAGCGGAGCTCCTCCCTTCGAACGCTGATGAAAAAAGCCAACTTCGTAGCGTGCAACGCTGTATCAATAAAGTCACTGCCGACAATGTCAGTATTGAGGTTCTTGATGAGTCTCGCCCCTATCGCTATCAAGTTGCCAAGGGACACCGCCACCCAGTCAAGCCAGATGGCATGTCTTCCGTCGTTTCGTTGCAAGTGATTGAACAAGAAATCAAATCAATGCTGCCACCGACTTTACGCGCTGATGTAGACGCTATCTTTTCTTCACTCAAGCAAGAAGATACAAAACAGACAAAATTATGGAGTGAGCGCTTTTGTTATTTTCAACGAGAACTCCCTCTTGAGCCTCCAATGGTTGATGGGGATTTCTTTAAGTTGATTGAGAAAGCGCTGCTGGATAAGAAAGATATTGAGTTCACTTACCAGAAGCGCGGGGCGGTTGAACCAAAGGCCTATGCTCTAACACCGCTCGGGCTCTTTCTTCACGGCAATAGCTTTTATCTAGTTGGGATGCTACCAAATAACCCAAACGAAAAACGGACCTTCGCCCTGCACCGAATACACACCCTAAAAGCCAGCTTCAGTAGTACCAAGACACTAGGAGAATTTAATGTCAGAGAGTATGTCGAACAAAACGCTCGTCATTTCTCTGGTGGAGATATGCAAACCGTCACGTTGAAAATTGAGAACTATAGAGGGCTTCACCTGATTGAAGAGACGCTACTCTCGCCGACACAAAAGATCCTTCACCAAGATGATGACTTCACAACTGTAGAGGCCGAAGTACGAGACAGCCATACCTTTGAATGGTGGCTAATGAAAAACGCCAATATAGTTGAAGTTATAGCTCCCATTGAGCTAAGAAACAGCGTTATTGAGAACCTCAAAGCGAGCTTAAGGCTATATGAGACGGACGACTTGTCGGTTATATAGTTTTCATAGAAACCGATTACTTAACTCAGTAAATCATAACATATCACGTACTTCGCTCTACCTCAGATTTTTCCAAACACCCTAGTTCGATTGGCGAAGTTAAATGATGATTCGCGGTAGGTCTGCTAACTTATCTGGATCACGAATGCCATCACTGCCCACATATCGATATCTTGATTAGCAAGATCACATTATTCAAATCAAATTGTGATTCGAATAAGTGTGTTAATCGAATCATTAACTAGTAAAACTAAGTTCTACTGCTAAACGCCACTCTTGTTGAGGTTATTACTCCTGCCGAACTGGGAATCAGAATTATTGAAAACCTCAAGGCGAGCGTGGTTAGACATCAAAGGGGATCAACAAAAGTATCGAATGGATGACCGAAACGACTCGGTAGGCTTGAAATTACAAGTAAAGAGAAGCTTCAATGTAGAGTTTATTGCTCACTGGAAAAGCAAAAAATATCAAAAAATGTTTTCGCTTATAGAGATACCCAATCAAAAAAGGTATCTCAAAATGGAACACAGCAATGACACAATTCAACAGACAGTAAACACTTTTACTCTTTTTTATACGGCTCTAAGTACCATTAATGGTATGTCATGCCACGCCGTACTCCTGCTTTCTCATTTACTAAAGTTGCTGTACCTCAACAAGCCTGAACACCATCAAATCACATTTGGGGCAATGGAGGCTTTTAACCAACTTGGTCTTAGCCAAAGCGAATACAAAACGGCTAAACAAAAATTAAAGGAGTTAGGGATTGTGAGTGTGCAATCCAACGGTATTGGGCTACGTAATACCATTGAAATTAAACTGGGTGAGATCGCTACTTTGGCAGGCTTAGAATCATCCGCCCCAATAGACTCGGCTGATATAGATTTAATTTTGGCTGAATTGAAAGACAAGCCAAATTCATCAGAAATGTGTGGTGTCATTCGCTTCTTTCCTAAATTAGTCACAGGTGCCGGTCTCTCCATTACTGAAGCACTGATATTCAATCAGCTGAAATACCGTTCAGACTTCAAAAAGACTGTTATGTATTCCAGCGTACGATTAGCTAGGGAATTTGCTTGCGGAAAGACTAAGATATCTAACGCCCGCCAATCTCTCATTAATAAAGGGGTAATCGCTACCGTTAAACACGGAATTTGTAACCACATTGTCTATAAGCTAACAGTTAAAGGCGCCTTGCTAAGTAGACAAACTCTTTCATCTATACCAAAGCCACTAGCACCAAAAGAGCAAGACGTCTCTACTGAGGACATGGGCAAAAACCACCTTCTACCTGACAGTAAAATCGGCAATTCCAAAGTCAATAACGGCAATCCCCCAGTCGAAACAAGCAAACTACCTAGCCAAAATATGCCATCCATTAATAGAGCCCAAATAGATAAAAAGAGCTTAGGTGAGCCAAATCAACTTCTTCCACCTTATTGCCGCTCAAAGGAATACTCCGCTCAAGGGCTCCTAGCATTCATCAAACGAGAACGATGGGCGGATGTTCACCTATGGCATATGACTGATTCGCAGGTACGCACTTTTACGATTTACCTGGAAACCATGGGCGCACAGCCTATATGTGATGAAAATAATCTCCATACTTGGCTATCTCGTTTTAAAAATAGCCAACGATTTAATCGTTCTTTATCAGTAAGTAGATTAAACAATGCTACATAACAGGGTTAAATATTCTAGGGCTGGAGTGTTTGTCGGCTCTAGAATCAACCACACAATACCAGCATCAACTGCTCACGAGGATGGTGCGATGAATCTCAACTATGTTGCTTCTGTCACGACAGAAATTTTGCTTATAACAATTGCTCAAAATGAAGGTCTACTGACCATCGAAGATGCTTGGCAATTAGAAGGAGAGTATTACCAACAATTCGGAGATGCTCTAGAGATCGGAAGGGCTGGGCACGAGAGTACAAAGCTTGAGCTTCACCTTCTCAGCACCGTTCCAACACTCCTTTGTTGTCTTACGATACTTTGCTTTAGCCACCCCGACTTAACTCGTGCAGACCTAAGAGTTTTGGTTCAAAACCAAATATGTTCGTTAGTGTATGCATTGTATAAAAAACATGGTGGGAAGTGGTTTAACTAGGCCTTCTAACAAATACATACATTTCTTGTCGGGTAAGAACGACGTCGGACAATAATGGTATTTCCCCAGTCAAGGAATGTATGTATGACTAAAACACCCCCTTCACACCACACAGCAATTACACGAATTAGCCCAGTGAGTGTCATCACAGCAAACTGGATCATTTCGATAATCAACAAGTCGGATTTCATCACGCTGACAGAAGGAAGTATCAGGTACCGTTATAGAGGCCAGTTATCCACCTACATTTCGAGCCATATCCAAATGCCGAAACAAGCGAGTCATCAACTCAGCCGGCTCTATTGGGACTTGGATAAAGTCACCTTAGAGATTTTGAATCTGGGCCTAAAAGAGAGGAATGCTCAACGGCCAGAGTATATGCTTCCACAAATACAGCTAGCCATTGAGCCACACTATCATGCTCTTGTTAAAATATACTCTGCTGATTTGCTCGGCAGAATCTTTTGAATCAAAGCTATGTGCATCACAAATCGGTATTCGTATCTAGACAGATCTCGATATGACCGATAAAGACGAGCTCGATGACATCTGACTGTATTGCCTCGCTATGAGTACGGCAGTCAATCAACACTTCAGCGATCTTCTTTTCTAACCCTAACATCAACCGCACCCGTTGATGGGTACTGATTGAGTTTTCGTCAGAAAATAGATTACTCACGAAGTGGCGGTAGATTGATAGATCTTCCCCACTCTTAACCTCATTCCAGTCGAATACCCAACGTTCGACTGAAATGTATTGCGCTATCTGCTTTGCATAGTGTGGGATATTCATGCTCTCCCTCCTTCTCGCGTTTCACCAGATAGAACTCGGTACACGGTTGTGCGGCTGCATTGCAACTCAATACTGATTTGCCGCTTGTTCTTTCCGTTTCGATGCAACTCTCTTACTTTCCTGTGTAGCTCATAGTCTGGATACCTTCCTAAATGACGACCTTCATCTTTGGCTTTTTCTCTTCCTTCAGCACATCGCTGCAAAATCCGCTTGCGCTCTAGTTGAGCAAATGCAGCGATTGTTGTGTAAATCACTCGACCGATATCAGAGTTAATATCCAACTCACCTAAATCGTGAGCAATCAGGCCCGCACCTTTACTATTTAGCGTATCGGCAATCTGCAGAGCATCTATCGTATTTCGAGCGAGACGGTCAACTTTGCAAACATGGACAACATCACCCTCACGAGCAAAATCTAGCAATTTATTCAACTCTTCCCGGTCAGCAGATTTTCCACTCACTTTTTCTTCAAATATTTTCTCGCAGCCAAATTTTGTTAACTGCTCAACTTGCAGATCAAGTGTCTGATCATCACTTGACACTCTTGCATACCCAATTTCCATTTTCTTGCCCTCGCTATGTAACAAAAGTCCGGCCACATTCAGGAACATGACCTATTAGTGAAATGAAGAGTAAATGGACACTTTGAGCCGACAAGTTTTCAGTGTTCCAAAAGGTACACCTTAAAGTACATTCAGAATTGTGAGAGATTTGAGAATCGTAGTTCTGACGAAATACACAGTGGTAAACGCTCACTTTGTAGTGTCAGAAATCTAGATGCTAGGGGAGTAAATATTTAAGGGATGATGGGTAGTAAAACTTGGCCAAGAAGCAGAACCAAACAACTGAAAACTAATTTAACGGAACAAAAAGGATTGAAGTAGCTTGGTTTCATTCAATATCCTAAAATCAACGCTATATTTCAGATTCAATGGTAGTAAAACTAACATTCTAGATTTTCTGATCTCTAAATATGATATGAGGAGAAGAAATTGGCGACATTAGCACAAAGAGCTGCACTAGCCCGTGCGAGAGCAATGAAAGAGCTTGGTAAAATTCCGAGCTCTCGAACAAAACCTATTGAGCGCGATCTGATTCAGCCGCAAAACCAAGGTAATCCAACAAACAAGGACAGCAAAGAAGCCCAATGATATCGCTTATTGGAGTCTGTAAACGCAATGCTCTAGACTGAGTAATGTTGATAGAGCAATTGCCATTAGGAGCACGCGATGGAACCCTTCGAAGAAGAAATAAAACGTTTCCCTCTACTCACAGAGACACAAGCAGCCAAATACTTAGGTGGAGCCGCATCTACTAATCCATCAGCATTTCTACTCAAAGCAAAACAAGAGAAGCAGTTATTCGTGTTCTACTTTAATGATCCTGACGTTGCGCTAATACCTGAGTTTCAGTTTAACCCTAGCACCCATACCGTATATCCCTCAGTGCCGAGGCTTTGCCAACTTCTGGAAGGGCTAAACGATTACGGTGTATATATATGGCTTATTAACCATGATGAAGATTTAGGTGCTAGTCCTGCTGAAGTTTTGGGGACGACGGAGAATGAACAACTGCAAGACGATCTTTTCTATATAGCGGGCCTTTTCAAGTCTGACAGCACACTACAACAATTAAATTTTATAGCAGAAGATTCATAGTTATAAAACGTACTCCGTTTGTAAGAAGCTTTTGGACATTTCTGGAATGTTGAAGAAAGCTTCACCATCACAGGTCTTCTCAATTTTAGCTTTCATTGCTGCCTAGAACCTTGTTCTTTTCACATGGTGATTTTATGACACGCTTACTCCAGTGTAGCAAAAACAGTTTGCCACTAATTTGAACGAACAGGCAACTAGCAAATCAATCATAAGTTACTTAAATTACACTTTTAAAGAGTTTCTTATACAGCCACTATAAAAGTGAGTTATAGTGGACTTATGTATCACAGCAAACCCAATAGTAGCAAAAGTACATTAAAAGGCACTTATGAAAAAAGGTAAGATGGTAAAGGCACAACCTATGCCTGATTTGAATACCGAGTTCAGTATGGAAACACTGGGGTCTGCCATTCGCTCAAAGCGCACCGCCAGAGGCTGGCGTATTGATGATCTCGCTTCAAGGGCCAACTTATCTCGTAAAACAGTCATGAAGGTAGAAAAAGGCGATACCAGCGTCACCTTTGCCAATGTGCTCGTCCTCATGGATATCTTAGGGCTGTCGTTACGCCTTATTGATTTAAACCTATTTGTTCGTCCACATAGCCAAATAGCCTCCCAAGTTGAAAACAGCGTGAGAAACAATGAGGACGGTTGGTATGAGTAAGTTACAACGGTTAGACGTGTTTATCGGTACGAGTACTAAAATTGGTTGTTTGACTCTTCCTGTCGGAACAGAGACAGAATTCTCATTCATCTATGAAGATGAATGGAAACACGCGGGTTTTCCAATTTCGCCACACATCCCTTTCGATGATCAGGCTTCGCCACGTAGTATCGAGAACTACCTCAGAAATCTCCTCCCTGAAGGAGAAGCCTTTGAAGAGATGATACAAAGCACCACTATCTCCAAAAGCAATACATTCGGGCTTATTCGCCAGCTTGGTGCGGAAACATCTGGCGCATTGTCTTTTCGAGTTCCAGACTCAGAACCTCAAGAAACTAGTTTTAGACCTGTGCGTGATGATGAACTAATAGAACGACTAGAGCGAAATCTAGCGCCATTAGTGTACTGGGACGGTAAGGTTCGCCTTTCGGTTGCGGGTGTTCAAAACAAGTTAAACTTACTTAAGCGTGGTGATAAATGGGGGTTTGGTGAAGGCAAATTAAGTTCGAACTACATTCTGAAGTTTGAAAGCGGTAAAGCACCATGTATTGCTGTTAATGAGTTCTTTTGTATGACATTAGCCAAGCTAGTAGGTGTGGACGTCGCTCATGTTGATTTAACTCGCATTGGGAAGACTAGGACACTGATCATAGAGCGCTTCGATCGTGCCTATATTGATGCTCGTGATGTCGTTCAACGAAAACATGTTATTGATGGCTGTCAGGCAACTGGCTTACCTCCGGGTTACAAATACGAGCGTCAGAATGGGGATGAAGGCGATGGCGTATATATGCGTGATGGCGTTTCTTTCCCACGCCTACTGAGCGTCAAAACCATAGATACGGTAATTACCAACCTAAAGCTTACCCAATGGATGCTCTTTAATCTAGCAACGCTAAACTACGATGCTCATGGTAAAAATATTAGCTTCTTCGTCACCCCTAAAGGCCTGGAACTTACCCCTTTTTATGACTTAGTAAACATAGAAGCTATCGCTCTAGAGGGAGCAAAACGCAACTTACGAAGCGGTAAATTGTCTGCTGATGAGGGTCGTGCCGCCAGTATCCCTCAATATTTTGCAATGTCGATAGGAGATTGGGAAAGCGAAAACTTTCAAAACCCACCGAAAGGCAACTTCAAACGTCCTATCACCAGTTATGATCTAGCTGAATTCGGCGCTCTGCTTGGCTATTCAGGTACCAAAATGGCTTCCATAATGATAGAAACCGTTGGGGCTATAAAAAATGCCCTGATGAAAGCGATTGAACTTACCGAGGCTCAAGGAATCGATGATGGAGAGCGTGAACACATAGAGCTATGTGTCTCACTCATCCAAATAGAGTGTGAATACTTGCTAGAGCAAGCCGACAGTGTGCCAGAAATGAGTGAACTTCTTTAATGGCGAATGCAAGGGCTATAGTGAGTGATTTATAAATTATTTTTGGTGTTTCTGAGTTACGAATGCCATCAGTATCTGCCTTGTTCACATAAATAAAATATGGAAAAACTCTATATCAGCGGCCAGTTTTAGTGAACCACTACAGTTGGGCCAGTTAAGTATCGAAGCTTTTTATTTTAATAATATGCCCCCCCATAAAACTCACCTATTACCAATAGCCAACAACTCAAAATAAATTTGACGGCGCGATAAGGTATTGAAGGCTGCGAACCCATTACCGATCCTCAAATTCACGATATGTGGCGAATTAGGAGTTAGTAAAACCAACATTCTCTATATGGATTGAAGAGAAGGTATTGAGTACCGAGTGAATTGGAGCCTGATACAACGTATCAGGCTCAATTGGGGGAAGGTCACTGACTTTCTTAACGTGTCACTGTATGTACTGATTGAACGTAAAAACGTTTGGGCTCACCAGTAAACGCTGCTGTAGCCACGATACCTCGAAAGACAAGAGCGTGCCCCCCATGAGTTGCTTCACGAAAAGCACTGTCAAACTCCTCTGAACTAATTGGCTCAAACTCAATGTCTTCTGGTAAATCATCAGGGGCTTCAAAACAATAAGGCACGCCATTTAGTTTACTATTAGTCTCCACAAATTTTGTACCTTTGTTCTCTGAGCGTGTTAAGTGATGTTTGCCAGAAAATACATTTTCAACAACCTCAACCTGGTTTACATAAACAACATATTGATTTTCAAACGGTGGGCTTGATAGTTCACCGTCTTCAGTTAACAAAGTATGGCGTTTAAGGTAATCATAATTCTTACCAACCTGCTCTGGCGAGGTATCCGCAAGACACTCTTCAACAAGAGCACACCTTTCAACATCATCATAATCCCCATAAACGATATCCATTAATTTACGACGACGTTCAATTAGCTCCAAGAACCAATCATTGAACTTTTGCTCCAACTCATCTTGAGAAGCATGGCGCCCAGTTTTGAAAGTGATATTCGTAATTATCAATTTACCCAATTCAAAATCGAAACCAAGTTCGAATTCCTTCAGACCAAAGACATCTTGCAAGATCAAACGTAAGGTTCGGCGCAGTCCATAGACTAAGTCGATGTCCTCCTCAGACACTTGATTTAGCAGAAGTTTATAACCTAAAAGCAGTGTAAGTCGGATTGAATATTCCATAAGGCTTTCCTTTTATTAATGAATTTCATCACTAATAAGCGAAAACCTATTTCCTTAATCGACCTGTGCTGAAAAGCTTAAATTGGACAAATCTAAGCTTCTGTGCTACCCCTACCAAATGACACTACGCATAACAAAGCCAAACAAAACTCATCAAAGCGACAAACCAATTGCGACTGTTCCCCCCCTCGCACTTCACTCTTGAAATGACACACTGACTTTCGGCTCAACCCTGCTTGACTCAACGCATTATCAGCCTTGCTCCGATATTGCTGATATTGAGAGTGAATAAGTCCATCACGAAAGCGATGAATCAAAAACCAAGATTCTTTTAGGGTTAGGAGAGCATCAAACGGAAGAGGCATCAACAACGAACACGCATCTAAACACCGTTTTTTTCCTGCATTTGTGAATGCAGATTTCCTTCTATTCGAATAGTTGAAGCCAACATCTTTTAGGTCGAATAGGCTTTGTGAGAAAAAATTAATGTCATAGACTGGCTTATTACTCTCCTTTTCCATTTGCTTGAGGAAATGCGTAAAGCGATGCTCCAGTGGTGCCTCTAATTGAATCAACTTATTGACTCTCGGTATGAGAATAGAGGTCGATTGGTAGTGTCGTTCGGGAGAGTTTTTGGTTACTTTTGTTACTGTGTAGTGAGCCCGATTTAATCCAACCTGCATGCACCAATATGTATCACCTAATTCAAAGCTATCTTGTTGATGCATGGCAACGACTAACGATGAAGTATGCACGTAACTTTTCACCAGTCCTGCTTCGTATTTATGTCCAGCACTCACTGCCAATGCATAGAGTGCGGTTGAATCTCTGTGATTGGGTGAGCAATTGGCATCAAGCCAGGCTTCGCGTATCAACGCCATATCAGATTGGTTCTTGGCAGAAAAATACCGTTGTACTGAGGGCAAGTAAACTTGATTAAGCATCAAGTAATGATAATTTACATAGCCCTTTCGCGCATCATAGAGTCGCATCAACGGCTCACCAGACACATCTTTTAGCAAGCGAGTAAGTCTATAGGACATTGCATCATGCTCACTCCTCGTGCGAGAAGCTATTAGGTAGTTAGAACCTGTTTTAACAGCTCTCTGGTACGCTTGAGTAACAATTTCTTTTTCTAGTGTCGAAAGGCTTGTTTCGGCAAAAATACAGCGATTAGCTGCAGGGCTCTTCGGTGTATATCCTGGATATTTGCACAGAGACAGATAGGTAAGACTATCCGCCATATCCGCGATTCTAAGGTGAGTGACCTCTTGATTTCGGTATCCAAGTTTAAACATCAAAATCAACTGGCATGCTAAATCCAGTTTATCTCCTTCATTTATTTCCGTGGCATTCGTTATCAAAGCAAGAGCGTCATCATACTCATGCTGAAGCAACATTGTGTTTGATACACTCTGCTGAACATTTGAAGCCTGTTCACCCGGCATAGGCACATTTTTTTCAGCATTCATCGCTTTAAACCAAAGATGTAATGACGAATAGCTACTGGTGGGCGTCAGTGCTTTCATTCGTTGGTAATACTCATTGACACTTACCGCATCAAGCTCTTTACTCTGTTCCTTATGTGCTCTCAAGTAAGCTTTAAATATTGGGCAATGCCGCTTAAACGTCCCTAAAGCATAATTTTTACGATTCCCTCTACCCTTTTGATAAGTCAAATACCAACAATAGGCATAGACATTGGCGACTTGTTCAGGAAGCATTGTTTGCAAAAATCTAAAAAAGTCATTGTCACAGAACTTTATACGTTCTTTATTCTTCACCTGAGCTTCAAGTTCATCAAGCTCCCCTTGGAGCTCTTCTACATCACTGAGATAACGATATAGAAGCTTGAGCAAAGACAAACGAATTTTAACCGCAATATTCCGTCCGGTAGACTGAATCT
This sequence comes from Vibrio sp. D3, assembly GCF_043995865.1. Lineage (NCBI taxonomy): Bacteria > Pseudomonadati > Pseudomonadota > Gammaproteobacteria > Vibrionales > Vibrionaceae > Vibrio > Vibrio sp. D3. Next base: position 1,418,073 of record NZ_CP171886.1, on the reverse strand, counting down.
CTTCAATATCGTCAATCCACTGTGTAATCTCTGCTTCCAGAGCGGTATCTGAAAAGTCTGAAACTGGCGTTCGAGGCCAACTAGTACTAGATGGTTCAGATACGTCAGTTACGTTTCGAGAATGTCCTTTCAGTAAGCTTTCTATTCTATGCTGAGGGAGGCTGGTCGTTTCAATACTGTCAAATGCTAGGGCATTGACATGAGCAGAAAAGACAGGCTGGGTTTGAACGCCTTTTACATGATCAAATAGTGCAACAAGTTCTTTCATTCGCACTTGCAACATCACTTTCCAGCAACCTAAATATCTCTTCAACACTAATTGTTCAATATATCGCAATTGATACAACCGCCCAGCCCCTAGCTCTAAAGTGCATCGAGATAAACAATGCCGTTCAATTGAATTGAATACCTTTGAAACGGAAGTTGAATAGCATGTACTACTCATCACCTCAGAAACAAAGTTGAGCAATGTACTCTCTTCATCTGAAGACGCTAACTCGCTCAACTGATAGCGAGTAGCTACTACTTTCGACTCTGATGATAAATATCGTTTCAAAGCGACCTTATAGTCATACTCTTTATGACTCCATTCCGCTTTAAGTGCAGTCGCGTACGAGACCAGTTCAAAATTTCGAAGCCCATTATCCTGTAATATTTCAGTTATCGCTGTGCTTTTATCACTATCCGAAATTGTGCCCAAAGAAAAGTGACCAACAGAATGATGTCGGAGAGACTCGTGCCCTAAAATGCCTGGTGCCAACCGAGCTTTACTGTTATCAATTAAGCTTCTTGCCATAAAGTGGCGAAAAACATCCCCTTTAATAGTTAAATCATTGAATATTTCATTTATCAGGTGCCGAGTTGATAGGTCTTGCCACTGCCCATCAGACCACAGTGGGATTTTAGGCATCACTTCATGATCTATATTCAGCTTGTTGAGCATGTAGTTACGAAGATATTGCCATTGTGCGAGTTGGTGACTTAACTCCCGATCTAAGGGTATATATCGCTCTGGCCTATCTGACTTGACCTCTTTCTCACAAATAACCGAAAAATGACGTTCTAAATCAATAACAACGGACTGAGAAATATTACTTGTCGCTCTAAGAGCCACGTTTAACGCAAAATATGCAAATGTATAGAGAGTAAAGTGGTTGTAGAACGCTTTAAGTTCATGCATTGATGCCACATTTTTTCGCCATAACTTAGGGGACTCGGCCTGGTTTACTTCCCCACAATGGCTTTCTACTTTCAACTTTAGTTGCTCAAGACCAGCCTTGATGAAACTCCCTTTTACACAAAACTCATCACCATGATAAACCGACTCAGATTCACAGCTAAAATGCACCGGTGATTTAAACAACACAGACATACATTCGGCATAAACTTGTTGAGACTTAGATACCAAAGCACTAGAGTAAAAGTGTGTATGGAGGTTATTGAATACTTTATTGGAAAGAATCAGTGACGCATAACTCCCGCCCACCCTACTTTCTAGAGCACAAAACCCAAGATAGCGTTGATATGTTGAACCCCAATGTTTACGACTAGGGATCTGACTAATAAGCCATTTGGGAGACTCTCCAGTCAATTTACTCAGATCACCTAACTGCGAAAGTTTCAGTTCGCGCTGCCCTTCACTCTCGAGCCAAGCTCTTAAAGCCAAGACGACAATTTCAACTAATGGCAGATCAACCCAATGACTATGTGTTTCATAATACTTTTCCGTTAATGAGTGTTTAGCTCTGCAATAGGAACCTTCCAACAGTAAATCGCACCTTCGATATATCCCTAGATTGAGACATATACCTGCCTGCTCTTCAGCTAATTGATTCGAAACAACTAACTTACCCAAATCATCGGGAGTTAGAGCCGTTAAAAGCAGCAAACTTCTGGCTATCCCTTCATTACGCTTATCCTGAACATTAGAGCTTAGAAGCGAGATGACGTAAGACATAAATACATCTGTATCGTTTGGTGTTAAAACACAGTAACTTAAACGAAGCTTTGTAATCAGTTGCGGTGATAAACGGGTAGCGGTGACAAGATCAAGCCACTCAGGCTTTTGTCTAACCATCCAATTTCGAAATGTGTGATATATAGGGTGATAGATAGTTCGAAGGTCAGCCCCCTTTTTTGACTGCTTTTTAAAACTTTCGAGATAATATTTTTTCTTTCTTATATTGGGTTCAACTGCATTTTGGACAAACAATGAAACACAAAATACGACCATTTCTGGATTCTTCAACGCCCCGCTATAACCTTCAGCACTACTGCGATTCATCTGTTCGAATAGAAAACAACCAATTGGACATGAACCTGCTGGTGCAGTTGCCGTCAGTTGAGGCAGTAGAGGAACAAATTCCTCGAGAGTTACTCTCAGCGCTTCGAGAAATGGGGTATTTTCAAGGTCCTTTTGCTTAAGCAGCAATAAATAGCTCAGTAGAAGGTTCGTGAGTAAAAGCTTCTGATGTGTGTTCAACTTACTATCATTAAACTGCAACAGCTTTAAATAGGTTCCAGTTAAACCGGCAAGCTTAGTCTGTATCAAACTAAGAACCTTTTCTGGTTCTGGTTTAATTTCAGGTTGGTTTTGATCGATTTGATTACTCATAGCTAACACCTTTTTGGTTTTGTGTAGCTATATAAGCGAAAAAGAAATCTATGAAATTCTGTTACCAATAGCGTGGCTCGCCCGTGTTAATTCCATTCCTATTTCCTGTATGCCAAGACTTCATCGACGACTAAATCATGACAGTTATGAACAAGTTCAACGTTACGAAAAGCCCGATAAAACATAGAAGTCATTCAATATTCTAAAATCGGTTAGATCCTTACCATTTAACAATTTATACAGTTCAGGTGAACCTCTCACTTCACTGGCAAGCATAACTGACTCAAAAAAGAGGAATACACTTTTTGTTACAATCTTTTTTAAATTTTTTAATTGTTAATTTTCAGACATTTAGCCAATCATTCCTGTGCTTTTTCACCCATAGCGGCTCTATACCGAAAAAGTTTTCGCTTATAGGGCTGTTAGAAGCGAAAAAACAGCCTGAGTTCTAAGTAAAAACAACGGCTGATACGTGGCACTTTAACATCAAGTACTTCTCTCATTTAGAGCGTATTTGTCGGCTAAAAACCTCTTCGTATTCTAACTCCCATCAACTTCTTGCAATGCATATTTGCTTTGCATAAATGAAAAGGAGATCGATATGAGCGTTGCTAGAACAACTCACATTGACATTATTACGCTGAATAAGGCCGCTGAACTCATTGGCCTTTCCCCTAAGACGCTGCGAAACCGTATTCATGAAGGCGTTTATCCTTCAACTGTTTTTAAGAAGGTCAATGGAACTTGGATGGTAGATATAGAGGAGTGGAATCTATGGCACAGAAACCAGTAGAAAAAGCAAAGGTACCAACCGGAGTCGAGATTCATGGTGGTTATCTAAGAATCTCTTTTAACCTCAATGGCAAACGCTACAAAGAGAGCTTAGGACTTAAAGCAACTACGCAGAATATTAAACATGCAGCAGGTTTACGTGGGGCAGTAGTATATGCTATCAAAACAGGCAAATTCGATTATGGTCAGTATTTTCCGAACTCGAAACATGCCACAGGTAAAGTAGCAAACATCACCCTGAGGGAAGCAATAGATGAGCATCTAGAGGACAAAGCGCTATACAACTACCGTTCATCAATTGCCCGAATAGAAATAGCATTGAAGGGGTTTTCCAAGTCTCATGGCCCCAAGCGTCTCATAGAAACTATCGACCAGCGTAGCTTGAAGAAGTATCAAAAAGGCCTTGTTAAGGGGGTATCTGGGACAACCGTTAATAACCATATAACCTCTGTAAACCACTTTTTGGGCTGGCTATACGAGATGGGCTATGTCGAGTTAAACCTATCTAAGATCCTTAAAAAAGTTAAGGAGAATAAAAGAGTTGCAACGCCCTATTCATTTGAAGAAATCGAAAGAGCATTAGCAGTTTGTAACGTGCTTCAGCATAAAAATTTGATTACAATTGCTGTTCATACTGGACTACGAACAGGTGAAATCGCGGCTTTGGCGTGGGAAGATGTAAACTTCGAGAGTTGCACTCTCCTCATCCGCCGATCCGCTTATCCAGATCGAGGGTTTAAAGGTACAAACCATAATTATTATGGCCATAGAGCAATCCACCGAATCTGGCAGTCCATATGTAAAAAAGCGCTCATAGACTATAGAGAGCCCTACCAGCTTCGTCATACCTATGCTAGTTGGCTGATTACCTATTGCAACATAAACCTTAGTTATTTGGCTGATCAAATGGGGCATGCAGATGCCACAATGATTGCTAAGGTTTATGGAAAATGGTTAAAACAAGCAAATAAACATGAGTCTGAACGTGTATGGAACGAGCTAGATAGGGCTAAGGAGAGAATAAAAAATTCCAAGTAACGAGTATGAAGATAAGTATAAATCTAAACCTTTCATAAACTTAATACAAAAAGTGTCCCATAAATCTATGGGACACTTTTCTATTTCAGTTTACCTGTCTATGGGACAAATATGGGACATTTTAACGGGCAAAAAGAGGCTAACTTTACCATTCACCTGTTCGGATAACCAGTAGCCTGGTTAATAGAAACAAGATCACTTTAACCCTACCACACCCTATTCCCAGTCAAGAATAACCTTGCCTGACATGCCGCTGCGCATTACGTCGAAGCCTTCTTGGAAGTCATCAATCTTGTAGTGGTGCGTGATAATTGGTGATAGATCCAAACCAGATTGAATCAGTGAAGCCATCTTGTACCATGTTTCGAACATTTCACGACCATAGATGCCTTTGATAACTAGGCCTTTGAAGATCACTTGGTTCCAATCAATGCCCATATCTGATGGTGGAATACCGAGTAATGCAATACGACCACCGTGGTTCATTGTGGTTAGCATTGAGTTGAATGCCGCTGGGTTACCAGACATTTCTAGGCCTACGTCAAAGCCTTCTGTCATGCCTAATTCAGCCATTACATCTTCAAGCTTCTCTTCAGCAACATTTACTGCGCGTGTTACACCCATTTTACGAGCTAGCTCTAAACGGTACTCGTTTACGTCTGTGATAACCACATGACGAGCGCCGACGTGTTTCGCAACTGCGGCGGCCATGATGCCGATTGGGCCAGCACCAGTGATGAGCACGTCTTCGCCGACTAGATCGAAAGAAAGCGCAGTGTGTACCGCGTTACCGAACGGGTCGAAGATCGATGCTAGATCGTCAGAAATCTCGTCAGGGATCTTAAACGCGTTAAATGCAGGAATCACTAGGTATTCTGCAAATGCGCCTTCACGGTTTACACCCACACCGATCGTGTTGCGACACAAGTGAGTACGACCGCCACGACAGTTACGGCAGTGACCACAAGTGATGTGACCTTCACCAGATACGCGGTCACCGATTTCAAAGCCACGAACTTCCTGACCAATCGCAACCACTTCACCCACGTATTCGTGACCGACAACCATAGGCACTGGAATTGTCTTTTGTGACCATTCGTCCCAGTTGTAGATGTGTACGTCTGTACCACAGATAGCGGTTTTCTTAATTTTGATCAGAATATCGTTATGGCCAACTTCAGGTTTATCAACCTCAGTCATCCAGATGCCTTCTTCAGGCTTTAGCTTTGATAATGCTTTAATTTTCATAATGTAACCTTCATTAAAGGCCCTATTATCTAGGACCTAGAGTCTTAAATAAGACCCATGTCCTTACCAACTTCGATGAACGCATCAATTGCACGATCTAGCTGCTCACGAGAATGCGCTGCTGACATTTGAGTACGGATACGCGCTTGGCCCTTTGGTACCACAGGGAATGAGAAGCCGATTACGTAGATGCCTTTCTCTAGTGCTCGCTCAGCAAATTCTGCTGCCACTTTCGCATCACCTAACATGATTGGAATGATCGCATGGTCAGCGCCGCCCATTGTGAAACCAGCAGCTTCCATACGTGCGCGGAAGTGTGCTGCGTTTTCCCATAGACGGTCACGTAGGTCACCGCTCTCTTCTAGTAGATCTAGAACGCGGATAGAAGCGCTTACGATTGCTGGTGCAACAGAGTTAGAGAATAGGTATGGACGAGAACGCTGACGTAACCAGTCGATCACTTCCGCTTTACCAGACGTGTAACCGCCTGAAGCGCCACCCATTGCTTTACCTAGCGTACCTGTAATGATGTCGATACGGTCAACCACGTTGTGGTATTCGTGCGTACCTGCACCCGTTTTACCCATGAAGCCAACCGCGTGAGAGTCATCAACCATGGTCAGTGCGCCGTATTTTTCAGCTAGGTCACAAATAGCTGGAAGGTTCGCCACTACGCCGTCCATTGAGAACACGCCGTCAGTAACGATAAGAATGTGGCGTGCGCCTGCTTCTTTCGCAGCAATCAGTTGTTGCTCTAGCTCTTCCATGTTGTTATTTGAGTAACGGAAGCGCATTGCTTTACATAGACGAACACCGTCGATGATTGACGCGTGGTTTAGTGCGTCTGAAATAATTGCGTCTTCTTTACCGAGAATGGTTTCAAACAGACCTGCGTTTGCATCGAAGCAAGAGGTGTAAAGAATCGTATCTTCTTTACCTAGGAACTTAGACAACTTCTGCTCAAGCTCTTTGTGGATGTCTTGAGTACCACAGATGAAACGTACTGAAGCCATACCAAAGCCGTGTTCGTCCATACCCGCTTTACCCACTTCAATTAGCGCAGGATGGTTAGCAAGACCAAGGTAGTTGTTTGCACAGAAGTTTAATACTTCTTCACCGGTAGAGATTTTAACAGCCGCTTGCTGCTGAGACGTGATTACGCGCTCTGATTTGTAAAGACCTTCAGCCTTCACTTCTTCAATTTGCTGCTGAATCTGTTGGTAGAATGCAGAAGACATTTGAAATTCCTTCCTGGTTATTTTGGCGAGTATTTACTCGTTTAGAATTAGGTTGAGCCTTTATGTGACGGGCATCACGGGCTATGACTCATCAATTAATTGTAGTGTAATTCAAGGAAGGAAGAAGGATTATCCCTTAAGGTGGAAAAGCATTAATGAATTCAAGGCACGAATTCAATTAATGCTTTCCTATAATATTGTAATAAAAGGAGTTATCGCCCAGTTGGTTGTTTAAGTAGTGCTTCAAAGTCTTTAGCTGGTAACGGGCGGCTATAGTGGAAACCTTGCCCGAACTCACAGTTTAAGTCTTTTAGATAATCGACATGACGCTGTTCTTCAATGCCTTCAGCGACAATCTTAAGGTTCAGCGCTTTCGCCATTGCAATGATCACGTTGACGAGCTCACGATCGGAGTCGTTTTCGAACATATTTTGCATAAAGCTGCGATCAATCTTAAGGCGATCGAACGGAAATTTCTGTAAGTAACTCAACGCAGAATAACCAGTACCAAAGTCATCGATGGTAAGCTTAGTGCCTAACGCTCTTAAGTTATTGAGCATGTCTAATAGCTCTGAGTCGTGGTTAAAGAGAAGGCTCTCTGTCACCTCAATATCGAACTTATCTGATGGAAGACCAGATTCCTCAAGGCTCTTCTTAATAAACGCAAGTAAGCGATCACAATACCTAAATTGAACACTGGAGAAATTCACAGAAACAAACAGCGGCGTCAGATTTTGCCATTGCGCCGCTTGGCGGCACGCTTGCTGGATAGCGAATTCACCAATTTGATGAATCAAGCCATTTTTCTCAGCAATAGAGATAAACTCTTCAGGATTTACGAATCCGTACTTCTCATCATTCCAACGCATTAACGCTTCTGCGCCAACAATTTTACCACTGCTCAGCTCAATAATAGGTTGATAATACAACTCTAGTAATTGACTAGAGATGGCATTTCTTAGTCGATTTTCCAAATCCAAATAGCGTTGCAAGTCTTGGTTCATATTGTGGTTATAAAAACAGAAGGCATCGCGTCCATCTTGCTTCACGCGATACATCGCCATGTCAGCACACGCGAGGAGCTGCTCGGCATTATCTCCATCATCCGGAAATACGGACATTCCGACGCTGCTACTCAAGAAGAATTCATGGTTGTTCCATACAAATGGATCGTTAAACGCCGAAAGCACGCTTGAAGCAACGCGCTTCGCGGTGTCATTATCAGGCAAGTCAGGAATCACTAATAAAAACTCATCCCCACCAATTCTCGCCAGTAAGTCTGTTTTTCTCGCGACTTGATGCAGTCGTTGAGCACTAAGTTTAAGGATCTCGTCGCCAACAAAGTGACCCATTGAATCGTTAATCTGCTTAAAGTGGTCTAAATCAATAAACATGACCAATACTTTTGAACCACTACGTGACGCTCTAATCAACTCCAAAGCCAGTCTCTCAGAACCGTAGCTGCGATTAGGCAAGTTAGTCAACGTATCGTATTTAGCTTGGAAGGCGAGTTCTTTTTCAGACGCTTTTCGGCGTTCAATTTCGTTAGTTAGTTTTTGGTTCTGTTGAGAAAGAATGTCTTTTCGCTTTTTCTCTTCTTCAAGTTTAATTTTCAATTCAATTCTATTATTGTTTGTAATGAACGCATAACACAGCGCAATAACAACCATAACAGCAAGAATACTCAAACCGAGAATGAAGATCCGTGATGTGAAAATATCTCGCTCACTCAAAGGCTCAAACCAAGCCATAAGTTTGAAGTGATGTTTTTCAACAGGCACTTCAAAATATATCTTTCCATCAACGGCTTCAGATATTAAATAATTCTCATCTTTATTATGAGAAGACGTTTTATTTATTGTATCCCATACGACCATCTCAACGTCTTTTATTTTGAGCACCATCCGGCTATAACTGTCTTCGTGCTCTTGATTAGTGAGCTGATCAATAACAATGTTTTTATTGAGATCTGCAATTAGAAAGGCAACTGGCTTTCCAGAGAACTTAACTTGCTTGATGACTTGAATACGCACGTCGTCGTTATATCGAGTTGCACAAACCTCTTCGGGATGCCCATGTTGAGTCATTAAGGTTTGGATATCCATCTTATGCTCTATGTTGTCTTCAGAGCCCGTCGTGACAATCGTTGTGCCATCACTGCCTACCAGTGTGAGCTTTTTATAGATTTGGCTGCTATTAATTAACTTACCATCTATCTTTTCATCGAAACGACGCTTCAAGTTAATTAAACTCGCTCCTAATCCGTACTCCATTGACATGCCAGAGGCTAAATTAGCAAAGAATGTTTGTACTGTTTTATCTGTAGATAAATTATCAACATCTTCACTAGCAATGGTAAATAAATTATCGAGTGTGCTTGCGTAACTTTTTACTTTTAAACCGAGTTCCCTATGCTGGGATTCTTTTAATTTATTTTGCCCCAAACTTGTCACAACAATAAGCATAGCTAAATAAATAGAGACTAATATTGCGCTTATTGCAATAAATTTTTTACTGGATATTTTTTTAACGGCCTTTTTCATCGGATTTTCTTACTATCTTCTATGAAGTAATCGTTATAAAAGTAGTAAATAGATGGGTAGTATTTTTTTACTAATTTTTCGTAGGTTCCATCTTTCTTTATTGAATCTAAATAACGATCAAATGCTTTGCGTAATTCCGGCGAGTTTTTCCGGAATGCAACAGCCATTTTCTGATTTTCGGATACTGGACCAATGACTTTTATTTCACCTGGCCATTTTTCTAATGCAATTAACGTATCGGCGACGTCTAGTAATGTGCTTTCCGCATCATTTTTCATTATCGCTGGCACCATCTCATTAAGAAGACGAGCCCCATCAGGCAGTATGACTTTTGCGCCTGTGTCATATAAGTCATAAAGGTTAGGGTCCAAGCAAGAGTGCTCCAACGCTAACACTTCGCGACCATGAATAAGCTGCTTGACGGTTTTTACATCTTCATCAACCGAACCACTGGGTTTAATCGGACTCAGCGTGGAATCTGTTCTGGAAACTAACCAAACACCTGACGGGAAGTAATCTTGTGAAAAGTCTAAAACTTCAGAACGCCAGTCAAGAATGGTAACGCCATTTGCGATCAAGTCCCCCTCGATTGGAACACTTTCTCCCACGACGGCTTGCTTATTATGGTATTGAACATCTTGGCCCGTCAGCTTACCGATCATATCGCTCCACTGAGCTGGAACATATTGGTACTTAACGCCCAACGACTTGGCAAAGCCTTTTACTATCTCTACATCTAAGCCAGTCAAGGTTTCCACTTCACCTTGTTCAATATAAGAAACGAAGTTAGCGTACGGCACACCAATATGGCGCAACACTCCGCGATCACGGATCTGTTGTAAGTCGTCTGACCAAGCGGAAGAGGACATAACAGAGGCCGCCATAAGCGCCATCGCCGCTAAAGTTCTTTTGAATGTTTTGACTGACATAATAATATCCTTACCTTTCACAAAGCGCCCAATCATGGGCGCTTGAGTGATAAACAACGATGTTAGAACGACGAGTAATACAAATTCGTCATCGCCACCACGAGCCCTTCAACATCCTGCTCGTCATGGAACAAGTGCGTGGAGATACGGAGTGCGTAAGTATCAAAGTCATCATCTTTATGCAGCTTAAAGCTGGTTGTTCGAATGATATAGCCATATTCTTCACGCAGACGATCTCTGAATTCAGTCAATATGTCTTCATTCGTCACATCAGAGAATGGGTTAACTGTGGTTAAGCCACTCGTTAAACCTTCCACGTTTGGCGAGTACATTTGGGCTTGTGGCAAGTACTCTTGTAGTAAGGTTTTACACAAACTACCAAGACTTAGAACACGTTCCTCAATGCGGTCACGACCAATCTCATCCCACATTTTGCAGCTATCAACTAACGCTTGTTTCGCAGGATAGTTGTCGTTCCCGATGTACTGCATCTGTAACTGCTTGCCTAAGTAATCCGCATGAGAAAGTGAAGAGTTGATCAACCACAACGGGTTTTCACGATCACTCCAATACTCATTCAAGCGATTGGCGTTATCACGTACGTACAAAATACCGGTTGCGCCAGGACCACACTGCCATTTGTGACCAGAACCTGCATAGAAATCACAGTCCATATCATGGAAATCGAGGTCAAACATACCGACAGTATGCGCTCCATCTACAAGCGTAGGCACACCATATTCTTTCGCTAAAGCACAAATGGCTTTGGCTGGTAACGCCGTTCCCGTTTTATAGGTGATATGAGAGAACATGATGAGGCGAACGTTTTGATGCGCATCAAGCGCGTCGCGGAAAGCTTGGATGTAATCTTGTTCAGAAACGTCTTCAGTACCGGTAAATACTGGTAGTTGAATTTCAACAACATCGACGCCAAAACGATGTTTTGCGACGTTCATCGGTGATGTTGCAGCCATATGCTCATGGTGCGTCGTTAGAATCACATCGCCTGGTTCAAAGTGTAAGCCGTTAATGATCGAACATAGACCATCAGTAGTATTGCGGCTGAGAATGATTTCTTCTGGGTTAGCACCAAAGCCAGGCGCTACTTCTTGAACCATCTCAGAGACATAAGGCCAAGAGCCAAATTTGCCCTTCATATCCCAAGGATACTTAGCCACCAACTTGTTGTTATGCTCGTAATCTTGAAGAACTTGTCTTGGCATAGAACCCGTTGTGCCAATGTTCATGTAAGTCGTACGTTTATCCAAAACGAACTGTCGTTGCACTTTACGCCAAAAGCGCTTATCGTGTTTTCTACCTAGCCCGCGGCTGCTCCAATCAATTTTCTGTTCTCGTGCTTGAACTGCGCCCGAGAAAGCGGAAGCACTCACACCAGCAACAACAGCTCCTGTTGCGCCTTTCAGAAAATTACGGCGGCTGCTATTAGTCTGAATAGATTCCTTGTCTTTCATCTTTTTCAATCCTTGTCGGAAATTAGCCATATTATTAATTTTAAGTGCGTAACTATCTGTTACTAAAACATTATTACCCATTAAAACCAGAGTTTAATTTTTTCCTCTGCCATTAAGTGACTTTAGTTCCAATTTTTTATCTTATTTGATGATATAAGCAACAGTTTGACCACAAACCTATAAACAACCATATTCACATTAAAATATTCATTAAATTGATTATTTTTTATAGAAGACAATTCCGACAACTTCTTTATAAAACAATTATGAGCTTTGTTATAAAGTCATTAAAAATTTAACTTTGCGTTAATTTAAAAATATTCAGGCTATTTTTTGATTGACGTCTATTCTTTTTATATCTGAACAATCTCAATATGTTAAGTCTTAATAATGGAGAGCTGGTTTCGCAGATAGATACCAGTTTAAGACCATAGAGTGAGACACATCACTCTCTGACATAAACCCACCGCTCAACAGACATAAGGAAGAGAAGTTTTCACTAATATGTGCTTGAGCGTACAACCAAAAAGAAGGAAGTCCCATGTTAAAAGGATTGCTATGCATTTCAGTTGCTGCCACTCTCGTAGCCGCTCCTAACGTACTTGCGCAGACTGTCGCGATGACCGATCTCAACAGCAAGAAAAGCGCTGGCACCATTGAGATTTCACAAAGTGACTATGGCGTGGTATTTATGCCTCAGTTATCAGGTTTGTCATCAGGGGTGCACGGTTTCCATGTTCACACTAATCCATCGTGCGATAGCGCGGAGAAGAATGGCAAAACCGTCCTTGGCGGTGCAGCAGGTGGTCACTATGACCCCAGCAACACAGGGAAACATGGCTACCCTTGGACCGATGACAATCATTTAGGCGACCTGCCTCCACTCTACGTGGACATGGATGGTAATGCTAATCAGCCCGTTGTCGCGCCTCGCCTAAAATTATCAGATTTAAAAGGCCGAGCATTAATGATTCATGCTGGTGGTGACAATCATTCCGACCATCCTGCTAAATTAGGCGGCGGCGGTGCGCGCGTTGTATGTGGCGTTATTAAGTAGTCATTCGATAAGCCAAATTCGCGCTTCTCCTCAGGCAGCGAGAAGTGCGAATTTTTGTTGATACTCAGTGTCCGTCTCACACGTCTCTAAGTAGCTGTGGTGCAAAATTAAAATTGACTGCACTATCTTTGTACCAATTCCTAATGCGCCACCGACGGCATCTTTATCAATTCGGTTGACAAAAGTGAACAGGATTCGCGACTTATCCTCACTCAAATGCGCTTGGCAATGCACTTCCGAGCCGATTGGGCTGTGGCGCAACGCATTTTCAAGCAGGTTCAATACCAACCGCTCTAAGAGTCCTTTATCACCCACAGTTTGAATCTCGCTATCGATATCCACTTTCAACACCACTTCTTTACGAGAAAACTGGCTCTGCATCGTCTCGGCACATTCTGCCATCAACGCGCCAAGATCTATGGGGCGGTATTCGTAGTTTGGCATTGGTTCCTCTTTACGCGCGGCGTCTAATAAAGCATGCAATTGAGTTGAGAGCTTCTCACAATTTCGGAAAGCGACCTCAATCAAAGGATCGGATTCCGGATGTTGCAAACGCCACGTTTCTAGATAGCCAAGCACGCTCGATAACGGCGTTTTTAAATCATGACTGAGCTGCAACAAGCTCTGACGACGATGAGAAGACTGATACTCCAACTGTAAAAACTGCTGCTGAATGTGCTTCGCCATCATCTGATAAGAGTGCGCAATCGGCACGAGTTCCGGCACTTGGTGAGTAAAGTCAGGTTGCAGGTGAAAATCATGTTCGGCTTGCTGTTGAAGTTGCTTGGTCACGCGCTCAATCGGGTTCAATAGGCTACGTTTCACCAGCACATAAGCCCCTAGAGCAAAGCCTAAAATGGACACTAAGACCAATCCTGCCAGCGCGATGTAAGGGGTATCGACTTGCGCATTAGCAATGGCGTCATGTCGGGTACTGCCAATCACCACATAGAGATAACCGACCGTAGAGCCTAATTCCTCTATCGCCGCAACAGAAAACACTTTGTGTTCACCGCGATTACGAGGATCTTCGCCTAAGATGGGAAGCGGTTCGTTGTTTAAGAATTGCTGAATGGGGTTCAGATCCACCGAGTCCATAAGCTTTGCCCCATCTGGCGCAGCATGGGTGGTGATATTGCCTTGGCTATCGAGGAAATAGATTTCAAAATCAGGGCCGATCAGCATAAGGGTATGAAAGATCGACTTGAGCGCTTTAGGGTTGTAATCCGTACCAATCATCAGCGGATTATCATCGCGCATGTGGCTGGCTAGCTCTTTGTGCAGGCTTTGCTTAGTGCGTAACTCAATGGTTTCTTTTTGCCAATTGTAAGTCAGTGCAATCACCACCGCCGCGAGGCAGAACCACAAGCTGGTAAATACCACTAAGCGAGATTTGAAGCTCATCCTATCGCCTCCTTAAACAGCGATGTTTTTGAAACAACCGTGATGATTGAAAAATGACGGTGAAACAACTGCCGACTTACTACCTTGTCTTACTTTCTTGCACTAGTGTCTTGGTTGAAACTTATACCCAACCCCCCACACCGTTTGGATGAAGTGATGATCTGAATCAGACAAAGACAGCTTGCTGCGTAAACGGTTTATGGTGCTACACACCGTATGGTGATAACCAGAATGACTGGTGTTCCATACGTGATCGAGCAATTCATCTTTACTGTACACTCTGCCCGGACGAGTCGCGAGAAACTGCAGCAAAGTAAACTCTGTCGCGGTAAGAGTGACATCCTTGTCGTTTAGGGATACTTTGTGCAACTCCGGAATGATTCTCAGCGGACCAAAATCCATCGCATCGTCGAGGACTTCATTTGCTACTTTGGCCTCTGCGGTTTGACTGACTCGGCGCAGCACGTTACGTACTCGCGCTTGGAATTCTAATACGCTAAATGGCTTGGTAATGTAATCATCCACTCCCGCTTCTAAACCGTCAACCTTGTCCATTTCACCGTCTCTGGCTGTCAACATAAGCACTGGGATCCAATCTTGTTGCTGACGCAAATAATGGCAGATGTCTAGGCCATCACCATCTGGTAAACCTCGGTCAAGGATCAATAAATCAAAGGGGTGTTGCTGATATTGCGCTTTAGCATCGGCGACATTTGTTGCTCGCGACACTTGGTGTCCTTGAAACTTAAGATGCATCTGAACCAGTTCTGCCAAATCATCGTCATCTTCCACCAGTAAAATCTTCGCCGATAAATAGCTAGCTTGTCGTTCCATGATCCTTTCCCTAACTTACGTAAAGCCACTCTGCACATGACCGGAACAAACTAACATTTCTTTCATATCACCAAGTGCTCCCTTACTGCTATATTCAGCGAGTATCACCTTAGGTAATAAAAAGGTTCCGATGACGCCATAAGGGATAAAGCGCTTTGGAAAGGAGACGTCATCGGAGCCTGTGTTACTCGACTCGAGTGATGGTGACTTTCGCACCTGGGTTCAGGAAACGATGGTTCGCAGAAAGTGCTGAGTTTGCTAATCCATCATCTTGGCTAACAACCCCCGCATGGAATGCAACAACGTCATTGCTGTCATTACGTGCGGCATTGAAGCCCTCACCGCCACCTGCTGGGCCCGGAATGGTTGCGGCAAGCTCATCGTTAAGTTCCGTGCCGGAATCCCAAACGTTCATGCTCATTTCATAACTTTCACCCACTGCGAGCGATTTGAGCGATAGTCCCGTTTCGCCAACAAAGGCATCGTTGGTATTCACGAACATAGACGCCACAGACAAGTAACCGTAACGACTTGGGTCAACCGTGATGGTGACTTCGTCCGATGCACCCGGCAACACCAATCCATTGCCCGAAATACCTTGGTAAACACTGTCATTGCTGTTCATCAACTCAATCAGCTCAGCGTTACTACCGCCTTCGGCAAGGTGCTCAAGTTCAACAGATGCGGCTTGTCCAATTTCAAACAATTGGTAGTCACCATTGTGAGTGAGTACCGCAAGCGGAGACATTGGTTGATTCGCAGTCAAGTTCGCCACGTTGATGGTGTAGCGGTACGATTTCACTACGTCGTTATCATCATCGCTTGGACAACCGGCGAGCAAGCCGACTGAAGCTGCTACTAGTAAGATTCTGACTTTCATACATCCCCCTTACTTCACAACGATTGTGATGGTTGCGACTGGGTTTAACCAACGATGGCTGCTGCTGTCTAGGTCACTGATGCCGCCAGTTGGGTCGCTATCACCAAGGTTACCCGGATGCACGTGGACTTTATCGTTAGTTACCGTTACTTCAACGCCTGTGCCGCCAGTACCAAAGGTAATGAAAGGTGGGTTTGGCATGCTAGACGCAAGCTCATCGTTCGCTTCTGTACCAGCATCGTAACTTCTTAGCGTTGCTCGGTATGTACCCGCTTCCGTTGGAATCTTCCAGCTATCTAGACCGACGAAACCGTCATTGGTTGGCAGCAGCATCGCGCTCAAAGAAAGATAACCGTGGTCGCCACTGTCCAAGGTGAAGGTGGTTGCAACACCCGGATTCAAAATGCCACCAGCAGGATTCTCAACCACCGCACCACCAGCGTTACCAATCACACTAGCAAGACCAGAGATATCACCACCTTCTGCCATGGCTTCTAGTTCTGACGTTGCTGCTTGGCCCGTTCTGAACATTTGAAGGTCAGAGCCATGTGCAGCAACAATAAGTGGTGTAAAGTAGATGCCTTTGGTTGCGTTTGTCACGGTAATTTCCAATTCCGCCGCATTCACTGATGCAGCGCCTAGTGCCATAGCGACTGAAGTCATGACGAGTCCGAGTTGGGTACGTTTTTTCATTGTGATTCCATCCTTTAATGAGGGTTGAACTACCCAAGCCCATCTGTACGGCTTTACTTCTTTGTTCGTGACTTGAGTAGGTTAAGCATTACGTTTCGAACGTTTTGCGTTCTTGCCTCTAAGAATGACGAGCAAATCTATCAGTAACTTCATCGAATTCTCATAAAATTCTCACAAGTTCTGTTCGAATTCTATCAGCAGCACTTTTTTACTCTTAATCAGGTGTTTACACTTCGCGCGCTCCCCTCCTACAATACGGTATTCCCTGTTTAAATCACAATTCTCACCATGATTCATAACGTTCTGTCTGCCTACTATGGCGAAATCTACGGCATCGCTTTTTTCAACCACTACTTGAGCCATTGCGCCCAAAGTGAACAACAAACACTGTGGCAGACCTTTATTGAAGTGGAAGAACTCACCGCAGAAAAGCTCAAACCCGTGCTGCTAACAAATGGCATGGATATCGAAAATCGACACCAAGAGATGCTGGATAAAGGCTTGGCAGATGCAACCAAGTGGATTGGTTTACCATGGCAAGAGTTGGTGGCGACTCTTCTGAAATGGGTGGAGCCTTATGAGGTCAAATATCGAGAGTGGCATGAAGAAGTGAAAGCTTCAAAACAGTATTCAATCGCTGAGCGAGAAGCTATCGAATTGATTGCAGACCACGAAACGGCCATTTATCACTGTTGGCAGCAATACCATACTGGTGAATCTGGCTTGCCTGCACTCAATGCATTTTTGGCAAAATATCGTTAAAGCGAGACGGTGACACTTGAACCTCGTGAAACCGAACCAGACAATATCGTTATTCCGCTGCGCAGAACTGAACAATTATGGTTAATCCAAAACTCATTGCCCTACTTCCTGATCTTGCTTCGTTTATCTTGGTGGTAAACGAAGGCAGTTTTACCGCTGCAGCCAAACAACTCGGCGTGACGCCATCGGCTTTAAGTAAGTTGATCACCCGACTAGAGCAAGCGCTCTCGGTCAAATTGTTTGAGCGCACGACTCGTAAATTGATCATCACTCAAGCTGGGCAAAAGGTTTACGACCAAAGCATCGCAATGGTGAATGCCGCGCAGCAAGCCGTTGAGCTATCAGCGGAAGATCATGCCGAGCCAACAGGCGCACTCACAGTGGCAGCCCCCGAAGCATTTCTTAATTCGGTGCTTCAACCGTTTGTGTTGCCATTCCTAGAACGTTATCCAAATATTCAGCTTAAACTGCGTGCAGCAGATGGTGAGATCGATCTGTTCCGCCAAGGTATTGATGTCGCCTTTAAGCTCACCGACAAACCCGATGAGAATCTGGTACTCAAAGAGATCAGCAAAACCAATCTTGTTTTATGTGCTTCTCCAGATTACCTCACCAAACACGGTATGCCTGAGCACCCAACCGAGCTTGAGCAGCACGACTGTATTTACCTTGCAGAGAACGACAAAGACAACATCTGGTCGTTCTTTAAAGAGGAAGCGTTCCACTCCATTGCAGTGAGTGGCCGTTATGCCGTCAACCATTCACAAATGCGCTTAAATGGCGTTAAGTCTGGCTTGGGAATTGGGATCTTCCATGACTTCGTGATCAAAGACGCGTTAGAGCAAGGAGAAGTGGTAGAGGTGCTACCGGACTGGATGATCAAGAGTAACTACCACGGCGCTATCGCGATGCAGTATGCACAAACCAAATATATGCCTGCTCGCCTGCGCGTGTTTATCGACTTCGTTAAGGAGCATTTAGTCTCCGAGGACACTAACCATGCTTGAGGATACGAGCCATGTTTGAAGAGGTTAACCATGTTTAATGCCATTCATCACGTTGCGATCATTTGCAGTGATTATCCAAGGTCAAAACGCTTTTACACCGAATTGTTAGGGCTAAAAGTCATTGCTGAAAATTATCGTGAAGCCAGAGACTCCTACAAGCTTGACCTCGCTTTACCTGACGGCAGCCAAGTTGAATTGTTTAGCTTTCCGGACGCACCAGAGAGACCGAGCTTTCCTGAAGCTCAGGGGTTACGCCACCTTGCTTTTCAAGTGGATGATGTTGAGCATGTTAAAGAATATTTAGAAGCGAGAGAAATTGAGGTAGAGCCCATTCGCATCGATGAATTTACAGGCAAAGCGTTTACCTTTTTTAAAGATCCTGATGGCTTGCCGCTAGAAGTTTATCAACGCTAACTTTGGTGGGGCACGAGGAACTGGCGTTTCAAATCGTACACTTAGAGCCAAAAAAGTGTAGCTTTCAGAAATGACCAAGCTCAGTTGTGGAAGTATTGGTGTAGTTGGAAGTGAATCATGATGAAAAGTCGAGAAGTGGCTAAAAGGACAAGGTTTGCCTTTATGGCTGACGGCATTGTCACTTTCTTCGATTTGAACCAATTCAAAACCGTTAAGCGTACATAGCGTCGCCCACACACCCATGCTGTTACCATGAGCATTGATAACAGGCATCAGGGTCACTAGCACCCAACTTAGAGCACTAGCAAATAGCATGGAGCGATAAAAAGGAATTAATCTACGCATAACGGTGACTTAACAAATTTAATTCAGCGTAACTAATTCTGAGTGCTAGCTCAAAAACAGGATCAATAAGTGGTTGCCACCTCACAGCTTTTCTTCAATAACGCAATTGACAGACACAAAAAAGCCCACCAAAACGGCAGGCTATTTTCATATTCTATTGTCAGCTTTTATCGCGATTAGCCGAACAGCTTACTCCAAATACTTGGGTTACGCTTGTCATGGTATTCTTCACGTAGGCTATCAATTTCACGTAATTGTGCTTTCGCGTCTTGCAGGTTACCAGCGTCTAAGTCTGCTTCAATCTTGTCTAACGTTACCGTTAGTTTATTAAAGCCTTCTAAGTAGGTATCGAATTTCTCTGGTGGATAGTTACCGCGCTTAGATTGCTCGACGATTGCTTGCAAGCTATCAATTGCAGACTTCATGGTTTCAACATCCGACGCTTCTGCCGCCTGTTTGAATTCCATCTTCATCTGCTTCATGTTTTGTTTTAAATCAACCGCTTCCGCCATTGCGTATGTTGAGCCAAACGCAATCGCACACCCTAGGACTAAAGGACGTAACATTTTCACTTCTCCATTTATAGTGCCGAATTCTGTGTCGGCTTTATTTACCCAAGTAACCCACGCCATAAAAGGCGACAAACTAGCTTAGTTGAGTATTTCCGGGTCGCAGTGTAAAGCAATCTTACGCCAGGTGCATACCTAAAATGTAATCAAGTTTATGCGTTGCGAATGTCGTCATACTCTGGAATTGGCTTACGGCCTCTCAGAGCTAAGAAAGACAAAAACTGCTGAGCGGTGTGAGTAATCACTTTTTTGCTATCGATACCCACTTTATCCATTAGCTCTCCAACCAAATCCAGATTACCAACATCATGACAGAAATGTGCATCACTTCCTGTTGTGAAGAAGACGCCAAGCTCTTTACCGATTTGTGCAATCTCGTGGCAACGGTCTACACTACCCACTCGGCTATTCCCTTTTAGCGTGGTGTTATTGATTTCAATCGCAACATTATACTCTTTCGCGCACGCTAAAACGGCCTGAAAATCAAAGTCGAAATTTGGATTCCCAAGATGGCCAAGCGCATCAATACGACCGTTTTGAATCACATTAATGAGCGCTTCCGTATGAGTTTCTTTGTTTGCAGGACGAAAAACAGGTTCATGGAAACTTGCAATAACCCAATCTAGGTTACGATCGACACTCAGCGGAATATCGATGTCGCCTTCGGTATTAAGAATGTTGGATTCCACACCCCGAATGATCGCGATACCGTCTAAAAATCGAGGCAGGATTTTTTGGTTGGAGAAAAACCAGTAATGCGGCGCGCCCGGCATTGATTCTGCGTGATCAGTCGTACAGAACATATCCAAGCCGTTCTCTTTCGCCAATTTTGCATTTTCAATCAAGGTGCTGTACGCATGACCACTGGCGTACGTATGTGTATGGGTATCAACTTTAAATTCCATCATCCACTCTCTTAGGTGCGCTATCTTGCGTGCTATTGTATACCTACACGTGACGTACCGTCAGCCCAAGATGAGTATCAGACTTAAGCTTGCTCCTCACTGATGGCTTTTATTAGGGGCAACGCTTTTTCCCATCCGTGATTAAACATAGAAACAAAGTCGCTGTGCGTATGAATGGTGACATTGAGTAACAAACGATCACTGTTGGTGTCGATCTGATAGATCTCTCGTGATCCAATCCACTTAGATGCTAAATCTCCATCCAGTTGCTGCCTATTATCCGGATTAAAAATGGCAATGTGATGAAATTCAAGGCGCTGTTGCGGTTGCACGATATCGATAGTCGCTCGCGTTCCGCCCATATCGGGATCAAAAAAAGTGATGTCTTGCCCTTCTTCCCATATCCCATCAAATTGAGACTGGGGTGAGAAAGCCTGTGCCCAGCGTTTGTATAACTCAGCATCGGTTAGCACTTCCCACACCCGTTGCGGTGTAGCTGAAATTTCGACGTAATAATTTAGCGTAAGCATTATTTCTCTCCCTGAACCTTTCTTGACGCTAGTTCATTGTCAGAAAAAATCAAACCACACCTCTGATTTGCCTAACTTAATCCTCTATTTTCCGACAGGCTAAGAAGTTCTCGCTTGTAACCTGCCACCACGATGCGCCGTAAAGCGAACCCAACATGTGTTCAGTATGGTTGCGAGCACGATTAAACTCATCCCGATAGTTTGGCTTTGGCTCATTCGGTCATCGAAAAACGCACTCTGCCAAACCGCAGTGAACAGTAGGTTAGTAAAAATAAGTGGTGCAAGTTGAGAGCCGCTGCTTGCCAGTTGATACGCTTTGGAGCGGAAAACTTGGGTGTTAATGATCATCAGGGACATCACGCCGAGCCACAGCATATTAGAAGAAACAGTAGATTCCATCACATTGGCTTTGAGTAAAACATCGATGTCGTTAAACAACGTTAGCGGTAACAGAAATACGGCAGCAAACCCAAACGCCCAAAAGTTGATTTCTAATGGCGACATATCAGTTTTACTCACTTTATATAGCGTAAGCTGAGAGCCGGAATTGAAGAGTCCACCAGCTAGACCGAGTAATAAATCCGAGCGCCAAGTAAACTCCCCATCAACTCCCGCCAACATAACCACTCCAGTAAACGCCATTGCTAAAGCAGCCAATGTTGAAACGCGAATGTGTGCTCCCATAAACAGCTTTTCAACCAAAGGAATAAATAATGGGCCAGTGGCAAACAATACCACCCCTTCTACCAGCGTTAACGTTTGTAGTGACGCGATGAAACACAACTGTGATAAGCCGATACAGAAGGCGCGAAGCAAAATCGGTTTTAACGTCCCAGCTTTAGGAAAGGTAAGATTTTTGAAACGAAGTAAGACAAGCAAAATAAGTGCAGGAGCCAAAAAGCGTAAGAAACTAAACAGTGTGACGGAAAGTTCACCTGTCAACTGCTTTGCTAACAACCCAGTAACAGATAAGCTTAACGTAGACATCAGCATGAAAAGGATAGATTTATTTACTGCATTCATTCGATACTCCTTAATATGTGGAGTATTTTATGAGATATCACTTATTGTAAATAGCGAGTAATATTAACCATTAATGTAAGAAAAACTTACAGGTTAACTTACCTCTCATCATGTTACGGTTTCTAAAATATGCGTAAATTAGTCCCTCTAAAATCCATCTATGCATTTGTCGCTGTGGCGGAATCTGGCAGCATGACAGAAGCAGCGCAGATATTAAGTGTGAGTCATTCGGCGGTGAGTCAGGCGATAAAATCACTGGAGACTCAGGTCAACAAACCTCTGTTTGATCGCGTAGGCAGACAAGTTCAACTTAATGCTGACGGTAAAAAATATTATCGAAAGGTTGCGCCAGCTTTAGAACAAATTGTCGATGCCACAGAAGCGCTAATCCAAGACCAAAACTTGCAACGTATTACGCTGAATATGGTGAATTCCTTGGCGCTGCATTGGTGGATTCCGCGAATGTCGAGTTTGCAGGACTTTGCTCCGCAATTAGACGTTCGTTTATCAAACCTGTCTGGCAGGTTTAATCTAGAGCAAGAAGGTATCGACGCTGCCCTCGTGCATGGAAACACCGAGGAATGGCAAGATTATTACTGTGAAAAGCTCAGTGAAGATGAACTGGTTTTGGTGTGTAGCCCTGAATTGATAGCTAAGACGAATGACTCAAATATAGCTCAACTGTTAAAGCAGTATCCCATCATTGAAGTCACTAACGAACGAAGAAAAAATGACTGGAACGTGTGGCAGAATGCGACTGGCATCCTGCGACCTAAAAGCAAAAAACCAATCACTTTTAATATGTCGATACAAGCCGTGCAGGCGACGACTCGTCGTTTAGGCTTATTGGTGACTCATCGCTTGTTTGTGAAAGATGACATCAAATATGGCCAGTTAATCGAGCTGGGTAAACCCGTCATTAATCCTAACCAACAGTTTTACTTTGTTTGCCCACCACACAAGCTAAAGCTGGAATCGTTTCACCTTCTGCGCTCGTGGTTGCAACAATCATTCAATTAAAGAAACCTTTTGTTAAGCA
Source organism: Vibrio sp. D3 (assembly GCF_043995865.1). NCBI lineage: Bacteria > Pseudomonadati > Pseudomonadota > Gammaproteobacteria > Vibrionales > Vibrionaceae > Vibrio > Vibrio sp. D3. The sequence continues at coordinate 1,394,737 of NZ_CP171886.1, read as the reverse complement.
CATTCATTGAAAAATTAGTATAAAGTTAGAAAGAGCACTTTTCATCCAAGGATGGTTTATGAAGCGGTATCAAATATGGTTAAGCGTACTCTGCCTCGCAGTACCCATGAGTGCAGTCGCTGAAAGTGAAGACGCTCATTCAGAGCAAGGCATCTCAACGGCAATCATAGGCGGCCAACAAGCCACTCAAAATCAATTGCCCTTTTTCGCACGACTCATTCTACACAAAACTGGCGCTAATCAATTTGCCAACATCTGTGGCGGAACTGTTGTTAATGACCGCTTCATTTTAACCGCCGCTCATTGTGTAGAGCCGAGTGTTTTTTCTGACGGATGGACAATCAATGATCTGCGAGTCTTAGTAAAAAACCCGACAATGAACGATGTGTTTGTTGATGAATTCAAAGATGTTCGCTCTATCACTATCCATCCAAATTACGAGCCTAGTGATTTATGGATTAATGATATCGCCGTACTTGAACTTACCCACCCGATCACCGACAACGTTCAATCCATTACGTTGCCGCAAGATTTTGGTGATTACAGCAGCAAATCGGTTTATCAGATATTCGGTTTAGGGCAAACCTCGACCAACGATGAAAATGGACCAAACTATTTGCGATGGGCGGAAGTAAAACCACTCACCGATGCGCAATGTGCTTCTTTAGTGACCGGGTTTAATGCTCAAGAAAGCTTATGTGCCAATGGGTTTCCTGAGCGCAGTTATACCGGTATTTGCAGCGGTGACTCTGGTGGCCCTCTCACCTATCAAGACAACAACGGAATGTATCAACAAATCGGTATTGTAAGCTATGGTTCTTCTGTTTGTGAATCCGCTGCGATTCCGAGTGTGTTTACTGAGGTTCTAAATTACACAACATGGATTGAAGCCCAAACCAGCTCGGGAGTGAAGACTCGTTACAATGCTCTCTTAGCAAGCACAGAAGATTATCATAGTGAAGGTGATTCCGGCTTTGAACCAGAAGATACCAACACATCTGGCTTTGAGGATAATGGCAGTAGTGGTGGCGCACTTGGCGCAGGGATGATCATACTTGGAGGCTGGTTTGGTTGGCTAAGACGCCGCAGAAATTATTCGCGCTCCAAAGAGCTTCGATAAGACATTATAATATCTTGCGCTTAACACGAGAGTTGATGATGTCTTCTATTATTTTTTGCTCTTTTTTCGCTTTTTCATAATTTTGCTTAGTACGCCATCGTTCGAGCACTTTTTCTAACCCTTGAACACGAGCATGTTTGTGCTCCAGCGTTTTTTGTACAGACGCGCATTCCGCTTGCATGACGGCTTGTTCATGCTCATGGTGGCGAAGCATTTTTTGCAGCATTTGATCGACACGATTAAAGTTCATCAGTGCTGCGCTTGTCAGTGTTGGAACAGTTCTTGTTGATTGTCCCGCATGGCCTTTCAATGCTGACAATTGTTCCAACTGCATTGAAAGATGGGAGTGACGTTGACGCATGGCATCAAGTTGTTGACCCACACGATCACGTTGCTTTTCTTCCATTTGTTGCAGCTTACCCACTGCTTTTAACTTGGATTTCATCTCAACGATACCACTCCCACTTGGTTAAGCACTTTGAAAAAGCTGCGCGAGCTCGGTCAAACTGGTTGGGTAATCCACTGACTCATTGGCGGCTTGTTGTAAATACGCACGTAAGTTTGGATACATAGCAACAGATTGATCTAATTCAGGATCTTGCCCCGGTTGATAGCCTCCTAACGGCAGCAGTTCTTTCACCTGAAGATAGTTGGAGTACATCTGGCGGAAATTATTCGCGATCGTGCTATGCGCCTCCTGTGTACAGGTGCTCATACAACGGCTAATAGACGCATTAATATCAATGGCAGGATAGTGCCCTTGCTCGGCAAGTTGACGCGATAATACGACATGCCCATCTAAGATAGCACGCGCAGAATCCACGACAGGATCTTGCTGGTCGTCCCCTTCCGCCAACACGGTATAAATTGCGGTTAGGCTACCGTGCTGATTTTCACTGTTGCCCGCACGCTCAAGGAGTTGCGGTAACACGCTGAAGACAGAGGGCGGATAACCGCGAGATGCCGGAGGCTCGCCAAGCGAAAGAGCGATTTCACGTTGTGCCATGGCGTATCGGGTTAGAGAGTCCATCAGAAGTAGAACGTCTTTGCCTTGGTCTCGGAAATACTCTGAAACGCGATGACAAAGTAGTGTCGCTCTTAACCTCATTAGCGGGGATTCATCAGCAGGAGCCGCGATAATGATCGCTTTCTTGCGCGCTTCTGGGGTTAAGTTTCTCTCGATGAACTCACGTACTTCTCTGCCTCGCTCACCGATAAGCCCGACCACAATTACATCGGCCTCCGTGTTTTTGGTGATCATCCCCATTAACACACTTTTACCGACGCCACTGCCAGCCATCAAACCAATACGTTGGCCTTTGCCTACCGTCAATAGTCCATTAATCGCTCGCACGCCAACGTTGAGAGGGGTATCAACAGGACGTCGCTTCAAAGGGTTAATCGGTTTTGGTTCAAGTGAAACACGATCTCCCCCTTTTAGCGGTGCCCCGTCATCCAACGGCTCACCTAAACCATTCAGCACTCGCCCTAACCACTGAGCACTTAACTGCACGGTACTGTCACCGTCCAGAGGAATGACTTTCGCACCAGCAAATAAGCCACCTAAGCGCCGAATAGGCATTAGGTAAGCAATAGTGTGCTCAAAGCCCACCACTTGCGCTTCGATCATGTCGCCTTCTGCGGTTTCTACGAGACAGCGCTGCTCCAGTTTAAACCGGCACCCAACGGCTTGTAACATTAAGCCGTTTACTTTAATCAAGCGCCCTGTCACGCGAGCAACAGGGATTGAATCGAGCGAAGCCAATGCTTCGCTCAAACGCTCACTCAATAGCTCATGGCTTAAGGTATTACTCATGCTCTGATTCTACCTGCGGAATACTAACTTCATCCAAAAGGTGTTGTTTTACATTGTCCATACAGGCTTCTAAACGAGAGTCGCAACTTGCATCCGCCTCTGCATCATCGGTCACTAGTTGGCAGCCACCAATCGGAAGTTCCGTATTAGCCACCAGTTTCCAAGATTGTGGCAGATCAGCATTAATGTGAGTAATTCGTTCTAAATCCTGCGGATTTAAATGCACGGTTACGGTTTCCGCTTTGCCAGGCATGGCAGACAGTGTCTCATCCACCAAGGCAAGGATCTGTTGAGGCATTAAAGTGAGCTCAGCACGAATCACTTGCTGAGCCACTTTTTGTACCAGCTCACAAATCATATGGCGTTGCTGTTGCTCTTTTTCGTCTTGCCAACGAGACAGCGCATGAAAGAGCTCGTTCACGGGTTTCGCCGCCTCTAGAAAACTCTGTTTTCCCGACTGCTCACCAGACACAAAGCCTTTTTGGAAGCCTTCTTTTTGCCCATCTAGCAGACCTTGTTGCTTACCCTGCTCGATACCTTGACGTAAGCCTTCCTCATGCCCTTGCTGTAAACCTTGTTGAAAACCGGCTTCAAGCTGTTGTTGAATATCAACTTGCGGCTCTTGCCAACCCTGGTTATCTAGCCCGAATTCGTCTTCTATAGCCTTAGGCTGCGCCAAAGGCGGAAAACGGTGCAAACGGTATCTACTCGGCGGCAGTCGCATCGTACTTGATTTTGTCTCTACCATGACGTTACTCCACCGTTGGCTCTTCATAAAGAAGCAACTGAACTTCACCAGATTCATCCAACTCACGCACCATTTGCATGATGTCTTGACGCGCTTTTTGAACACGACTTAGCGCAACAGCCCCGCGCGCTTCCATATCGTCTTCCAGTGCTTTCACCATACGCTGAGGCATAGAACGTTTAATGGCTTGCTGTAACGTAATTTCTGAACCTTTGAGTGCAACTGCCCACAATTCTAGTGGGATCTGCTGCACCAGCATGTCCATGGTTTCTTCACGCTGACGACCAAGAACCATAAAGTCGAACATATTCTCTTCAATGGCATTAACGACATCTTCATCATGCAACTTCAGCATTTCCATCAACGACCCGCGATCACCTTCAAAGCGGTTAATGATGTCAGCAGCTTGCTTGACACCAGATAGCGGTGTGCTTTGGCTTGCAGATACTTTTTCAATGCAGCGCTCAACGAGCTCATGCAAATCAATAGCAACTTGATGATCGATGTCTTGCAGCTGAGCAATTCGGAACAAGATTTCGTCATGGTAATCTTGTGGCAGGTGCTTCAACACCGCTGAAGAGCTATCAGCTGGCAAATAGGCAAGAAAAATCGCTTGCATTTGCGGGTGCTCATTCACAATGAAACGAGCAAGCGTTTCTGCTTCTACCCACTGTAAGCGCTGCATATTGTTGCGAATTTCATCACCATACAGCGTATTCAGCAGCCCTTTTGCCAAATCATTACCCAATGCTTTACGTAGCGTATTAGACAAATATTCTTTAGAAGCTCCACGAATGCCACTGTGCTCACGAAAGTCTTCAAAGAAAGTTTGAATAACGCCGCGAGCGGAATCGCTCTTAATGCCATTCAACTTCGCCATTGCACGAGTCACCCGCTGGGTTTCATCACGGCTAAAGTGCTGTAAAACCTTCGCAGCGGCATCCTCGCCCATGCCTAATAGCACGAGCGCGGTTTGTTCTACATAACTAAGCGTCTGCTTTGATGGAACTGTGTTCATTGATGTTTACCCATTGTTTCAGTATTTCGGCTACGCGCTCTGGCTCTTCATTGGCAATAAGCTGTAGGTGTTTCAATTGAATCTCTAGTGGCGAACCGGCTGGAGGCAGCATGTCGCTGTTTACATCTAAACCGGAAGAGGCTGAGATACCTTTTTCTGATAGACGACGATCAAGCACTTCTTCATGCTCACGCTCTTCACGCGTTTGCAGGTTGTCGTAATCAGGCTCTTCTTGCGGCTCTGCAAAGTCTAACTCTGGTACTGGCTTATCAACGCCTGTGAGGTGCATGATCAATGGGCGTAGTACGAAGAAGATCATCGCCAAGCCTAACAAACCACCGATAACGTAACGTATTGGCTGCTGTACTGTAGGGTCTTGCCACCACGGCAGCGCAGGAGGCGCATCAATTTCAATTGGAGTGAAGTTGAAACTCATCAAGCTTAAGCTGTCACCTCGTGCCGCAGAAATACCGACAGCATCCATGATCATATTTGAAATCTGCTCTTTATCTGCTTCACTCCAAGCAACACCATCCGGAGAGGCTTTCGAGTTCAACAGTACCGACACGCTCATTTTCTCAATTTGACCTTGTTGGTATTGAGTACGACGAACACTACTCCCCACTGCATACTGACGGTTTACTTCAGAGCGTGCGTTGGTGTTTTGGCTATCGTTCGTTTCTACTTCTTCACCAGTTACTGGCGGTTGGTTGCTTAGAGAACCTGGTACGCCTAGCGCGATTTGGTCAACTGAGTTGTTGTGAATGGTGTGCTCGTTACGTACGACAGGTGCGTTATCCAAAATCTCTTGCGTTTCTTCAACTTGGCTAAAGTCCATATCAGCAGCGACCTGCACACGGAAGTTACTCGGACCCACAATTGGCGTAAGCATGTCTGCTGCGCGTTGAATGATCTGCTTCTCAACGTTCTTTTGATATTCAAGGTATTTTGCATTGACTTTACCTGCTTCCGCCGAAGCAACATCTGCACTGAGTAAACGGCCATATTGGTCGATAACAGATACAAATTCAGGCTTCATCGCCGTCACGCTACCAACCACTAGGTTGATGATTGCTTCAACTTGCTCAGACTTGAGGTCTTCGCCAGGTTTCAGCTCAAGCATCACTGATGCTGAAGGGTTCTCGCTGTTTTGACGAACAAATAAGGTTTGACGAGGAATAGCTAAGTGAACACGCGCATTCGCCACTGAATTCAGAGACATGATAGTGCGTACTAACTCACCTTCTAAACCATGACGGTAACGCGCCGTTTCCATAAATTGGCTTGTACCGAGAGAGCTGTCTTCTTTAAGCGAATCCAAACCTGTCGGCAGTTTGGCTTTAACACCTTTTGACGCAAGCAACATGCGAACTTTCGCAACTTCGCCTTCTGGCACAAGAACTTGGCCATTTTGCTCTTGCATACGGTAGCTCACACCTTCACTTTCTAATACCGAGACAATCTCTCCGATATCAAAACGTTCTTGTTGGCTATACAGTGGACGGAAGCTTTGTGAGGAACTCCAAAGAGCGACCACAATGATTGCCGCAACAATCGCAGCGAGTACGGCAGATAACACTAGGTTTCTCTGGCTACTCGACCAGATTTGCTTCAGCTTCGTTGTTACATCGTCCATGCTATTCGCAGTAGAAAATGTCTGTGCTGAGCCGGAGGTCATGGCTGTATTTCCGGCGACTTGGGGGGTTAGTTCTGACATGAATTACACCGGCATCTTCATAATATCTTCAAATGAGGTCACGACTTTGTTGCGCACTTGCATCAAAGCATTAAATGATAAGCTGGCTTTTTGGCTAGCGACCATCGCACCAACTAGGTCATCACTTTTTCCTGTTTCTACGGCCGTCATTTTTTGACTAGCCACTGATTGATGTTGATTCACTGTATCCAACACATTTGTCATCGCTTGTGAGAACGATAATGGTGCGTTTAGTGATTGTTGATCTAAAGGATTTGCACTCACGATAAACTCTGGCGGCTGCACTTGTGCCTGCATCGCCTGCATTTTTGACAACATAAGTTGCTCTGCCGAGACCGCATGAGTAGGTTGACTTGCCATCTATTTTTTCTCCTATTAGGCAGCCGAGCCTAGTGCCGACTGTAAATCAATACCATGTTCTCGCATGGCTGCGAGTTTGTAGCGTAGCGCTCGAGTTGATACTCCAAGCGCGTTTGCGGTTTTCGTTCGGTTTCCACCAAACTGACGTAATTTTTCTAAAATAAATTGATATTCAGCCTGCTTCTTCGCTTCTACATGACCAAAGCTTGAAGCTGGCTCAGCGGATGGAACTGGCGCAACAAGTTCAATAGGCAGCATCAGATCATGGGCAGTAATGTAGTCACCATGACGCATGACCAATGCACGCTGAATGACATTTTCCAACTCGCGAATATTACCTGGCCAGTGATACTGACTCAGCGCACTGATCGCATCTTGGGATAGATGACAGCGACTGCTATCTTGATACTTTTCAATAAAGAATTGGCTGATCGGTAAAATGTCTTCTTTTCTTTCACGCAAAGGAGGCCAGTGCAGAGGCAAAACATCCAATCGGTAATAAAGGTCTTCACGGAATGTGCCTTTTTGAACTTCTTCACGTAAGTCTTTATTGGTTGCCGCAATAACACGAATATCAAGCTTCACCGCCTTGTGGCTGCCTACGCGTTCCACTTCACGCTCTTGAAGAACGCGTAATAACTTGGCTTGAACTGCAGGGGACATTTCACCGATTTCATCTAGCAAAATCGTCCCGCCATTCGCTTCTTCAAACTTACCGCTTTGAGAGTTAGTCGCTCCTGTGAAGGCACCTTTGACATGACCAAATAGAACCGCTTCTAGCATCGACTCTGGAATGGCAGCGCAGTTAACCGCCACAAATGGACCATCAATACGTGGAGAGTGCTCATGCACATATCGAGCCAGCACTTCTTTACCCGTTCCCGATTCGCCTGTAATTAACACACTGGCGCTGGTGCAAGCGGCACGATGCGCCAATTGCAGTACCTGTTTGCTTCGCCAAGATTCCGCAACAATGTTGGCCATTGGCTTACCTAACGCTTCAACGCGCTTCAGTAAATTGAGCAGCTGATTCGCTTCAAATGGGCGTAATAGATAATCGGTTGCTCCCGATTTCATCGTCTCAGCCGCCAAGATTCCCTGCTCTTGATCGACAATAGCGATAACAACACCAGAGTTACGTTGCTTTTGGTGGCAAGCAACAAACTCGCGGACACACATGTCCGGTAAAGTAGAGCTCACAAGAGTGATTTCTGCTCGCTCTTCAACTAATGCGCCTCGGCCAGTACGAGTGTGTTTTGCGGTGTAACCTGCATTTTGCAACACATCCAATACTGGTTGAGCAAGAGCTTCATTCGGCTCAACCAACAAAATTTTCGTTTTCGTCATCATTGAACCTTAACTTTCGTTTGTTGATTTTGTTGTTGTACATCAGGGTGGTGTTTCACTGCCGTTCGCTCGTTATCTCTCACTAGGCGCAACGTTACGCGTCGATTTTTCGCTTGGCCCTTCGTCGAACTATTGCTGGCAATTGGGTAACGAGAACCATGCGCTCTTGTTTCGAGCATCGATTTATCAATACCAAGTTCAACTAAGGCCTCGGCAACTTGCTCTGCTCTAGTACGTGATACTGAAAGGTTCGCCAAACTAGAACCAACGTTATCGGTGTGGCCATCAATTAAAATCTTGGTCACACGATCATCAACAGATACATAGCTATTTAACGCTGCGAGCGTTTCTTGCTGCTTACGACTTAGCGCCCTCTGACCAAAGTCAAAAGACAGAACAAGATTTCGTGCCTCTGAAAACGAAAGCTTAGGCAAACGCGCTCGACAGGCATTAAATGACTTGAGCGCGTTTTGAATTTGAATAGTCGGAATTACAATCTCTGACAAAGAGGAAGCATCACTTCCCTTTAGTGACAACGTCACCCAATTACCAGTAGCAATTAAATCCATGAGTTCATCAGCACCTTTGCTGAAGACAAATCGTTGGGATGGCTTAGTAAAATCAAGGGTGGCAAACTCTTTTCTATAAAGCTCACCAGACCAAGGAGCACTTTGACTTATTAGAGCAATCGTTTTCCATTTATTATTTTCATAATGTATATCGGAAATAAAATAAGTTTTATTGTTAGGTTCCGAACGGAAATAAAACTTCCCATACGGCGTGCTTGAGTGCAATAAGTTGCATTCAAAGTTGTTTCCTTTATATGTCCACTTTGAAAGGTCCATGGGGATGGTCACAACTTCACCTGAATATGTCACCTTAGACACTAGCAAACTGACAAAAATAAATATTTTACAATTTATTAAACCGTTAGGGTTCATGTATATCTTACAATTCCATGACCTTATCAATTTAATTAAATATGCCACTAAGCCGTGATAACTGGCATAGCTAATCATGTTAATTACCTATTCTGAATATTGAAACTGGTTACAAAATACTCACAAGAGCATAGCCAAACCTTTAAAATCAAGATTTAAGCTTTAAAAACAATGTCTTATATTTTAATTATCTAAATTAGCCGTTACACCATGAAGATGGTTTTAAAAAGTTAATAACAACTAAAAACGCTTAATATTTTTATATTTTCTTATTAAGCAATTTATAAAGGAAACTAACCCTTTTTAAATTTTATTAAAAGATTAAGACTATATGCTCAAGGCAACATGTGAACTAAAGTCACAATCTTAGAGTTTGAAACTAAAAGATCATTAAAATTTCTGTGTAGACTACACGCCATTAAGTTAAAACAGTTTCGATTGTTAACGCACGGTAAAATATAAATGGAAAATAGAGTTAGCGAGCCTATTTCTGATATTCAACTACTTGATGTAGAATTATTAGGCAAACCTATTCATATCATTCGTGAAAAGCTTGAAGGCTTGATTTCAGAGTCTTGTTCCAGCCTTACGATTGAATTACAAAATTGGCTCAGTACGAGTAAAGTGGAAGCTAGCTTAACCTCTGTAGACTTGCATCGCTTTACACCGATAAAAATGGATAAAGACCAAACGTCAACCTATCAACACCAAGAAGGCGGCATGGTATTTGTTCATGGAGATTCTCACACGTTAATAAAACTGGCAGATCGGTTCTATGGCGCCAGCACTGAGCGTTCAGCAACAACACTGACAGCAAGTGACCTCCGCTTACAAGAGCGAATCAGTCGTATCATTATTGGTTGGCTTGCACCTGGTGAGATGTGGGAAATGGGTGAGTACGAAGCGCCCCGAGGGATTGGAATTAACGTGCAATTAAACATCGCGTTTGACGATCACCAAGGCTCAATTCATCTCAAACTAGATAGCCACCTTATTCAAACACTGATCGAGCAGCTTGAACTGCAGCCCGATACAGATTTGTACCAACCATTCTGTCGCTCTTTAGAGGCAACGCCTGTTCGACTGAATGTTGTTTTAAGTAAAAAGAAGATGCCGTTGAGCGACGTTGTAGGCTTACAACCTAACGATATTTTACCAATTGAGCTTCTTAATACGGTTCCAGTCAGCATTGGTAACCAATCTTTATTTACAGGTCGTATTGCTGAGCAAGACGGCCAACTTGTTTTGATCTTTAACCCTGATAAGGAACCGCAGCGATGAGCGAAGCGCCAGAAACGAATGCATTCGACGCAGAAGAATTGAACTTTGACGACTTTCAATTAGAAGACTTTGAAGCTGAAAGTACGCTCCAACAAGAACCAGCAACTGCGGAACGTGATCTTAGCTTTTTCAAAAGTATTCCCGTCACTGTCACGCTGGAAGTTGCAAGCAAAGAAATCCCACTTGGGGACTTAATGAAAGCCGGAGAAGGCACGGTTATCGAACTTGAAAAGCTCAATGGTGAGCCTTTAGACGTAAAGGTAAACGGCTCTCTAATGGGTCACGCTGAAGTCGTCGTCGTTAATGATAAGTACGGACTTCGTCTGATCGATGTACATGACTCTGCATTGAGTGGCGTTGGTCAATAATCTTAGGTAGGCATCACAATGAAAAATCTGAGCGCTTGGCACCGTTGGTTACCTCTTTTGGTACTGGTGTCACTTTTGTTTGCTTTCCCAACCATGGCGGCAGACAACGGCTTAACTATCTTGTCCGTTTCTGATGGCGACACACAGCAAGAATACAGCGTTAAATTGCAAATTCTGTTGTTGATGACGGCGCTCAGTTTTCTTCCAGCATTCATTCTGATGGCAACGAGCTTTACTCGGATTATCGTCGTCCTCGCGATTTTGCGCCAAGCCCTTGGTCTTCAACAAAGTCCTCCTAACCGCGTATTGGTTGGGATTGCTTTGGCATTGACCTTGCTGATCATGCGACCTGTTTGGAGCGATATTCATGAAAATGCATTTCAACCATATGACAATGGTGAAATCACGCTAATACAAGCGTTCTCTGTAGCAGAGAAACCCGTGAGAGAGTTCATGCTGGCACAAACTCATCAAAGCTCTCTTGAGCAAATGCTGCGTATTGCCAATGAACCACTCGACCAAAACGTTGAAGATATTTCTTTTGCGGTTGTCTTGCCTGCGTTTGTCATCAGTGAACTAAAAACCGCCTTTCAAATTGGCTTTATGCTCTTCATCCCCTTCTTGGTTATCGACTTGGTTGTCGCCAGTGTGCTCATGGCAATGGGTATGATGATGCTATCGCCTTTGATTGTTTCACTCCCTTTTAAACTGGTGGTGTTTGTACTCGTGGATGGCTGGGCAATGACGGTTGGCACATTATCTGCCAGTTTCGGTTAAATAGGAGCATGCTATGACCCCTGAACTAACCGTAACGTTATTTTCCGATGCAGTATGGCTGATCATTCTGATGGTTGCGGTACTGGTTGTTCCTGGCCTAATTGTCGGTTTGTGTATCGCCGTTTTCCAGGCCGCCACACAAATCAACGAGCAAACACTCAGCTTTTTACCACGTTTGCTCGTTACGCTATTGATGGTGATTTTTGCGGGTCATTGGATGCTCCGAAAAATCATGGAACTGTTTGATTTCTTATTCCACAACATACCGGGGATGATTGGCTAATGGCCATCACATTTGCAGAGCTCTCAGCGATACTCGGTCAACTCTGGTGGCCGTTTTTTCGTGTGGGAGCCGTATTTATTTCGATGCCCTTCTTTGGTGATGCAATCATTCCCGTTTGGATCCGTACCTTACTGGCACTTTCGATCGTCGTGATTACCGCACCATTGATGCCACCAATGCCACAAGTCGAATTATTCTCCATGACGTCTCTATTCCTTGCTTTTGAGCAAGCGATTTGGGGCGTGATGTTTGGGCTAATTTTGCACATGCTCTTTAACGTTTTCACCATGCTTGGTCAGGTCGTTTCTCTGCAAATGGGATTGGGTATGGCAATGATGAATGATCCTATCAACGGACTTTCTGTCGCCATTTTGGGCCGCATATTTCTTATATTTTCAACCTTGTTATTTCTCGCGCTAGAAGGACATTTGCTCGTTATTGATATCGTGATTCAAAGTTTTGTCGTGTGGCCGGTCGGTTCAGGAATCACATCGCTTTCTCTGCAAGGCGTTGTAAATATTTTCGGTTGGATGTTTGCCTCTGCTTTAGCACTAGCGTTACCTGCTATTGTTTCAATGCTCCTAGCCAACATCAGTTTTGGTGTGATGAATCGCGCCGCCCCCTCACTCAACGTGTATGCGTTAGGTTTTCCAATGACGATGCTTCTTGGCCTGTTCAGCGTATTAATATCAGTATCTGGTGTGCCGGGTCGCTACACCGCGCTTGTGCACGACACCATCAGACACTTGAGTAACTTTATGTTGGGGGGCGCATGAGCGATCAATCGTCTCAGGACAAAACTGAAAAAGCCTCGCCGCAGAAAGTAAAAAAAGCACGTCAGGAAGGACAAATTCCTCGTGCGAAAGAGTTTACTACTGCGGTGATATTTCTAGCGGTGGCGCTCTACTTTTACTCTCAGCTCAATAGCATTTGGGAAAGTATGTCAGGCATTTTTCGCTACAACATGATGCTGACGCGAGCCGACCTAGAAAACCCTAAACAGCTTGTAGAGCAATTGGGACAAAGTTTAGCGGTCATCATCGACATGTTATTACCGTTGTTTACCGTCATTATTATCGTGACCTGTGGTAGCAGCCTTGTACTAGGCGGTTGGATGTTCCGTCCGGCGAACGTGATGCCAAAGCTGAGCAAAATTAATCCTTTAAGTGGGATAAAGCGCATTTTTTCGACACGCTCAGTGGTTGAGCTCTTAAAGTCCACATTCAAAGTAGCCGTTATTTTCGGCATCTTATATGGCTATTTAGACAACCACTTACAGCCTCTGCTAGGTATGCAAAACTTACCTTTAAGCCAAGGCTTTTCCCTCGTGATGTCTATTCTCTTTGAAGGCTTATTGTTGATGGGGTTTGCGTTGTTGTTATTTGGTGTTGTAGACATTCCCTACCAACGTTGGGAGCACCTAAAAGAGCTGCGTATGACCAAACAAGAGCTGAAGGAGGAATTCAAGAACAACGAAGGCCGCCCTGAAGTAAAGCAGCGAATCCGTCAAATTCAACAGCAGTTTGCACGCCGTAAAATCGATAAGATGGTACCAACGGCTGACGTAATCATCACTAACCCAACTCACTACGCTGTCGCTCTGAAGTACGAACCTTCACTTTCTGATGCTCCATTTGTGGTTGCAAAAGGCGTAGACGAAACAGCCATGCACATTCAACGAATCGCCCGAGAAAACAAGGTGGAGATCATCAACTCACCACCGTTGACTCGTTCGATCTATCACACCACGGCGATTGAACAAGCAATCCCAAGCCAACTGTACATTGCCGTGGCACATATTCTTACTTACGTTTTGCAATTGAAAGCCTTCCGTAAAGGTGAAGGAAAAGAGCCAACTCCTTTGCCTCATTTTTCGATTCCAAAACATTTGCAGCACTGATTAACCCGCGTTTATCCAAGGACACGAAAGTATGCTTAACCGGTTAAAACAACTTCAAACATCAACCAAAGGCTACATTGGCATTCCAATTGTCTTGCTAATGATTTTGGCAATGGTGATTTTACCTTTGCCTCCCCTGCTATTGGATGCGTTGTTTACCTTCAATATCGTCTTAGCAATCCTAGTATTGCTGGTCAGCACTACCGCAAAGCGACCATTAGACTTCTCAGTTTTTCCAACGATTTTGTTAGTCGCGACATTATTACGTCTTACACTGAACGTCGCTTCCACACGAATCGTACTCCTAGAAGGACATAATGGGGGGGATGCGGCAGGTAAAGTCATCCAAGCGTTCGGTGAAGTCGTTATTGGCGGTAACTACGTCGTTGGTATGGTGGTGTTTGTTATCTTGATGATCATCAACTTCGTCGTTATTACCAAAGGTGGCGAACGTATCTCTGAGGTGTCAGCGCGCTTTACTTTGGATGCCTTACCGGGCAAACAGATGGCGATTGATGCCGACTTAAATGCCGGTCTTATCGATCAGGAAACCGCTCGATTGCGTCGTAAAGAAGTCGCTAACGAAGCCGATTTCCATGGCTCGATGGACGGTGCCTCAAAGTTTGTGCGAGGCGATGCTATCGCTGGTTTGCTGATTCTTTTTATCAACATCATTGGTGGTATCAGCATCGGCGTCTTTGAACATGGACTCGCAGCATCTGACGCCTTTAAAACCTACGCACTACTTACAATCGGTGATGGCTTAGTAGCTCAAATTCCGTCACTTCTATTGGCAACGGCTGCAGCGATTATCGTTACGCGAATTAATGATAGCGATAATGGCATGTCGGAAACCATGCAAAAACAATTGCTGGCGACCCCGGCGACACTGTTTACCGTCGCAGGCATCATGGCTGTGATAGGCATGGTACCAGGCATGCCACATTTGGCCTTTTTTGCTTTCGCGGGTGCTTTAGCTTTCGCGGGTTGGCGTCAAACGAAAAAGCCCGTGCAAGACTCCCAAATCGAGGAGGTCGAAGCACTTTCACAAGCCATGCAAGAGGACGATACACCACTTACGTGGGAAGATATTCCTCATGTTCAAACGTTGTCGCTTTCCCTGGGTTACCGTCTCGTTCACCTAGTCAACAAAGAACAAGGTGCACCTTTATCACAGCGTATTCGCGGTGTGCGCCGTAACCTATCTGAACAAGTCGGCTTTTTATTACCAGAGGTGCGTATTCGAGACAACCTAAGCCTTAAACCGAATCAGTATACAATTTCTCTCAATGGCGAAGTGATCGAACAAGGCTTTATCGAGCCAGAACGTTTGATGGCGATTGCAGTCGGAGAAACGTACGGTGAGGTAGATGGTATTTTGGGCAGTGATCCTGCCTACCAATTACCAGCAGTATGGATTGAACATCAAGACAAAGCGAAAGCGCTGAACATGGGTTATCAAGTGGTCGATGATGGCACGGTCATCGCGACTCATATTAGCAAGATAATGAAAACAAACCTTGCTGAGTTGTTTACGCACGACGATGTTGAAGCCATGACGCAACGTTTGACACAGCAAGCACCGAAGTTAGCCGAAGCCCTAGCCGCGGCACTTAACCCTGCGCAGCAACTCAAAGTATATCGCCAGTTGTTACTAGACCAAGTGCCACTAAAAGATATTCGTACGATTGCTAACACGATGCTGGAGTCCGCGGAAAACACTAAAGACCCAATTTTACTGGCATCTGATGTGCGTTGCGCACTAAAACGCACGCTCGTAAACCTGATCGCGGGACAGAAAAACGAATTAAATGTCTATGCTCTCTCTGATGAACTAGAACAAATGCTACTGAATTCGCTACAACAAGCACAATCTTCTGGTACAGTAATGTTAGACAGCTTCCCAATTGAGCCGAATATTCTTGGTCAGTTCCAACAAAACTTGCCACTGATAAGACAACAGCTCAAACAACAGGGATTACCTCCGATTCTTCTCGTTATGCCTCAGTTACGTCCACTTCTGGCTCGTTACGCACGCACATTTACGCAAGGACTGGCAGTATTGTCTTACAACGAAATTCCAGAAAACAAACAAATCAATGTGGTAGGAAACCTTGGTTAATCTTATTTCAACACATGCGATGTACGAACATTTGGTTGGTCTCGCAGTACAACATATCGTCACGGATGACGATCAATTAGTATTTGATGCTTTAAAGCACAATGACATTCAACACGCGTGCCAAGCCATTCGCGAGACTCAATCAGGAGAGGTAGAATTCCAACACCTGACGTTGAGATTTGGCACGCGTGGCGAACAAAGCGTCTATCAATTCGAACTCTCTGAACAAATGCAGTACTGCCTAGATTTGTTCAGCCTTTATCTCGCATTGCGACAAACACAGTTTCAGCTAGAAGCCTTTCACCCCGACTTAATCAGTAACGTCGTCGTGCCGATAAGAATTGACGCATTACTATGG
This sequence comes from Vibrio sp. D3, assembly GCF_043995865.1. NCBI lineage: Bacteria > Pseudomonadati > Pseudomonadota > Gammaproteobacteria > Vibrionales > Vibrionaceae > Vibrio > Vibrio sp. D3. The sequence goes on along the minus strand of NZ_CP171886.1, from coordinate 1,378,581 downwards.
GAACCAGGCATATACTTTCTCGAACAGATGATTCAGTTTCACTCTTGCGCTTTTCAACATGTGATTCCTTCTCTTCAAGCAGACAAAACGCTATGCGCCTATGATAAAGTCTCAGCGCTGATAGAGAAGTTAAGAGAAAACGCTTACTCACTTTGGTTTGAAGTCGCGACATCACAAGTGAACTTCGAGCGAGTCGCTGACTTTAGTCCCGATATGATCAAACTATCAGTCACGTTAGAGGATAAAGAAGAAAGACATGCTTTCCTACCGATTGCTAAGTTCTTAAGAAAGCACAAATACCCTTGGGTAGCCGGGCGGGTAGCGAGCCAAACAGAGCTAAACCGCTATCGCTTGTTAGGGGCCAATTATTACTTTGGTTATTTCAGTGACATCCCGACCTCCCTCTCTTTTCAATCTTTTGGTGAGGAATGACAGAATCCTAACTATTAATCTTTATAAAACAGCGCGAATTATTCGCGCTGTTTTTTTATTTATAACGAAGAACGACAATATTGATAGATGACTGCTTCCCAGATTAAGTCAGGCTTATTCAGGTTATTTGATGTTATATCTGTATTTTCATGGAATACAAGTCACTAAAAATCATCAATTTTGATCTTTTTTAGGAATTTTTTAATTTTCAAATTAATCATTAAAGCTGACCGACCGCCTCTAGTTAGTGACTAGGGAATATCCCGAGGCCTGAAAGATATAGTGACTAACTAAGGAGACTAAGATGGCTTTATCAATGCACACTAACTACGCATCGCTTGTAACTCAAAACACTCTGAACAACACAAGCGGTCTTCTAAACACCGCAATGGAACGTCTAAGCACAGGCTACCGTGTAAACTCAGCTGCAGATGACGCTGCTGGTCTTCAAATTGCTAACCGTCTAGAAGCACAAACGCGTGGTATGTCAGTAGCAATGCGTAACGCTCAAGACGGCATCTCTATGATGCAAACAGCTGAAGGCGCAATGGATGAGATGACTAACATCACATACCGTATGAACGACCTAGCAACACAGTCTTTGAACGGTTCAAACAGCGATAAAGACCGCGCGGCAATGGACGCAGAATTTAAACAGCTGACAGCTGAACTAAAGAACATCGTGGACAACACCTCTTTTGGTGGCCAAAAACTACTAGCAACTGGTGGTGGTTTTGAAGCTGGTGCAGTTACCTTCCAAATCGGTGCTTCTTCTGCTGAAACTCTAGATGTTGACGCATCTGCAAGCATCCAGAAAGTTGCAGCGACTCTTGCTGACGCAGCAATCACAGACGGTATCGGTGATACAACTAAAGCGAAAGCAGCTCTTGATAAAATCAGTGGCGCAGCTGGTCTAGTGGAAGATATCGGTGCTACTCGTGCTCAGTTTGGTGCGAACATCAACCGTCTTGAGCACACTATGACTAACCTGGGTAACATGGTTGAGAATACTTCTGCTGCTAAAGGCCGTATCATGGACGCAGATTTCGCTGTAGAATCTTCAAACATGACTAAGAACCAAATGCTAATGCAAGCTGGTACGACAGTTCTGTCTCAAACTAACCAGCTACCTGGTATGGCAATGTCTCTACTTCGTTAATAACGAACTAGAAATAAAATATACCAAAATAAAAAGCCTCCCTATAGGAGGCTTTTTTATCACCTGCGAATATAAATATAGCTTTTATTCCCACGTTGCTCTTCCGGTACTCTAAAACCTATTTTCCGCATTATATTATGAAGCACTTTATTAAATAGCTCCAACTCAACTGTCTCGCTTCCCTGTCCTTGCTGATATGTTTTCAACTCAGGGAACTTGGATATCGCTTCTTGTAGGATACTTGCTAGTTCATCTGAATTAATATTTTGTTTGCTCAGTAACTTAGCACTAATAAACGTTTCGTAAGATCGAGCACATTTCATCAGTCGCAAAACAAATTCATTCATTTCTGCCGTTCTTATCTAAGTGTTAAACTAACGTTGGAAAAATATCTTCAAACACCAAATACATACCAAGTTAAAGATACCAAAAAGCGACATCCCACTATGTAGGAATAGTCCCAATAAAATAGCAGGAAGAACCTAAAATACCGCACTATTGATAGTTTACTTAAACTCCCTCCCCCCTAAAGTGGATTAAATAATTTAGTTTTTTAGTCGCCTTGTCTTATAAGGAAACACTAGATGTTTTCTAGAGGAAGGCGGAACACACTAGGTGGAAAATCTACTTCCTCTCAAATCCAGATAACATCGTAAGCTTATGTTTTAAAAGCTCATTTCAATTGGGCACGTATCTTGCGATAAGACATATATTCCAGGCATAGAGTTACGCCAATTACCGATGAGAGAGGGAATAAGCTCGTGAGTTCATTAGATCCAATATCCATGGCAACTAAGTTGGCTACGTACGACGTTCAACCATTTAAACAGCGCTATCAGCTACAAGCCGATAAATACCAATCTCAGTTATCTGCCTTGGGCAAAGTTGAAAGTGCAATGCGTGAGTTCCGAACTGCTCTCAAAGAGATGAACAGCAGTACTAGCAGCATCATTAAAAACTCAACAAGCATTTCTCAAGAAGGTTACTTTACAGCTAATGCTGACGCAAAAGCGCTATCCGGTAGCTACCAGATTTTCGTTGAACAAGTTGCAACATCACATCAAGTCTCTACAGGCATGCCTGCAGACCTTGACGCCACTACAGAGGTTCCGACTTCAGGAACTCTCGAATTCACCATCAACGGTGAAACGATGACACTTGATCTATCAACAGTCGATACCGACGGTGATGGTACAGCAACAATAAGTGACTTAGCGACTGCAATTAATAACGACAGCGATAACCCAGGTGTAAATGCAACCTTAGTACGCTCAAACGGCCAGACTCACTTTATGCTTTCAAGCACTGAAACAGGTGTTGCTAACCAAATCAACGTATCAGCGTCTGGTACTGGCCAAGCCTGGTTTGAAGATGCATTCACAAACCTCAATCAGATAAGTGCTCCACAGGATGCTGTGATTTGGTTAGGAGCAGAAGGAACTGGGCTAAAACTAACAAACTCAAGCAATACGTTTGAAGGTGTTATCGATAGCGTAGATATTACCGTTACCAAAGCTCAAACCTCAGGAGAAACCGCTATTGGTTTGGGTATCGGAGCTGACGACGAAGCAACAAAAGAGCAGCTCAATAAGTTCGTAGAAGCCTACAACACATTGATATCTGCGATTGATGAGCACACGCAAATCGGCGGCGAAGATAAAAAGCGAGGCGCTCTGGCAAGCGACCCAACTATGCGTTCGATTGAAAGCCAGTTAACCAGCCTGGTTCGAGGTGAGCACGGCGGCATGCGCTTGAGCGAAATCGGTGTGACATTGGACCGCAATGGCAAAATGAAAGTGGACCAAGAAAAGTTTGCCGAGGCACAAAAAAACAACGGTGCGGGCTTGGAAGCGATGTTCAATGGCGACGGCGCTTTACTCGACTCTATTGATGCTATGGTCGAACCATTCCTCAAATTCTCTTCTGGAGCGTTCAAATCTCGTAAAGAATCGCTACAAGCAAACATTGATCGCATCTCAGATAAACAAACTACTTTAGAGCGTAAATACGACATGTCGTACAAGCGTTACCTAAAACAGTTCACTCAAATGAATACATTAATGACCCAAATGAACCAAACCATGTCAATGTTTGGCTAAGGCTTTAGGAGAATATCTCATGCTTATGGACTCTGGCTATGACTCGTACCAACAAGTCGATCTCGACGCGCAAGCGGCAGCAGCAAACCCACACCAATTAGTCATTATGTTGATCGATGGCTTACTTGATGAAGTTGAACGTATTCGTGGCCATTTGGCTGCGAATCGCTTGGCTGAGAAAGGTAACGGAATCAACAAATGCATGAACATCTTGATTGGGCTCACAAGCGCTCTAGATGATGAGAATGGTGGCGAAATTGCTGAAAACTTACGCCAGCTGTATGACTTCTGCCAAGTTGAGCTTTATTACGCCAGCGTGCAGAACGATGCGAATCGCTTGGTTAATGTCGAGCGTGTAATGGGTAACATTCGTGAAGGTTGGATGAATTTTGGACAACAAGCATAAAGTGTCGCCAGAGCGATTTCGTCATTTATCTCAGCTCATCCAATTCGCTACAAAAACAGCAGATTGGCATGCGCTTAAGCGCTATGACTTGCAGTTGCGAGAGCTATTGATCAGTCACAAACCTTTTTTGAAGGATCCTAAGCTTGCACCTGAAATTCAACGCGCCAAAACCGTTCATGCAGATGCATTCGCTAGATTAGAAAAGTCGAAGAACGAGTTAGAAAAAGAGATGAATATGGTCAATGACCATCAAGAGCGCGCTATGGCCTATCAATTAGCGATGACCATGGAGCTAACTCAATGATCGTATCTCCTTCAACTCAAATATCCGGCAATTCATCATCTGGCCATGAAGGCAACATAAAACAAGCAAGAGCTGTACACGGTTTTTCTCATAACCCTATGTCTGAGCATAGCCAGTATGACGGCCAAGGTTTCGCCTCAGCTTCAACCGTGCCGAGTTTTCATCTTACCGCTCCAGCTTTGGACAGCGAAGAAAAAGCGCATGCTCGTGGTTTGGATACTGACGAACACTCTGCTTCTGAAGCAGATGCTCACCTGACAAGTACACTGGGTTCAAAAGAATCACCTGATCTTGCTATGCAAGCTCAGGCTCTAACCCAGAGTATGCTCACTATGGCAGAAAAGCAGTCGGGTCAGTTCGGAAAAACTCCGCCTTTATCGGTAGCTAACGATGTTAAGTCTACAATACAAGACTCCAATAACGCCTTGCTAAACACCTCTCCAAAGCAACAAGAGGTGCAACAAAGCCAACCGATGTCATCGAACTCGCGTCTATCAATCTCCAATGCCGACTTTCAGACCCTATTGAGTCAACCAGCTCAAGGGCAACCAACGGCCTCACCACTCCAAGGACAAACACCAACGCCACAAGCCCCGAACACCGGCATTACCACGAGTCATATTCAAACTCAAGGCTCTGAATGGGCGGCTGTGCGCGTTGACACCAGTGCTGGGAAATGGGGAGAGCAAATGATGCAAGTTCTGCATGACCGTGTGACTCTTCAAGCGCAACAAAATGTACAAGAAGCCAAAATCCGCCTCGACCCACCGGATTTAGGTAAGCTGGATTTACTTGTACGCGTTGAAGGCGACCGACTAAGCGTGCACATCAATGCCAATGCAGCCGCAACACGAGAAGCTTTAATGCAAGTGTCTGAGCGTCTACGCACAGAACTGCAAGAGCAGAACTTCGTCCATGTCGATGTCAACGTGGGCTCTGATCAAAGCCAGAGTCGCAATGACCAACATACAAATGAAGAAGACGCCACTATTTTCGCAGCACGAGAATCTGGTGCATTCCAAACTACAACAACAAACTATTCAGAACACTGGCTGAACACTCAAGCCTAGTTAATCCTCGAGGAAAAAGGTTATGACCAAACAACAAATGATCGCCCTGTTTATCGCCATGATCATCACCAGCGCCCTCGTTTCGGCCGCCACGATTATGGGCGGAATCTGGTACTTAAACAAACACGCTCAAGAGTCACCTGACTCTGGTTCCTTGATCGATGATTCTCCATTGTCATTTTTAGTCACAGAAGAACCGACAAGCAAAGGTCCTAGCTTCCATCCTTTAGACAAAGTCGTTTTAACCGTAAAAGGTAAAAAGCAGACTCACTTTGTCATGCTAGAACTAGCGATTGAAACACGCCGTCCTGAGCGCATCAAAGACATTGATGAATACATGCCAATGGTACAAAACTCATTATTAAAATTGTTTAGCGACAAAACATTTGATGAGTTACAGCAAGCGGGTGCCATCGATATTCTGCAAAACGAAGTAAAACAAACGCTTTTACTGGCTTTTGCTAAGACAGACATCGTTCGCGAAATCGACGATGTTTTGTTGACTAAATATGTTGTGCAATAACGGAGCACAACCATGTTAGACATGAATATACAAGACACCTATACCACAGAAGAGGAAGTGACGACGCCATCACGCCCAATTGACGAAAATGCACTGCTGCAACGTCATCAAGTTATGGTGAAACGCGTCGTTAACCAGCTACGTGTTCATGCCACTTCTCACTGTAGTATTGAAGATATGCAGCAAATTGGCCTTATCGCTCTAGTTGAAGCTGGACGCCGATACGGCGATGTTGACGATCCTCATTTCCCTGCCTTTGCCGTGTGTCGCGTTCGAGGTGCAATTTTAGACGAATTGCGCCGGCTAGATTGGCGCTCACGTAAAACTCGCCAACAGGCTCACGAACTCAACGACGTGACTCGAGATCTCACACGCTCTTTAGGTCGGATGCCTACGGATGCAGAAATCATCCAAGCCTTGGGGACGAATGAGCAGGACTATTACAACCGCCAAAATGCCGCCCTTGCGGGAGAGATGCAAAGCCTTGACCAACTGATGGAAAGCAGTGGTGATAGCTATATTGGCGGGCAATATGATGGCATGGAACATGAGCATATTCGTCGCAGTTTAGATAGCGCTTTAGGCAAATTGCCGAAGCGTGATCAATTGCTGCTTACTCTGTTCTATCAACATGAACTCAACTTACACGAAATAGCTCTGGTATTGGATCTGACACCACCTCGTATATGTCAGCTTCACAAACAAGCGCTGAAACAACTCAACCAATTAATGTCCTCTTAGGAGTCACAAGATGCAAAAGTTTTTTGGAGTCCTCACTATCCTGGTGTGCGTCTTCGGTGGATACATGTGGGCCGGCGGTAACTTAGGCGCTATCTGGCAACCAGCCGAATTCCTTATCATCATTGGCGCTGCTGCTGGTTCTTTGATCATCGGTAACCCACCTCACGTACTGAAAGAAATGCGTCGCCAAGTGCCTGCGACCATTAAAGGCCCGACAGAAGAGCATGAGTACTACATGGAATTAATGGCGCTACTCAATAACTTGCTCGAGACAGCGCGCAACCGTGGTTATAAGTTTCTCGACTCTCACATTGAGTCGCCAGAACAGAGCTCTATGTTTCTCGCTTACCCGACGATTGCTGAGGATCATCGCCTAATTTCTTTCATTACTGATAATTTACGTTTAATGGCAATGGGACAAATGTCGCCTCATGAATTAGAGGGACTGCTAGAGCAAGAAATTGAAGCTATCCAAAACGAAATGCTTTTGCCTTCACGCTCACTACAGCGTACAGCAGAAGCACTACCTGGCTTCGGTATTCTTGCAGCAGTTGGTGGCATCATTATCACCATGCAGGCCATTGATGGCTCAATCGCTATGATTGGTTATCACGTTGCAGCAGCTCTCGTAGGTACATTCATTGGTATTTTCGGTTGTTACTGTGGTTTAGACCCACTAAGTAACGCCATGGCTCAGCGAGTAAAACGTAATATGACTGCTTTTGAATGCGTACGCGCAACCTTGGTTGCCTACGTAGCGAAGAAGCCGACATTGCTCGCCATTGACGCTGGTCGTAAACATATTCAGCTAGACATCAAACCAACATTCAACCAAATGGAGAAGTGGTTAGCTGAACAGGAGGGATAATGCAAAAACAAGAGCATGTAGTGTTCAAACGTGCCAAAGCACACAGCCATGATGAACCTCATGGCGGCGCGTGGAAAGTCGCGTTTGCTGACTTCATGATCGCCCTAATGGCGCTGTTTCTTGTGCTTTGGGTTATGCAGGTGGTAGACAAAGAAGAGCGTAAAGCAATTGTCGCCCACTTACATAGCTCAAGCGTATTCGACAAGAGTTACGGTAATCCATTTGATACTTCACAAAGTATCTCTCCTATTGACTTGGCACAGGACTCTTCTGTGCCAAGTAAACACAATTCCAACCACGTGGTAAGCTCATACTTTCGAGGTGACGGCGATGGGCCAGAAATCGACTCGTTGATTCCTGGTAACTTCGATACTCAGGAGCAACTTGCAGCGCTGGCGAAAGTCATTGAACGAATGACCGCTCAGATTAACGCACAAGGAAATGTCAACGTCACCGTGACCCCACAAGGCCTACGTATCGTCCTTCAAGATGATTACAAACAGCATATGTTCAGTCGTGGTGGCGCAGAGCTGACCCCTTTCTTCGAAGACTTATTACTTGCACTTGCGCCTGTATTTCAGCGTGTGAACAACCCACTGATCATCAGCGGACATACGGATGCGATTCCATTTAAAAAACGCTTTGGTCGTCAATCAAACTGGGCGTTATCTGCATCTCGAGCTGATGTCGCAAGAAATACGCTGGTTGAAGGTGGCATGCCGGATGATCGCGTCATGCAGGTCACAGGCATGTCGGATAGAGCACTGCTTAACCCTGATGAACCAGATTCAAGCGAAAACCGCCGTATCGAGCTGTTCGTTTTAACGACGCCAGCAGCCAAAGTACTCGAAACTCTTTTTGGTAACCACCAAGAAAGTGAACTGCAAAAAGCGAAAGATAAAGCCGAATTTAACCAACCAGTCATTCGACAAGAAGTCATCAATTACTCGGGTGATACGGCCACCAACGAAGTAAATATTCAAGAATTATAACCTCAAAAGGTCACCTCGCCTGATGGTGACCTTTCTAACTGAAACCTCTGTTACTGTGACTTTTTAGTTGAGTTCTATATGCACATAACACCTTCCGAAAACAAAAAACGCGATCTGTTGAAGAAAGCCTTTTTATGGTTAATTGTCTTCGACTACCTTTTATTGGCGTTTTTCTTAACTCAGCTGTCCAGTTTAACGCTTAACAGTGGGACCATGATTAGTATGCTGCTCGTCGTCTACAACGTCTTACTCGTTTCTCTGTGTTTTCAAAGAACCAATAAACAGGATTCTTATATTATCTACCCTGTTTTATCCGCGACGTTGTTGGCATTTGTCTGCTTTCTTTATTTCTTTTTTTTAATTTAGATACCTGACTCCACCATTGACTTTATTTTTACTGCTTTTTCGAAGTGGTCGAGCCGATGGGTCTGAATCCACCACGTAGCCGCCTCCATCAACTGTTCTGGATCATCATTTTTGTTGGCGAAAAACGCATAAAATGAGAGCCCAACCTGCTCACCTTTGCTTGCGATCTTTTTGTCACAGACCTCTATTATTTTGTCTCTCAGTGAAGCTCTCATTTCTATTCCCTTACGCTAGTACATACTCACTAACCATACGGTTGAAAGAAATCAGATCAAACGAACCTTTAATTTCAAAACGTACTCTTCCCACCTCACTCATGAAGAACTCAATTTCACAATCTAAGTCAAAGGTACCAGACGTCTCGATAGAAAATGCATTGATCTTGCTATAAGGCAGCGACGTGTAATCCACTTTTGAGCCCGTAATCCCTTGCACATTCGCCGCAATCACTCGCTTGTTGGTAAACACCACTTGGTCGCGAACCGTTTTAAAGCCCGCAAATACCGACTCGCCATCAATAAGAAACTTGTGAAAATCTTCCCTAACTTTTGATACCTCAATGGGTTTAAGCTTAAACACTGATGAATTGTCGAAATCGATCATAGTCATTCCTTTTTAGTTGATAGCGAACAAACTCAACGTAGCAGATACACAGACCGTTGCCTATCAGTTAAGTATCATCTTTCGATTTCAAACCCAGGAAAAAATTCAACAAAGTGCGTTACTTCCACCCTTGCCGCCATAGCTCTGGGTCTTTCAGATCTTGCCAGTTCATCTCTTGCTCACGTTTACTCATAACGGCTTCAATAACACATTTCACAACATTGCCTTCTTCATCCAGCTCCATTTCTGTTACGACAAAGTGCTTCTCTTTATTTTTAGGTGACGTCGCCGTCCATTTGCTGTGCAATAGCTTCTTGGGATGAATTTTATTCATAGTGGTATACCAATTTAACTAACACCTTTATGTATACGACTGAATACCAAGAGAGAATCAGATTTTATTTTTAAGCATCCACGCAAAGAAAAAGCCGCAAAAGAGGTCATCCCCTAATGCGGCCTTACTTGCAACCCTATTAGGTCTTTTGACCGTTCAAACGAGGGTTTAAGTACTGACTCTGTAGCAACTGCAACGCCTTACCAACCAGCACAATCACCACCGCGCCGATCAGTACTGGCGTGAACAGAAAGCTCCACCCCTGCCCAGATGCCATGATCAAGATAGGATTTGCGCCCGCAGGTGGATGCGTTGTCTTCGTAATCAGCATCGCTGACACACCTAACCCAGTCGCAATCGCAAGGGTGATTGGCGTGATCTCAACGTATTGGCTAAACGCAATACCGATAGATGCCGTAATGAAGTGACCAATGATCACATTTTTTGGTTGAGCTAGAGGGCTGCTAGGCACCCCAAACACCAACACCGCAGTAGCACCAAATGGCGCCATGAGAAGTACAACCTCAGTAAGAGATACCTCGGCGTAAGACAACACACCAATAGCCAATGTCGCACCAAGCCCCGCGACCAAAGATAAAATTAAATTATTCATAAACACCTCAAAGTAGACCGAATTGTCTACAAATTAAAATAGACAAATCTGTCTACCTTTGTCAATATGTGTTTGTAGAACTTTTTGAGGACGTAGTTATGAACAAAAAGAAACAGTTATTGATCGATACCGCGTTGTCGCTGTTTTACAAACAGGGCATCAACTCCATTGGCATCAATGAAGTCCTTAAAGTATCTGGCGTGGCTAAACGCACGCTGTACAGCCATTTTGAAAGCAAAGAAGCGCTCATCCTCGCCGCACTAGAACAACGCCACCAAATCTTCATGGCGTGGCTAGAGGAGAAACTATCACCAGCACAATCGAGCACAGACGTGATCGACCAGTTGTTTACCGCGCTTAACGGCTGGTTTCATGGTTCTGAGGAAAAGTTGGGCGAGTTTCGCGGCTGTTTCTTCATCAACACGTCCGCCGAATTCAGTGACGACAGCAGCGAGCTCGCAACGTATTGCCGCCACCATAAACAACAGGTTCGAGAGCTAATTCAACGCTATCTCAAATCAGACAACACATCATTACTCGATGCCATTTGCATCATGAAAGAAGGTGCCATTACCACCGCTTACATGACAAAAGAGTACGACGACGTCACAAAGAAATGCGTGGAAATTTTGCGCAAACTGTAACCGCAACTGTAAGAAAGCAAGAAACGAAACGACCAAGCACCAAACTGGCGAGAATGTTCAGAAATGGTAAGGTTATTTTATCAACCTAATGAGACACGCTTGATATGAAAATTGGCGAACTGGCGCAAAAAACTGGCCTTGCTCCCTCGCGTATTCGATTTTACGAGCGCATCGGGCTGCTAAAAACCGTGACCCGTAAAGCCAACGGGTACCGCGAGTATCCGCAAGAAGCACTAATGATTCTGGACATAATCACAACGGGTCAGCAAGCTGGCTTCAGTTTGGATGAACTAAGTGCGTTACTGCCATCCGACCTTTCTAACTGGGATCATCATCAGTTATTGACAACCTTGCAGCAAAAAGTCCAAGAGCTCGACGAGCTTGAGCGAAAAATTGCCCAGAGTAAAAGCAAGTTAAAAGAAGTACTTAAAGAGATTGAGGCTAAGCCAGATGATATGGACTGTGCAATGAATGCAAAACGCGTCATGTCTCAGCTTGGACAAACGATTCTGACCAAAGAAAACCCCTCAAATAAAAAGTAAAGCCATCACTAAATCAAAGCAATGTTAACAAGCGAAACTTTACTCTTGATGTTGGGTTAGAGATTCGCCAATTTCCCTATCTGCCACTAAATTGAGTCTGTCAAAACCATTCGCCCTTAGCTCAGGTGTGCCATCTCCTTGTTTCTATACTCAATAAAAAATCAATCCAATTTATCTTCAAAATGCGGGTTGACCTTAAACCTAACTTTAACGTTAGGATGAATATCAAAGTAACACAGCAGGAGATTGGTGAATGCAAACGATATTGGGTGCAAGTGGGCAAATTGGCCGTGAGCTGGCATTAAGCCTAAAACGAAACTTTACGAGCGACATACGTTTGGTGAGCCGCAATCCGCATCGAGTCAACGAGACGGACCAACTGGTAAAAGCGGACTTGCTGGACGCGAAACAAACATCAGATGCCGTAAAAGGTTCTAGTATCGTTTACCTTACTGCAGGGCTACCAATGGATACCCAACTGTGGGTGGAACAGTGGCCAACAATGATGCGTAATGTCATCGCCGCATGTAAAACTCATCAAGCAAAGCTTGTTTACTTTGATAATACCTACATGTACCCGCAAACGGATACGCCTCAACAAGAAGATGCACCATTTCAACCCAATGGAGAAAAAGGTCGAATTCGTGCGGTCATTACTGACATGCTGCTAGAATCGATGAATCAAGGAGAAATCGAAGCCGTTATCTGTCGTGCTCCGGAGTTTTACGGCCCGGGGAAAACGCAAAGCATCACTAATTCCGCCATTATCGATAATCTACTTAACCAAAAGAGCGCAAAAGTGTTTTTACGTGATGACACCAAACGCAGCTTAATTTATACGCCAGACGCAAGCCGAGCGATGGCGCTAATTGGGAATACGCCCGATGCTTACGGACAAACTTGGCATTTACCTTGCGATGATCGTCGACTGACGTATCGGGAGTTTATCGCTGTTGCAGCAAAGGTTTTTAACGTTCAACCGAAATACAAAGTCATCAAGCGCTGGCAATTGTGGCTAGCTGGGCGATTTAATCAAACCATTCGAGATGCAGCCGAGCTTTTGCCTCGCTACGAATCTGACAACCTTTTTGTTTCGGATAAGTTTCAGACTCGTTTTCCAGATTTTCAAATCACCACATTCGAACAAGGCTTGACCACAATTCAACAAGAAAAAGCCAATGACCAGAAACCTCTTTAAGCAGGCATTGATAGGAGCTTTTTGATGAAAGATAACACACCGGCATCATCCCCAGATCGTTGGATCATATACGGAGCCAATGGTTATACAGGCGAGCTGATTGCGAGAGAGGCCGTAAAACGGGGTCACCACCCAATCCTTGCAGGTAGAAGTTTAGAGAAAGTACAAAGCCTAGCGGCTGAACTAGGGCTGCAAAGTCTTGCTTTTTCTCTTGAGGATAAAAGCAGCGCGGTCCAACATATTTCGGGTTCCTCACTGGTATTAAACTGCGCAGGGCCCTTTTCTTCGACGGCAAAACCGATGATGAAAGCGAGCCTAGAAGCTGGCGCACATTATCTCGATATTACAGGTGAGATCTCTGTATTTGAGTTTGCACAAACGCTGCAATCACAAGCAAACGAAGCTGGTGTCGTATTGTGCTCCGGTGTTGGTTTTGATGTTATTCCAACGGATTGTATTGCAGCCACATTGAAAGCTGCGCTACCAGATGCAACACATTTGTCTCTCGGTTTTGACTCTCGCTCTGGTTTTTCTCCGGGCACGGCGAAAACGTCTGTCGAAGGTTTGGCTCAAGGCGGTAAAGTGCGGCTTAACGGAAAAATCACCACCGTTCCGCTAGCGTATAAAGTTCGCAACATTGATTTTGGTGACGGCGAAAAACTTGCGATGACCATTCCGTGGGGCGATGTTTCAACCGCCTATTACACCACGGGGATTGAGAATATTGATGTTTTTATTCCCGGATCGCCGAACATGATAAAAAACGCTAAACGAGCGAATTGGGTTCGCCCCCTTCTCGGCATAACCTGGGTACAAAGTCTCATAAAAAGCCGTATTGAAAGAACCGTAAAAGGACCAAATGAGGAGCAAAGAAACCAATTACCCACATATGTGTGGGGTAAAGCAAGCAACAAACTCGGACAAAGCAAAACAGCACGAGTACAAACGGCCAATGGCTACAGCTTAACCGTAACGGGATCTCTGGCGATTGTAGAACACCTGCTACATACAAAGCCTGAAGCCGGTGTATACACACCCTCTAAGCTCATGGGCTCCAATTTTGTGTCGCAGCTTCCCGGCTCTAGTGGCATAACCATTGAAGAGTAAACCAAAAGGCACCAATCGGTGCCTTATGCATTAACAGGGGTTGAGACCATCACAACTCGTGTTCGGTACGAGCGATGATGTCATCCTGCGCGTCTGGTGACAGCGCGGTAAAGAAGGCTGAATAGCCCGCAACTCGCACGACAAGGTCACGATATTGCTCAGGGTTCTTCTTCGCTGCCAGCAAGGTTTCACGAGAGACGATGTTGTACTGCACGTGCCAACCTTTATGGTGATTAAAGAAGGTACGAATCAGCATCGATAGCTTGAGCTTATCTCCTTCTGAAGCGACAGCCGCTGGGCTTAACTTCTGGTTAAGCAGCACACCACCCAAGATTTTATTAGCTTGAATTTTACCAACTGAGTTATACACCGCAGTTGGTCCCAAACGGTCAGAGCCCGATGCTGGACTTGCGCCTTCCGCCAGTGGCGTTTTCGCTTTTCGACCATCTGGTGTTGCCATCGTGGATGCGCCAAATGGCACGTTGGCAGAGATGCTTGATGTTCCCGCGTAGTAGCCACCACCAATTGGACCGCGCCCATGACGCGTGTTGACAAATTGCGCCAACTCATCGATATAAACTTGGTAAGCATCAGCCAGCAATTGGTCGACATAATCGTCGTCATTGCCGTATTTTGGCGCGAAGTTGATTAAGCGTTGGCGAAGTTGTTCGTTCTCAATACCATCGAAGTCTTCTTCTAATGCTTTTGCCAGTTCCGTTTGGCTGATTTGTGCTTCTTCAAACACCAAATGTTTGATCGCAGCCAAACTGTTACCCAAATTGGCGATACCCACTTGCAGGCCAGATACCCAATCGTATTTCGCTCCGCCTTCTTTTACTGTTTTACCACGCGCCAAACAGTCATCCACCAGCGATGAGCAGAAAATATCTTGCGCTTGCTGCTCAAGCACACTGTCGACTACGGTATCGATCTCTATCGATTTACGTGTGTAGTAGCGAATTTGCTTCGCCCAAGAAGCGGTGACTTGCTCAAAGCTCTCGAAGTTGCCTTTTGCCAACGACTTATCATGCGGCAAGAAGGCTTTGCCCGTCGTTGCATCCACACCTTCGTTAAGCGCAGCCAGTAAAATACGCGCAAAGTTAATGAAGCTCATGCCCGTGCAACGGTAACCCCATTTGCCTGGAACAGCGGTTTCAATACAGCCAATAGACGCATAGTTGTAAGCGTCTTCTTTCTCAACGCCAAGCTTGATGAACTCTGGAATGACGATTTCATCGTTGTTGAATGCAGGCATACCGAATCCGCATTTGATCACTTCAATACAGCCCATCAAGAACTCTTGATTCAGACCTTCATGATAGCGAACACTCAAGTTCGGTTGCGTGGAACGTAGCTGACCACAAGACTCTAAAATCGCCCAAGATAGCGGATTTACGGCGTCTTCAGGTTCTCCATTCTCATTCAGCTTTTGGCCACCGATACAGACATTTTGATACAGAGGAGAACCTGCCGATGCTTTTGAGTGCGCGCCAGAGCGAATCTTGTTTACTTCAAGCAATTTCAACCAACAGCTTTGCAATAACTCAAGGGCGAACGCTTTGTTCATCGCGCCACTTTCAAGATCACGCACGTAGTAGTCGTTTAGGAACTGGTCCATCCGACCGAATGAAACAGAGTGGCCATTCGATTCAATTTGCAACATCAACTGCACAAAATAGCTCAGTTGCAGAGCTTGCCAGAAGTTGGTTGGCGCATAGAAAGCCACATGACGACAGTTTTCTGCGATTGTCTCCAGTTCCGCTTTCCTCTCTGGTCGAGTTTCGTTTTGTGCCATTTCCAGAGCGAGATCGGCGTAACTCACCATGTGCTCCTGAATCGCAAGCAAGACAATTTCGACGGACTTATAAAACTGCTCTTTCTTCAACCCTTCATACGTCGACATTTCGTTATTAGCGCGATGCTGACGAACCTCATCCAGCAGACCGTTCATACCGATCTTCAGGATTTTTTCGTTATCCACCGCAAGGTGCGCGTCGCCCGAAGTCATGTTGCCCTCGGCTTTAATGATGGTGCTGGCTAGGATCTCTTGTTGCTCGTCGGTAAAAAGTCCATAACAGCGATCTTGAACCGTTTTACCGCGCCAGTATGGCGTAATGGCGTGAATGCTTTGTTTGTCTTCTTCACTTACCGCAAAACCAGCCCCAGGTCGGTCGGCCAGTTCGTCGATTTCCGCTTCAATCCAACGCACCGTGTATTCAGGGAAGATCGGGGCAGCGCGTACTTTGCTCGCTTGGTTGCCTACAATCACCTCGTCGTGCTTAATCCAAATGGTGCGAGTGCGTAAGTGCTCTTGTAACGCCAACGCTCGTTGCACAATCACAGGTTTGTCTTCATTTGCCTGATACGCTCGAGTATAAGCCTCTGCGCGCTCAGTACAGATAGGCGGCGTTACGATGTTGACCAGTGCCGATTTGTGGGCTTTGATTCGCTCTGGAAGGGTATGTAGGTCCATGGTTAACCTCTAACAATCACGTTAAGTTGAGTATGTTCGCTTGCGTATTGCATTGCGTTTTCTAGCAGTTCTGGATTATTTAATGGTTTGTCAGAACACTCGTAAGGCATATCGAGCAAACGGTATTTATTGATGCCGAGGGTGTGATACGGCAGCAAGTGAAGTTCTTGACAGCTTTCTAAAGAAGCAGCGAAATCAATGATCGCTTTGAGCTCATCAATGGTGTCATTGAAGCCCGGCACAACCGGCACGCGAATCACAATGCGTTTGGCAATTGGTGCCAATTTTCTAAAATTGTCTTTGATGCGTTTTAACGATCCCTTCGCCCAGCAGAGAAACTTTTCTTCGTCGGTGTGTTTAAGATCTGCTAACCAGCAATCGATATACGGCGCGACTTTTTCTACGTTTTTCCACGGAACATGCATGCACGACTCCACCGCCGTAGACACATGGTTTTGATGCAAACGTTCGGCAAGTTCTGCCACAAGACTTGGCTGCATCAGCGGCTCGCCACCAGAAAACGTCACGCCACCTTGGCTTTGATCGTAGAAAGGCTTGTCTTTCATCAACACTTCAAACAGGTCGTCCGATTTCGCCGCTTCTCCACATATGCTGAGCGCTTGTGTTGGACATACGTTTCGCAGCGCTATGATCTGCGCTTCGCTCATGGCTTTTCGATTGATGATGATTTGATCGTCAATGCGTCGGATACCATCGCTCGCCATGTCGCCGTTTACGGTTTGTTTATAAACCGACACACAAAGCTGGCAGTCAGCCATACAACTGCGCTCATCAAACAGTAGAGAGTGCTTTTCATTGCGGCTTTCTGGGTTTTGGCACCAAGGACAGGACAGACTGCATCCCTTCAGAAACAGAATGGTGCGAATACCATCACCATCGTGGGTCGAGAACCTCTGAATATTGAAATACATTGCTGTCCGCCTCTTGGTTTGCTCTTCTACTTTTCACGCTTTTCTTTTGCTGAAAGCTTCATTTGATAATGAAATATTGCCACTCAACTTTCGTTTTGTGAAATTATTATAATTTCAATTGAAATTTCAATTGATCAAAATCAAGATCTCAGCGGATTGTCAGATCTATAGTGATCCCATCATCAAAACGAAGATTTTGTATAAGGTAGAACCCATGATCGAACTCTATTTAGATACTGCTGACGTGGCAGAAGTAAAACGCTTTAACCAATGCCTACCTCTGAAAGGGGTAACCACAAATCCAAGTATTTTGGCGAAATCAAAACAAGGCTTGAACCAAACCTTAGCTGGCATGCAAGAAGCGTTAGGGGGAACACCCCGTTTCCATGCTCAAGTGGTGAGTACTACTGTAGAAGGCATGGTGGAAGAAGCACGCCAAATCCATGAATTACCCTATGATATGGTCGTCAAAGTGCCAGCAACCGAAACGGGCTTAGCGGCAATTAAGTTAATGAAAAAAGAGGGAATTCAAGTGCTCGCCACTGCTATTTACTCTGCTCAGCAAGGTTTCCTTGCGGCATTGTGCGGCGCTGACTATCTTGCGCCTTATGTGAACCGTATTGATGCGATGAACGGAAACGGTGTAGAAGTGGTCGCAGACCTGCAATTGCTACTGGATCAAAACCAACTGCCTGCAAAAATTTTGGCAGCGAGTTTTAAAAATACCCAACAAGCGATGGAAGTGATGAAGTTGGGCATTGAAGCGATCACCTTGCCTGTCGATGTGGCCGCGCAGATGTTTTCTCATCCAGCAGTTCAGCCGGCTGTCGATCAATTTGATAAAGACTGGAAATCCGCGTTTGGCAACAAACTTTCATTTGAAAGTTAAGCATAAAATTATCGAAAGTCCCGTTCCTCCTCGATCGAGGGGCTTTTGATATGGGAATCTCTGAGAAAAAGTAACATTCGCGCAGGCAACTGTTTGTAGATGCGGCTTACGAAGAGATTCCCAGCCCACTAGTCTCACCTCTCCCTTCACGCAAAGCACTCTATTCGTAACATCACTACTGACGAACAACGCTCGTTCCACAAGCAAAAAATTTTTGCTTCAAGCCGACAAACTCACAAGCGAAACGCATCAATAACTCGGTAATTATTAATTTTATCTATTGGAAATGAACACTGTTCATTTATAATCAGCGAACCTAACGCAGTAACAAGGAATCCACTTCATGAAACGCATTGCGCTTCTCTTTGCCATATTTGCATTACTTTCTGGTTGTAGCAGCATGTCGCCAGAACAATGCCAAACCGCAGACTGGTATCGCGTCGGCTACCAAGATGGCCGATCAGGCAACAACCCAAACATTTTGTACGAATACATTAAAGACTGTCGCGAAGCAGGCGTAACGCCAAATCACGTTGAGTGGCAAGACGGTTTTGATAAAGGCACCATTCTTTACTGTTCGCCAGACAATGGTTACACGGTGGGTGTAGAAGGAAAAACCTACTATGGCGTTTGCTCTAACGATCTTTTCCTTAAAAACTATCAGTTAGGCCATCAAGAATATCAGCGTCAACAACGCATTAACGCGTTAGATGCGGAGATATCACGCCTTGATCATCAATTGGATGCAAACTTAGATAAAGACAACGCGAAGCGTATTAGAGAGAGAAGAAAACAACTGGCGCGTGAGCGTGCATCACTCATCTCGCCAGGAGCTAATTACTACTTTAACTTTTAGTCGCGACGGGCTACAACGCTAGGGTCATAAAGCGGCTGTTTGGATCAGGTTGATAGTCACCAAACAGCTCGCAGTACGCGAAGCCATGTTTTTCATATAGGCGATGCGCGGGTTCAAAAAATGCCATCGACCCAGTTTCCAAACTTAGACGTTGTATCCCCTGATGTTTCGCTTGCTCAATCACGTGATTGAGTAAGCGGGATGCCACGCCCTGTTTTCTCGCCGACGGCGTCGTACGCATCGATTTCAACTCTGCGTGACCATCTTCTAGTTGGCTCATTGCCACACATCCCAATAGCTGCTCACCATCCCACCCCGTCCAAAACGTGATTGAAGGCAGCTTCAACTTGCTTACATCTAACGCATGCACGCTCTCTGGTGGCGATGTAGCGTACATGTCCTGCAAATGCTCTTCCAACAACGCAAGCACCTGCGGCCGTTCTAAATCGTCGATTTCAATTCTCATATATCCATCCTTGGTGTTTTCCTAGTTAAAGCGGCTGTCTCATAATGTGCTGCGGTCCAACGGGGCCGCCGTGGTAAAGCTCATTGGTATCTTCAAACCCTGATTTTAAATAGCACTGATAAGCAGGTATGTTGCGGCAATTCACGGTGAGATAAAGCGCATCAAACTCGGGATAATGGCGTTTGGCGAAATCGGCAAACTGTTGAATGGCTTGCTTGGCGATGCCTTTGCCTTGATGACGGTGATCCACCAGCAAAGCACGTACGCCTAAGCTGTTTTTCGGGCAAAAATCGTATTTCTCGCTGCAAGCAGCATCGAACAGAAAAAAACCAACAACGTCATCGTCTGCCAAAATCAGATGCGGAAGTTCTGTAGGTTTAAGACGTGTCAGCATTTCACCCACATCCGCGACCGTAAACTGCGATTGCTCTTCTAGCACGCTAAGTTCGCAAGTTTGTTCATGTCGCTCAGGCGAATACTTTTCAATGGTAATCATAATCTTCCTTGTTGTTTTTATGCTCAATTCATACAGGGTATGTCGTAAATAGAAATACCTAGTGTCGTATTTCCCACTCGCAGGCAAACGTTTAGCACTCTATTATCCTCGCCATTCGATAGAGAGGTTTCCATGTCCCGTTTTTTACTTTGTAGTTTTGCACTCGTTTTACTCTACCCTACTGCCATTGATTTGTATCTTGTTGGTTTGCCTCAAATTGCGTCAGATCTCAACGCCAGTGAATCTCAGTTGCATATTGCGTTTTCGATCTATTTAGCTGGCATGGCTACCACCATGTTATTCGCGGGGAAAGTTGCAGACTCTGTGGGACGAAAGCCTGTTGCCGTCGTCGGCGCGATGATCTTCGTGCTCGCGTCTTTTCTCGGCGGGATGGCTGAGCAACCAAACACTTTCTTGATTGCTCGCTTTTGCCAAGGCATCGGTGCTGGATCTTGCTATGTCGTCGCGTTCGCGATTTTACGCGACACGTTAGACGATGAACGCCGCGCGAAAGTATTGTCGATGCTCAATGGCATCACCTGTATCATTCCAGTGATCGCCCCCGTGATTGGTCACTTGATTATGCTGAAATTTCCTTGGCCGAGTTTGTTTACCACGATGGCAGGAATGGGCATTCTCGTCAGTGTATTGGCCATTTTTGTTCTCAAGGAATCACTACCCAGCCAACAAGGTGAAGAACAGACAGCGCCAGAGAGCCATCAAGAGACTTTCTTCGAGCGATTTTTTATCAGTAGGCTGATCATTACTGCATTTGGAGTGACCACCATTCTGACCTTTGTTAACGCTTCACCAATTGTCGTGATGAGCATGCTTGGTTTTGATCGCGGTGGCTATTCTTCCATCATGGCTGGGACTGCGACGATCAGTATGTTGATTTCGTTCTCGGCGCCATTGGCATTGGGGATTTTTAAGCAGCGAACCTTAATGATGACCTCTCAAGTATTGCTCGCTTGTGCAGCCATCGTGCTCAGTGCAGCCCATTTCCATGATGGACAATCTCATTACTATGTGTTCGGACTTGGGCTGATTTGCGCTGGCTTCGCTTGTGGCTTTGGCGTGGCCATGAGCCAAGCGCTCAGCCCATTCTCTCAACAAGCTGGCATGGCAAGCTCGTTACTGGGCATTGCTCAAGTTTGTAGTTCAGCGTTCTATATTTGGTTTATGGGTTTCATCGGCGTTAGTGCACTGAATATGTTGGTGTTTATCTTAGTGTTAGGTAGCGTAATCAGCCTTGCTCTAATACTATTGATTCCAAAGCCTGTTCACGATACTCATTATGAAGAAATCCCTAGCGCGACTTGATTTAAACTTACTGTTCACTCTGCAATTATTGTTGCAAGAGCAAAGCGTCTCGAAAGCCTCGAAAAAGCTGAACGTTACGCCCTCTACCGTAAGTAAGTCGCTCAACAAACTTCGTCATTGGTTCGATGATCCTTTGTTTGTCAAAACACCTAAAGGTCTTGCGCCAACGCCTTTGGCGCAAAGCATGGAGCAAGATCTTGCAGAATGGCTGCAAATTGGCAGCCAGATTGCAGAAAAACGCAGCGATATTACGCCTAAAGGAGTGCGTTTTGATATCACGATTGAGTCGCCATTAGTGCTCACGGTGCTGGACAGACTCATCGTCGCTATCCACCAGCGATACCCTGAAGCGAAAGTAAAAACCAGTAACTGGGATTACGATTCACTCGACGCCATCATTCGAGGCGAGGCGGATATCGGTTTTACCGGCCGAGAAAGTCACCCGAGATCGAAAGAGTCGTTGGATCTTCTGCCGTATTTCTTGGATTTTGAGATTCTATTCTATGACCTGCCGATGGTGTATTTGCATAAAGATCATCCGGCATTACAGCAAGAGTGGAATCTCGAGACCTTTCTGAGCTACCAACACATTAATATTGTTTGGGAAAAAAGTGAAACTTGGGCGTTGGATGAAGTGTTAACGGAACTAGGGCTACAGCGCTCTATCGGGCTGACGATGTCCAACTTTGAGCAATCCCTTTTTATGGCAGCGCAGCCGACGCATGGCATGATCACCACCGCGCCGCACTATTGCAAAAGCTACACAGAAAAGCTGCATCTCGATTTGGTGTGCTTGCCAATTCCGTTAGACCAAACTCAACAAGACAAGTTACTGATTCCATTTACCATGATTTGGCATAAACGCAATGCGTACAATCCCAAATTGCTATGGTTGAAAAACACCATCAAGTCATTGTATGAACAACCTTCCCTACCACAGTAACACTTAGGCTAAGATCAGGTTTTCTCTGGTGATTTTTGATGATTTTCTCGCTCTGACAGCTATAACTAATCACTTTATCAACTAATGAAAAAGGTCGTTTGACGCTACACTCAATCCATATTTCTGCGTTAAGGGCCAAGGATGTCGACCTTTTTACTCACTGCTATTACGATGCTGGCGTTCGCCGCCAATTCATTATTGTGCCGACTTGCATTGGCCGAAGGGTTGATTGATGCAGGAAGCTTCACTCTCGTTCGATTGGTATCTGGCGCGATTACCTTAATCGCATTGCTTGTCGTGAGAGGTCAGTGGAAAACCGATCGGCCAACTTCTCGCTTTCGCTTTTTTGCTGGCGTGGCGTTATTTGGTTACGCTGCCCTTTTCTCTTTCGCGTACTTACAACTGGCGACAGGAACCGGAGCTTTGCTTTTGTTTGGTGCCGTGCAACTTACATTACTGGCCATCTATTGGTGGCAAGGTGAGCGCTTTCAGTTTCTCGAAATCATCGGTATCGGCCTTTCGATTGTCGGCTTTGTTTGGTTAATGTTGCCATCTGCCACTCGCCCCGATATCAGTTCTGCATTTCTCATGTTGATTTCTGGCGTTTGTTGGGCTGCGTTTACTGCGCTCGGCAAACAAGCGCCTTCTCCAAGTAGTGGCATCACATGGGGGTTTATCGCTGCATCTATCATTGGCATACTCCTATCACCATTGATGCTGTCCTCAATCCATCTCTCTCTGAGTGGAATCTTGCTCGCTATCACGTCTGGCGCCATTGCATCTGGCCTTGGTTATACGCTTTGGTATCAAGTCATGCGTAAGCTCTCTTTACTTCAAGCCGCAGTCAGTCAACTTTCCGTGCCAGCCATTGCTTTGCTGCTAGGTACCGTCGTACTCCACGAGCCTCTTTCACTACACACACTTTTAACCAGTGGCATCATTCTTGGTGGCATCGCTTTGGTTTTTTTATCTCGATCCAAAAAAGCAAGCGAACAATCGGCAAGCCGATAAAAAATAATAACTTTCCCTCTCAAATACCCATTCATCATCTATGCTTTTTAAAGCAGCAAAGCTCATTGCAGATGGTACGAGTGGCCTGCTTTAGTATCAGGCGAAGGATATAAGGTGAGAATTGGCTCACACAACACAACGATTTTGTTTCAAAAGTGAGAATCGTCACAGATCGAGATTTTGCTCGTTTTAGCCGTTTCGTCAATAACGCCAAGGGCTAGCGCGAGATCGAGCCAAATACGCACTTTGTGTTTTGACAAAGGGTTTACAAAGCACACTTTTTCACCCGCTATATTCCGCCCCCCGAATTTATTCAGAACAAGATTCTGATTATTCATATAAGAAATTCATCAACTTATAACGATAAGCCTGAGCAAACTTTGACACTATGAACGACAAAATAAAATTCGCTATTAAAGTATCGCTTAGCCTGACTCTGGCTTATCTAATCCCGTTTGCCATGGGTTGGCCGCAAGCATCGACGGCCGCAACCACAGTGATGCTGATTGCATCCACAGGCAGTCGTCGTGAATCACTCGCCAAAGGTACCTTACGCGTGTTCGGTACGTTGGTTGGCGCCGTCGTTGGCTTGTTACTGGTGGGATTGTTTGCTCAAGACCGCTTGCTGTACATGCTGAGCGTGTCGGTTGTGGTCTCTTTCATTTTTTACTTCCGTAATGCCTATCAAAAAGATCCAACGTTACTCATGCTGACCGGTGTGATGACGCTGATGATGTCCAATGGCGGTGACGCAGAAGGCGCGTTTCTTTATGGCGTTGACCGCGCTTATATGACGGTGTTTGGGGTGGTGGTTTACACACTCGTGGGAACTTTCTTATTCCCGACCAAAACAGAACAAAACCTAAGACAACTCATCGAACAACTCAACCAAGCACAACGCGCGTTGTTCACCGCTATCTTGCAAAATTTCGAGCAAAAATCGGCAGGGCAAGTCTCTCCTCAAGAAAAAAGAGAAGAAAATCCAGAAGCAGGAGAGCCACAACCTAGCGTAGATTCTCTTATCGAGCAGATGTTTGCCGCCCAAAATGCGCTCGAACAGCGTTTTGCCACAGTCAGTGTGGAATGCAGCGACGTGTCGGCCTACATGAAAGAGTGGCGCTTGGCGGTTCATTTGAACAAGCAGGTAACGCAACAATTGACCGTCGCGGCGCACAGCCACTTTAGCCACCAGCAAGACCGTGAAAGCATCAGCAACTTTGATCAAGCCGTTGCGGAAATTGACGCGCTATTTGATACCTGCCAACAAGTCTGGGACGAAAAAGAGCCCGCTTTTCGTGCTCAAGAGTTCAAAGTCGAATACAACCAGGCGTTGCTTGAAGACGCGGCGCACCTAGAGAAAGGCTCTGCGCTTATGCTGGGGCACCTCTTGGGGCTCATGCATCAAAACTTGTCGCGTTTAGCGGAGAGCATTAGCTGCATTGACTCTGTGACGAACAATGTCTCCTTTGACGTGCCGCTGCCGAAACCGAAAGGCAAGTTTCTATGGTGGGACGCAGAAAACTTTAAAACCGCGGTCAAAACCTTTGTCACTTATTGGGTTGCAGGACTGATTTGGATTTATTTCAATCCACCAGGCGGCTACTCGTTCGTGGTCTTCTCGACCATGTTTATGTCTTTGCTGTCGTTCGTGCCTGTGCACCCGATTTTGTTGCTTGTGCTGTTCACTTTCGGCTTTTTGTTCGCGGTGCCTTCTTACGTCTTCATTCTTCCCCAATTGGATCTCGGGTTAGAGCTTGGCCTATTCATCTTTATCTACACTTTTATCGGCTTTTATCTGTTCAACGGGCCAGTGACGATTTTCTACATGGTGGGCTTGTTTGTTCTCGGTTTAGACAACAACATGTTCTATCACTTCGGGATCCTCATGACGATCATGCTGCTGTTCTACATGGTGGTGTTCATGATCATTTTCGCGCACTACTTCCCGTTTAGCTCACGACCAGAACACCTCTTTTTGACCATAAAAGAGCGCTATTTTAGGCACACTCGGGATCTGTTTGACTCCTATCAGAAGCAGTCCAGCTCGATTATCACGCCGCTCAAACGGGCCTTGCACTTGGTGACGCTCAACGTTTCATCGAAAAAGCTCAAGGTGTGGGGTTCGAAAATCAACCACAAACACTTTGACAAAACCACGCCAGAAGCGATTGGCGCGTTTAGCAAAGCGTGTGATGTACTCAGTAATCACATCAACATCTTAATGGCCGCCGAGAAAAAGTTGCTGACCAATCCGCTGATTACTCAACTTCGCCAACAACACCGCGATTCCATCATTCCTTTGATGGCGGGCGCTTTAGCCAGCCATCAAGCAACACAAGAACTCGATTCCGTATTCGACCAATACAGTCAGGATTACCAAACATTCGAAGATAAACTGGAAGATTTTTTTAGTGAGTTAGATTTATCTGACTACGCTTATTCAGAGATAGCCGGTTTTTATATCTTGCTGAATTTAAAACGGAACGTGTTCGAAGCAATCAAGCATTGCAAGCAAACCTACGAGGATATCGATTGGGTGAACTTACAACAGAAGCGTTTTTAAAGGTGGGGATATGATGCTTCCAAAACTAACTAAACCAAGCCTCGCCATACTTTCTCTGCTCGGGCTCAGTGCGTGTACCACTGTCGGACCAGATTATGTTCATCCAAAGCAGGCGCCAATGCCAAGTGACTGGTCGGTGCAAAAAGCAGCCAAAGATACGCAGCAATCAGAGCAACAGCTACAACAATGGTGGCAGCAATTTAATGACTCAACTCTCAATCAACTGGTTGAGTTGGCGAGCAAACAAAACCTCGATTTAGAAGCCGCGGGACTGCGCATTGTCCAAGCTCGTTCATTGCTTGGCATTTCGACTGGCTTGCAATACCCGCAAGTTCAAACCGTGTCAGGAAATCTAGCACGTGCCTACGTGAATGATCAGGGTGTAAACAACGCCGCTCTGTCGTTTGATGCTGCGTGGGAAATGGATATTTGGGGCAAATACGCTCGTGGCATCGAATCAGCAGAAGCCGGTTATTACGCATCCATCGCGTCGTATCACGACATCATGGTCACCATCACCGCAGAAGTGGCGCGTAACTACATTAACTATCGCACGTTCCAAGAGCGCATTTTGCTGTCTCGCCGCAACATCGAAATTCAAGAGCGTGTCGTCCGCATTACACAGGTGCAGTTCGACTCTGGCAACGTTACAGAGCTAGACGTACAGCAAGCGAAAAACCAGCTTTACACCACAAAAGCCGCGCAACCAAGCCTCGAAGTGGCGATGAAGCAGTCGCGCACGGCACTTGCTTTGTTACTGGGCGTATTGCCTGAAGAAGTAGAGAAATTGCTGCAATCGGACGGTTTGACACAGCAAATTGCTGACTACGAAAAACAGTTCAAATCGACAGGCAGAAAATCGGCGTTATCGGGCACCGACGAGCGCTCCATTGTGCCGCGCCCACCGCTGTTGGATACCCAAGTGGACGCAAACTTAGTGATGCGCCGCCCGGATTTACAAGTCTCTGAGATGCAAGCTCGCGCGCAGAGTGCGCAAATTGGCGTGGCGGAAACCGCTCTTTACCCAAGCTTTTCACTGTTCGGTTCCATCGGTATCGACAGTACGGTTCCCGATGGCAGCAGTTTCAGTTTTAGCGATTCGCTCACCATGGTGGTTGGCCCAACGTTCAGTTGGAATATTTTCCAATACGGACGCGTGAAAAATAACATTCGTTTCGAAGATGCTCGCTTCCAAGAAACGCTGACCAACTACAACAAAAAAGTGCTGCAAGCCGTGAACGAAGTGACCAATGCAATCGAAGCGTATGACCTGTATTTGCAACAAAAAGATTTACGCTTGCAATCGGTCAACTCTTCCATTCGTGCATTCAACATCTCCATGACGCAGTACGAAAACGGCCAAATCTCTTTTGAACGTCTGCTCAACTCGGTAGAGAAAATGACCCGTGCGGAAGACAGCTACGCAACGATCAAAGGGAACGTCGCGAACCAAGTTGTAGCGCTCTACAAAGCCCTAGGTGGAGGCTGGCAAACCCAAACAGGAAAACCCTTCCTCAGTGAATCTATTGCCAAGCAAATGACAGAACGAACTGACTGGGATGGTTATTTAAATGAAGAAAACCGCGTATTGCCGCCTTTGCGCCTCGAAACTCCGGATGAGACCAGAGATGAGAACAAAACGGAGGATCTCTAATGCCTCATGAACTCTCTTGGGGAGACATTTACTTTTCTCCCACGTTACTGGTGCTCTTTCTCGCCGTCACGGCAACGTGGATAACGGTGATGATATTGAACAAGACACGTCTGTCTCGCTTCATTGCTTTTCCGTCTCTGACGTTTATTGCCATCATGGTCGGTTATGTGGTGGCCATCGACAGCTTTTATATTCAATTTTAGGTGCCAAACAAGATGAAAAAACTATTCGTAATCGCACTCAATCTTGTCATTCTTGGTGGCGCAGCTTGGCTCGGCTATCAAAAATTTGAAGAGTATTTTAATAATCCATGGACACGCGATGGCCAAGTACGCGCGAACGTCATCAAGGTCGCACCGCGAGTGTCTGGCCCAATTGTGAATGTTTCGGTGCAAGACAACCAAGAAGTGAAAACGGGCGATTTACTGTTTGAAATCGACCCAACCACTTACGAAGTCGCACTATCTCAAGCCGAAGTGGCGTTGGAAAAATCCATCGTGAGCTCTCGCGGTAAAAAAATCGAATACGATCGCCTTAAAGACATTCGCGCGAAAGACCGCGGCGCTGTTTCTCACAAGGATCTGATTCGTCGTGAAATCGCTTACGAGGAATCGCTACTGCAAATCAAATCTGCAGAAGAGCAATTAAAGTCAGCGCGCCTTAACCTCAGTTTCACCAAAGTTTATGCGACCGTCGATGGTTTTGTGTCTAACCTCGATATTCGAAACGGTACACAAGCGGTCGCAAACCAACCGCTGCTCGCACTGATCGACAAAAACAGTTTCTGGGTATTTGGCTTCTTCCGCGAAAACCAACTCGCGCAAATCGAACCGGGTAGCCAAGCACGTGTCACCTTGATGTCTCACCCAGACACGCCTATCGACGCAACCGTTGACTCTATCGGTTGGGGTATTGCGCCAAAAGACGGCACGGTCGGTTACAACCTTCTTCCAAACGTGAACCCTGTTTTTCAGTGGATTCGCTTAGCACAACGTATTCCGGTACGAATCTCCATCCAAGAGCTTCCTGAAGATGTTGATCTTCGATTCGGGCTTTCTGCGTCCATTATGGTGATGAAAGATTCATCGGCAGAAAATGAACAGTAACTAAGTGAGAAGAACCATGGTCATTGGTAAAAAACTCAAAAACATTAATGAAGAAAACAACTTCTTCTATCTAACCTTAGCGCTGGTGATTTTGTTGCTAGGGAGTGCGATGGCACAAGTGGTGGGTGAAGGGACGATTGAACACATACTGCAGGCGTTCACGGTTCTCACGTTCATTGTCTGTTTTGCCAGCCTTCGCTTCGACAAAATGTGGTCTCGTTTCCTCTATACCCTGTTTGGCGTTTGGGTTCTTGTGATTGTTATCAAGACCGTTTTCAACATCCGAGAGATGAATGTAGTGATGCTTGCCCTCACCTTCGCGTTCTTTTTCGGCACTTTTAAATCCATCGCAAGGCAGATTCTTTTCACTGGTCACGTCAATAGCAACAAAGTCATTGGCTCAGTCGCGCTTTTCTTGCTGCTTGGTCTGATGTGGGCAATTGCCTATCTCATTCTTCTAGAGTTCTCGCCAACCTCATTCACTGGGATGGAAGCCATTTCTTGGGGGCAGAATTTCTCTAATGCGGCGTATTTCAGTTTCGTCACCTTAACCACGCTTGGTTATGGCGATATCAGCCCTCTAACGCCATTGGCTCAAGTCGTGGTGTATTTAGAGGCCATTACAGGTGTGTTCTATATGGCGATTGTTGTTTCAAGTCTCGTCAGTTCTAACATTGATCATCAGGTAAACAAAAATGGATAAACAATCGGTAAAAATCGACAGTAAGCTTTTCATCAGTAATATGGTGGAATCAGCAATACGCATTGGCTTGATCTTCGTCTTGCTGATGTTTACGTACGACATCATCAAACCCTTCATTCTTCCCGTTATTTGGGGTGCAATTATAGCCGTCGCTTTAATGCCACTTACAAAAAAGCTGGAGCGTGCATATGGCGGTCGCAGAGGGCTGGCAGCCACGACGATTGCTTTACTTGGTATTGCACTCTTAGTCACACCACTTGTTATGGTGTCAGGCTCCATTGTAGATGGTGCAACGCATGCGCTTGAAGTATTGCAAAACGGACAAGTGAAGATCCCAGGTCCAAAACCTTCCGTTGCGGATTGGCCTGTCGTAGGTGATAAGCTCTATGAGGTGTGGACCCTATTCGCGACTAACCTTGAACAAGCGATTCAAACCTTTATGCCGCAGATAAAGTCCGCGCTCACTTCTTTGCTAGGCACACTTGGCGGTGTATTGGGCAGTTTACTGCTTTCAATCTTGTCACTTGCGATTGCAGCAGGTTTTATGACGTACTCTGAATCTGCAGCATCAGGGCTAAGAACCATCGCTATTCGTACCGCTGGTGAAAACGCTAAAAGCTGGACCACGCTTATCGCAGCAACCATTAAAAGCGTACTGCTTGGCGTAGTCGGTGTGGCGGCGATTCAAGCCCTATTGATCGGTGCTGGTTTCTTTGTATTTGGCGTTCCGGCAGCTGGTTTGCTCACTCTGATTCTGATGATCTTGTGTATCGCTCAGCTACCAGCGCTGCTTGCCGTACTACCAGTGATCGGCTTTATGTACATGACTCAAGATACAACGACAGCAACCATGTTTACTGTCTGGGTAGTAGTTGCAGCACTTTCTGAAAACCTGTTTAAACCAATGTTAATGGGACGTGGTGTCGACGTACCAATGCCTGTGATTCTGCTCGGTGCCATCGGTGGTATGCTTTTCTACGGCATCGTTGGTCTGTTCTTAGGTGCTGTTATCCTGGCGATTTGGTATGAGTTATTTGTTTGGTGGTTGAGCATTGAGAAAGCACAACAGCAAGAAGAAATGGCAGAACAACAAGACGCTTCTGATGACCAATCAGAGCCTGGACACGGTGCTGGCATATAATAAATCAATAAGTTAGAAAGAAATTTAATCTATAACTTATGATATCAAACCGCTCTATTGCAGCGGTTTGATTCTATTTGGATCACAGTTTCCCCGTAATAAATGCGATAAAAATGACGTTCTTGTTAAATTTTCATACTTCTTACACTTGGGAGTTGCAATCGGGCAATGAACGATGCACTCTCGATGACCACTAATTTGCTTAGGATAAAAACAATGAAATTGATCAAGCCTTTAACTTGTGCGCTTGCTCTCGCAATGAGTGGCATGGCATTCGCAGATGTAACCGTGAGTGTTCCTGACAACGTTTCAGTATTAGCGGCTAACGGTGAAAAAGCAGACCTTTCGGGTGGTTTTTTCGCCTCGGAAAGAACACTAACGTTACCTGATGGCGTTAACCAAGTCGTATTTCGCTTCGCCCCTTACTTTAACCAAGGTAATGACCGTTTAAGTGTTGAAAGCGATGTTATCGTTACACGATTTGACGCTGCCAATGCCGAGCTGACGCTACAAATGCCAGAATACCGCAACCTTCGCGATGCGGAAGAAAAGATCAAGGACTTAGATTGGAAACTGGTTGATGATTCAGGCAACACCGTCGCCGTTGAGCAAGACAAATTGATCAAACCGGGTATGCAAATCGGTCGTGATTACGTGCGTGAAGTGGAAAGCTACAACAAAACAGGCGGCGTTGCTGCTATCGCTGTTGCTGGTGCAGCCGTTGCTCAACCAGTCACACTGCCAGCAAAGATTCCTGAAGATATGAAACAAGCGAGAGCGACTGCGGTTAAATCAGATTCGACAGCAGAAGAGATGCTGCACTTCTGGTACCAAAAAGCAGACGCAGAAACCAAAGCTCGCTTTAAAGCGTACGTTAATCAACAATAAGTCTGATTAACTCTATCGATATTAAAAAAGCCACTTCATGTGGCTTTTTTGATCGAACAAGCTAGGACGTTTGAACGACTTTGGTATTGGTGATCATCATGTCTTCAATATGGTTATATCAATTTAACCAAACGCTACCAGTAACGCTCATAGATGATATTGCCTCCTGTTTTAGGACGATACTTTTCCAACCCAAGCCCTTGTAAGACTGGCAAGGTATCTTTGATCATCTGCGGGTTCCCACACATCATGACAAAACTACTTTGAGCAGAGAATGGCACATCAGCAGCGTTGGACAGTCTACCCGATTCAATGAGTTCGGGAACTCGACCTTGTAACTGGCCATCCACCACTTCCCTACTGACTATCGGGATGTACTTTAATCTGCCTTCATATCGTTGCTGTAGTTGCTCAATCAGATATTTGTAGACCAGATCTTTTTCGTAGCGAACCGCATGAACAAGCACAATTCGCTCATTATGGGGTGGTAAGTTTATATCATCCAGTAGCGATAAAAACGGTCCAATACCTGTACCTGTAGATAGCAGCCACAGATCATGAGCCTGTTTAGGAATAGAGTCGTGGATTAAGTCACCATGTGCGGTCTCACCAACATAAATACTATCACCAGATTTAAGCTTTTGGAGCCTTGGGGAAAGTTGTCCTTGAGGGTCCGCTACTATTAGGAACTCCAACCAATCGAACTGTTCGCTTGGTGCATTAACCACAGAGTAAGCACGGCTGATCGGCTTGCCCTCATCATCTAGCAAAGCAAGCTTGGTGAACTGGCCGGCTTTAAAGGTAAGAGGCGCGCCTGAGACCCTTAAACTGAACAGCTCGCCAGTCCAGTCAATGCGTTTTTCCACCTTGGCTAGATTGAAACCTTTCAGCTCAGTCATGAGACACCTCCTATTTGGTTACTCTTAGTTAAACTTACGCCTTCAACTCGATTATGTAAAGTTTCTAGTTTACATAATAAGATTGCTATTTCATTTCACATTTTAAAAACAATTTTATTACATATTAAATGATTACATCT
The DNA here is from genome assembly GCF_043995865.1 of Vibrio sp. D3. Taxonomy (NCBI): domain Bacteria; kingdom Pseudomonadati; phylum Pseudomonadota; class Gammaproteobacteria; order Vibrionales; family Vibrionaceae; genus Vibrio; species Vibrio sp. D3. The sequence goes on along the minus strand of NZ_CP171886.1, from coordinate 1,346,097 downwards.
AGAATAAATGCTCAAAGTGATAAGTCGCGTCGCAATTTGTGGCAAAGCAGATGAAAAAGGAGCACTAAAAATGGACACACTGTTAAAGGACTTTCCCGTTATCACAGAGATCAAAGTCGCATGGGGTGAAATGGATGCTCTGCAACACGTCAATAACGTTGTCTATTTTCGCTACTTCGAGACGGCGCGTTTAGATTACTTCAACAAAATTAATCTGCTAGTCGACCTGCAAACCTCGCAAATTGGGCCAGTACTCAGCGAGACGCAATGCCGCTACAAGCTTCCTGTCACTTACCCAGACACGTTATTAGTCGGCTCGCGCGTAATCGACATGCAAGAAGATCGCATCACGATGGAATACCAAGTGCTGAGTAAGAAGTGGGGTAAGATTGCGACCATCGCGACCGCTACTGGTGTGATGTTTGATTTTAAGAACAACGTAAAAGCTGCGATTCCAGACCACGTTCGCCAGTCGATTTTAGACTTGGAAGGAACTGTGGGTAGCACGCATCATTTAGAGTAGCAAGAAACGAGAGATTAAAGGCGAGGTTCTCGACAGCGATTCTTCCTCGCTGTTCAGAATGACGGTTCGAGTTTAGCTCTGACCTCTATAAAACCATCTAAAAAGCTATTCCAGACAAGCCTAAGTGACCATCCGGAATCTCGCCTTAAATGTAACAGCATAGCGACTCTTCCAGCCTACGCGATAAGAAAAACTTCGTCATTCTAGCAAGCCAAAGCGCGACGAAGAATCTACTTGCCGCTTGCTGCAGACCATAAAGCCATGAATAAACTCAATACAATCTGAGAGTAGATTCTGAATCACGCTCGTTCCTCTCGGTTCAGAATAACAGTTCGAGTTTGGCTCTGACCTCTACAAAACCATCTAAAAAAGCGATTCCAGACAAGCCTAAGTGACCATCCGGAATCTCTCCTTAAATGTAACAGCAGAGCTACTCTTCCAGCCTACGCGATAAGAAAAGCTGCGTCATTCTAGCAAGCCAAAACGCGACGAAGAATCTACATACCGCTTGCCGCAGACCATAAAGCCATGAATAAACTCAATACAATCTGAGAGTAGATTCTGAATCACGCTCGTTCCTCTCGGTTCAGAATAACAGTTCGAGTTTGGCTCTGACCTCTACAAAACCATCTAAAAAAGCGATTCCAGACAAGCCTAAGTGACCATCCGGAATCTCGCTTTAGACGTATCAGTAGAGCGACTCTTCCAGCCTACGCGATAAGAAAAGCACGTCATTCTAGCGAGCCAAAGTGAGACTAAGAATCTACCTACCGCTTGCTGCGAGCCCATAGAGCTATAAATAGACTCAATACAATCCTGAGGGTAGATTCTGAATCACGCTTTAAACGTAACAACAGAGCGACTCTTCTAACCTACGCGATAAGAAAAACTGCGTCATTCTAGCGAGCCATAGCGAGACTAAGAATCTACTTACGGCTAGCTGCAGGCCATAGAGCGATTAGCAAAACGTCTCGATATACAGCGCTTCGACTTTGTCTCTTGCCCATTGCGTTTTACGCAAAAACTTCAGAGAAGATTTGATCGACGGATCTTTCTTAAAACAGTTCACTCGAACGCGCTCATACAGGCTATTCCAACCAAAGTGTTCAACAAGTCGGGTGACGATTTTTTCTAAACTCAACCCATGCAGAGGGTTATTCGGCTGTTCGTTGCTCATGTTGTTGATCCAGTAACGATGTAAGTGGCGGGCTAATCTAACTCAAAGTGACCACTTAACCTAATGTTTTCACCTTCAAAGGCGTTTAGCTTGAATTACTCTGCTCATCTCCCCTATAGTAGCTCAAACTTCACAAACATCCTTTTCACGATGAAAGCCCTCAACGACCTCAATATTTTTGTCGAAACAGCGCGCCAAGGCAGCTTTTCAAAAGCCGCTAACAGCATGGACATGACACCTGCCGCCATTAGCGCATCGATTAAGCGTCTTGAAGGGCAAATCGGTTTCCCGCTGTTTGTGCGTTCCACCCGAAGCCTGCGTTTAACCTCAGAGGGCGAACTGTTTTTAGACAAAACCACGCAAGCGTTGGCAACATTGCAAGAGGGGTTGGATCAGATCTCAAGTGCACGTGGCGAGTTATCTGGTCAACTGCACATTACTGCGCCCTCCGATTTTGGTCGCAATATGTTGCTCGATTGGGTGGATGAGTTCATCGATCTCTACCCAAATGTTTCCATCAAACTAGAGCTGTCCGATAGCTTGACGGATATGTACACCAAGCCTGTCGATATTGCGATTCGTTACGGCGAGCCGGCCGACTCCAATCTGGTCGTATTGGCATTGTGTGGGTCAAACGAACGGATCTTATGTGCATCACCAGAGTACGTAGCTACACATCCAGAACTCACCTCTCCTGCCGATTTAATGCAACACAACTGCTTGTGCTACATGGTCGCGGATTCGGTCTACAACAAATGGACGCTCACGCGTGACGGTGAGAAAGAGCAAGTCGTGGTCAGCGGTAACTTGATGAGCAACGATAGTGACTTGCCACATCGGTTAGCGATCAAAGGCAAAGGCATTGCGAATAAATCGTTGATGGACATCAGCCGAGACTTAATCGAGGGAAGATTGGTGCGAGTGTTACCAGAGTGGGATTGCGGCCCAGTGCCACTCTACATGGTGTGTGCCGATCGTCGCTTACTGACGCCAACGATTCGGACTTTCCGCGACTTTATCCAACAAAAATGCTGCCAACAACGCGCCAACGTGCTGGCAACCTTCTGTCATTAGGCGATAAATCGAAGAGGACGAATCTGGGTATATTCAACCCAATCGTTCTCTTCTAATGTTTCAAGAAACGTCGACATGTGCGGGCTTTGCAAATGCTTATCCAAGGCCTCTTGCGATGCCCAAATCTCTTGGAACATAAATAGGCCTTCAACTTTTTCGTCGAGATACAACTCGTATTGGCAACAGCCTTCTTCTTTGCGAGTTGGCTCTAGTAAACCAGCAAGCAAATTCACCACCTGATCCTTACTGTCTGGATAGGCTTTCACTTCTGCAACTAAGTGGATCATCGTTTTATCACTCTTTGCGATTTATATATTGATTGCGAGATTCTACATAACCTGCAAGTAAGCTCGAATTAGATCTCGGTGAATACGGTTTCTGCGTCCCAGCGAGACTTTGGCGTTTTCGCGTTGAAGTCATCTTCCGCGTGGTAGCCCAGCGGCACGATCACAACGCTGGTGTAACCTTTTTCACGCAAGCCAAATTCTTCATCCAGCACTTTGGGATCAAACCCTTCAATTGGCACTGCATCAATTTCTAGCGTCGAAGCACCCAGCAGCAACGTACCCACGTTGAGGTAAACTTGTTTCTCCATCCAATGGTTCGCATCTTTCAGATCAAAACGGTGCATGTTCACAAAGTAGCTACGACCACCGCGCACAGCCGCTTTCGCTTCTTCAGTTGGGAATCGGCCATCTTTTTCTTCTTGCACCATTAGCGCTTCAATGTAGTCGTTATCGATGCCTGTTTTTGCACAAAACACCAATACGTGAGAAGCGTTGAGAATCTTCGCCGCGTTAAACGCGTAGTTCTCTTGCGCCGCTTTAGCGATGCGCTGTTTGCCTTCTTCTGTGCTTGCCAGAATGAAATGCCAAGGTTGAGAGTTCACACTCGATGGACTAAAACGAATCAGCTCTTTAACTGCATCGATTTTTTCTTGAGGTAGCTTGCGCGTTGGGTCAAACACTTTCGTTGAGTAACGAGATTTTGCAGCTTGTACGATATCCATGAGGTTCTCCAATTAATGAATTTAAGCTGAGTAACAGCATAACCTCATGAGATAAAGGGAAAAACCGATTTCGATTAAAAACATTTTCAAAATAAATTTGAAAATAAAACGATAAGAAAGGCTTTGAGCGTTCTCACTGAACTTCTTCATCTTTTCGGCAATAATGCATGTTTGCTCGCAACCTAACTCAACTTATGCTGCCTCAAGATAACGTTATTACATCCTATCTATGCAAAAAGCTCGGTCACAATCACCTGAGAATTGCCGGCGAATATTGGCACATTGAGAAGTTGGTGGCCTTGCAATGTATGATGTTGAAAGAAGCGCTTAACCTGCAAGAAGGGCTGCTTTGGTGGAGTAAAAGTGTTTCATTATTCGACCGCCGTTTGTACGTCACATTGCAACATGGAGAGGCCCAAATCCATCTGCAAGTCGAATGCAGAACGGCCGATAAGCCAAGTTGGGCCGAGTCGGTGTTTAGCTTGCTCAAAATGCAGTTGGAAATGCTTGAGTTAAGCGAATCAATACAGGTACAAGTTCACGCCAACAATCCACTCGCGGCCGATATTTTTCTAGAGGAAACGCGAGATTCTAAAACGAGTTCAAGCGTGTTTGAACTGGTGAAACATGTTTATTTGCTGCTTTCTCACCAGCCAATTGAGCAACCCGAATTGCTGAGTGTTTTGAACGCCTTGTTCATCAAAAACAGCAATTACGCGCTCAAGTTAGAGCAAGCGGCAAGGCAACTGGGCGTCTCCAAACGCACCTTGCAACGTCGACTGCAAGAGAAGCAAATGAGCTACTCTCAATGCGTTGATTTCGCTAAAAGAAAGCAAGCACTCACTTTGCTTGCCGACACCCAACTCACAACGCAGCAAATCGCCTATCAACTTGGTTATGAAGAACCTTCGAACTTTCACCGCACTTTTCGTCGTTGGTATCCGTTTTCACCCATGCAGTATCGCCAACAATGTTTGGATAACCGAACTCAGCTAAATCAGCAACCGATCCGCTTGTACTACGCCAAAGCCAATACCTTCGACGATAACCACATCGACCAACCTGTCGGCAAAATCTGGATGGAAGTGGACAATATTGCGTTTGAAAAAGTGGTCTCGGTAGAATGCCGTGACCGTGATGGCGCATGGCGGCGCTATCCCGCTTTCTTCGAGCGTTTTTTAAGTCATGGCACCGAACTCTGGGCAACGACCGAACTTCCGGTGGCGCATCCCCTTACCTTTCGCCTGTGTTATGAAGTCGATGGGGAACGTTACATTGAGAATAACCACCAGCGTGACTATGTGGTTTCTAAGGGGCTTTTAATTGGCGCAACGGAATACATTGTCCCGACTCGGCAGCTTATTAATATTGGGGCGCAATACACGCTCTTTGTCGAACTGGCATGCCGACTTGAAAACGTTGTGAGGATTGACGGTTACGTCGATGATGGCCCCACACCTCACGCAATGCGCTTGACCCAACACTCGCAACATTATGCTTGTTGGGTGCTGCAATTATCGCTCACTCAAACTGCAAAGCAGTGCCGTTTCCGCCTTTATGATGAATCCGACAACGAGCTCGCGAAAGAGCATTACCCGATACAATATCCTATTGTGCAACCGCTCAATTAAAACTGTCGGTCAGATCAAAGTCACCGCTTCGTGACATCATTTCACGTCTTTTTTGGCGTAAATTGACACTCTCAATTTCAAACCTTTGCTTTATCGTTTCTGCATTGCTGCATAACGGAGGCAAAAACTGTGTTTGAAACTCTACCTAACCCAATGAATAAAATAAAAATACTTCCTTTAGCGATCACTCTTGCTCTTTCTGGCTGTGGAAGCGACGAAACCACACCAATCGATACAGGCAGCCACGTGGCATCTCCTGATTGGCAAGATCAAATCATTTACTTCCTGATGATCGACCGTTTTAACGACGGCGACAACGCTCTCAATGATCAAGGGCAAAACGAATTCGATCCGACGTCGGATAAAAAATTCAGCGGCGGCGACCTCGTTGGTGTGAGTGATAAGTTAAGCTACATCGAAGATCTCGGTGCCACATCGATCTGGATTACTCCGCCAGTTGCAAACCAATGGTGGGATGCAGAGCAAAACTACGGTGGCTACCACGGGTACTGGGCGCGCGATTTCCAAAAAGTGGATGAACACTTTGGTGACATGGAAAGCTACCAAGCGTTAGCACGCGAAGTGCATGCGCGTAACATGTTCTTAATTCAGGACATCGTGACCAACCATGTAGGCAACTTCTTTACCTACGATGATCCTTACAGTTATGATCCAAGCCTACCTTGCCAAGGCTTCCGTTTGATTAAAAATGCACTGCCCGCCGGACAAGAACTGCCGTACCCACTCAACATGAACGAGTGTAAAACAGACGGCACAGGCAGCTACCACAGGACGCCAACCATCACCGACCACAACGATCCGGTACAAGAAAAAACCTGGCAGCTCTCTGATTTGGATGACCTTAATACGTCCGATCCTGAAGTACGCGCTTATCTAAAAGAGAGCTACCGAAAATGGATTCGCGAAGTCGGCGTCGACGGATTCCGTATCGATACGGTGAAGTTTGTTGAACACGATTTCTGGAACGATTTCCTACACGCCGACGATGGTGTGATGACGCAAGCGGTTGATACCGGTCGTGACAACTTCCTCACTTTTGGTGAAGTATTCGAAACATCTACGCCTTACCACACCGAAGGCGAAGAGAAGATGCTGACTTACATCGGTGAAAGTGGCTCGCCGAAACAACTAACCTCGGTACTGAACTTCCCATTGCAAGCGACCATGACGCGCGTATTTGCATCAGGGCAACCGACCGACTATTTGCGTTTCCGTCTTGAGAAAATGATGGAGATGTTCCCGAATCCATACATCATGCCGAACTTCATTGATAATCACGACATGCCGCGCTTTCTGTCGCAAGGTAGCGTGAATGACATGAAACAAGCACTGATCACCATGATGAGCGTACCGGGTATTCCTGTGATTTACCAAGGTACAGAGCAAGCAATGTCAGCAGCGCGCGATGCGATGTTCGCCGGAGGGTATCGTGAAGATGGCAACTACGTAGACTCATTCGACCAAAACAGTGAGATGTACTTGTTTATTCAAGAACTTGCCAAGCTACGCACTGAAAACAAAGTCATGACACGTGGCGAAATGAAAGTGATTGGCAGCGATAAAGCGGGCGCGGGCGTGTTCGCCTTTACCCGAACGTTGGATAACGACGAAGTCTTGGTGGTAATGAACACATCGAATTCCCCAATGTTGATGAACCAACTCGATGTAGAGCAAGCGGGCGGCACCGTTTTCCAACAACAAATCATGTCTAACTGGGCAGACGCTCCAGAGCAGTTAATCGCAGGTGAAAATGGTCACGTAACCCTTGAGCTGCCAGCCAAGTCAGCAGTGATTTACTCAAAAACAAGCAGCAACCAATCTGTAAATACCCCAGACCTCAACATCCAATTGGCGCAAGATTGGGAAGGACAAACCATCACTGGTGATATTGTTATCGCGGGTAGTGCGAACGCCAACGAGAAGTTGAACCTTGTCGTCGATGGTAACTTGGAAACAGCGCAAGCCATTACTGTAGGCGCTGATGGTCAGTTTAGTGTCACACTGTCGACTCGTCACTTTGCTATTGGCGAACAACAGCACCGCTTCGCGATTTATTCCACCGAGAAAAAAACAGGCATCGAGGACGTGAATTTTGTTTCGAACCTAAGCTGGTCAAGCTCGCCGGATGACACCATTGATGATGCGGGCGATGCACAAGACGGCATGGGCGGTCCAAACGGTAACTACTCATTACCAACCGATCCAACGTTCGACAAAGACAACAGCCAGCTCGCGATCAACAAAGCAGAAGTGTTTACCGTTGGCAGTAACGTACGTTTGACCTTCACCATGGACAAAATCACCGACACTTGGTTGCCACCAAACGGCTTCGACCACGTGGGTTTCACCATCTTTATTGATTTACCGGAAGAAGCCGCAACCAACTTGTCTGAGCTACCGAAGGTCAACGCTTCTATGCCAAGCGGAACCTGGAGTCGCAATGTGGTTGTTTTTGGCTGGCAAAGCTCGATTTACAACACCAAAGGAGCAAATGCGACGACATGGGGAGAAGCCGTAACGCCAGCACCAATGGTCACGGTAGACAAAGCCAACAACACCATTTCGATGGACTTTGCTAGCGATGCACTAGGCCGCCCAGATTCGCTCGATGGTATCCGCTTCTATGTCACGACTTGGGACTTAGACGGTCTTTCAGCAACTTACCGTCCGCTAGAGCAAGACAAAGGCCCTTGGAACTTCTCCGGTGGCGCATCGGATGAAAGTAAGATTTGGGACGATTTACCAATCATCACCTTGTCGGAATAAACCGTTAAATAAAACACCGCCCAGCGTTTAGCTGGCCGGCTATCAACAAAAGAATGCAGAAAGACACTTCTGCTCGTTTTTATTCTAGTTAAAGAACGATTTCACCCACAGCACCAGACTGTCCCAAAGCTGACCGAACCACGAGCCCTCTTCTACCGCTTGGCTGCTGACCAAGGGATAACTCGCCACGGTACTGTCATCGCTTTTCCAAACGACCTTACCAATCTCATCTCCTTGCGCGATCGGCGCAATCAATGGTTCATTTAACACCACACTCTTATCAAGCCCAGCCGTCATAGAACGAGGCAGAGTGAGATAGGCATCTTTGGCGAAGATCGCCTCAACTTGATTGGCATTTCCCTTCCAAACGCGAACTTTAGACTCAACCTGCCCTTGTTTGGCAACTTGTTTGGTGTCATAAAAACGAAAACCATAACTGAGTAAATTCTTGGATTGGCTCGTTCGAGCCTGTTTACTTGGCGTGCCCATCACTACCGAAATCAACCGCATTTTCCCTTCTTTGGCGGAGCTCACCAAACTGTATCCCGCATTGCTGGTGTAACCGGTTTTGCCCCCGTCGACATCAATGGAATTGTCCCACAGTAATTTATTGCGGTTGTACTGCGTAATGTCGTTCCACTTGAAGACTTTCTCACTATATAGCGCATACACTGCGGGAACATCGTTGATGATCGACTGCATGAGTTTTGCCATATCGGTGGGTGAGGTTTGGATGCCTTCACTATCGAGACCATGGGAGTTTACAAAATAAGTGTCTTGCAGCCCTAACTTCTCCGCCCAGCCATTCATCAAGGCGACAAAGCCGCGTTCACTGCCAGCAACGTGCTCAGCCAGTGCAACGCACGCGTCATTTCCTGATTGGATGATCACACCGCGCATTAAGTTCGCAACACTAATTTCATCTTTCGGTTTGATGAACATTTTAGAAGATCCGGGAAACTTGGCCGACCACGCGTTTTCGCTCACGGTGACAACATCATCCCATTTCAAACGCCCCGCTTTGATTTCTTGTCCAACGACGTAAGCGGTCATCAACTTGGTTAAACTCGCCGGAGCAAGGCCTGCTCGCCCGTTATGCTCGGCAATAATAGCACCGGATTGAAAGTCCATTAATACGTAACCTTTCGCCTTTAATTGAGGTGGGTTGGGCGTAACAACGGCAAAAGTAGGTACGCTTATTAAACAAGTCACAATAATCCATCGAGCCAGTGACACTTTCATCCGACTTCCTCCATGCTCTCACTTTGTCGCAACTCTATTGAGCATAGCTCACTCAACCAGTTGCACCAGTCGCTAATCGTTTCATTTTCTTGAACTTACATTGATTTGACCAAGGTATAGAACTGACGAAGCGATTTGGAAATAGCATTGGTTCTTCACGCCATTCGCAGTAAAGTAGCGCTACCCCTCAATAAGGAAATCAAGATAACAATGAACGCTCAATCATTTATCGACGCAGGATTGCATTACACTCCCCACAGTTTTACCGTTCCTCTGGATTACCAAGACGCGAGCAAAGGCACCATTGAAGTCTTCGCTCGTGCGGTTTGCCTAGTTGGCGATGAAGAATCGACCAAACCTTGGTTGGTTTACTTTCAGGGCGGCCCGGGCTTTCCCTCTCCGCGTCAAAACGGCAATAACGGCTGGGTAAAACGCGCGCTGCAAGAGTACCGTGTTTTGCTTCTCGACCAGCGCGGTACGGGCAATAGTTCGATGGTTAATCATCAGACTCTGGCTCATTTCACGCCGCAACAACAGGCCGAGTACTTAAGCCACTTCCGAGCGGATAACATCGTGCGCGACGCGGAGTACATTCGTGAGCAATTTGGTGTCGAAAAATGGGCGATCTTAGGTCAAAGCTTTGGTGGTTTTTGCTCCCTCACCTATTTGTCTTTGTTCCCAGACAGCTTGCTACAAAGCTACATCACGGGTGGCGTGCCATCAGTCTCGCGTCATGCTGACGATGTGTATGAAGCCACCTTCAAACGCACCATGGAGAAAAACCAAGCGTTCTTCCAGCAATTTCCAAAAGCGCAACAACTCTGCCAAAACATTGCGAATCACTTGCTGGAAAACGAAGAGTACCTACCAAATGGTCAACGCTTCACGGTGGAGCAATTTCAGCAAATCGGTATCAACTTTGGTGTGAGTGATACTTTCTTGCCAACTTACTATTGGCTAGAAAGTGCATTGATTGAAGTGAACGGCAAACAACAACTTCGTTATGAGTTCTTGAACGATATGTTGGCGCAGCAAAACTTCCAAACCAACCCGATTTACGCCATTTTGCATGAATCGATTTACTGCCAAGGCTTTGCGTCGAATTGGAGTGCACACCGTGTTCGCCAAACTCGACCAGAGTTTAATTATGAACCTGGCCAGCCATTTTACTTTACGGGGGAAATGGTCTTCCCGTGGATGTTCGACCAATACGTCAACCTCAAGCCACTAAAAGACGCCGCAGAAATATTGGCCGCGAAAGACGATTGGGCTGCGCTGTACGATCAAACACAATTGGCTCAAAATAAAGTTCCTGTCAGTTGCGCCGTTTACGCCGATGATATGTTTGTTGAAATGGATATCAGCCGAGAGACACTCGCGTTAATCCCAAATTCAAAAGCGTGGATCACCAACGAGTACGAGCACAACGGTTTGCGTGCCGACGGTGAGCGCGTTTTAGATAAGTTAATTGCGATGGGGAATCAAACCGCCGCTAATTTGAAATAAATACTATAAAAACGCCTCTTCTAGAAGTAAGAGGCGTTTCATTCCTACCATCTTGTTTTTACGAATCTCTTACGCGCTTGGTCATACGTTTCGTCATCACCCGGTAGCCCATTTTATGATAGAAATCCTCACCTTCATGGTTAAATGACGCCACGGTTAAGCCGATTTCTTCTATTCCTTGAGCACACAAATCACTTTCCATCTTATCCATCAGCGATAAACCTATTCCTAAGTTTCGATGGTTCTCTGAAACAATAAGCTCATTAATAAAGCCAACGCGTTTTTCTGGTGAAATCAGCGACTGAACGTTACGAACCGAACCAGAGATAAAACCGACGACCTTTCTTTGCGAGCAAGCAATAAAAGCGCTCACGCTCCCGTCAAAATACTTTTCGAAGGTGCTATATGATTCTCTTAGTTGCGCCAATTCCTTGGGTGGACGATAGAAGTTCGGTTCAGCTTCATAGTGCGATGTATCGAGTTCAACGAGTAATTGTTTGAGCAAGGGAACATCTTCTTCCCTCAGCCGCCTGATATAAAACTGCTGCATGTCCTTTCCTTGCCAACTGATCCGATTATTATTTTGTAGCTCTTGCGCACAACTTTAATGAAGAGCCGAAGAAGGAATCACAGTACAAATTTAAACCAAAAGTGTCGAGTTCAACTTACCTTGTTCTCTACAATTTATGCTTATAATTTGAACACATAGCGATTTTACCCGCGTGACGCTTTGCCGCATCAAAACACCGCTACATCCTGCCTAGCCATAATATCCGCATAATTTGTCCGTATTTCCGACTAATTTAGTCAGGTATACTTCGTGCCGCTAAAATTTTAAGGTCGTTGACCACCTGTATTTTTAAAGGAAACCTCATGAGTCAGTATGTAGTTTGTGCGCTGTACAAGTTTGTTGAGCTGAATAACTATCAAGAACTACGCGAGCCATTACTTGCGTTGATGGAAAAACACCATATTCGCGGGACATTACTGCTGGCAAGTGAAGGCATCAACGGCACTGTTGCCTCTGATCGTGCAGGTATTGATACGCTACTGGAGTGGCTAAACAACGAGCCTCGTTTGACAGGCACTGTATACAAAGAGTCGTACTCTGAGACCCAGCCATTCAATCGCACCAAAGTGAAACTGAAAAAAGAGATCGTAACATTAGGTGTTGAAGGCATCGACCCTCGCCACGTAGTGGGTACTTACGTGAAACCTCAAGAGTGGAACGATCTTATTGCTGATCCTGAAGTGTTTGTTGTCGATACACGTAATGATTACGAAATCGAGATCGGCACATTCAAAGGCGCTGTAAACCCAAATACTGAAACCTTTCGTGAATTCCCAGACTATGTAAAAGAAAACATGGACCCGGAAAAGCATAAGAAAGTGGCGATGTTCTGTACCGGTGGTATCCGCTGTGAGAAATCAACTGCTTACATGAAAGAACAGGGCTTTGATGAGGTCTACCACTTAGAAGGCGGCATTCTTAAATATCTTGAAGAAGTTCCTCAAGAAGAGAGCATGTGGGAAGGTGACTGCTACGTTTTCGATGGCCGTGTTGCAGTAAACCACCAGCTAGAAAAAGCAGATTACGATTTATGTAACGCTTGTCGTCTACCGATCACTGAAGAAGACAAACAGTCAGAATTGTTCGAGCAAGGCGTGAGCTGCCCGAAATGTCACGGCACACACTCAGAAGAACAAATTGCTCGATTCCGCGAACGTGAAAAACAAATTGTTCTTGCAGAACAACGAGGCGAGCAGCATGTTGGTGGCGAAAGTGCCAAGCAAAGAGAAGCTCGACGTGCCGCTAAGTACGCACAAAAAGAAGCTCAGCGTAAACAAGACTAAGCTCGACTCTAATTCTATTTTAAGCGAGCTGCCGTAAGGTGGTTCGCTTTTACTATGCACCAACACTCTTTCAATACAATTTTGTATCCTTCACCAAAACCTCTAGTTGATTGTCTCTTTTGCCTTCGGGTAGCCCCACCATCTCATCATAAGCACTTTGATGTACTAAAACCTGCTTATTTGCTTTGATATTCTTGCACTTCTTTTGCATCTCGATAAGGGAATGAGCCCTCAAAAAGATACCGTTGTCGTCAGTGATGAATTGCGCTTTTCCATCAACTACGACAGATGCTTGATACAATGCGAGATCAAGCGAGTGAATGATCAATTTATCTACGTAGAAGAACTTTTCTAACTTACTCAGTGGTATCGACATGTCTCACCTCCTTGTGAGCAACCTCTACGTTTTAATGAACAAAACCGATCATTAGGTGAGATCTCTTCGGATCATTTGCGTACAACATCGGAAACAAAGAGGATTCCGATGCAAACAATCAATGTCGTGTGGTTAAAACGAGATTTAAGACTGACTGACCACCAGCCCTTAACACAAGCATTGTCGTCAAAGCACCCAACGGTACTTTTATATATTGTTGAACCGTTGCTGTTAAACAACCCTCACTATTCTGAGCGTCACTGGCGATTTGTTTGGCAATCATTGCAAGACATGAATGAGACGCTCAAAGCCTATGGACACCGCATCACGGTTCTGTTTGGCGATGCCTTAGCATGTTTTCAATCAATTCAAATGCAATATCAAATCAACGCTGTGTTTTCTCATCAGGAAATAGGGCTCAACTGCACCTTTGAGCGCGATAAGCAAATTGCCGACTGGCTGCATGAGCAGAACATCACGTGGTTTGAGTTCGAGCACGGTGCTGTTATTAGAGGAGCAAAAGACCGGCAGGGTTGGGACAAACATTGGGATTTGGTCATGAGAGCCTCCATAAGCCCTCTTGAGCTGCAAACCAACTTGTTGCATTCATTGGATGCAGAATCACTCGGCTGCGCGTTTTCGCCACCTTCATCCTGGCTATCAAAATGCAAAGGAATGCAAACGGGAGGAAGCCAACTCGCTTGGAAAACACTGGAAGATTTTTTCAATCGTCGAGGTCGCGATTATTATCGAAGCATCTCTAATCCTACGGCCTCACGTACAGCCTGTACTCGCCTTTCTCCATACCTCGCTTGGGGTAATATATCCTTGCGTGAAGTTTATCAATACCTATTGAAACACTGGCAAGTAGCTGGGTTTCGTCGCAGCTTAATTGCGTTGTCTTCACGGCTGCATTGGCACTGTCACTTCATCCAAAAATTCGAGTCGGAATACGACATGGAGTTTTACTGTGTTAACCGGGCTTACGAACCGTTGATTAAACAAAGTAGCACTTTCGATGAAGAAAAGTTAGCAGCATGGAAATCTGGATATACAGGCATACCTTTGATCGATGCCTGTATGCGCTGTTTGCATCAGACTGGCTATATAAACTTTCGCATGCGTGCCATGCTGGTTAGTTTTCTCACTCATCACATGAACACGGATTGGCGAACTGGCGTGACGCATTTAGCGCAACTATTCCTCGACTTTGAGCCTGGTATTCATTACCCACAATTCCAAATGCAAGCCGGGGTAACTGGGACCAATACAATCCGGATTTACAACCCGGTTAAGCAAGCCCAAGAACATGACCCTGATGGCGCGTTCATCTATAAATGGGTGCCTGAATTGCAAATGGTCCCCACCCCACTATTGTTCGAGCCCTGGACAATGACACAGATGGAAACCGTCATGTACCACTTGAAACCGGATAGCCGTTACCTAGCGCCTATTGTCGACCTAAATAGCGCAGCTAAAGACGCAAGGGAGCGTCTATGGGCATGGCGGAAACGGGCCGATGTAAAACAAGAAGGCAAACGGATTTTAACGCGACACGTGAGGCCATCGAAAGAAAGCAGGGCTCGTTGATCATCTTTTCATTTAGATGCGTACAAACGAAGACATTCTCTAGGGAAACCGTTGTACCCCCAACTCGTAAGGAACATATTATGTTTAAACGTATCTTGGTTATCACGGCTACATTGATGGCGACTTTATCTTTTATGCTTCCCGTCAAGGCTCATGAGCATGGCATGATGAAGGCTGATATTGTCGACGTTGCCACTGAAAACGGCTCTTTCAATACACTTGTCGCTGCAGTGAAAGCGGCTGATCTAGTCGATACACTCAAAGGAGAAGGCCCATTTACTGTTTTTGCACCAACGGATGACGCTTTTGCAAAACTGCCTGACGGTACAATCGATACGCTCTTAATGCCGGAAAACAAAGACAAGTTAGTATCCATTTTGACTTATCACGTCGTCCCAGGGAAAGTAATGGCTGCCGATGTTGTTAAGCTGGACAAAGCGACTACGGTTCAGGGGCAAGACGTGATGATTAAAACCATGGGTGATAAAGTCATGGTCAACGATGCAAATGTAATGGTAACCGATGTGAAAGCTAAAAACGGCGTCATTCATGTTATTGATACCGTCATTATGCCTAAATAACATGATTCAGAGGGCGGTATATTCCGCCCTTTAAACGGTGCTTCTTCTATCCTTAATATTGCCCCTTCCCTACCTTCGACCCAACAACCAATCACTCATTCACTCCAGCTATCAAAAAAGACAAAACAACATCAAAACCAATACCTTAGAAACAAAACAGCACAATATCAATGAGGTTGGCGTACCGTTACCTTTCAATTTGAGAACATGATTCCATGTCAGTGTCGTTTACTTTTCCACATGTAAATTCTTGAGCTAAATTTTGGCTGCTCAATCACATTTCGGCAAACCACTCGAAAGGGTGGGACGCAAAGCTTCCGGTCTGTCAGCATTCCATCATCAAAAGTAATGCTCATGATAGCGGGGTTGCCATGTTGCAACACTACATTATCCAAATGTATGGATTCATGCAGCGTTGCTTCGTGCTCAGCATGCGCCGAGGTGTGACATTAATTTGTCAGCCATAACAGAGGACATGTGATGAAATCCTTTCCAACCAAATCCGTACTTACGTTAGCACTTGCAAGTATTAGCTCAGGTGCTACGGCTCACGGCTACGTATCAGAAACCAATGATGGTGTCGCTGCAAGTCGCGCGGCACTATGTAAGTATCCAACACCTGATACTAACGAAAAAAATAATAACTGCGGTGCCATTCAATACGAGCCACAAAGTGTTGAAGGTCCTGATGGTTTTCCACAAACAGGGCCTCGCGATGGAAAAATAGCAAGTGCCGAAACCGCTCTAGCTGCCGCTCTTGATGAACAAACTGCCGACCGCTGGGTTAAACGTCCTATTCAATCAGGCACACAGACTTTTGAATGGACATTTACAGCCAACCATGTGACGCGTGACTGGAAATATTACATCACCAAACCTGATTGGAACCCAAATGCCTCACTATCACGCGACTCGTTTGATCTGACTCCTTTCTGTGTAGTCGATGGCAATATGGTTCAACCTCCAAAACAGGTGAGCCATCAATGTAATGTGCCTACGCGCGAGGGGTATCACGTCATTCTGGCGGTATGGGATGTTGGCGACACAGCGGCTTCATTTTATAACGTGATCGATGTGAAATTTGATGGTGACAGTCCAGTCATTCCAGATTGGACGCAAGGCGGTCAAATTATTCCGACGATGGATTTAAATGTTGGAGATTCGGTTTATACACGCGTATTTGATCAGGCGGGTGAAAACATAGCTTATCGAACCGAGCTAGAAATTACCGATGCAGTCATGGGCAAAGCGAAAAATTGGTCTTACGCTCTAGCAACGAAGATCAACCAAGAGCAAACTAAACTGCAAGCTGGACAGTATGCCGAGGATAAATTCACTCCTGTTTATGGTACTAACCCGGTGTACCTGCAAGCTAATAGCGGCCTTGAGCGTGTAGAAATCGGCTACAAGATAGAAACTCCCGCTCCAGAGTACTCACTCACAGTAGATGGCTTAACAGACGAGTATATCATTGAGTCAACACCGACAACGTTGGATCTGACACTAACTGCTGAAGGCGATTTAAACGCAGAACTCACCGTGTACAATCACCACCGTGAGCCACTTGCAAGCTGGGCAGACGAAATGAAAGACGGTTCTGTGGAGGCTGTATCGCTCGCTTTAAGCAAATCAGAGCCTGGTCACCATATGCTCGTGACTCGTATTAAAGACAAAGATGGCAACTTGGTGGATCAGCAAACGCTCGACTTTCACTTAAAAGAAGAGTCAGTAACGCCACCACCATCTGGCGAGTACGATTTTGTCTTCCCTGAAGGGCTATCTAGCTACACAGCGGGCACAAAAGTGCTTGCAAGCGACGGTGCCATTTACCAATGTAAACCCTTCCCATACTCTGGTTACTGTGTACAGTGGAAAGAAAGCGCAAACCAATACGAACCAGGAACAGGTTCACACTGGGAAATGGCTTGGGATAAAGTCAACTAAATCGCCCTTTGAATGTTAAGTAAAAAGAGCCTCGCTATGAGTCTCTTTCATTATCAAACGCAAAAATGGCAGTTTTCCCGATCTAAACCATGAACACCTGACAAATTGGCCAAATGAGCCCGCCCTTCAATCAGCCCCATTTCATAACCTTCCAATAGAACGGTTTGCCGCATTGATAAGCGCTGAACAGGAAAATTATCTGGTGGTGCAATCACTCTGACATGCGTTCCCGGTGGAGGGTTACGAATAAATTCCAACGATTGATTGTAGTTATCTGCACGTCTTAACATCGCGTCCGCCATTTTAGGATGTTCGGCAAATAACTTCTTCATCAGCCATGTGGTTTTTACTGGCTTCTTGGCATAATTTAGCGGGTGAGAAAGCACAACGGTTATGTCGCGAGCTCCGCGACGATAAGCCTCACGCACCGGGATAGAATCTGCAACCCCGCCATCGGTATAGCAGCCTCCAGAAAAGCAAGGGGTATGCTTGTATGCAATGGGTAACGCTGTTGTCGCTTCAATCGCATGGTGAAAATTATCACGCGTCACGCGATAATAATCTGCCTGTCCTGTATCTACATTCGTCGTCGCTGCCAGAAAAGGAATGCCATTAAACAGTTTATTTTCATCGACGGGATACAAACGATTAGACTCTTCAAACAGCCACTTCACATCAATGAGGTCCCCACCTTTAACGAATCGAGTCGGATCAAAAAAGCGTTTACTCGTTGCCAGCTTAGTAATGACATTAATGCTGCGATGCGGATAGTCGGTCAAATAACCAATCAAGTTTGATGCGCCAGCAGATACACCAATGGCAAAATCAAACGGTTTATAACTCTGCTCTAAAAACGCATCTAGCACTCCGCTTGCGAAGACACCTCGCATCGCGCCACCTTCCACTACAATTGCTTTTGTTGCCATATTTCCCCCATTATTCTTGCCAAAAGAGTAATGAAATTCGTGCAATCAAAACAATTGAATATTCTTATTATTGAAATAGGTGAAGTCTATTTATTTCTTTCTTAGAAAGTGAAAACTAAAGTTCAAAAAATCCACACCAGCTAGAAATGTAGGTGTGGATTTAGACGAGATGGAGACGCCTATGAGAAAACAGTTTTATAGGCTTCGCCCGCGCCATCAATAAACATTTGAGTACCGATAACCGCTAGGATTAAGCCCATCATTTTCGTCACGACGTTCAGAGCACTCGGTCCAACTGCTTTGACCAATTTGTCTCCAAATAAAAACAGTATATAGGTAATAACACACAACACAGCAAAAGAAACGATGGTAATAATGGTTTGATCAAAACCACCCGCCGTAGCAAAGTTCATCGCGGTAGCAATCGTTCCAGGCCCTGCTAATATCGGCATTGCAAGTGGAGAAACGGCAATGCTCAACGCCGCCTGCTGCTGCGCTGGAGAATACGCTTTCTCTTTAGTTTTCTGATGCGTCGAATCACCTTGAAGCATATTAAAACCGATCAAAAACACCAAGATACCGCCCGTTATTCGCAAGGCGTACAGCGTGATACCAAACAAATCAAAAATTAATTTACCGGCGATCGAAAATATCGCAATGATGACAAATGCAATAAAAACCGAACGAAGCGCCATGGAACGTACGGTTTCCCTGTCCTCATCAGCCGTTAAACTCAAAAAGATAGGAATATTGGCGATGGGGTTCATGATCGCAAAGAAGCCCATAAACACCGTGACTGTATGAACGATGAGTTCTTTCATATTTTCCACTGCAGTTAAATTGTTGATTCTAAAAACAGTATATACGCTCTCAAGCAGAACGAGTGATGTATTCTCTATTCATCTTCACACTTATGCGCTAAGCATTGTTTTTCTTTTGAGATAGTTTACCGACTCATTAAATATCGCTAAGGTGAGGCTTCAGCCTTTACATGTAACAGGGGATGTTAAGTCACCATGAACAGTACGATACAAACAATTCTCAATCACCGCTCAATTCGAAATTTCACCTCACAACCTATTGAGAGCGAACAATTAGAAACGATTCTACAAGCTGGCCTTGCAGCGTCTTCATCAAGTATGTTGCAAGTCGTCTCAATTATCCGCGTGACTGATAAAGAAAAGCGTACGCTATTGGCACAATATGCGGGGAATCAAGGGTACGTTGAAAGCGCGGCTGAGTTTTTGGTGTTTTGCATTGATTACCAGCGCCACGCCAGTATCAATCCTGATGTGCAAGCTGATTTCACCGAGTTAACACTTATCGGTGCTGTTGATTCTGGCATCATGGCACAAAACTGCTTACTTGCGGCAGAGTCTATGGGACTAGGAGGCGTGTATATTGGTGGCTTACGAAACAATGCTCAAAAAGTCGACGAGTTATTAGGCTTACCTAAAAATACCGCCATTTTATTTGGTATGTGTCTTGGTCATCCAGATCAAGCCCCTGAAGTTAAGCCACGTCTACCTGCTCATGTCGTGGTGCATGAGAATCAATATCAAGACCTAAATTTGGATGATATTCAGGCTTATGACCAAACTATGCAAAACTACTATGCAAACCGTTCGAGCAATCAAAAACAAAGCACTTGGTCACAAGAAGTCACCAGTAAACTAGCTGGCGAATCACGTCCGCACATCCTGCCTTACTTAAACAGTAAAGGGCTCACTAAAAGGTGATGACCACAGTACGATAGGATCAAAAAAGGCCTCTGAGAGGCCTTTAGAATTTATTAGCAAAAACTCGCTTAGTTACCACCTGTCGCGCCAGTGCCATCTCCAGGTTGTGGTTCTGGTTTAATTGGCTTACCAGGTTTCGCTTCAGGAATGGTAGGAACAGTTGGTTTAATTTGATCTACAGGTTTACCTTCAGCGATATCTTTTTCAACCTGCTCAACAACGTTCTTTGTATCTTCTTCAGAAATCTCTACGTAAATCACTTCATCAGAACCCGCGCTAGCTTTAGGGTAATGTGGATTCTTCGCAATCACTTCTTCGGTAATCGATTTTGCAGCAACTGCTACAGCTTCAGGTGCAGCTGTTGGGGTTGCTTTAATGATATCCGATACAACGTTCGCTGTAGCAACTAACTTCGTAGCAAGTTCACTATTACCGCCTTCACCTTGAAGATCTTCAACTACTGACTCTGTATCACGAAGGATTTCATCAACCGTTTTACCACTTGCATTGATATCAATACCTAAGTTCTCGAATACTTTTTCGGCGATATCAGAAGAGTAAACCTCACCTTCTTTCAAAGAGTTAGAAACCAAAGTCGTAAATGGAGAGCCTGTTACTAATGAATCCGCCTGCGCTAAGCCTTGAGGGATTTTGTAGTCAGATGTAATAGGTTTGCCATTTGATGCGTCTTTACTCTCATCAGTATGCGTCAATACGAAAGCACAGTCACCTGGCGCATTTACGACATTGATATTTTCAAAACGCGCTTCACCAACCATACCTTCATAGTTTGTTGTATTTTCAATCGCGTCGTATGTTTCACCACCACATACAGCTTGAACCTTCATGCCGATAACAGCTGGGTCATAAGCCTGTACTGAGTATGTTTTTACCTCAGGATCGCTGTCACTACCACAACCTGCTAGTAGGACTGCTGCCACACTTGCCGTTAAAAGTTTGATTTTCAAAATTAGCTCCAATATTTGTTGTTATATCCGACCGCAACAGGAAGCATAACGGCAGTTGCATATGGTGTAAATAGTATACATACAACTTTGGCATGAGTTTTTTCACATTCCCGCCTGTTTACTTGTGCAAAATCATGCATTCATCTCAATAACGTTAAATAGACACAATTTTGTCATGTATTCGTCAGTATTTTTTTAAGTATCTTGTTGCCTTTATTGCAACCAGATGGATAATAGTTGACTATTTTTTGTGGGTCAGATTTTTACACCTTCATTAATGAAACTAAGAGCTCTAAGTCGCTAGCAGCCATTTGGAGTGTTTATTACACAAATAATTCTGAATGGACTCGCTTTCTAAAGGCTTAAAACTGCAGTAAATCGTCAACATTGATGAAATGCAGTTCAATTAGAATGAACCAATTTCAGTCGGCAAACTTTCTTTCGGTAGTTATAAACCAATGAACACATTTAATAAATTTTTGGGGATATCAGTACTTCCTATCCTTCTTACAGGGTGTACTCTGCCTGGTAGCCACCTTTCGGTCAGTGACAAAACAGTAATGAGCACTGAATCGAGTGATATAGAATCGCAGGTTACGGTTTATCCTTTAACTTTGGAGCGAGTGACCTCTTTAAATTCAATAGATCCTTTTTCAAAGCCAAATCCAGAGTTAGATATTGAAATCGCCAAGTATGAATACGAAGTAGGACCTGGCGATATCTTAAATATTACTATTTGGGACCACCCAGAGCTCACGATCCCAGCTGGCTCATATCGTAGTTCAGCCGAAGCAGGTAACTGGGTGCACTCAGATGGCACGATCTTCTACCCTTACATTGGCGTTGTACACGTTGAAGGTAAAAACGTTCGCCAAATTCGTGCAGACATTGCCAACCGTCTTGCAAAATACATTGAGAGCCCACAAGTCGATGTAAGCGTTGCAGCTTTTCGTTCTAAAAAGACTTATGTGACTGGCGAAGTGAACAAGCCAGGGCAACAACCAATCACAAACATTCCTCTTACACTTCTTGATGCCGTAAATAGAGCAGGCGGACTGGCAGCCGAAGCCGATTGGCGTAATGCAACACTGACGCGAAACGGTGTGGTTGAAAATGTCTCTTTATACGCTCTGATGCAACAAGGCGACTTAACTCAAAACCGTCTTCTAAAGCCAGGTGATATTGTTCATATTCCCCGTAACGATGCGCAAAAAGTATTTGTTATGGGCGAAGTTAACGATCCGAAGCTACTCAAAATTGATCGCAGCGGTATGAGCCTTACTGAGGCTCTAAGTAGCGTTGGTGGCATTAATGAAATCTCCGCCGATGCCACTGGCGTTTTCGTCATCAGACGTTCAAAAGAAGAAGCTAAAATGGCGGACATCTATCAGTTAGATGTTTCTGATGCTTCTGCTTTGGTGATTGGAACAGAGTTTGATCTCAACCCATACGACATAGTCTACGTAACAGCTGCGCCTGTTAGCCGTTGGAACCGCGTTATTGCTCAACTTGTTCCAACCATTTCCGGCTTTAACGAATTAACCGAAGGTGTACTACGAGTACGCACTTGGCCGTAAAAACGACGTGCCGCAAGAAAGTTATCTCTTGCGGTACGCATTCAATAGTTACGTAGCTCAATTGTGCAATATAAAGAAGCAAGCAATTCAGTTGGGATCATAGGCATACAATTTAAAATAGGGTAAGCATTTGTTTTCTAATATTCTTGTCGTCTGTGTAGGTAATATTTGCCGCTCTCCAACAGGAGAGCGGCTTTTGCAGTCTTTACTACCAAACAAACATGTCGCGTCAGCGGGAATCGCGGTGGATAAAAGTCATTTAACAGGAAAAGCTGCTGATGATATGGCAACCACCATCGCGAACGAACATGGCGTAAGCTTAGATGGACACGAAGCACGACAATTAACACCTGAGCTTTGCGCTCAATACGATCTGATATTGGTTATGGAAAAAGGTCATTTAGAAGCCTTAACCAAAGTCGCTCCTGAGGCACGAGGCAAAACGATGCTGTTTGGACAATGGATAAGTGAAAAAAACATTCCTGATCCATACAGACAAAGTAGAGAAGCCTTCGAACATGCTTATACGCTTATAGAAAAAGCAGCAAAAGCGTGGTCTCAAAAACTATAAGCCGCAAGGCTAAATAAATAAACGCCAATGGCAAGGTATTTAAGAAGTTAAAGTAATGACAACACAAACTATTAAGCAATCACGTCAAGCCGACGATGAGATCGATTTGGGAAAGTTATTTGGGATCATTCTTGATGCCAAATGGCTCATTCTATGTACCGTAGTCCTATTTTCAATTATAGGCGTCGGCGTTGCCATTCTATCAACACCTATCTACAAAGCTGACGCTCTTATCCAAATTGAAAGTAAGAGCTCCGGTGGTATTTCAGCGATGGTTGGTGATATGGGAGAGCTGTTTTCAGCAGAGTCATCAGCGACAACAGAAATTGAGATCATTAAATCTCGTATGATTTTGGGTGGTACCGTTGATAAGTTCAACTTAACCACGGTCGTCTCTCCGAATTACATGCCTATCATCGGTAAGGGCTTAGCTCGACTGCAAGGCGAACAAATCAGTCTGAGCGTTTCACGATTTAATACCCCTTCCTACGCAGTTGGAATTCCTCTAACTCTCGAAGTTATTGATTCTGAAAAACAGACGTTCAGACTTATAGAAGATGACAATAACGTCATTTTAGAAGGTAAGGTTGGCGAGCTAATTGAAAAGAACGGCTATCAATTCTTAGCTACAGAAATGATAGCGCAAGACGGCGCATCGTTTACCGTGAGTAAAGTCAGCAAATTAGATGCAATTAATAAACTTCAAGAAAACTTATCGATAAGCGAACGTGGTAAGCAAACCGGGATTATTTCTTTAAGCTTCTCTGGTGAAGATCGCGCTAAGATTCAAGCTATCTTGAACGACATTAGCCAGAACTACTTCTTGCAAAACGTTCAAAGAAACTCAGCAGAGGCAGAGCAAAGTCTCGAGTTCTTGAAAGGTCACCTTCCAGACATCAAAACAAAACTGACCGCTTCTGAAGACGTTTTAAATCGATTCCGTCAAGAAAATGAATCTATCGACTTAGGCCTTGAAGCTCAATCAACGCTGAAAGTGATGGTTGAATTAGAAGCGCAGTTAAATGAGCTGACATTCAAAGAGAGTGAAATCAGCCAGCGCTTTACACAAGATCACCCGGCTTATAAGTCTCTGCTTGATAAACGTGAGACGCTACTCAAAGAGAAAGAGCGTCTTAATAAACAAGTTCAAAAGTTACCGAAAACACAGCGTGAAGTTCTACGCATGACGCGCGATGTAGAAGTAAACCAACAAATCTACATCCAGCTATTGAACAAGGTTCAAGAGCTCAACATCATTAAAGCAGGAACCGTTGGCAACGTTCGAATCTTAGATAACGCTCAATCGTTCTCTAAGCCAATCAAGCCGAAAAAAGCGCTTATCGTTGTGCTAGCAACACTGCTTGGCGGCATGGCAGGCGTGGCTTTCGTATTAATTCGTGCGGCATTCCACCGTGGTGTAGAAACACCAGATCAAATTGAGCAGATTGGTATGCCTGTTTACGCTAGCGTTCCAAAATCTATTCAACAACTGGAATTTGCAAACAAGCTTAAACGAAACAAAGGCAGCAACGATGAGCTAGTCCTTCTTGCTGAAGCTAACCCGGCCGATCTTTCCATCGAGGCCCTGCGTAGTCTTCGTACTAGCCTGCACTTTGCGATGATGGAAGCGAAGAACAATGTTCTTATGATTTCAGGTCCAGCACCATCTATCGGTAAAACGTTCGTATCGACAAACTTTGCAGCCGTCGCTGCGAAAACAGGTCAGAAAGTACTGCTTATCGATGCGGATATGCGTAAAGGTTATTTGCAGCAATGTTTTGGTTTACGTTGGGATAACGGTCTTTCTGATTATTTGAGCGGCAAGACATCCCATAGCAATATCATTAAATCAACATCCATCGACAATCTAGATGTGGTTACTCGTGGCCAAGTACCACCAAACCCGTCAGAGCTTTTGATGCATCCTCGCTTTAAGAGCTTTGTTGACGAAATGTCGGCGCAGTACGATCTTGTGATCATCGATACGCCGCCTGTACTCGCGGTTACCGACCCAAGCATTGTTGGTGCAATCGCAGGAACAACACTGATGGTAGCTCGTTTTGATCAAACGACTTTGAAGGAAATTGAAGTCGCACAAGGCCGCTTTGAACAATCCGGCGTGGAAGTAAAAGGCGTGATTCTAAACGCCGTAGAGAAGAAAGCGTCAAACTCATACGGATATGGTTACGGTTACTATAACTACGCTTACAAGAGCGAGTAATTAATATCTACATGTATTACAAAGCCCTGCTAGACCTAGCAGGGCTTTTTTATTACTGGATCCTGTAATGCATATCTACTAGAAAACGGATGGTCGTTAACATCTACATAGGCATTGGCTGTCAAACTATTCAGCACTTCTTTAATGGGGCTGATATTTTGTGATGCGGTTCTCTCATGAATAGTTGCATGATGGATTGTGAAACCCTACTATCAGTCTGCTCACGCCTAAAGCCCCCAACACTCGCGGAAAGAACTTGGTTCACGGCAACTCTTCTACCCTGCTCTATGTAGCAGGCACAATCTGTTTTTACCTTCTTTTTAGCTTCTATTTAGGCGAGTGTGGAAGAGATAAGAAAGGTGAAAAATGAACTCTACAAATAGCTTCTTAATCAATATTAACCAACAAAAATCCGTTGCTAAAAAAAGGCTCAAAGCTATACGTCAACACGATGATGAGATGTTGGATCTAGTTAAGCGATTTCACTCCAAACCAGAGTCATTGGCTGCCAATACAATTCAATTAGCTGACGTTCAACATTCGCTAGCCAGAGAATTAGGCTTACCAAGTTGGAGTAAATTAAAAGCGCATGTCGAAGAGTTAGAAGCTCACAAAGACGCCATCAAAAAACAATTCCCTCCTCTTGATAGCGAGCTAAAAACGCTCCATGTCCGCTGTGGGCATGATATTCAGCAACGGCTTAAAGACAGCGGATTCGAGGGAACATTTTTAGCCTTAATAGATCCGCTTTGTATTGGCCCCATACCAGCAACACCACAAAACTTCCTTGCCATTCGTGCCCAATATGTCGTAGAGACTCTGCTGCCCGTGATGAAGCGTGAAGATTCAGTGCAAGATATTGTCAAATTTGAGCAAGCTAATATTGATACGCTGCTCAGTGATACATTTGAACGAATCGTCTTTTGGGTCGAACATGACAGCTATGACCAATTAATGCTGCTTCGTGCCCTAACCTTGTTAGAGAATGTAGAAAACAAGGTGATAGAGATCATTGAGTTGAACCAGTTCCCTGGCACTGAGCGATTCATCGGTTTGGGGCAGTTGCCTAAAGAGGCTATTCGCGCTTGTTGGCAATACCGTAACCCCGTGACAGCCAAATTATTCAGTCAGGCTAAACATTCCTGGCACGCTGTCACATCACCGACACCCATCTCTATGGTTAATTTGATCGAGCAGCATGATCTAGATTGCTTACCCAATATGCTCAACGTGCTCATACGCCATATGCAAGAGTTACCTCATTCACAAACAGGATTAAGCTTGACTCAGCAGATTGCATTAGAGGTCCTAAGTTCTCAAGGTCGTTCAATTCTCATCAAAGATTGGTTTGAGCAATATCAACAACGTGAACCTCTACCTTACTTGAGCGATGTGATGTTTTACGCCTTACTCCTCCCTCTAGCACAATGTCAAACGCCTTTAATCACGATTGAGTCACGTGAAAGGGACTGGTGGGAACAGAGCGTCCATATCACTGAGGCTGGTCAGCATTGTTTGGAAGGCTTCATGCTAGCGAAGCAATGCTATTGGGTTGGGGGTATTAGCAATACCAATCAGAATTATTGGTGTTGGGAGCACCTCCAATTATCTACATTGATCAACCATCATTGATTCAGCGGATAGGTAACATAAGCAGGGGCATAGAAGGCTCGTTAGCCCCTTGTGTTCAGCCCAATACAAAAACAGTCAAAAAGAGACGGCTTCTAGCCTGAATAAAATCTAGATAGTTATGCAAGAGCAACATTCCTTAGAGATAATATGCACTCCATTTACTACTAAAAATAAATGTAAACACTCCTTCTTATCGGTTGTATGTTCGATAAAAGTGTTAAAATACAAACTTTTCGACCAGTCAAATAGTTAAGATTTGGTTAAAACTCTATTTTTATTAGTGATAAAGTTCACATCTATTAACCATTTAGAGGATTATTCTTTCGTATTTTCTCACTCCACTGCTACTCTGCTCGCCGCTTTGAAGTGAACTCAAGGTGCATAACTATAAGGAGTGTTCTCATGAATACCAAGAAACCGATGTCGCTAACCAGCCGCGTAATTTTGGGTATGGTAGCGGGTATCTTGACAGGATTTGCAATTCGCACACTTTTTGCCGGCAACGGATTTGTCGACGCATACATTGTTAATGGATTATTTGAAGTTGGTGGACAGATCTTCGTCGCCAGCTTAAAAATGCTCGTAGTCCCTCTAGTGTTTGTTTCACTAGTTTGTGGTACTAGCTCCCTCAAAGACCTTTCTACACTGGGTCGCATGGGTGGTAAAACCCTCGCTTTCTACGTTACAACAACGGCTATCGCGATTACGCTTGCTCTAACTATGGGTACTCTGTTCCAGCCAGGTGCTGGCGCTGACCTAACCGCAGCAAGTTCATTCAAATCAGCAGAAGCACCATCTTTGGGTCAGGTGATCATCGATATGTTCCCAACCAACCCTATCAGTGCAATGGCTGAAGGTAAAACCCTGCAAGTTATTGTTTTCGCAGTGCTATTTGGTATTGCGATCAGCGCAGCAGGCAAACCTGGTGAACGTATTGCAGCGTTCTTCTCTGATCTGAATGAAGTGATCATGAAACTGGTAGCGATTTTGATGAACTTAGCGCCTTATGGTGTGTTCTTCTTAATGGCGAAGCTATTTACTGGTCTTGGTCTGGGCGCAATCGTCAATCTGGCAGAGTACTTCTTAGTACTGGCGGGTACGCTTGTCCTGCACGGCCTAGTCACTTACAGCTTAATGTTAAAAGGTTTCACTGGTCTAAATCCAATTACGTTCCTACGTAAGATGGAAGATGCGATCATGTTTGCTTTCTCGACCGCATCATCAAACGCGACGATTCCAGTGACAATGGAAACGGCTAAGCACCGTATGGGGGTTGAGAACCGCGTATCATCGTTCACAGTACCACTTGGTGCAACCGTGAACATGGACGGTACGGCGATCATGCAAGGTGTCGCAACCGCCTTTATTGCTCAAGCCTTCAATATTGATTTAACTATGGGCGATTACCTAATGGTAATCATGACAGCTACATTAGCATCTATCGGTACTGCGGGTGTCCCTGGTGTTGGCCTTGTAATGCTAGCCATGGTATTGAATCAAGTTGGTCTGCCTCTTGAAGGTATCGCGCTCATCATGGGTGTTGACCGTCTTCTTGATATGATTCGTACCGCGGTAAACATCACTGGTGACAGTGCAGTAACCGTCATTGTCGCAAAATCAGAAGGCGCATTGGATGAAGCTCGCTTCAACGATCCAATGGCAGGCGTAGCCGAAGAAAAAGTGCATCTTAAACGCGCTGACGCCTAAATCGTTTTACGATTAAGTTATCCTGTCTAAGAAAAAACCACCTTATTCTAAGGTGGTTTTTTTGTTTCCATGTGTTGTCCTGAAATGTATTTACACATTGAGGACAAATTATGACTACTGCACATAACCCCTACGTTAAGCGAACCCCGCGTGAAAGCACACTATGCTTTAAATTACAGGTCGTCGATGCTATTGAAAAAGGCTACATGAATTACAAACAAGCCCAAGCAACCTATGTTATTCAAGGGCGTTCAACGGTTTTAACCTGACTAAGAAAATATGGAAAAATGGATTGGATACATAACCCAAGGAAGAACACCATGCATAAAAAACGAAACCGAAAGAGTCTCCGGCTAAAAAAATCCAACGACTTGAAAGAGAATTGGAAGATGAACGGGTGAAGAACCTCTCCTTTAACGAGTTAATTGATATTATCGACTCTGAACATGGGACGAATCTCATAAAAAAGTATCTCGCCTACTATCCTTTGCTTCTCACCATAGAACACCTGCCTTCATACTTTGGTGCAAAAACTACATGATATTTATAATTCCATCGCGTGTGCGCTAAGCTCTTTTTGTATCCATTGGGACCCCTTTCAATTCTTAATTAACTCTGCAATTGCCAGACCACAAAACGTTTTTATCAAATTGAAAGGGGTTATATAACTGACTTATAGCTGTAAGCTTTACGAGAAATCCAGCCTAACTGGAGGCCTCTATACAAAAAGCCAACAGCTAACGAAGTTGGCTTAGTGTAAAAAATGTCAACGCATTTTAATACGAGATGCCCCCGCTAAAGGTGCTAATGTACAGATATAATTGCTTCTAGACTTTTCTTAGTTACGAATCGGTAAGTAGCTAGGTTATGATAATAATTCTTCTGAAGAATTAGAGTTTTACTAGTCTATGTTTATCATTTTGAAAATGACATAAGGGACATTTTCATCATATAGAGATACAAATTCCATTATTAAATTAAAGATCAAAACCAAATCGCGATAGGTAGTAGTCTGATAATTAAGTTGGTACTAAGATACATACATCATAAATTCATGTTTAAAAATAGTCTTTTTTTATTCAGTTTCTCATTTCCAATACTTGCATTAGGTTTCAACGAAAGTATGTTCGGTTTTTTTAAGAAATTTAAATACACATTAAGCCCAGAGATAAAAGGTACTTTAGTTCTTGAGCAAAGACCTCTAGAAAATGTAACCGTTTACTTAGAAGCTAATTTTTTAAAGAATAATTACAAAAGGAGTTCAAGTACTAATGAGTTAGGTGAATTTCACTTTAAACCAGTCATACATTCTCAAAGGTTCAAAGAATCAGCTTTGAATCAAACATATTCATATATCGGAATATATACCTATATAAATGAAGAAAAGAAGTACATTTGGGAGTCCCAGTTAAACTACGTTTCACCGCCTATATTTATAAAAGATAACTTAAATAACCTTTACTGTGAGCTTAAAAATAAAGAATTCCGATATTTTTTCAAAAATATCAATCTAGATAATGCTCGAGATCTAATGGTTATTAGCAATTGCAATTTAAATGGATTTTTATATAAAACAGAGTTTACGGAGGATACATAATGCCGTCTTTAACACCAAAACTTGCATCAGAGATCGCGAATATACCGTATGGAGTATATCAGGGGCAAGGGAGACTAGCGTTCAAGGGACAAGGAGGTTTTGAAAAACACTTTGCATTTTCGCAGCAAGATGTTTTTAGTGGCCGAACTGGAGGTATCACAGGATTAGATCGTATACCATTGTTTAGAAAAGTGATACCTGGTGTAATGAGAACATCTGAAGCGTTTGCGGTAATTGGTGTTGGGAAAGGAAAATATAAGGGAGATTTAGTAATTTCCATTAGAGGGACGCAAAACGCCAATGATTGGGTAACCAACCTAAATGTAGGCCTTAAAGGCTCTCCAAATGGCTCTATTGCTCATGCTGGATTTATTAATTCATTTTCAAGTATCAAACCAAGTATAAAACAATATTTACAGCAATTCCAAAGTTTACCTAACCGAATTCATTGTGTTGGGCATAGTTTAGGAGGGGCTCTAGCTTCATTATGTTCTGATTGGCTGAGAGAAGAGTATTCATTAAGAGTGAATTTATATACTTTTGGCGCACCTAGAGTTGGTTTAGAACAATATTCCCGTAAATCTAGTAAAAGCAACGACAAAGTATACCGCTGTACTCACGGCGCAGATCCTGTACCTAAAGTACCTGTCTGGCCATTTATTCATGCGCCACATAATGGCGATGAGTACCGCTTAGACGCTAGTACTGGCTTTAATTTAAGTGCTCATAGTATGTCTAGCGAAACAAGTTTAGGGTATTTAGATAATGCTAACTCCGAAACGTGGGGAGCAATAAAAGTCAGATCTAACAAGTATTTGTATACTCCTACTAGATTTAAGTTTGAGCACAGAAACCAAGCATCATTTACAGAGTATTGGTCAGAAAGAATTCAAGCAGCATTAATAACATTATTAAAAGATACTGGCTTGTATTCAGCAATAGCAGCCCAAGCCACAGTATCTACTGGAATGACATTTTATGACATACTCGCTAGAAATATAGAAAAAGTAGCTAAAGCATCTAAAGTAAGAGAATTACAAGTCAAAGGGCTTTTAGGCCATATGCTGGTGTTTATTGGAAAACCAGTAACAGCAATTGAAGATATGTCTGCAAAATTTATTAGAAATGTTTTTCTTATGGTATTTGGAAAACTTTATCGAGCAGCACAAATGGCTATTAGCGCTGTACAATAAATTTTCAACTTAATCCACCATCGAATTCAATTTTTCTCTGGCTCGTTCTTCGTGTTCTTCAGTAATGGCATTGCCGACTGAGTTAGCGGCTAAGGTAAGCGCTGCCATGTCATCGGTAAAGCCGACGCCTGCTAACACATCTGGCACCATATCGGTGGGTAATACGAAGTAAGCCAATGCGCCACCTAAAATCGCCTTATGGCGAACGGCGGTGTTGGAATCTGTCATCGCGAGCCATGATTTTATGCCCATTACGGCAATTTCTTCACCCGCTTTCTTAACCGACCCTTTCATTTTGCGCCAGAATGTTTTCTCATCTGGCGCTTGCATCGTTTGATCTTTGGCGTCTTTCGGCGCCGATTTTACAGACATTGTTGTGCTCATCGTTGCCTCCGAAATTTATGACTGTGGCCAACATATTAATAAATCGAACCTGAACGCAAGATTAATAACAAGAAATGATAGTAAAGTGAAACAAAAACACAGATAGAAAAATCCCCAAACCGAAGTCTGGGGATCGTGATGTTGGGAACTAAGTTGTCGAGTTCGCTACTGAGCTATCTTCTCCAGTACACGCATCAGCATTTTGATACGTGGTTCGATAGACTCAAGCAACAAGTACTCTTGGTCACTGTGGAAACCTGCACCGATAGGTCCTAGACCATCCAAAGTTGGAACGCCAAGAATTGCCGTATTGTTTGCATCAGAGCCGCCACCCACTTCTTTCCAGTTGATGTCGATAGCCAGTTCACTTGCTGCGTCTTCAACTAATGCCATCAGGCTTTCGGTTTGCGCGCTTGGCACCATAGAAGGTTTGTAAGCTTCACGAACCAACTCGATGCTAACGCCATCAACAAATGGTGTCTCCAGCATACCGTTTAGCTTGCTATCGACATCATCGTACTCATCGTTATTCCAGAAACGCACATCCACGATCGCTTCAGCGTGCTCAGGGACGATGTTTGCGCCGTTACCGCCAGACACAATACCCACGTTTAATGTGGTGCCAGATTCGAAGTTCGTCATAGCATTGATTGCTAGAATCCAGTTCGCCATCTCGGTAATTGCACTGCGGCCATTTTCTGGCTCGTTGCCAGCGTGGGCTGCAATGCCATTAAACGTGATTTTGTAACGCGCCATGCCTTTGCGCGCTTTGACTAAACCTCCGTCTGCACGTGCTGCTTCTGCAACCAGTACATTCTTTGCGTTTTTCGCTACTGATTGAATCCAATCCACAGAGTCCAGAGAACCCGTTTCTTCATCTGGGTTCATGCAGATAGCGATAGACAGCTTATCCAACACCGCTTGGTCTAGATTGCGCATCGCGTATACGATGTTCAGCAAGCCAGATTTCATGTCCGAGACGCCCGGACCGTAAGCTTTCTCTGCATCTTGAGACATTGGACGAAGCTCAGCAGTACCCACAGGGAACACGGTATCCATATGACCAATCAGCATCACATCGATTTGCTCAGCTTCCGGCTTATTTCGAACTTCGAGACCGATGCCCGCTCTGCCACAGTCGATGCGTTTTACGCTCCAATCTGACATCGCTTGGTACTTCTCTTCAAATTGAGAAGCGATAAACTCGATACCATCAGTAGTGTAAGTGCCACAATCCACATTAATTAGGGGACGTAGCTCTTCTAGATATTCATTTAGAGAGAATTGCATGACTCACTCCTAGACAAACAGATTCATCACCAGCATTGCGCCAAACGCGTTCAATACTGAGATTGCAATCATAACTGGGATGTAACGACCTTCAGTACCGATTGGGCCCATGATACGACCCATGTACTGAACTTGAGAGCCCATAAGATAGATGGCAGGCGCTAGAATCGCAATGTGCGTGCCGTTAAGGATACCTTGGTCAAACAGCGTGATAACCACACCCACTGCGCCACCCATCGACATCCAAGCACCGATCAATACCGCTGCAGCTTCACCCGGAAGACCAAACACCGCCATGATTGGAGAAAACACAGTGCCCATCAGATCCAACGCGCCAGTGATTTGCAGCGCTTTGATGATTACGAACGCCATCAATACGTTAGGCACCGTAGAGGTAGTCGCAATCACCCAACCTTTCTTAGCACCTTCGACGAAGATATCCGTCACCATTGGTTTTTTCGCTTTAACGTCACCCATTATGCCGTCTCCTCTTTTAAGTTCTCTGATTTGTTTTGGTCTTGCTTGTCTTCTTTACTTTCCGTCATGTTCAGGTAGATACGGAACAGGTTCGCGCCGATGATCTTAAATGCGAACATCACCACAACTGCTAAACCAATAGAAGACGTTACTGCTAGAGAGCCGTCAGCCATCGTCAGTGTGAACAGCACAGCACCCGATGAGAAGAAGTTCACGATGGTTGCACCTGCAGTGAACTGGAACATGGTAAATACGTCCGTTTCACGCTTAGTTAGGTGACCTTCATCTTTTAGCTGACGCGTCATTGCCGCACCTGCATCGGTACTTTGTAGAGAAGCAATTAAAGCCAGACCAGAGTTACCAGGGATGCCCATTAGAGGACGTAGAAGAGGAGTAAGAAGCTTACGAGCTGCTTCAAGTGCACCGTAGTGCTCAAGTACGTTGATCATACCTAAGGCGAACATAACAGTTGGAATCAAAGTAAGTGCGAAAATGAAACCGTCGCGAGCACCGCTACCACCAGTACCGCGAAGCGACGTTGTTGCAACTTGCACACCGTCAGCCGTTTCGGTGACACCATACGCCACCTTGCCGAAAGAGCCATTGAGCGTTGTAAAATCGAATACACCGTACCATTCGCTAGATTGCATCAGGCCAGAAAAGAACACAACCGCAAACGCCAGAGCAACGTAGCACCCCAGTGTAACTTTACGCTCAGTTTGAACAGGAATTTTCATAACATTACCTACACATGTGGAACTTAACACATATGTTCACCTGAATAATGTGCTAGAGAGATGATCAAAATCAATCCGCCTGCCGAACATTATCGCGACTCAGTTATGAAGTTTTGTTTTATGATTCCAATCACAATTGAAAGATAATAAAAATTTGTGCTAACAATTAGGTATATTAACCTATGTCGATAGCTCACGACTTCTTCATCAACTCAACAAATGATTCTGACGAATATTGCTTTCTACAACATTCATGACGTACTTCATACTTTGGCATTGAGGCAATATCGATTAACTCGAAAGTAACATTCAGCCACGAAATTTAGGTTAGGATGGCCCGGTCATATGTAAACGGCATAAACCAGAATTAACAGGACTATACGACCCATTGTTACGCTCACAATATAAAATAGCCAAATGGACACTCACCCTCGTGCTTTGGGTGGTGATGATATGCTTAAGCCAAAATTCTGGTTTCTCGAAAAGCTGCCCGAAGGCTCACCAAATACAGAGTCAGCAAGATGAGAGTGTGAATTTATCACCATCTTGCGACCTTTCAGAAAAGCTGGTTCAAGCGTACCAACATCAGTTTGATCATATTCTTATTCCATTTTTTCTGTTTGCTTTGATTGTGGCGCTGCCGATGACAACCACAGCAATTCGTTATCTGGAATACACAGAACCGATACCGGAAAAGTATCGGGTTCACCTAAAACTTTGCGTGTTTAGAGAATAAAGCCAGCAAGGCGAGAGACCTTTCTGCCTGACTTTTGTACATATTTTATTCACTTCACATAACAAACAACGAAATTTAAAAGTTTTAGGAAATATTATGACATTCACTCGTACACTTTTGGCGTTAACGATGGCTATCGTATCTGCCGTATCTTTCGCATCAGAAAAGACCGCAGAACAAAAGCTAGAGGAAGTTAATCAGATACTAAAAGATAACCCTCAAATTCTTGATTCATTGCACCAAAACCTTCAAGAGTACATTGCGTATCAACAGTCATTTGGCGACACCTTGAAGGAGGTTCGTCAATATCTAAGTGATGGCAAACATTCCTCTTTTGGTGCTGAAAACCCTGAGTTAACCATTATTAACGTAACAGACTACAGCTGCCCTTTTTGTAAACGTTTAGAAGGAGAGCTGGTCAAAGTTGGTAAGGAATATCCGCAGGTAAAAGTGCTTAACCTCAATGTCTCTTTTAAAGAACAATACGAGAAAAACGGCTACAACTCGGCAAGTTACGCATTAAATGTTTGGCAAAACCAGCGAGATAAGTACGAACAAGTGCATGAATTATTGGTGAAAAAACCGGGCGCACATGACGCACGTTCCTTAAATCAAATCGCGAAAAAAACGGGGACAGAAGCGCAGCTTGTCGACGACAAAGAGACCAAGGCGTTGCTTGATAAAAACTATCAGTATTTCACGCAACTTGGTTTACGCGGCACGCCTGCGTTGATCATTAATGATCAAGTCATTCCTGGCTATGTGCCGTTTGACGAGCTAGAAAAAGTTATCGACCAAGAACTGGCGAACTAATACAACAAAGCCCTTCCCTGATAACTCAAGGAAGGGCTTTTTATTTATCGACATAAAGAGCGTTTAGTTACTTATCACGTCCTACAAACGCCACGACGACTTTGTCATTGCCAAGCGAACGAGAGAAAACGTACGCGCCTTCCTGTTCAATCACTCGATGCTGACCTGCGCCAATGGCAGGGTGTGCTTGACGGAACTGACCAAGGGTTTGCCAATGTTTGAGCAGCGCTTGCTTCTCATCCGATAGTTTCCAAACCATGTCTGAACGTGTGCCTTGGTGGAAATCATCCGCGTAAGGGCCAATGTTACGACCTACTTCATCACCATAATAAACCTGAACCGCACCTGGGCTAAGAAGCAATGCGTTCGCCGCGTTACGTTGCATGCCGTAATCTTTAAAACGTGAGAAAAACAACTCCGTATCGTGAGAAGACATGTAACTGACTGGGTTGAAGTCTTTCTCGTTCGCGATAGTTTCCGCATAGCTTTGGTAAGTGTCTGCCATTTGGCTAAAGCACGCCGCGCCTTTGTCTAGCTTCTTCTGCATATCGAAGTTGATCAACGCGTCAAAACCATCATCGAAATAAGGGCTGCGATACGCGGTGTGTCCCCAGACTTCGCCCATCATCCAGAACGGCTGACCTGATTTGCCATTTTCTTTACGCCACTGTTCAAGACTGCTTGATGCCTCTTCTTTCAAGCGTTTCCACACATCACCTTCAACGTGCTTCACCGTATCGACACGGTAGCCATCAATGCCAAAGCGTTTTACCCAATCAGTTTGCCACTCAATTAGATAATCCGAGACGGTGTAATTGTCACGCGCCTTTACGCGAGTACCAGGGTTATCCAATAACCATTGCGCTGGCTTCACGGTTTTGTCTGATTCGGTGATAAAGTCAGGCAAACCCGCCAATGACATAGTGATATCACTGCTACCCGGAGCTGGGTATCCCGGTAGACCTGTTCTTACCCAGTCACCGCCCCACCATTTCGACCAGTTAGGACTCTGATAATCAATATTCTGGTGATAGCTATGCCAATTTTCATCCGCTTTTGGTTGCCAGTCGCCCCATTTCTTGGGCAGATCGGCATTAGGCTTTAACACATCGATACCGTCGAACTGTAGATCCGCCAATGTTGAGTAACCAGAATGGTTGATAACCGCATCCATCAAGACTTTGAGGCCTCGTTTGTGCGCCTCTTCCACCAGCGTTTTTAAATCTTCTTCGTTACCGAAGTTCTCATCAATCTTGGTGAAATCGCGCGTCCAGTAGCCGTGGTATGCATAAAACGGAAATGAACCACTATCGCCACCACCGACAAAGCCGTGCACTTGTTCAACGATTGGCGACAACCAAATCGCGTCTGTACCTAGGCTCTTAATGTAATCCAGTTTCTCAATCACGCCTTTAAGGTCACCGCCGTGGAAAGTACCTATCTCTTCTTTGCCGTCTTTTTTGCGACCATAACTGTTGTCGTTACTTGCGTCTGCGTTGTTGAAACGGTCAACCATCACGAAGTAAATGTTCGCGTTTCGGTAATCAAATGGCACCGCTTCTTTGGTTTTCGGTACAGGCTCTAAAAGCACTAGGCCTCCAGAGTCTTTGCTTGGCGTCAGTGATACTTGCTGATCTTGCACTTCAACCATTTGCCCCGAGTAAGCATCTCGCAACTTGGTGCCATCCGGGAAACTATCACCTAACGCAATGGTGACTTCTCCGCCTTGGTAAACCTCACATTGCACTTGTGGGATTGGGCGTTTGAACTCACTCTTGGCGGCTTTCTTAGGTTCACGCTTAAAACGCAGTGTTTTGGCTTCTGCATCAAAAGCAAAAGAGTAATCGCCGGTAAAGCGGATTTTTAACGGTAGTTCCGTTGGTTTTCCGCAGTTCAGCGCAAGAGGTTTATTGAACTTCACTTTCTGACCATCGGGGGCAATGCAGTCGCCTTCAACGCCCGTGATTTTAAGCGTGTATCCGTCTTTGGTTAGAGGCACAACCAAAGGCTGTTCTGCACTTAGCGGGAAGTCACGGCTGTTGGTCGTGGTAGAAATGGTGATGTTAGGCTCGGCGATAGCACTTGCCGACGCAAGCAATAAAGTAGTGGTAATCAGGTTCAGTTTCATCGTTCAGTCCATTGGCAGCACATGGTAACCATGCACATTTATTAGTTTTATTCACACTAATTGTGCCTAGATAAGAAACTGAACACATCATTCTAATTGCCTACGCCCCAAAGGTTGTGACGCTTCACATTTTATTGATATAGGGGCGTAGTTCTATTTAAGCGCAATGGATTGAGGGACTTAAAGTTGCACGCTGCCAAGATTGCTCATTTGGTTCATCGCCCATCTTGTGCGGCGAGCAGTGTAATCACTTTGTGGATAGACTTTGATTCGATATGGGTTTGGCAACACCACGGCTAAACGCGCTGCTTGCCACTTCGAGAGTTGCTTTGCACTGACACCAAAATAATTCTGCGCCGCCGCTTCTGCACCGTAAATACCGGGACCAAATTCAACCACATTTAGATACACTTCGAGAATGCGCTCTTTACTCCACATCAGCTCCATCAGCAAAGCAAAGTAAAGCTCGTAAGCCTTGCGAGCGTAGGAGTGAGAAGGAAACAAAAACACATTTTTCGCAGCTTGTTGGGTAATGGTGCTCGCGCCTCTCGACGGACCATTATCATCTGCCTCGGAAATCACGTCGAATAGCGATTCGAAATCGACACCATAATGATGAGGGAATTTTTGGTCTTCGGTCGCAATCACCGCTAACTGCATATTTTTTGAAATACGCGACAAGGGTACCCATTCGTGTTGGCTGCTGTCTGGATAGTTCTTTGGTGGCACAACAATGCGGCTTAACTTCCATCCCCATATTGGTGGATCGACATATTTCACCACACCAACCAAAACGACTGGGGCGATCAGCAATATCAACACCATTTTAAATAGGAATGACTTAAGCCTTTTCAACATGTGTGGCTCCCCAATGCATTAGCGATTGATGATAAACAAACCAGCGAGCTTGCCTGATTCAATCAGGAACAACAAGTTTTCGAGGTAAAAAATAGGTCAAAAAAAGCCCGATTTACATTGTAAAACGGGCTTAGAATTTGATTAGGTTGAATTATTTGTTCAGCTTGTAGAACACGGTTGAAAGTGGTGGTAAACGAAGCTCAAGTGATTGAGGCAGTGATTCACTTTCGACTTTTTCCGTTTTCACACTGGTCTGCACTTTAAAATCGCTGCCGCCGTATTTGCTGTCGTCCGTGTTCAGCAGCAGTTCGTATTGACCTGCATTTGGAACACCTAAACGGAAACGCTCGTGTGGTACGGGCGTAAAGTTGGTGATGATGAGAATACGCTCACCCTCTTTACTGATACGCTCGTGCGCTAGGATGCTTGCATCTGCCTCGTCTTGTAGACGCCACTCAAAACCAGCAGGAACACAATCTTGATCGTGCATCGCCGCTTCATTGCGGTACAAGTGGTTCAAATCGCGCATCAGCTTTTGAACGCCTTGATGACGTTCGTATTCCAGCAAGAACCATTGCAACTGATCATCGTGATTCCACTCCGCCGTTTGGCCGATTTCCGCGCCCATGAAGTTCAGCTTTTTGCCCGGTTGACCATACATGTAACCGTAGTAAGCACGTAGGTTTGCGGTTTGCTGCCATTCATCGCCCGGCATCTTGTTATGGATAGAACCTTTGCCGTACACCACCTCGTCGTGAGAGAGAGACAAGACGTAGTTTTCGCTGTGCGCATAAACCAGCGGGAAGGTGATAGTATTGTGGTGGTATTTGCGGTGAACAGGATCTTCTTTGATGTATGAAAGACTGTCGTGCATCCACCCCATATTCCACTTGAAGCCAAAACCTAAACCACCCATAAAGGTTGGCGCAGACACCCCCGGAAACGCCGTTGACTCTTCCGCAATCGTCATCGCATTCGGGAAGTGCTTGTACACTTCTTCGTTCATCCATTTTAAGGTTGCGATTGCGTCGTAGTTTTCGTTGCCACCGTCGACGTTCGGTACCCACTGATCGTGGCTACGTGAGTAGTCGAGGTAAAGCATCGATGCGACAGCGTCCACGCGAATGCCATCAATATGGAATTGTTCAAACCAGTACAGCGCGTTCGATACAAGGAAGCGACGCACATGTTCACGGCCTAAATCGTAGATGTATGAGTTCCAATCTTGGTGCCAACCGCGACGTGGGTCCGGGTCGTGGAACAGAGGCGTACCATCAAAGTTTGCTAAACCGTGATCATCCGATGGGAAATGCGCAGGAACCCAATCCAGCACCACACCGATGCCTGCTTGGTGACACGCATCCACGAAGAATTTGAAATCATCAGGTGAGCCAAAACGGCTGGTTGGCGCAAACAAGCCAACGGGTTGATAGCCCCATGAACCGTAGAATGGATGCTCAGACACAGGCATCAGCTCAACGTGGGTGTAGCCCATATCCACAAGGTATGGCACCAACTGCTCCGCGAGTTCGCGGTAGTTGAGGAAATCGCCTTTCTCGTTGCGCTTCCATGATCCAGCATGCAGCTCATAAAACGATAACGCTTCATCACGCTTTTGTGTCACTGCGCGGTTTTGCCATTTCGCATCTTGCCATTGGTAACGCTTGTGATCGTAAGTAATGGATGCGAACGATGGGTATTGCTCAGAGTAGAAACCCCAAGGGTCTTGTTTATGTGGCAGCCCTTCCCCATTTGGCCCTTTGAGCTCAAATTTGTACTGAACGCCTTCTTCTAAGCCAGGAATGAACAAACCCCAAATGCCATAATCTAAACGTTGCATTGGGTGACGACGACCGTCCCATTGGTTGAAGCAACCCACAAGGCTAACAGCCGATGCATGCGGTGCGTAGACAAGGAAGCGAACACCGGAGATGTTTTCACCGCCACGTTCTAGCGTGACAAAGTGTGCGCCCATATAGTGATACATGTCTTTGGGCGTATGCAGATGCTCGTACTCTTGGTAAATATTGTGGTACTGGTACGGGTCATCAATAATTTGTTCAACACCATTCCAATCGACCGCCAAACGGTAGTGGGTCAGGTGTAAATCGCGTTGCTCTTTTAAGATGAAACCGCTGTCGCCATCACGCTCAAGCGCCACGCGAGGTTCGCCATTAACAAGCAGTTCAATCTTGTTTGCGCCCGGCATCCACACTCGCAGCGATCCTTCGCCATCATCAATGAATGGCCCCAACGCCGAAAATGGGTCTGAGTAAGCCGCCTCAGCAAGCAGTTCATATGCGCGTTCGTGTTGTTTCTTTATTTTCTTGGTTTTGGTGGTTTTCAAATCTTTCTCCCTAGAGCCAATATCCTTTTCAAGACCAGAAATCTGAATCAAACATCGGTTTCTCCACAGCCAACGTTGTGAACTCACAAAAGACTTCGCTTAAAACATGTATGCATCAAGCGATGTCAAAAACAAAAAATGCCCGCTATTGTCGCGGGCATAATAACGGTACTTCATCCTAACGGATTGTGTTTTCGGAATGAGTGACCTAGACGGAACTTTCGTACCTCTGAGCTAACAAAATTGGTAATCCGCTCATTCATCTACGTCACTCTACGCATCTTATTTGCTCGCCTGTGCGCGAACTTCAGTGAGGCGTTTAGAAATGCGATTCACATCTTCACGGCTGAAGATTTCATCTAGGTTCATCGACAATTTACGACGCCAGTTTGGATACTCATCCACCGTGCCAGGAATGTTGACCGGTTGATCCATTTCTAGCCAGTCTTCAAGCTGAACGCTAAGCAGTGCAGAGTCACCCGCTGCTACGTGCAGTTGCAGCGCTTCGCTTAGGTACGAGTCCATCGGTACGTACTGAGCATCATGACCAATGCCTTCTGGCAAATAGCCGTGCCAGCGAACGCTGTCTAAGATGCCTTGCTTGCACTTCAAGCGATCAGCAAATAAGCCTTCCAACTGTTTTTCATCTGGGTACAGGCCAATCTCACGACCCATTTTCAAATCATCGCAGTGCCAGAAACCACGCAGGGTTGGCATGTCATGCGTACACAGTGCCGCCATCGATTGCTCTGCGTAGTGCTTCGGAGAAATGAACCCACCGTCTTCTTTCGAAGTTTCGAAGAAGAACACTTTGTATGAGTGCACACCTGCATCACGAAGGATATCGACGATTTCATCTGGCACAGTACCTAAGTCTTCACCAATCACAGAGCACTGATGACGGTGCGACTCAAGCGCTAGGATTGCGAGCATGTCTTCCACTGGGTAGTACAAGTAAGCGCCTTCTGTCGCCTTCTCGCCTTTTGGAATCCACCAAAGGCGAAGCAGGCCAAGTACGTGGTCGATACGCAATGCACCACAGTGCTTCATGTTGGCACGTAACAACTTGATGTACGCGTCGTAACCCGTCGCTTCTAAAACTTGAGGGTTAAGCGGTGGCAGACCCCAGTTTTGACCCAGAGGACCAAGTACATCCGGCGGCGCACCGATACTTGCGTCTAACACTAAGTTACCGTCGTCGGCCCAAGTTTCACTACCTGAGTCGGCAACACCGACAGCAAGGTCACGGTACAAGCCCACAGCCATGCCTTTTTCTTCTGCCAGTGACTGCGCTTCTTTGATTTGATCGTCTGCGATCCACTGTAGGTACATGTACAAGTGAACGCGGTCTTGGTTGTCTTTGATGTATTTCTGAGTACCGGCTGCGTCGAATGTGCGGTATTTCTCAGGGAATACAGGCCAACCCCACATGTTTGAATCTTCTGCGTGTAAATCAGCATGAAGCGCATCGAATGCAGCTTGGTGTAATAAGCTGTCGCCACCTTTTTCTACAAAGTCCAAGAATGCACGAGCGCGGTCGGTGTTTTTATCTAAATGGCGAGCTTTAAACTCACTAAACAGCAGTGGAAGAACGCTCATTTTCAGTTGCGAAACTTCTGTGTAGTTCACCCAATGAGAGTCACGTGCTTTTTGTAGGCGCTGTTGAAACTCTGCACTGCCAACACGTTGCTGAGCTTCAGCGCTCAGTGCGAATTCAGGTACAGAACTTACGTCGATATACATGATATTCAACCAACGACGAGAAGAAGGGCTGTATGGGCTCGCACCTTCTGGGTTCGCTGGGAACAGCGAGTGAATCGGGTTCAAACCAATGAAGTCACCGCCACGAGAAGCGATATCGCTCACCAACTGTTTTAGGTCACCAAAATCACCGATACCCCAGTTGTGCTGAGTACGCAGTGTGTAAAGCTGGATACTAGGACCCCATAGCTTTTTATGTTGGTTTAGATCGTCTTGTTTGAAACACGCTTTTGGCGTGATGATCAATGACATCTCGTAAGGCGTTTTACGACGCTTACGGCTGACAATCAATTTGTGATAACCCCAAGCCAAGTTCTTTGGCAATGCAAACACTAGAGGGCCACCCTCAGCACGCTCATCACGAACAATTTGGGACTGAAGATAGCCTTCAAGTACCTCTCCTTGTTCTGTTTCTAAACGCCAGCTGAATTCACTCTCACGAGCACTCGTACCTAGGTTTAGTTCCACTTCGACTGGTTCGCCGTCGCGTAAAACAAGAACAGGGGCTAGTACGTCTTTTTTATGTTTCTTTTCAGCAGAAGCCAATAGTTTTTCATCGCTGCTAGTATCGTAGCCAAGCGAAGCGAGCAAGCGGCGTAGCGTCTCCTCAGACACTTTTGCCTCATCTCCCCAAGCACTGACATAGCTATCAGCCAATCTCGCCATTTCCGCGACTTTCTTTAATGCTGTTTGTTCTTTCATCGCTTTCTCCGAAGGTAATACCAACACCTTCCATGTAGGGTTTTATTGTTATCAATAACTTCTTTTGGAAAATGACCAAAGGTAGCGCTTGGCTACCTTGGTCTTAACTCTGTTCTATTAACGGTGAACCGCTTTTAGTTTCCAGATGTTGTTCACATAGTCGCGAATTGAGCGATCTGAGGTGAACTTGCCGACAAGGGCGGTATTAAGAATGGCTTTCTTCGCCCAGCCAGCTTGGTCTTTGTATTGTTCGCTCATGTCTTCGTGCGCTTTCACGTAAGATGCGAAGTCCGCAAGACATAAGTACGGGTCACCACCATCTAGTAGGCTGTCGTACGTTGCACGCAGTAAGCCTGGTTGACCTGGAGTGAATTCTTCACCCAGTAGTAG
This sequence comes from Vibrio sp. D3, assembly GCF_043995865.1. Lineage (NCBI taxonomy): Bacteria > Pseudomonadati > Pseudomonadota > Gammaproteobacteria > Vibrionales > Vibrionaceae > Vibrio > Vibrio sp. D3. The sequence goes on along the minus strand of NZ_CP171886.1, from coordinate 1,302,049 downwards.
GTCCATAGACGCTTTGAGTAGATGATCCGCATTGTAGTAATCAAATGGGTTGTAACCTTGAGCTTTCAGCGCTTTCACACCTTCAACGTCTAGACCGAAGATGTAGATGTTCTCATCGCCTACTTCTTCACGAATCTCAACGTTAGCACCATCCATCGTACCGATCGTTAGGGCACCGTTAAGCGCCATCTTCATGTTACCAGTACCTGATGCTTCTTTACCCGCAAGTGAAATTTGTTGTGATACGTCCGCCGCAGGAATAATAATTTCAGCCATGCTCACGCGGTAATCAGGAATGAAGACCACTTTCAGCTTGTTGCCGATGCGAGGGTCGTTGTTCACTTTCTCAGCAATTTTGTTAATAGCGAAAATGATTTCTTTCGCTAGGTGGTAACCCGGTGCCGCTTTCGCTGCGAAGAACACAACGCGAGGCACACATTCGAAGCCTGGTTCGTTAATAATGCGATGGTACAGAGACAGTACGTGTAGAAGGTCTAAGTGCTGACGCTTGTACTCGTGCAGACGCTTGATTTGAACATCGAAGATCGCATTAGTATCGAGTTCGATACCCATGTTCTCTTTCACCCAGTTAGCTAGGCGTTCTTTGTTCTCTTTCTTCACTGCCATGAATTCTTTCTGGAATTTCTCGTCAGTGGCGTACTTAGCGATGCCTTCTAGTTGCTCTAGTTTCGCTGGCCATTCTGGGCCGACTTTCTCTGTGATTAGCTTAGAAAGACCTGGGTTACAGAACTTCAACCAACGACGTGGCGTAATACCGTTCGTTACGTTGTGTAGACGTGTTGGGTACATTTCGTGGAACTCTGGGAATAGGTCTTTCTTAACCAATTCAGAGTGAAGTGCCGCTACACCGTTTACTGCGTAAGAGCCAATTACACATAGGTTTGCCATGCGAACCATGCGGTGGAAACCTTCTTCGATGATAGAAAGCTTCTGTTGTTTCGCGACATCACCCGGCCACATTGCACGTACGTCTTGTAGGAAGCGGTGGTTGATCTCGTAAATGATCTCCATGTGACGTGGTAGTAGGTGCTGAATTAGCGACTCCGGCCATGTCTCTAGTGCTTCTGGAAGTAGCGTGTGGTTTGTGTACGCGAAGGTTTGAGAGCTGATTTCCCAAGCCGCTTCCCAAGTTAGACCTTTTTCGTCCATCAGGATGCGCATTAGCTCAGGAATCGCAATCGTTGGGTGCGTATCGTTCAGCTGAATAGTCTCTTGCTTCGGTAGATCCGCTAGCGAGTAGCCAGCTGCTTCGTGGCGACGTAGGATGTCACGTACAGACGCAGCAGAGTGGAAGTACTGTTGCATTAGACGCAGTGTTTTACCTTTCTCGTGGTTGTCATTCGGGTAAAGTACTTTAGTGATGTTGCCTGCGTCGATCAGTGCGTGCTGCGCTTCGAAGTAGTCACCGTTGTTAAAACTTGCTAGCGAGAATGGTGCAATTGCCTGACATTCCCAAAGACGTAGCGGGTAAACCGTGTCTGATTCGTAACCCACGATTGGTAGATCCCAAGGCATTGCTCTTACAGACATGCCAGGAACCCATTTGCGAACTTCTTTACCGTTCTCGTTAACCACTTCAACGTGACCGTAGAAACCGATCTCTTGTGCAAGTTCTGGACGAGCAATTTCCCAAGGGTAGCCTTCTACACCACGCCATGCGTCAGGAGCTTCTTGCTGGCGACCATCTTTAAAAGACTGTTTGAACAAACCGTATTCGTAGTGCAAGCCGTAACCGACGGTTGGGAATTCTTGCGCCGCACATGAATCCATGAAACATGCCGCTAGACGACCAAGACCACCGTTACCCAATGATGGGTCACGTTCTTCTTCTAGCAGGTCAGTTAGGTTGTAACCCAGTTCAGCCATTGCTTCTGTTACTTGTTCGTACAGACCCATGCTGATTAGGTTGTTACCCGTCAAACGACCGATAAGGAACTCTAGCGAAAGGTAGTTAACGCTCTTCGCACTTTTAATGCGTGGATCTTCTTCAGTAGCAAGCAAATCTAAAGTAGTGAACTCAGCCAGTGCATGACCCATTGCTAGGTACCAAGCGCGGCTGTCTGCGTTTTCAATCGTGTGAGCGTAAGTTACAGATAGGTGTTTCTTTACGCTTTCTTGGAACGACTTCTTGTCAAATTGTTTTTGTTGAGTAGGTTTCATTACGAAATTCTCACGTCTTTTGGTAATTCATCTGCCATACATCGTGCATTTACCTCTGTGAATAAACATCCTCCTAATTCTCATCCTTTGAAGGAGGAGGGCTGAGGGCGTAGAGGGGGTACCATTGCTAGGTTAGTGATCCAAATCTCAACAAAGTGAGCTTTGCTCCAGTTCTTAGTGATTTTGATCACAATGGAATATGAGAAAGGTTAAAACCCGTTCATGACTCTTTTTATAGCCCACTCATCTGATGATGTGAAAATTGTAATATTGGTCACATTAACTTGGTTAACATGGAAAGATTTTTCATAATCGATGTGCAACGAGATCTTAATACACTCGACACAAAAGATATTTAAGTGACAAGAATCACAAATAAAGGGCGTAGTTGATGGTAAATCCATCAACCCTTGAGAATTAGGAAGTGGATCAAAGTAACGGACATTTCTGATGTCGTACCATCCCACACGGCTCACAGGATTGTACGCTTTTTATACAAACTAGAATTAGGCGGTGTGAGTTATTTCTAGTTTTCGCTAGCTTTTATATCTAAGTGACCGTATGGAATGGTTTTTCAGACGGATGCAAGCCCCAACAAGAGGCGACATCAACCGGCATTCAAGCAGTTTTTGATGCCGGTGAAATCATTCAGTAAGACGAAGCTTTCGAGGGGGCCTTACTGAAATGATCACGTCGTAATCACTTGGGTATACATAAATAAGGACATAATTACTAATGTGGATTCCATCTAAGCTTACTCGACCAGGACGCCTGCACAATGCCATCGTGCGCCCACGAGTGTTGGACTTACTACAGCAAGCGCCTTACTACAAATTGGTTTTATTCCGCTCCCCAGCAGGTTACGGAAAAACCACCATGGCAGCGCAGTGGCTATCCGATAAACCAAACGTCGGTTGGTACAGCATTGATGACAGCGATAACGACGGCTTTCGTTTTGTGAACTACCTGCTTCAAGCATTAAACAAAGCCACCAACTTCAGTTGCTCTAACGCACAAAAACTGGCGGAAAAACGCCAGATCTCTTCTCTACGTTCTTTATTCAGCGAAGTGTTCGCGGAAATGGCTGATTTTCATCAAGAGTGCTATGTGGTGCTTGATGACTATCACTTGATCACCAACGATGAAATTCATGAATCCATGCGTTTCTTCTTAAAACACATGCCAGACAACCTCACCGTTGTGGTAACAAGTCGTGCAGCGCCGCCTCTGGGTACTGCAAACTTACGTGTTCGTGATTTAATGATCGAAATCGGCAACGAGATGTTGGCGTTCGATACCGAAGAAACGACTCGTTTCTTTAATCAGCGTATTGCCGATGGCATCGACGAAGACATGGCAAACAGCCTCAGAACCTATGTGGAAGGTTGGCCATCGGCGATGCAGTTGATCGCGTTGCAAGCGCAACATCAAAACCGTACATTGGCACAAACCGTAGAGTCGGTATCTCAGTTCAATCACGCGCATTTGTGGGATTACCTGGTCGAAGAAGTATTTGACCTACTCGATCACGAAACTCGTCATTTCTTGATGCAAGTTTCCGTGCTTGACCACTTCAATGATGAGTTGGTGTTTGCCCTCACCCAACGCGAAGATGCGCTTGGTTTGATCGAATCATTAAACCGCTACGGCTTATTCATTTACCCGCTCGAAGGGGAGCAAAACTGGTTCCGATTCCATAACTTATTTGGTGAGTTTTTGTCTCATGAGCGCCAAGCGCGTATTCCTCAGCAAGAAAAAGATCTCCACCGCAATGCAGCTGTTGCCTGGTTACAACAAAAAGCACCGCACCAAGCGATTCACCATGCACAAAAGTCGAACGATAAAGACTTGGTGGTAGAAATTCTAAACGAATTCGGCTGGAAGATGTTTAACCAAGGCGAGCTCAGCACACTGGAAAGCTCAATTAATAAGTTGGATGCTGAGCTTCTGTTCAGCCACCCAAAACTTACAATGCTCCGAGCTTGGTTGGCTCAAAGTCAACACCGTTATAACCAAGTAGGCCACTTGCTTGAAGAAGCGGAAGAGGAGCATAAAAAGCGTAACATTGAGTTAGATATTCATTATCAAGGTCAAGCAAACGCGCTGCTTGCTCAAGTGGCTATCAACAGCAACCAGCCAGAGAAAGCACTCGAATTAGCGGAGCTAGCACTTAGCCAACTTGATAACACAATTTACCGTAGCCGCATTGTGGCAACTTCGGTTGTTGGCGAAGTTAACCACGTGCTAGGTAAACTCGACCGCGCGTTACCGATGATGCAACAAACCGAAAAATTGGCGCGTCAGTACCAAGTTTACCACCAAGCGTTATGGGCGATTTTACAACAAAGCGAGATTTTGATTGCGCAAGGTTACGTACAAGCCGCCTTTGAGCTGCAAGATTCCGCATTCCGCCTGATTGAAGATCAGCAACTTCAACATGTTCCTCTGCACGAGTTTTTGCTGCGTATTCGAGCGCAAGTGCTTTGGTGCTGGAACCGACTTGATGAAGCAGAAGAATGTGCCTACCGAGGTCTACAAATTCTCGAAAACCATTCGCCAAGTAAGCACTTACATAGCTACTCGATGCTGGCGCGTATTGCGGTTGGCCGTGGCGAGCTAGACAAAGCCGGTAAATTCATTGAGCACATTCAACATTTGATGAAGCAGTCGACTTACCATGTAGACTGGACAGCAAACGCTTCACTATCGTTGATCCTATTTTGGCAAGCGCGCGGTAACACCGATGCAATGCAAGAATGGCTCAACACTGCGGTTCGTCCTGAATCGGCATGCAACCACTTTTCACAATTGCAATGGCGTAACATTGCACGCGCACACATCAACTTAGGTCAATATACCGAAGCGCGCGCAGCATTAGATTTCCTCCAAAGTGAAGCTCGTCGAACCAACCTGATCACAGATACTAATCGCAACTTAGTGGTCGAAGCGGTGTTTGCTGCTCGCCAAAAAGACGAAGAGCAAGCAAAAGCTTTGCTAAAAGAAGCGTTAGTGATGACAAACCAGACGGGGATGGTAGGTAATTTCCTCATTGATGGCGCCACCATTGGCGGGCTACTGGAGAAGTTAAGCCTCCGCCATGAGTTAGGCGATCTAGAACGTCACCGCGCTCAACAATTGATGAAGGATATTTCCTCCAATCAGCGCAGCCGCTCTATTCACTTTGATGAAGACTTCATTGAGAAGCTGGTAAACCACCCTAACGTACCGGAACTGGTTCGCACAAGCCCACTGACTCAACGTGAGTGGCAGGTGCTTGGTTTGATTTATTCTGGTTTCAGTAATGAGCAAATCGCGCAAGAGCTTGATGTGGCAGGCACCACGATTAAAACCCACATTCGCAACTTGTACCAAAAGCTCAATATCGCCAATCGTAAAGAGGCCATTGTAACAGCTGAAAATTTACTCCAGTTGATGGGGTACTGATCAGCTCAAGAAAACAGATTAAAACCTAAAGTGAAATACAAGGGGTTGGCGTGATGCGTCAGCCCTTTTTATGAGTCTAGAACGAGGGAAGTGCAATTTGCAAAGCACGTAAGTAACGTTGTTCATATAAAAAAATAGCCAACCGCAATAATCGCGATTGGCTTATATTTAGTGTGAACAAATTGTATTCACTAACAACGTCAGTTGGCTAGGTGACCCTCGGCTTAAGAAGGGTCGAGCAGTATTATGCATTAATCATGCCAAAATGCAAAGACTTATTTTTGGGCACAGGATCTCATATAAAGTGAATTTGCCTATATAAAATATAGCAAAACGCAAATTCAATTATCAAATTGCATTTGCATAATGCAACAAACGTAGCCATTGATAGTACAGTTAATCATCTCAATAATGTAAACCAAACATTAAGATATCGTTGCATTAGAATCACCTCATAACCTGTAACAAAAATAAGCAATTACTTGGATATAAAACCCAGTAGCTACAGCACTATTTCATACTTTTTTCGTCGCAATGTTTGTATACTCTGTGCCATCGAAACGACTTAGCATTAGAGCAATGAACTACTTAATTACTTTCTTCAAAGGAATCGCCATGGGCGCAGCAGATGTTGTTCCTGGCGTATCAGGCGGCACCATCGCGTTTATCACCGGCATTTACGATACGCTGCTTGAGAGCATTCGACGCATTAACCCATCACTTTTCTCTATTTGGCGAAAAAAAGGGGTTAAAGCCGCCTTTAATCACATCAACGGTTTCTTCCTTATCGCTCTGTTTGCCGGTATTTTCACCAGCATTGCTACGCTAGCAAAGTTGATCACTTGGCTTCTTGACACACACCCCATCCCACTTTGGTCATTTTTCTTTGGTCTGATTTTGGTATCGGTCTATCACATTATTCGTCAGGTTGAACAACGTGATCTTATCCGCTTTGTGACTCTACTTGTTGGTGTCGGGTTTGCTTACAGCATCACCGTGCTTAAACCTCTGCACATGGAACCAACGGCCATTAACACATTGTTCGCTGGTGCTATCGCGATTTGCGCGATGATCTTACCGGGCATCTCTGGCAGTTTTATCTTGTTATTGATTGGGATGTATGCGCCAGTATTAGCCGCCGTGAAAGGCTTCCAAGTCGATACATTAGCGCTGTTTTTGTCAGGTTGTGTGATTGGTTTGCTGTCCTTTTCGCATCTATTGTCGTGGTTACTACGCAAGTTCCGCGATTTCACTCTGATGTTTTTGACAGGCTTAATGATTGGTACGTTACCAAAGATTTGGCCTTGGAAAGAAACCATCACTTGGCGCACCAATTCAAAGGGTGAGCAAGTGCCCTTGCTACAGCACAACCTATCACCATTTGAATTTGAACACGTGACATCACAACCTTCTCAGTTAGTGCTTGCCGTTGTGATGATGCTTGCTGCCATTGCGCTGGTTTTGAGTCTCGAAAAATTCGCAGATTCAGACAAGTAACTGCGGTATCAAATCAATACGGAATCAACAAACAAGAACGGAGCCAATTGGCTTCGTTTTTGTTTGTTGGCTAAGAGAAAATCATCGCAATTGAAAATCTTTATGGGCTTGATTCAACAACCCCTACACCGCGCGGTTATTTTGATCTCTGGCATCGAGGCACAACGCACAATTTATCTAGGCCACGAGTTGGCGAATGACGCTTCTGTGATACGATGCAGGCAATGTTAAGTGATAAATGCTGAACCTTAATGAAAGTGTTACAAATCGCCGCTGTTTCAGCCGCACTGGTTGCGGGATTTTATGCCCCGACTTTACTAAAAAGCTTTTCTTCATCCACTCCGATCAAACCGATAGATGAGTATTGCTTTCTCTCTACTGCCTCGTGCGTTCAAGAAAATGTTACGATGACGCTCAACGCAGATACTGCTCAACCCTTGGTCCCTACTACTCTGAATGTTGAGTGGCGCACAAGCGATGCTGAGCAACTCGTCCTAAGCCTTTCAGGAAGAGAAATGGAGATGGGAGAACCCAAGTTTTTACTGAAGCAAGTCGCTCCCGGTCGATATCAAGGTGACATCATTCTGCCGGTTTGCACTCAAGACGCCATGACCTGGGTTGGTGAACTCAGTGATGGAGAGAGTACCGTTTACCCTGCTATAAAAATGCAAAGATAAGGAATCGTTATGAGCCGCAATTGGTCCCTATTTCTCGTAGTTGCTTTCGCCCTAGGGTTTGGCGTAAAAAGCTATTTAGATAATCAGAAAACGAAGCCAGAGCAAGTGGATAGTTCCACCTCTCAACAAACGGTATTGTTTGGGGAAAATAACCAAGCCGTCAATATCTTCGATGTGAATGACCCTCGCATTCGAGTCGTCTATTTTGGCTTTACTCGCTGCCCAGATGTTTGCCCAACTTCGCTTGCTATGCTAGCAGGAGCCCTAAATCAGATCGATGAAGCGCAAAAAGCGCAACTGCGCCCAATGTTCATTTCTTTAGATCCAGAGCGTGATGAGGCCGATGCCTCGGCGAAATATGCCCATTACTTCCATCCAATGATTGAAGGCCTATCGGCACCGCTTGATGTAACCACACCTTTGGCACACAACTATGGTGTTATTTTCCGAAAAACCGAATTGGAAGGCTCGGAGCTCAAATACACGCTTGATCACAGCTCTTACTTTTACTTCTTGAAGCCGGATGGCACGTTAATCACCAAGGTACCGCATACACTCTCGCCGGCACCGATTGTTGAAGCCATTTCAAAACTGACGACTGAAGGCTCCTCAAATGACAGTTAAGTCAGTGCTGAAACAGTTTTTCAGTTTCCTAACTCAAACCAACCCCAATGTCGAACAAGACGTCGATACGATCATTGACGCCATTGGGGGGATAGAAAACCTGCTAGAAACTGGAGCATGCGCGACTCGGCTACGTCTTACCCTCAGAACGACGTCCATCATAGATAAAAATGCACTCAAAAATCATGGCGCACATGGCGTCGTGATACTGGATGAGCGTCATGTCCAAATCATATACGGCTTAAAAGCCAACACGTATTCGCAGATAATGGAAGAGCGCATCAACAAACAAAGCTAATATTTTCGCAGTATAGCTACCCTCTAAGAAAAAGGGCGGCTATACTCTCTTGGCTTAATTAATTCACTTATTTATTAACCAACGAAGAGGACAAATGATGATTGTATTGAATAACACTAACTGGGCATCGCAAGGGTAACCCTAACCGCACCTATTACGTGGCATAGCCACAACTCCCCTTCTCTGCCCGGTCTTCACCGGGGTCAACTCTATCCGAATTAGACCCTAATGCGATTTGTATTAAGGCGCTTTTTTGCGTCTGGGATAATTCAACAATGAATCAAACACATACTTTTTGTGACACATTAATTTCAACTTCAAACCCACTAAAACGATTGGGTTGGAAACCATTTTTTCAGCAACAACTGACACTAGACGATTACGACGACACTATCTTTGCACGTGTGATTGCGCATCACCGAAGTGGTTACCTATTGGCGACAGAAACGGGGCAAGTTCACCTCAATGCCCACCACTCTCTACCCAATATGACCGTCGGAGACTGGGCTATCTTAAATGACGATCAGCAATTTGTTCGTTTACTGGATCGCTTGAGCCTCTTTAGCCGCAAAGCAGCAGGTAGCAAAGTGTCAGAGCAGCTCATCGCCGCAAATGTGGATACCGTTTTTATCGTCTGTTCCCTTAACGACGACTTCAATTTAAGTCGTATTGAACGCTATCTCGCCTTGGCCCATGAAGCCGAAGTCGAACCCGTCATCGTGCTTTCCAAAGCCGATTTGTGTGACAACATTGATGAACTAAAAAGCCAAGTACTGAAGCTCGACCCTCTATTAGTCATAGAGACAGTCAACGGCTTAGAAACAGAGAGTGCTTCTAAACTCATGAGCTGGTGCGAAGAAGGACAAACCGTCGCTTTTATCGGTTCTTCAGGCGTTGGCAAATCAACTCTTGTGAATGCATTACTCGGGCAGCAAGAACAGGCGACTGGGCATATTCGTGAAGACGATAGCAAAGGGCGACATACAACCACATCGCGCTCTATCCATCTATTACCTGATGGCGGCATCTTGATTGATACTCCGGGAATGCGCGAGCTTCAACTAGCAGACTGCGAAGTGGGCGTCAGTGAAGCATTTTCTGACATTGAGGGTCTCGCTCAACGTTGTCGCTTTGGTGATTGCCAGCATCAAACTGAGCCGGGTTGCGCAGTTCAAGCTGCGATTGAAAATGGCACACTGGAGGTTCGTCGTTTCAATAACTATCAAAAACTATTGCGAGAACAAGCCTTTAACGGCGCGACTTTGGCAGAACAACGAGCTCAAAGTCGACAGTTCGGGAAACTCACTCGAAATGCCATGAGTGATAAGCGCAGGCGCCAACAAAGTTATTGATTTGTTACGTTTGAGTTGTCAATAAAATCAAAGGAGACGAAAGTCTCCTTTTTAACAACTTTATTAAAAACCATTACTCATAACTAATGATAATTTTCAACATAAAAATCTTATTTAAATAACATTGAGCAAACATTTAATCCAAAAACAAACTAAAACTAGACACAAAATATTACCAAGCTAAGATATGTGATATTCAGCAAGAAAATGGCTGAATTTATAAAAACAGGATAATTGATAATCATGTGTCTTAGTGACCAGAAGCAATGCTCACCCCTTGCAATACAAGGGCATTATCGCCGTGTAATGATGGACTATTGCCCTGCTCGCTCTGGCATAAAATTGCAGGAATGATGTATGCAACACAACAGCCTCGTTGCCCGATTTGCTCGTGGTAACCTCGTCGTCCAGATCCTTGTCGGTATTGTCTTTGGTATTTTGCTCGCCACAATTTCCCCAAGCCATGCCGAAAGTGCAGGATTAATTGGTAGCCTTTTTGTTGGTGCTCTTAAAGCGATCGCGCCAATCCTTGTGTTTATTTTGGTTGCCGCTTCAATTGCGAACCAAAAGAAAAACCAGCACACGTACATGCGTCCAATCGTTGTACTGTACCTGATGGGTACGTTCTTCGCGGCGCTATCAGCAGTGGTTCTAAGCTTCCTTTTCCCGACCAATTTAACGCTTGTCACCGGCGCTGAAGGTGCAACGCCGCCTCAAGGTATTGCTGAAATTCTACGCACACTGTTGTTTAAACTGGTCGACAACCCAGTAAATGCACTAGTAGAAGCAAACTACATCGGCATTCTTGCTTGGGGTGTGGGTCTGGGTCTTGCGCTACACCACGCATCTGCAACAACGAAAGCCGTGTTTGAAGATCTCAGCCACAGCGTGTCTCACATTGTTCGCTTTATCATTCGTCTTGCACCATTTGGTATCTTTGGCCTAGTTGCTTCAACGTTCGCAACAACAGGCTTTAGCGCACTAGCAAGCTACGCACACCTTCTGGCGGTTCTTCTTGGCGCAATGATGATCATCGCTCTCGTTGTAAACCCGGCGATCGTGTTCGTTAAAACTAAGCAAAACCCTTACCCACTTGTATTCCGTTGCCTACGTGAAAGTGGTGTAACCGCGTTCTTCACTCGTTCAAGTGCGGCGAATATCCCGGTAAACATGGCACTATGTGAGAAGCTAAAACTGGACGAAGATACGTACTCAGTATCTATCCCACTAGGTGCGACCATTAACATGGCTGGTGCTGCAATCACTATCACAACGCTAACGCTTGCAGCTGTGCACACTATGGGTATTGAAGTTGATCTACTGACTGCGCTACTGCTCAGTATTGTGGCTGCGGTTTCTGCATGTGGCGCATCAGGTGTTGCAGGTGGCTCGCTACTACTTATCCCACTTGCGTGTGGTCTGTTTGGTATCTCAAACGACGTAGCAATGCAGGTTGTAGCGGTTGGCTTCATCATCGGCGTGATTCAAGACTCTGCTGAAACTGCACTAAACAGTTCAACAGACGTTGTCTTCACTGCAGCAGTTTGTAAGTCAGAACAGCAAAAAGCTCAGTAAGACTGACAGAACAAATAGAAAGGGGAGCCGATGATGGCTCCCCTTTTTTGTTTAAGTACGGATGCTTTGCGCTCAATTACGCGGTGGCCAGAGCCACCTCTTCAATTGAGAAATGCTTACTTGGCTCAACAAATTCTTGCTGTGCCGCGATAGTTTGCAGCTCCCACTCCCCAGCATGGTAAGTGGCGCTTAATACCCCGTAGCACGCGTCATGGCAGTGTTGGAAAGCTTGCTTAGGAGACCACCCCTTCAATAATCCAGCGGTGAAGATAGCCGAAATAAGATCACCCACACCCACAGGCTGTTTGGCAAACTCAAACTGAGGGCGCTTCGCTAAGTAAATGCCTTCTTGCGTTGCCAGTAACATGTTGAAGCTGCCATTCTCTAGGCAGTAAAGGTGCTTCACTAGCACTATTTTTGGACCTTTCGCTAGTGCACGTTGGCATGCCGTGATCGCATCGTCTAACGAGTGGATTTCCATCTCAGCAAATTGACTCAGCTCGAATTGGTTCGGAACGATCACATCTGCCATTGGCATCAGACGGTTTAACAAGTTTTCTGCAATACCCGGCGCCACAATACAGCCTTTGTCTGGCGCGCCCATCACAGGGTCGCAAACATAAAGTGCCTTCGGGTTCGCTTGCTTCACTTTCGTCACGGTATCTTCAACAGCAAGGCACTGCTCTGCGCTGCCTTGGTAGCCTGTCAACACCGCTTGGCATTTTTCCAATGCACCGATGTTTCCAAGACCACGAACTAACTCGCTGATGTCTTCAGCCGCAAACGCTCGCCCAGCCCAGCCTTCTTGATACTGCGTGTGGTTAGAAAATTGAACGGTATGAATCGGCCATACTTCGAAGCCCATGCGTTGCATTGGGAAAACGGCACTGCTGTTACCAGCATGACCAAAAGAAACATGAGATTGTATAGAGAGGATACCTTGCATAGTACCTTACCTCTTATTGTTGTTATCGATAGTTCAAAGACAGCGGCAAGCGCCAGTTTTGCGAAACCAGTAGTGTATCCGACAAACCAAGATTCTCTAACTCAATTCTCGTTAACTTCTTCAGAGTAAGTTGGAGCGCTGGTTTTCAACACCATCTTCTTGATTTCCATTTTGTCTTTATTCAGTGCGATTTCTAGGGTATCTCCTTCCCTTATCCCGAGTTGAGTCAGGATTACGCTTGGAATGACTACGGCGGTATCGTCACCGATTTTAACAGGTTGACTTATCATCTTTCGTCCTCCAAATGTCGAAAATGAGTTTTCACATCATTGGATATTTATTCCCAAGAGCCTTGTTCTGACTTGGGCTTGGCATAAGCGCCTAAAAACAAAGAGCCTTCCACACCGCGTTTGGGAAGGCTCTTTCATTATTATTTTTTAATTTGCTAAAGGCTCATGCTTGGCAGCAATCAGACCGTAAGCACTCCAGCCTAGGAAGGTGACGATTGAGCCCCACATCATCGCTTCGTAGCCAGAACCATATAGCGCGTAGAAGCTGTATAGAGAACCAATCAGAGCGATAATGTTGGTGGTTTTCATCTCGCGCTCTGGCACGTGCGCCACTTGCTGCATGATGAAAATTGCGCCCATACATAGGATGTAAGGAATAACGTTCGTTACTACCGCTAGGTTAACCAGCGCTTCGAACTGCTCGTTCAGCGTTGGAGAAATAGTCATTAAAGACAGCACCGATTGGATAACCGTGATGGCCACCATACCTTTGATTGGCGTACCACGTTTATCCACTTGAGAGAACAATTTAGGGAAGAAGCCCGCATCAGAAGATGATTTGAACACTGACGCGATAGTGAACTGCCAACCTAATAGAGAACCCGCACAAGCCAATACCGCCATACCAGCAACCGCTTTACCTGCTGCTGAGCCAAGCATCACAGACCATACGGTTGAGAATGGTGCGGTAGAAGCGGCAAGCTCAGAGTTTGCAACGATACCAGAACAGATGTTTGTCGATACAATGTAAACCACCGCAGCAATCAACGTACCGCCCAATACTGCGATTGGTACGTTCTTCTCTGGGTTTTCTACCGCTTCTGAGTTCGCACAGGCCGATTCAAGACCAAGAAAGGCCCATAGTGTCATGGCAATAGAAGCACTCACAGCTTCACCAAATGGTAGGTGGTGTGGGTTCCAAGCTTCTATGTACATGGTTGGGTTAAACCAGAACCAACCAACAATACCTAGCGAACATACCGGTAGGATCACACCCCATACCGTGAAGGTACCGATTTGACCTGTGATTTTCGCACCACCGAAGTTAGCGAAAGTACAAATCCAAAGAATGGCGATGGTATACAAACAGGTTTCGACCGGAGATAGGGTCACTTCAAAAAATGCGGAGCCGTAACCCACACAGGTAATCGCGATCGCAATATTCGCAATAAGGAGCGACAAACCGTAAGTCCAGCCCGCCATAAACGCACCCGATTTACCGAATGCGTAAGACGCGTAACCGTTCATACCGCCGTCACGTTTACTAAAGCGACCACATTTTGCAAACACATAAGCCAACGCCAAAGAGCCCGCTGCCGTGATCAGCCAAGACAACACAGAAATGGTGCCCACCTGCGCCAGTTTACTTGGCAGCATGATAATACCGGAGCCAGCCATATTGATGAACGTCAGAATGGTTAACTGCACCACCGACATTTTTTTAGTTTCAGTACTCATAAATTATTCTCCACGAATAAGCGGTTCGCACCGACGCCGGAGCGTGGTGCGAACGGGTAGATTAATCTTTTAGGACATAGCAATGTGCGGTAGTGCGACCGTCGACATCTTCAAGGTACACACCTTGGATTTCTGGCGCGAAGCCTGGGAATCGGTTGATGCCTTCTTCTAGAGATAAGAAGTAATCCACCACCTGTTGAGTCCAGATTTCACCAGTGATCACACAGATAATGCCTGGAGGGTAAGGCAGTGCACCTTCGGCGGCTACGCGGCCGACGGCCTCTTTAAGTGGTAGGTAATCGCATTCACCGCGGAAGTATTTACGTGTTGCCACGTCTGGTTTGTGAACCATTTGTGGGAAGTATTCACTGCGGAACATCGCTTTTTGTAGCTGTTTCACGTTCAGCTCTTTGTACATGTCATGCATTTCCTGACATAGCTGACGGATGGTGTAACCACGGTAGCGCTCTTTGTTCGCTTCGTAGACGCCTGGTAGCACGATACTGAGAGGTGCATCATCACGAATGAATTTTTCAAATCGGTTGATTTGCGCGACAAGGTGACGGATCTTACCCATATCTTCGGCAGGAGTGAGTAGGAACAAGATGGAGTTCAAGTCGCACTTCTCAGGGATGATGCCGTTTTCTCGAAGGAAGTTCGCCAATAGCGTTGCCGGAATACCGAAATCTGCGTAGCTGCCGTCTTCGGCAATGCCTGCCGTGGTTAGCAACAATTTACATGGGTCAACAAAGTATTGACCTTCGCCATAACCTTCAAACTTGTGCCAGTTTGCATCTGGCTCGAACATAAAGAACTTCTTGTTGGTCGCGATCACATCCGTGTCGTAACTGCCCCAAGGTTGACCTTCAATTTCATTTGGAATGAACGGACGAATTAACTCACAACTTTTGAGAATTTCTTTACGCGCTTCGATACCTGTCTTAACTGCGTCGCTCCATAAACGTAAGCCTGCTTCACCATCGTGGATCTTCGCGTTCACATCCAATGCAGCAAACAACGCATAGAAAGGAGATGTCGATGCGTGCATCATAAACGCGTTGTTAAAGCGTTTGTGATTGCAGTAACGAGCTTGACCTTTGATATGGCGGTCTTTTTTGTGGATTTGCGACGTTTGAGAGAAACCAGCTTGTTGCTTGTGAACAGACTGGGTCACGATCACACCCGCATCTTCTGGTTTCAGATCCAGTAGCAGTGGCGAACAATCTTTCATCATAGGGATGAACTGCTCATAGCCTACCCATGCCGAGTCAAACAAGATGTAGTCACAAAGGTGGCCGATCTTATCCATGACGTAACGAGCGTTATAAATTGTACCGTCGTAAGTCCCCAACTGGATGATGGCCAGGCGGAACGGACGTTCATCTCGTGCACGCTCTGGAGATACTTTCGCGATTTGAGCACGAATGTACTCTTCATCGAAACAGTGCTCATCCATACCACCAATGAAGCCCCAAGGGTTACGCGCCGTTTCTAGATAAACTGGCATACCACCCGCTTGGATTAACGCGCCGTGGTGATTTGACTTGTGGTTATTGCGGTCGAACAATACCAAATCGCCTTCAGTTACTAGCGCGTTACACACCACTTTGTTTGAAGCAGAAGTGCCGTTGAGTACGAAGTAAGTTTTGTCAGCGTTAAATACTTTTGCAGCGTGTGCTTGCGCTTGGTGTGCAGAACCTTCGTGGATCAGTAAGTCACCTAAGTCCACGTCCGCGTTACACAAGTCGCTACGGAATAGGTTTTCGCCAAAGAAATCGTAGAATTGTTTACCAGCAGGGTGTTTTTTGAAGAACTGACCACCTTGGTGCCCTGGACAGTCAAACGCCGAGTTACCCATCTCAACGTAGTGCGTTAATTGCTTGAAGAAAGGAGGGAGCAGACGACACTCATATTTAGTCACGGCTTCATTAATTTGACGGCAGTAGTAATCGATAGATTGTCTTTCTAAATCAATAACCCCTGTTAACCAAACGTAATCTTCTGCCGAAACTGGAGTTTCATCGGTCACTAAGAAAACAGGAATTCCGTACCCTGTTTCCGAAATCATTCTGTGCAGACCCGCTTTAATGTCTGCTGACGTAATAATAGCTGCACCAACGTCGGTTAATTCAACTTGTTCTAAAGGCAGTAAGTGACGATTAAATTGTTCATCTAAAGATTCAGCTAATAAGCTAAAGTCTTCAGGCATGTAATTACTAACACCTATAATTAAACGTTTCATTTGAAATATCTCTTTTTTGTTCTTTAAAAATGACAAGGACAGATATTACAAACGAAATATTTATTTAAAATTCAAATTACAAATTTCGTGATTAAATTTTCATATTTAAAAGACTTATTTTATCGAATTAAACTTTAGAGACTTTCATCACTTTCCAATTTCTATCTCAATGATATTGAAACGCACCTAAAAAGAAAGATCCGTCAATAATTATGTGACAACGCCCATTATTAAAAAGAAGGTTATTATAAGAAAATAAAGTTTTGAGATTTACATCACTATATAATAAGTTAAATTATATTATTGCAGTTTAAAACACCCCCGATTTTAACCAAATTTAAACACATAATAAAAGAGCCATCAACACATGTATTGATGGCTCTTTACTTTGGATATAAAGAAAAAACAACTTAATTGAATAAATGACTATCTAGCTTGACTCCACCATTCGACCATTGCTGATAACGCTTTACAGACATGCCTGACGAGTACATGGTATGTTTACAATCCATACACTCAACAAAATACAACCCACTCATTCCTGCCATAACGTGCAGCCTTCGGCTATCGCAGCGCTTGCAGGACAGGCGCTTTACTTTGGTGTTGACGTCAATACGCCGAGCAAAGTTTAACGTTTCGTGAGAGCATAAAGCGTCAACAGCACTATCTTTAAAAGGATGCTCACTAAGTAAATAATTAATGGCGTAATCGTACACCGGGGGGATTGAAGATTTTCCACTTTCAATATTACTTATCTTAGCAACGGAAACGCCTAATAAAGAAGCGAACTCAGCCTTACTGTACTCTAAGATAAATCTTGAAGAGATGAATTTATCTGCACTAATGATTCTCAACATACACAAATCTCTAATAGAAATAAAAACAGAGCAAACTAATTCGCTCCATTTCTGCTGAAACATGTAATGAAAAAGTTACTTCCTAGTGTAATTCTGCATATTATCTATGCTATTTTATTTTGTACGTCATCTTGCGCCTAATTAATTATAAAATCAATAATCCATGCCTAAATATAAAAACACAATTTAAGATTTATAATACAATTTTTAATTTACATTATTAGATAAAGTAATGAATACTATTCACCTATTACTCTGGGCATCAAGTATTGCTCTTCAATCATTATTACTATCAATTGAAGAGACTTGATTTGAGCCCAACAGGAGAAGTAGATAAAGAGGGAAATCCCTCTATTTGAAGATAAACATATCCCGCCTTAGCGAAGTACTAAAGATGTGTTGAAAAATCGAATAAATAGTATGCAATCCAGTAAATAAATCGCTTAGATAAGTTTACAGTCTGTAATTGTGATCGACAGAGATACTGAGACAGAAAGGCAAAAGAAAAGCCTCAATTATGAGGCTTATGGATAAGATAAATTATGGTTGAAGGAAATTCTGCGTGAAATCGAGCGCCTCTTTAGAGAGCTTTTTTTCGGTGGACGATGTGGTTGTCTGTCCCTCCGTCGTTGCGGTCGTCATGTCAGGCTGGAAGTTCGGCGCCGATGCTTCATACCATGCGTTAGCATCGTCTTTATTTTCGTCACTCAACACCGCGTTAAGTTCCTCCTCTGCAGGAAAATACGCTTCGCGTTTGTACACCTTGTTCAGCGCCCGAATAATGGAATGCTTTCTCACCATCCCTGACGCAAGCTTTCTTTGCAACGGTTTCGCTATGGATTGCAATCCAACGACGACATCAACACCAATATTGGTTGCCACTTCGTCACGCAACGTACGCGCTGGCTGATACCCCATATTGGCAGCAAGAAACAACCAAACATAAGCAATCGCATTGCCTGTTTTACCTTTGTCCTTCCACGCTTCGCCAGCATGATACATCGCCACGGCGCTACCACCTTCTGCGGCTCTTTCAAGCCAATAGCAGCCTTTGACCATGCTTTTTTCTGTACCAACACCATTTAGGTAACATAAGCCAACTTGGATCTTTCCGTCCGCACTGTCTTTTTCAGCCGCTTTCATAAACCAATAAAGCGCATCTGCACTGCGTCCTGCACTATTGTCTGGTGAAAGTTGCCATTCACCCATGTAAAGCATGGCATCAATGCAGCCTTCTTCGGCTGCTGTTTCAATCAGTTGGTTACCTTTGGGAATATTTTTTTCCGTTCCGCGACCAAAAACCAACGCTTTGCCTGTCGCAAATTTCGCTTCGGTATCCCCTTCCATTCCGGCAATGGCGGTACGCCAAAAGTTTGCCTGCTCTTTTAAAATCACATCTTCACGCATGCGCTCACTCAAGCGAACAATACCGTACATTCCCGTCACATTGTCCAACTTAGCGGCTTTATCATACCAATACAGCGCTTGACGAATGTTGTCCTTCTCAGCTTCTTTCGCTAGAAATAAAATGGTGGGGATATGTCCGGTTTCTGCTTTGAACTCACGCTCTTTACGCTCTTGCTCTCGCGCTTTATGCATCGCCTTTCGATAAGCGGCTTCGCGAGCTTTCCTCTCTGCCTCGAGTCTCTGTTTCCGCATCGACAACGAGATCATCCACACAAATATCAGGACGAGTGAAAGGCCAGTTGCCGCAATGGCAATGCCCATACTACTCATAAATAGCCTCTTTTGGTTTCAGGGCCCAATTCAACTCCCTTTCAGGGAAATCTTATGATTACGCGCCGACATAACGCCGACTACCTTCATTATATAACGACCACTTAGCGAAAATCTGAAGCTTGCGAAGACTTAATGGCGGTATTTTATTCAACATCACTGCAACTTATTTTTAAAAGAAAAATATAGCCCTCATTTTTATAGAACTTAATCACGGTTTTGGGGCTGAGACATTCTCATCCCCTATCATCCCCCCTTACTCATCCCATAAAAATTTACATTTTAATGATGTGCAGAATCTCTCACTATGCGCCTGTTTTATTATTTAATTTGTGAACAAAATCGACTGTGACAGAAAATTTGCACCTGTAAAAAACTTAACAGCCTGCTCTCACATTTTGCTGATGATTCAGTGTATTAGCATCTAATTGAACATTTCCTTTTTTGGCATCTGCCTTTCTAGCGTGTGCAAAACCTTCTTGATGATTGAGTCAGCGAAGGCAGCGCGCAGCTCAATATCAATTCAATAACAATGGATTTGTAAACGTGGACAATAAGACATTTAAATTATCAACAATTGCCAAAACCGTACTGCCTTTGATTTCCGTCGCGGTAATCAGCGGTTGTGGTAGTGATAGCACGAACGAAGATACGACGAACCCTGGCTCAGGCTTGTACCCTGCGGGAGAGAACGAAGTCGTCATTTATTACAAACGTGACGTAGCATCAGCTTCAACAGCAAGCGACTACGAAGGTTGGGGCTTGCACCTATGGAACGGTGAGGGCTGTACCAGCACAGATTTAGACGCAATGGGCATTCCGGGAACAGGAACGGATTGGTCTGCGCCACACCCATTCGATGGCATCAACGACACCTACGGTGCTTACTACGTACTGAAAATAAACCCTGACGCCTCTGACCCACACGAATGCATGAACTTCATTCTGCACAAAGGTGATGAGAAAGCATTCGGCAGTGCAAACTCAAAAGTGGAGCTGACGAAAATCGGCGAATCTAAAGGGTTGTTTGGCTTCCACGGCAGCAGTGAGCTTTACTACGAGCCAATCGAAGAACGCCCTGTTGATATTGATGGTCAAAAAGCGCATTGGCTAGATGCCAACACCATCGCGTGGGAAGCGGCGGCCAATGCGGATTCCATGAAGCTGTTCTACAGCCTCAGCAACGACATTAAAATGGATGAAGATAAGCAAATCTCTGGCGGTACAGCGGTTGAGCTGACAAAGGCTGGTGAGTTGTCTGATGGTCTGAAATCACGCTTCCGTCACCTTGCTAGCCTTCAAGCTGCGGGTATCGATGTCGATGACGCGACCTTGCGTACGATCCTGAAGTCACAAATCGTTATGGTGGCTTACAACGCAAATGGTGACGTCATTTCTGCAACTGAAGTGCAAAAACCGGGCGTTTTGGATGCGGTGTTTGCCGATTCCAAGGCAGGTAACGCGATCGGTCAAGAACTCGGTGCGATTGTGGAAGGCGGTGCTGCAACCTTCAAACTATGGGCACCAACTGCCCAAGATGTTGCTCTGATAATCTACGATGAAAACTTAGCAGAAGAAGCGACCGTTGCCATGACGGAAGACCCAGCAACAGGTATCTGGGTTTCTGAGGCACAAAGCAACGTTGTCAACAAATACTATCGCTACCAAGTTAAGGTATACCACCCAACAACTGGCGTCGTTGAAACGCGTTTGGTAACAGACCCATATTCAATGAGCTTGTCTAAGAACTCACGATACTCGCAAGTGGTTGATTTAGATGATCCAAGCTTAATGCCTCAAGATTGGAAAAACTACGCACGCCCAACGGTTAAAAAAGACGAAGACCACGTCCTTTACGAGTCACACATTCGCGATTTCAGCTTTAACGACAGCAAAGGCACACCAAGTCTTGATGGCAAATATCTGGCGCTTACAGAACCTGAGCGTGAGTCTGTATCTCACTTACAAGCCCTGAAAGATGCTGGCCTAACAACGCTACATATCCTGCCTGCGTTTGATATTGCAACCGTGGATGAAGACGCTGACCAGCGAGTCGATATCACCGACACCGTGGGTAAGCTTTGTGGCATCAAGCCAGAAGCCTCCATTTGTGAGACCGAAGATGACGGCAAAGTGATTGAAGAGGTATTAAATAGCTACGACCCAACAACGGGCAAAGCACAAGCGTTGATGAACGATCTTCGCATGCTAGACAGCTTCAACTGGGGTTACGACCCTTACCACTACACCGTGCCAGAAGGCAGTTATGCGACCGATCCTAACGGGTCTAAGCGTATTCTTGAGTTCCGCGAAATGGTTCAAGCGACGCATAAAATGGATCTGAAACTGGTCATGGACGTCGTGTACAACCACACAAATGCATCTGGTGTGAACGAAAAATCAGTACTGGATAAGATTGTCCCTGGGTACTACCACCGCCTAAACGTCAACACTGGCGGAGTCGAAAACTCAACCTGTTGTGATAACACCGCAACCGAGAACTTGATGATGGGTAAACTAATGGTTGACTCATTGATGGTATGGGCGGATGACTATAAAGTCGATGGTTTCCGTTTTGACCTTATGGGCCACCAGCCGAAAGATGTGATGGTTTACGCACTTGAAAAAGTCCGTGAAATTGATCCGAATACTCTGTTCTACGGCGAAGGTTGGGACTTTGGTGAAGTCGCGCAAAACGCTCGCTTCGATCAGGCGACACAAGTCAACATGGCAGGGACAGAAATCGGTACTTTCTCTGATCGTCTGCGTGACGCAGTTCGTGGCGGAAGCCCGTTTGATGGCGGTGTAGATTCAGAAGGTAAGCACCCACTTCGCTTTAACCAAGGCTTTGGTAATGCTGCTTACCCTAACGAAGAAACCAAAACTGACGCAGAATCGGTGAATGGTCGTTTACACAACCAAGATCTGGTTCGTCTAGGTATGGCTGGTAACTTGGCTGACTACATCCTTCTTGATTACAAAGGCGAAACCAAGCTGGGTAAAAACGTTGATTACAATGGTGCGCCTGCAGGCTACACAAAAGTGCCATCAGAGAACATCTCTTACGTGTCTAAGCACGACAACCAAACATTGTGGGATAACAACGCCTACAAGATTGCGACAGGCACTTCATCTGCCGAGCGTGCACGTATGCAGTCTGTGTCCCTATCAACGGTGATGCTTGGTCAAGGCATTCCATTCATCCACATGGGTTCTGAGCTATTGCGCTCTAAATCCATGCAGCGCGACTCGTACGATTCTGGTGACTGGTTCAACCGTGTATTCTTCGACGGAAGCGACAATAACTGGAACGTTGGTCTACCACGTGAAGACAAAGACGGTGCAAACTGGGAGTTGATCAAAACCATCGTTGGTGACAGCACGGCGAAACCAGACTCAACCGACATCGAGCTGACTAAGCAACAATTCCTAGAGCTACTAAAAATCCGTAGCACAAGCGAACTGTTCCGCCTAGATACCGCGCAAGAAGTGATGAACCGTGTGGACTTCCGCAACGTAGGGAAAGACCAAGTGGAAGGCTTGATTGTGATGTCTATCGACGATGGTACATCAGCAGGTGCCGATTTAGATTCGAACTACGATGCTGTCGTGGCCGTTGTGAACTCAACATCAACTGAGAAGTCTTTCAAAGTTGCTGGCGCAACTGGTTTCGAGTTACATGAAGTTCAACAAAACTCTGCGGATGACATCGTGAAAGGTGCAAGCTTCACCAATGAAACGTTCACAGTACCAGCACTGACAACAGCGGTATTCGTGCAGCCACAAAACGGCGCACAAGGTGCTGGCCTACCAGTAAACACGGATAACAAAGACGTATCGAGCATTCCTCCTTACGGCGAAACCGTTGTTTACGTGAAAGGCACGATGAACGAGTGGTCTGATAGCAGTGATTGGGCGATGACCTTTATTGGCAACGGTATGTACTCTGTAACTGGCGTTCTTGAAGCTGGTGAACACGAGTTCAAATTCGCGGACTCTGGTTGGGCAAATCCAAACATCGGTTGTGATATTGCGAATATAGCTTCTGGTTCACTAGACTTAGGTTCAGAAGGTAACTGTAAGCTGTCTGTTGCTGAAACAGGTAAGTACAACTTCACTCTGAACGCGCTGCATGTTCAAGATGAAAGCGTAGAAAAACCGGTCGTGTCAGTGACCAAATCAGCAGATGCACCAACATTCGGTGAAACAGCACTTTACTTACGTGGCACTATCACTACATGGGATGCTCCAGCACAAGACTCAACAGCGAAGTTCAGCTATGTTGCAAATGACGTTTATTCGCTAGACATTGACCTAGCGGCGGGCAACTACGAAATGAAAGTTGCGAGCGCAGACTGGGCAGCAGACACCAACTTCGGTGGCGAAGGCAGTGTTGAGCTTGGTAAAGCGCTAACGATGGAAGTCGGTGGCGGTAGCGCAAACCTAAAAATTGCGATTGCAGAAGCAGGAAATTACAACTTCCACTTCAATGCAGCTGACAAGTCAGCGCCAATCGTGACGGTAACGAAAAACTAGTTTCATTTAAAAACATCCATAATGAAAAAGGGGAAGCATCACGCTTCCCCTTTGTTTTATTGGCGTCAATAAATGGCGGATACCAAAATCAAGAAGGTGTTAGTTTCCCCAAATCTGTTCAACAAACTCAGGGTGATCAATGAATGGGTTGCGGTTGCCTTGAAAATCAAACACTTGTTGATTGCGATTTCGTTCTTTTTCACTAACAGGATCATTTTTGTGCCAACGTTTCAGCATGTTTAACACCCAAGGTTCAAAAACCGTTGAACTTGAACCATCAAGGACAGCATCCGCATTGCTTGAGTTACCTTCCCAATTACCTACAACATTTTCATAACGGGTCGCCATGTAGAAATAAGCACGGGCGAAGTCGCCCTTAAACTCATCAATCGGCTCAAACACCGTACCGGAGTAGCCCAGACTTGTGCTTGCTTGGCCAAGTTTAGAGCCATTACTAGACACGTAGGTCGCGGTGCCCACTTCACCAAATGGCCAATTACTGCGCTTCGCGTTTACATAACCATCAGTCGCAAACAAGTGATGACCGTCTGAGTTCATCGGCTCAACCTTACCGCCAAACCAGCTTTTCGGAAAAGAGTGCTCACGGTTGTAGCAATCCCCTTCCGTTTTGTATTGGCCACATTGGTCTGTGACTTTGGTAAAGCTTACTGTATCGCTACCAGATGGCTTTTCAGAATACATATCGAGAATAGAGCCATCATTTTCGTAATAACGATCAATATCGGCATCTTTTACCAAGGTCCAGACCGCAGAATAGCCTCGGCTGGAGTGATTATTGATAATGTTAAACAACGCTGTTTTTAGAGCGTAGCCCGTCTTACCAGATGCCGCTTGATAGTAACCATCAACCACTGGTGGGGTCGTCGTTGTGTCACCTAAGTTAAAATCGGTGGTTTCACTTTTCGAGAATTCAGCGCCAGAAGCAAGAGTCTTATCTCCCTCAGTCAGCGTGTACGACCCCGCGCCACTGCCACAACAAATGCCGTCACCATACTCGTCTTGAATCGTGAATTGGTAGTTACCGTCAGCTAAGCACATGCTCTTTTCAATGGTGGTTGCTGACTCGTACCCCTGACCAGAAAACAGCACTTCGGCTTGGTTGTTTTTTAACGTCCAGCTAGTTTCTGAACCATAGTCATCTGTTGTGAGAGTCAAGACCACTTGGTGATCACTACAACTTTCTACAGGAGGTTGTGTACTCGTCTCAGTCGGTTGAAAATTATCGACGAAGACAACTTCTGAGCCATCAAAACTGGCTTCATCGTAAAAACGCAAACCGACGTTGATGGTCTTGTTCGAGCTCGCTGTGTAGTTATGCGCCAGCTCTTGCCACTGGTTTATCTGTTGTGGGTTCGAGTAATTGTGATAACCATCAACCACCAGACGTGCTTTTACATTTCCTTCGGTATGATAAACCGAGACAGAAAACGGATAGGTTTTCCCTTGCTCCACATTAATGGTTTGCAAAAAGTCGGTGTTGCTTTGGGTACCTGTATTCACGACGACCTGGGCAGCCAGACCACCCGATTTGATTTGCTCGCTGCTTGGCGACACTGTAATGCCCGCGTCAATCTCTGACCACTGCGTAGGTACATTGCCATTCCACTGTTCAAAGTCACCGTTGATAATTTGGCTATATGCAAACGGAGAGCTAACAGCAGCAAGGAGACAGAGGGAGTTCGTTATGGATTTCATTATACTTTTCCATTAGTTATATAAATCCCAGACACGATAAACATATTAGTGGGGCATAAATAATCCTTCAGTCACATTTTTACGTTGCACAAGTGTTAATTTACTTTTTAATGTGCAGCTTATCTCACAAATATCCATCTGCTGAAAACAAACGCCAATACAAAAAGCGAAGCAACTTGTTGGCTACATCGTCGTAAAACCATTAAGGGAAAAGTAAAACAGACAGAAAAAAGCCAAGTGTGCGCCTATGGGGGTCAGCAACAACACTTGGCTTGTTTATAAGAAAGCTTGTGGTCAGCTCAACTGGTGAGCATCAATTCTGGATAATTCCTTAAGGTTTTACCGCAAAGAATCGTCCTTGTAGTGGCGACATCAGAATCTGATATTGACCATTGCTCGGAGTAATTTTTTCATTCGTGAGCAAATCCACCAACTCACCAGTACCAACACTCTCCTGAGTAAGAGTGACGCTTCTAGCGCTCTCTAAGGTATTTAGCGCAAACAAGACTTTGTCCGAACCAGATTGTTTCAAGTCCACATAACTGCCGTTACTCGCAACTAAATTCGTGCGTGCCCCCTGATAAAGTGCAGGATGCGCATCGCGCATTGTCATCAGCGATGTCACATAAGATTTGAGATCGGCTTGGTTTGCATCAAGCGTCGCCGTCACGCCTTCAATTTTCGCACTGCTGCGCGCAACGTGATCATCGCACAAACCTTGAATGGCGCAGGTGCTGTTGTCTTCTTTTACGGCAAAACCATCCACTTGATCCCCGATTTCATCACCGTAGTACAACGTGATTGGCCCGGTGTACGCCGCTTGGAAAGCAAACGCGGCTTTATGGCGTAACCAATATTCTGCATCATTCACATCCGCTAAATTTCCGCGCTGTAACAAGTCACCAAAGCGCACTAAATCATGGTTGCCGATCATCAAATTCGGCTGCGCATGTGTTGGATATTGGTTGTGTGTGCTGTAGCCGTTGTCTAACCAATCCGCACCGCGACTACCCACGCCGCTCTCATTCACGGCCAAAGTTTCAACGAGGCGATATCGCATAGGGAAGTCAAACGCAGAGCACAATGCTGGATCGCTGTTCGATCCATACGCCTCATTCGCGATTTCAGACTCCCCTTTCCAAATCTCTGCCACCATGTAACCCAACGGATTCACTTGTTCGCCTTTGCTATTGGTGTACGTCACACTTTGTGAGGCTTCATCGACGGCTTTACGAATTTGTGTCCAAGCGTCTGTCGGAACTTGATAGGCTTGATCTAAACGCCAGCCGTCAATCTTCAGTTCTTTGATCCAATACGTTGCCACTTCTTTGTAGAAATCGAGACTGGCCGGGTAATCAACGGAATTGCTTGAGCCTGAAGGCAACAAGCCGGAAGGCGAGGGTTTGATCAAACCATTCTTATGGTGGCCAAATACGCCATCAAAAAATACGTACAGACCGCGTTTGTGTGCTTCTTCGACTAAAGTTTTCGCGGTCGCTAAGTCACCAAATTTGGGGTCGATTTTAAAGTAATCTGTCGCAAAATAGCCGGTGGCGTCCAAACGATCCGCCCAATGATCTTGTCCTGCTAACGCTTCTGACTCAAAAACTGGCGTCAACCAAATCGCATTCATCCCTAAGTCTTGGATGTAATCGAGTGAATCAATCACTCCTTGCAAATCGCCGTTATGATGGCTGGTGCCATAACCTGTACCGTGACCAATGCTCGCATCACCATCCACAAAACCCTCTACCATGATTTGATAAGTACGAAGTTGGTTACTTTGCGCCATGACATTGGCTTGGCAAGCATAACTGGTATCCGGTAGCGGAGTGCTGCTATTAGTGTCGCCACCACCAGAAGAATTACACGCAGATAAAGCACCAATCACACTTAACGCAAGCAACGAGCGAGACAGGCGATGGCTACGTAGGATATTACGCATTTTATTCTCCCTAACTTACTCAAATAAACTACGGAAATTTGAGTAATAAAATTAACCCCGACATGTGTTTCATGCAGGGGTTAATAAGTAAAAATAGATTTTAAATAATTGAATGGAATATTATTGACACTTATTTACCATGACATGAACAGGTTTGCCTTTTCCTTCAAACTGAAGACTCCATACATATTTACCATCTTCTTTAATATCAACCGAAGTATCCGTACCGTAACCACCAAATGTTAATGGTGTTAATTCACCAACGTTCATTCGATTGCCTTTTGCGGTAAATTGTGGGAACCATAATTCGGTCGCATACTGCATTTTGTAGGAGCCTACTTTTTCTTGAACCACGGCTTGGTAGAAATTATTCCCTTTGTAGGTGTATTGACGCTGAGGCACGTGTTTCCAACCGGAATCCGCAAACGTACCCACCACAAATAGTGGTTTAGAAATAGGTCCTTTCGCCATGCTGTCTGGGTTGTCACACGCTTTCATGAAAGCAACCACTTCGTCTTGAGACATATTAACAACTGGCTCTGTGGCCGCTTCAGGTTCTGCCGTCGATTGACAACCTACTAAGGCAACAAGTAGGGCAGCAGCAAGAGAGGTCTTCATCATGTTCATTTCACGTAATTCCTTTTTAGTATATCCAAAGCAAAATAAACTCAACGGTTAAAAGAAATATTAATCGTTATTAAAATGGAAATATCAAACGCCAAATAAATATCGTCAGATTGCGAATTTAAATCACTTCGAGAAGTTTGTTTATTTCCTAAGTACAAAAAATAAATTAGGAACTGCCATTAATTATTGATCCAACCTATATAAAAAACAAAGTAATAAAAATAATTATGTGAATAAGGTAACTCTATGTAGGGGTATTTTTATTGGTTTATTTTCTATGAAAAAGGTCAGCATTTCGCTGACCTTTTTTATCTAATTATTTTCTATTTACGGCTTTCACAAACACTTGTTGTGCGCCTTCAATACCTAGCTCTTTTGCTTCATCAAGCAAAGTGAGCGCTTTCGGAATATCATTCGCTGCGACTGCCGCTTCAATGGAGCTGTAGTAGTAGCTAGTAAGGTCCGTACCTTGGGGAATGTTGTCGTTTTTCGCAACAATCTTAGTATTCACAATATCATTTGCGGATACCGACAAACGGAACTGACCCAGTGGGCTGTGTTTCGCTAAAGGGTCTGCAATATCTGGCGGCTGAGTGTGACGCGCCATGGCGAAGGCTTTTGCAGGGTGTAAAACTTGTGAACTTCCTTTTAGATCGGCGGAAGTAGTGTAAACCAACACATGCAGATCGTTACCTGTCATGTCTGGAATCACATTGAGATCAAGTACGAATTTATCGTTGTCCAACAGCTTTGCTGGTTCGTACTTAAACTTTGAAAAATCTGCTTGGTAAATGGTTTCTCCTGCCGAGTTCATCACTGCAACATTAGGAGCATAAAATTGAAGTTCTTTACTTACGAATGTCTCTAATTTGATATCGAGACTGCCACGGTTACCTGGAAGAGCAAACGCTGCAATAGCGCCAGCACTGTTACCATCCAACAACATTTGGCTTTTATCAGTCAAAGCGAACTCAGTAACCACAGGCACGTTAAGCGGTACCCATTGAATATCACCCGATTGCGTGATCACTTGTTGCTGACCTTTTGGACTCATCTCTACTTGTTCTACAGACGCACAACCAGTAGCCAACATGCCCAGCAGTACGGGAGCAAGCCATTTTTTCATTACTGTCTACCTCGACTCTTTATTGTTTTTTAAATAAATACAGCCAGATAAGTTCTGGCTGTATCATTCTAGGACAATTTAGGACTTAGTGGTTAGATGATTACCACCAAGCTTCAGCTTGTACACCGAATTGGAACGTATCGTCTGAACGACCGTTGTCAAATGTGTTTGAGTTGTCTTCTTTGTCAGCCGTTAGGTAAGAAGCGTAAACACGGATTTCAGGACGAGCCCAGAAGCTAGAGCCAGCAGACCATGCTTGAGCAACAGTTAGCTTACCGTATTTGTTTTCTTCGCCGTCGTTATCGTCGATAGCGTAACCAGCTTCGAAAATAGTTTTGTGGTTGTCATCCCATTTGTACATTGGACGAACAACAACAGACATTGTTTCCCACTTGTCTTGGCCAGCCCACATGTCTTCACCAACACCGTACACTAACTGGTGACCCATTTCCCAGCTGTCGCCCATGCCGATTACACCCCAGTTGATTAGGCGGTAACCAGATGCACCGTTGTCAGCTTCTGCGCCGTACCAGCTACCGTCGCCGTAGAATGCCATTGTTTTAGAGTAACCTTCAGTACCGTACTGAAGCACTGTTTTGTTGAAACCAGCGTCTAGACCTTGAGTCAATTCTGCTGTGAACATTACGCCGTTTTTCGCATCTTTAGTGCCGTTTGGCGCAGCGTCAGTTTCGTTAAGAATTGCGTAGTTCAAGCCCATTTCTAGAGAGCCGTTGTCCCATAGAGGAAGACCTGCGTAACGTACGTCTAGAGTGTTTACGTTTGTTGCGCCACCATCGTTGCCTGGGTCTGCGATATCGCCGCGGTCGTTACGAACCCAAGCGAAAGAAACTTTACCAGGACCAGCTTCGATACCTTCAACACCCGCGCCCGCGCCAGAGATGTTCCAGTAGTAGAAGTCAGAGATATGAATGTCGTGACGTTGGTAGTAGCGTTTACCTGCCCAAAGCGTTGCTTCAGGAGCAAAGTTTAGTAGGCCTTTAGCTTGAACGTTGAACTGACGTAGTGCGAATTGTGCATCGTCTACACATTTCACTTCGCCGTTATCCAAACCACAGTTAGCAGAAGTGCTTTCCCAGTCGTTTGAACCGTTAGAAGTCATTGCAACCATAGAGTCTACGTAGAACGTTTTGCCGTTGTTGTTGTAAACTTCTTTACCTAGTTGAATCTCGCCGTAGATATCGCTTTCATTACCTAGACGACCGATCTTGTTCTTTTCGAATGTTAATTGTTGACCACCGTCAGCGTTCACGCCAACGCCAGCACGCATGTAACCGTGGAAATCCACTGCGAATGCAGAACCAGCAGCTAAAGTTGCAGCTACAGCAGCAGCAATTGCACTTACTTTTTTCATTCTTAACTCCATTAAGGGTATTTATAATTCTGTCTTCCCTGCTCACTCTTTTAGGTGAATATAGGCAGTAAAAACACACCTAAAGAAAGAGAGGTAAGATGGGAACGAATCCCCGTTTGTTTCAACAGTTGTGAGATTACCCGAGGCGTACAAGGATGACTTCCTCCGCCCTAAACTAATTTAAGGGGGATGAGAAGGGAGTAGAAAATTTACCGAATGGTGTTTTTTCGAGTCAGATCACCAATCTAGGGAGGAATTAGTAAGTTTGTTCGGTTTTGAGCCGCTACAAAGTGATAGCCATTTCATATTTTTGACTCTAAGCCGTCACATAAAGTAATTAAATTACACGAATATTTTTATATTTAGGGTGGTTGACCTTAGTAAGACAAAGTTTTTAACTTATAGTTTCCTAAAGGTAGCAATAAATATTAAATAAAGTATCTCCGATGACACGACTTCTCTCTCGCCCCTACCCCCTGGGCGCAACATTGAATAAAGAAGGCTGTAACTTCTCTATTCATGCTCCGGGCGTAAAAGACATTCAACTGGCATTGTTTGCAGACGATGGCAGCTACGAGCTTCGCGGTTTACCGAATGAATACGCTGGCATACGTCATACTTTTATTCCAGATATTAAGCCAGGGCAAAAATACGGTTACCTTGTCTCCCACAGGGACGAGCCACTGTTAATTTCTGATCCGTACGCAAAATCAATAGATAAAGCCCTCCACTATCATCCTCCCTACTCTCCAGCCAAAAGTTTCGATATGCCGAAGTGCGTCGTTATCGAAGATGATTTTGACTGGCAAAACACGGATCACCCGCGCATACCCAGAGAAGAGATGGTGTTGTTTGAGACGCACGTCAAAGGGCTTACCCAACGCCACCCAGAGGTTGAGGACAAGCTGAAGGGGCGCTATTTAGGTCTTGCATCACCTGAAATGCTGGCCTTTTACAAACAGCAAAACATCAACACGCTGCAATTGCTACCTGTCGCAGCATGCATGCATGAGCCTCACCTACTAGAGATGGAAAAGGTCAATTATTGGGGATACAACCCTTATCTCTTTATGGTGCCCGATCCGCGCTACGCAGAACAAGACGCCGTTACGGAATTAAAAACAACAATTCGCGAATTGCATAAAAACGGCATCGAAGTGATTCTCGACGTGGTTTACAACCACACTGCTGAAGGTGGTGAAGGGCCTACAATTTTCAACCTGAAAGCGCTCGATTCCCGTTTTTACATCAAACATGGCAACCACTTCGCAAATTACACTGGTTGTGGCAACACGGTCGATCTCACCTATCAACCCGCTTTAAATCTTGTAATGGATACATTGCGCTACTGGGTTAGCGAATTTAAAGTCGATGGTTTTCGTTTCGACTTAGCCGCAACGTTAGGGCGTCAAGGCGATGATTACAACCCTGAAGCAGCTTTCTTTAAAGCCGTCGCGCAAGACCCAATTTTGCGTGAAACTAAATTGATTGCCGAACCTTGGGATATTGGTCCAAATGGCTACCAAGTGGGTAACTTTCCATTTGGTTGGAACGAATGTAATGACAAACTGCGTGATATTTCCCGCAGTTTTTGGCGCGGTGATCAAGGCTATTTAAAAGAGTTTGCCACTCGATTAATGGGCTCTCGTGATATTTATAGTGCAGCGAACTGGCCATACAAACTCACGGTGAATTACATCACGTATCACGATGGCTTCACACTGCAAGATTTAGTGTCTTACAAGCACAAACACAATGAAGCTAATGGCGAAGAAAATCGCGACGGCCACGGTGACAATCGCTCAGAAAACTACGGTGTCGAAGGCGAGACAGAAAATCTGATGATCATCGCCACGCGTGAGAAGCAAAAACGCAACCTTATTGCCAGCTTGCTGTTTGCTTTTGGAATCCCACACATCCTCACTGCTGACGTGCTGTCTCACACCCAAGGCGGTAACAATAATGCCTATTGCCAAGATAACGAAACCAGTTGGCTTAACTGGGGAGAAACGGAGCGTAAGCAACATTTCAAAACGTGGATGTCACAAATGGTCGCCAACCGAAATCAATACATGGTGCCATTTATCCGAGCTTTCAGTGGCGAAAACCGCAATAACAACCGTATTTTCTGGCGCCGTACAGACGGTCGCTTAATGGAGCACGATGATTGGAACCGTTTAAGCTCTGTCGCACTTCACCTTGGTATCGGTAAAGAAGGACAAGAGCTGGTCTATCTCATCAACCAAACTAACGCCACAGCGCGCTTTAAGCTCCCTAATGAGCGAAAGCAAGAATGGGTAACGATCTGCGACACAAACGTACGTAACCTCAACCCAGGGCATGCTGAAGGCGAGGTTTTGCTATCACCTACTTCGATGGTGATTTTGCATTACCACCCGAAATCAGATCAATCATAGAACAATAACCCGGAAAGTTTATATACACGACTTTAATAGTAAAAGACCCGAAGTCCGTTAACGACTTCGGGTCCATTTAGTGTTGTAAGCATTAATGAACCTCTGTATATTTATGAGCCATTACAGTATATGAGCCAAATTAAAAAGGCGTATAGTCCATATGGCTACTTATCTTTACACACGTTACTCGCCAAAGAATCGAGCTTATCAAGAGCACCTCGGTGTCCTAAAAGCGTTCGTGCCTGACGCCCAACATTTTGAGGATAAGGTTCGCGGTTGCATGCCTCCGGCAGAACGAGAAGCTTTCCAACAGCTACTCAATATCGTCAAAGCAGGTGATACGATTGTGCTCTGGTGGCTAACGGCATTTGGTCGAGATTTTAGTCAGGCGTTAAATACAATAAAAGTATTACTAGCAAAAGGGGTCACACTGAAAACCGTTTGTGAACCACTCACATTTGAACCGGATTCTGTTCAAACTCAAACGCTACTCACCGTGCTATCTGGATATGGAAAAGTGCAGACTGAGCACCGCCTGTTTGCAGCAGAGCAAGGACGGCAAGCCATTAAAGATCAACCAGATTTGTGGAAACAGAAATTTCGCGGACGCCCAGCAGACAAAACTAAACACCAACAGATCGCAACGCTGCTGTTAGAAGGCTATACGTTGAAGAGTGTTTCGGAGCAGTGTGATGTCAGCCTATCTACCGTAAAACGCGTCAAATCTAAGTTAAATGAAGTGGATGATGAAGGCTGCCTCAGAACACGAAAGCAAAGAGGTTATTCTGATGGTGATCCATCATGAGTCGCCCAATCAACTTTCGCACTATCTTACTCGCCTGTCTTATTATCAGTGTTGGCCAATTGAGCATGGGGCTTGTTATGCCCTCTTTGCCATGGATCGCAAAAGACTTTTCTATCTCCCTTGATCAAGCCCAACTACTTGTGAGTATTTACTTACTCGGTTTTGGTCCCTCTCAGTTCATTTACGGTTCGGTATCGGATGCTTTGGGTCGAAAAAAAGTACTATTGACGGGTTTGCTCATCGCGATGTCTGGTCTATTAATGATCATTTTCCTCAGTGACACCTTCACAGGCATGGTGATGGGGCGTTTTCTACAAGGCTTAGGAACTGGGTGCTGCGCGGTACTCGCGAGAGCATCGACTCGAGATAGATTTAGTGGCGATGAGCTCCCTGTCGCCATGTCTTATATCGCTATGGCAGCTTCGATCACGCCACTCATTGCGCCTGTGATTGGCGGCTTTATC
This sequence comes from Vibrio sp. D3, assembly GCF_043995865.1. Lineage (NCBI taxonomy): Bacteria > Pseudomonadati > Pseudomonadota > Gammaproteobacteria > Vibrionales > Vibrionaceae > Vibrio > Vibrio sp. D3. The sequence continues at coordinate 1,267,863 of NZ_CP171886.1, read as the reverse complement.
AACTTCCATTTTGGTTGGATCATGGTGTTCATTTCACTGCTAGGTTATGTCTCACTCGCTTGGGTAATCATCGCCTTTAAGTTTACAGAAACCATTGCAAAACGATCTGTTATTCCGTCACCACGCAACATGCTTTTCCAGTATCGAGACTTGGTGACGTCACGTTACTTTATGAGTTTTGCCAGCATCAGTTGGTTAAACTTCAGCCTGATGATAACGACCGTGTCCGTGATGCCATTTATCATGCAAGACCAAATTGGCATGACATCCGATCAATACGCAATGTGGGCACTCATTCCCGCTTTAGGTATGTTAGGCGGCACCACGATTTGTAACCGAGTAAGGCCAATTATCGGCAACAAAAGAATGCTACTTTGTAGTCCATTCCTGCATCTCAGTGCTGCAATATGGTTGTTCTTCTGCCCGGTAGAACCGCTGTATTTAATGCTGGGGCAACTATTAATGATCTTAGGTAACGGCATTGCCCTACCTTGCGCGCAAGCCATGGTAATGCAACCTTACAAAAAGCAGGCTGGTGCTGCAGCAGCCATGTCTGGAGGTGGACAAATGATCGTATCCTCATTGGTCAGCTTAACATTGGTACAGCTTGGTTTAAGCCAAGCCTGGCATCTATCAATCGTTATTGTGGTATTTGCAGCAATAACGCTCACCAATATTCAACGAGGTTTTGGAGCAGATCAACCTTCAGAACAGTAACGAAAAGACTTACTATTGTCCTTATAATTAAGAACACATCGTATAAGCTTTAACTAAGGATAAGTTGGCGGGTACTAACATGATGTTGCATTTACGAATTGGCGCACTACTAGTCGCCACTTTTATATCCGCTGGCACCACCGCGAAAGCCAACGAGTACTGGCAATTTGATAGTGACGATAACGGAATCACTATCTACTCTCGAGAGCATACCGACGGTTTAGTTGAGATTCGTGCTCGGATGTTCACACCCACCAGCTATGGCGCATTTTTAACGCTATTGGAAGATAGTGACAATATCCCGAACTGGATTGACAATGCCAGTCATAGCCGGGTTTTAAATCAAATATCAGCCACCGAAAACATCGTTTATACCCAATTTACGGCGCCATGGCCTGCAAAAAATCGTGATATGCTCACCTACTCTGAATATTGGGTCGATGAGCTTGGGTTCACGATAAAAATCAAAAGCGCACCAGACTCATATCTTGCTGAACAAAAGGGCTATGTTCGCATTCGTTCGGTTGATGCAACTTGGGAATTACAAAAGCTCACTAATGGCACGACACTCATTGACTACAAAGCGTTTGCTGACCCCGGAGGCCTTTTGCCAATCTGGCTAATCAACAAACTATCAAAACAAAGTGCACGAGCAACATTTAGTAACCTAAGAAAAGAGTTACCAAAATATCAGCAATACTCCCATCCTCAGATAAAGGAGTAAACTTCACGTTTGCTCTTTAATTACGATTACGGTGTTTGACAAAAGAGCCCACAAAAGAGGCGAAGGCTAACCCCAAAAAGAGCCAAAACAAAGGGATAAACCCAAATGACTCTACTAATAAGCCATTTTCATCTACGTAAGAGCCCTGAGCGTGGTACGCAATTAAACATGCCACACCGCTCAAAAATAAAACTACGCTCAGTTTATATTTACGAATAAACCCCATCTAAACCTCAAGCAATCAATTGATATGTCTTCGACATATTGCCACCGTATATAGTTCACTCAAAAAACATATTGTCTCTATATTTTCTCCAATCTTTATTAAAGGTCTTTTAGCCAGACATAATATAAAAAAACCAAACATAATGCATAAATAGTCAAATCAAACTCAAAATATTATATGCGTTCTCAGAGCTATCTTGACCCTTTTTCTCACATACACAGTGTAATTGTTATCATTTTGTTTGCTCAATGCTGCCAAAAATCGTTCATATCCCTCTCAAAATAATTAGTGTTCTAAATATTTTTATCACTCTATGCAAAAACAAACCAAACAATAAAAAACCTTCAAAATCAGAATTTAATGTTTAACAGTCAATTGTAAAACAATAATAGCAACGAGTTGACCTCTTCATCTCTTTCGCTTTTTTAATTGAACGTCTAATCAAGTTAACGCACAATGCCATCGACAACTCACATAATAAATCATGAAAAAAAGGAAGTGTCTTCATGCATAATTTTTCAAAAAGTGCAGTGGCAACTTTAATCTCTGGCCTTTTGCTTGGAACTTCAGCGCATGCGGGAGTGAGTATCACACAAGGAAAGACCACGATCCCCGATGGCGAAGCTACACACGCTCAAGACATTACCGTTCAAAACGAACATGTCGCCTTCGCTCTCGCTGTTGAATCCGCACCACCATGGGGCGTACCGCGAGGAACATTGGTCGATTTGGCAGCAGTAAAGAATGGCAAAGTAGACCTTGACCGGGTTGCCTTTGCTGACTTCATTCCTAACAGCTGGTCCGCGTGGCCGAATGATCGCAAATCCATTGAAATTATCGAAGACAGCGACAATAAAGCGGTCATCAAAGTGAGCCGCAACTTCGATGACGTTGATATCACAACGTGGTATACGCTCGCTTCTGGATCTGACTCAATTGCGCTTAAAACGGTCATGACCAACCAAGGTAAAAAAGATCTTGCATTAGAATCAGGGCACACCATTTGGCCAGACACTGGCTACCAATTTGCCGTGCCCGGGCTGGAAGGGAAAGAAGAATCCATGGCCGACAATGCCCTCGCCGATCGCATGGTCGCTTATGATCGAGACTGGGCCTTTGCACTTCATGCTCCTTATTTTGATCGCGTCAAATACAATGGTCGTGACATGTACCTGGGGTATACCTTGAAAGCAGGTGAAAGCCGCACTTTCCAATCCCGACTACAAGTGGTTCCGAATGGAGACATGGCTCCCATTGTTAAGGCAGAAGCTGACCGACTAGGACAAGCGACAGGCACCATCAACGGCCAATTACGCGCGGATAATGGTCGTATTCCTGAAGATGCCATCGTGATGATCGAAAAAGAAGGACAACCCTATGCCTGGACATTGGCCAAAGATGGCCAGTACAGCATGGCGCTGCCTGAGGGTGAGTACCAAATCTACGGCACAGCGACTGGTCACGCAAACAGCAAGCTGCAATCGATTAAAGTGGCGAGAAATAGCGAGCAAACACTCGATTTTACGTCTCTAAAACGCCCAGCAACTCTCTCACTTCAAGTTGAAGAGGCAACATCAGGTCTGGCCAAAGATGCGAGAATCACCATTCTTGAAGGTCAAGCGCCACCGGTTGAATTTTTGGGTAAACGCACCTTCTTTACCGATCTGCTGCCTGCAGGTCATGCGGAGCTAAAACTGGCACCCGGTCAATACAAATTAGGTATCAACTCTGGTGGAGGCTTTACAGCTAAAACCCAAACATTAGACGTAACCCTAACATCCGGTAAAACGACGAAGCAACGAGTAGAAGTGCCTCAAGTGACGTTTCCTAACCGTCAGCATTGGTATGGCGCAGATTTACACCATCATGGCAACGTGTTGGAAGGCGTTACTCCGCCAGAAATTGTTGTGCGCGCTCAGTTGGCAACGGATCTTGACCTGACTTTCATTAGCGATCATGACTCAACCATTAACCACCAGAAGTTTGCAGAACTATCTGCGAAACGTGGCGTGCCTTTCATCCCGTCGATCGAAGTTTCGCCATCATGGGGACATATGAACCCATTTCCTATCGATAATGGCGCCGAGCTAAAGGTCGATCCTGGCACTGCTGACGTTCACACGTTACTCAACGCCGTACATGAGATGGGGGCTGAAGTCGTACCGATGAACCATCCATACAACGATTATGGCTACTTTACGAATATCGCTAAAAATGCAGTCCCTGGTGGTAAAACGGATCGCTTCGACCTTATGGAGCTTAATGCGCGCGTAGACAATGAACCAACGTTGAAGAAAGCGCATAAACTCTGGGACCTGGGTGAAGCAATGTACTTTACAGCGGGAACCGACACCCACGATGCGTGGAACCAACTCACGGGGCAGATTCGAATGATGGCAAGAGTCGATGGCGAGCTAACGCCGTCGAAGTTTGCGCAAGCACTTAAAGCCGGCCATGGCTACGCAACACAAGGCCCTATTCTTTATCCGCAAAACATTATGTTTGGTGAAACAGCAACAGCTGGCGATACGTGGGACATCCACGTCGTTGCAGCCGATGGTCTAAAAGAAATTCGATTGATCGGTAAAGGCGGCAACGTGCTGAATACCCTGACGATTAACCCGAAAGTTGATACTCAACGCATAGAGCTGTCGCTACCTATACCTAGCGACGCAGAGGGATGGATAAGTTTAGAAGTCGAAGATAAAGACGGCAGCACGGCCTGGAGTAACCCTGTTTGGTTGCAGTCATAGTCTTGATGAACGTCCGACTCGATGGTAAACAAACCTGAGTTCTACGATGAAATAAAGGCGGCACTGCGCCGCCTTTTTCTACTCGATGTTTTACTGCTGTGCAACCGTCACGGGTTTGGTCGCACCACGGTAATCAAACTCAAAACCAATACCTTGATCTGTTACATCCATCGTCATACCACCAACAAGCTCGCCTTGTAAGCTTTTCATAACATCATCAGGTAGCGGTTCACCAGTCACGGCTGACGCACTTTCCAACACTTCCAAAATGCGTTCTGAATCGAAGTCAAAACTGAACAAGCCATTTGGAGAAAGTGGTTGTGCCATCACTTCTTTGCTCGCGTCTTCGGCATTCTCACCACTGTAGAGCGTAAAATGGTTTTCGTTTAAGCGAGCAAACACATCCATCTTCAAGCCTGTGTGCATTTCGAGCAGGTCACTGACATTAACAGGCTGGTTATCCGGCTGAATTTGTAATTGAGCAAGCTCAGGGACAAACATTTGCGCGGTTTGAATCAGCATCATTGGATCATTGGCAGATAGAGACAACATACCATCTAGCTGGCTAAATACTTCACCGTGCTGAGCATTAGTGTCAACGTGGATATCAAACATTTGCAGGCTTAATCCTTTCAGGCCGTTAACCATGCCGGAGCCCATGCTCACAGCTGCGGCTGGGTTTTGGCCACCCATCTCTTGCTGCATTTGAGTCAATAAAGAACATTGGTACTGAGGCTGAGTCAAGTCGCTCCAAATCTGACCAATCGATGGCGCTAGCGTATTAATGTCTAAACCAAGCGCCATGCTAAAGAAGCTCTTATCATTGTTCGATTCTGCCAAAACGCCACGAATCGACTTAAGCGCATCTAGAATCACTTTATTTTTCGATTCAACAACAAAAGCACCTTTAATGAATGCCTGCTCGCCTTTCAGCTTGTATTCCGCAAATGCGACGGATTGAGGCCAGTTTTCTGCAACTTGAGTAAGTTCAGTATGACAAGCTGGTGAGCGCATCTCCTGAATAGTCGGCTCAGGATCAATGGCATCCAGCATGCTGACTTGACGCGCAAAGATATTGCCATCTTTCGTCGTCAAACCTTTAACCAATTCACGGTGATCAAAGTAACCGAAAGAGTTATTGTTTTCGCCGTATTTAGCCTGCAACGCCGCTAGGCGTCCACTCTCCGCAATGTTTTGACTTGGTGACTCAAGTCCCAATGCCATTTTAAGCGGGTTTTGAACACCCAGCTGCGGAATATCCACCGTTAACGTAAGTACGTTGTCAACCACGGCAACAACCAAGCCAATGCCATCTTGCGGGTCAACCGAATCTGTCATCTCGTAACGACGAAACTCCACTTCACCAAGTTTAACCAACTCGTGCTTAGCACCGCTCATCTGCTCTTCGTGATCCAATGTTTTCCATAACGCGGCAGGGTCTTCAATCTTCAATTTGTACACTGGTACCATACCGATTGTGTACAACACAGGATTAATGTTTTCTCCGGTACCTAAATAGGCTTTTAACGTTTCTGGCGATGCAGCGCTCTCCAGATATCCATCAAACAAGTTAACGGCAAACTGTTGCTGTGGAGAAAGTGATTCATCGGCAAAAAGTTCAGCAATCGAGCCTTGGTTAGCCGTGCCAAATGCATTCATGTATTTATAATGATTAAAAGGTTCCGTCTGATACGTCACCATGAGCGAATCCGCAGGAACTTGCGAAAGTAGTGATACTGAATCACTCGGGGTAGTATTGTTTTGGTACAGGTAGCCAGCGCCCCCTGCAGCTGCGACCACTGCTGTAGCCAATAGTAGTTTTTTCACGACCAACTCCGTTGTCATAGTTATGTGTTCCTAAGCGAAAGATCACGCTTAGGTTTAAAGCCTTTGAATAGCACTTTTATATCGACCGCTATCATAAACAAGTTATCAATATAATGAATGTCGGTTTGATAAATTATCCAACATTTATAAGGTAAACCGTGAAGTAAGTTGAATTGCGTGAGGATGCTATTGGCAATATTCACAATCTAATTTCTCGGATAACCACCTTATAAATCAAAATCTTCAGTTCAATAAAGCGATTTGGAGTAACTACGACCAAAAGCACTAGGATATTAAATCTTTATTGAGTCTTTTATCTAATATCTGAAAACGCCTCACGGCCTGACACTTCTTTCCAATTTGCCTCTAGCGGTCCCCGTTCGTTTTCCTTACATTCCCATTAACTCAGTGACGAGACGTATACCAGATACGAGCAGTAGAAGACGATGAAAGACCAGTTGACGATCTCTATATCAACCATCAATGGCTCCAGACATTGGTACTTCAGTAAAAGGATGCAACGCAATCTAAAAACGTTTTTATGCTTTTTTGTCATTGCTCTGGCCGCAACCGCGATCTTAATTCATCACTTGTACACTCGCGTCGATAATGCCGCGTTAAAACAAGCTGAATTGACAGAACATTCGCGCACTATGGGTGAAGAGCTCAGCACACTGAAAGCATTAAAATCCGAGCTGGAAAGTGATCTCTCAGAGCGAGAAGAGCGAGTACAACTTGTTTCGGAGCGTTTGGGAGAGTTAGAGAAAGTCCTTGGAGTTGGAGAACATACTACCACGGATAATTTGGATGCCCGACTTGATGCGGCGGCGATTACGTCGAACGTTCGCATGGTGTTGTTAAACCAAATACCAAGCGGGTCTCCGGTCGGTAAAGCGCGGCTCTCTTCTCGCTTCGGTAAGCGCATTCATCCGGTGACAAAAGTCGCTAAGATGCATCGCGGGCTCGATTTTGCCGTGAATACCGGTACTAAGGTTTATGCCCCAGCAGATGGGGTTGTGGAAGTCACCCGCCGCAGCAATAAAGGCTCTGGTAACTTCCTCAGGCTGCAACATTCTTTCGGTTTTTCGAGTTCTTATTCGCACTTGAAAAAGTTCAAAGTAAAAAGTGGTCAGTTCGTCAAAAAAGGGCAACTGATTGCAATTTCCGGCAACAGTGGGCTCTCTTCTGGCCCTCACCTTCACTACGAGGTGCGTTTTGTTGGGCGAGCACTGAATCCGAAGCCATTTGTCGATTGGAGCCTCAATGATTTCGAAGACATTTTTACTAAGGAGCGAAGAATACGATGGGAATCTTTAATCAAAACCGTGGAACAACGAGTAGCTCAGCAGCTTCAACTCTCATCGCCAAAGGCTGTGCTGTTAGCGGAGAACTCAAAGTAGAAAACGATGTCCAGATTGATGGCATCGTCGATGGTCAAATTAATGTAGAAGGCACTCTCGTCGTTGCAGAAAGCGGCCGAGTAAACGGTGAGATCTACGCTAAGCAACTGATCATCAATGGTATGATGGATGGTAACTGTCACGCAGAACACATTCAAGTACTTGCCAAGGGACGTGTAAGTGGGAGGATCTGGAGTAATAACCTCAGCATCGAACCGGGTGGTAAATTCTTTGGTGAGGCTGCCGAATTACCTGAAAAAGAAGTGGTGACACTGAAAGGAAAGGCTCAAGAAAACGCCAGCACGAAAGAAAACAATACCAACAATGAAAAGCGACCTGCGCGTAAATCAGCATAAACTCTTTGGTTAAAGTGCATAAAAAGACGGCTTTCACGCCGTCTTTTTTATTACTAGAGACACGAGCTTCGTCAGAAGCTACAGTGATTATTCGGCCGGATTTAAAATCATCACCGAGCGCTTTGCTTGTGGACCAAAAGCCGCTTTCGCATGCGCTTTCACTTCTTCTAATGTCACACTCTTAGCCGCTTTCTCAACGTCAAGTAACACATCGACGCCGTAATCATGCACCAAGTAGCGTGTATACGACCATGCGCGCTGAGCAGGGTTATCATCTAATCCTTGCATCGCTACCGCCAATTGCTTCGCTGCCGTATCCACTTCTTTTTGCGTGATGTTCGAAGCTAGGTCATCAAACATTTTGCCTAACTTGCTATCTAAAACTGCCACGTCTTCGGGCTCAACTTGAGATTCCAAGAGCCAATCAGAGATTGGTTCGCGATCTTGCGTCACGGTGTAAATATTTGGGCTGTAATCGAGACTAGACTCTTCTCGCACAATATCCAAGACACGCGCATTACTGATACGTTGCAAAATATCTTCGATAACCGTATCCCTTGCCGTACGTTGGTAATCGTTCGTGTTAGTCAAACGCATTACGTACAACGATGAAGGTTCATGACCATCCGCAACGACTGTTCGCGCCGGCACGTCGGTGTTGAACGCAACATGGTAATCAATCGAACGACTCGGTTGCATCTCGATGGAGGCCACATACTTACGCAAGAGTGGCGTAATTTCTTCCGGCTCGACATTTGCCACAATAACCATCTTAAAACCATCATTGGTTTTGAAAAGTTGCTCATGCACAGCCAATATTTGCTCGGAAGTCACTTGCTCTACATCGTCACTGGACACTATACGATGACGACTACCCGGCAAATAAGAATTACCGTTTGCTTTCTGAATCAGTTTTCCCATCGGCGATTCAAAAAAAGCGCCACTCTGCTGTTTAAACTCTTGCTTTGCTGCCGCCATCTGGCGCTCGTCAACTTTGATCTCCGTCGCTAGGTTGTACAACCCATTCAACGCGTAAGTTAAATGCGTTGTTGGCGCGGTAATTTGTGAACCGTGACTGGTCGCATCGAGAATCGCGCTAAGCGCAATGTTATTTTTGCGTAAGTAACTGTCTAACTCTGAACCAGAAAATGCCCCTAACCCACTGCGTATCGCCGTCGTTGCAGCGATTTCATACGCAGCATATAACGCTGGATCAACGGCGGCTTTACCGCCTTGGCTAGCATAGTAAATATAAGCTCGGCCACCCGCTTTGGCATCTTTTTGGAACCACACTTCGACACCGTTTGATAGCGTATAAACTTGAAAGCCTCCCGCTTCCTGACGCATGCTGGTGATGGTACCTTCTTGAGTAGGCTGTAAGAATCCATCCACTTTGTCATACATCTCTAACGGTTTTTCGCCAGTTTGGAGGTAGGCACTGTATAGTTCGGTAAATACATCATTGAACTGAGCTGACGTTTCACTTTTCCCCAACCCAACCACAAAGATTGGTTGCTCAGACAACAAGGCATTCAATTGCGTGTTAATGCTCTCTAGATTCTCGTTGTTGATGAATTCAGACAAACTCTGGGCGTAACTCTCTTTTGATTGACTCACACTGCCTTGGTCAATTTGGAAAACGCGCGCTTCTGCATAACTGTTTGGCTTACGCTGGTCCCAGTCTGAATCAATATTTGCGAGCTCACCTTGCCAATTTGACATGATGCTCTCTAACTCAGATTGAGTCGCACCATAATCTCTCAGTGACGCCAACGTGCTGATGAAAGTTTGATGCATTTGTTCACGACGCTCAGGCGCAAACGAAATACCTGCCGACATCATGCGCTGGTAGTTGGAGTAGTAAGGCTGGGCATAAGCATACTGAAAAGGTTCAGCGGCATCATTAAGTACACGAATCAGACGTTGTTGAATTAGCTGTGTTGCGACTTCATCACGCCACACTTGATGCTGTTGTTCAATCGTAGTGCTGCCACTTAGACCACGCTCAATCACTAAATGAAGGCTTGGTGATTCCATCGTGTTACTTGGCAAGATTCGGTTTTGGTTGTTCACTCGAATATCGCGGCGCTTCTCTATTACGGTATCCGAGGTGCTTTCCCAGTTCGAGAATTTGTTTTTGATAATATTGGACAGTGAATCCACGTCGATATTACCGGTCACAACCAACTCGGCATTTTGTGGTTGGTACCACTTGTCGTAAAACGCTTTTAGCTTGCTTGATGAGGCATTTTGAATCGCTTCGCGAGTACCAATTGGGTCGTGTTCACCATACATAGTGCCTTCAATCGACGCTTGATAAGAATGCATAGAAAAGGACTTATCATCCGGGTTAGCACGTCGCCATTCACCAAGGATCACCCCTTTTTCTTTCTCTACTTGTTCAGGAGCAAACTGAAGTCCGTTTCCGACATCTCTCATCCACTTCAGGGCATCTTCCAGCTTTGTATTATTGGCAAGATCAAGTTGATAAGAAGTTTGCTGATAAGTGGTAAAGGCGTTGATATCGGCACCAAAGCTACCACCAGATTGCTCGAAAAGTTTAACAACGTCGTTGCCGGTAAAATGCGTGCTGCCATTAAACGCCATGTGCTCAACAAAGTGAGCGTAACCTTTTTGATTGGTTTCTTCTTGGAATGAGCCGACATTCAGAACCAAACGGACCGATACTTCTTGGTCTTTTGTTGGGTAAAGATGGTATTTCATACCGTTCGATAACTGGTCGACATGCCAATTGGCGTCAGGCTGAATCGGCGTCGATTGTTGTGTCAGAGCACACCCTGACAGTAATAACGCGGGGACTAACAATATACTGCGCATAACTATTGCCCATAACAATGATTAAGCCGATCAATATAATCCTCGTTCCATGACCTTCACATTTTTAATGGATTATTTACCACTCAAACGTGACGTAAATCACCTTTTAATGAAATCGATTATCATTTACAAAAATAGACAAATCCTTACTTTACAAATAGATAAATAACACAGCTTAAAAGCCTTTTTCTTATTTGATGTAAAACTCAAAATCGCGACATGGAGTCAGTATTTATTTTGAGCAATAAAATATAATTATTGAACAGATTCGAATCTGACTTTCTGCTGCATATTCAACGGCTCGGTGAGTCCTGATGAGAATAAAAACACAACAACTATTATTCAAAGATCTATTATTCGCTTTATGTTCAAAAATCTATCATTAAAAAACAAACTGGCGATCTCTGCCAGTGCTGCCATCATTCTCGGGGGAGTGCTGGTAGAAGGGCTGTCTTTTCGAGATTCATTAAACAGACTGGATGTCGAAGTTGCGCAACGACTAGAAAGCACCAGCGCATCTTACAATCAATACGTAAAGGACTGGTTACTCTCAAAAGAGCGAGCACTGACGTCACTCTCTTCCGGTTCAGAGAAGCGTTCTCTGGTTACGCACTTGAAACAAGTCCGAGACTCTGGCGCGTTTGATAACGTCTTTCTCGCTTACCCAGACGGCTCACAAGACAACGCCAATGGGGTGGTTTTGCCACCAGGTAATAACGACCCACGCAAATGGGGTTGGTACACCAACGCCATTGCCAATCCATCGAAAGTCTTTATGGATAACCCAACCGTCGCAGCGGCCACGGGGGCCAACGTCGTGTCGCTCGGTAAAGCCCTGCAACTACATGGTCAAACCGTCGTTCTGGGTGCAGATGTCGAAATTGGAGATATTTTAAACAGCCTCAACCAAGTGATCCTGCCGGGTGAAGGCTATATGTTTATTGCCAATGAACAGGGCAATATTTTCACCCATAACGACGGTAAGCTGCTGAATCAACCTGTTAGCAAGCTGGGCCTAAACAACAGCGATATTACCTCTGCCGCACGTTCCGGCACAGAGCGTCGCGTCTCGATTAACAACACCGAATATGTGGTTTACGCACGCCATATTGAGGGCACCAAACTCACAACGGTCACAGTGTTAGATCAAAACTCGTTGGTTGCCCCACTTTACGATGCTGTTTGGGATCAAATCATCGCAACCACTATCGTCGTCGTTATCTGTGTGGCTTTGTTTAACCTGCTATGTAACATATTGTTCCGTCCACTCTACAACGTTTCGAATGCGCTTGCGCAAATCGCCAACGGTAGCGGCGATCTGACTCAACGCATCAAAGTAGAAAACCGTGACGAAGTTGGTGAACTGGCTGAAAATTTCAACCAGTTCGTTGAAAGTTTGCAGCAACTTATTGGTCACATTCGTCACCAAGCGGAAGAACTGAGCCAACAATCGGAGCTGAGCACGACTCGCGCGAATCAATCGGTTTCCGATCTGAACCATCAGCAACAAGAAATCACTATGGTGGCGACCGCTGTGACTGAAATGGCATCGGCAACGCAAGAGATTGCAGCACATGCAGAGCAAACGGCCAAAGCCGCTCAAGACTCTTCAGCAAGCACACAAAACGGTCATGAGTTGGTGATCAATTCCAAATCGTCCATCAATAATTTGTCTTCTGAAGTCAACCAAGCGAGCGTTGTCATCGGTGAGCTCAACCAGCACGCGCAAGACATCTCAACCGTGCTATCAACGATTCGAGACATCGCGGAGCAAACCAACTTACTGGCTCTGAATGCGGCGATTGAAGCGGCGCGTGCAGGTGAACAAGGCCGCGGTTTTGCCGTTGTTGCAGACGAGGTTCGCGTGCTATCACAACGCACACACACCTCAACCGAAGAGATTCGCTCGACGATCGAGACTTTGCAACAGACCACACAACGCGCTGTGACCATCATGGATACAAGCTCTCAGCTCGCGCAAGGTTCGGTGGAAGATGCCGATCGCGCAGCACTGGCTCTGGATGAAATCAACGCGGCCGTTGCGTTGATCAGCGATATGGCAACGCAAATTGCAACCGCAGCCGAAGAGCAAACGCACGTAACCAATGAAATCACGCAAAACGTCACATCAATTAAAGATGTGACCGATCACTTGGTGGTTGGTGCCGAAGAATCGATGAATCAATCTGCTGAGCTGAAATCACAAGCCGAGGATCTCAACTCGAAAGTGGCAACGTTTAAACTGGCTTAAACGCCACGTTAGGAACGCTCTTAAAAACAACAAACCCCGCTAGTAACAGAGTTGCTAACGGGGTTTGTTTTTATGGCTCAGCGTTTTAATTGCAGATAGCTTTCGAAAGACGTAAGACCTACACCGCCACACACATCGGCGTGCCTGAGATTGGGTCGTTAAATACTCTCGCTTGTAAATCAAACACCGATGCCAACATGCCTTCTGTCAGTACCTCTTGCGGCGTACCCTGCGTGACTAACTGACCTTTTTCCAACACCACCAAATGATCGCAGTAACGGCACGCTTGGTTTAGATCGTGCAACACTACGACCACTGTTTTGCCTTTGTCGTTCATCTGCCTCATGAGTTTCATCAGCTCAACTTGGTGAGAGAGATCCAAGTAAGTGGTTGGCTCATCAAGCATCACTACGTCGGTATCTTGCGCCATTACCATCGCAATCCACGCCCTTTGCCTTTGACCGCCAGACAGCGATTCAACTGGCTTGTCAGCAAACTCAATCACGCCAGTATCTTGCATTGCTTGCTCGACTAAGGCTTTGTCTTGCTGACTTAACCGGCCCCAATGAGAGAGATAAGGCGAGCGGCCATATTCGACCAGTTTTCTGACGGTAATACCTTCAGGACTGACAAGAATCTGCGGCAGCAAAGACAACGAACGCGCCAAGCGTTTATCGCCGTAGTTGCTTAGCGGTTTATCGTCATACAACACTTCGCCAGAAGCTGGTTTATTGATGCGTACCAAGGTTTTTAATAGTGTCGACTTACCGCAACCATTTGGGCCAACAAGCGCGGTAATTTTACCTTGAGGAATCGACAAAGAGAGATCCGGAATAATGGTCTGTTTGCCGTACGCGACGGATAAATTCTGCGTTCGTAACATGCTTACCAACCTCGATAACGATACAAAAGAAAAATGAAATATGGTGCGCCAATAACAGATGTTAGCACTCCCGCTGGTAGCTCAATTGGCGGCTGTAAGCCTCTCGCTAAACCATCGGCGCAAATCACCAACAAAGCGCCAAGGGTTGCAGCGGCTGGAATCAACAACTTGTGGTTGTGGCCAAACAGCAAACGCGCAAGATGCGGCGCAAGCAGGCCAACAAAGCTGATCGTGCCTGCCACAGACACACTGATGCTCGCCAATAGCACGGCAGCAATCAACGCAATAATTTGGATCTGTCTTGGTTTCGTGCCAAGTGTAGTGGCGCTTTCTTCTCCCAGTCCCATCACATCTAACCTCCATGCCAACCAAAACGCCAATGGCAGTAGCAGCAATAGAGCACTCCAAATAAACGGCACTTGTTGCCAGTTTCGTCCCCACAAACTGCCGGTTAGCCATACCATCGCCGTGTTGATTTCGATAGGGTGCACAATCAGAAGAAAATCGATACCGCTGGCTAAAAATGCGCTGACAGCAACACCAATCAGCGCCAAACGTGCTGGTGTTGGTTTCGACCAGTAAGCCAGCACAGCAATAAAGCCAGCAGCAAGCAAGCCACCCGCCATGGCGACCATCGGCAACATTGCCACTGGCGCATTCGGATACAGCACCAAACAAGCGGTAGCCGCCAGTCCTGCTCCGGCGCTTATCCCCATTAAATCTGGTGAGGCAAGTGGATTACGGATGACGCCTTGAACTAAAACGCCTGACAGCCCCAACCCAGCGCCCACGCCAATGGCGAGCAACATTCTCGGCAGTCGATATTGGTGAATCACAAAGTCCGAATCAGAGAAAGAAAACAGCAATGCAAAAACCTGTTGAGCCGATAGATTCGCCGCGCCAACAAACAACGTGAGAGAAGACGCAATCAGCAACAATCCAAGTAATGCAAACAGTTTGGTTTGATTCATCATGATGATTTCCTCATTGCAATCGCGATAAAGCAAGGTGTGCCCAACAGCGCGGTAATCACGCCCACTGGCGTTTCGGCCGGAAAGGCAATCGCGCGTGACAAAGCATCTGACCACGTCACCAATGCCGCGCCACACAAAGCGGAAACCGGAATGAGAATGTGATAGTTGTGACCAACAATCGGGCGTACCAAGTGCGGCACTAACAACCCGACAAAGCCAATTGGTCCAGCAATCGCCACGCTAGTTCCTGCCAACAGCACAACCGCTAAACCACTGATTAATCGCGTAAGACGAATGTTACCACCCAACCCGACAGCAACTTCGTCCCCCAACGCGAGTAAATTTAAGTTTCGCGCTAAGCCCATGGCGAGCACCAAACCTAAAGTCGCAAAAGGCCACAGTTGCTGCCACTGCTCAGAATCTACCGCAGAGAGTGAACCCGTTAACCAATGCAACACGCTGTAAGCCATGTCATCCGCCAAAATTACCGACGCACGAGTTAACCCTATCAGCAGTGCACTGATGGCAATGCCCGCTAGCACTAAACGCAATGGGTGAGAACGTGCGGAGAAAAAACCGCCCAACAACATGACCGCACCACCACTTAGTAGCGCGCCGAGTACTGCGTTGATGATTGGGTTCAATTGACTAAAGAATGGTACGCCGATAGACGCCAAGGCCATAAAACAAGCCGCACCGGCATTAATGCCGAGAATGGATGGCGACGCCAAAGGGTTACGAGTTAACCCTTGCATCAGCACACCGGATACCGCAAGCGAAGCGCCAATCAATAACCCAGCATAGGTGCGAGGAGCGCGCAACGTCGCAAGAATTTGATGAAGCATATTGCCCTCATCAAACGCAAACCAATAGCTTGTCAGATCATTAACGCTCAAAGAAAAGTTGGACCAGCCAATCATTGAGGCTGCATAGCCTGAGAGCGTACACAACGCCATAGCACAGACAAACAAGCTCGCTTTCCAATGCAGTTTGCTAACCGAAGTCGGGCTTTCTGAGCTTATCGACGCACTCATGAGCGCCCCAATAACGCTTCAAGGTTGCGGGCAATTTCTTCCGCCGCCAACATGCCACGATTTAATGACCACAGTTCCGGAGAGACTTCGACCAGTTGCTGCTTTTTCGCCGCAGTTAGCAACTTAAATAATGGATTTTTGCGCCATTCATCCACGATATTTGGTTGAGAGTAAAGTCCAACTAGTAACCAATCAGGGTTGGTTTTTAGTAAAAGTTCGAAGCTGGTTGGGATATACGCATTGTGCTCAGACGGAGCCAGAGGGCTTTGGATGCCTAGTGTACTCAAAACGCCACCAGCGTAAGAAACCGGGCTATGCAGCCACATCCCTTTATCGGAAACCACACCAAACTGTATGGTTTCTTGTGTCGAAAAATACTGTTTGAACTCCGCCATGGTCTGTTTGTGCTGCTCGATTCGTTGCGTCATTTGCGCTTGCTTGCCAATTGCCACGCCGATTTTGTGTGCGGATTCGAGATTTTCTTGATATGTCTCACCACGGCTTTTTAGCAGCAAAGTTGGCGCAATTCGCTGCAAATCTTGATAAATCGCACGATGACGTTCGGCATCGGCAATGATCAAATCAGGCTTGAGCACCGCAATCGCCTCTAAACTCGGTTGTGAGCGCATGCCGACCGATTGCCAAGGCTCAATCTTGGCACGAACAGCAGGGATAACTCGTGTGGCATCGTTGTCATCGGCAACGCCTACCGGCGAGACATCGACTGCCGCTAATGCATCGACAAACGAAAATTCTAAAACCACAATACGTTGAGGTATCGCTTCTAGCTCAAAAGTGCCTTGCTCATCTTGCACGCTGCGCACCTGAGAAAATGCGCTAAATGACATCAAAGCTGAGCTCAGTAGCATCAGCAAACCGGTTGAAAAGTGTTTGATCGTAAATTGTTTTTTATTTTTCATCTTGCTTTTTCCAGTGCTAAGAGTTTTCCAGTACCTAAGATCGGCAAAGTCGCCAAGGTAAATTGGCGACTTTTCTTTTCAAACTCGGTGAACGAAACGCTTAAAACTGATAGTTCAGATCCAGCGTGTAGGAGCGCCCCGGAGCTGGGTACCGACCAACTGGGCTTGTATCAATCCCGCGGAAGTAATACTCCTCGTCAAACAAGTTGTTCACCGCAACATTCATGCGTAACTTGCCTTTGTCGTCTTTGTATAAATCCGTCCCCAAGTTGAAGTTCCACACCATGTAAGACGGCACTTTGCCCGTTGCACCTGTTGCGTCTTCGGCACTGGTGTTGGCGTTATCGGTATACGAATCACTGAAGTAGAAGCCCGATAGCGTGGTGTCCATGCCGTAAAATGCGTAGGTTGCATCCCAACCAAGCTGATGCTTAGAGGTGTAAGGCAGTTGATTACCTTTATTCTCACCTTCTTCTTCAAGCGTAGCGTCTAGATAGTTATAGCTTGCGCCTAAACTCAGTGCAGGTAGTGCTTCAGGCACGTAACGAGCAGAAAGTTCTAAACCTTGGTGAAGGGTTTTTCCGATGTTATCGAAGGTCTGCGTTGAGCTTTGCCATTGCAATTGATCTTCAAAGTCGATGCGATAAAGTGCAGCGTTAAAGCTGGTCGCATCTTGGGTGTAACGCGCGCCGACTTCGTAGTTCCAAGCCAGTTCGCTACCTTCTTCACCCAAACCTCGGATGTAGGCAATTTGTGGCGCACGAAGTGATTTTTGCGCGTTCGCATACGTCACCCACTGGTCAGTTAAGTTGTATGCCACCGTCAAACCTGGCAACCATTCCGTCACGGTGTTGTCTGCCGTTTGTTTTTTACCACGATCGGTAAACGTCATTCGAACCGACTCAACACGCAACCCAGGCGTTACCTTCAATGTATCATTGAACAAACCAATTTCGTTGCTAACGTATCCAGCAAACGCGTCCGTATCTAGATGCCAATCACGCGGAACGCTGGTTGCACCACCGGCGATTGGAGTCTGAGTGAGTTTGTAGTCAATGTCTTCATTAACATAACGGGTACCCACGATCCAGTTTTGAGTAACGGATTTACCTTCGCCAAAGTACATCGCCATTTTTGGCTCTATACCATACACGGTAAATTCACGTGGAGAGGTACGAACGTCCGTCGCTGGCAGAGCCGGATCCGCCCAATGGCCACCCGCGCTGTTAAAGCCCCACTTGAAAAGACGCTCTGACTTATGGCCAAACGTTAGCACTTCTAGCTCGGCACTGTCGGCAAATGGCAAATCGTGGATGTACTTAACACTCCAGCGCGTCGACTTACCTTCATAATCATCGTAAGGACGTTTCGATTGGTGACGATCTTGCTCGTAATCTTGTGGCGAAAGTGCGCCCGGCATTTGCGTTTCAGCATCGTAACGTTGCAGGAATGCTTGAATCTCTTGAGTGTCACTCAATAGCCACTGTGCTTTAGCTTGAAAGTTCTTCACGTCCGTATCGGAATGTTCACGGAAGCTTTCACCTTTTAGGAAGTTACCTTCCAACTGCAGTGCAAACGTGTCGCTTAACCAGCCGCCCGTGCGCAGGTAAAAATCATTCAGCGGCGCATCACCGCCATCAAACACGGTAAGACGGTTACTGATTTCAGTTTGCCACGTGTGTGGAATCGGTTTGGTCACTAAGTTGATCACACCACCGACGTTGTTTGGGCCGTACTGTACTGCGGCACCACCGCGTACAATGTCAATACGATCAAGCATCGACAGTGTTGCTGGGAAGATAGACTGACCAGTATGGCCGTATGGCGCGAGCGTTAGCGGCACACCATCCATCAAGAACTGCGCATGACCACTGCGGCTTGCTTTCAAACCACGTACGGAAATGTTAGGCAATACGCCCGCTCCGCTTTCATCCTGAACTTTAATACCCGGAACACGCTGTAGCGCATTATCGATCGAACCTGCGGCGGTTTTCTCAATTTGATCACGGGTAATGACGGTACGAGCACCAGGGTACTCTTTGACGTCTTCAATGTCAGAGTTGCCAATCACGCTGCCAGTGACAACAACCGTTTCCATCACGGTGGTTTCGTTTTTTGCGGCAGGAGCGGCAACCGCGCTCATGGAGGTGGCAGAAGCAATAGCAATCGCGAGCACACTGTAAGTGGTAGACAAACCAGCACGTACACGCACTTTACCATCCAAATTCTGGTAAGACATTAAGGTCTCCTTTGCGAGAAATTGAGCCTCGGGCAGAACATTTCCCGTAGGCTCTCAGGGCTAAAACATCCTCAATAAGAGGCAAAAATCGGCTAACGTGCGCCAACTACGCACAACAAGCCTAGAACTGGTATCCGTAGCTAAGCATGAACTCGGCTGGTGCGCCGTAGCCAATCTGGTTTAGGCCAGACGTGCCGTTTGTTGCGCCAAGAATGTATTTCTCATCCAAAATGTTGTAAGCGTTCGCTTGGATCTTGTGACGACCAGTGGTGTACGCCGCCATCAAATCCACCGTGGTGTAATCGCCAAGTGCGACGGCTTCGTCGTTACCTGCATAACGGTCGCCCACGTATTTCACGCCGCCACCCAAACGCCAGTTGTCATCCAATTGGTAAGTGCTCCAAAGGGAGAACAAGTGGTCTGACACATCATTCGGCTTTTTACCTGTGGCTTTGTCTTCCGCATCCAAATAGCTGTAACCCACAGAGATGTCCCACTGTTTGGTGATTTGACCGCGAGCCTCTAATTCAATGCCTTGGTGACGCACTTCAATTTTATCGATCACATCGCCGTCCACGTTGGTTTGTGGTTGCTCTTGATCAATCTGGAACAGTGCCGCATTCAACATTAATGCGTTATCCAAAAGGTACGCTTTCGCACCCACCTCTTTTAAGTCGGTGTGGAAGAACTCCGCCAATTTTGGATTGATGTAGATGCCTGCGTACGGTAACTGCCAAGAGCGCGCTAAACTGGCGTAAACGGATGTGTCGTAATTGATGCGGTATACCAAACCAGCACGGTAGCTGACTTTGTCATCATCCAATTTTTCCTTATCTGAACCCGCTTTTTGTTGTTCGAGTTCCATCGAGTCGTAACGCACGTTACCGATCAAAGAAAGGTCGCCCCACGTATAGACGTCTTGCACATACAAACCTGTCGTGGTGGTGGTATTGTCACGAAATGGCTTAAAGCCCGGATCAGGCGTTGGACCAACGACTGGATCGTAGATATTTTGCGGAGGAAGTGTTTTGTCACTTGCCAACGTTAGGTCGATATTGATCTGGTTGAAATCTGCACCCACCATCAATTGATTGTCACTGGTTTCCCAAACCAACTCAGATTGCAAAGTGGTTGTAGTACGAGGGTCGTAGCCAAAGTTATTCACGGTTTGAGACACTTCATTGCCCGTCACTTTGCCCTGACGCGTGCCTTTTTGCTCAAGTTCGATATGGTTGAACGCCGCTCGGTTGTTCCATACCCATTGATCGTTCAAACGCCATTCGTAGTCCACTGCAACGCGAAGACTGTCCGACTCCTGATAATCGTTCGTGCCACCAAAGTAAGTACTCACTGGCAAATCAACTGGCTTGCCATTTTTTGATGGCACACCACGATATGGCACTAATTCTTGATGGGCGTATTCCACGTCAATATCAATGGTGTGACCATCCGCTGGTAACACACGAATGGTCGGTGCAATGAAGAAATCGTTTGAATCAACATGATCAACGTACGAGTCGGCTTGACGGTATTCCAAGTTAATACGCCCGTTGACCTTATCTGAAAACGCCATTGAGCTGTCGACCTGACCGACATACTGGTTGTTGCTGCCTACACTGCCGTTTACGTGAGTAAAATTCTCACCGTTAGCGCGTTTCGTCACCAAGTTGATGATGCCCCCAGCCGAGCCACGGCCATACAATGCGCCCGCAGGGCCTTTCACAATTTCAACGCGTTCAACGTTCGCTAAGCTGCGGTAAGACTGCAACGTACCGTCATCTCGCAAGCCATCACGATACATATCGTTGAGTGAATCAAAACCGCGAATCATGAACTGGTCACGGCTGCCTTCGCCCAAGGTGTTATTGACCCCGGCTACCCCATCTAGCGCATCCACTAAACGCACCGCGCCTCGGTCTTGCATTTCTGTTTTCGTTACTACAGATACCGCTTGTGGCACATCAAGCCATTCCACATCGGTTTTGGTGCCTGATTGAGGCATGTGTTCAGCATAACCTTCGTACTGATGACCGAAGACTTGAATCGTTTCAGTTGCTGATGAGGTTGAGTTCGTCTCTTCTGAAGCCACTGCGCTTGGTGCTACTAGTGAAGAACCAATCGCGACCGCCAAGGGGGTCAGGGTCAATAATTTATTCATTCCATAATTCCGTTTAGTTGTTATAAAGCCAACGGATGGAAATAAGAACAAATATTATTTCTATTTGCAATATTAATTTTATGCTCTATATTTATTTACCCTAAAAACACAACTAACAACAAAAAAAACCAAACATAATAACAATAAACACTAAAACTTCTGCCCTCCGTCTCGGGAGAGGCACATTGGAAGACGACCGTGAGCGACTTTATCAACGTTAGAAGAAAATGTTAGAAAATTAGGAAAGCTCATGAAATCTACGATGATTATCGTAAGTCATGTCGTTAACGATGCAGTCACTCACGGCTTTGTGCCTGCAGCTAAAGCGATGGACCTTCACGTCGTTCTTATCACCGACCACAAGATCAGCCATTTAGAGCTGGCGAGTCGTGATAGTCACTTTAATCCGGATACCATTCTAGAATGTGATGTCTTCAACCCATTAGAACTCATCGAAACCATCACGGAGCATGAATTAAAGCCAGACGCTATTTTCAGCAATAGTGATCACTTACAAACTTCCACCGCCATCTGCGCGCAATTTTTTGGCCTCCCATCCAAAGATTGGTCTGTCACGTTAAAAGCCAAAAACAAACACTTAACTCGACAAGTGTTAAATGAAAAAGCCCTACCCAACACACAAAGCTGTTTGCTGCACCGCCATTCGAATGTGGCATTAGGCATGGCCTTTCCTGTCGTGGCAAAACCCAAAGAAGGCGTGGCAAGTTTAGATGTGCAGCGCTGTGACTCCCAAAGCGAGCTCGATGCTTACTGCGATGCGTTTTGGCAAAAACACCCAAACGCCGCCATTCTGGTGGAGCAGTTTCTTCAAGGGCCGTTGGTTACGCTAGAAACTTTAGGAGATGGTGAGCGCCTTATCGCCGTGGGCGGTTTTGATGTGTCGCTCTCTGAGCCGCCTTACTTTATCGAAACGGCCGCAGACTGGGACGGACCAAACGGCATTGCTCACCGAGAAGCTTGCCTGGCTCAACTGAAAGCGTTTGGCGTTGGTTTTGGTGTTTGCCACAGCGAATTTATTATCACTGAAAACGGCCCAGTTCTGGTGGAAATCAACTATCGCAGCATTGGGGATGGCCGCGAATTCTTGCTCAACAATCTTGCTCACTTCGGCTGGTTTAGCACGATTTTGGGTCTGCATCTGGGTCGAAGATTGGACGGCGATTACCAAATTCATGGGTCAGCGCACGTGCACTACGTAGTTGCGGAACACAGTGGTGTGATCGACGGAGGTTCGACGTCGTTCATCCAACACGATGACGATATCATCACCCAGCAACAGGTACTAAAAACCGCTGGAGAACACTTCCAACAGAGTTATTCCAATAAGGATTATCTCGCCCGAATTTCGATTGTCTCACCATCAGGGCGAAACCTCGACCAAGCGCTGCAGAACGCGCTTAGCAATTTCGATCTAGCTCCGACTCGTGAGGTGGCAGCATGAACGACAACGCTTTGTATCTAACGCAACGATTGATCGACACTTGCTTACGCGAAGACATGTTTGGCATTTTGTCGAAAGCCAAGTTCAGTAGCGACGCGCCAAAAGGAGTAATTGTTCCTCAAGGCGAGCAAGTCTGGCTGATATTTGCCAACTCTGATTTCACGTTGTATTTACCTGTTGCGCCAACGTATTACATGCAGCACTGGCGCTACGGTCATGCCAATGACGAAACACCACAAGGTTGGTGGGTGGAGAAAAATGGCCAAGTCGAGCATCAGCAGCATTATCAAGAGTGGATTGCGCTACTAACGACACTGGCGCATGAGAGCTCTCACGAATTGTTGGCGGGGTATCTTCAAGAACTGGAATGCGCAGAGAAACACAAAGCACTGTGTGACCAAGCGTTTCATCATCACGCAGACCACATTTCTCAACCAATATCCGAGCTTGGTTCTTGGCATCAAAAACTGCTGCTTGCCGACCAGATCGCTTCTTACCTTGACCACCCGTACTATCCAACTGCGCGGGCGAAGTTTGGTCTGAGCGATGAAGACCTTGCTAAGTACGCGCCCGAGTTCGCACAAAGCTTTGCTCTGCATTGGATTGCGATTGAAAAATCACTGGTGACATTAACCAGCGGACAACCTGATTGCTGGCCAACAATGGAGCAAGTCGGGCTTCCTGCTGATTTTGCACTGAGCCACGTACTGTTCCCTGCGCATCCGCTCACCCTTCGCTCTTTAGAAGCCTTACCCGAAGGTATGATAGAAGCGCCGTTTACGTACCTAGACGTGACGCCAACGCTTTCCGTTCGTACTGTGGTAGTCAACGACGCGCCGCACATTCACATCAAAGTTCCGCTGATCATGCGATCGCTAGGCACGAAAAACATTCGCTTAATCAAGCCTTCAACACTGTATGACGGCCACTGGTTTGAACGTCTACTCAGCCACCTTGAACAAACGGACGCCGACTTAAACAGTCGCTTGTTCCATTGCAACGAAAAACACGGTGGACACGTCGGCGAGGATAAAACCTTCGCGTACATCGTACGTGAGTACCCACTTACTCATTGCAAAGATAAAGCGTTAGTTCCGGTTGCCGCACTGGCAAGCCCAATGCCTGACGACCGCTTGTTCTTAGAACATTTGGCAGAGCAGTACTATCAACAAGATACGCTGGCGTGGTTCCAAGATTACGTCGACCTATTATGCCAAGTGCACCTCACCTTGTGGCTTCGTTATGGCATCGCATTGGAGTCCAACCAGCAAAACGCCATCGTTGCATTTGATCAACAGGGCAAAATGACGCTCGCGATGAAAGACAACGACGCAGCGCGAATTTGGCCAGAGCGCTTCCACTTTGCAACAGAGCATGCAGCCCAAAAACAGGGCGCAGGAACAATTCCAGTGGATTGCGATGAACTGCTCGACCAACGCATCAAAGTCGACAATGAATTGGCGCTCGGTCAGATGTTTACCACCATCACATTACAATTGGATATCGCAGCGATTGTAGAAGCCATGGCAGCGAAGGGCATTGCCTCTTCAGCATCGCTTTACGCCATCGTGGCCAAAAGCATTGCAGAGCAACTCAACCGATTGGAAGGCGAAGGGTTAGAAACAAAACTGGCACGCGAGTTACTGCAAGATGCGCCTGATTTGTACGCCAAGTACTTGTTGAGCTCTGGCAGTTTGCTCTCGAAAGAGGCCTCCGGCGCGAGTGACATCAATAAGTTCTATGGTTTGTCGGCTCCGAACTTCTTGCTGCTTTCTAGCGAAGAAGCGCAACGCGCCTACTTAGAAGCCATCAAAAAAAGCGTACGTTAAACGATTATGACCAAACTCATCTACAGTGTGTTGTTGTGCCACTTTATCGCTGCGTTTGCCGCGTTAGGTATGCCGCTATTTCTACCCGTCGTGTTGCCAACGTTAGGCGCAAGCATTGATGCAGACTGGGCAGGTGTATTGTTTATCCTACCCACGTTTTGTACTGCGTTGGCGGCGCGATTTTGGGGCAACTTTGCCGATCGCTACGGTCGCCGCCGCTCACTCTTACGTGCGCAACTTGGCCTTGCAGCAGGGTTTGCGCTGTGCGGCTTGGCAGACAGCCTCGCCATGTTTGTGTTTGGTCTTATTGTTCAAGGAACCTTTGGTGGCACCATGGCTGCCTCGAACAGCTACTTATCTAGTCAAATTAAAGAAGCCAAAACACTCGGCAAGTCACTCAATAAAACCCAACTATCTGCTCGCTTGGCGCTGATCGTTGCGCCCATTGGGCTCGGCTGGAGCTTGTCAGAGACCAACCCGCTCAACGCGTACCTTTGGTTATGCGTTTTGCCTTTAATTGCTATGGGCATCACGCTAACACTGCCTGAGGATAAACCCGCCGAACAAAACCTCGAAAAGCCAAACTCAGAATCTCAGCAAGAACAACCTGTTGCACAGAAAAACGCAATGCATGCTATTCGTTGGATCTTCTTTGCTCAGTTCGGGTTTGCTTTTTCCATGGTAGTGACCTTTCCTTATTTCTCGCCATTTGTGCAGCAATATGGCATCACTAACCATGCATGGATCGGTTTTTTGTACGCACTGCCGCATGGCGTCTATCTGTTGCTGGCAGGCAAAATCCACGTGTTGTCAGATGGGTTGAATCGCCATCAACCGCTGCGCACGTTGTGGCTTGGGTTTGCATTGCTTGCCGTGAGCTCTGCCTTGCATTTGATTGCGTCCGAAACCGCACTCATTGCTGCGAGAATTATCTTCGGCATCGCGATGGTGTGTTGTTATCACGGATTGCATCAGCATCTTGCGAGCAATCTGGATCGCAAACTCAGTGGCAAAGTATTTTCTCGCTTTGATGCCATGTCCAAATGGGGTGGCGTGGCAGCGGGATTTTGCGCTTCTTTCATTTCTAGCTTGGGGCTACTTGAGGTTCCTTTCCTACTTTCTGCGATAGTCAGCGTAATCACCTTGATCGCGCTGGTTCTCCATTCAAAATTTGGAAATCAACATGTTACAAACTCAATCCTCTCAGACTAGCGAGTTGCGCGCGCATGATGTGCAGCTCAATCGTGAGAAAGCCCAACTCAACGCGATAATGGGTGTTCTTAATTGTTACTTACGTGAATTTGCGCTACCGAATCAACAAGTGGAATGGCACTACCAATCGACATCGCTACCCCAAACGTTAAAACGCAACTATTCCGCCAAGCAGCGGGTAGCCGTTCATCTTTCTCAACAAAATGGCGTGCTGGTTTTGCCGATTCACTACGCGAGCAAACTGGGCAAAATCAAATTGGCAGAACTGCCTTGGGCGAAAATGCCGGGATCTGGTTGGGCAAAATTGGATGCCACGCAAACTCTTACGCTTTTGCTTAACTATCTCAAGCAGGTGTTGGCGATCCCATTTAACCATGAGCTGATCGAACAACTGGAAAATAGCGTGCTGGTTACCGAGCAGTTTCTCAACGTCGCGCCCAAATCGCATCACAACGAATTTATCGCTTCGGAACAATCTCTGATTTGGGGGCATACTTTCCATCCGACCCCGAAAAGTCGTTCGGGCGTCACCATGGATGATCTCTTGGCGTTTTCTCCAGAAGTCGGCGCGCAAGTCCCGTTGTACTGGTTTGAAGTGGATACATCGTTACTTGATGTGCTGAGTTCCGACGGAGAAGCTAACCCTGCGCAACGCATGCTACAACAGCTCGCGCCACAACACGCCACCAGCAATGGGAAGACCCTCTACCCTTGTCATCCTTGGGAAAGCTACACCATTTTGAGCAACCCAAGCGTGAAGCGTGCCATTGAACAAGGCAAGATCACGCCACTGGGTTTAGGTGGTGAAAAGATGCAGCCGACCTCTTCAGTTCGTACCCTCTACCACCCAGATATGGATTGGTTTGCGAAATTCTCCATCAACGTACGATTAACCAATTGCGTGCGAAAAAACGCGTGGTACGAACTCGACAGCGCCGTGCAGCTCACGTCGATTCTTAAACCAATTAGAGAAAACGAACAGCTGCACAACCCCGTATTTAAAGTGATGACAGAGCCTTACGCCACCACGTTGAATCTAGAAAGCGTCGCTGAGCGTAATTGGGACGACAACACCAAAGCGCGCGAATCGTTTGGGATTTTGTATCGCGAAAATTTCTCGCTGAGCGAAGTCGATATCTTAAAACCAACCCTCGCTGGCGCTCTGTTTGCTTACGACAAAAACGGCAACAGTTGCATTGCTCAACGCCTTAAAAACAAAGCGCGTACTACGCAAAATCGCTATTCCGACATCGCGACACTGTGGTTTGAACGCTATTTGCATTGCCTAATTCCGGGTGTGTTTAACTACTACTTCAAACACGGGGTGGCGTTTGAGCCGCATTTGCAAAACACCTTGATTGGCTTTGAGCAAGAGATGCCGTGTTGTGTTTGGATTCGTGATTTGGAAGGCACTAAATTACTGCCGGAGTTCTGGCCAGCAGAAACATTAGCTGACTTGTCTGAACGCGCGCGACAATCGGTTTACTACAGTCGCGAACAAGGCTGGAATCGCATCGGATACTGCACCTTTATCAACAACATCAGCGAAGCGATTTTCTTCATCGCAGAAGGTGATGAACCACTAGAGCAAACGCTGTGGAATGCGGTGCAAAGTGCCATTGTGCGTTGGCAATCCGTGAATGGAAAACAGCCGGAACTAGAAGCGTTGCTGAATGGCGGTCACTTCCCAAGCAAAAATAATTTCACCACGCGCTTGATGCAAAAAGCCGATAAAGAGTCGGGCTATACCCAAGTCGCCACGCCTTGGCAGCAACACGAAAAAGGAGCGCAACATGCCTAATTCCCTCTCTCTACCGACACGCGTTAGCCAACAAGTTCACACGCTCGCACAGCAGCAAAATCAACCCTTGTGCGCGTACTTGTATGACCTAAACGCCTTAGAAGAACACATCAAACAACTGCGTCACGTTTTGCCGAAAAATGTCGAGCTATTTTACGCGGCCAAAGCCAATCCATCGGGCCCGATTCTCAAAACGCTCGCGCCGTATGTCGATGGTTTTGAAGCAGCATCTGGTGGGGAGTTGGCACACCTCCACCAGCAACAACTCGATAAGCCATTGATCTTCGGCGGCCCAGGAAAAATGCCAAATGAATTGCAACAAGCGATTGAACTTGATGTCGATGCGATTCACGTCGAAAGCCTCACTGAGCTGCAACGCATTGGTGCCCTAACCGAGCGCCTCAACCGCCCTGCTTCGATCTTTTTGCGTATGAACATCGATATTGGCGACATCACTCTCAGCAAGTTGGCAATGGGCGGCAAGCCGACTCCTTTTGGTTTGGACGAGTCCGAACTGAGTAATGCTTTGATGTTGCTGCGCGATTTCCCGCAAGTGTCACTGAAAGGTTTCCATTTTCACTTGATGTCGCATCAGCTCGATGTTGAGCGTCACTTAGCGTTAATGCAGCGCTATTTCCAAGTCGTAAAAGCGTGGCAACAGGAGTTCGAACTCGGTGAGCTAATGATCAACTTGGGCGGCGGCATGGGCATCAACTACCAAAACCCTGAGCAACACTTTCCGTGGATGGAGTTTTGCGACAAGTTGGAATTCCTCATCGCTAAAGAGCAAGTTCAAGATTGGCCACTGCGTTTTGAATGCGGACGGTTCATCACAGCGGCATGCGGTTATTACGTGATGGAAGTGCTGGATATTAAGCAAAATCTTGGCGAAAACTTTGTCATCGCACGCGGAGGAACTCACCACTTCCGCACGCCAGCAGCGCAGAGCCATGATCATCCATTCGTCATCCTGAAAAGCGAGAAACACCATGAGATTTCTCATCCAATTCAGCATGCACAAGCAACTTTTGTCGGCCAGCTTTGTACGCCCAAAGATGTGCTGGCACGCAATCAACACGTCGCCCACGTCGATATTGGTGATTACGTTGTGTTTACCTTAGCAGGCGCCTATGCGTGGAACATCTCCCATCAAAACTTCTTGATGCATGAGCCGCCGATCTTCCACTATTTCTAAACGGCATACTTCGCTTCACTCAAGCCCCAATCATTGGGGCTTTTTATTCCATCTCGGCACAGATTCATTATCATTAACCGCTTTGCGAAATAGCAATAACGCGTTTTATCAGCTCGTCGGGTTCCATCTTGGGATTGCGATAAAAACGGAATATTTCCGAGTTTATCGCTTGCTGAGCAACCGGATTGACCGCCATCGAATCAATCATACTCGGTACTGCGAGGTTGTGTTTTACGCCGTAGTGAAAGTCTTGATATGACTGGACCTGACACGGATTAAAATCGCTGATGTCGATATCGGTACGTACCGGAATCGAGCCTTTTACCTTATTGAACTTAGCTTGAAACTCGACGTCTGCCAGCGCGCTTGCGGTTTGCTGAGCCGCCTCGGCAGAAAACGACTTGCTCGACATAAACACCAAACTGTCCATGTTGTAGAGGAATACACCATCGCTGTCAGGCGTTGGGTAACAGCCGATCTCTTGCGGAACCGAGACTTGATTGGCGAGCAGCTCACCCAAAATCCAATCACCGCCGATTTGAAACAGCGCCTGACCGTCGGCTAGCGCTTGGGTCGCCGTATCCCACTTACTATCGGGTAATTGGTTGTCGATCAACAAACTAAGGCGACGAAATTGCGTCAACGCTTGGCGCAGGGTGTCGCTGTCGATGCTATCTCGCTCAAGTTTAACCATCGCATTGGTGTAGAACTCAACGCCGCCAGTGGAGATCACTAAGTTCTCGAAGAGTTGGGCGACTTGCCACGGCTGCTCACCGACCGCGATCGGTACGATGCCATTTTGCTTCGCAAGCTCCATGGCGGCGAACATTTCTTGCCAATTTTTCGGTGCGGAAAGATTCAGTTGTTTAAGCAGCTTGTGGTTGACCCACAGCCAGTTCAAGCGGTGCAGTGTAAGTGGCAGGGCGATATAGCCGTTTTGTGTTTTATTGATTTCGATAGACAGCGGGTAGAGCACCTCGTCCCAGCGTTGCTCATCGGCAACCGCGTTAACGTTGTGCAAAATACCGATGGCATCCCACGCCTTAATACTTGGCCCTTCGATTTGCGCGAAGCTCGGTGGATTGCCCGCCAGCGCGCGAGCTTGCAGTACCGTCATCGCGCTGTCACCACCACCGCCTAACACCGGGCTTTGAAGCAGCTCAATATCGTGCCGTTGTAGCTGAGCTTTAAGTGTTTGCAGCGCTTGCTGTTCGCCGTCAGAAGTCCACCAATGTAAAAACTCTACCCCTTGTGGCGACTCAGCGTGAGCGACGCAAGGGGCGAGCAACAGTGGGAACAAGAATGCCAGTTTGTTCATAGTCAGTCTCTCGGGAAAGTCAGCGTGGCGCAGAGGCCGCCAAACTGAGAATGGCTCAGCGACAAACTGCCGCCGTGAGCCTTTGCAATACTCTGTGAAATGGTTAACCCCAGCCCACTGCCTTCTTTATCGTTGCTAGCGCGGAAGTATGGCTGGCAGAGCTTTTCAAGTAATAAATCGTCAACACCGTCACCGTGATCTTCAATTTCAATCTGGATCGACTCTGGGCTTTCAATCAGCGTAATGTCCGCTTGATGGCCGTATTTGAGCGCGTTATCGACCAGATTCTGAATGCAGCGCTTAATCGCTAACGGTTTACCAGCAAAGTGGGTGCGGATTTCGCCGTGGATGCGAATCGTGTCCGGCGCATCGGCGATATTGGCGGAAATGTGCTGAATCAGTTGGGTGAAATTGATCGGCTCGATTTCCTCGTGGATATCGGTCTCTTTAATGCATTGCAATGCGCCTTTGACCATCAAGTCTAGGTCGTTACTCAGGCGGATAAAGCGTTCTCGGTCGGCGTCGTCATCCAGCATTTCCGCTCGTAGTTTTAGGCAGGCTATCGGCGTTTTCAGATCGTGGGAGATGGCACTGAAGAGCATCTCTCGATCTTTAATGTGGCTGTCGATGCGTCGGTTCATTTTGTTGAATGCGCGTACGGCGGCTTTGAGTTCGTTGCTACCACGTTCAGACACTTCAGGCACATCCAATCGGCTCGACATCAGAGTCGCAGCCTTTGCCAGCTCTCGAATGGGTTGAATTTCTTTGCGAACGATAAACCAGGTACACAGCAACAGCATTAGCGCGGACACCAATAGCGTCAGCCATTGGCGCAGCTCAAAATAGTTAGTATCTAGGTTGATGTAAGGCGCGGGTAGCACCGCCGCGAGATAAAACCATTCGTTCTGTGCGACTTCGACCTGCATCACCAGAATCGGCGGATTGAGGTCACCAAACGAAAGCGAATAATGCGCCCACAATAGCGGCAGTTCATCGATAGGTAGCTCGTTGTTGAACACTTTGAGTTTGTCGCGCTGGGTGAACTCCACCTCGATATTAGGAATGCCGCTCAGCTCGCTTTCTAATACCTCGCGAACTTGGTTGATGACCAACGTTTTGCGTTCGCTTTCTGGCAGCGGGTCGACGTTAATCTGGTGATTGTTGAGTGAGACGAAAAAGCGCGTACCGCCCATATTGCGTAGTTGATTGAGCACCAAGTGGCGATATTCCGAAGGAAGGGTTTGAAAGAAGGCGATGGTAGAAGAAGCACTCAGTGCTAAGCTTTTGACTGTGGTGGTCAGGCCTTCTTTATCGCGTTCGCTGGCGTGTTGATACCAGATAATCCCGGATAATACCTGCGCCAGAATGATCACCAGCAACAAGAACACACTGGTGCGAACGACCAGTGATCCCGTCCAGCGTTTAATTCTCATAATGCACGTCCGTGGTCAGCATGTAGCCTTTATTGCGCACCGTTAGGATCAGCGAGCGGTCTTTATCTTCAAGGTGATGACGCAAGCGGCTGATCTGCACGTCAATGCCGCGTTCAAACGGGTCGGCATCGCGTCCCCAGATCTCGCGCGCAATGTCATCGCGAGACAATATTGATTGCGCGTGGTTGACGAACAAACCGAGCAGCGACAAATCCGCGCCACTCAGTTGCTTAACCTCGCGGCTAGCAACGTGGGTCAGTTGCCGGGTTACGGTATCTAATAACCAGTCGTCAAAACGCACTTTACGCGTCAGTTTGCTATTGGCGGTCGATTGGCTGCGTCTCAGAATCGTTTTGATGCGCGCGAGCAGTTCACGCGGACTGAATGATTTGGTGATGTAGTCGTCAGCGCCCATTTCTAGCCCTGCGACTCGGTCGGCTTCTTCAGTGACGGCGGTCAGCATGATGATCGGAACATCGGAGTTTTTGCGCAGTTTTTGGCACAGGGTAAAGCCGTCTTCACCGGGCATCATAATATCGAGGATGATCAAATCAGGATGGTGATCGTTGAGCAGTTGCCACATCACGCCGCCGTTTTCTGCGCAAAGCACTTCAAACCCTGCGCGACCAAGGTAATCCGACAATGCTTCGCGAAGGTCGAGGTTGTCATCGACGAC
Organism: Vibrio sp. D3; assembly: GCF_043995865.1. Taxonomy (NCBI): domain Bacteria; kingdom Pseudomonadati; phylum Pseudomonadota; class Gammaproteobacteria; order Vibrionales; family Vibrionaceae; genus Vibrio; species Vibrio sp. D3. The sequence goes on along the minus strand of NZ_CP171886.1, from coordinate 1,235,637 downwards.
CAGTATCTGCTTGTTTTCCATCCTACTTTCCCTGTGTCCGTCCCTGTGTCCGTCCCTGTGCCCGTCCCTGAGTTTGGCGCTGGCCAATATGATGCATTCTTAAACGCCCATTCACAATCGAGCCGATTACAATTTTCACTTCTCGGTGTAAGAGATTTGTAAGCGGCCACTTACAAACTGATTGCCTTTTGTAACCTTACGCGCCGCCTTGCTCGCTATGATCATCCTGACCTTACGTGAAACAACATGACCTGAAGGAATCAGGTCCTACAACACTGGCATTCGTCAGGAGGAAACCATGTTTGCAAGTATATTTGGACAACTACAAAAAATAGGGCGGTCGTTGATGCTGCCTGTGGCGGTGTTACCGGTGGCTGGCTTGATGCTGGGTATTGGTAACGCGGGTTTTGCGTTTATTCCAGACGCGGTCAACAAAGTGATGCTCGCCGCCGGTGAAGGCGTGTTCGGCAACATGCAATTGATGTTTGCGGTCGGTGTAGCGCTCGGGTTATCAAAAGGCAATGACGGTGCCGCTGCGCTCGCAGGCTTAGTTGGCCTAATTATTATGAACGCATCGCTCGGTATCGTGACTGGCCTGCGCGGCCTAGAAACTGACGCCACCATGATGGGCGTTGAGACGCTGCAAACCGGGGTGTTTGGCGGCATCTTTATCGGTGCGGTCGCGGCAATCATGTACAACCGCTTCTACAACATCAAACTGCCGGAATATCTGGGCTTCTTCGCGGGTAAGCGATTTGTGCCCATTGTCACCGGTTTATCGGCGATCGTCGTTGGTGCGATTCTCGCGTTTGCATGGCCACCTGTCGGACAACTTCTTGATGCATTCTCTCATTGGGCAGCGTACCAAAACCCTGTTCTCGCGTGGGCGGTTTACGGTGCGGGCGAACGTTCTTTACTCCCGGTTGGTTTGCACCACATCTGGAATGCGCCGTTCTTCTTTGAAGTGGGCAGCTATATTGACCCAGAAACTGGCAAAGAGTTTACTGGTGAGCTCACTCGCTTCTTCGCGGGCGATAAAACCGCAGGTTATCTGTCTGGTGGGTTTATGTATTCCATGTGGGCACTACCAGCAGCGGCACTGGCGATTTACCACTGCGCGTCTCCAGAGCGTAAGAAAATCGTCGGCGGTTTGATGATGTCTGCGGCGTTGACCTCTTGGTTAACTGGTATCACAGAGCCAATCGAATTTACCTTCCTATTCGTCGCGCCAGTGCTGTACGTGATCCATATTTTCCTTACCGGTATTGCGTTTGCGATCACCGCATTTTTGGAAATCAAACACAGTACTGACTTTGCGCACGGCGCGATCCAGTTCTTCCTTTACTACCCAATGTCGACCAACGCGTGGATGTTCATCATCATCGGTCCAATCTGGGCGACGCTGTACTACGGCTTGTTCCGCTTCCTAATTGTGAAGTTGGATCTGAAAACGCCGGGGGTGAAACCGACATTGCAGAAGTGAAGATCGCCGGACAACCTGATGAAATCGCGGTGGACGTAGTGGCTGCATTGGGCGGCAAAGCCAATATCAAGTCAGTCGATGCGTGTATCACCCGTCTGCGTGTCTCGGTGAAAGACATTGCCAACGTTGATGTTGCTAAGCTAAAAGCGCTTGGCGCGCGAGATGTGTTAGTGATTGGCGACAGTTTACAAGCGATTTTTGGTACGCAGTCTGACTCAATTAAGTCAGAGGTGCACAGCGTACTCGCCACCTCCTGATCTTACCTCCCCCCCAATCTAGGTAAGATTTGCCAACCTCCTTGTGAGGTTGGCTTTTTCGTTTTTGGGGTAAAAAAAGCGAAGCCAATAACCCAGCCCTACTTCGCCGCCGCGTTGGTTAAATTGCCCAGCACGCCGCTGATTTTGTTCAATACCTCGTCGCAGCCTTCAATATGATGGCGCTGCTTTAAATACATAGGATCGTTGTAAGCTAACCACGTTTTACCTTCAGCATCTTCATACACCAACACTTTTTGGGGTAAATCGAGCGCCACCTCCTGCGCACATATCATCAGTGGTGTGCCCACTTTAGGGTTTCCAAACACGATAACTTCGGTTGGTCGCAACGTCATATCGACTTTCGTGGCATTCTCTTGATGGTTAATGCGCGCAAAGACGTTCAACCCTTTTTCTTGCGCGATAGCGACAAATTTATCCGCCGTATCTTTTGCTGAATGCGTGCTCGCAACGGTTACCACACCCTCACCAGCCAACGCACTCAATGACGTCAACGCCACGACCAACCCGATGACTACTTTTTTCATTTGTCGTCCCTTCCTCTCTCTGAGTCGAAAACTAGATATAGAAAAACCAAGTGTAGGAAAACTATAGAAGTCAGATTCCGCTATCGCGAATTGCACTCTACCTACTCAAGAGTCGACCGTGTAACACGGATTAATTGATTCAGATTAATAAAGCATTAACTAGCTGAGCATCAAAAGCGTGAAATACGTAACATTTGCAGCCTATTTTAGTAAGAAAGAGAAAAGTAGTGACACGTGATCAATTTGAGTTATTAGCACCCGGTGGTGATTTAGATTCCATCAAAGCCGCGATTGCCGCTGGCGCCGATGCAATTTACTGTGGGCTCGACCGCTTCAATGCTCGTAACCGAGCGACCAACCTCACCTTAGATAACTTAAATGGCGTGTTAACGTTGGCCCATCAGCACAGCTGTAAGATTTTCCTAACGTTGAATGTGCTGATTTTAGAAAGTGAAATTCCAGCAATTGTTCGCTTACTCAGCCAACTGAACACCACCAAAATCGATGGCGTGATCGTGCAAGATCTCGGTCTGGCCTACATTCTCAAACATCACTTTCCCGATTTGGATGTGCACGCTTCAACGCAACTGAACACGCATAACGAAGGCCAGATCCTCTTTCTCAACCAGCTCACCGCAAGCCGAGTAAACTTATCTCGCGAACTTAACATCGATGAAATAAAACATCTGGCGCAATTTGGTCGCGAGCACAACGTAATGATGGAAGTGTTTGTCCACGGCTCATACTGCATCGGATTCTCCGGAATTTGCTACATAAGTTCCGCTCGCAATGGTGCATCAGGTAACCGTGGACGCTGCAGCCAACCTTGTCGCGAACAGTACGAAACGACCAAAACAGGCAACAACTATCCACTCAATATGAAAGACAACTCCGCCTTTGGGGACTTGGAAGCGCTTGCCGATGCTGGCGTGTATTCCTTAAAAGTGGAAGGACGAATCAAGAAATCGCACTACGTCTATACCGTGGTCGACAATTGGCGTCAGCAAATCGATCGCTTGTGCGAGGGTTTGGAACTCTCTGAAGACACCACCGAGTTATACACGGTGTTCAACCGCGATTTCTCCAACGCATTTTTGCAAGGTGATTTCGGCAAGGCGATGTACATCGACAACCCGCGCGACCACGCTGTAAAGCATTTTTCGAAGGTTTATCAATGCCAGTCTGCTGATGATGTGCAAGCGGTGAAAAAGAAACTCTACGACGACAAAACCGCGATCATTGAGAAAGTGGCAGAGCAAACTAAGTCGTTCGATCTCACTTCGACACAAGTATCCGGCAGCAGCTTGAAAGGGTCGATTGATGTGCCAACTCTGCCAGCGTTACCTCAACCAGAACCTCGCCAAGGTGCGCCAAAATTATCGGTTCTGATCTCGTCAGCACAAGAAGCCATGCTGTGCGAATACCACAACATAGATGTTTACTATCAATTGCCAATGGGATTGTCTGGTGAACTGAGCGCGATGATTGAGTTGTTCCAAGCCAACCCAATGCTCAAACCTTGGTTTCCTGCCATTTTGATTGGCGAAGACTACCAAGCCGCACGCGTATTTTTGGAAACCATCCAACCTAAATTGTCGATCACCAACAACTCAGGCGTCGGCATGATCGCAAAAGAGCTCGGCTTAGGCTGGGTGGCAGGCCCACAAATGAACACGGTGAACTCATACGCGTTTAAATGTCTTCAAGACGAGTTCGCGGCAAGTGGCGCGTTTGTTTCTAACGAGCTGAATATGAAGCAGATACGCCATATCAAGCGTCCGCAAAACATGCGCAGCTACTACAGCATTTACCACCCGAACACACTGCTCACCAGTCGCCAGTGTTTGTTCCAACAGACCGAAGGTTGCCGCAAAATTAAGGTTAACAAAGGCTGTTTGAAGCGTTGTGACAAGCGCACATCGATCATCAACCTAAAAGACAACCCGTATGTGGTGCAAAAACAGAAAGGCAGCCACAATTCGATCTACAGCGAACACAACGTCTTAAACCTGCAAGTGCTGCACGATCTGCCTCAATTATTTACCGATGTGTTGATCGATCTGCGTGATATCCAGACCGAAACGAAAGTCTCAGCAAGCAAACCTGAGTTGATTGACGCGTTCTTAGCTCTACTTGAAGCTCACAGTGAACAAGCCATCCAAACGCTGAATGCCATGATTCAACCAACAGCCAACGCGCAGTATTTGAAGGGGTTGTAGAATTTTTCTAACGAGGCAAACAAAACAATAAATTATCCTACACTCTACTAGAGGGAAGCGTAACGCTTTGTAAGTCAGATGGTTGGCTGAAGAACATAGTTCATCAATAGAAGAACTTCCTGGCCATTTGAGATAATTTATTTGAGTACGCCATGAAAATATCTAAAGGTATCGAAGAGCAGGGGATCCCTGTCGGAAACTATTACGACAAATACAATACTCAGAACCCCATCGCCAGAAAAATGATGAGCAATTTCGATCATCATTTATCGCAACTGGTTGATATGGTCACACCAAAGTCGATACACGAAATCGGCTGCGGAGAAGGAGTCTGGGCACTTAAATGGCATCAACAAGGGATCCGTGTGAAAGGGAGTGACTTCTCCCAACAAGTGATTCAACTAGCAAGAGACAATGCCCAAGCACACAACTTGGAAGACATTTTGTTTGAACAAAAAAGTGTATATGACGTTGCTAGAAAGACTGATTCTGCTGACCTTGTTGTTTGTTGTGAGGTCTTGGAACACCTAGAGCATCCCGAGCAAGCACTAGCAACATTGCAAGATCTCGATACTGACTATTACATTTTTAGTGTGCCAAGAGAGCCGTTGTGGTGTGCGTTAAACATGGCAAGAGGTAAATATTTAAACAGTTGGGGCAATACTCCCGGACATATCCAACACTGGTCCAAGAATGCCTTTCTGACTTTGCTCAATCAACACTTTGAGATTCTCGAAGTACGCTCTCCCATTCCTTGGACCATGGTTTTATGCCAGCGTGTGAATCATGAAACATAATAAGAGTAAATTCATATTAAGTTGGGTTGGGCGAATCATTACTATTTTTTCCATCGCCTTTGTATTAATCAAGCTCTCTACATACTCGCAGCAACTGAATATTCAGGATATTCCCTCTTACTCCTATCTGGTATTTATTTTTTGCATAGGCCTCTACGCCTTTGGCAATTATGTTCTTTCTATGGCGTGGCGACTTTTAGTCGCGAACAGTGAATATACTCTGTCTGCATCAACTGCCATTTGGATGTTTGGCGGATCTCAAATTGCTAAGTATCTGCCTGGAAACATTTTCCAATTCGCTAGCCGACAAGTAATTGGCGTACAACACGGAATTAAAAATAATGTATTACTGAAATCGACCTTATGGGAAATAGGGTTGATGGGTATTGCGGCTGGTTCGTTTGGCGTCTTTCTGCTGAATGAGTACTTCCCTAATTTAATGGGGTACGAGATGACTTTATTCGCTGGACTTATCGTGATCACCGGATCAATATTAAGCTTGATAGCCAGTCGCAATTACCTAAAAGCTTGTGGGCTTTATCTCTGCTTTTTTTTGGTATCGGGCGGCATTTTCTCACTCATATTTTTTACGCTAAACGACAATCTAACTCCAACTTTAGAGACATTTTTACAAACATCTTGTTACTTCATCATCGCATGGTTAATAGGGTTTGCCACCCCAGGTTCTCCTGCAGGGTTGGGTGTCCGAGAGGCTGTTTTAATCACACTTCTAGATTCGCCGAGTATTGAAGATACACTCTTAGTTGCCGTCCTTGTTTCCAGAATCGTCACGGTTCTAGGGGATATGTTGTTCTTCGCTATCTCGAGTTTATTTAGGCCTAAGCAAGCCGTATCAAATAACTCACTTCTTTAAAGTATCGAGGTAACTCGCTATTACTCTCCAGATCGTTTTCGCTTGGTTTCAAACTGATAAGTGGGCAACTTTTCCTGATGCTCCAGCTTTTCTTCCAATACCTCAATTCGGTGCAATACTTTTTCGGTCAGCTTTCGATTGAACCCTATTAGATCGGCCACCAACCCCATCAATAAAGTGATGAAACCCAAGATAAGTAGCGTTGACCCCAAGACCAATGACTGAATATGGCCATCTCCCGCTCCATTTAAAAAGAAATACAGGAATCGCATAATGGGAATCACACCACAAATCATCGCCACCGAGCCAATAAACAAAAACACTTGCAGAGGTCGATACATGGTATAAACCCTGACCAAGGTAGAGAGCGACATTTTTAGAAACTGCGGAATGCTCTTAAACAGACGGGACTCTCGCGTTTTTTCATTAGTTCGGATTGGCACCGAAACCACACCAATCCTTTTTGCACTTGCTTGAATCAACATTTCTATTGTGTAGCTAAAATCCGATACGATATTAAGTTGTTGTGCCGCACTTCTCGATATTGCGCGAAAACCACTCACAGCATCTTTAACATCCAATCCCGTCGCTTTGGCAATAATAAAGCTCCCCGACACTTGTAAACATCGTTTAAATACAGAGAAATGTGTATTGCTATACCCTCCTCGGTCACCAACAACAATTTCTGCTTTGTGCTCGATAATAGGCTTAACCAAGTGCGGAATATCGGCCCCATTATATTGATTATCGCCATCGGTGTTCACAATGATATCAGCATGAAGACGAAGGCACTCCTCTATCCCTCTTCGAAATGAGTAAGCAAGCCCCTTATTGCCCTGGTTAGTAATAATGTGCTCAACACCACACTTGCGTGCGACTTCTGAAGTACCATCCGTAGAACCATCATCGATGATTAGAATCTCTATCTTAGCGATACCATCAACGCGCTTTGGTATTGAGCGAATAACATCAGCAATATTGTCCGCTTCGTTAAAGCACGGAATTTGAACAATTAACTTCATGCTTGCTCCTCATGTTCTGAATCAACATTACTGTGCGTATTAGAAACCGGTAAATAACCTCTGCTTCTCTTCAAGGTTGCGAGGTCGGTACAGGTTATCTCCCCAACGCAGAACGACTTTACCTGGCTCTTTCGACACTAATTCATAGACACCCCGCGCCAAGTATCGAGCTTGACCTGCCAACCAAACCTTGCCATTAATCATAAGACTATTGCTAGCTTCAAGCGTATATAGGCCCTCGATGTTGACCATAACTTCCCGATTAAGAGAGTTGGGCGTCAGTTCAAACGTCTTTCCTGCAACATACAGATGCGACCAATGATGAATGTAGTTCTGCCTTAACGCTTGAATATCTAGCCTTAATAGCCCTTTATCGGTTTTTTCAGGGCCAAACACATCTAAATAGTGCGAATTAACCAGTACGAAAGCCGGATTGTCTTGCTCTATAGCATTGCGAATAACGGGGATGTTTCTCGCAATATAATCTTCGTAACCCCACGTACTCATGAAAAAACCTTGTTTTGAAAAAGTCGGAACCATGGAGCATCGATCAATATAAGCAACAGGCTGAGGAAAGATTTTATGTACTTCATCAAGAAACTGACGCTGGTAGGCCAAGTTGCTTTTTATCGGTAAAACAAAACCATTCACCACAATGGATACCGCAAACAAGCAGGGAACAATAAAATTAAAAAATTGTGCAACTCTTGCGTTAGTGAAATTCTGGATACCAACCCAAGCCACAGCAAACAAAGCACTCACTGGAGCAAGCATAAAAGCGTAATAGTATGGGAAAGCGTTGCGATAAAAGAGCAAAGTGAAGAGTAATAAACTTAGGCACAAAAACTTAATCGATGACTCACGGCTTAATAGCTTTTGCGAAAAACACGCATAAACAGCAGTACCAATACCAATGAAAAGAGCTAACCAATACCATGAGTTCGTCGAAACTGAATGAACAAAGTAAAACAATCGAGGAAAAAGCTCGCGCTGGTTTAGTGTCTTATCCGCAGCACCGAACATCGTTCCTGCATCACCAACCGAACTCGCTCCATGTATAGAGAAGTAATGCCAACTGTATAGCATCGCAAAGGCAACCAGTATTGCGACTCCATACATGAGAACTTGCCTAAAATAACGCTTACGATTTCGCGACCAATAAAGCGAGGTTAAAACTATGCCTATAAAAGTCGGGATATACAGAGCGGTCTTTAAAGTGACGAGCAAGGCGACAGCCGTAAGGACACCAGCAAGAATGGATACACGCCAAGAAAATGTTGTACTAAACACATAATACAGCGCCGCCATGATCATACATGTCACGATAGGATCAGTACGAAAACTGGCCCCCATACGAACATTATAAACAAAAGAAAAATAGGCAAGAACCGCAAAAAGTGCCGCCGATTTGCTGCAGTACAATCGACATAACTTGTATAGATAAAATCCCGTGAGTAATTGAAAGAACACCATAACGACTCTCGCCACAATGATCTGGTCAACATCGTTATCTGATACACCACTCAGCCAAGTAAAGAAGTGAATGTGAAAGGTTTGGAAACTATTAATCACCTCGCCGTTAATAAACCGATGCACAAAAGATAGGTAATAAAACTCGTCCCAATTTACTTCGTAATTAAACGCAACAAAAAACCGAGCGATTACAGCCACTACGATTAGAATACAAAGAAAAATAGAAGTGCTAGAGGTAGTATCTCTATCCGATAAATGACGTTTATCAACCTGTTCAACAGTCTCCATTCACCCTTCCTTGTTAATCGTTTCTCGACTAGTGGCATGCTCTGAGACATTAAGTTGTATGAATAAGGTTAGAACTGCCAGTAATGAGTATAGTCATGATTCAAAACCAAATAAGGGGTGGCAGGAGAAGTTTCGAGAGCAAAACACCGTTGAGCAACGAGGCCGTGTTTTTATTCCGCACTTTGAAAGCGGGAAACTTTGCATTATTTCAAAAGGCTTTAGTATTAAGTCTCTCAACATATCTTGAACACTCACTGTGCACTGACTACAATGGCGCACTTTTTACGGAATTTAGGTCACAAACATGACAGATACAGCTAAACCAGCTCTACCAGATCGCCTAGCAGGTAACCCACGTAGCCCATTCTTCATCAAAGAATGTTTCGATCACCAAATCGGTATCCGTTTTAACGGCAAAGAGCGCACAGACGTAGAAGAATACTGCGTGAGCGAAGGTTGGGTGAAAATTGCTTCTCCTAAAGCAAAAGACCGTTTTGGTAACCCAATGCTGATCAAACTTAAAGGCGAAGTTGAAGCGTACTACGTATAAGCTGACCAAGCTGAATTTCTTTGAAAGCTCGAGTTTGACTCGGGCTTTTTTAATGTCTGTTATATCCCTTTCCCGTTTAATCTATTCCCTCTTATTTTCAGTACAAGTTATTAAGAAATCGATGTAAATCGCTGTTTTTATCTGATTGTTGGCTAAAGTTTTTATAGAACTTACTTAAACAGCCATTGCCAAAAGAAACGACACCTTTTGAATACAGGGAGAGGAAATGGAAAGCCCACTTGTCACACTCAAACACGCCAGCAAAAGCTTTGTCGATGGCAAAGAGAGCCATCGTGTGCTGGAAGGCGTCGATTTCACCCTCAATTCGGGAGCGAGTGTCGCACTGACAGGCGCAAGTGGTAGCGGAAAAAGTACCTTGCTTAATATCATCGCTGGCTTTGAGCCACTTTCCGAAGGTGAGTTGTGGTTAGATGGTGATAACGCAGCGGCTTGGAAAGACCCACAATGGAGCCGATTTCGACACCAAAAACTCGGTGTTATCTTCCAGCAATTCAATCTATTAACGCCGCTCAACGTGCAGCAAAACATCGCCTTTCCTCTCAATTTGAATCAACAGAAATGGAATGACTGGTGCGATTATTTGGTCGAGACTCTAGGCATCAGCCAACTGCTCGATAGACATGTTTCTGCCCTTTCTGGCGGTCAACAACAACGAGTCGCGATTGCGCGCGCATTAGCACACAAACCTAAGCTTCTACTCGCCGATGAGCCCACAGGTAACCTTGACCAAAAAGCGGGCTTAGAAGTGATGAAACTGTTGAATGAAATCACCACCCAAGGCAATACCGCTGTGCTCTTGGTGACCCACAGCCCTGAGTGTGCCGAGTTTATGCAAACCCAATTACGTTTAAAGGATGGGCGTTTGAAGGATGGTCGTTTGCAAAGCGGACTGACGCAAAATCAGCGCGATGTAAATGAGCAACATCATGAAGCAAGCTAAGCAACCAAACACCAGATTCACGCATACTCGACTCGCCCTGAATCTGTTTGCGGCGCACTATCGGCAGGCACCACTGCAAGCCGCCGCGATTCTGATCGGTATTGTGCTGGCTGTGACCTTGTTTGTTGCGGTGCAAGCCATCAACCTCAATGCCAAGCGCAGTTATGCGGAGTCTACCGAGCAGCTTAGCGCACAAGCTCAGAACTTAATTATTCCACCAGCAGGGCAAAACTATCTGCCCGAATCGCTCTACTTCACCCTTAGACAAAATGGGCTCAGTGCAACACTACCTGTAATTGAAGGGCGAGTGAGAGACGAACAAGGTCGTCGTTGGTCAGTGCAAGGTAGCGAGTTAATTGCCGCCATCTCTTCACGTTCGCGCTATTCATCAGAAAACCAACCGAACGTGTCTTTGTTCGACAGTGCGTTACCTTTACCTGAGCTTTTGGCTGGCAAGCCGATCGTGATGATGAGCCAATCTCAGCATCAAAACTTAGGAGAGGTAGAAACCCTAACTCTGGACGACATCCCAACCCAAGTGGTGGTGCTACCTGACGAATGGCAGTTAGGTAGCCGAATGTTGATGGACATTGGCTTTGCCCAGCAACTGCTCAATAAACAAGGACAGCTCAGTTACATTGCGGTTTTCCATTCGGGTGATAAAGGGAATAAAGACACGCAAGCAAAATGGCAAAGCATCATTGGTAAGCAAGGACAATGGATTTCCAATAATCAAAGTACAGACCTTGGCTCGCTGACCGACAGCTTTCACCTCAATCTCACGGCAATGAGCTTACTTGCCTTTTTAGTCGGGCTGTTCATTGCATACAACGGCGTAAAGTACAGCTTGCTCAAACGCAATCGCCTGTTAGTGCAGATTCAACAGGCGGGCGTTGCGCCGAGCATTGTGTTCTCTGCGCTGTTAGTTGAACTCACTATTCTCGTTACCATCGGCGCTTCCCTCGGTTTTGTATTGGGCATGCAGCTTAGCCATTGGTTGCATCCGACCGTGGCACTGACTCTAGAACAACTTTATGGCGCGACACTGCTGCCCGGCACTTGGCAGTGGCAATGGTGGGCGCAAGCGCTGCTGCTCACGTTAGCCGCAACCCTATTGGCGTGTTGGCAGCACTTTAAACAGCGAGTGCGCCAGCCGCTTTCCTCTCATGGTGGATTTTATCAAGCACCTGAAGCTTCTAACGAAAACCAATTGTTCGTGATAGGCGCTGCGTTGACGACTCTCGCACTCGCAGGGTTATGGCTGAGTGAGCATCACCGCTTCACCATGGCGTGGCTCGGCGTGCTTGTGGTGTCGATTCCTTTGTACCTACCCAAAACACTCAGCGTGTTAGCCAATTGGTGTGAAAAGCGCACCACTTCCGGTTTGATGCAGTATCTGTTTGCTGAGCTGCGCGAGCTGATTTCTCCGCTTTCTCTCGCCATGATGGCACTGCTACTCGCCGTTACTGCCAACATGGGGATGAACACCTTAGTGGGCAGCTTTGAGTCCACCCTAAAGCAGTGGTTAGAACAAAGGTTACACGCCGATATTTACGTCAGCCCTGCCCAAGGAGAAATCGCAGATGTAGAGCGCGCGTTAGGGCAGTTCGACAAGGTTGAGACCGTCTACAAGCAATACTACGTCGACGATAACCTGCAAGGCTTACCGATTTTGCTTGGCACCAAAGACAAAGGCACCTTAGAGCAAACCATGGTATTCAAATCGCACTTGGAAAACTTCTGGCAACGCTTTTACCAAGGTGAGGTGATCGCCATCAGTGAACCTACTGCGGTCAAACTGGGTTTATCACTGGGTAGCGAACTCACGCTTGATGCCATTCCAAATAAGAACCTACTTGTGGGTGCGATATTTCACGATTATGGCTCACCCAATGGTGAAGTGTTATTAGCACCCAAATTATGGCAAGAGAGTGGCTTTACCGACCTGCCCACAAGCCTTGGTATTAAAGTTTCGGGGGACCCACAAATCGTCTACGACCAACTGCGCGAGCAACTGAATCTGCATCCAAGTCAACTCTACGATCAGGCGCAAATCAAATCCATCGCGTTGGATATATTCTCGCAGACCTTCGCCATTACGCGCGCACTCAACGGCGTGACGTTGATGGTCGCCGTGATTGGTTTGTTCAGTGCTTGTTTTATGTTGCTCGACGCGCGTAAAGCCGCCATTGCAAGGCTGTATGCACTTGGCGTCAGCCGTCGTAAATTAATGACCATGGTGGTCGGACAGATCGTCGCTTTGGTCAGTTTTACTCTAGTTATTGCCCTGCCCCTCGGAGCCATGGTGGGTTATGTGCTAACCGACATCGTCACCTTGCGCGCTTTTGGTTGGAGCTTAAATTATCTGTGGAATTGGAGTGATGCCCTCAGCATTGCGGCAATCACCATCTTGGTGGCGGTGATTGCAACCTTGATTCCGCTGTGGCGATTGGTCAGCAAGCCTGTCGTATCCAGCTTACAAAGCGAGGTGTTGTGATGGTTCGATTGGCAAGCAAGCTTACTCTACTCATAAGCAGTTTGTTCCTGTTCGGCTGCGAAGAACCGCAACAACAAAATATGGGTACGTTGCTGGGAAGTCGAGAAACACAAAGCGAGAGCAACCCATTCACATCCGTGGAAAAAGGTGTCGAACTGACCTTCCCAGCAGACCATCAAGCACACCCGAATTTTCGTCATGAATGGTGGTACTTAACCGCTAACTTAATCGATGAAGACGGCAACCCACTTGGCGTTCAATGGACACAATTTCGCTTTGCTGCTGCGCCGCCAACGGGCGAAGATGACGTGAAGAAAACCGAATGGCAAACTCAGCAAATCTACATGGCGCACAGCGCGGTCACTACAACCGACAAACACTACGCCGATGAAAAATGGTCACGTGACCAAGCCTCTCTAGCTGGCGTCGACACTTCACCATTTCGAGTTTATCTCGATGATTGGCAGTGGCTCTCTTCAACCAACGACCTCTTCCCTGCCACATTGAAGGCGAACTCCGAACAGTTTGGCTATTCGCTGACGCTTACCAGCAGCGCACCTTATCAAAAGCAAGGCGAGCAAGGTTACAGCACCAAAAGTGCCGATGGTCAGGTGGCTTCGTATTACTACAGCCAACCGTTTATTGATGTCTCCGGTGAAGTCACCATCGACGGCGAAACCCATCAAGTGTCGGGCAAAGGCTGGATAGATCGAGAGTGGAGCTCGCAATTCTTACTCGACTCACAACAAGGCTGGGACTGGTTTGCCCTAAGGTTGAGTGACGACACCAGTTTGGTGGTGTTCCAATTGCGGGATTCCAAAACCGGAGCAGCCAGTTACGCCAGCGCAAGGCTGATGCAGCAAGATGGTTCTGGCATCGCTATCCCACAAAAAGACATTCAGTTAGAGGCGACCAAGCAAACAGAAATCCAAGGGCGAAAGTATCCAACCCAGTGGCAAGTATCTATTCCTAACCAGCAAGTTGATCTTACCGTTTCTGCACTCAACCCGAACGCGAAAATGCCCCTTTCTGTGCCTTATTGGGAAGGCCCTGTGCGTATTGAGGGCTCTCATTCTGGGACTGGTTATATGGAGCTGACGGGATACTAAGCGCTCTGAACGGATTTCAATTACCGTTGAGAAGCCATCTTAAGAACCATCTCCTACCCGCAACAGAATGCATCATAATCAGAAATAAATGACTACGACGCATTTATTCGATACTAGCCTTGAATCCTTGCTTCGTTGCGGTACGCTTTGAGCAAATCAAACAAGGGTGGCCCCTCTCATGCGTGTCGATTATCACCAACGACTCGTTCCTGTTATTCGCTATCTGGAACAGCACTTTAACGATCCTCTCAATTTGCTCGAAGTGGCAGCACTAGCAAACCTCTCTCCCTATCACTTTCACCGTACCTTCAAGGCGGTACAAGGCGAAACATTAGCCGACTTCATCCGACGTTTACGGCTAGAGGCGGCAGCAGACGACCTTTTCAAATCAAAGCAACCAGTGCTGAACATCGCGTTAGAGTACGGTTTTTCTAGTTCGCAAAGCCTAGCTAAGGCGTTTAAGCAGCATTATGGCGTAACACCAACCGCCTTTCGCGACTGTAAAAACTACCAGCAATTTTCTGAACTCGCGCGAAACAGCAAGATTGGACACGCACTGCGCAAGAATGGAAACGAACGAGCCCTAAGCGATTCATATACTGACTCTGAACTCACAACATGGAGCAACAATATGGAAACGCAAAACTTTGATAAAGCAAAACTGGCTTACATTCGCGTAAACGGCCCTTACGGCAAAGGCTATGAAGAGCCATCAGGTCGCTTGTATCAATGGGCAGGGATAAAAGGTTTGGCGGGTAATACCTGTATCTTCATTTATCACGATAACCCAGAAATCACGCCAGACGAGAAGTGTCGTACTGACATCTGTCTAATGGTGCCAGAAGATACCGAAGTACCAAAAGGCATTGAGCTGCAAGACTTCCCCGGCGGTCAATATGCGGTGATGCGCCAGCAAATTACCGAATTCAGCCAATACCCTAAAGCATGGGATGATTTGATGAGCAAAGTGGTTGAATCTGGTATTGAAAACGACTGTCGACCTTGCTTCGAACTTTATCATAGCTACGATCCACAAACGCACCATGCAGACGTCAGCTTCTGCACTGCTATCAAATAATCGAAAAAAGCCTGCACGTTCGCAGGCTTTCCTTCTATTAGAAATAATGTCTAAATCGTTAGATCGCTTCGCCATTTACTGTAACAGCAACATCAATATTGCCACGAACGGCGTTTGAGTATGGGCAAACTTGGTGTGCAATGCGGGTTAGCTCTAATGCTTGTTCTTGTGGCATATCTAGCTCTACCGCTAAGCTCACTGTTAGTGCAAAGCCGCCGTTATCGTTCGGACCAATGCCCACTTCCGCTGTTACGGGTGCACTTTTCAGGTTTACTTTACCTTCACGTGCTACGTGCAGAATCGCGTTAGAAAAACATGCTGAATAGCCCGCTGCGAAAAGCTGCTCAGGGTTAGTTGCTGCACCTGTGCCGCCCATTTCCTTCGGGTATGACAGCTCTAGCTCGAGAAGACCGTCATCTGTTTTTACTTGACCATTACGACCAGCCAAAGCAGTAGCTTGAGTTTTGTATAGAGTAGTCATGCGATTGTCCTTCTTAATTTAAGTTGCGCACAATTTAATTGCCAACAATCTTATATCGAAGTAAAGATCGTTTGCAACTATATTGTGCACAATTTATTTTGTTACTCTCTTTCTCTGTGAGCAGGTAGGCAACGCCAATGAGCCAGTGTTACACCGACAACACCATGACCGACGACGATAAACTTTTACTCGAAAACCAAGTTTGCTTTCCGCTCTATAGTGCAGCAAATGCGGTGATCCGAGCTTACCGCCCTTTGCTGGACGAACTTGATCTGACTTATTCGCAATACTTAGTGATGATGGTGTTGTGGGAGAAAGACGGCGCCAGCGTTAAAGAATTGGGCTCGCAACTGCATTTGGATTCAGGCACGCTCACGCCGCTGCTTAAACGATTAGAAACAAAAGGCTATGTAGAACGTGGTCGTAGTGAAACCGATGAGCGCGTTCGCGTACTCAACCTAACCGAGCAAGGTCGTGACCTCAAAGAGCAAGCCAAGTCAGTGCCAAACGCCATGATGTGTAAAATCACGTTAGAGCTGGATGAAATGATCATGCTGAAGAAGTTGTGCGGCAAGGTGCTCGACAATCTGAACTAAAAAATAAAAGCATCAGCTTCCCCACTTCTTATTAGAAAGAGCCTGCCGAAATGCAGGTTCTTTCGATCTTAGCCGGACGATCTCTTAAAGGTCATCATCACTATTCTCTATTACCACTTGGCCTTCCTCTTCAATAAAACCTATCAAAGCAAACTCACTTATATCGGGCTTCCCTATTAAGAAAGATAGGAAATGACTATCAATAGGATAGTTACAAGCGATTTTCCTTAAACACGTTCCAATGCGAATATACTTTCCGAAAGCAAGAACTGCTCACCCTAAAACATTCTGAGGAAAGTAAAAATGATTAATACAAAGATCAAACCATTTGCAGCTACAGCATACAAAAACGGCGAATTCGTTGAAGTAACAGAACAAGATGTTCTAGGCAAATGGGCTGTATTCTTCTTCTATCCAGCAGACTTCACATTCGTATGTCCGACAGAACTAGGTGACCTAGCAGACCACTACGAAGAGCTACAAAAACGCGGCGTTGAAGTGTACTCAGTATCAACAGACACACACTTCACTCACAAAGCTTGGCACGATAGCTCAGAAACCATCGGCAAGATCCAGTACTACATGCTTGGCGACCAAACAGGCAACATCACAAACAACTTTGGTGTGATGCGTGAAGGTCAAGGTCTTGCAGACCGTGCAACGTTCCTAATCGACCCAGAAGGTACTATCCAAGCAATGGAAATCACTGCTGAAGGTATCGGTCGTGACGCAGAAGACCTACTACGCAAAGTGAAAGCAGCTCAGTACGTAGCAGCACACCCAGGTGAAGTTTGCCCAGCGAAATGGAAAGAAGGCGAAGAGACGCTAGCTCCTTCTCTAGACCTAGTAGGCAAAATCTAAGCCACTGAATTTAAGCTCAATTTGACATGCTAATTGACGCTTAACTTAGAGAGCATTCCAGGTTAGATACCTTGACGACCTTCTGCCTGGTTTGCTCTCTCCCTACTGATTTTATCCAGAGTAACCACTCTTTTGTTTATTTAAGGTAACAACAACTATGTTAGACCAAGCGATCCAACAACAACTCAAACAATATCTGGCTAATGTAAAAGAAGACGTTCGTCTAGTGGTTAGTCTAGATGAAAGCAAAGCATCGAATGACATTCTGTCTCTGGCGAACCAAATCGCAGAGATGAGCGACTTTATCACCGTTGAACGTGACGACAACGCAAGCGCACGTAAACCAGTGATGACGGTGACCAATCCAGTAAAAGGCACAGCACTTCGCTTTGCTGGCTTACCAATGGGTCACGAATTTACCTCTCTGGTATTGGCATTGCTGCACTCTGGTGGTCACCCAATCAAACTAGAGCCGGAAGTGATTGAACAAATCGCAGCGCTAGATAAAAAGTTGGAAGTTGAAGTGTTCATTTCACTGTCGTGCCAAAACTGTCCAGACGTGGTTCAAGCGTTCAACATGATGGCAGCGATCAACCCGAAAGTGAAAGCAACCATGATCGACGGTGCACTATTTCAAGATGAAGTGAAACAACGCGACATCATGGCAGTACCAAGCGTATTCGTAAACGGAGAGCTATTCGGTCAAGGTCGTATGTCTCTGACTGAAATCCTAAACAAAGTGGATGACGGCGCGAGCGAGAAAGCAGCCAAAGCACTGAGCGAAAAAGACCCATACGACGTGCTAGTTGTCGGCGGAGGCCCTGGTGGTAGTGCAGCAGCACTATACGCAGCGCGTAAAGGTATTCGCACTGGCGTTGTCGCTAAACGCTTCGGTGGTCAGGTGATGGACACCATGGCAATCGAGAACTTTATCTCGGTAAAACGTACTGAAGGTCCAAAACTGGCGACTGACCTAGCCGAGCACCTAAAAGAATATGACGTAGACGTTGTGACTGAGCAACAAGCGCAAAAACTGATGGGCGCAGCGCACACAGATGATGGCTTGATTCACATCCAACTTGAAAGCGGTGCAACGCTGAAAAGTAAGAGTGTCATCCTAAGCCCTGGTGCACGCTGGCGTGAAATGAACGTTCCGGGTGAGCAAGAGTACCGCAACAAAGGCGTCGCGTACTGCCCACACTGTGACGGCCCGTTGTTCAAAGGCAAGAAAACCGCAGTTATCGGTGGTGGTAACTCAGGCATCGAAGCGGCTATCGACCTAGCAGGTATTGTTGAGCACGTAACCGTTCTTGAATTTGCAGACGTACTTCGCGCAGACCAAGTGCTTATCGACAAAGCGAACTCACTACCAAACGTAGACATCATCACGATGGCGCAAACTACTGAAGTTGTGGGTGACGGTACTCGCGTAACAAGCTTGAAGTACAAAGACCGCAACACAGATGAAATCAAAGAGATTGAACTGTCAGGTATCTTTGTCCAAATCGGTCTAGTACCAAACACAGAATGGCTAAAAGATTCAGAAGTAGCGCTTTCTGAGCGCGGCGAAATTGAAGTTGGTAGCCGTGGTGAAACCAGCCTAGAAGGTGTCTTCGCAGCGGGTGACGCAACGACGGTTCCTTACAAACAGATCATCATTGCGATGGGTGAAGGTGCAAAAGCAAGCTTAGGCGCGTTTGACTACCTAATCCGTAAGCAAGACTAATCTCCAATTTCTTGAGCACAAAGCGCACCGTGCTGTGTTTTCTTCCCCTGAAAACCAATCGGGGCACCGTGACAGCGATGAGTAACAAGAAATAAAATCAAAAAACCTAGAAGCCCAAAGACTTTGCCAGCAGGTACTAACTGCTGGCTTTTTTGGTTTTTGGGGAGGGGTGTAAGTACATCCCCCAGCACTCCAAGTTCAAACTGGAGGGCATGGCTCTACAATCACGGATAATTCGGTTCACTCCACCAGCATCACAACGCGCTGCGAATAGATTCTGAATACTCGCTTAGGCTCCTTCAGAATGACACTGTTCGTTTAGCGCTCTCTTCACGTCATTCCCGCGAACCTAGGTGAGACTGGGAAACTACCCACCGCAAGCTTGAACGAAAGAAATTCATACACATACACGTGACGCATCAACGGTTAGAGGGTTCTGAACATAATCCTCCTCTCAACCTCAAACCACCAACCCCACCTAACCTTCGCTTGTATCAAACTCTAAAGATCTCAACACTCCGAGCTCAAGGTGGCAAGTTCTACAATCGCGGATAATTCAATTAACACCACCAGCATCGAAACGCGCTGCAAATAGATTCTGAATACTCGCTTAGGCTCCTTCAGAATGACGTTGTTCGTTTAGCGCTCTCTTCACGTCATTCCCGCGAACCTAGGTGAGACTGGGAATCTACTCACCACAAACTCGCTCGAAAATGATTAGCACGAACAAAAGATGAAAGAGGGTTGCAAGCACCTAACCCAACTCGCAGATTCAAGTACCACCCCACCGAATCTCTCCATGTATCAAGATCCAAAGATATCAACCCTAAAAAATTTTAAAAAAGCTCTTTACCTCGACTTAACTTGAGGTTTTAGCATGTTCATCGTTGGCTAGGAAATGACAAAAAGGAACGCATCATGATCCAACTAGAACATATTAATTTAGTCGTGAAAAACATCCCTGAAATGCTGAAGTTTTATCAAACTGCATTTCCACATTGGTACGTGCGTGATGAGGGGAAAGGCGAATGGAGTGGCAAGCCAAGAAACTGGCTACATTTTGGCGACGAGTATCAATACATTGCCATGAGTGATCACGGTGAAGGAGAGAACCGCGAGTTGGGCGGCCACCAAGTAGGGCTAGCGCATTTTGCTTATGTGACCAACAACGTCGATGCCATCATAAAAAGACTGACCGATGCAGGTTATCCGATTGCCCAACCTGGGGCTGATGAGCCATATCGCAAGAATGTGTATTTTGTTGACCCTGCAGGTTTTGAGATCGAATTTGTTGAATACCTGACGGATGATCCAAAACTTCGTAACCTGACAAGCTAAAAGAGACGTAAATAATAAAACGCCAGCAGATGGTGACTACTGGCGTTTTAGTTTATCTATCAGGTTTCTTTATCGCATTAGCGCTGTTTGGCAAAAACCTGAGTCCAGTAATACCCGTAGCTTGCAGAGTGATTTTCGACAAGCGACGCGCCCATCTGATCAAAATCCGCACTCATGATATTGAGGCAGTGACCTTCGCTCGATAACCAAGCATTAACGACGGCGTTGATGGAACTTTGCCCTACGGCGACATTCTCACCAATGGTGCTCCAAGCATAGCCCGTTGCGTTGACTCGATCTGACATATTGCTGCCGTCAGAGCCTGTATGACTCATGAAATCGCTGTTCGCGATGTCGCTTGAGTGGCGATAAGCGGCGCTTTCCAAATCGTAGCTCCAAGTCAGGGCCCCAACAGGTGGCATGGTGGTTGCGCCACACTGTTGTGTAGTAGAGCGAGCGCTGTTGACCGCTTCGAGCATCTGCTCGGCAAATGTGCCTTGTGACGATGTGGAACCTGTGTTTTGAGAGCCGTTTTCTACAGGTGCTGACGACTCCCCATCGCCGCCACATGCGCTGAGAAGTAGGGCCAAAGCAGGCACTAAGATCTTAGTTGGCATTGTCTTTCCTTTATGAGTGACGAAGAGCAAACTGCGCTTGTCGATAATAACGTCCAATAACCTAACAAAAACCCATAAAAGCACCATATGGCTTGGAGTGTTTTAACCAAAGACTCACATGAAGTTTTCAATCGCCTTGGTTCGGTTGGTAAATCGGCAACGTTTCAGCCCACGTATGGAATGGCGTTTCATCCATCTCCTGTATTGCTTGAGTGATAAAATCGATGAACACCCTCACTCGGGCGGGCACATATTCCCGGTTGGCATAGAGAAGATACACGCCATTTCCTGCTTGGCGCATACTCGGAAATATCGGCACTAAACGCCCCGCTTTGAGCCAGTCTCTCGCGATAAAATGAGGAATCTGAGTTAACCCTAAACCTTCTGCGCAAAGCTCTGCCATGGATTCGCCGTCATTTACAATAAAATTTCTCTCGGGGTTATACTCACTTGCACCGTCTGATTCTGGCATCCGAATCGGCAACAGTTTCCCCGTTTGTTTAAAACGAAAACGAACCCAAGAATGGTCATTGAATGCGTCTGGGCCACTCGGAACACCATGCCGTGTTAAGTAATCCTGACTGCCACAAATAATAAAATCGATAGGACTCAGCTGACGCACAATCAACTGGCTGTCCTGAACGACACCAGATCTAATCGACACATCAATCCCTTGCTCAATAATATCAACGTAGGCGTCATCGTAATGAATATCGATAGTGATGCTGGGGTAGCGGCGACAAAACTCTTTTAATAAAGGGCGAATGTAAAGGCGACCGTAGGAGACTGGCACGTTAATCTTAAGCAGCCCTGAAAGCGCATCATTGTGGCTTTTCAATGAATCCTCACACGCCGTCAGTTCGTCCAGTACAAACCTAGCGGTATTTGCGTATCGACGACCGGCTTCTGTCAGACGGATCTGTCGCGTAGAACGCTGGAAAAGCTGTATTCCCAAGTCGCTTTCAAGACGATGGATGGCCTTACTCACCGTAGAAGGGTCTGTGCCATACGCTTTGGCGGCCGCAGCAAAACTGCCACCTTCTAAAGTGGCAATAAAAAATCGTAGGGACCGTATCTTATCCATAAAACTCGTGCATTCCATTCGTGAACTTTATTCACTTTAGTAAAGACAAAGTGGCTCTTCAATCACCAATCAGCCCAAATATAATGAATCTCAATAACTTGATGCTCTGTTAGCGAGGAAAAACAATGGGTAAAAATGGATTAAAGAATGCACTACAACTATTGATAGCGACCTTAGTCCTATTCTTTGGGGTGCTTCAAACGGCACATGCGACGGATAAACGCATTGGCATTCTAGTTTACGACGGCGTACTGACCTCTGATGTTACTGCGCCTTTAGAGGTCTTTGGCGTTGCAAGTCGTCTGACTTGGTTTAGCGATTATGAAGTAGTCACTATTTCCGTCTCTGAACAGAAAACCATCACCACTGAAGAGGGATTAAAAATTGGTGTGGATGCTTGGATTGGCGATCAGCCGGAACTCGACGTGCTGGTTTTAACATCCAGCTACGACATGGATGCGCTAATCGAAAACAAGGATCTCATTCACTTTATTCAAACCACATCAAAGGCGGCAGATTGGATGGCAAGTAATTGCTCTGGTGCGTATCTATTGGCCGAGGCTGGCCTGTTAAACGGTAAGAAAGCGACGACATGGGCAGGAGGTGAAAACGGATTACAAAAAGACTATCCAGCAGTTGATGTACAGGTCGACCAGAATTTTGTTGTTGATGAGGGTGTCATCACCTCAAACGGCAGCCTAGTTAGCTATCAAGCCGCCCTTAAATTGCTGCATCTCATGACTTCAGAATCTAAAGCTCAAGAAGTCGCAGACGCCCTTCAATACTCACGTTTTTCTACCCAGCCATTTTAAGCGGGCAAGGACGAAACCGCAGGTAACCTTTGAGCTTCAGAGGTTACCTTGCTACTCAGCTCTACACTTCTGATCTTAATGCTATGGAAAAACACAAACGATACGAAGCACTGACGAAGGAGCGATACCAAGATATCTATCGTCTCGCATATTGGCTGTGCAAAGATCACCACCTTGCTGAAGATTTGGCGCAAGAAACCTTTCTGAAAGCGTGGCGATTCTTTGATAACTTAAATGATCCCAATGCCGCGAAGCCTTGGCTCATCACCATTTTGCGTCGTGAGAATGCTCGGCGCTTTGATAAAAAGCAGTACGATTTTGTCGATATTGATGAGTGTGTAATACAGGCAAAAAACTACCCTGGCAGTGACCACGACATGGCACAAGATTGGCTTCAAAAACAAATGATGATTCTCGAACCCAAATACCGAGAGCCATTGGTCTTAAAACTCGTAGTCGGGTTTAATCATAATGAAATTGCTCAAGTCTTAGAGCTTAATCACAACACCGTGGCGACTCGATTATTCAGAGCACGCAATCAGATCATTTCGCAGAGGGAGAGCGATTAAGACACAAAAAAAGTAGTCAATCATGTCAACTAACTGGCTATGCTCCGGTCTATTTCATAAGTCGTTACACAACTCGGCGCTTTAACGCTTTACATCAAGCGCGACTAGATGAACACTTCTCGTCAAAGTACAATAACAGCCGACATAGAGTAGAGTCAGTAAAACATTATGAGTAACACGACGGCGAAAAAGCCGAATCCCCTATTCGAGATTCTTTTTAACGTATTCATCCCTTCCTTTATCTTGATGAAGTTTAGCGGCGATGAACACCTAGGAACAGCAATGGCGCTGGTTGTCGCTTTGCTATTTCCTATCATTTACGGCGGTATGGACCTTGTCCGGAACAAGAAATTTAACTTTATTTCTGCACTTGGCTTTATCAGTGTTTTATTAACTGGCGGCATTGGCTTGTTAGAGCTCGATACACGTTGGTTAGCCTTGAAAGAAGCCCTGATCCCTGGCCTGATCGGTTTAGCGGTTTTGGGCTCAACGTTTACCCGCTACCCACTGATGCAGAAGTTAGTACTGAATGACACGGTATTGAATTTATCGCTGATTAACGAACGCTTGAAAGAGAACGGTCAATCAGAGGCATTTGAACGTTGTCTAATGTCATCAAACTATCTGTTTGCGAGTACTTTTGCGTTCTCATCCGCGATGAACTACTTCCTTGCGACTTGGATCGTGACCAGTCCTTCGGGCACGGCTGCCTTTAATGAAGAGTTGGGTAAGATGACGCTTTACAGCTACCCGATGATTGCAATTCCAAGCATGTTAATGATGTTCGGTATTTTTTATTATATTTGGCGTCAAGTACGTACGATGACATCGCTCGAGACAGAGCAAATTTTCCATCTAAAATAGTCCCATCATTACAAATAACCCATCAAAAAAGGGAGGATTTTATCCTCCCTTTTCTCAACAGACTCACTGTAATTCATAGCGTCAAAATGATTTTTCCTGACACCGCCGATGAGCGTTGCTCAACCATTTCAATCGCAGTTTGAAAATCCTCTAGCGGCAGCTCAGACGCTACATTTAACTTTATATCGTTGGCAATAAAATGGTCTAACATTTCAGCGAATACCGCCTTTCTCACGCTTTTACCTACCGATTCTTCCCAATACCGCAAAAAGAAGGGGCTAAAGTCGATGTTGTTGGTCTTCATCGATTCAAAAAACGCAGGCGTATAAGGCGCTAACGACAACGTTCCGTAGTTGATGTATTGGCCATTTTCTTTCAAGGTACGAATGAGATACGTGCCAGCCTCACCACCTATCGCATCCAAAGCGGCCGTTGGTTGTGGCAGTTTGCGCGTTTGCAGTTGCGCGTGTAAGTCTTGCTTCGCGTCCAACACTGGAATCGTATCGTACGGATACTCGTCTGGCTTTGAAGTGACAGCAATCAGTGTAAAACCCAGTGAATGGGCGAGCTGGGCAAATATCTTACCGATCGCCGAACCCGCCGCATTGATGATCACCACATCGTCTTTGCTTAGCTTGGTCACTTTAGTGATGATAACCCACGCGGTTAGAGCGTTGATGTACAACTGGCAGGCATAGCCGTTATCCAAACTTTCAGGTAGCGGAAAAAGATTCTCAGGCGAAGCATCTATGTAGTATTGCCAAGTACCACTCATCGCCACCAACACTTTTTGCCCAACTTGAAGGCCAGTTTGATCAACAGCACTGACTTCCACCACACGCCCAACCGCTTCAAATCCGGGCACGCGAGGTGGTACGTGAACGCGACGGTATTGCCCAACACCATGAATAGAAAGCAAGTCACTTGGGTTAATATTTGTAGCTTCGAGCCTCACCCGAACCTTGCTCTGAGCAAGCGGTTTGAGGGGCTCTTTTTCCAACGACAGCGACGTTTTGGGTTGACCAAAACAGAATTGATTCACTCGAGTATTTATCGTTGGTGCCATTGTTATTCATACCATGCAATTGAAATTCACAAAGAAAGTTTCGTAACTTCTACTCAAAAGCATTAAGTGAAGTCGAAACTCTGTATTTCTACCTGCGCGATGCGCCGTTCACTCTAAACTGTTGTGGCGTCATATCAAAATAGGCTTTAAATGCTTTGATGTAGGATGAGTCGTTTTGATAACCCACTAGGTCTGCAATGGCTTGGATTGGCAACGATTCATCTAACAAAGAAAGCGAGTAAATTAGCCGAATTTGTTGCCGCCAAAGCAGAAATGAAGTGTTGAATTCCTTGGCGAACAACCGTGATAAAGTGCGCTCAGACGCCCCAATTTTCTCCCCCCACTCTTTTAGCGAACAGCTCAACGCCGGCTCGTCGGTCAACTGCTCGAAAATCAGTTTTAATCGTCTATCTTGTGGCAGCAACAACTGAAATGTCTGCACGTTGCTTTTCAAAATTTGATCATGCAACACCGCCAGCAAATGCAGCACTTCTTCATGGCTTGCCTCATTTTCACACTGCCTGCGAATCTCTTGTAAAAGCTCATTTAAAAACGGCGTTAGAGCAATGGTTCTCACTTGTTGCTCGTACGTTGCGCCAAACTCAGGGTTGAGGTAAATGCCAACAAATATCGTGTTGCTTAGAGCAATCGACTCGTGTTGAACACCCGCAGGAACAAATAACGCAGAGGTGTGTGGAACCAAATGCTGGTAATGCTCCGTTTGCGTTTGCAATAACCCTTTAATAGGAAAGATGATTTGATGCCAAGTGTGTTGATGCAGCGCATCAATGTAACCTTTTGGCATGTCGATGGTTTTCACCAAAACAGGAGAATGGGGATTCGCGGCCATCATCTCATTGGAGGTCATGACGCCTGACTTCGAATCAATTTGGCGAGTTAGCATTGTTGATTGTCTTTTCATCCCTATTCCGACACAAGTTCACTAGGCTATCATGCTCCGCATCGCGAATGAAGATAAACACTTTATCTCTCATTCAAACAATAAGGAGGTTACATGAAGAAAATCGGCGTCGTAAAAGCTGTGCTAGCAGGGAAAACTGTCCCTTATGCTCATGGAGCGCAAAGCGCAATCAACAAACAAGTGTTGCCCGATCGCCAGCACGCAACAGAGCTTGGTTTTACCAGTGATGAGCAAGGCGATCCACGCTTTCATGGTGGCATTCAAAAAGCGCTTCATATTTACCCAAGCGAGCACTACCCAATCTGGCAACAACAATTAGGAAAAAGAACAATTTTCCAATCCGCTGGCAGCTTTGGCGAAAACATCAGCTCCGAAGGCGTAACCGAATCCACGATTTGCTTGAAAGATAAAATCCGTATCGGCTCAACACTACTGGAAGTGTCGCAAGGTCGCATGCCTTGTTGGAAGCTTAACGTACGATTTGACCAACACGACATGGCTAGGAGACTGCAAGATACGCTTCGAACAGGCTGGTATTTCCGAGTGTTGGAGGAAGGCGATATCGGTGCAGGTGACGAAATTATTCTGTGTGAAAGACCTTATCCAGAATGGCCACTGGCTCGCATCATGGGCGCGGTTTTCACTGGCTGTTTAAATAGAGAAGAACTCACCCAGCTGTCTGAGCTGCCGTTAGTCGAGTCTTGGGGCAAGTTGGTCGAGCGCCGCCTAGAAACTGGCGAAGTCGAGGATTGGGAAATGCGCTTGGTTGGCCCAACAAGACAATAAAAAACGCAGAGTAAAACCTCTGCGCTCGCTATAAAAACGTGGGCTTTGTTATTGCTGTCCTGCTGCATACTGACCATCGGTAACTTGCTCTTTCCAGATAACGTTTTCACCGTCTTTTGACGCCGTAACCACTAGGTGAGTCATTGGCGCATTTGGTGTTGCACCGTGCCAATGGTCGATACCAGGCGGACACCAGACACTATCACCAGCAGCAAATCGAATTACATGCCCATCACGCGTTCCTGTAAGTGCGGTACCAGAAGTGACGATCATGTGTTGTCCTGCTGGGTGAGTATGCCAAGCGGTTCGAGCTCCTGCATCAAAAGTGACATAGGCGGCGCTGTAGTTTGCAACTTCGTTTTCAGGAAACAACATCTCGACGTTAACTTTCCCGGTAAATAGGTTTTCAGGTCCTTGAAACGATTTCTGATCAGCAGAGCGATAAACTTGCTGCGAAGATGAGTTACCATCGGCTGCTTGAGCAATTGGAAGCATAAATCCCGTCGACAACAGCACAGACCAAATAAACAATGATGATTTATTTTTCATAAACGAATTCCTTTCTAATTGATATGATTGGCCAAATAATATTTATTTTTCCAAAACTGTTTTTAGGACCGATTGAGCATTGTTAGACACACTTTCACCACAGCACTCACTTAATACAACAATAAATTCCTCTAACTCTTGAATAGAAACATTGTTATTCATACTGATATTATAGTGAGCTGCTAATTGGCTATTAACACCGTTCATATTTGCTAATACTGCAATCGTAGCAATTTCACGCTCTTTCCAAGTGAGCACATCGCGTTCAAAAATATCACCAAACAAATGTGCTTTTAGGTATTCATCAATTTGCGGAGAAAAATCGAATAGCGCGCCTTTTACTTCTGCACCAACAAGTTGTGTTTGGTTTTCAGCGCCAAATTCTAAGCTGGTTTTATCGTTAGGTAACGCGCTTGATTCTCGCCCTAAGGTATCAGTAATACCTTGGCTTTTACGTTCCTCCAACACCGTCATAAATGTTGCTAGTCCATTCAAACTGCGCGGAAATCCAGCATACGCGTACAACTGAGCTAGCACTTCTTTTATCTCGTTGACCGTTAGGCCTGCGTCTAACCCATCATTAAGGCTTTGTGTTAGTTTTTCTATTTCACCACTCGCAGTAAAAGCAGAAATAGGAATAATAGCTCGCTCTTTATCACTGAATATTTCTGATGCTGAAGCGATATTCGTTGTGCATAGCGTTGTCATAGTGAGCACCAATATTAATATTGATTTAACAGATTTGTTTAATTCTTTCATATCAAGATTCCATTATGTAACGATGTTCTAATCCATAGAAGTTCTAGAAATATATTTATTAGCGTTCTTATTTCTACATTAATAATTCACATTGTTAACTGGGTCATTAATTTACTTTTTCGATCGTGACACGGTTTGTTTCTTTCGAAATAAAGCAATGAATCCCATCATCGATTTGACCTAATTTAATTAACCCAGACGCGTAACCAAAGTCTTTATAAAAGATAACTAAATTTCCCCAAGGGGCGTAATACGAGATGTCACCCGTTTTTGATTGAGTTCCTGAAGGTGCGCCTTCGCGAGTTAACTTGTTCGGTAAGTAAGCAATTTTCTCTGTATTTGCGTAGTCTTGTAGATCTAATATAAGAGGCAATTGACGAACAAAATCGTCTGTACTCGCACTGCTCTTCAATGTGCCTAAAACACTGCAATCATCGAAAATAAAACGAATTTTCACCATATTTTCCTCCAATCCAGCACTATTAACTTCTGCGTTTACAATGCAGGGAAACATCCAGGCACTACTCACCAAAACGCATCTCACCCACTGATTGAAACGGTATGCCTGTCTCATCGAGATTCCCTTTTCTCACTGAAAACTTAGCTCGGGCTACTTTAGTTGCATGTACTCTTGATCAGAGACTGGTTCGCACCATTCATTACTTGCGCCTTCAGCCGGTATTTCTATTGCTACATGTGAGAACCAACTGTCTTTAGCTGCGCCATGCCAATGCTTAGTACCTGGCGCGATATGCACGACATCGCCAACATTCAACTCTTTTGCTGGTTGGCCAAATTCTTGATACCAACCTCGTCCTCCTGTAGCTAACAGAATCTGCCCACCTTCATGATGAATATGCCAAAAATTGCGACACCCTGGTTCAAACGTTACGTTCGCCACGATAAGACCAGGCTGATTGAGCAACGCCAGATAACTCGTACCGGTAAAGTAATCCGCATACGCTTCATTCTTTTCACCAAACTCGAAAATGCCTCGACCTTGAAATACACCGGCTTGCAGTACGTCAGGGATTTGAGTATTGCTTTTGTTATTCATCATGACTCCAAATAGTGTTCTTGAGTGCTTACAACTCACCAAACCATGGGTTCACTGTATTGCGCTTTGATAGATGACCGTTAGCCTATTCATTGCTAATACTTGCCCAATATTCCAAACCAATACAAAAGACAACCATACTTGAGACCGGTTAGAAAAAACGGAATAAAAACTCATCTATACATAAGCACTTGACTATTAAATAATAAAATTCATGACAGACAATTAACCCGCTCAAAAACCAACCAGAAAGATCACTCTCTGATCGCTTAACCTCGAAATAGACACTTGCCCAATATTCTTTACTTAAAGAAATGAACTGTTATAACTATGCTTAATGAAGTCGCTTAATTGACTCCGAAGAGGCGTTAACTACAAAGGCAGAAATCGCATGCCGTTAACCCCGAACCTGAGGCCAACCAGAGGAGAGCACTGACTTATGCAAGAGGTACCGTCAAACACTTCGTCAACCCTGGCCAGTGCAATAGAAAAGCTTGCCAAGCACATTGAGAAATGGGCAAATGGCGCGAACCAATATGACACAGAAATTCCAGGATTAAGGTTCAGTCGTTGGGCAACCCCAACACCACCGACAAGCTACACCCACAACCCAAGTATTTGCTTAATTGCTCAAGGGAGAAAGCGCGTGTTGTTGGGTGAAGATAGCTTTGTTTACGATGCGAACCACTTTTTGATCTCCTCTGTCGACTTGCCGATTATCGCCAATATCATTGAAGCCAGTGAAGATAAACCTTATTTAGGGGTGATTATGGAGCTGGATCTGACTGAAATATCTCAACTTATTGTCGATAGTGAACTGACGTTTAATCAAAGCAAAGAAGCACAAAAAGGCATAGCGGTTGGAGAGTTGTCGGAGCCATTACTTGACGCCTTTCTGCGTTTAATAGAGCTGCTGGATGAAGGACAAAGCACCAAAATTTTAGCGCCGATCATTAAGCGAGAGATTTTTTATCGACTGTTAATCACCGAACAGGGCGCTCGTCTTAATCAAATCGTGACTGCAGGAAGTCACAGCCATCAAATCGCGAAGGCCATTGATTGGTTGAAGAATAATTTCGTAAAGCCGTTAAGTGTCAGTGAGTTAGCCGCCTACAGTGGCATGAGTAAATCGGCGTTTTATACTCACTTTCGTTCTATGACATCCATGACTCCACTGCAATTTCAAAAGAAATTAAGACTCAGCGAAGCTCGGCGTTTAATGCTGACAGAAAACCTCGATGCCATGGCGACTACGTTTAAAGTGGGTTACGAAAGCCCTTCTCAATTTAGCCGTGAATACAGCCGTTTATTTGGTGCGCCACCATCCAAAGACATCAAGTCTTTGCGCGAGAGTATGGGTTAAGCTCGGAATATCCTAGGAAGAAGCTAGAAAGTGAAACCGTCAGCCTCGTACTGCCTCGAGGCTAACGGTTTTATTATTTGGGATAGAATGAACGTCACCTGCATTTGCAAGCAAAACTGCGCAATATTGTTTATAACACCGCTTGTCGACTAGGCAAAAATACCTCACCCAACATACAGCGAACCGAGCCACCACCAATAGATTCTATGGTAGAAACATCGAATGGCAGCAATTTACCGTGCGTCGCAAGTTGATTTCTTTGTGCAGGAGAGAAAGCATCGTATGCCGATTGCGACATCGCAATGACTTTGTCTCCATTGATGGTTTCCAACTGAAGAATGTTGCCGCAGAACTGGTTCATTTGCTCAATCGAAATAGAGATCACTTGCTTATCTTTGGCGAGTGATTTCAGAACAAAACGACGCTCAAATTCTGGGATCACTTCGTCACAAATCACGCAGAACTGCTCACCCACAGCCATCATCACGTTGGTATGGTAAATAGGCGCACCAGACGGCAAACGGGTTTGGAAAGAGATCACTCGTTCATAGCCAATGCGATCGGCGTAATCTTCTAAAACCAGACGATCACAACGTTGTGAAAGTGCGGCGTAGACCGTTTTATTTAAGTGGTCAAATACCATCACACCCGTGCTTTCTAAATACGCTTGCTCATCAAGATATTCAGTTAGGCTGCTACGTCGATGAACTTCTCGCCCAGCTTGCGCTAGTGCCGCCACAAGCGCATCAGGACGCACTTCTTTTTGACGGTTTTCACAGGCCATTGGAAAGGTGTACAACGTGCCATCTGGCGTAGTGCTAAACCAGTTGTTTGGAAATACCGCGTCTGGCGTCGAAACATCTGAAGCTGGATAATCAAACTCAACAACTTGAACGCCCTCTTGACGCAGCGTTGCTACCATACTCGCGAACTCGGCCATCACTCTACGCGAGACTTCTTCTTGGCTGAGTGACACTTTATGTTGGAACTCATTATCTTGTGCGGTTTCTTCATTAAAACGAAACTCTTTCGGTGGCACCATCACTACGCAGTTTGCGGTTTGGCGCTGAGCACTTTGCGTGCTTTCTTCTTTCCCATTAGCAAATTGGGTCACTGATTCGTGTAATAGCATCCAATACATTCCTTATCACTAGAATGAGGAGATTGTAAATTTATTGTTAACTTCAGTTTTGCTGTTTTCACAATTAATTTAATTACCTAGAAGTAATTTTCACTGCACTTAGCTTATTTCTCCCGAAATTTTATTGTCACTATGCAGATTTAAGGTTTTATGGCATCGCGATGAACATGCGAAGAATTCATCATAAGAATCAGAACCATAGACAACCACACCCATAACCAACTAGTTACATTTAAAACACAATCGGTTAGACTGTTTTTTCGCCCCTCTCGTCAATCCGTCTGCTTTCTCGAGGAGCAGCCAAAAACCCTTATACACGCGACTTCGTCCAAAGCTGCGTGAATCAATGGATTTAGCCACCCCAAATGGCACTGTTTTAACTTTAGGATGAGTTATGTTTAAACGATTTGAAGGCTTTACAGAGCCGTTCCCCAAATCTACACCAGATCAGCCTCCTTCAGGGATGCTCGCTTTTTTACGTTATTATACCCGCGGCTACGAAAAGCCTTTGATCATCATGTCTTTGATGGCCACGATTGTTGCTGTCGTTGAAGTTATGTTGTTTGGCGCGATGGGACAATTGGTTGATTGGTTGTCTACCAGCAATCCAGAAACGTTCTTGCAAGACAATAAAGCAGATTTAATTTTCTACGGAACCTTATTGTTGGTTGTCATGCCCATTTTGGTGATCGTGTATTCGTTGCTCGTTCACCAAACATTATTGGGCAACTATCCAATGTCTATCCGCTGGCTTGCACACCGGTATTTGCTCAATCAAAGCTTAAACTTCTATCAAGATGATTTTGCAGGCCGAGTTGCAACTAAAGTCATGCAAACGTCACTAGCTGTGCGCGAAACCGTCATGAAAGCTATGGATGTGTTTGTTTATGTTACGGTTTACTTCACCAGCATGATCATTATGTTAGCAACGGCAGACTGGCGCTTGATGATCCCAATGATCGTCTGGCTGCTCGCTTACATCGCTATCCAAATCTATTTCGTTCCTAAGCTTAAAGACGTCGCTTCAGCGCAGGCCGATGCACGTTCGACAATGACCGGACGCATCGTCGACAGCTATACCAATATTCAAACGGTCAAACTGTTTTCTCATAGCCAGCGCGAAACCCAATATGCTGAGCAAGGCATGAAGGGATTTTTGAATACGGTCTATCGTCAAATGCGCCTAGTGACCGGCTTCGACGTTGCTGTAGAGATCTCAAACTATATTTTGGTGTTTTCCGTTGCTGCTTTATCGATTTACCTGTGGTTGGATAGTGCCATCAGCGTTGGCGCGATTGCGATTGCTGTTAGCCTTGCATTACGCGTAAATGGTATGTCGATGTGGATCATGTGGGAAGTTGGCGCCCTCTTTGAAAATATGGGAACCGTAGTCGATGGAATGAAAACGCTCTCTAAGCCAATTGATATTAAAGATAAACCAGGCGCAAAAGACTTAGTTGTCACTGAAGGTGGCATTCACTTTGATAACGTCAGCTTCCATTACGGTGAGAATAAAGGCGTGATTAGCCACCTCGATCTCAACATCAAACCAGGAGAGAAAGTCGGCTTGGTTGGGCGCTCCGGCGCCGGAAAATCAACTCTGGTGAACTTGTTACTTCGTTTCCACGATGTCGAAGACGGCAGCATTAAGATCGATAGACAGAACATCTCAGAAGTCACACAAGACTCTTTGCGTTCAAAGATCGGTATGGTGACCCAAGATACTTCTCTGCTACACCGCTCGATTCGCGACAATATTTTGTATGGCAACCCAGATGCGACAGAAGAAGATTTGTTGAAAGCCACCAAGCAAGCGCATGCCCATGAGTTTATCGAAACACTGACCGACCCATTTGGTAATGTCGGGTACGATGCGCAAGTTGGTGAGCGCGGAGTAAAACTGTCTGGCGGCCAGCGTCAGCGTATCGCGATTTCTCGTGTGCTACTCAAAGATGCACCATTGCTGGTACTGGATGAAGCTACATCGGCTCTGGATTCAGAAGTCGAAGCAGCCATCCAGGAAAGCTTGAATGAGTTAATGCAAGGAAAAACCGTTATTGCGATTGCGCACCGATTGTCGACCATCGCACAAATGGATCGCCTCATCGTACTTGATCAAGGCAGTATTGTTGAACAAGGTTCTCACCAAGAGCTCATCGCGAACAACGGTATTTATGCCCAGCTTTGGGCCCATCAAACTGGCGGATTTATCGCTGAAGAGTTAGAAAATCAACACGTTTCTTAATTAGCGAGAAACCCAATAAAAACGGCGCATGAAGCGCCGTTTTTCATTTTTATTGATAATCCTATACTCATATAGCCATTATAGTTTCTCATATATGAAACACCCTCCATGATAAAGCTCACATTTTTTCTGCTAATATACCGCCTCGTTGCGTATCCATTGCAATGAACACAATACAGAGTTTTGAGCCGTCTTCATTTGTCATTTCACTTTTTGAGAAACAGCTATACTCAATAGATGGCTTAGTTATTAGATTAACAATAAGGTAATTAGCTTATGTGTAAATGTGGTTCAATGCAGATCGTACAACTCAAACCAAGTTGGGCTGACAAGCTATTCGGCTACTCAGAAAGATGGAAATGCCAACTTTGTTGTAAGATCTACCGCATCTAAAATTAAAAATAGAATCTTAGTTTTTCTAAGAAAAAGCAGTGGCCCGACAGTAATTGTCGGGTTTTGTTTTTCTGCACATCCATTTTTATCCCTTCGCAACACGGTCACTCATCACGGCAAAACCTAGCATCTCAATGTGACTTAGGTATAGAATCAGGCCCACTTATTTATTCCGATATTCACATATAACTGGTCACTATGAACAAAAGTTTGCTAACGAATGTCCTCGCTATCGCTTTGATGGCTGGAGGTCATCAATTACAAAACGACTACCTTTGGTATGCGGGGCTGTTTGCGTTCTCAGGCGCCATCACTAACTGGCTTGCCATCCACATGCTGTTTGAAAAAGTGCCTGGATTATACGGTTCTGGCGTGATCCCCGCGCGCTTTGAAGAGTTTAAACTGGCCATCAAAAACTTGATGATGGAGCAGTTCTTTACCGAAGCGAACATCGATCGATTCTTGAACAAAGAAATGGCGGGCGGTGTAAACATCGATCTTCAACCTGTGATTGAGAAAGTGGATTTAAATCCAGCATTTGATTCTTTGGTAGAAGTGATCGAAGGCTCTCAATTTGGCGGCATGCTAGCAATGTTTGGCGGCGCGGAGGCATTACAACCTATGCGGCAGCCTTTCGTCGAAAAGATGCAAGAATCCATTATTGAGTTGAGCAAGAGCGATAACATCAAAGAAGCACTGAAAGAGCAGTTCGAGTCTCCTGCTATGATGGATGAGATAAAGCAGAACATTGAAGGCATCATTGATCAGCGCTTGAGCGAGTTAACACCCGCACTGGTCAAAGAAATGGTGCAAAAAATGATTAAAGAACACCTTGGCTGGCTAGTCGTTTGGGGTGGCGTATTTGGTGGTTTGATTGGTGTTATCAGCACCTTTATCGGCGCATAGTCGCTCACCGATTTATCAAAAAGGAGCTTCGGCTCCTTTTTTGATCTTGAAAAAGTAATATGCCAAGCCACGCTAAATAACGGGGCTCAACGCATAAGCGCTGCGGTCATAGACATCAGCCTCGCCTAACCAAGGAGCTCCGGGTTTACGCCAAATCCTGTTTTATGTTCTTCAATTACCACTTCACTGCGAGTCTGGATTACGCCTGGAAGCGTGCCTAACTTACTCGACATAAACTCCTGATACGCTTTCATGCTCTTAACACGAACCTTTATCATGGTATCGAAGTCCCCAGAGAGCGAATAACACTCTTCAATTTCCGGCATCAATTCGACGGCTTTCGCAAACTTTTCAAAAATGGAAAAACTGGTTTGGTCTAAGCGAATATGGATAAATACTTGCACATCCAACCCTAATTTTTCCGCATTCAGCTCAGCATGGTAGCCATTGATATACCCCTCTTTTTCTAGCCGCTTCACGCGGTCAGAACACGGCGAGGTCGTTAAGTTGATCTGCTTTGCGAGTTCAACAACTGGAATTCTGCCTCTTGAATGAAGCACTCTCAAAATGTGTAAATCAATCCGGTCCAATTGGTAACTCATTAACCACATCCTTGTAACCACTCAGGAAGCATCACATTAATCGTTGCTTAAACAATTGCAAACCATCAAATGCACAGCATGTGAAATTCAGCAGAGAATAATTCGAAAATAACTAAGGAAGGAAAGGGCTGCGATTACTGCCGCTCTCTCCATAACCGAGTATGAAGAACAAAAGTAATCTAGCGGCTCCCGTAGAGTCGCAAATTTGAAAGCGTGTGATACGCCTTTATAGATCTGGCGTGCGGGGCAAGCAAGCCGCCCTGTTTAGCTATTAATCATAGCTATCGCTCTGAATTAGAGAGCTGCCGACGTATGCCTGGTAGGATGAGGAATCACTTCTCCAATTGCACGATGATTACAGCATCGGCAGTAGTATTGTGGTTCCATCTCGTAGTAGTGTTCACCTGATACAAATTTCGCCATCAGCTGTGTAAAACTCACCACTTTACCTGTCAACGAATCAACGGGCTGTGGCTCGCAACGCTTCATGATCACTTTATGTTGCGTTGATTTTCTACAAGCTGCGCAATATATATCCGGCATTTCTCTTCTCCCTGTTTTTCAGTACTACTGACAATTGACATATTTTGTTCAAAATAATTCCACAATAAAAAAGCCCCTTTAATTTTTTGTGTCCTATCTTCAAAAAATTGGACGAAAGTATCAAAAAATTGAGACATTGGTCAGACCTCAACTTTTGTACCATTATTATGAACGAACGCGCTTATGTGTGTAATAATACGACACATCACACATAAGCAATTGTTGCTACTCGCTATTTCAATCTGCAATGATCAATTTTATGGCGTTTTAAATATGGCTTTCACTCACATTTTCGATTCAGGCATTACTTGGTTGTTTAAACATGCCTGATTTACATTGTGAATCTGCAATTTCCACGATACTGACTCATCTCAAGGACGCACGATGACGCTTCAACCAACGCTCACGACACAAAGGCTTATTCTTCGCCCATTTCATCCGACAGACAGCGCAACAGTCGCACGACTCGCAGGAGACAAGAGCATTGCAGATATGACGGCAAATATTCCTCATCCCTATGAAGAGCCGATGGCACAAGTTTGGATTAAGAGCCATGTTGGCGTATATCAAAAGCGTAGCGGGGTCATATATGCTATTACCCTGCGTCAAGACGAAGTGTTAATTGGTGCTGTTAGTCTGCTAAACATCTCGGAGGGAGTCGGCACATTAGGGTATTGGCTTGGCGTCGATTATTGGGGTAATGGGTTTGCTCAAGAAGCGTCAATGGCTTTAATTCAATTTGCCAGAACACATTTTGAGTTATCGGGCCTAAAAGCGATGCACTTGGTCGAAAACAGACAATCTCAATCAGTCATTCAAAAGTTGGGCATGACGTATATCGACAATCACATCATCAAAATGCAGGGAAAAGAACGAGAAGTCTGCGTATACCAGCAAATATTTTCGCCTCAAGTAACCGTAGCAACCTCTCAAAATTAAGGCACTAAAAAACCAGCCTCTCAGCTGGTTTTATCTTTCACCTTGAAAGGCAAAAATACTAGTCTTGTGCGACTTTCACACGAATCTTGCTCTTGTGTACTGAAGACAGGTTTAGTGCCTCCAACGCCGCAACGGCTTCGGCTTCATCCGGCATGATCACAAAACCAAACCCTTTTGATAAACCCGTCTCTTGATCAAGCACGACGGTGCAAAGCTCAACTTTGCCGTAGTTTGAGAACAGAGTACGGATGTCTTGCTCTGTCGTCTCACGAGCTAAGTTTCTTACTAGAAGTTTCATATCAAACCATTTTATGTTTATAACGCCTCAATTCTCTCAGCTTCTCCCTTACAAACCAAGTGAATAATGTTGTTGCGAAGGCTAGATGTCTCTAAGTGTTTCTGTTTAAATGATTTTTAGTGATAACGCTCTGAATCCTGCATTACGAAACGATTGGAGTATAAAAGCCTAGGAGATTCGACATGGAAACCAAACGTTTAAAGCTCATCCCAGCTTGCTTGGAACGTGCAGAAGAAGCACATCAGGCCGTTGTTCGTAGCCAAAAAACGCTTGAAGTTTACCTGCCATGGGTACCTCACGTGCTCACTTTAGAAGCGATGATTGCAGGGACAGAGAAAGCCATCGCAAACTTTGAAAACTTCGAAGAAGAGTTGCGCTACTACCTAATCGACAAGGAAAGCGATCGTTTACTCGGCGCCATTGGGTTAATGATCCATGATCAAGAGATACCGGCATTTGAGATTGGCTATTGGCTTGATGATCGCGCGGTAGGCTACGGTTATATCTCTGAGGCGGTAGCGGCGATTGAAAACTATGCATTCGAAGCGTTGGACGCGAAAAGAATCGCGATTTTAGCCGATGCGAATAACCGCAAAAGTCGTGCGGTTGCTGAGCGCTGTGGGTATGAGTTTGAAGGTGAGCTACGCAATGCTCGGCGTGCGCCTTCTGGCGAGCTGAGTAACACCGTCATTTACGCCAAAGTTCGTCGTGACTAACACACTCACAAAGAATAAAGCGACGTGAAAATCTGGCCTCAAGCAATCACCATTAACGTTTATTAAGTTCAGATAAAACAAAGCCCGCTGTATAAGCGGGCTTTGTGTTCGTAAAAGGAAGTAATTAGTCTAGTTCAACTAGTTTCTTCTCGTACGATTGATGTTGGTCTAATACGTCTTGCGCTGCACCGCCTGTCGCTTTGCTGATAACAACGATAGCAAGCGTAGAGAAGATGATGCCCGGTACGATTTCGTACACATCAAACCAACCGCCAGTTAGCTGCTTCCAAACTACGATAGTGATACCACCAACAAGGATACCTGCTAGTGCGCCGTTACGGTTCATACCGCTCCAGTAAAGGCTAAGTACAACCGCAGGACCAAATGCAGCACCGAAGCCAGCCCAAGCGTAAGAAACAAGACCAAGTACTGAACTATCTGGTGTCATTGCTAGGAATAGCGCAACAAGCGAAATAACGATAACGCCAATACGGCCAATCATTACGATTTCTTCAGAAGACGCTTCTGGCTTGAATACTTGCTTGTAGAAATCTTCTGCAAGCGCTGAAGATGAAACAAGAAGCTGTGAGTCTGCTGTACTCATTACCGCCGCTAGGATTGCTGCTAACAACATACCAGCAACGACAGGGTGGAATACTGCGTTAACCAATAACATGAAGATCTTCTCGCCATCTTCTAGTTGAGTGCCCGGATGACCCGTAACCCAAACCAGACCGACAAGACCAACAAGCATTGCACCAACCATGGATAGTGCAGTCCAAATCACAGCGATACGACGTGCAGTCGTTAGATCTTTGTTTGAACGAGACGCTTTAAAACGCGCTAGGATGTGTGGCTGACCAAAGTAACCAAGACCCCATGCCGCTAAAGAGATGATAGCAATCGCAGACAGTGGTTCGCCTTTGGCGTCATTCCATAGCGTTGCAAGTTCTGGGTTGATGTCATGCAGATCAGAAGTTAGCTGACCTAGACCACCGTCCATAACAGCAACAGGAACAATCATTAGCGCAGCCGCCATTAGCAAGCCTTGCACTAAGTCAGTCCAAGATACCGCAAGGAAACCACCGAATAGTGTGTAAGAAACCACACACACCGTACCGATGATAACAGCGTAAGTGTAATCTAGACCGAATACCGTCTCAAACAGTTTGCCCCCTGCGACCAAACCTGAGCTGGTGTAGAAAAGGAAAAATAGAAGAATGAAAAACGCAGAGATTGTCTGGATCAGTTTCGACTTATCGTTGAAGCGACGTGACAGGAACTCTGGCAACGTTAACGCGTCAGTTTGGATACTGTAGGTACGTAGGCGTTTTGCACTGATGAGCCAGTTTGCCCATGTACCAAGAAGTAGACCGCCGGCTAACCAGAAGGCCTCGATACCCGCAGCGTACGCATAGCCAGGCAAGCCTAGCAGCAACCAACCACTCATGTCTGAAGCACCTGCAGATAATGCAGCAGGCCACGGACCTAGGCTACGGCCACCTAGGAAGTAATCAGATGAATTGGAAGTCCTCTTATACGCGTAAACGCCAATAGCAACCATAATCAGTAAATACGCCACAAAAGTGGACGTGATAGCAAAGCTATTTTCTATCATTAGATAGTCCTCGTTATAATTATTTCCTTCCTTGCCTGCCCTGATATTTTACCGTCTCAGCAATACATCAGAGTATAAGAAACCAATCTGGACCGGCTCTCAGTCCAGTTACTCCAGATTGGTATCACAAGTCAGGTTAGTGAGTTTCGTTCCCCAACTCGAGTAGAGTCGCGTTACCACCCACCGCGGTAATATTTATCGTTCGAGTGCGCTCGGTAATGAAGCGCAACGAGAGATGAGGATCATGAGCCAATTTCGGTGACTCTAAATCCGTTTCAGAAACTAAGCCGACGATTGCACCGTCACGCTTAGCTAGTTGAAGATTGAGCGCATGCTCAACCTGTGAACGCCCAACATAACCCACACTACGTACATCGCTCTCAAGCAACGGGGCAGACGCATCGTACGCAACAACCTGGACTAAGTTAGATGGGAAGTTTGCCAACGCTACAGCTTGCTTAACCAGTTGGTTTAGCTCTGCA
The DNA here is from genome assembly GCF_043995865.1 of Vibrio sp. D3. Taxonomy (NCBI): domain Bacteria; kingdom Pseudomonadati; phylum Pseudomonadota; class Gammaproteobacteria; order Vibrionales; family Vibrionaceae; genus Vibrio; species Vibrio sp. D3. The sequence continues at coordinate 1,195,151 of NZ_CP171886.1, read as the reverse complement.
TTGTCACTGCAAACGACCACGCTGTTGCCTGCAATTAAGGCACAGGTGATCATTGCAAAAGCACTGTATAACGCATTATCAGCAGGCTCGATGTTGTTTTCACAAATCACCAAAGCCACACCGCGTCCTGCGGCATACAGTTCGTTAGTTTCCCCTGTAGGGCCAACTAACTGGTGAGTTTCTGCAAGAAGAGTTGATGCTTGTTGCAAGTGGTAAGAAACCACTTTGGCAACGGTAGAGTGCTGCCCTTCTAATGCAGATTTAAATGCCAGAACATGCTCGCATTTGTAATCAAAATCAGTCAGATTCCACTGCTCCCACGCAGAGAATGCATCTTTAAAATAGGTGATCTGATGAACCATAATGCGACTCCTTATGCGTTTTCTGCTTGAGCAAGAAGATGTTGAGTAAAGCGGAATAGGTAGTGTGGACCACCAGCTTTCGGGCCAGTACCCGACAAGCCTTGACCACCAAACGGCTGTACGCCAACCACAGCACCAACTTGGTCTCGGTTGATGTAGCAGTTACCCACTCGAGCGTGTTTCTCAATCCAACGGTACGTGGTTTCGTTACGACTATGGATACCCATCGTCAAGCCAAAACCCGTCTTGTTGATCTGCGCAACCACGTTCGGTAATTCAGACGCTTTAAAGCGAACAATGTGCAAGATTGGACCAAATTGTTCTTCTTTCAGCACATCGATGCCCGAGATTTCAAACGCACTTGGTGAGACAAAGTCACCATGCTGGCACGATTCATCCAGCTGTAGCTGAGCGACTTTAGTCTGTGTTTTGCTCATTTGCTCAAGGTGAGCAAGGAGTTTTTGTTTTGCATTGCTGTCGATAACCGGACCAACATCCGTTTTGTGTAGGTAAGGTAAACCAACATGCAGCTCATTCATCGCACCTTGAATCAGGTTGATCATACGGTCTGCTACATCTTCTTGTACAAATAGAACACGAAGGGCAGAACAACGCTGACCGGCAGATGCAAACGCCGAACGAATCACATCACGCACCACCTGCTCTGGCAATGCAGTACTGTCCACGATCATCGCGTTTTGACCACCTGTTTCCGCAATAAACGGAACCGGTTTCGCGCTGCGCTCCGCGAGCGTGACGTTAATGCGTTGCGCAGTTGCCGTTGAACCAGTGAATGCCACACCAGCAATGGCATCATGAGAAGTCAGTGCATGACCAATCTCAGCGCCGCGACCAGTAAGTAACTGAATCACACCAGCAGGGAAACCCGCATCAAGCATTAGTTCAATAGCGCGAGCGGCGATTAAGCTTGTTTGCTCAGCAGGTTTTGCAACCACAGTGTTACCTGCAATCAGTGCTGCCGTTACCTGACCAAGGAAGATAGCCAGCGGGAAGTTCCAAGGGCTGATACACACAAACACACCAAGACCTTCACGGCTAGAAATGCGTTTCACACCATCGAAACCCTCTAGCTCAAATGGCTGTAGGTTTTGCGCTTGTTTCGCGTAATAACGACAGAAATCCACTGCTTCACGAACTTCATCAATACTATCGTGAATCGTCTTGCCCGCTTCTTTGTGACAGATCGCCACCAGCTCAGCCAGATTTTCTTCCATTAAGTCAGCAAGCTTTTCTAAACAAGCCGCTTTTTGCTCAACAGGAACACCTTTCCAATCAGAGAAAGCAGTTTGCGCCGCATCAATTGCAGCGGAAACATGATCAAGAGTTGCAAATGCCACCTTGCCGACTTCAATTCGGCGATCGTACGGTGCGGTGATGATCTCAGCCGCATTTTCCTTGATCATGCTTTCGGCAAAACGCTCACCATTGATCATCGGGCCTGCAACCCACTGATTGTCCATGAAGCTTTCTACTTGCGCTTCAAATGGCTTCGCCTCACTGTCGATATCAATGTTGACGCCGTATGAGTTCTTACGCTCAGGGAAGATGTCGGCAGGTAATGGGATCTTGTCGTTGTGTAGCGTGTCAAACCCCGTCAACACATCAACAGGGTGATGAGTCAACTCGTAAATCGGACAACGCGCATCAACCAATCGATGTACAAACGAGCTGTTTGCGCCATTTTCCAGCAGACGACGAACCAAGTACGGAAGAAGATCAGCATGGCTACCGACAGGAGCGTAAATACGTACTGGCTGACCATACATTTCCATAACATGGTTATACAGTGAATCACCCATACCATGTAGACGCTGGAACTCGTACTCTTTGTGCTCAGCCATAACGGCGATTGCCGTCACCGTGTGAGCATTGTGGCTTGCAAATTGCGGATAGATATTACCGCGAACACCTTCGCTAAGTAGGAAACGAGCACAAGCTAGGTACGCAACGTCCGTCGCTTCTTTGCGAGTGTATACCGGGTAATTAGCGTAACCTGCTTGTTGAGACCACTTGATTTCGCTGTCCCAGTACGCGCCTTTAACCAAACGCAGCGGAATAAGGTCACCCTGCTCTTTTGCGAGTGCGTTTAGCCATACCAAGACTGGTAGAGCACGTTTTGAGTAGGCTTGAATAACCAAACCAAACTTGCCCCAACCTTTCACAAGATCGCTACGGTACACTTTCTCAAATAGCTTCAGAGAAAGCTCAAGACGATCCGCTTCTTCTGCATCGATTGTGATTGCAACGTCGACTTCAATTGCACGTTTCAATAGCTGCATTAGTGAGTCATACAACTCTGTCATTACACGTTCTTCATTTGCGACTTCGTAGCGCGGGTGTAATGCAGAAAGCTTGATGGAAATCGAAGGCGCAGGACTGGTGTCATTGCCGTAAGTCTCTCGACCTACCGCTTCGATCGCCATTAGGTAATCTTTGAAGTACTTGTTCGCGTCCGCTGTAGTTAACGCCGCCTCACCTAACATATCAAATGAGTAGGTGAAACCTTTGTCGCGCATTGGGCGACCATTCTTTTGCGCTTCTTCGATCGTACGACCACGAACAAACTGGTGACCCATGATCTTCATTGCCTGATACATGGCTTTACGAATCACAGGCTCAGAGAATTTATTTACCAGACGGTTTACAGCCTGACCTGGGCTCTGGGTGCCTTGCTCACCAAGACCAACCACTTTACCTGTTAGCATGAGGCCCCATGTTGATGCGTTAACAAACACAGAGTCAGAGTTTTTCAGGTGAGATTTCCAGTCTGCGACGCTCAACTTATCTTTAATCAAAGAATCTGCTGTCGCGGCATCTGGGATGCGCATTAATGCTTCTGCAAGACACATCAGCAAGATACCTTCTTGAGTATCTAAGCTGTATTCCAACAACAGAGCATCAATCATCTGGATTGACTTCTTATCGGCACGAATGGCTTCGATAAGTTGGGTCGTTTGGGTAGTGATCGCCGATTTTTCATCCTCTGTCGGCGTCGCTAGTGGCAATAGTTGCTCTAGCCATTGAGACTCGTCCACCATATACAATGGCGAGATCAGTGACCACAACTTATCAAGCGGCTGCCCGATAAATTCCGGTGTCAACACGTTCGTAGCTGTAAACATGTGTGTTCCTCAATCTCACTCCTCGAAAACCGCTTCGAGGATTATCAATGGCTGGCAGTGTATTTTGAGGCCGATAAGAATACTTGTCAAAAACTACGACATTTTTGCCAAAAACTCGCTTTTATAACAAAACATCCACATAGTCACATTCAAATAGGTAATATTTTGTGTTGTAAATTTTAATTTTTTCATTGCAATCACAACAAAATGTCAAGAATATCAATAATATTTTTGTGAAGCGTCCGTTCTAAGAGAAAATGTAGGATCAAGTGGCATATCAGTCACACCAAAGGACAGAGAATTTAACAAAACGAGAGATAGGTCACGTGAATAAAACACAAAAAAACCATGCATATTGCATGGTTTTATTCTGATTGCTGCTAATTTGACCTAAAAATACGCGTTGTTATCCAACTTGTTTTTTATAACGGGATGGCGAGATTCCCTGTAAGCGAGTAAAAGTATGAGTAAACGTACTCTGGCTTGAGAAACCAGTGAATTCGGCAATTTGCCCTAAAGAAAGGTGGCCTTGCTCGATTAATTCACGAGCCATGTCGATACGCTTTCCGAGAACATATTGATGAGGTGTAATCCCCATCTGCTCCTTAAACAAGCAATGGAACTGACTTTCCCCAAGAAACACTCGTCCCGCTAACTGAGCCACACTGATTTTATGGCTAAGGTGCTGCTCGATGTAGCGATCAATCGCCTCCAAATCAAAGCGTGACTCTTTTCGGCTAGTCTCAAATGCCGAGATATGGCGCTGCATCAGTGCAATCACAGTGTCGTTGCACGCACGACTTAACAGCAGATCATCCGGATGGTTTCGCATTTCCTGGACCAACATCTGTATCAGCTTCTGAATTTGACCATCTAACTGAAAGTAGACATGGTCTCTTTCTAGATTATTGATTTTCTGCAGCATTTCAGGATCATCATTTGTCGGTTTTGGCATATTCAGCACCAAAATATCCGATTGATTAATGACGCCACCGAAAGCATGATCAGAACATGCGGTTACCACACAACCTTGGCCAGGACCGACAAGATTACCTCGTCCACGCACTTCAAATTCGGCTTGTCCTTTTAAACCAATCACGATCTGTGTGTAAGAATGATCATGGCAGTCCATATAAGACGGAAGTGTGATCAGTTCTGCTGGCTTAGGCAGCATAATCTCTTGATATGGCGGGGCTTTGGGGTTATCTGAATCACTCATTTTAAACAGTCGTCTTTACACGGTCAGCTTACGTCTTGGCATCATATACCTTCCTTGTTGGGTTGCAACTTTTCCCCAACTCAATCGCACAAGATCAAAACAGCATGATCAAGTTGGTTTACATGATCATAGTTCCGGAACGATGATCATGCGAGGTTAACTTACGGTCAATGAGCAACCAATTTTATTAACAAAAACGGATAGATAGAAGCACCTTACGTATACATAACCAATAGATATAAAGATCCTTGTTACCGAACAATCCGTTATTTGGTAGAACACTGCGGTTCAAAATAGATAAATCGCCTCATAAACAGATCAAAGCCACCTCTTGAAATCAACATAGAGGGATTTCCCCCCTTACTAATATGCTTCTGATTCAATACATTAGTCCTCGAGCTTTAAGATGCATACGATCTAAAGCTCTCGGTATCTCATTGATACCTCTAACTTACTTAGCAGACCCTCGCTAGGTAATTTAGAACCTCTTCTACACGTCGACAAGATTATATCTTGTGTTGCCAGCCCGTCTTCAGGCTGGCTTTTTTTTCACTTCTCAACAATGAAAACAATGGCATAAGCTGATATTATAGCTTTCGTCTCACTGTCCCTCTCATATGACTTAGGCGCCGTTCTCCCTCTCGATGAGTGATATGAACGCCAACTAAATTACAACTGAGTTGTAGGAAGCATGATCAAGGACGATACGAGTTGTAAGCCGAACATCAGGCGGACATCCGTGAGCGCACATATCTGTAATGAAACAGACCATTTTCCCAATTAAATTCTTCGTTCAATTTCGTTGTTGTTTATCACTGTGTGACGAAAATATCGAACACCATGAACTTAATTGGATTGAGCGCCAATCAACGAACGTGTTCTAGCAACATGACTGCCTACTTGGCAATGTCAATATTAACAACGCAACACGGACGTCTCTGTATTGGTAAAAGCAGTATGTAGTGAGTCCTTTTGTGAATATTTCAGTCGATACCATAGAACAATCCCTCCTTAAACAGCTACCAGGTTGTTGGGGATGCAAAGATAAAGATTCGGTATTCCGCTACGTAAATCAGGAATACGCAGAACTGTTGGGACACACGTCGCCCGAGGAGTGCGTCGGTAAAACTGATTTTGAGATGGCAAGCCCAACCACTGAATGTGCACAAGAATTTCAACGCCAAGATAAACACGTTATCGAAACTGGTGAGTCACTCAAAATTCTTGATATCCACCCTTATCCAGATGGCCGCTGGCGAGCCCATATCTTTACTAAAACACCGTGGCGAGATGACAATGGTAACATCGTAGGGACCATTTTCTACGGAAGAGAACTCACCGACACCGCCGTGATTGAAGTCGGGTATTGGGTTTGTCGTGCAATCAGCACCAACCCTAATCAGCAATCCATCTTTCGTTTCTCTGACTTACAGCCAAAACCAGAGAAGCTCACATGTCGCGAGCAAGAAACGCTTTTCCTCTTGCTCTACGGCAAGAAGCCACAATTCATCTCTCAGGTCATGGGTATATCAACAAAAACCGTTGAAGGTCACGTCGCACGCTTACGTAATAAGTTTGCAGCGAACAGCAAGAACGAACTAATAGATAAAGCAATGGAAGCTGGCTACGGCTCTGTTGTACCCAAAACTCTGCTTAAGCATCAATTATCGGTAGTGTTGAATGGAGAGCGATAATTCGCGCCACTTTCCACCTACAAAAACACCGCCCAAGTGGGCGGTGTTTGTTTATTCATGAGGCACGAGAGTTTATGGCGCAAGACGGTCAATGTCCCAACTTCCATCATGTTGGGAGAAAAGAAAGCGATCATGAAGACGGTGTTCACCACCCTGCCAAAACTCAATACTCTGTGGTTTTACGCGAAAGCCACCCCAGAAGGTTGGAACCGGTATTTCACCCTTAGCAAATTTCTGTTTTAGCTCTAAAAACTTACCTTCTAATACGCCTCGAGCAGAAATACGGCTACTTTGCTTGCTCGCGATTGCGGCTAATTGGCTCTCTTTTGGACGAGAAGTAAAGTATTTCATATTTTCTACGGCGGTGAGCTTTTCCGCCACACCAGTAATATGAACCTGGCGCTCTAACGGATGCCAAGGGAAGTGCAAACTAATATTGCTGTTATGCTCAAGCTGCTGGGCCTTGCGACTGCCTAGGTTGGTGTAAAATACAAAGCCATTTTTGTCGACGTTTTTTAATAGAACAATGCGTTGAAACGGCATGCCATTTTCATCAACCGTTGCAACTGTCATCGCAGTCGGGTCCGTTAACCCCGCTTCAACTGCTTGCTCTAGCCACAGATTAAATTGATCAATAGGATCAGCTTTCAAATCTTTACGACGTAGCCCACCTTTGGTGTACTCACGACGAATATCAGCAAGTTCCATCTTTACTCCTTCACTCGTTTTTGTCGATTGTGCTCCCGATACTGAGGAAATACAAGGACATCATTGTGCTTGTTATCGTTGCCGCTCACAGCATCACAGTGTGTCATTTGATACCATGACACAAAAAACCAGTGAGCTGATCGTGAACTTACTCAACCCTAAAGCCCTACGCCATTTTCTATTGCTACTGTGTGCCGTTGGCATTTCAGGGCTTGCGCTTACTCATCATTACGCAACTCAATACCAACATGATCAGTGGCAACAAAAGCTAGAGAGACAAGCAGCGCAAGTGTCGCAAGAAGTCGACTACGAGCTGGCAAAGTTTGAACAGATACCAAACCTATTAAGTCACGATCCGAGATTACTCAAAGCAGTAGAACGCGGAGCGCCCTCTCACGAGCTCAACCTATTGTTAGCAGATTGGTTGAAACAAAGTTTGGCCGATACGATTTACGTTCATGACCGCACAGGGTTGGTCATTGCCTCAAGTAACTTTCAGCAAGAAGATACGTTTGTTGGTTCCAGCTTTAGCTATCGTCCCTATTTTAAAAATGCGCGACGCGGTGAACCTGCTCAATATGTCGGGTTAGGCGTTCGTTCAAATAAACGTGGGTACTTCTTCTCATCTCCGCTTTGGGTAAATGATGAGGTCGTTGGCGTGATCACGGTAAAAGTGAATTTGGAGCAGTTGGAACAGCGTCTTTCGCAAACCACGACGGACGTACTCATCACGGATAAACACAATGTCGTGTTTATGAGCAATTTGCCTAACTGGCGCTATCGTGCACTTTTCCCGCTGTCACCGAGTGCGATAAACGAGCTTACCGAAACGCGTCAGTATGGCGATACCTTACCAGAGTATTTTGGTGAGCTTACCGCGCAAACTGGCGTCAGCGAGTTTGCTGATAATCAATTGCTCCTCTCACCCAATTACCTCGCATACGCGACACATTTATTGGATAAAGGATTTCGCGTCGTTGCCTTGATAAACCACAACACCGTCCTTGCCGCCGTTTTACAGGCTGATGTCGTCTTTCTGATTCTATATGCGCTCATTGCGCTGATTGCGTTGGCGTGGTTCCAAACACTCGTGAACAAGGCACGCCTAGCCGACCTTAATGTGAGCCTAGAAGAAAAAGTGGTGCAACGGACACTAGTGCTGAGTGAAGCCAACCAAAAGCTACAACAGACCATCCGCCAATATGAGCAAAGCCAACAAGAGCTTAAACAAACACAACAAGAACTGACTCAAGCCGCGAAATTGGCACTGTTGGGCGAGCTGTCTGCCAGTATTAATCATGAGATAAATCAGCCACTTTCCGCACTAAGAACCTATACCGAAAACTCGCAGCGTTTGTTGGCAATGGAAAAATACCCAATGGTCGCCGACAACTTGGGCAAAATGCTAACACTCAATGACACCATTTCGGAAGTGATCGCACGCTTAAAAGTATTTACTCGGAAAGCCACGCACGATTCACACAATGAAATCGCGGTACTGCACGACGCAGTACATACTGCCACCAGCATTTTGAGCAACAAACTCATTAAACAAGGGGTGACATTAAAAGTCCCAGCCATCGATTATAATGTGAAGCTAGCAATTCACAGCGTTGAGTTAGAGCAAGTTCTGATCAATCTCTTCCATAATGCTGCACAAGCGATGGAAAACTACTGCATTGATCCGCAAATATCTATTGCCGTTCAGTGTCATGATGACAGCTGTGACATTCTTGTTTCCGACAACGGGCCCGGCATGTCGGACGAAGCCTTAGCAAAAGTCTTTGACCCATTTTTTACGACTAAGCCAGAGGGCTTAGGATTAGGTTTGACCATCTCCAAACGCATTTTAGAAAGCTATCACGGTTCACTCAGTGCTTATAAACATCAGAACACGGAACAACAAGCAGGAGGCATGACCTTTATCGTAACGCTGCCAATCGCTATCCAAAACCAACGCAACCCAGAAGTGGAAAACAACCATGAATAATCCCGTTTTCTTTGTTGATGATGAACCACATATTCGTGATGCCGTCGCTCAAGCACTGCTTATTGAAGGGATAGACGTCACCTGCTTACCAAACGCCGTGGAAGCCTTACGCGTTATCGACCCAAATACGCCAGCGATCATCATCACCGATATCCATATGCCCGTGATGGATGGATTGGAGTTCATGCGAACGTTGCGAAGTAAAAACGATCACTTTCAATTTATCGTACTTACCGGACATGGAGATGTGAAAACCGCGGTAGATGCGATGAAAAGCGGCGCGTACGACTTTCTCGAAAAGCCTTTTTCAACGGAACAACTTATGAAGTCGCTCAATAACGCTGGTGATAAGTTGAATCTATTGCAGGAAAACATCTGGCTTAAAAAAGAGCTCGACATGCAAACTCATGTTGGTCCGAAAATGATTGGTCACAGTAAAGCCATGGTGAGCATTCGTCGCGCTTTGATCAGCGCACCAACGAACCAGCCGATCATTTTTGTTGGTCAAGATGGCACAGGTCGCCGGCTCGCCGCACAATTTGCCCACGACATACATGCAACGCCAGACAGCGAGTTAATCGCCGCTTCTGGTGAGGATCTCTATGAGCTTTCATTAGAAGCCCTCGATAAAGCCATACATCGCTTGATTGAAGGAAAAAGCCATTGCAGCTTGTACTTACATAGTGCTGAGCATGTCTCATATGAACAATGGCAATGCTTGTTTAACCACCCGAAACTTGAGCGTGTTTTTGGTGCGACAACCCAAGTTGATCCGTCTATCAAAGCCCTGGCTACTCTAATTCACTTGCCGACACTCGATGAAAGAAAGGAAGATATAGGGCCTTTATATAAGCACTTTGTACGCCACGCTGCGAGTCGTTACCAGCTTCAACCGCCACACATCAGCTTAGAAGAAGTCAAACATCTGACCGATTTAGAATGGCCAGAAAATATTAAGCAGCTACGCCAATTTGCAGAACTTCGCGCGCTCAAGCCAGATACCTTCCGAATGGAAGATTGGAACAGTGAAAAAAGTATCGAAATTCAGAGTATGACTCAGCGCACAGAATACTTTGAATATTGCTTATTATTCGATGCACTACAAAGACACCGAGGCAGACTCAAAGAGGTTCAACTAGAATTACAGGTATCACGCAAAACCTTGTACGACAAACTAAAAAAACATCAGTTGGATAAAACCAAGTTCAAGGCGCAATAGCCATACTCTGACGGTATCTCCACTTTTCTTTTGCTAGAGAAGCATTGAAAACGCTCATTCGGAGAGAGAATGGTCTTCGTCTCATATTTTTATTCGCCGAGCATACTGACATGATCGGTTAATAATAATAAGATCAAAAAGATAATCAGCATTTATATAAGCAGGGACTGTGATGAGCCGAGATAACTACAACAAACTCAACAATGAAGAGTTGGATTTTGTTGACGACAAAACTGCAGCATTGCTCCTCAACACCCCCAACAGCGCACGTTTGATGCTCTGGGTGATGGTGTTGTTTTTTATTGCTGCAATAGGCTGGGCATCTTGGGCTGAAATCGACCAAGTCACTGTTGGTCAGGGAAAAGTCATTCCTTCTTCACAGATTCAAGTTGTCCAAAACTTAGAAGGTGGCTTAGTCAAAGAAATTTTAGTCAAAGAAGGTCAGTTGGTTGAAAAAGGTCAGCAGTTGCTTCTTATCGATGACACTCGCTTTCGCTCTGATTTTCGTGAGCGTGAACAACAAGTTGCCAACCTAACTGCGTCTGTGCTGCAACTCTCAGCTTCAATCAACAGTGTTGCCGTGAATCGTGATTTTGAAACGGAAAACTGGCGCCAAAGCGTAGTACTCGATTATGGCAAACTGACCTTTCCACCAACTTTAGAAGAAACTCAACCGAAACTCACTCAGCGCCAGAAAGCTGAATACCGCGAAGATTTAGACAATTTACGCAACCAACTTTCGGTGATTGACCAACAAGTTCAGCAAAAGCAGCAGGACTTAGTAGAGATTGAAGCGCGAGTAAGGAACTTACGTCAAAGCTATCAATATGCGAAGAAAGAATTAGACATCACCAAACCGTTGGCTGATGAAGGTGTTGTGCCTCGTATTGAATTACTCAAGTTACAACGCCAAGTCAACGACACCCGCCGCGAAATGACTTCCAGTGAGCTCAAAATCCCGGTATTAAAGTCAGCGATTCGAGAATCCATGCTTAATCGCATCGATGTTGCGCTCAAATTCCGCTCTGAACAGCAAGAGAAACTCAACAGCGCCCAAGACCAGTTATCTGCTTTGGTTGAATCAGCAGTGGGTTTAGAAGATAGAGTTAATCGAACCGTTGTGAACTCGCCAGTAACAGGCAAAATCAAAACGCTGAACATCAACACCGTTGGGGGTGTTATCCAGCCAGGCATGGATATCGTCGAAATTGTACCAACTGAAGATACGTTATTAGTAGAAGCGAAAATTGCGCCAAAAGACATTGCATTTTTGCGCCCAGACCTACACGCCATCGTGAAGTTTACGGCTTACGACTTCACTAAGTACGGCGGCTTAGAGGGTGAATTGGAGCACATCAGCGCAGATACAACCCAAGATGAAGAAGGAAATAGCTTTTACATCGTTCGTGTCCGCACCGATAAAACGAATTTTGGTCAAGATGCAGATTTACCAATCATTCCAGGAATGACGGCATCGGTCGATATCATCACAGGGAAGCGAACCGTTTTGGAATATCTACTTAAACCGATTTTAAGTGCCAAAACGAACGCCTTGAAGGAGTAAATCACACCAAGGTACTCACAACGGCGAGTATTGAGCGATAAGTGATTAAATAAAAAGCACTTGTTTCTCACTGACGAACCCTTTAGAAGAGTATACTTGTGATATGAGTCGAATATGCGATCCAATTTGAAGCGTAAAGTTACATTATTAATCAGTTTAAGTTGTTTTTCGTTCCAAATTGGTGCGTTAAGCAGTAAAGAACAACAATGGGTCAATACGGTCACAGCGGTGTACGGCGAACGTGCGGGATTGCGCGTAAATACATGGCGAAAAAACCTCGACTTATTTAAACAATTAGAGACACATGAACAGCTCGCTGGCGTCAACGACTTTTTTAACCAGCTGTATTTTGTTGACGACATAAAACTGTGGGGAAAGACAGATTATTGGGCTACGCCACTCGAATTTTTAGGGAGTAATGCAGGGGATTGTGAGGATTTCACCATCGCCAAGTACTTCTCGTTACTCGAGCTAGGAATACCAGATTCTAAGATGCGTTTGATCTACGTAAAAGCCATCGAACTGAATCAGTTTCACATGGTATTAGCTTACTACCCAACCCCAAGCTCTGAGCCGCTCATTCTCGACAATATCAACCCTGATATTGTCCGAGCCTCTAAACGTAGCGACTTGCTACCGATATACAGTTTTAATGGTACAAACCTGTGGTTGATGAAGTCTTCTGCTAGCACTGGAGAGCTGGCAGGGAAAGCATCACGGTTGAGCCTTTGGAATGACTTACGCTCGCGCGAACGTAAGTTGCAGTTAAATAAACCTAAAATTAACTATGACGAGTGAGAAACATGACCCTATATAAGAAGCTTGTAGTGGGAATGGTTACGGTCTTTATACTCTTGTTGGCATCAGTATTCGTAATCCAATTCAACACGACTCGAGACAGCTTGGAACAACAGCAACGTTCAGAGGTCAACAACACCATTAACACCGTAGGTTTGGCATTGGCTCCTTACCTTAAAGACAAAGATAAAGTCGCGGTAGAATCCGTGATTAATGCTCTGTTTGACGGCAGCACCTATTCGGTTGTTCGCCTTACCGCTTTAGATTCTGACTACCAAATCGTGCGCACTTACCCGGTTAAACCAAGTACAGTGCCACAATGGTTTATCGACATGAATCTGTTCAAAGCCATTCACGATAAGCGCGTAGTAACCAGTGGTTGGATGCAACTTGCTGAAGTGGAAATCATTAGCCACCCAGGAGCAGCTTACGAGCAGCTCTGGCAAGGCTTTATTGGTTTGTTATCTGCATTCAGTGTCATTTTCCTGGCTGGTTTAATTGCGATTTCGTACATCCTCCGTCGCTCACTAAAACCATTAGCGGCCATCGTGAAAAAAATGCATGAAATCGCTAATAACCAATTTGGTGAACCACTTGCTCGTCCAAGAACTAAAGATCTGATCGCGGTGGTAGATGGCATTAACATGATGTCTGCTCAAATTGAGCTGTCATTCAAAGAGCAAGCGAAAGAGGCACAACGACTGCGTGCTCAAGCTTACCTCGACCCTATCTCCAAACTGGGTAATCGCTCGTTCTACATCAACCAAATAGACCAATGGCTTGCAGAGCAAACGCAAGGGGGTATCGCGCTACTCCATGCAGAATACATTGGTGACATTTACGAGACAAAAGACTACCAACGCGCCGATGCCCACGTAAAAGAGCTGTCTCAACGTCTGAAAAACACCATTGATGTGCCGGGAGCTACCATTGCACGCCTGTCTAGTGATGAGTTTGGCCTGCTTTTCCCACACATGGATGAAAGCGAACTACGCATTTTGGCGGACAGCATCGTGAACTGCGTTAACGGGTTGAACACTGATCCAACCGGTCTAGCCAAACCAAAAGCAGCCTTAGGTGTTGCGCATAGTAAAGACCAAAAAACGCGCTCTGAAATCTTATCTATGGTGGATAATGCGCTCTCGAAAGCCAAAGCTCAACCAGACAAAGCTTACGGCTTTATCGGCAGTGATACACCTTCTAACTTAATGGGTAAACAGCAGTGGAAAGCGCTGGTTGAAGAAGCGATTCATAGCGATTGGGTTAGATTCCGCTTCCAAGCAGCGAAGAACACTTGGGGTAAAGTGTTCCATAACGAAGTGTTCTCAAGCATCGAAAAAGAGGGCGAAACGTTCCGTGCCAACCAATATTTATTCGCACTAGAGCAATTAGACGCCACCAATATTTTCGACCAATACGTTATTGAGTCGATGATTAAGATGCTGGAAAGTGGCGAGCTCACCGATCCTGTCGCGATCAATATTGCGCAAAGCAGCTTGTCTCAGCCATCGTTCATTCGCTGGACCACCAGCATGTTGGAAAAACACGCAAAAGTGGCCTCTAAGCTACACTTTGAAATTCCAGAGGAGTGTTTTATTGATCAGCCTCACCACACGGCGCTGTTATGTAATGCCATTCGCCAATCCGGGGCTGAGTTTGGCGTAGATAACTATGGACGTAACTTCCAGTCATTGGAGTACATCCAAGAGTTCCGCCCTAACTATGTGAAGCTCGATTACCTATTCACACACAACTTACACGACGAAAAACAGAAATTCACGCTAACGTCGATTTCTCGTACTGCTCATAACCTAGGCATTACGACTATCGCGTCGCGTATTGAAACTCAAATCCAGTTGGACTTTCTCACCGAGCATTTTGTTGAGGTATTCCAAGGATTCATCGTCGACAAGGAATAAAAAGGTTTACCACAGATGAAAGACCCTTTACTGAATTCGCTCATCTACGTTAGCCGTTACTATGGGTTAGCTAACTCGCCAGAAGCGCTGGTCAATGGCCTTCCGCTTTCAGACGGCAAGCTAACTCCATTTTTGCTACCAAGAGCAGCGGAAAGGGCCGGATTGGTTGCCAAGGAAAACCGTGCAGAGCTGGAGAACATCTCCAGCCTGATTCTGCCGGCAATCTTAGTTCTTAAAGGCGGTGACTCATGCGTTCTCAACAGCATTAACGCGGAGACACGCGAAGCCGAAGTCACCACCTTAGAAAGTGGAATGGTGCCAATCTCCATTCCATTAGAAGACCTACTTGAGCAGTACACTGGTCGCTACTTTTTAGTTAAAAAGCAATTCCGTTTCGATGAGCGCTCTCCCGAGGTGCTCAAAACCAACGAAGGTCACTGGTTTTGGTCAACCTTGTGGCAGTCAAAACGTATCTACCGCGATGTTTTAATCGCCTCACTTCTCATCAACCTCTTTGCCGTTGCCGCCCCGCTGTTCACTCGTTTGGTGTACGACAAAGTGGTACCGAATCTCGCGTTTGAAACCTTATGGGTATTGGCAAGCGGCATCTTTGTTGTCTTTCTATTCGATTTCATACTCAAATCGTTGAGAAACTACTTTATTGATGTCGCAGGAAAGAAGTCTGACATTCTGATTTCCTCCAAGCTGTTCAGCAAAGTGATGGGCATCCGAATGGAGTCCAAGCCGCCTTCAGTCGGCGCATTCGCTCGCCATCTTCAAGAGTTTGAATCTATTCGAGAATTCTTCACGTCTGCAACCGTCAGTGCCCTAATTGACCTGCCTTTTGCCATTCTGTTCTTGGTGATTATATGGCTAATGGCTGGCGATCTTGTGTATGTTCCAATGGTCGGCGTGGTCATTTTGATTGTTCATTCACTACTGATTCAAGGACCGCTGCGTCGCTCTATAGAGGAAGGGTCACGCTTAGCATCGCAAAAATACGCCAACTTAATTGAGAGTCTAGCGGGGCTAGAAACCGTAAAAATGCTCAGCGCGCAAAGCCAATTCCAATACCGTTGGGAAGAAGCGGTGGCGCACATGGCGAACTGGAACATCAAAAGCCGCCGCATTACCGACAGCATCCAGAACGCGGCTGGCTTCGTGCAGCAAAGTAGTAACGTTGGGATGATCATTCTCGGTGTTTATCTGATTGCAGAAGGCGAACTCACCATGGGTGGCTTAATTGCCGCAACTATGTTGAGTGGTCGCGCCATAGGGCCTTTGGTTCAGTTGTCTTTGCTCTCAACGCGCTACAACCAAGCAAAGTCTTCTATGACGATTATCAATCAAGTCATGGAAATGCCGGACGAGCAAGAAGAAGGGAAACGCTATATCCATCGCCCAATCATCCAAGGTAAGATTGAAATTGATCGCGTAACGTTTCATTACCCAGACTCTCCTGTCGCGTCTATACGTAACATTTCTCTCACGATAAATCCTGGAGAAAAAGTCGCGATAATCGGTCGGATTGGTTCGGGTAAGACAACGTTGGAGCGCTTGATTATGGGCTTGTATAAGCCAACAGAGGGGCACGTACGTATCGATGACACTGATATTGCACAACTTCACCACGTTGATGTTCGACGTAACATCGGCTGTGTGCCTCAAGATTCGAATCTATTCTTCGGTTCGATTCGCGACAATATTACCTTGGGTCGTCCACTAACAGATGACCGAGACGTGCTTGATGCAGCAAACCGTGCAGGCGTGACCGCATTTACACAATCGGATCCAGCTGGTTTAGAACGTCAAGTTGGTGAAGGTGGTACGATGCTTTCTGGTGGTCAACGTCAAGCCGTCACGATCGCTCGTGCATTTTTGGGCCGTCCTCCCGTCCTACTTATGGATGAACCGACCAGCGCGATGGATAACCGCTCTGAAATGCATATTAAGCACCAGCTATCTCAGCTCAAACCGAGCGAAACATTGATACTGATTACGCATAAAACGTCGATGCTCGACATCGTTGATCGAGTAATTGTGATGGAAAAAGGCAGCATCATTGCTGATGGTCCTAAAGCGCAAGTGCTGAATGACTTGAAACAAGGCAAAGTACGTGCGGTTAGCTAACCGAAATTAGCATTTACAAAAGAGAAAGGCCCCGTTTGACTCATGTTTAACGGGGCTTATTTTATTGAGAATCCAAGATAGTTAAGCTCTTCAAGCGCTATCCAAACGAGCACTAGCCCCACAATCACTACCAACATCATAATCGCCTTTTCATCTTCTTCCATTTGATAGATATCCTAGCAAGCCATTTCACTCAACACGTCTTAGGTTATCAGGACAAAAATCATATTCAGCACGTTTATACGCTCCTAGCCTCATATAATACCGGATATGAGATACAGCTCAAAGATTAAACACTTTAAAACCGCATCAACTTTGGTTGAATATATGCGGTGAGCGCAAACAGAAGCAAAGCTCTGCACACTATTGATAAAACTCTACAACTCTCCGTAGGCTCTAGGGCGAAATTCCTAGGTAGAGAGACGAAAATGGAGAGAAAAATTTGTGATTACTTACATCAGAAAATCAGCTATAACAGCGGTTTTCTTAATATCGTCGAGTTGAAGAAATGAATGATTGGATCCATCTAGATCAAGTGAGCCAGTATTTCACCGCTGGCTCTCTCGGGTACAAAGTCTTAATGGGCATTATTGTCCTGATTGCTTATCGCATTCTGAAGAGAATCGTCAATCGAGCCATTTTAAACTTAGCGACCTCAAAAGGTGTAAAAAAGGCCCGCCTGAGTTTTATTCAGCGTTGTTTTAACGTCGTGCTTTTATTTTTAACCGCGTCTGTTTTTGCCATTATCACCGGGATTGGCTATGGCGATGTGTCATTGTTCCTATCGTCCATTTTTGCCGTATTGGGTGTGGCGTTTATTGCACAGTGGTCAATTCTGAGCAACATCACTGCCAGCTTTTTGATCTTTTTTGTCTTCCCATACCGAGTGGGCGATCGCATTAAAGTCGTAGACAAAGACGAAGACATCAGCGGCGAGATTCAAGAAATCAGTATGTTTCACGTGTTAATTAAGCACGATAACGGTAACTTGATCACTTACCCAAACAACCAGATTTTGCAAAAAGCGGTACTAAAGCTGGCGAAAAACAAGCCAGAGCCAAGTAAAGCAAAATCTCGGATTTATACTCGCAGAAAGAAATAACCCACTAAAAAGCCGATGTATCTACATCGGCTTTTTTAATGCACTTCTTTTTAAGTTTTAGTGTTGACCTCAACCAAGCTTGAGGTTTTAGCATGCTCAACATTGCACATAAAACAGAAAAAGAAGGGATCTTTCATGTCCAAAATTGCGATTATTTATTTCTCTAAAACCGACGTTACTGGTCAGCTTGCTCAAGCGATTGCCGCAGGCGTTGAACAACAAGGCATTAAGCAGCAAGGTGAATGTGAAATCCTCGCTCACCGAATTGAAGGCAGTGAGATTATTGAGGGACGTTTTGTGAATCCTAACCTAATGGATGAGCTTGCTGAGTGTGATGCGATTATCTTTGGCTCACCGACCTATATGGGCGGTGTAGCAGCGCAGTTTAAAGCATTTGCCGATGCAAGCAGTGAATCTTGGTATTACCAAAAATGGGCGGGCAAAATCGCGGCTGGCTTTACCAGTGGTGGAGCAATGAATGGCGACCAATCTTGCACATTACAATATCTACAAACGCTCGCTAACCAACACGGCATGATGTGGGTCGGGTTGGATAAGATCAGCAATTCTGGGGAGCAAAACCTGAATCGTTATGGTGTACAAGGTGGTGAAGGTGGTCAGTTGCATGCTTCTGATGTTGCAACGGCGGAGTATCTTGGCAAACGAGTCGCAATGCTAGTGGACAAGCTCTCCGCTCGCTAACAATAAACAGAAGCCCCGTAAGACACATCTTCGGGGCTTCTGTTTATCGCTTGTTTTGAGCGCTACTTCTTGATGTAGAGATCTTTCGAGTAGATGCGCCCTTCTACGTTATTCTTTGCAAAGCCACCCACGGTTGGACGAACCAAACGTGCTTGCATGTAGTAATAGATTGGCGCGATAGGCATATCTGTCGCCAGCAACTGTTCAGCTTGATCGTAAAATCCTTGGCGCGCTTTCTCATTAGTTGCAGCCAATGCACTGTTCATCGCGTTGTCGTACGCTGCATTGCTGTAACGTGCAAAGTTACCCGAAGAACCTGAGCGAAGTAAGCTCAGGAAAGTAGACGCTTCATTGTAATCACCGCACCAGGAAGCACGCATCACATCGAAATTGCCTTGTTTACGCGCCACTAAGTACGACTTCCACTCTTGGTTTTCTAACTCCACGTTTGCACCGAGATTTTTTTGTAGCATCGACGCTATCGCAACCGCGATCGATTTGTTTGCCTCACTGGTGTTGTACAGCAATTTAAAATCGAGCGGCTTGTCTTTGCTGTAACCCGCTTCTTTTAACAACTGACGCGCTTTCTCGTCACGTTGTTGTTGACTCCAGTTACTGTATTCTGGCGGCGTTGCATCAAACCCTGCGGTGTACTGATGCGCAAAAGTATAAGCAGGAAGGTTGCCCACTTGCGTGACACCATTCGTAATCACATCACGCATGATGGAGTACGACACCGCTTGACGCACTCGCGCATCATCAAATGGCGGACGAGTGGTATTGAACGCGTAGTAATACGTGCACAGTAATGGCACCACCGTGTAAGCCTGCTTGTAATCTTGTTTAAGCTTCTGCGCCATATGAGTCGGCACATCTGACGTGATATCCAGCTCTCCTGCCGCATAACGATTGATCGACGCATTTTGGTTTTCAAACGGAATGTAAGTCACTCTGTTTAGATGCGTATCTGCGCTGTACCAGTAACTTGGACTCTTAACCAGTTCAATGCGCTCATTCACGACCCACTTATCCAATGTGAATGCACCGTTGCTAACAAATTGGTCTGGATCGCTCCACGGCTTGTCGCGGTTTTCCACTGTCGCTTGATGCACTGGCATCATGGACGTGTGCCCAGTCATGGCAACAAAGTACGGCACTTGACTGTCCAACTCAAAACGTAGGGTGTATTTATCCACCGCCTTGATACCGAGCTCGTCCAAAGGCTTTTTGCCCTCTGCTACATCGGCGATGTTTTTAATCTTGGTGAGTTTGAGATACCAAACATTTGGAGAAGCGATTTTCGGATCTACCGCTCGGCGCAGTGAATAGACAAAATCATCCGCCGTCACAGGCTCGCCATTCGACCATTTCGCGTCTTTGCGCAAGTGAAAAGTAAAGGTTTGGTTGTCGTTGGTTTCCCATGATTCTGCCACACCGGGAATGATGTTTCCGTCACGATCTTGAATCACAAGCCCTTCAAATAAGTCACGAATCACATGCATTTCTGGCAGACCTTCGGCTTTCGCTGGGTCAAGCGTCGCTGCCTCTGCGTCATTCGCACGTACTAAATGCTGTTCTGCGGCGAGTTGAACGCCGTTAGGTAAGGTCTCCGCAACGACAGATGCAGAAAGAAAAGGTGTGAATAAAGAGGAAATCAGCAACGCCGTTGAATGTTTTTTAAAATCCATATCGTTTTTCGTTCTCCTAACGCGTCTTGTGAAGCAAGCGCCACAATTAACATTTCAACCGTTGACGAGTTTAAACGGTTCGGTTTAGCTAGGTTTAATTAGCTTAGATATTGATATTACTTCATCAATCAGGAGATTACGGTGAGTCTAATTCCAAGAACGGAAAGAGCGACATTTTTAATTCGGCCAACAACATACGGTCATTCCGTGCTTGGTGCGCCATTACTGTATTTTCCGGCGCAAGTCGAAAGTGCTTCGCGAGGTTTGATTTTGGCAGGCACTCACGGGGATGAGACAGCCTCGATTACAGGTTTGTCCTGTGCGCTAAGAAGCTTGCCAGCTAAAAACTTACGACATGATGTGATTCTGTCACTGAATCCGGACGGCAACCAGCTAGGCACACGCGCAAATGCAAACCAAGTGGATCTCAATCGCGCGTTTCCAACCCAAAATTGGACTGAGCATGGCACCGTGTATCGATGGAGCTCTCACACACCCATTCGAGACGTAAAGGTGAAAACAGGCTCTAAAAACCAGCTAGAGCCAGAAGTTGGCGCATTAATTAACTTGATTGAACTACGTAGGCCAAAGTTTGTGGTGTCATTTCATGAACCGCTTGCGTTTGTGGATGATCCCAAACATTCCAACCTTGCCAAATGGCTCGGCGAGCAGTTTCAACTGCCAATCGTTGACGATGTCGACTACGAAACACCCGGCTCATTCGGCACTTGGTGTAGTGAACGTGATTTACCTTGCATCACGTTGGAGTTACCGGCAATTTCTGCCGATCTCACCATTGAAAAGCATCTCCCCGCCTTTATTGCTTTACTGATGCACGATCCGGATCTTTAGTTCGCTGTTGGTTAAGCGATCATGTGAGGATCTGTTTGATGTCGGTACTGATATCGCTGATCAACTGACGGGCACTGTCGTCTCTTTGCTGAACCAAGATGATAAACAGCAAATCGGTGATCACGTTTTGCGCGGTGCGTGAAGCAATGGATGAGCTGCGATGTTCCGTTTCATTGGCAATCGTATCAAACGTAATATCGGCAATACCGCGCAAGCGGCTTCTCCCAGGAGCAGATAACGCAATCACCTTCGCGCCCTGCTCTTTTGCCGCTTCTGCCGCGACGAGAATTTCTTTGCGCTCACCCGAAAACGAGATTGCGATCTGAACATCTTCTGGAGAGAGCGTGCGGGCAACAGCAATCTGCACGTGGCTGTCTTGTTCAGAAAGCGCCGTAATACCAAGTTTAAGCAGTTTAAAGCTTAAATCCTTCGCGGTCAGTGCAGAGCCCCCAATCCCGACCACTTGCACTCGACGCGCTTCACTCAACCATTTCACCGCTTGGTGACACGCTTCGTAAGACAGCGTATTGGTGGTTTGAAACATAGCATCGGTTTTCGCTTTCACCAGTTTCTGTGAAATAACCGCAATGGGGTCGTCAGCCAAAATATCACTGTGCAGCGGTGTCGACTGCATCGCATGCTTACGGCCAATCTCTTCATTCAGAGCTAATTTAAACTCGCTGTAACCTTTAAAGCCGATACGCTGAGTAAATTTCACAATGCTCGATTGACTCACTTTTACTTGCGCCGCAAGTTCTTGGCTGGTGAGCAGCGCCGCCTTTTCTGCGTTTTCAACAATCCAATCGCCGACCAAACGACCACTTTGCGAAAGCTGAGTACGCCTCGCGACTATCTTATTGATAACTGACACAACAAAAACCTCAAAAATTTTAAATAAATTATTCCAAAACAAAAATAATTGGAGTTTGATTTAACTCCATGATTATTCTAACCAAGCCAGTTTATACCGGATGTAATGGACGTATATTTTCTCTCATTATTCCAAATTTCGCCTGCACAAAGAATAACCTCAAGTGTGATTTTTATCACCAAAACAGAATATTTTATTCCATAGAATCGCCCTCAGATTGAACATTACGAAGAGTGTAAAACATGAAAATTGATTTAAGCCGATTGGTGACAGAAAGCCGTAATCCAGCCAGTGCCGAGATTGATACGCTTTCGACCATCGAGATGCTGCAAGTCATTAATGAAGAGGATCAAAAAGTCCCGCTCGCGGTAAAAGCGGTGCTACCACAAATTGCAGAGACAGTTGATGCAATTACCCAAGCTTTTGCAAATGGTGGCCGTTTAATTTACATGGGAGCTGGCACATCAGGCCGCTTAGGAATTCTTGATGCGAGCGAGTGTCCTCCTACCTACGGAACGCATCCAGATATGGTAATTGGCTTAATTGCTGGTGGACATCAGGCGATTTTGAAAGCGGTAGAAAACGCAGAAGACAACGCGAAAATGGGTCAAGACGACTTAAAAGCACTTCACCTCACCAAGAATGACGTGGTTGTAGGCATCGCTGCAAGTGGCCGTACACCTTATGTGCTAGGTGGTTTGGAGTACGCTAAATCCATCGGAGCCACGACCGCATCTATCGCTTGTAATCCAGAATGTACCATGGCAGAAGCGGCCGACATCGCGATTCTGCCGATTGTTGGCGCAGAGGTCGTTACTGGCTCTTCTCGCATGAAAGCCGGCACCGCACAAAAACTGGTGTTAAACATGCTCACGACAGGTGCAATGATTCGTAGCGGTAAGGTATTTGGCAACTTAATGGTGGATGTAGAGGCCACCAACGCTAAGCTCATCCAACGCCAAACCAACATTGTTGTAGAAGCAACTGGCGCCTCAAAAGAAGAAGCAGAGCGAGCATTAAATGCCTGCGATCGCCACTGTAAAACCGCCATCTTAATGATTTTGGCCAATTTGGATGCCGAACAAGCCAAATCACGCCTCGCCGCGCACAACGGTTTTATTCGCGCAGCACTAAATAATAACTAAATAATCCGAGTTCTGAAGGATAGACCCTATGGCAAAAATAACTTCAAACACAGTATCGCAGTTGCTGTCCGCAGTGGGTGGCAGTAGCAACGTAAGCAAATGTGGTAACTGTATGACGCGTTTGCGTTTATCGCTCGCCAACAATGGCTTGGCTGATCAATCAGTTATCAAGCAAATTCCCGGCGTAATGGGTGTGGTGGAAAGCGATGAGCAATTTCAGATCATTCTCGGTCCCGGAAAAGCTCAACAAGCGGCTGAGATGATGAATCAATTGATCGACAGCTTAACTTCTGGTGACAGTGAAGAACCAGATATGCCGCAACAAGATCTTTTTGCCGTCGCGGCCGAGCAGAAAAAACAGATGAAGAGTAAGCAAACCAGTGCGGTTCAGCGTTTCTTAAGCAAGTTTGCCACCATCTTTACGCCGTTGATCCCTGGCTTTATTGCCGCTGGTTTGTTGCTAGGTTTTGCGACGTTATTGGAACAGATGTTTGTTCTCGACCAGACACCAAGCCAGTTTATGTTGGATTTGATCGCCTACATGAAAGTCTTTGGTAAGGGTCTGTTTGCTTTCCTAAGTATTCTGATTGGTTACAACGCGCAGCAAGCGTTTGGCGGCTCTGGTGTTAATGGTGCCATTCTCGCCTCTTTGTTTGTGCTGGGTTACAACCCAGAGGCTACATCCGGCATTTATTCTGGCATGAACGAGTTTTTCGGCTTTGCGATTGATCCGCGCGGCAACATTATTGGCGTACTTTTGGCGGCGATCATCGGTGCGCAAGTCGAGCGTAAGGTTCGTCAATACATGCCAGATGATCTGGACATGATCTTAACGTCCGTTATCACTCTGTTGATCATGGGTGCGGTAACCTTCTTGATCATCATGCCAATCGGCGGCGAGCTGTTTAAAGGGATGTCTTGGTTGTTCCTCAACTTGAACGATAACCCATTAGGCGCTGCAATCTTGGCAGGTTTGTTCTTAATTTCTGTGGTATTTGGCATCCACCAGGGTTTTGTTCCAGTGTACTTCGCATTGATGGAAGCACAAGGCTTTAACTCGCTATTCCCTATCCTAGCGATGGCTGGTGGCGGTCAGGTTGGCGCGTCAATGGCTCTGTATTTCAAAGCCAAAAAAGACGCTCTACTGCGCACTCAAGTTAAAGGCGCTATTATTCCGGGTCTTCTAGGCATTGGCGAACCATTGATTTACGGCGTGACATTACCACGCGTAAAACCATTTGTTACCGCTTGTATTGGTGGTGCTGCGGGCGGCTTCTTTATCGGTTTAGTTTCTTACCTTGGCTTACCAGTTGGTCTTAATACGGTGTTTGGCCCGTCCGGTATCGTGGCGATTCCTCTCATGACATCTGAAAATGGCATCTTCCCGGGCATGATGGTGTTTGTTGCTGGCCTGCTTATCTCTTACATCGTCGGCTTCCTCGCGACTTACTTCTTTGGCTGCAAAGACGTCGATTTAAGCTAAATCATTCTTCCCCTATAGGAATGGACTAGCTCGCGCCCTTGGGAAACAAGGGCGCACCCTCTCTACTTCACGACAATTTTTCTTATTCCGTTACTCGGAAGGGGCTTTGTCGTACCTAAAACAATAGAAATGAAAGATCGTTAATCATGAAAAAGCACATTTTGACTCTACTTATCCCAACATTGATGGCATCAAACGCAATGGCAGCGCAGCTGTATCAAGCGGAAGATGGGTCAGTTTTAAATATTTATTCTCGTCTTGGTTTCAATGTCACCAGTAAAAATGATGAGCACGGCGATGCAAATGGCGAGTTTGATGGCCGTATTGGTTTAAACGGTTCACAAACCATCAACGAGTACGCGTCGATCATCGGCCAAGCGCAATACCAAGTGGGTGCCGCTGAATACGCAAACCAAGTAAACGACAAACCGTCTCTGACCGCACGTTATGTATGGGCGGGTATTGATGCGAAAGATTATGGTCGCATTACTGGTGGTCGTGTGGCATCTGGATTGATTATGTTTACCGACATTGGTGATGTGTTCGCCTCTTCCGATGTTTCTATGGCGCGCCAAGCGAATAAAGTCGACAAAACCGCGACGCAAGTTTTCCGTCAAGATGGCACGCTGCAATACCAAAACAGCCTAGGTAATTTCGATTTTTCTGTCGCGTACATTTTAGGAAACAACACTTCTGAACTCGACTACGGTTACAACACTGCACTGCGTTATACGCTAGATATGGGGAATTTGGGTACCTTGGCACCAGTGGTGGCGATGCAGAAAAATAAAGGTGATGCACGTGAAAGCAACGACACCGATTACACATTCTGGGGCGCAGGTACGCGTTACTACCTAGGTGATTTGATGTTGGGTGCGTTGTACTCGGAAGATGAACTAGAGGGCTATTACTCACAAACCAGTACCGACAAAGTGATGGAACTGACGGCGGTTTACAGTGTAAATGACAAATGGGCACTGCGTGCTGGTTATCGTTCTTTAGAAAACAGTGATGGTGACGAGCTAGAGCTGAAAGATACAACGCTAGAAGTGCAATACAAACTGACGCCTCGTTCTTCTATCTACACAAACTACGTTGATCGTAACGGCTCGCGTGGCTACAGCAATGGACAAGAAGTCTCGTTTGGCGGTGCACACGCAGACGAAAGCTACTACCACTTAGGTCTGCGTTACGAGCTGTAAGCACGATATTTAATGTAAGTTAGCTGAATCCATGAGCTTCTTCTATGTCCGGTCAGTAGTTATTGCCTTTAATGCTGATTTGAAGAAGCTCACCCTCGTAATATGTTTTCTTCGTTACCTGTTTTGACCAACACGCCTGCATCAGGAAAACTGGTGACAGTAGCTAACAATTTTCCATCGACAAAGTGCAATGCCGCATAATCGTGAATGCCATAACAAGTGATGCTCGGTTGAGAACGAGCAAAGGCTTGGAAAACCTCAAACTTCTCACCAATATGGGAAAAATGCGCCGCAGCCAAACCGTCAATTAATCCAAGACAACGCATAACTTGGTATGCTTCGGGATCACTGTCTGTCACCGCAAACTCAAACCAACAAATTGCACCAGCGCTCATGCCACAAATGATGATGCCTTGTTCATAACACTGCTTGAGTATTCTATCGATTCCCCATTCGCGCCAAATGGCCAACATCGAACGCGTATTACCGCCACCGACGTAAATGATGCCTTGTTCAAATAGCGTTTCTTTCCAACCAGCATCAAACTTAAACAGCGGAAAATGGGTTACGTTTTCACTAAGCTTCGCATTGTAAAAACGTTCAATCACTTCATCGGCGTCTCCCGTGGCTGTCGGTAGAAAACAAATGTTTGGATTCTCCTTACCAGACAAAGACAAAATGTATTGATCGAGCGGGCTCGGATTCTCTCCCATCATCCAGCCACCACCACCAATCGCAATACAGTGTTTTCGCATTCCTTTGCTTCCTCAATTGTTGCTAAGTTTGTTGTCGCTATTCGCCGACAGAATATATGTTCCTAAAGTGATCAATGAACGCTCGCGTTCTTCTTGGTAAGTGCTCACGTTTTGGGTAAAGCAGATAAAGCGGCAAAATCGCATCCGTTTGCCATTCTGGCAGCAAACTCACGAGTTGTTCTTTTTGTGCAGGGTCGAGTTTAGCCAGTGCAAATTCATCTAACATGGCAACACCACAACCAGCCAAAGTAGCATCCAACATGGACCGGACAAGATTAAAACTCAGCGTACTTTCTAACCCAATACTGCACTGCTGCTGAGTTTGCTTATGCGTAAACGTCCATTTATCTAACACCAAGTCGCGACTTTTATAAAGGATGTGCTCTAAGTCACCAAGATTCTCTGGCGTACTTACATTTGGTTTATCAGCTAAATACGAGCGATGAGCGATTGGTTTACAGTGTAAAGTGCGTAGCTGATGGCCGACGTATCCCTCTGGGGGAGTATCGGTAAAGTAGAATGCGATATCAAACCCAGCCTCAATCAAGTCGAGAGGTGTCTCTGTGAAGATCACTTCGACGCTCACTTGTGGATGTTGCAATCGAAACTCGATCAATGTTTGGCTGAGTAACGCGGCTCCAAAAGAAGCAGACGCCGCTATTCTCAATTTTCCCGATACGATCTCGTTTGCCATGACTTGTTCATTAATCTGCTCAGCGCCTTCGAGCAGTTGCTTTACCTGCTGATAAAACCGCAAACCATCGTAGGTCAAATTAAACTGGCGCGTAGTTCGCTGAATAAGCTGCACCGACAATATCTCTTCAAGCTGTTTAAGTTGCCGACTTACATGCGCATTCGAACAATTCAGGCGCTTTGCCGCGCCAGCAATACTTCGCTCTTCGCACAAAGCGACGTAAAGTGGTACGTAGCTGAGCCATTTTATTTCCATACAGTAATTCTGAATCTCTAAAATCAAACTACTGGAAATAATAGAAAGCATCTAAACTCTGTACAACCTAAATTTGAAAGGATGAGTTATGAGTGTTTTCGACACGTGGTTAAAAGGTCAAGTCATTAAAGATCACATAACAAATCCCAATATCATCGTTGGCGATTACAGCTATTACTCGGGCTTCTATCATCAAAAAAGCTTCGAAGAGCAAGCGGTACGCTACTTGTTGGGTGACCCCGTCACACTTCAAGAATGGCAAAGTAGAGAACCCGATAGCATCGACAAATTAATCATTGGCAAGTTTTGTTCCATCGCTTCTGGAACCACCTTCATGATGGCAGGCAACCAAGGTCATCGCATTGACTGGATTTCGACATTCCCCTTCTCTCCTGAAGAATTTGGAGAAGGCGTACAAGACGGTTTCGAGCGTGCCGGAGATACAGTGGTGGGGAATGATGTTTGGATTGGCAGTGAGGCGATGATCATGCCTGGAGTAAACATCGGCGATGGAGCCGTCATAGGAGCACGCGCCGTAGTGACGAAAGACGTGCAACCTTATTCGGTGGTGGTTGGAAACAACCAAGTCGTACGTCAACGATTTAGCGATAAAGAGATTGAAACTCTACTCAATATCCAATGGTGGAACTGGCCAATAGAACACATTAAACAAGCAATGAAAGTAATGTGTAGCAGCCAAGTTGGTGCGCTTGCGGACTACTATCAAGAGCACATTGTCGATTTGTAGATAAACAAAAGCCCACACATCTTGTTGCGACGTGTGGGCTCAGTGAGTAAGAAAGCTTAAACCGCAGCGACGTCCTCTTCTTCCAAGTTCGCCGAGACTTTAATTTCGTATTGATTGAAACGGAACGAACAACCGCCATGAGTGCGCTTTGTCGTTACTTGTTCGTCGCCAAACTGCACCGTCACGCGAGTGAAGACACGCTCTTTGGCTTCGACAATATTTTCTTCTAACGCGACTTCAAAGTCATGTTCCGTTTGTTCTAGCTTTTGCTTTATCGCTTCAAGCTGCTCGTTGTTTTGTGTTTTCATCACATCAATCTGAGCTTGTTCTTCGTCGGTACGTTCGGCTTTAGGACGTTTCTTAAATTCGAGCTCTTTGCGAATCACATCCATCGTGCCTTCTTGAGCACGTTTGTATCGATCTTTGAGCTCTGCTAATCGCTCCTTAAATGCAGAATATCGCGCGAACGCTTCTACCTTAGTGGCGGTGTCGCCTTCTACGCCCAATTGTAAACACACCACTTTGTCACCGACTTTTGCATCCCCGCCGCTGAGCGTGCCGTTCCTACCGTTCGCATCCAGCACGGTCAGATTGCGCCCACAAACAATATCGTTATTCATGCTGTGCACCGCCAATTCAATATCTTCGCCAGCTTGCAAATCACAATATTGGGCGTAGCTTGCGCGAATCGAACCTTTGGCTTTGACGTGACAACTTTTTGGCTGGCCATCACTCACGGTGTGGCCAATGATACCTTTACCAACTTGAATGTCGTCTTGCGCTTGTACGTCAGCCGATTCAATGAAGCCGCCTACAGTAATAGAGCCCGTCGCTTTAACAATCATGCCGGATTCAATGTTGCCACCGATAATCACATTCCCTTTGAATTTCACGTGGCCTGTATTCACACCAACGCTATTGAGGCAAAGTGCGTTATCAACTTCAATGGTTTTGTCTTTAATCAGAGGCGTACCGGATACCGATGCAATCAATAGGTTTGGGTCGTGCTTGCTTATCTCGGTGCCCTTGCCTGGCTTCATTGGGCTGTCTTTTCCAGCTTGTGGAGGAATCACTCGCCCTTGAACAGTAAAACCTGGCGTACCTTTGGTCGCAGGCGTGCGGCGCATCACCTCATCGCCTACGTCAACCGCGATAGTTTCACCGAGGTTACGTAAATCAATTTTGTCGCTAGCAGATTGGCCGTCTTTGGGTTTGAGGATGCGTTTGGTGATGTCTTTAACGAGAGGAGTAAAAAGAGCGTCTTTGCCTTTGATAGGTTGCTTACCAACCGCTACAGGTTGAGAAAAAGTTTCGCCGGGTTTGAGCTGAGTGCTGACAACCAACACTTTCTTCAAAGCCAGTTTGTTGATGCCTTTCGAAACTCGCGCTTGAGCAAGGGCTTGAACAATCTCGGGGCCACGTAAACCTCGGCCTCCGTACGCGCCGACAACGTTCATACTGGCGAGCATGTCATTATTCGATAATTCAACCTCAACTTGCGCGTTGCGTTTTTCCGCAATGACGATGCCTTCGTAGGCCTCGGCTTTACGTTCTTTGGCGCAGTTAATGAATCTCACGACTTCCCCCTCAACAACAAACATCTTTTCAGCGTTCATTGCGACGAACTGCTCGTTTAATTCATTTTGATTTAGCTCACCACCGAGGTCCACTTCTCCCGGAAGACGGGCTATCACCTTGGTCTTATCTTCAGATAACTCAAGACACAGCTTCCACATACCCTTACCACTTTGCTTCCCATCAACACTTTCAGTCTACCCAAATCCGTTTTCTGAACAAACCTCGCATTTCTTATTATAGGGCTCACGTCACTAAAGAAAGTAATCCATTAATAACGGTTAAACAGATATTAGGAGAGCATTTCGATTTAACCTAAAGCTCAATCAAAATACACACAGAAATAAAAAGGAGCTGGATTTACAGTGTAAAATCAGCTCCTTTTTATTTCATTTACAGTGTAAATTTCCCTTTATTGTTTACAGTGTAAATCGTTCCAAATGTGTCTAACTTCGTCCCTTAACTGCTGCTCAACTTGCCTTCTTCCAGGTAAACCAAATTGCTGAGCACATTCAGTCCAACTACGGTTAAGAAAAAGCTTACTGATCATCAAGTCGGAAGCGGAGTTCAAACCTAAGTTAAGTAACCACTGCTGAAGCCAAGCAGACACGGACTCATAACTGTTACCACCATCAGCATAGCATTCAATTAGTAATAACTTAGCGGGATGAAGTGGACTCATTCCCAAAGGTTGCGGTAATAGAGCTCGAAAAATTGAGGCTTCTAATTTTGGATAGACGTCAGCCACATTGTTAGACAACATTTCTTCAAATAGCGCCTGAGATTCATCGACCCAAGCCGTCTGTTTGGAATCACAAGCTTTGACCATCAAGACTGAATAACAACCGCTAGCAGCATCGCGCATTGACCCTAAGCGAATTGCACGGAAGTTCGATTGTCGCCAGAAATAGACCAACTCTTCCGTCGCACCGAAACTCGTGGATAAGTAAGCAATGTGTTTAGCCGCCATTTGATCAAGTTGCTGCAGCATTTTTTGACCGGTGCCTCTTCCTTGCAATTCCGGATGAACAGCAATTCTCATGACTCGCAGCGTCGATAGATTCGCGACATTCGGAAATCCTAGGTGGTTTGCAATCGTAACTGGGGCTAAGTGTCCTTTAGGACGACGCTTACCAAGCTGAATTTCTTCAACCAATTCAGCGTCAAGCCCACCCTCTTCGACCGCTAATATTACCCCCACAACCACATTATCTTGCTTAGCAAAATAGAGCTGATTGTTGTCGTCTTGCAAAAGGTGAATCAAATCATTCGGCGAGGTCTGATAATGAGCATTAACCAAAAGAGCAAAGCCCTCGCGCAGCAAACTAGGCTGCGATATCAAATCGTCCTTATCGGCTTTAGAAAGGGAAATTGAGTCGACCTGGTTAAGTTGATGGTGCGTTAACTCCGCATCCAACAAAAACGCGTCATAGAGCCATGATTCGAGCGCATCATTCATGCTCCAGCGGATGGGCTGTGTCATGTGCCATGTTTTCATCCCCGAACGCTGTTTCTGAAGCCAATCAACAAATTTAATCGTAAAGCCCCGGCCACAACCTTCATAACCGTGAATAGTCGTAGAAAAAACGAGTCGATGATAATGTTCGGTAATGCTTTTGAGCATAGGAACTGGAATTGCAGCCGCTTCATCGACAAGTAACAAATCACATTCAGGTCGGCTCGATAGAAGTTCGTCAGGAGCAATGAATTGAATGGCTCCCTGCCCTGATTCTAATCTGTCCTTCCTAATACGCTGCGCATTAGGAAGTAACCGCAAAGCATGTTGGTAAACAGGCTCAACAGCTTTTATAGATGGTGCCGTAATTAAGATTCTAAGTGGCTTCTGCTGTAATAAGTTCGCACACGCAATGCCGAGGGCACTTGTTTTTCCACGCCCACGATCAGCAGTCAAAATTAATGGTCGCTTTCGATGTCCTGTCACCACCTTTTCAATTAGAGAAATGGCATGTTCTTGTTCCGTGTAGTGGCTTTCTTTTTCTGCTTGCTTGATGTCTGGAGCCGTTGGCAATGGTTTGTCTTGCTCGATAACAACGAGCTTCTCCCATTGTTTGTGCATCCATTGCTGAGCAAAATTCGTAGGTTGTCGCGGCTCAGTAATGATAATAAGAAGGCCACCGCCAACCAATGAGCCAAGCGCGGCGGTAAAACTATTTGCGTCAAAGCCATTTCGAGCATCAAACAATAGAACGTCACACTCTCTGCCTAACAACATGTGCCCTTGTTTAGGCGAAACACTGTATGCGTTTTCCAAACCAAAATCGCCGACACAAAACCAACGTTGATACATCTGTGTTTTATGGAACTCTGACACCAATGCATCTTGCCAAGAAGACTCGCCTTGAATGACGATGCCGAATCTTTGGAAAGATTGGTGAGCTTGTTGTTGAAGTGATGAAAGGAAATCAGATTGTGTCTGCATTTTGTCTATCCAACGTTGAACTGAAGCAATGGTATCACATCTTTAATTTGACGCTTCTCAGATATAAAAAAACCGCCCGGAGGCGGTTGATTCAATCATCTTTTGTTATTGCAGCTTGTTTTGCACAAAGGCTAGAATCTCTTCCATCAGGCTGTCGTCAACTTTCTTCAAGTTCAACGCCAGACTGCTACCTTTTCGGCTGTAGCTTGCTCGACCTTTTACTAAGTCGACTTTTTCGGTCTTCTTGCCAGGTTTTGCTGGTGCAAGCTCAGCAATCCAGTTTTCGATGCTTTCCGTGACTTCTTTTGTCAGACGAGCAACGCCTTGAGCTGTGCTTCGCTGCCATAAAAAGCCTTCGCTAGAGCGACACTTATCTAACAGCTCTTGCTGCTGCTCTGGCGTCAACGTTGAAAACTGTTTGTGCAGTTTCACGATAGTTGGACGACCAAGATCGCCAACATTGGGATACGCTTGAAGCAGTTCTAACGGCAATGCCGCCGCTTTTAAAGCGCCACTTACTAACGCTTCACTGCACTGGAACATTTTCGCCAATGCTTTCTGATCTTCAGCTTCACCACTATCTAGTTTAGCCTGCATCTCTTTACCTTTTTCGTACAAAGAGAGCGGCTTGTGAGCATTTGCCACATCAGATAAAAACTTAGCATGGTCAGTATTGATGTTGTCAGCAACATAAACCAAAAAATCTTGCTCCGCGAGGATACAAGACATGCGACGACGGCTACCATCTAAAACTTCAATCTTGCCATCTTTAGTTCTACGACCCACCGCTGGATATTGTTGGCCACGCTCTTTGAGTGTGACTAAAACATCAGATAAAGCATGTTCGTTTAAGAACGATTGCTCACGAGCGTTATCAACAAACACCGTTGTTTCTGTCGCGACTTTCTCTGCAGGAATACGAACAAGTTCAAACTGAACAATGTTTTCACCTGCGACAGCTAGCTCAATCGTTTGAGCTTTTTCTTTTGCCGCGGTTTGCGCCTCTTGTGGAGTCACAACACGACGTTTATTCGTTTTGCCAAATAATTTCGCGTTTAATTCAGACGTTTTCAAAGCCATTTACTTATTACCCCTGATTCAATGACGGCCAATTAGAATGCAGCACACGCTCTAATTCCAGTGCGCTTTTATGAACAGCATCTTGTGCGGTGGCTAGCGTCTTCTTACCGCCTTCAAAATCGCTTACTGTCAGATCAAATACTGTGCTGTAGGTATCGGCACAGGTTTCAAACGCACGGCTACGAGGGATAGTAGCCATCATAACTTGGTCACCTAGAAGATAGTTCATTTCAGTTAAAACAGAAACTTGCTTCTTATTGTCGTCCTCAAACATGGTTGGCATCAAGCGAACAAACTCAAGACCATTCCAGTCTTCCGGAAACATTTCATATACCGTAGGCAAATGCTGGAAGAAGTTTACTGTTGAAGCCCAGTCCAGACGCTTAGCCGCACAAGGGATTAACAACGCATTTGATGCATACATCGCATTCCATACTAGTGGGTCAACATGTGGGCCGGTATCAATCATGATGATATCGAAGTCATCAGCAATTTTATCAATCAGTTGCTCTTTTAGCAGACGAACGATATCGAGTGATGGATCTTCAGATAGCGTTTGCCATGCTTCAGCATTAAACATTGCGTCTTCTGGAAACGCTGAAATCGACTTTAAGTTCGGGTATTGCGTTGGCAGCAATACGTTTTTACGCAAAAATTCACTGTCAATTTCTACACCATCAGGCACGTTACCCAACATAATGTCTACAGCAGAATAGATATTGTCATGCTCTGCCATGCTGATTTGTGGGTTGAGGAATAAACGTAGCGAGCCTTGTGGGTCTAAGTCGATTAAACAAATACGGTAGCGTTTATCCAAATTTAGCGCTAAACATGCCGCTAAATGGACCGCTGTCATTGATTTACCTGTACCACCCTTCTGGTTCTGCACGTTAATAATCCAAGGTTTGTTACCTGAATTCTTCTTACGCTCATGAAATTTAGGCACTTCAGCCGCATCCATAAGCATATGTGCTTCTTCTAACGTAATTGAATAATGATTCGCGTTATTTTTAGTAAATTGATGGCCAGCCGCTTCCATCTTACCAATCGCGTCATCGAGCTTACGACGAGTTAAACCTGAACGGGTTTCCATCATCGCCTTAGACATTGGTGGGAAATAGTTATCGCTTCGCTCTTCTAAAACAATTTCAATACGGTCAGCTTGAACCTGCTGAGTCAGCTCCGCCAACTCAAGAAGGTTTTCAATCGTTTTTTCTCTTTTCATGCCAAATTCCGTTGGAAGGATTTATGCTTGCAATTGTACAGCAGTAAAGACCAAAAACAACAAAAAGGTGCACGAACATTTTGAATAACCATCACATAAAAAAACACTCAAATCGACGCTTTTATGATTTATGGTAAAAAACATAACTATTTTTAATTAAATAATCTTCGAATAAATGGACACCTTAAACTTAAAAATAAAAGTGTTACAGCGTCACCCATTTACAATGTAAATCAATTTTCTACCGGAACGATTATATTCTTAAGCTAAATTACGGATTATGTTAGGCCAACCTAATTTAAACAAAAAATAGAAATCAATCTTTCAACATGAACGCTAATAACAACCTTGATCATGTATCCGAGCCAAAAAGGGCAGTTCAAGTGATGTTCCTATGGAAGTATGATCAAGGTATGCTTATGATCATGCTTCCATGATAAAACACAAATACGAAAGCATGATCATGGAAAAATAGAGTAGACGAGGGTGTAAACACGCGGATTAAATAAGATCCATCAATCGGAAATATGATCAAGCTATAGAATCTCTCGGAAGCATGAGTTTTTGTCTCTAATTTACGGTTGAATGCAGTCAGAATGGGGGATGGAGAAGAAATTAGTGCATAGAGAAGCCGGAACAATGAAATTGTTCAAGTTACTATGATAAATCTTACTCTCATGATCATGCTTCCTAAGAATAGTCCGAAACTAGGTTTTACTGCGGAATAAGAGCTACTTGGATGCATTTTCATCACATGAGTAATTTATCATCAATATTGTCTCCAGAACGATAGCTATCTCAGCTCTTGATCATCGATCCGAGTATCAATAACATCGACAATGCTCAATAAAATTCTCATTAAGATCATTATTAAACACAGCATCTGTGGATAACCTGTAAAAACATCATGATCATCGTTTCATGACTCTTTTGATCATCTTTTCATAAATTTAATGATCATGCTTACGAGCAAATGTGATCATGCTTTCAGGCTATTGTTGATCATAGTTTCAGAATTAACATGATCATAGTTCCGACATGCATGAAAATAATCACTTTATAGAACATGTACTTAGCGGCAAAACGATAGCCAGATCATTAGATCATATAATCAATTAAGATCAGATTAATCAAAAAGATCAGTTATTTAAAAAACAATCTTTTTTCTTTATTTATGATCTGTTTTTCTTTATTCTTCGGAACCATAGCACAACTACGGCTAGTGTGATCTGGATCTAAAATGACGGCTGATGAAAAAATTCTGATTAAAGCACCTAGAAGCCATAAGGATGGCCATCTTTTTGAGGTACATGAATCCTCTGCAGATTGGGTAGAGCAGTACCAACATTTCAAAGGGGTGACCAAAAGCATCTTAGAGTTGCTTAATCTGATCTCATTGCGAGGTTTCAGCAGCAAAGATGGATTGGTTTCAACCACAGAGATTGTGGAAGCGACGGACGGACAACTCACTCGTGCAGCTCTGCAACAACGCTTACGTGCAGCAGTAAACATTGGTTTGTTTACTCAAACTCCAGTGCGGTTTGAAGAAGGACTTGCTGGTAAGACGATGTTACATAAGTTTGTTAATCCTAATCAGCTTATTTCAGTGTTGGGTGCAACAAGTCTTGTTACAGACAAAGTACGCCAAAACGAAAAGCAAAAACGTTCAAAAGCATTGGCTCAAACCCAAGTCAACAAGCGTTTGTTGAATGAACATGGGTTGAATACCCCTCCAACGATGAAAGATGAAGCCGATCAATTTGTCGTGTCTCCAACGAATTGGGCTGGGATCATTGACCAAGCACTTGCACCACCAAGAACTCGAAAAAGTTATCAGAAATCCATGGTGTCGATCTCTGGTACCAAAGCGGTTATTGAAACGCGATCATCCAAAAATATCATGACTGTGGATGATCTGATGACCTTGTTTGCTCTGTTCACGTTGACCGTGCAATACCATGATCATCACAAAGATCAGTATCAACTCGACGCAGCACACGTGCCAAACAAGACGCCGTTATACATTACTGATATTTTGTCGCTTCGAGGCAAAAAAGACAGTGGTCCAGCACGTGATTCTATTCGCGACAGCATTGATCGTATTGAGTTTACCGATTTCCAGCTGCATGAACTCACTGGTCGTTGGCTAAGTGAAAACATGCCAGAAGGATTCAAAAGTGATCGTTTTCGTTTTCTTGCTCGAACCATCACTGCATCTGAAGAAGCGCCTGTAGAGGGAAGCGATGGTGAAATTCGTATCAAACCAAACTTGTACATTTTGGTTTGGGAGCCTTCGTTTTATGAAGAACTATTAACGCGTGATTATTTCTTCTTGTTCCCACCAGAGATCTTGAAGCAACATACTTTGGTATTCCAACTGTATTCTTTCTTCCGTAGCCGCATGGTGCGTCGTCATACTGACTGCATGCTGCTGAGTGAATTAAACCAGAAGCTGGCACGTAACATCGAATGGCGACGATTCTCGATGGACTTGATCCGAGAGCTGAAGCGTTTATCGGATGGTAAGGGAACGGATGAGCTGTTTGTCGTGAATTTGTGGGGTTATCACCTGACGATCGAAACTATGATCGAGAATGACAAAGTGATGGACTACCAGATCGATATTAAATGCGATGTGGAAGAAGTCTTACGTTATTCACGTGCGCGAACAACCAACGCAGGAAAGCGTAACATGGCGCCTACGCTGCCAAACCCACTTCGTAATGAGATGGTTACCCGACAACAGCTTGAAGAGCTCTCAGGCATCATAGACGGCG
The DNA here is from genome assembly GCF_043995865.1 of Vibrio sp. D3. Classification (NCBI taxonomy): domain Bacteria; kingdom Pseudomonadati; phylum Pseudomonadota; class Gammaproteobacteria; order Vibrionales; family Vibrionaceae; genus Vibrio; species Vibrio sp. D3. The sequence continues at coordinate 1,157,811 of NZ_CP171886.1, read as the reverse complement.
AATTTGAGCCTATCCAACGCAAAGCGCCATCTCCAAGAGGGAATTTAGGCCGCCGCGTGAAGCAAAGAAAACACCTGGTAGAGATCAATGCAGACGAGATCACCATTACTTTATCTAAATATACCTCACCAGAGGCTCTAGAACGCAGTATAACGGCTTTATCTGCGATGACAGGGCACTCATATGCCTCAATCAAAGAAGAGTGTTCTGATTACATAGAGAAGCTTGATTGGCTAAGGGTAGGGGATGAGCCAATTCCTTATGAGACATTAAGCAAAACCGTCGAGCTGTTTAACACTCAAAATGATATTAAGCATCTTACCATTGAGCGCTTGATTGCTGGATTAGCGGTACGTCGGAAGGTGTGCCGTCAAATCTTCGATGGCCACATGGATGAAATGGTGTTCCGCGCTCTGGATGAAATGGCGATTTAAAAGCGTTGCTTGATGTGTATCAAGCAATAGGCGTGGCGTATTGATTTGAAATGTAACAATGTCTTTCGATGATAAAAAACAGACTTAACTCTAACAAATCACTGACATTAGGAGCCAAGCCTGAGACTACTATTTATCACGAATAGACAACCTTTTGTCCTTTCTGATGATTAATAGATTGGCTCATATTGTTACATTCATTCTGAATAGACTTCGCGAGTTTCTCCTCAGGAAACTCGCTTTTTTTTACCTCAAATTCCTCAAAGTAAGCCTTGATCATTTTTCCAGATTAATGAGATAAACCTTGATCATGCTTCTTGGCTTCATTCCAGTGTAAAGAACGCATCAAAGCAACATGCGACTCGATCAAATTATGTGCCTGCTGTTGCCACTCATTTTGATCGCATTGCTGATTACAAAACTCTAACGCTAAAACGGTAAGGTGCTGAAGTCGCTTTAAACACCAATCTTTGATCAAAATATCGGTCGATACCTGACATGCCGCTTGCTCAAGCTTTGCGCTCGTGTAAAGCAAGGTTTGATACGCTTTTTGAGGATCTTGGTACCTAGCATGTTGAAACACACGTAAACAACCGTCTAGCCAGCAAGCAATCGCTTTGCTTTGAACTTCGTTCAGTTCTGGGCCAAACACGCCGTCGGGCGCTTGATATAAGATCGTTTCCAGGTTTTCAACTTGATCATGCTTCCGATGTTCATACCACATGGCGATCTGATCTTGCCAAGTCCTCAATTCCATTACGCAGCCTCAGTCCATTGTTTTACATAGTGATTGGGTCCTATTTGATCAAATTCGTCGACAATGATGCTGCTACGACTACGAATTTCATCGGCATCTATCGAATAGTTTGGCTCACTTTTCACTAAGTTACCAAAAGGAAGATCTGGATCGGGAACGGCTGAAATCAATAGTTTGGTGTACGGGTGCTGCGGATTCTTCAGTATTGAGTGTGTATCACCCCATTCAACGATTTGCCCTTTGTACATCACAGCTGTTTCTTCCGCGATGTAGTGTGCGGTCGCCAAATCATGAGTAATGTACAAAAAGCCGATTCCTAGCTCTTGCTTCATGCGCTGCATTAGATTCAGTACCCCGAGGCGAATGGAGACATCCAGCATCGATGTTGGCTCATCCGCAAGAATGATTTGCGAACCGACGGCGAGAGCACGTGCTAAGTTTACTCGCTGACGTTGTCCACCACTAAGCTCGTGAGGAAACTTATTTAATGTCTCTTCAGGTAGTTCCACCAGCTTTAAAAGCGCTTCCAAGCGGGCAGGAATGTCACGCTCGCTTTTGATTTGCTTATGAATCTTTAAAGGGCGTGTGAGATGATGGCGAATGGTATGAGTTGGATTGAGTGAACCAAACGGATCTTGAAACACCATTTGTACTTTACTGCGATACTCTTGGAGCGCTGAGCGTGACGTAATCTCATTGATATTAGTGCCATTGAAAAGGATCTCGCCTTCTGTTGCCGGATAGACTTTAGTGATCAAGCGAGCACACGTACTTTTACCGCAGCCTGATTCTCCAACCAAAGCCAGCGTTTTTCCTGCATACAGATCAAAGCTCACGCCTTGGAGCGCACGGAAGGTTTCCTCTTTCGCTAAACCACCGCCTACTCTGAACTCTTTAATCACGTTTTTCATTTGGATGATAGGCTGATTCATGATTACGCTCCTGGTTGCTCTGGTTGTTTGTGGACGTCGTGGATGTTTGGGAAAGAAGCCCATAGCTTTTGTGTGTAGGGATGTTGAGGATTATTGCGAACTTCGTATGCCTGATTGACTTCGACGATTTCTCCATGCCGCATGATGGCAATGCGATCACACAATTGGCTCATCAGCGCCAAGTCGTGCGTAATAAAGAGTACTGAGAAGCCAAATTCATCTCTAAGCTGATAGATTTGCTGTAAAATCTCCCTTTGTACCACCACATCTAAAGCGGTTGTGGGCTCATCCATAATGATCAGCTTAGGGTTCAAAGACAAAGCAATAGCAATCACCAAGCGCTGACGCATTCCACCTGAAAATTGGTGAGGGTATTCCGTTAACCGTTCTCGTGGAATATTGACTAAGTCCAATAGTTTTTCTGCTCGATCTTTCGCTTGAGCGTTGGTGAGTCCTTGGTGATGACGCAATACATCTGCGAATTGCTCTTGGATCGTTAAGACAGGGTTGAGTGAGTTCATCGCGCTTTGAAACACCATGGCGATTTCACTCCACCTCAGAGCGGTTAGCTCGGAATCTGAGAGGCTAAGAATGTCTTTGCCATCAAACAATATTTTACCGCCAGAAATGAACGCTGGTGGCTTATGGAGACGGTTGATCGAGAATGCGATCGTGCTTTTGCCACATCCCGATTCACCAGCAAGCCCAAATACTTCCCCTTTGCCGATATCGAAGCTGACGGATTTTACCGCATTGAAATCACCATTATCGGTGATGTAATCGACGCATAAATCTCGGATCTGTATGACCGGATTATTGTGGTATGCATGATTTAAGTTAATACCATCCATATAAACACCTTAACAATGTAAAAGATAATTATTATCATTATCAGGTGCGGTGGTTTTTAGAAAGTGGCAAGCGGTGAATCAGTGAAGTGACTCGAAAGTTAGGCGAAATAAAAAGTGGTATCCGGCGTTGTTAATGAAGTCAAGGAAGACGAGAATTGAGAGCTGGATCAGCACACTTTTCTTAGGGGGAATTATTCAAATCTAATCGTAAATTTGCCCCTTGGCAAAACTTAAATGATGGATCTATTAAGGAGTTAACGAAAGGGCGGGAGGGGTCACATTTCCCTACAGTTTTTCTTACCACCTCGTTCCTGTTTTGCTATAGATTACGCATCGAAAACATGGTGTGTTCGGAGGAAATATGTCCATTAATTCTATCGACCATGACGAGATGACCAACATCGCTCACAAATGGGAATTACCTGATGAAGAAGCCGTTGTGAAGCCTGAGAAAACAGTGAAATCAGCAGAAGCCAGAAGACGCATTGAAGCGCTACGTGAAATCCGTGAAAGTGGATTGACCATTGAAGAAGCAAGGGAGCTTGGCTTGATACACTGATTGCTCTAGTTTGGTATAGCAATCCATAGGGTAGTCGTCGGGCTGCCCTTTTTATTTTTCGCTCCATTTTAGCCATAGCGTCTCACTACAACATCTCACATCTCTTTATTTTTCTTATCCAAACGTTCTAATTCACCTCTCTTTCACCTAAAAAGTTCTAGATCCAAACTCATTTTCATCTGTGTAGAAGTTTGACAATCTTACCTAGCGTTACTAAAAGATATATCAATAGCGATATGCTTTTTGTTGATTATCGCGACCACAAAGCAAGGAGCGCGAGTATGGTTGACCAAATCCTTTTTTATGAGCCCGATGAGCCCCACGGTTTTCTTTCCAATTTTTGCCATGCCCCAGTCAATATATCCTCCCAAACTTGGCCCACCAGCGAACATTATTATCAAGCCCAAAAGTTCCTCGATGCGCAGTTACAAAGCAAAATTCAACACGCGAGCACTCCCGATGAAGCATTCGCCTTAAGCCGAAAATACGAACATTTCGTCAGAAGTGACTGGGAGGATATGAAGTTGGCCGTTATGGCTTTCATCGTTAGAGAAAAGTTTCTGCAAAATCCACCTTTAGCGCAGCAGTTAATGAGAACGGGTAACGCTTGTCTCACAGAGCATTCTCACAAAGATGCCTTTTGGGGTGATGGGGGAGACGGTAAAGGAGAAAATCATTTAGGAGAAATTCTGATGAACGTTCGGGCTGAGCTGAGACATGTCGAGCCCTACAATCTCGTGAAGTTCATCGATAAAGCCAAATTGCCGACCCAATGGGGCACATTTATGATGTATGGCTTCGTTGAAACTGCCACGAACAAAGAGCATCTTGCCCTCGTGTATGGAGAGCCTGAAAGCAGCGCTGCACCGCTTATTCGGTTGCATTCGGAGTGCCTTACTGGCGATGCCTTGTTTAGTACGCGTTGCGACTGTGGTTTTCAGCTCAACAGGGCGCTACAAAATATTGTCGAAGAGGGATGTGGTGTACTGCTTTATTTGCGTCAAGAAGGACGTGGTATTGGCTTGATTAATAAAATTCGAGCTTATCACCTCCAGGACGATGGCGCTGATACTGTAGAAGCCAATGAACGTTTGGGCTTTGCTGCCGATATGCGTGATTACGCATTCTGTAAAGGGATGTTAGAGCATTTGGGCATTGATGCGGTGCGACTAATGACGAACAACCCACGTAAGCTGGCTGCGTTAAAAGCGGTTGATATCAACGTCATTGAGCGTGTGCCCTTGCAAGAAGGTAATAATCCGAGCAATCAACACTACTTGCAAACTAAGGCGAGTAAATTAGGGCACATGTTTGATCCTAAGTTTGTCAATCACACCAAGTAAAGCATCATCTATGTCTCAATAGATGAAAACGCCAACGATAGAATCGTTGGCGTTTTCATTCGTTAGGCCATTTATTGATATCTTTGAATGATCTCATCAATTTCGCCCGATGTTTTTAACTCAGCCAAACGTGTATTGATGTAGTCCTGAGTTTCTGGCTGCATTTGGGGCGAAAAGGCCAAATAGATCGAGTAGTCGGGGATAACTGAACTGAAAGGTTGGATCTGAAAATCCTCAAGTGGCAAATTGAGGCGTTTTAAGTTGTACATAACGCGCGATTCCATTTCGACGAAGGCTGTATCTCCTGGTGTTCGGGTTACTACTCGATATGCAGCCTCATAATCTTTCACTCGCATTTCATTCACACTACCATCCTCAAAGAATGGGATTAAATTCGGATAATCAAAACCGAGTAGCAATACGATAGATCGGCCATGCATGGTGTCCATATTCTTGAACTCTAACGGTTTCTCACTACTAGAGACCAATACATGTTTTACAGTGTAAATGGGCTCTTCAGACAAGTTTTCTGATTGCACCTTGCCCCAATTTGGGCTGCCGTAAGTTAGCCAGTTTGGTTCCCCACCTTCTTCTAATATGGAGATCATTCGTTTAAACGGATAAGTATGATAATTCACCTGATAATCCGATTCAGCGAAAATGGCACTGACGATGTCAGTCACAATCCCGGAATGCATTTGCCCCTGTTGTTCTATTTGAAATGGCCTTGCTTGGTCGGCGATAACGTAATAGTTCACTTCAGCGGCAGTAGCATAAGTTCCTATCGCAATAAAACTAAAAGCCAATCTAAGTAGAAGTCTTTTCATCGTATCCTCGATTATTATTTGCGCGTGGCTATATTTAGAGTAGCGCAAGTTTATCGGAGCGATTTCATATGGATGAAAAAGAGCGATCTCAACGTCGATTTAGTATCGGCAACCAACTTATGTTGGCGGTGTTAACGTTGAGTTTAATCTTTACTGTCATCATTTCCGCTGTGAGTTTATATCGAGTTTTTAACGAAGATTTAGCCCATTTGCACGTCGAGCTAAAGCAGGTCGAATCCAGTTACTTATCGAGCTTTTCTGCCAGCTTATGGGTGGAGGATAGGGAGCTGTTACTCACTCAAGCAGAGGGCGCAATGCGCATGCCCTCTGTGGATTATTTACGTATCGCTAATGAAGATGAAGTTATCGTCGAATTGGGCACCGCTCTTTCTGAGGATGTCGTAGAAAGAAGTTGGCCGATGCAATATCGTGTTGGTGATAAAACCTATGATCTGGCGACATTGACTGTTCAGGCGGATCTGAGCTCGATTTATGAAGATCTTTGGCAACAATTTTTTTTCTTGCTCACGACAGAAGCGATCAAGATCCTATTGCTCATAATTGGCGTGCTTTGGGTCGCCTTCCGCCTCTTGGTCAATCCTCTCCAACTGCTTTCCGGCGCCGTGAGCGATTTTAGTGGCGGGAAGGTCCCAAGCAAAGTTACGCTCCCAAAGCGTTGGTGTTTTGATGAAGTGAGTGTGTTGGCGGAGAAATACAACCGAAGCGTTGAGAAAGTCCGTGAGCATCAGACTGAACTTGAAGAAGAAAGAGATAGAGCGGAAGTCGCCAACCGCAAAAAAAGTGAATTTCTTGCCACCATGAGCCATGAAATTCGAACACCGATGAATGGCATTATTGGTGTCGCTTCATTACTGGGTGACACCAAACTTGATCCTCAGCAAAAAGAGTTTGTAGAGATCATCGATAGTTCTTCTCACTCTTTAATGACGATCATCGACGATATTCTCGACTTTTCTAAAGTCGAAGCAGGTAAAGTCGAATTAGAAAATGCGAGCTATGATCTGCGCCGTATTTTGGATGATGTGATCAGCTTACACGCCGTCAAAGCCAAGCAGAAGAATCTGCAATTGCTTAGCGATATCGATCCTCACTTGCCAGCGGAAGTGCAAGGTGATGCTGCACGCTTAAAACAGGTATTGAACAATTTGTTGAGCAACGCGATCAAATTTACTGATCGTGGTCATGTGAAGCTTCTTGTTGAGTTAACACGTCAAGAGCATGATGTCGCCATGATTCGATTTCGCGTCGTTGATTCTGGCATTGGTATTGCGAAAGAGAACCAACAAGCGATCTTCGAACGTTTCCAACAAGCCGATGGCAGTACAACCAGAAAGTACGGTGGTACCGGCCTTGGTTTGGCGATTGGTGCTCAGTTGGTGAACTTAATGGGAGGAGAAATCCAACTGACAAGTGAGTTGGGGCTTGGTAGTTGTTTTGAGTTTTCGATTCCAGTTGTAGTAAAAGCACATTCTACTTACACGGAACGACCTAATGTTTTGACGTTTCCAAAAGTTGAAGATAATGAAACCAGCCTCCAGCATGACAATCAACCTTGGGTATTGATTGTTGAAGATACCATCGTAAACCAGAAAGTCGTCCGTATTATGTTGGAAAAGCTCGGCGTTCGAGTGAGCGTCGCAAATCATGGTGAAGAAGCGCTTCAGCTATGTGAGAAGCAAGCTTTTGACTTGGTGTTTATGGATTGCCAAATGCCAGTGATGGATGGCTTCATTACTACTGAGCATATTCGACAAATGGGAGAGTGGGGGAAACACGTTCCCATTATTGCGTTGAGTGCCAATGTTATTAAAGAAGATCAACAACATTGCTTTGACGTCGGTATGAATGAGTTTGTCGCCAAACCTGTGACCAAAGATCGGTTGCATCAAATATTCGAGCAGTTTTTACCAAAAGCGCTGAAAATCAGTGCGGGTCCCAAATAGTTAACTTGAAATTGATCAAGTTAAGTGCGTTTCTATTCTGCAATTGTAACTCTGTATGCTATAGTGCGCGGCTAGTATTTAAAGTACCTTGAGGCTGTAAATGTCGTTCAATCTATCCCTATTGCCGCCTGATGAAAAAAACAAAATCGAACTGGATAAACAAGCGTCGTTTTTGGTTTGGAAGCTCAGAGAGGCCAAATCTGGTCCTGAAGCAATAGAAGAACAGTTGTCCAAGATTAACGATGCTGATGAAAAAGCGTTTTTTCAGCAATCGGTCGAAAAGTACAAACGAGTAATGGGTGTCGCTTAACGCGAATCGTGACAACGGTATAAAACTATGTGGCGAATGAGGTAACCTCCCCATTCCTTTGCTAAGCGAAATTGAAAAGGTTTCGCTTTTTGCTAAAATCCTTCGCATTAAATTTGAATTTAGAGAGACATCCCGATGGGAAGAAGTTTTGAAGTGCGCAAAGCCTCTATGGCGAAAACTGCAGGCGCGAAAATTAAAGTTTATTCCAAATACGGTAAAGAAATTTACATGTGCGCGAAAAACGGCGGTAGTGACCCAGACATGAACTTGTCTCTTCGCCACCTGATCGCGAAAGCGAAAAAAGATCAGGTACCAGCGCACGTTATCGACAAAGCACTAGACAAAGCGAGTGGCGGCGGTGGTGAAGATTACCAACCAGCGCGCTACGAAGGCTTCGGCCCTGGCGGTACTAGTGTTATCGTTGACTGTCTGACCGATAACGGCAACCGTACTTTCCAAGATGTACGCCAATGCTTTGTTAAAGTGGGTGCGAAAATTGGTGTTGAGGGCTCAGTTTCTCACATGTTCGATCACCAAGCGGTATTCCAGTTCAAAGGCGACGATGATGAAATCATCCTAGAAACGCTAATGATGGAAGATGTGGACGTAACTGACGTTGAGCTAGAAGACGGTGTGATCACTGTATTCGCTCCTCATACGGAGTTCTTCAAGACGAAAACAGCACTAAATGGTGCGTTCCCAGATCTAACGATCGATGTGGAAGAAATCACTTTCGTTCCTCAAACTCACACTCCAGTAGCGGGTGAAGATGCTGAGAAGTTCCAGAAATTCCTAGATCTTCTAGATGACTGTGACGACGTTCAGCAGGTTTACCACAACGCAGAGCTATAATTTTTTAGCTTCCACCGTTGTAAAAAGGCTTCCCGAGGGAAGCCTTTTTTGATCGCACTCTTTGCTAGCAGCATTATACGTTGCGATATTTGGAATAACACAGTGACATGATCACACCAAAGCAGATGCCTTGCGTCAGCATGGCCGTGCCGCCGTAACTAAAGAACGGCAAAGGGCTTCCCATTACTGGCAACAAGCCGCTCACCATGCCTGTATTGATAAAAGCATACAGGAAAAAGCTCATCGCTAATGCACCACTCACAAGCCGACTAAAAAAGTGGTCAGACTGACATGCAAGCAACATGACGCGCGCGGTAATAAACAAGTACAGTGTGAGCAAGACTAAACTACCAACAAAACCCCACTCCTCGGCATAAGTCGAAAAAATAAAGTCCGTATGACTTTCTGGAATAAAGCCAAGTGTTCCTTGCGTAGCATTCATCCAACCCTTGCCTTTCATTCCGCCGGAGCCTATCGCAATCAAAGATTGGATGATTTGGTAGCCCGAACCTAACGGATCCGACTCCGGGTGCAAGAACTGAGTAACGCGGCTTTTTTGATACGTTTCCATGACGAAGAACCACAAAATTGGCGCCAACGTTAATATACTCGCGACAAAGCCACCGATTATTTTCCAGCTCATGCCAGCTAAAAATAAAACGAATAAGGCGTAAATGACGGTAAAAACTGCACCGTCTAAATCCGGTTGTAGCGCGATTAACCCAGCAGGAATCATTGTGATGAGTAAGCAGAATGCGATTTTCCTACTATCTGGTCTGCCACCTTCAATATGTAGCATCCACGCGATCATGATTGGAATCGAGAGTTTGATTAGCTCCGAGGGTTGAAAGCGAAAAAAGCCAATATCGAGCCAACGTTGAGAGCCATTAGTACTATCGCCAAACAAAGCGACAGCAAGTAGCAGCGCAACCGCAATAATGTAGAGATATGGAGCAGAGCGTTGATAGCTAGCGGCGGGAATCGATGACATGACCAATATACAAACCAAGGTCAGTCCGCAGCGTGCTAAATGCTTGAAGAGCATGGCCTCATTAAAGCCACTGGCACTCCAAAGTGTTAGTGTACTCAATAGCATGATCGGAATGATCGCCATCAGCAGTGGCAAATCGACCCTGGGGAAAAAACGCTTATTCATTTTCTACGACCTAATAACGCACCCAGTTCGAGCGCGAAAACAACCAGAACTCGAGAGTTCGAACTATTCCGATGCTAAGAATCCTATTTGGAAATAACAGACACCATGCAAAGGTGCGTATGAGAGGAGCGTCGATGTCGTCTGTTATGGGTAAGCTGCTTGGAAAGCTGTGGAATGGATAAATACACTAGACGCAGGTTTTAAGCCAGTATTTTTATTCCTATTGTGGTGAAAGACAGACGCTTACAAACAAGCTGGGATAAATGTTCTCTTTAAGGATGGAATGTCATTCATCGCAGCAAACAACCGTTCACTCCACATAACTGCCATTGGTCGCATGCAAAAGCAGCGTGCGATCTTCTCCATTAATCTGAAACCATCAAATCACGTTCAACTAAGGACAGTACATGATGGTTTCTCAATCTCGCTCAATCAAAGCTCTTAAACTGGCAAGTACGTTTATAGCCGCATTTGCACTTAGCAGCAATCTGGCTCTGGCTAACCCAAGCGAGCGCACACTCAGTCAATTCAACCAAGCGGCGCAAGGTGACTCTGGTTTGGTTGATACCGTTTACGGCGAACTATCCAAACAACTCGAAGAGCAGGGCGCAACGCCGGTGACCTTGGTGTATTTAGGCAGTGCGGAGACGTTGCAAGGTCGTGAGGCGTTTATGCCTTGGAACAAGATGAAGTTCACCGAGCGCGGCCTTGCCATAATCCAAAAAGGTTTGGATTTAATGGCGAATCAGCCACTGCCACTGCAAGAGCAACAACGCTTACAAGGCTTGCCGGAATACCAATTAGCCACCGCCATGGCAGCGACCACCTTTACTTCTCTGCCAGACATGTTCAATCACTTTGAGCGTGGCTACGAGCTGTACCTTTCATTGCTCGATGAGCCGAGTTTTAGTCAACAACCTTTCGCGGCTACTTCGTGGATTTATCGCTACGCCATTGAAGCAGCACTACGAGCTGAAGATGTTCAACAAGCCAAAACATGGTTAGCGCAAATGGAGCAATTGGGCGACAGCAATCTAGAAACGCAAACCGCGAAAGCGCTGCTAGCGAAATATTAGGGAGGCGTCATGATCGTTTTTAATCAACTTAGCCGCGATTACGCCCTTGGTAGCCAAATGGTGCGTGCATTGCGAGACGTTTCTGGTGAAGTGTTTTCCGGCGAAATGGTGGCTTTGTGCGGGCCGTCTGGTTCAGGCAAAAGCACCTTACTTAATGTGCTTGGCATGCTGGATACTCAATACCAAGGTCAGGTGACATTTGCAGGCAGCCCATACCCAACCGGACAAATGCAGGCTGCGAAAATGCGTCGTGAAAAGCTTGGTTTTGTGTTCCAAAAATTCAACCTTGTTCCCGTGATGACGGCGTTAGAGAACGTGGCTTATCCGCTACACCTCAACGGTTTTTCAAAAGCGGAACAAATCGAGCTCGCCACACAAATGTTAGAGCACGTTGGCTTGGGCGAGTTTATTAATCATATGCCCGATAACTTGTCGGGCGGTCAGCAACAACGTGTGGCAATTGCTCGTGCTTTAGTACACAAACCGGCATTGGTGATTGCCGATGAGCCAACCGCAAGTCTTGATAGCCAAACTGCCAATAAGGTCATCGACATTATGAAAGGGCTCGGACACGAGCTTGGCACCACTTTTATCGTAGCCACTCACGACCCTCGCATGGCATCCCGTTGTGATCGCACCATTGAATTGGTGGATGGCAAAATTACCCAAACGCACGCAAGTGTGGAGGAGGTTTCATGGGCAAGTTAATTCCTGTTTCCGTTCGTCTTGCTTGGTTGAACCTGCAACGCAATCGCCGCCGCAGTTTATTGTCGATGCTGATCATTGCCATTGCCGTGTTTGCCTTAACCAGTGCGGGCGGTTTTGGTCTGTACACCTACGACAGTTTGAAAGAATCGACAGCACGTGACACGGGGCATCTGACGTTAACCACGCCGGGTTACTTTGCCAAAGAAGAAGAGATGCCACTGAGTAACGGTTTAACTCATGCGGACGACATCACCAAGCAATTGATTGGCTTGAATGAAGTGCGAGGCGTGCAGCCACGAGTTGAGTTCAGCGGTTTGATTTCCAACGGCAACAAGTCCTCGATCTTTATCGGCATTGGCGTGAACGAACGCGAATTCGATATGAAAGGACCGTTTTTGGACGTGCGCGACGGGCAAACACTTTCCAACATTCATGCATCGCGTTATGACCCAGCAGAGCCAGAAGTGATGCTTGGCGTTGATTTGGCGAACAACTTAAGCGTGCACGTTGGCGATTGGATTACCTTGCTGGCGACCACTACCGACGGCGCATTGAACGCGTATGACTTCAAAGTTCGTGGCATCTATTCAACAGGCGTACCTGAGCTTGATAAACGCCAGCTGTACGTGCACATCAACAGCGCGCAATCGCTGCTCGGTTCAGACAAAGTCAGCGCGTTATCTGTCTTTCTGTTCGATACCAGTTTAACTAACCAAGTCGAGCAACAAGTGGCTTCGGTTCTGATTAAGCAAAAGCAGAACTTTGGTGATCAAGATATTGAAATTACGCCTTGGCAAGAACGTGCGTTCTTTTATCTCAAAGTGAAAGATTTGTACGACCGTATCTTCGGCATCATGGGGGCAGTGATGGCGCTGGTGGTCTTTGTTGCGCTGTTCAATACCATGACCATGTCGGTCACCGAGCGCACCCGTGAAATCGGCACCTTGTCGGCTCTTGGTAGCTACCCTCGCGAAATCATTGCTGGGTTCTTGCGCGAAGCAGGGTTACTTGCGGTGATTGGCAGCTTAATCGGCGCTTTGTTTACTGGGTTAGTGACCGTCTTACTGATGGTCGTGGATGTGCAAATGCCGCCACCGCCGGGCCGCACGGAAGGTTACCCACTAACGATTTACTTCTTTTGGGAGTTGGTGGCTGTCGCAGGATTCGCAGTATTGATGATTTGTTTGGTTGCGGCGTTTTTCTCGGCGCGCAAAGGGGTGAACAAGCCAATTACGGAGGCACTGATTTATGTTTAATTTCAAATCACTATTACCAATTGCATTGCTGACGGTTAGCGGCATGGCAAGCATGAATGCCAGTGCGAATGAATCAGCGCTAGATGCACAGCAAGTTGCGCAATTGATTGAAAAAGCCGACAGCTACCGCTTGCAAGATGATTCCTCCAAAGTGGTGTCACTGGTGCGCCTATATCAAGACCAAGAGTTAGATAAAACCCGCCTTTACCATGTGTACACGCGTCCAAATCGTGAATCGCTGGTGGTGTTCAAATCGGCAGTTGAAGCCGGGCAAAAGATGCTGATGATGGGCGACAACTACTGGCTGCAAATGCCAAAGAGCCGCCGTCCGATTCGCATTACGCCGATGCAAAAGCTGCTTGGTGAAGCGTCTATCGGCGACATCTCAACCCTGACGTGGAGTCAAGATTATCAAGGTGAATGGAAAGCGACAGAAACCGTCTCGGTGAACGGAGAGAGTGTCGCGGCTTATCACCTTGCTTTAACCGCGAAAACCAAAGGGGCGAGCTATCAGAAGATCGACTTGTGGTTGTCTGAGCAAGATGCGTTTCCAATCAAAGCTGATCTTTACTTGCGGTCGGGCAAACTCGCCAAGCAAGCGCAATACGGACGCGCAACCGACAACGGCGAAGACTACGTCAGTGAGATGATCTTGCTTGATAGCATTCAGCCGAGCAAAAAAACCGTTATCGAGTACCAAGAAATCGTGCCTTGGCAACTGGATAACAAGTTCTACAACCCAAGCTATCTGCCTAAAGCCAATACGACTCAGCTTTAGCGTGAATTCCGTAAATAGAACCAAGAAAACGAGCAAGGAAGTCACATGAAACCGCACCAGCCTAACCTTAACAAAAGCACCAGTCTGTTGATTGCTGCCTCATTGTGTGTGGGCGCAGCAGCCCCAGTTTTTGCCAATGATGAGCTGAGTTTTGAGTGGGATTGGGCTGTCAGTTACGAAACTGCCAAGCAGCGTGACAGCGCATTTATGCAGGCGCAGGGCAGTTCTCGTGATTCACTTAATGCACTGTTGGATGTGCAGGTGAATTATCAGAACTTCAGTGGTTTGTTCGCTCTGTACAGCCAAGGTTTGTACCTCAATCAACAAGGAGAGAGTGAGTGGTGGAGTGAAGCTGATAACCAGTTGCTGATTCGTGAGTTGGCTTGGCTAGGGGAGTGGCAAGTCGGTGATACCACTCTTGATGTGAGCTTAGGTAAGTTGCGCGTGGATTGGGGCGTGGGTTATGGCTACCGACCTTTGGATCTGTTTAAGCCTTATCGACAAAACCCGGTTGGCTTAGTCGCAGAAGAGGGCGCGGGCGTGTTTTCACTTTCACACTACGATATGGCCGGCGAATGGACCGTCATTGCGACCGATTCAAGCTGGGGGCAACAAGACCAAAGTTCACTTGATCAAGCCGCAGAGCAACAAGGTGTTGGTATTCGTCGTTATGCGCTGGTGGGTGACACCGAGTATCAACTTATTGGTTATTACGATGATGTGCGCCGAGGTTTACTCGGAGCCAGTGCCATTGCCGTGTGGGATGAATCCATCGCCATGCACGGTTCCATGCTGTGGCAAAAGCAAAGTGTCGGCTATCAGTTTCAGCAGGATGATCTTTACCAACCCGTTTCAGCTGAGGAGCAGGGAAGCGCATTCCAAGCTTTAGTTGGGGTGAACTGGGCAAACCAAGCCGGACACAACGTGATTGCTGAATATTGGTACGACAGCCGAGCATGGTCGAAAAGCGAATGGCAGCAAGCAATAGAGCGTGGCGAATTACTCTCTCAGATCCCTGAACCTAACAACTCTCTGTTGGCTAGCAGCGCTCTACTTGCGACAAGCTACGCCCAAGGGTTTCAGCATGCCAATATCGTTCAGCATAACGTAATGCTGCACTGGAGTTGGGATTTGGAAGCGTGGGCTGCATGGAACGGTAAAGCGGATATGGGCTGGCTAAGTGATGTAACCCCTACGTTGGATGTGATGTTGTCGCCGCAAGATGGCGGTGTGATTGTCACGCAGTGGCTTAACTACCAATGGATTGATACTGGCGATCAAAGTGTAGAAGTGGAAGTTGCCGCACGCTTTTTAACCGGAGACGACCAATCTGCTTACGCACAAATCAATGATAAGCATATGATTGTATTTAACATCAAAGGGAAATTCTAAATGTATTCAGCTAAGTTAATGGTAGAAAGTGGATGGCTACGCAGTGTGGTTGTCACGACTTTATTCTGTTTGTTTATCTCGGTAATGACATTGTCTGTTTGGGGTGGTCCTTACTATGTGCATGTATTGGTGAGCTTTGGTTTTGGTTACTCCGCCTTGTTCTTCTCTTGGTTAGTCGACAAGTTGTTTCCTAGCATCCCTCGTAGACTAGAAATTGCTTTGTCACTGACCGCCTGTTTGTTGTTTGGCGTCATTAATGCGCAGTTTTGGCTCGGTGAATACTTCGGCATTTCGGGCATGCTGCCAGTGTTGCTGATGGGCTTGTTATTCAGCGGCATGTGTTACTTTTATTTCCACTCACGAGAGAAAGAAGCGATTGCTCTGCGTGAATTAGAGAGTATCAAGCGTGAAAAGGCAGAGCAGGAACGTGCACTGTTGCTAAGTCAGCTTAAACAGATGCAAAGCCAGATTGAACCGCATTTCCTATTTAATACCTTGGCAAATATCAGCGCGTTGATGTCCCAGGACGTTGATAAGGCCAAGCAGATGTTGGATCAACTTACCGCACTATTACGTGCGACGCTAAAAAGCTCACGTGAAGAGCACGCCACGATTGAGAATGAAATTGCCTTAATTGAAGCCTACTTGAGTATTCAGAAGATACGTCTGGATGGACGTCTAAGCTACAAAATTGAAGTAGAAGACGGTTTAGGAACAACAGAACTGCCACCGATGATGTTGCAACCTTTGGTGGAGAATGCCATTGTTCACGGTATTGAGCCAAAGCGAGAAGGCGGCGAACTCAGTTTACTCATCAAGCGCGAACAACAGAACTTGCAGATTGAAGTCAGAGACAATGGTGTTGGCTTAAATCATGTTAGTGGGCACATGGGTTCAGGTGTGGGTTTGAGTAATCTCAAGCAGCGAGTTGAAGCTTTGTTCGCAGGGCAAGGAGAAATTTCTATCAGTGAGTCTACTCAGGGTGGCGTTTGTGTTCGCTTGACCTGGCCAATGGAATCGTAAGCAAGGAAGAAAGGAATGAATACAGGGTTTACTGCCATTATTGCCGATGATGAACCGCTATTGAGGCGTCATCTTGATAAAAGCCTAGCTGAAGTGTGGCCAGAGCTAGAGGTGATAGCCAAAGTCGCAGATGGTGAACAAGCGTTGCAAGCCATTGAGAAAAACCAACCTGACATTGCGTTTCTTGATATTCGTATGCCAGTTCTGGATGGCATGACACTAGCGCAAAAACTCAATCAACTCGCCAATCCACCTTTGATTGTGTTTGTTACCGCGTACGATGATTACGCCATCAAAGCCTTTGAACAAAATGCCGCCGATTATTTGCTCAAGCCTATCTCGGATGAGCGCCTCCTGACGACGTGTGAAAGAGTGAAAGCACGCCTTGCTAAGCGAGAGCAAGAAAGCAGCAATGTGCAGATGAACAGCCTGTTAGAACAGTTACAACAATTATCCGCGCCACAAACGCCGCAATATCTTCAGTGGATCAAAGCAACGCAAGGGGAAGATATTCATCTGATCGCCACGTCTGATGTGCTGTATTTCAAAGCGGAAGAAAAATACGTTTCTGTGTATGCCCAACAAGGACAAGGTAAAGTGCAGGAGTATTTGATTCGCACATCGTTGAAAGAGTTGATAGGGCAGCTTAACCCAGAACAGTTCTGGCAAGTGCACCGTTCAAGCGTGGTGCAAGTGTGCAAAATTAGCAAGGTAAACAAAGACTTTGCAGGCAGAATGTTTGTTCACGTTGGAGAAAACAAGCTCCCCGTGAGCCGTGCATCTCAAAGTTTGTTCAAAGGGATGTAATCGCTAGAACTGTTCACTCTTTACACTGTAAACTCGCTGCTCTTAACCCACATTATCAAGGAAGATAAATGAGTTATCGCGTCACCCTCTTAAATGCGACGGGAGAGCTGTCTCCAATCGCTGAGTATTTGCATCAGAAACTTGATGACCTGAGCTCACAGCTTTCTAGTTACTTTGATTTAAGTAACAACGATTTAAGTAGCAACGATTTAAGTAACGTTGACCTGACCGTTAGCCCGTTTGATCGCAATGACGTACCGCAGACGGGGATTGATGGCTATTGCTTAAGCGCCTATCGTGTAGAGATTCTGCTTGATATGCAACGTGCAGATATTAAAAACGTTATTGAGAAAGAACTAGCTGCGGTGCTAGCGCATGAGTTGCATCACCTGTTCCGTATGCGAGCGGGAGAGAATGGCGTTGCGCTTGGTGATGTGCTAATTATGGAAGGGTTAGCTTGTCATTTCGAACGCAAGGTGAATGGTGGCGTCACTCCGAGCTTGTTTGAGAACATCAAAGATCAAGATTGGCGTCCTTTCTATGCTGAGATGAAAGACAAGTTGACCAGCTTAGATTACAACTTCGACGCTTACTTTCTTGGCAGCGATGAAAGCCGCTGGCCGAAGTACATGGGGTATTGGGTCGGGTACAACCTCGTTGCTGAATATCTGGTTGATTTTCAAGGCTCTGAGCTTGATTTAGTCGGAGCTAAAGCCGAGCCTTTCTATCAATAACTCCGTTACTAAACTTAAACTAATAAGCTGAGCCTTCAAAACAAAAAGCGCCTAAGTCATAAGACGTTAGGCGCTTTTGTCGTTTTATAGTGATGATCTCTCCGAAGAGGCGAGTGTGCTTATTCGCTGATCGTCACTTTCTCAATAATGATTGGATCGCATGGCACATCATCGTGACCAAGCTTAGAGGTCGTTTTTACTTTCGCGATGCGATTTACGACATCCATACCCGCGGTCACTTTACCAAATACCGCGTAACCCCAGCCTAGGTTGGAGGTTGCGGTGTGGTCTAGGAAATCGTTGTCTTCCAAGTTAATGAAGAACTGTGCCGTTGCAGAGTGCGGTGCATCGGTACGCGCCATTGCGATAGTGCCAACAAGGTTCTTTAGACCACGGTTTGCTTCGTTTGCGATTGGGGCGCGCGTTGGCTTTTCTGCCATGTCTTCGGTGTGACCGCCACCTTGGATCATAAAGCCATCGATAACGCGGTGGAAAATGGTGCCGTCGTAGAAGCCATCTTCACAGTATTTTTTGAAGTTCTTTGAGCTAACTGGCGCTCGTTCTAGATTCAGTTCAATTTCGATGTCACCGAAATTGGTGGTCATAATTATCATTTTGTTTTACCCCTGTGGGTGCGAAGTTGGCGGCATTATAGCTAAGTCGTTTGAGGATAGCAGAAATAAAAACAGCGACGTTAAGGCGTCGCTGTTTCTACTATTAAGTATGGTTAAGGAAGCTAAACCGTGAAGCGTCCCACCAAGTCGTAAAGCTCGTTGGCTTTGTGATTGAGGTTTTGGCTGCCCGAGCGATTTTGATTGGCAAGGTGCGCCGATTGACTACTTTGCTGAGAAATCACTTCGATGCGTTGTGAAATCTCTTGGCCAACTTGGCTCTGCTCTTCAGTTGCCGTAGCGATCAGCGTGTTCATGTCCATGATATTCGCAATCGCTGCTTGAATATCTTGCAGCGCAACCGATGCAGCACGTGCTTCTTCTACTGTCGCTTCGCCACGTGCTTGGCTAGATTCCATCGCTTTTACTGCGGCATCCGATCCTGCTTTAAGTTGATCGATCATCTTGTGAATGTCACCTGTGCTGTCCTGAGTGCGGCTTGCAAGCTTACGCACTTCATCCGCGACAACTGCGAATCCGCGTCCTTGGTCGCCCGCTCGTGCCGCTTCAATGGCGGCATTTAGCGCAAGCAAGTTGGTTTGTTCAGCAATATCTTGGATGACTTCAAGTGATGATGAGATGTTCTGCACGTCACTCTCTAGACGTGAAATTACAGTGCTTGCTTCAGAGACCTCATTCGCTAGCGCTTCAACGGAATTAGCGGCGGAGTCTACGATGTGCTTCGCTTGTTGTGCGTTGTCATCGGCGTTTTTAGCGGAATCGGCGGCTTGGTTTGCATTGCCAGAGATCTCGTGAGCGGTGGCCGTCATTTCTGTCATTGCTGTCGCGACTTGTTCCGTTTCCTCACGTTGACCAGAAGCTAATTCATCCACTTGTGAGGCGCGTTGAGACATGTTGTTAGTTTCAGATACTACCTCTTGTCCGACATGGCTGACGCTCTTAATAATTCCTTGCAAGCTCTCAACGAAGATATTGAAGTTATGCGCGAGCTGCTTAAATTCTGGCACGCTAGATTCTTCCATACGCGCGGTTAAGTCGGCGTCACCTTGCGCGAAAGATTGGATTGAGCTGTCAAACTGTTCGATAGGGCGCATAATGCTACGGTTGACGAGTACGGCAAAAATGGCCACGACAACGGCAATAGAGACACAAAACATAGCAATAGCGGCTAAGGTATTGTTTAGCTCATCGTTTGCTGTGTTTTCCATCTCTGTAATGATCGCATCGATATCATCAGTATAAAAACCTGTGCCAATCATAATATCCCACTTGGGAATGAACATGGAGTAGCTGAGTTTAGGTAATGCTTCGGTTTGCCCTAACTTAGGGAAGTAGTAGGTTGTGAAGTCACCCGTTTTGGCGTTTTTCAACAGGTCTTGGATCAGGTAGTTGCCTTTTTTGTCTTGCAGGTTATAGAAGTTTTCTCCAACCCCTTTATTGTTTTTTCCGACAACAACACGCACGCCTTTTGAGTCGTACGCAAAAATATAACCTGATTGGCCGAACTCTAGCTCTTTGAGCACTGGAATGGCTTCTTGCAATGAGGCATTACGATCCAATAACGGTTTGAGTGCGGAATGAGCCATCTGCACATAGTTTTTCAGTTCCGCTTTCTTCATCGCCATCATCGTCGTGTGCGTATGATTGATTTGTTGTTGGTTGTAGGTACTGGTTTGGAGGTAGGTAAACCACATCATACCCAAAGCAATCGTTAACACGGGAATGATGGAAAGAATATAAAGTCGCTTTCTTATCGTTAGATTCATAGGTACTTCCTTACGTCTCGGCGCAGCGTTACAAACTGGTAAACTTCAATAGCTTTACCAAATAAAAGTGTTAATAATTATTTTTTTACTGATTGCAGATTAACCGAGTTGGCGGGTGAGAAGTACAGGAAGTTGATGATCGTGGACGAGAGAGACTCACATTTTTAAGCAGGATCACAATTAGCGAGAGCATTGGCCCGAGTTGCAGCGGGAGCTACCAGTAAGCCAGTATGAGACACGATACCTATTGTTGGCAAAGCGCAGGTAAAGCCAGTCGGCAATTGGTTTGAGTAATGGCCAACGTAGTGGTGCATATAGCCAACCTCGACCGACCAACTGCCATGCTCGGTGAGTCACATCAAGACCAAGTATCAGTTCATTATTGTCATTCAGCGCATGCAAAATCGTATTGGCTTTTTGCGCGTCTATCTGTGGGTAATCAGAAAAGTCATCGCTGTAGATATCGACGATTTTTATCGCTTGTTTTACATCTCGTCGCTTAAGTGCGTGCATTTCTTTGGCGCACAGTGGGCAAGTTCCGTCATAAAATATGGTGAGTTTTGTCATTGCGATCGTCTTATTATTTGATTTGGCTTACTGAGTTCTACGTGGCGATTTTTCTTTTGGTTCATTATGTTGCAGGTAGTGGTTCCAATTCGCGCGTATGTTCTCGTAGTTATATTGGCAAAAGTCTTTGCGATCTCGTAGGTAGTCTTTTTCAACTTCATCGAGAAGCGACTTGTACTGTTCCGGATCACTGCCGTACACCAAACATAAGGTAGAGAAGTAGCGTTGCAAATCAAAACTGTGCTCATCAATGTACTCACCGAAGTCGTAGTAGTCCGGTCTGTCATCGGACTCAAATGCGAACATGTCGGCGGCGCTAATGGCCATCTCTGCGCCATCTTCTAGGAAGTCAATCATTAAGATCGTGGCAAAATTATCGACGGCATCTTCTTCTTTTCCGAGAACAGGGATGTTTTGATCTTCGATGTAAGCATGCCCGGCTTCATGCAGCAAGGTGTGTAATAACGTATCTAACGCCCCTGTTTTTGGGGATTTTCCAAGGCGTTCTTCATACTGGTTATTGGAGAAGTAATTGAGTGATTCCAAATAAAAAGTGTAGGGAATGTGTATCGTGTGCGTATCGGGATCGTACATTGGGCCATCTTCTCCGCCGTAAACCAGTGTGAGTGGTTTGCGAAATGGAAAGTGGATCTGAGATAGCTCAAGAAAAATTGGGTTTACATCGCTGTTTTGGATAGATTGCAGGGCGATTTTTTCATGGGTTGTTTCCACGGGAGAATATTCAATACGGATATTTTCCGCTGCAGTGGCAGATGAGATGGCATAGAGTAATAGCACAGGGAAAAGCGAATGAATTTTCATGTAGGGCTCTTGTTATTTGAATAACTTACATAAAAATTATACATGTTTTTGTGTGATGCATAATTGGGATTGTTTTTATCACCCAGAATCGGGTAGTTAGCCTCGAAAGACTACCATGACAACACCGTACATTTTGGTTGCTGGGCCCTCCAGAAAGCCTATCAAAACACGTTGTACTCAGTAGACCATAGATAAGTGATTGGCTTTTAAGGTTTATTTTTTTTGTGAGGCTAAGTTGAATTCGCTTCGCTCTTTTGTCTGTAAAAATGCTATTCAGCAGTTAATCATTATGGAACGAAACCATGGGATTGGTGAATGTCACTGAATTGAAGAAAATTATCAGCAATATGTTATAATCCGGCTCCGTTGTGACGAAAACGTTTGTTGCAGCTTGAGAGTTTCCTTGGATTCGGCTCGTTTATACACCATGAGCCAGAGTTAAAAAACTACGACAGGAACAAGCAAACCCAATTGTTTTGAACGCGATCTCGGCGTTTAGAGGTTACAACGGGAAGGAACTTTGTTTGATAGTAATTGACACATTCTGTTTAAGTAAGGGAGCCCAATGTGGTTCAGAAAGTGTCACCCAGAATTTACTCACAACACTATACCCCAAGCAGTCACGCACAGGTATTGCGAGGGGGCATTTGAAGGAGCTATATCGGCTCCTTTCACATTTAAGGGCTTGCTAACAGCGGAAAACTGACACATCGCTAAAGGAGCGTCCCTTAAACTAGCCTAAGGCGCATCTACACCAACTTTTGAGTATTTTCGAAACAGTAAAGCGAGAACATTTGCTATTGAATGAAGGTTAAATTAACACTCGATCATTACGGAGGATGAAGAGAACAATAATAAGAGGCGATATGAATCATTTAATATCTGTAGGTGCACTGGAGTCCTTCTTGGTCGCAATCAGTGTGCTTTTCCTGGGGCATTTTATTAATGCTAAGCTACCGATTTTAAAGAAGTTCAACATACCTGAGCCGATTGTAGGTGGCCTTATTGTGGCCTGCATGATTACTGCTCTTCATTTCAACGGTATCGACTTGGAGTTCGATTTGCCGTTACAAAATACGTTTATGTTAATGTTTTTTGCGACGGTTGGTTTGGCCGCAAATTACACTCAGTTGATGAAAGGAGGTGCGAAGGTTTTTATCTTCTTAGCTGTCGCATCGTTTTACATCATCATACAAAACGGCGTTGGCGTTTCACTCGCGGCGGCGCTCGGTTTAGATCCTTTGATGGGGTTAATTGCTGGCTCGATTACTCTGTCTGGTGGCCATGGTACAGGTGCTGCGTGGTCACAAACCTTCCAAGACGTGTATGGATTGGATAACGTTTTGGAAATTGCGATGGCATCAGCCACTTTTGGTTTGATCATCGGCGGTATCATTGGTAGCCCAGTGGCACAGCGCCTCGTAGAAAAAAACAGCATTGAATCGGAGTATGGTCGTGGTGGTCGGGATGCCAAAACTCACGAAAAATTCCCTGAGTTGGTGACCTACAACGAATACGAAGAAGATAAAGTAACGGCGAAAAAAGTGGTGGAGAAACTCTTCTTCCTACTGATCTGTGTTACGGGGGCGAAGTATGTTGAGCAATGGGTTAGCACGTATGAAATCTCATGGTTGATGATTCCAGACTTTGTATATGCGCTGTTCATTGGTGTGATCATCACGAACTTCTTAGAGGTGACCAAGCTTCGTAAGTTAGACGCAGAAACCGTCGATATGCTCGGTACCGTTTCTTTGTCATTGTTCTTGGCGATGGCATTAATGAGCTTGAAGTTATGGAATATCTTTGACTTAGCGATTCCATTCTTGGTCATTTTGGCTGTGCAGTCTGTGGTCTTAGCTATCTTCACTTACTACGTTACGTTCAAAGTGATGGGACGCAACTATGACGCTGCGGTTATTGCGGGTGGTCACTGTGGTTTTGGCTTGGGGGCAACCCCAACAGCCGTGATGAACATGGGCTCTATCGTTAACCGATTTGGCCCGTCGCCGCAGGCATTTATGGTGGTGCCAATTGTGGGGGCTTTCTTTATCGACATCGTTAACTTAATCATTTTACAAGGTTACATTTCATTCCTTGGTTAAATTTAAGTTCATGATCTCCTGAGGTCGAAATAAAAACGGTCACAACACAGGTTGTGACCGTTTTTTTATGGCTCGATTTTGGCCGTTTATCGAACGACGGATTATTGAATGGTTCGGCTGAACTTGAGACTAGCTGTCCAACCAAGAACGCCGATGAAAGCGTAAATGCCAACGTTTAACCAACCCGCTTGAGGAATTGCATTAAATGGGCTTGGTGCAACAATGGCGTGCAGTGGAAGGTAAAGCACTTCGGAGAAGAACTGATCTAGGCCGTAATAGCCAAATAGTGCGATTGGCATCCAGCGCAGCGCATAAATGGCGATAAACAAAATGACCAGTGGTGAGTTCACTTTCTGAGAAATAGCCATTGCGGTTAATGCCAGCGGTAACAGTAGAATACCGGCGAACAACATTCTGATTAAAAACTCTCCCCAATGCAGCAGCATGTAACCTAACGAGGCTTGGCGGTACAATAAAGCCAATTGGTGATCGGTAGAGATGTTCAGCAACCACAGCATCAAATCTGCTGCGAGCACAAGCGCCGAGCAAACGAGCGGAATCACCAATAAGCCAAACCCTAGCTTCACTAAGTGAGTTTTTATATCGCTGACCGGCATACTACGCCAAAACATAATACTGCCCTCTGCGCGCTCTTTGCGCAGTGTTCTCGGGAAGTATTGAACGGCTAACAAGATAGACAGCAGTCCCGCCCCGCCGGTAATCAACATGTTTACATCGTCACCAAGCTCTTTGTGAATGTCACTAACATCACCACCAAAGCTCATTTGAAAAAACATATTGTGTTGTAGAGTGTCGTTACTCATTAAACTGACAAAGAGGATAAGTCCACATGCCAACACAAACAGTGGAATACGTAAAACAAGAGGGTTTTCTAACCACTCTTTTTGCAACATCGCGACAACTGAACGCATTACGCTGCCTCCTTCTGCAATGCTAAAAATAGATCCGCTAACTTCACCCCATGGATGGCCCCCATTGTTTCTGCTTGTTGGGCATACTGGGCTTTGAGTAACCATTTCGTTGAACCGAGGCCTTTTTGTGACGAGAGTGGGTTCATCGCTTCAATTTGTGTGCGGTATTCGTCGCTGGCCTCAAGGATGAAGTAGTCTTCACTGATACTGTCCATCGAGGTTTGCAGAACGGGGCGGCCATGCTTGAGAATCAGCACATCAGTCAGTAAGTGCTCAATCTCTGATACTTCATGACTGGCGATGATCAACACGCGCTCGCCGTCGTGAAACCATTCCAATAAGTGACGATAAAACGTATCACGATACACGAGATCTAACCCGAGTGTCGGTTCATCCAATATGAGGATTTGGGTGTTAGTCGCGATTACAATCGCGAGGTGCAATTGCACCTTCATCCCTTTGGATAAAGATTTGATGCGCGCACGAGGTTTGATGTCCGTTTGACGAAGCAGCGTATCTGCTTGAGCGCGATTGAACCCTGGATGCACGCCTTCGGTATAGTTAAGCAGTTGAGCGACAGTCATCCAATCTGGCAGAACGTTCACATCCGAGATATAGGATAAGCTCCGCATTATTTTGTCGCGTTGCATAATGGGTTCAAATCCGTTGATACGAACAGTGCCTTGATATTCATGTGCGCCGAGTAGGGCATTAATAAGCGTTGATTTACCTGCGCCATTATGGCCGAGTAAGCCAAGTACTTGCCCTGCATGTAGGTCGAAACTCACTTCATGCAGTGCTTCTCCTTGTTGCTGATATTGCTTGGAGACATTGTTTACACTGACTAATGCGCTCATTGGTCACCTTTCAAGTGTGGTTTTAGTTGTTGAATGAATTCGTCGAGTGACATATCCAGACGCTGTATTGTGCCGGCTATCTGCGGAATTTGTTGTTGAAGAAAACGTGCCTTCTCGTCTGCGAGCAATTTGAGCTTTGCCCCTGAAGCGACAAACATACCTTGACCGCGTTTTTTCTCTACTAACCCCTCATCAACAAGCAATTGATAGCCTTTCATGACGGTGAGGTGGTTAATTTTCATATCCGCAGAGATGCTACGAACTGAGGGTAGAGCATCGCCTTCTTGCCAGATACCTTGCAGTATTTGTTGAGTGATCTGGTCAGCCAACTGTCGAAAAATCGGTTGGCGATCATGCCAATTGGTCATGAGTGAATCTCTTGGCTGAGATGGTGTTATATATAGGTATAACACCTAGTGTGCCGGAGAGAAAGTAATAATTTAAAATTAAGCGTATGTTCCAGCCTTCGCTTTCCCTAAATATCTACCTATGTGATAGCTATTTTGAAGACTTTATTGTGAACATAAATTAGACACTTCTCATAAGTTGAGAAGTGTTATTTTTCTAATCCAATCAAGGTATTTACCACCAGCTTGGTATTGGTATTCTCATATAATGATAATCAGTGGGATTTTGGGTGCATCCATTTCTTACTTGATGAGAATTTGTGGCAAATACACCCTAGAAAACAAAAGGTTCGAGAGGCAATCTGATTGACTTAGGCACCTATCTCACGTTGAGCGCTTGCTCAATGAATGAGAAAGAGGAGAGTAAAGAGGTCTCATGAATCAGGTAATATCTATCGGCCCACAAGAGTCGTTTCTCGTCGCAATTTGCGTGTTATTTTTAGGGCAGTTCATTAACACCAAATTACCAACCTTAAAGAAATTCAATATCCCAGAGCCAATTGTTGGTGGTCTAGTCGTGGCTTGCGTGATCACGACGATGCACTTAAATGGTGTGGATGTATCATTTGATTTGCCACTGCAAAACACCTTTATGCTGATGTTTTTTGCGACGGTTGGCTTAGCCGCGAATTACACCCAACTTATTAAAGGCGGTGCGAAGGTTTTCATCTTCCTTGTTGTGGCATCGGTCTACATTCTTATCCAAAATGCGGTCGGCGTATCCTTAGCAACCGCATTGGGGTTAGATCCACTCATGGGGTTGATCGCCGGCTCTATTACGCTTTCTGGCGGACATGGAACTGGTGCGGCGTGGTCGCAAACTTTTCAAGAAATGTATGGTTTGCACAATGTCCTAGAAGTGGCGATGGCTTCTGCTACGTTTGGCTTGGTCATGGGCGGGATTATTGGCAGCCCTGTCGCGCAAAAGTTACTCAACAAGCACAACTTAGAATCGGAATACGGACGCACCAACCAAAGCCATCAGAGTTTCCCTGAATTGGTGACCTATAACGAACATGAAGAAGATCGTGTCACGGCGAAAAGAGTTGTAGAAAGCTTATCCATTATTTTGCTTTGCGTGACAGGCGCGAGCTATCTGGAGAGTTGGGTGAGCAGTTTTGGCATCAAGTGGTTGATGATCCCAGATTTTGTTTATGCGCTGTTTATTGGTGTTGTCATCACCAATATCATGGAAGTGACCAAGGTGCGCAAGGTTGATTTAGAAACCGTTGATATTCTTGGTACGGTTTCGCTATCGCTGTTCCTTGCCATGGCTCTGATGAGCTTGAAATTGTGGAATATCTTTGATCTTGCGATCCCGTTCCTTATTATTCTTGCTATTCAGTCGGCCGTACTCGCGGTGTTCACTTATTACATAACATTCCGCATGATGGGCAGTAATTACGATGCCGCGGTGATCGCCAGTGGACACTGTGGTTTCGGTTTAGGTGCCACACCGACTGCGGTCATGAATATGGGCTCTATCGTGAGTCGTTATGGTCCATCACCACAAGCATTTATGGTAGTACCAATTGTCGGTGCATTCTTCATCGACATTGTGAACTTAGTGATTTTGCAAGGCTGCATTGCTTTTATTAAATAGCCCCCGCTTCTTTCAACTTAACATAACAAAGCCAGTCCCTTGAGATTGGCTTTGTTATTTGTAACACGAAATCTTGTTTCTCTGACTTCAAGCCGTGAAATCAATACGTTACTATGATGACATAGTGTTCAGTTTTACAGCAGCATGAGGTACCCACATGTCTGAAAAAATATCGACGTCGGCATTAGCTAAAATGCGCAAGGTTGAAGCCAAGCTGTTGTTTGCCGATCTCAAACGTGCTGGCTACATTCTTCGCCAAGACGAAAAATGGATTCTGACGGAAGAAGGCGCCAAGTTTGGCGGCGAGTATGTGGATCACCCTAAATTTGGCCAGTTCATCGTCTGGCCGACCAATTTACATATTGAGCTGACTTCCAGCTCAGGGAAAACATTAAGCGCCACGCTGCTGGGTGAAAAGCTGAAACTGAATGCGAAGCGCATGAACCAACTGTTGAGTGAGTTGGGGTGGATCGCCAAATCTGAAGAAGGTTGGAGTGTCACTGAAGCTGGTATACGCGCTGGTGGCCAGCAAAGAACCGATAAAGAGACACAAAATACCTTTGTCGTATGGCACGATGTGGTGCTGCGTAATAAGCGTCTTAAGCAGTCTGTCATTGAATTTTTAGGGCAAGATGCGGAGTCACACTCCACGGATAAATCTTACTCAAGCTTTCGCCAAAAGTTTGAAGCCAAACACCGAACATTAGATGGGCATTACGTGCGCTCTAAGGGGGAGTTGCTCATCGACAACTGGCTGTACTTGGCTGGTGTGGTGCACGCTTATGAACGTCAGCTGCCGATTGACCAAGATGTCACCAGTGATTTTTATTTGCCAGGCGGTAAAGTCTATTTACAGTTTTGGGGAAGTGATACTGGGGAGATGGCTGAGGCTGACCGTGAGACCATTCGTACTGTTTATGAGCAGCATCATTTTAACCTTATCGAAGTCGAACCGAGTGAACTAGACAAGTTAGATGAAGTACTGCCTAAGCGTCTTCGTCAGTTTGGTATTAAAGCTTATTAACGACTTAAGCCCGCTGTTCAGATAAGAAAAAACCCGTGATTGATCACGGGTTTCGTATTTTAGTGTGCATCTAGGCTGTCATCCTATGGATTAAAAACCTTTGATGTTTTCCGCTTCTAGCTCCGAGAAGTACTTCACTGTCTTCACTTTCAGTTCTTGTTGAGCTGGCTCGTCACATACAATCACTGCTTTAGGGTGAAGTTGAAGTGCAGAAACCGTCCATAGGTGGTTTACACAACCTTCTACTGCTGCTTCAAGTGCTTGAGCTTTGTTATGACCTGTTACCAGAATCATCACTTCTTCTGCGTCTAGCAGTGTACCCACACCGATAGTCAGTGCGTATTTAGGCACTTGGTTGATATCGCCGTCAAAAAAGCGAGAGTTCGCAATGCGAGTGTCTTCAGTCAGTGTCTTGATACGAGTACGAGAAGACAGAGATGACGCTGGCTCGTTGAACGCGATGTGACCGTCGTTACCCACGCCGCCCATGAACAGGTTGATCTTGCCGTAAGACTTAATTTTGTCTTCGTAACGCTTACATTCTGCGTCGTGATCGTCAGTGTTACCGTTCAGTAGGTTGATGTTTTCTTCTTGGATATCAATGTGATTAAAGAAGTTGTTGTACATGAACGAGCGGTAAGACTCTGGGTGATCTGCAGGGATGCCAA
Organism: Vibrio sp. D3; assembly: GCF_043995865.1. NCBI lineage: Bacteria > Pseudomonadati > Pseudomonadota > Gammaproteobacteria > Vibrionales > Vibrionaceae > Vibrio > Vibrio sp. D3. Next base: position 1,128,672 of record NZ_CP171886.1, on the reverse strand, counting down.
TGTACTCATCCATGTTGAAAGTCACGACGTTTTTGAAGCTCACTTCGCCGGCTTGGTAAAGCTCGATTAGGGCTTTGTAGGTTGCTAGAGGAGTGCCACCAGTTGGTAGACCCAGAACGAATGGACGCTCAGCAGTAGGTTTAAAGTCGTTGATTCGCTTAGCGATATGCGCAGCTGCCCACTTACCTACTTGTGCTGCTCGAGTTAACGGGATAAGTCTCATTTTGTGCCCCTAGTTATTGGAATTTACGATGTACCGAAACATTAATTCGCATTATAAAATAAGTAATGACGAACTGCTATTGTTTTAGGTCAAAATTTTGCTTTTTCTTTAACCAGTGTTGATTTTATCGACTGTTTTTATATCTAAATGCTTTTATAAGCCGATTTTTTACAAAGAAATTGCATTATGAAACTGACGAATTGATAGATAAAATTTATGATCTAAATTAAGTTCTGTCTTCGCACTTAACCTTGTTTTTTAACAACCTACAGAGTGTGAAATCGCACACGAACTTCAAATATTATAGGATGGACATGGCACGACGCTCATTCCTTAACCATAATTGAAATGTGTAAACCAGTGAGGAATTCGGTATGAAAAATGAGTTAGATCCGAGCAAAGTACTACAGGCTTACGAATGTGTGATGAACAACGGTACACCAACCGAATTTGGCAAAATGTATGAAGGTGTAGAAGCGTTTTCCGATTACGACGGGTACAACGTTTTCTTACGAGGGAATGGTGTTGAGCTAAAGGTTGGCTTCCACAATACCTATCAATTGGAGTACGACCAAGAGCACTTGAAAGAGAGCTTTTTGAAAAAGATCGCGATGCTTGCAAAGTAGACTGGCAGCACTAAATACTAAAAAAGCCCTTGGGAGAACTCGCCCTTGGGCTTTAGGAGAAGAAATGAGCTTGTTTTGCTCGCTCAGTCAAACCAAACGAGCTTTCGCCTATTACCTACTGCTAGAAAAAGGCGAGAATTAGTTTATTTGGTTATTAATCGTCTTCGACCAAACTCTCTTCAATGTAATCTTCTGTCGCGTCAGGCTTATTACGACCATTTAGCGTGTGGAAGCGCTTGCGACCACGAGCAAGTTGGGTGTACTTTAGCCACGTACGCTCAAGTTTTGTTTTTGCTTTGCCTGGGTTTTCTAGCACCTTGATGAAGTGTTTCTCTTCGCTATTTTCAGGTGTTAATTCGCCTGACTCTAAGCCAAGCATAGTATCCCCATAAATTGTTAGGATTTCCTCTTCCGAGAGAGTAAAATCGCCAGACTTTGCAAAGCCGCGTGGGAATTTTACGTTGTCGTAAAAACGTTTTTTGCCATGACGGAATTCAGTGTCAGACATGTCAACAGCCTCTGTAACCGTTATTGATGAATGTAGTGAACTACGGCGAAAATTAGGCGTAAAGCTAACAAAAGAAAAACAAAACTTTTTTGTCGTCATGATTTTAATTAGTTGTTAATCTGGTTTTATATTAACCAGGAGATGGTTTATGGATGTAAAAGTCTTTCGAACATTTTTAGAGCTGGCAAGGGTTCGTCACTTCGGACGCGCCGCTGAGAATCTTTATATTACCCAAGCTGCAGTGAGCGCACGTATCAAACAATTGGAAAGTTACTTCGATACGCAATTGTTTATTCGTGATCGAAATAACATAAAGTTGACCTCTGCAGGTGAGCGCTTAATCAGTTATGCAGAGGTGATGGTCACCACATTGCAACAAGCGAAGCTAGAGTTATCGCTTGAAGATGGCAAAGCGCTGCAATTAACGTTAGGCGGTACGCCAAATATTTGGGACGCCTACTTGCAGAACTGTTTAAGTGTCGTCACAGATTCATTTGGTGGTTATGGTTTTATGGCAGAAGTGATGGGGCGGGAAATGCTCAGTCGAAGCTTGCTAGAGCGCACGTTAGATATGGCATTTGCGTTCGACCAAATCAAAGCTGATGAGCTTAACTGCAAAAAAGTGGCTGATGTTGTTCTCGTTCTGGTATCGACTGAGAAAGACTCTTTAGACACCGTTTTTGAAAACAAATACGTGTATGTGGATTGGGGAACGCGCTTCTCATCAGAACATTCTGAACGTCACCCTAAGATCCCGGCTCCGTATCTGCGCACGTCAACGGCGCGCATTGCATTGGACTTTATTTTGGAGAAGGGCGGTGCCGCTTACTTACCCATCTCTCTGGTAGAGCCCTTTATCGCCAATGGGCAGCTTCACAAGGTGTCTGGCGTAGAAGATTGGTATCGCCCTATCTATTTGAGCTATCGTAAAGCTAGCTCGTCGGTAGACGCGATTAAGCAAGTGGAAGAAATTGTTAAAGAGATCGATCCACTGACGGCTTACAGTTTTCAGCAAATTGGTTCCGGCACTTCCGACGAATAGCGTTGAGTGAAAAGTCAGAGAAATTAAAAAGCCGCCTTGGAAAATCCAGGCGGCTTTCTTTTTATCTCGATGAATCGATAGTTATGGCAAGTCAAATAGCAGGGCGGTTGTGCTCTCGTTTGATGTATTGCGTAAAACAGCCTTACTTTGCTGTTCGATCTTCGCGCCGTCGCCCGCCGTCAAGGTGGTATTGTCGATGCTAAGGCTCCCCGTTACTTGGTGAACGAATAAGTTTCTACCCGATTCTATCTCAAAGTTAAGTTCGCTATTTGGTTCAAGAATTAACTGATGTAATGTGGCATCTTGCTTAATAAGTAGCGTACCGTTTTCTCCTGTTGGAGTCGCGATAGTTGTTAATCCAGGCGTGCGACCAAAGTCTTTTTGCTGATAACCTGGTTTGGTTCCAAATGTATTTGGCTGAATCCAAATTTGTAGAAAGCGCAGCGTGTCGCGGTTCGACGCATTGTACTCACTGTGGTAAATCCCTTTCCCTGCCGACATGAGTTGGAATTCCCCGGCGGGTAATGTTTTCACGTTACCTTCGCTGTCTTTGTGCGCGATAACACCTTCCAGCACATAGCTGATGATCTCCATATCACGATGGCCATGTGTATCAAAACCTGCGCCAGGTTGGACTACATCGTCATTGATGACTCTCAATTCAGAAAAGCCCATATGTTGTGGATCGTAATAGCTACCGAAAGAAAACGTATGTTTGCTATCAAGCCAGCCAAAGTTTGCTCGACCTCGGTCTGCTGCATGTCTTACCGTAATCATAGAGCCTCCTTAAGAGAGCTTTTTGTTTAAGAAGTTATCTAATGCTGCTTTACCTGCGCCAGAGAACGCCAGAGAAACGCTCGCTGCCAGTAATGCTAAGCCAAACTCGTAACCGTTGTTTGCCATGAACAAACCGTTTTCAAAGTGGACGGAGAATATCGCTACCACCATCGTGAACGCCAAAGCAACCGCTGCTGGTCGAGTTAGCAGACCAAGTAAAATGAACAAGCCGCCAAAGAACTCTGCGCTGCCCGCAAGTAACGCCATGAGCACGCCAGGACCTAAACCGATAGATGCCATCCACTGACCAGTGCCTTCTAGCCCGTAGCCACCAAACCAGCCAAACAGCTTTTGTGCGCCGTGCGCCATAAAGATAATGCCGATTGGAACGCGAAGTGATAGTGCGCTGTAACCTGCGTTTGATGTGGTAATTTTCTGTAATAGTGCTTTCATGATTCTGTCCTCTGACTCTTTTCAATGAGTGGGAAGCGTGTGCTCCCGTGCTGTTGAGAACAGTTTAGGTGGCGGTGAGAATAAAAATAACGGGAGTATTTTGATAAACTCGTTCTAAAAAATTGAATAATGGATTTTTGTTATTTTTAATCAGTTGCTTGAGTGTTTTTTATGAGTTTTTTTATGCCAGTTTTGTCGTGTTTTAAATCAGGTTCCATCATTATTTTCGATAAACATTTTTGCTGTTAAACAAAAAAAAGAGCACAGGTTGCTGTGCTCTATTGCTTTCGCTATTAACAAGGGAGAAAGGTGTGTTAAAGAAAACCGTCAGAGGTTCATTAAGCTCTCTAGTGACTCCTCTACATTGTTGTAGTGATAGGTTCGAATATTACGCCCATCCGTGGCATTAATTTGAATTTCTGAGATCTCGTTATCTGAGTCTCGTTCGATAATTCCAATTGAATGATCTACGGATTTACTGGTAATAACCTTTTGGTTTCTTAGTACAATTACGCAAGTGTGTAAGTCCATGCCAATTCCCTTTAGCCGACGTTGTTGTGATGTTCTGAATCTAACTTTAGTGTACAAAAGCGCTAATGCCAATAAATCTCAATATTGAGTTCCGAAAATGGCTAATGGTAGGCGCTTAAGCAAGCTACAATAACACTATATTGAACGATGCCTATGAACAATAAATGACAAAAGGCATGAGCAAGGAAAGCACTATGTTTATTCACCCCCATACCTCATTGACTTTCGAGCAGTGTCATAAGGCGCGAGTCGCGCGAGACAGCCGTTTTGATGGGCGATTTTATGTGGCAGTGAAAACAACGGGGATCTTTTGTCGCCCAATTTGTCCGGCTAATTTACCTAAAGAAGAAAATGTAGAGTACTTCACCGATAAAGCGCAAGCTCTCCAAGCGGGGTACCGTCCTTGTTTGCGCTGTCGACCTGATAGCGCGCCGGGTTCTTGGGCATGGAAAGGCGTAGAAACGACCTTTCAACGAGCGATTTCGTTAATTGATCGAGGGGAACTGCATCACCACTCGGTGTCTGAGCTAGCAGAGCGTGTTGGGATTTCGGATCGCTACTTACGTATGTTGTTTGAGCAGTATCTAGGCATGTCACCCAAGCAGTATGCGCAATATCAACAATTAATGTTCGCCAAACAGTTGCTTCATTCCAGTTCTATGTCGGTCACCGAAGTGGGGTTTGCGTCTGGTTTTAACAGTACACGCCGCTTTAACGATGCTTTCCAAAAGTTTCTCAAACTGACGCCTTCTCAAGTCCGTCGCAAAGAGTTTGACGGTATGGGTAGCAATCGAATTGCCTTGCCTTATCGAGGTGAATTGAATTGGCAGCACATGTTGAACTTTTACCGTTTACGAGCGATTGAGGGGGTTGAGCTGGTGAGTGATGAGAGTTATCAGCGCAACGTTTTTTTGGATAACAGCAAAGCCTGGTTTAAAGCGACAAAAGGTGAAGGATACTTAGAACTGGCGTTTGAAATTGAAGAAGTAACGAAGCTGCAAAACTTGGTGTCTGACATTCGTCGTATGTTTGATCTTGACGCTGATATTTGTACTGTTGAGCAGCATTTGGAGTATGTCGCGCCTGGGCTTGTGTCGAGTAAAGGTATTCGTGTTCCTGGTGTATGGAATGCATGGGAAGCAGGGGTTAGAGCGATTTTAGGCCAGCAAGTGTCGGTTAAAGCGGCGATTGGTCAACTTAACTTATTGGTGACCACACTTAGTGGAGAGTCAGAAAAACGCTTTTTCCCGACACCAGATGCGATAGCTAATACCGACGTGAGCTTTTTGCGCATGCCGCAAAGCCGTAAAGAGACGCTAGTGCGCTTCGCCCAGTTCATGCAGGACAACTCAGAAGCCGACCCCCTGCAGTGGCTAGCTTTGAAAGGCATTGGACCTTGGACAGTCAGTTATGCTCAACTGCGAGGGCAATCTCAACCCGATTGCTTTTTAGATAAAGACTTAGTGGTGAAAAAGGCGATGCAGCGTTACCCATCACTGAATACGCACACTGCGGCCCCTTGGGGAAGCTACGCGACGTTTCACTTATGGAATCAATCATGAAAACATTTTATACCGAAATGCCGAGCCCATTAGGAACGGTGACCATCCAATCTAACTCTGAGGGCTTGCTTGGCATTTGGTTTGAAACATGCACCACTAAGCCGAGTGAACTGGGAGCGCGAGACGATCAACACCCGATTTTGCGCCAAGCTGTTACCCAGTTGAATGAATATTTTTCTGGCCTACGTAATGAATTTGAGCTGCCTTTGGCGGCTACAGGCACGGATTTTCAAAATCAAGTTTGGCAGGCACTAACGACCATTCCATACGGCGAAACGTGGAGCTATCAAGATCTCGCCAACGCGATTGGCAACCCTAAAGCTGTGCGCGCTGTTGGGTTGGCAAACGGAAAAAATCCTATTTCTATCGTGGTGCCTTGTCATCGCGTTATTGGCAAAAGCGGTAAATTGACAGGGTATGCTGGTGGAGTAGAGCGCAAGCAACGTTTACTTGCGTTGGAGCAAGGTACACCGCTTTAAGTGAGGCGATTCTCATATTGTGATTAAGCGTGCTGCACAGGGGAAACGATAGTGTAGAGCATGCCGAGCGCTGCGAAGCCATTTGTCAGCAAAATGGTGGTGATGTGTTTGAGCTGTTCCATGCGCATGATTTGCTGATGCAAGTGCACTTCCATCTTAGCCAGAAATATAAAGCTAAATTGGATGAAGAGATGCAGCAGTACTGCAAAACGAGCTCGTTGACGTAGATCTTAGCGTTGAATGAAAAAAGCCCCGAGCGAATGGCTCGGGGCTCATATTTTGTAAGTTCACTCATTACACGATGTTGATTAAGCTATTTGCGCTTTTGCCTGGTATCGTCCTGGTTTATGGTTCATCGCCAAAATCAAGTTTGTCGCCGCGGCACCTAGGACGGATAGAGCGATAAGGTGCACATCCACAATGAACAGCGACATCACTACGATGGCACAATCGAGCGCCATCTGAACTTTACCCGCTCTAATCCCAAAACGTTCCTGAAGGTACAACGCTAGAATGTTAAAACCGCCTAAACTCATCTTGTGGCGGAAAATCACCAACATACCTATTCCAATTAACCCACCACCTAGAAGTGCCGCATAGAAAGGTTCGATTCGTGAAATTTCAATCACATGGTGCAGATGATCGACCGCAAAAGAAACAATCGAGACCGCAATGAAGGTATTAATGGTGAAGCGCCATCCCATGCGCATTACAGACAAAATATAAAAAGGGAGGTTGAGAGCGAAAAATATCTGACCAAAGCTGAAGTCACTCACTTTGGTAAGGAAGATCGCCAAACCAGCCGTACCGCCAGTGAGCAATCCTACTTTGCTGAAAAATATTACCCCAAGCGACACTAACGCACTGCCGAGCGTCAGAGCCAAGAGGTTCTCTCTTAGGCTATGATCTTTATCCATAAAATTTTTTCCTTGGTTTAAAAACCGCGCCGGAGACAACACGTCCATCCAGCGAGATAAACAGTTGCCAAAATAGCAACTAACAAATCGGCCAATAAAATGTCGCGAAAAGTGATGAATGTCGAGTTTTTGGACAAGATTGTGCTGATGCTAGCCTGTTTAACATAATGTACACAGGTAGAAAAACAACAAGGAAAAGTTATGATTAAGAAAGTCGGCACTACCCAAATCAACGCATTACATCGACTGAGTTGTCACTGCGGAAAAGTTGAGCTGGAACTTGCATTACCTAATGGTATTGAGAAGCCGAGACGATGTGATTGCTCCATGTGTCGACGTCGCGGCGCGATTGTGGCATCTGTGCCTCTGAATGGTATTCGTATCGTGCAAGGCGAAGACGTTTTGAAGCTGTATCAATTTAACACTCGCACAGCGAAGCACTTTTTCTGTGGCGAATGTGGTATTTATACGCACCATCAGCGTCGCTCTGACCCGAGTGAGTACGGCTATAATGTCGGCTGTTTAGAGGGCGTCAACCCATATGAATTGGGAACTATCGAAGTGATGGATGGCGTTAACCATCCATCCGACAGTTAGGTTATATCGCAAGTTAAGCGCCTGACTCACGGTGCTTTTAGGTAAATAAACCGCTATTCATCCACAAGTGCACTGCAATACTGGCGGCATAACCCAAGGCGATGACGGGAGCCCATTTTAGGTGGCCAAAGAAGGTATATTGACCACGCGCGGCTCCCATTAATGCGACACCTGCCGCAGAGCCAATTGAAAGCAAGCTGCCCCCCACACCCGCAGTCAATGTGACAAGTAACCAGTTCCCCATCGACATGCTTGGTTCCATAGTCAGTACAGCAAACATAACCGGAATGTTATCGACGATGGCAGATAGAACACCAACCATCACGTTGGCCCAGACAGGGTTCCATTGGTTGTACATGACGTTTGAAACCAGTTCGAGATAGCCAAGTAAGCTCAAACCGCCGACACACATCACTACGCCGTAGAAGAACAGCAAGGTGTCCCATTCTGCGCGAGATACACGGTGGAACACGTCAAACGGAACGACTGAACCTAAGCGTTTTAATGCGTGATCGTCGCCATTGGCAATTGCCATGGCCGCTTTTTTTGCCAAGGAATGTTTGAGTGTTTGGCGTAAGAAGTAGCCGAAAAATTGTAAGTAGGCCAAGCCCATCATCATGCCCATAACGGGTGGGAAGTGCAGCAAAGCGTGGAAAGAGACTGCGGTGGCAATCGTCAGAATGAATAGTGCGACAATGCGTCTCGCGCCGCGTTTCAGTTCTACGTGTTGGTGAATCGTATTCGGTTTGGTGTTTGGAACAAAGAGTGACATCAAAAATGCAGGAACCAAGTAGTTCACCAGTGACGGGACGAATAACGGGATGAATTCAGCAAAGCTGACATGCCCGGCTTGCCACACCATCAGGGTCGTAATGTCACCAAATGGGCTGAATGCACCGCCAGCGTTGGCAGCGATAACAATGTTGATACAGGCAAGATTCACGAATCTAGGATTATCACCAGAGACTTTCATCACCACAGCGCACATCAAGAGGGCTGTGGTTAAGTTATCGGCAATCGGTGAAATAATAAAGGCGAGAAACCCCGTCAGCCAAAACAGCTTTTTGAAGCCAAAGCCTTTGCCGACCATCCACGCCTGTAAGGCATCGAAGAGTTTGCGCTCTTCCATAGCATTGATGTAAGTCATCGCTACTAACAAAAACAGCAGCAGTTCCGCGTATTCCAACAAGTTGTGCTCTAGTGCGGATTTGGCGATTTCTGGCTGGTTGTGTTGAGCAAAGGTGTAGCCAATTAGAATCCAAATTAACCCTGCAGCGAGCAGCACAGGCTTGGATTTTCTCATTTTCAGATACTCTTCCAACATAACCAGTATGTAAGCAATCGAAAAGATAATGAGAGCCGCGTAACCGACACCAGAATTAACAAGGTTCAGTTCATTGGTGGGGGCAGCAAAGGTGGCGCTAGAGAACAACAAACAGCAGAAAGCTACAATTGGATAGATTGGCATAGACATTTCTCCTTTGTCTGGTTGGAGAAATATTAGCCACAAATTAATGAGTTAGTTGTGAGAGAGCTCGAATTAACAGTAGGAGTTAGGAAATGATAGTGTGCGCCACTATTTTCTGAGTGACGCAATGCTTGCTGCGCCAAATAAAACCACAGCGGCATACAAACCGTAAGTTAACCAATGGCTAATCTCTAAAAAAGGAACGAGTCCTTGACCTGCCCACATACAGCCTCCGTTTAATGAGCAATGTTGTAATAGTCGAGCCAATTTAAAGGAAATGAACAATGTTTTTTGTGAGTGACGGCAAATTCTGAAGGATTAGAAAGTCAAAAATTGGTCAGTGAGAGAGAAATCTCATTTTTAACTGGCTAGCTCTAACCCTTTTGAGCTAGAGCTAGCTATATCGAGCGCTGAATGGATTTAGCGCAGCAGCCATTTTCTCAACGGCGAAGCCTCAATTGCTTTCACAAGTATTATGGTTGCGACAATCGTTGCAGGATAAATAAATGCGTCTTTCGCGAGGTGTTGCAACCCGATAAATCCAGCGACATTCATCATTATAATTATCACAAGCAGATGGCTAACATAAATGCCTAACACGCTAGGAGATAGTTTGAATACCCAAGGCATATCGCCAAAATGTGGGTGGACTAAGAGCCACATAAAGACACCCAGGGCCCAGATAACAGTACCAAACAGGAAGTCGTGAGAATTAAAAGCGACCTCGTGTTGCATTAGCCAATAAGCTTCACCAAAGTGCAGCGCCATACCAAGAAGAATGCATCGAATCGTATTGTTTCGCGACCATCGCCACTGTTCTTCTCGTGCTAGATAACCCAGTGTTACCAGCAACGTACTGAAAAACGGCCCATTACGAGTAAAGAAAGGCGCTGGCAGGTCGGTAATGGTCGAATAACTGCCAGCAAACACGCCGTATATGTATAGCAATACGGCGGTTGGCAGTACCAATTGAGCCATATTGATATGCACGAGGAAGGCAATTAAGGCAACGGCAATAACCAGAGCTGGAATAAACCACAGGTGAACGAGCCCGCCTTCGACGAGTGAATTGAGCGGGGTCGACATTAAGTAGCCCCAGTAGCCCTGCCTTTCGGCGAGATACCCCGCCTCAGCGACAGTTTGCCACTGGAATGGCATCAATAAACTGATCACGCTCCAAATGAGCCAAACCTTCATCAGTGGTTTGGCGTAGTTTTTTAGTGTTTCGATAGGTGCGCGGCTTAGCTTGGGCTGGATAAGATAACCAGAAATGAGAAAAAACAGTGGCACAGCAAAACGAGCCAATTGGTTGAGTATATAGCCAACCCACGGTATTCCATCCCATTGCCAGTATGTCAGGGCCATCTGGCAGTGCAATCCTATAATTGCAAACATCGCAATAATACGCGCAAACTCTAAGCTGGCTATTTTTTGTTTCTTTGCCATTACATTACTTACCTAAATAAAAAAAACTTAGGTGAAAGTAGCAGGTTGTGGCTGAATTAATGCGTGAAAAAGTCAACAGACTCGCGCTTACACTGAAGCTGTGTTTAAATTTAAGACTTACTTCAAACTTCTTAATTATTAACCCATTAACCAACTCAATACGTGATTAGCGAGTCGAAAATGACACTAATGTATGGTTAGACCAGTTAACTCTAGATTGCAAAAAAGAACGATCGTGCTAAAAATAAGATTATGCAAAAAGGAAAAGTGACAAAAGAGTTTATTCTGCAACGGGCTTTTGAGATCGCCAGCGAAGACGGATTAGAAAGTCTTACGATTGGTGAGTTAGCCAAGCAATGCGGTATGTCGAAAAGTGGTCTGTTTGCCCACTTCAATTCGAAGTTGAATTTACAACTATCGGTATTGGAGCACGCCAATAAAGTGTTCGCCGCCCGAGTTATTGAGCCTGTTCGTGAAGCAGGGGATGGCAATATCGAACGTAAAATTCGAGGGTTGCTCGACTCTTGGATGACTTGGAACCACGCATTTCAAGGAAGTTGTATGTTTCTAGACGCTTGGAATGACACGGCAGATAAAGATTGCCCACTTCAGGCCGGACTGCGTAAATCCATAGACACTTGGCTGAGCTACTTGGAGATCCAAATAACGAAAGGCAAAGAGAAGCAAGAATTTGCAGCAGACTTAGATACACGCCAAGCAACGTTTGATTTATACGGTCTTTATTTGAGTGCGCATGTTTTTTACTCAATTAAAGGTGAGGAAGAAAGCTTGCGCCTGTTTTGGCAAGGGATCGACAACTTATTTTCTCGCTGGAAAGGCTGATACCAGTTATTCGCTTTCCAGATTTGTAGACATAAAATCATAAAGAGCGGCTGAGTTCGCTTTTTCTTATCAGTATAAAAAGCACGACCGTTCTATTTTTTGTGCGAAGCTGATAGTTAAGGACATAATCATGAGTGAAAAAATTTACTTTAATACATCGCAACGTTTCAGTATTAAGCGCAGTTTGGTGAACATCAGTACGCGTTTACACCATACGCTGGCCCCTTCCCATGCAAAGAATACCGCGCGTAAGTTGCTCCTGACACCTGCTCGCACAGCACCTAAAAACACCGAACCTCAAGGACTTGCCAAGGGTGAAATTAAAGGGCATGCAGGCATTATCAAAACCTACACTTTGGGCTCTGGACCTATTTGGGTGTTAACTCATGGTTGGTCTGGCACCGCAAGTCAGTTTTATCCGTTGATGGAACATATTGCGTCGAAAGGTTTCACCGCTTTGGCATACGATCATCCAGCACATGGTGAGAGTGAAGGGCAGTATGGGCACATTCCGGGTTTTGTCAAAGGGTTAGAAGATGTGTTAGATACGGTAGACGATATTGTTGGTCTAGTTGGGCACAGCATGGGCACCGCTTCTGCTCTTGAGTGCAGACATAGCAAATTAGAAAACAAGCCTTTACTGCTTATTGCACCGGTATTGAATTACGTAGAGAACCTATTCGGTAGCATTGCGCGTTCAGGTTATTCGATGAAGCTTTTTAATGCTGTGGTTTCAGAAGTTGAAGATCAATTTGGTTACCCATTACAGTCAATTGATCCGCTAAAGCGTTTGGCTGAGCGCTCGTCTCCAGCCATCATTGTTCATGATGAGCAGGATAAGTTCACTAAGTACAGTATTTCTGCACAAGCCGCTGAAGAGATTGAAAATGTTGAGTTAGTGACAACGCAAGGTCAAGGCCATGGCCGAGTGATGAAGTGTGCACAAGTCTTCAGTAGTTTTGACCGTTTACTCGATCGTTCTTGGTAATCTTCATGCTTGCTAATTGGCTCGATCCGTTTTGGGCTAATTCGATTTGAAAGTAATACCTCGGATGGTTTTTCGTCTATGGTATCGCTTTTCTCGTTATGAGATAAAAACAAAAAAGGACAGCCGAAGCTGTCCTTTGATCGTTAACTTTACAGAAAATCTGCAAGGTCGGGCTTAGTTACAGTTAGCTACGCCAACTTCTTTCCAAACGCCCCATTCGCCAGATTGGCTAGGATCGTCACCCTGAGTCCACCATTTCGCTTCCCAAGTTTTACCTGCATGAGTGACTTGGTTGCCGCCTGTGTACACTGCGCTTGCATCCCATGCGTTGTCACAGGTACCAGGGTTTGGATCGGTGGTATGCTGTGCAACAACAACAGTTGCGCTTGCCGTTGAAGACGCTTTGCCATCGCTCACACTTACGGTAAAGCTTAGGCTAGTGTCTTGCGGGTATTCAGCAGCAGTGAAAGTTACTTTAGAACCTTCAACCGTTGCGTTCAAACCTTGAGGCAGCGTCCAGTTGAAAGTAAGAGTATCGTTGTCTGCATCGCTAGAGGCTGACGCATCTACAACCACAACGTCACCAGCGTTTGCTGTTGCTGGAGCAACAACTTGCGCTACTGGCACATTGTTCGCTGGGTCAACCACACCTGCTGGCTTCACCGTTACTACAACAAGGTCAGATGCCGTTGCACCTTCGTTGTCAGTCACTGTCAGCTTGAAAGTTAATTGCTCCTCAACAGTAACTTCTGCTGCATCAAAGCTTGCTTTCGCTGTGTCTGCGCCTGCTAGTACCACTGCTGTACCAGATACTTGTTCCCACGCGTAACTCGCGATAGTACCGTCAGAGTCTTTCGATAGGCTACCATCTAGAACCACATTTGCAGGGCCAGTTACAGATTGATATGCGCCAGCAGCTGCGGTTGGTTTACGGTTTGGTTGAGGAACCACACCGCCAGCCATACCTTCGTGCATTGCGTTGAGAATGTCGCCGTTATCCGCGTCGATTTCCCAAGAGAATAGACCCGCAAGACCTAGAGACTTAGCGTAGCTACCTTTTGCTAGCACTGAGCGGTGGTCATCAAATGTGATCAACTCGCCCGTAGTGCGGTTCCATACCCATGGTGCTTCTGCTTGTGCATCATAGCCGTACTCGAAGCCGTTAATGCCAGTGTTGTTGGCACCTAGCATGAATGACTTAATGCCTTTGTAGTCAATTACGCCATCTTCCCAAACACCTTGCGCTGTACTGCCCTTCAGTTTACCTGTAGCAGTACCTGTCATTGGGTCATTTGGATCGGTTAGCGTATCTGGAGTGACGCCTTCCCAGCCACGACCGTACATTGCTGTACCAAGTACTAGCTTGTTCGCAGGAACGCCTTGAGCAAGAAGAAGCTGGATGCCGTTATCTGCTGTGTAAGCAGGACCTTTGTACGGTTCGCCGTTCTCATCAACGCCACTACCGTCACATTGACCAGGGCGCATGAATGAACCACAGTAAAGCGCAGTCTGGTGACCAGGAACGTTGTTCCAACCGCCATAGAAGTCGTAAGTCATCGCGAAGATGTAGTCCATGTATTGAACCGCATCTGCATAGTCTACGTCTTCAATCTTGTCGTAACCGACACCGATAGCTGACGTTAGCTCGTAAGTTCGACCTGTCTCAGCTTCTAATTCATCAAGCATTACGCGCAATTCACGCATCAGTGCGATGTAAGCTGGGCCATCGTTTACAGGGTCGCCCTTATCCGCGGCTGCACCGCCGCCACCAGGGAATTCCCAGTCGATATCAACACCGTCGTAGAATTTCCAAGTTTTCAGGAACTTCTTAACCGATGCGACGAATGTGTCTCGGTTTTTCTTGTCTACGAAATCGAAGAATGGGTCAGACAGTGTCCAGCCACCGATAGATGGGATGATTTTTAGATCAGGGTTACGTTGTTTCAATGCCATTAGCATTGCGTAGTTACCCTTGATAGGTGTGCTGTATTCATGACCAGCTTGTGGGAAGCTCTTCTGATAAGCAGCCCAAGGGTCGTGGATCACGACTTCATAATCAGGTACACCTGTACAAGCAGTTTGTAGTGCATTAAAGCTGTTGCCGCCAACAGACTTCACAGACTCATTTGGGCCACAAATTGGGATAAAACCGTAAAGGATGTGAGTCAAGTTGTCGACTGGCATGTTATCGACCGTGTAGTCACGACCATAGATGCCCCACTCAACAAAATACGTACCCATCACGACGCTTGGATCGGTATTGTACGTTTTGTTGTTTGGATCAACATTCATCGTCAGTGGCTTCAAGTGAGAACCATCGGTATCTGCAATCGTGATTTCAGCTGGTGCGCTTTTCGCACAACCTGTCGCATCACACGCCTCGATTTCCATTTGGTATAGGCCGCCCTGACCATATTCAAATGTCGCTGTTGTTTGGCTACCAGTGATTGGGCCGGTTGCTACTTTTGCACCATCAAAATAGACGTTGTAAGTATCACCTGGCGTGCCACTCCACTGGTTAAACTTAACAGTGATCTTCGCTTGCTCATGGTATTTCACCATGTCGTAGTAGCCTGACGTGGTTTCCATCGCGAGTTCAATTTTAGAAAACTGAAGGTTGTTGGAACCGTACATATCGATACTTGGCGCGGTTGGAGCCGCAACTGCAGCACCTGATAGTGCTAAAGCAACGCCAGCTGCACATAGGTTAAATCGAATCATAACTTCTCTCTCAATCCTTGGATTCATGTTCTACCTAGAACATAGGCTGCTCTTGCACCAGATAAGATGATTGGATTTACTCCATGTGCAAAAGCATCACACTCAGCATTTCAGAGAGTTTTTTTTCGTCAAAAAAAATTAAGACGGTTTTCGAGGCACTTGAGAGAACTTAACTAAAACTCGCACTCTGTTACACAGAAAGTGTCAGACTGAGTCAATAATTTATAAAATCTCAGCAGAAACTAAAATTATTGTTTACTCAGTATCGGGTGGGATAAATGCGATGAATACCTTATTTCATTGTTTATTAAGGTTTTGTTTCATTGAAGTAGAAAGAGAGTTGAAAGGAGAAATAGCCGTGAAGACGTGCTAGTCACGGCTGAAATGTTCACTTAATGCAGCGCGACGTTTTGAAGCCGCTCCGGTTTCTGAGCCTTGAACGGTATGCTCAAATCCCTTACGGATGAATCGTTGGTCTGGAATAAGAGGCTCAATACGGCGAATCTGAGGTGAAAGGTGAGAGCCCGAGATCTGGTACGCGGTTTTTCCTAATCCAGTGTTCAACGTGATGACCTTTCCATCGAATTCAAATTCTGTCGTGATGAGTCGATGGTTTCGATATACCCCATCCTCTGTGAAAGTCAGACGTTCTGTTTGGTAGGGTGGCGCGCCGATCTCAATCCACTCGCCGTAGACTTTTTCCGGGTCAATATGGTCTTGATAGGATAGGTGGATTTGATAGCTGAAAAACGTCAAAAGACCCACCCCGAAAACGGCAAATGCGCTTTTGAGGACTTTGGATTGGTGGCGAGCCCAAAATGAAAGTTTTGGTTCCTGTCTTGTTTTCCGCCTTCGGCGAGCTGAGTCCGTCATTGGTCTACTTTTCTTCCCTTTTTTAATATGGTGGAAACCTTCCTTCTCAAAAACAAACAATCCCGTCATTAAGACTAAGAAATTATGATCTAATGTCCACTTTTACATTCGGATACACTCTTATTGATGGTTTTATTGTTTGCTAGCGTTAACTAATTCACCGACTTTATCTCACTAATTACGTCGTCTGGTTAAGCCTAGAAAAAGTTAGCCTCGCTCAGTAGCAAAGGATGTGCTTTATAACGTTGGCTTAATGGCTTTCAGAGCTTGAGTAACAGGAAGAAACAAGGTAAAAAAGAGCGGACTTTTGATAAGGAAACCAATAATGAGTATTAAGGAAAATAGCTATTTTGCAGGTAGTGTAAAATCACTAGGCTTTAACCAGAATGATCAGGACGTTAGCGTTGGTGTAATGCTTCCTGGTGAATACACGTTCGGCACTCAAGCGCCTGAGCGTATGACGGTTGTAAAAGGTGCACTTGTGGTCAAGCGTGTCGGCGAGAGTGATTGGACGACTTACCAAAGTGGTGAGTTTTTTGAAGTGGAAGGGAACTCTTCGTTTGAGCTTCAAGTGAAAGACGCGACTGCGTATTTATGTGAGTACTTCTAAAGCGTCCTTTTTGCCTGTAATAAAGCCACCTTCGGGTGGTTTTTTCGTCTATGTCCTTCACTTATAACGCATCTTTTGGTTATTTGGGTATATACTTAATAAAAATGTACCCATCGACCAGGGAGGAAGTGATGGCAGTACAACGCAAGCATTCTGATCTCCCTCCTCGTTACGAGGACAAAGATCTCACCAATGAGCAAAGACATCGTTTTACCGAGGTCGCCAATGCAGCCCATAAGAGACGTGAATTCTATCGACGTGCTCTAGGGAAAGGCTTAATGGGCAAAGTGAAGGACCGTGCGTTTAAAGGCCAATTCAGTCGCCAGCAAGATAAGCCGAGCAGAGTGTTGCAAGCTGTGTGGCTAATCGTATTTCTGGTGCTGGGGCTATGGGTGATGCATGTATTCGCTTAACCGTTAGCAAGCTTCTGACACAGCCGGCGTTGCAGAGGCTGACTTCTCTTCGGTATTGCAGTGTTCGTAATACGCGTATTGGTTTTTCCCTGTGTGCTTAGCCGCATACATTGCTTTATCTGCGCACCGAGTCAATTCAGATAAATCCTTCGCATCTTGTTTGTAGATAGCAGCGCCCACACTCATTGTTAACTCGTTAATCATATCGTAGCTTCGGTAGCCTTTTGGGAATAGATTCACAATACGCTTCAAAATGCTGTCTAGGTCATCTTTACTGTTTATGTCGTACAGCATGAGCACAAACTCGTCGCCCGCAAATCGAGCGATGGAGTAGTCGTGTTTGTCGGTTTTTCTGTCTTTATGGCGAACATTGTTTTTTAATCGAGTTGCAAAGGCTTGAAGCACTTGGTCACCAATATCGTGTCCGTAGGTATCGTTAATGTGTTTGAAGTTATCAATATCTAGGAAGACCAGAGCAGTGATACTGTCATCAGGTGAATGGTTGATCTCATCGAGCTTTGCTCGCGCCCAAGTTTCAAAGCTCCAGCGGTTGGCAAGCCCTGTGAGTTGGTCAAAATACGCCAACTCTTCAATCCCTTCACGATAAAGTGTTTGAATGTAGTTGAGTACTTTTGTGTAGTAATACGAGAATGTGTGACACACAAATGCAGTTGCTATCAGGGTCAGCATAAATCGTCGTTCTATGATGTCACTGGCTGTTGGTAGCCGATCTAAAAAAACGACGCCAAAAAAGATCAGTAAGATATAGGTGCCACTAAACAGCAGACCGACTTTAAACTCATTGATCAGCACCAGAGTGGCGACAATAGGGTATAGCCATAGCAGTTTGCCTGAGGGGGCATCGTTATACAGAAGTAGCAATAACCCTTCGAACATCAAAACTGCACTCAGCCATAGGTCGGCATATTGATGATGTCGTTGAACCTTTATCACATAACTGATACCTAAACAGGCTAAAGCACACAGAGCATGGAAAAAGCTTAATCCCCAATTATCCTCAAACAATTGAGCAATGGAGCCATAAGTTAAACATGCCGCGGCGATACTGGAGCATAAAAAGACAATTTTCTTTTTTCTTGTTGAGCGGATATCCGCCATTTCCTCTAAGCGTGCTCCAGCCAATGTCGACATTACGTATCCTTACTTAATTAACGTGTACGCTTATTCTAGGCGGTATTTTAGCGATAAATAGAACAACAAAGTTTCCAAATGTGATGTCAGTCATTTTTAGTATGGGCCTAGAAATGTGGTTTGGTGAGAGTGCTCAAAGCACAACACAGGCTTATAAATTTTTCCATGGCGGATCTTTATGGCTTCAGATAGTTCTATTTATAATTCAAAGTAATGCATTTTCACCGCCGTATTTGCAGGATCTATCCTGACTCAACTCTGTTGGGAGTAGCATGAACTGCGCCTTCTACCTATTGAGCTCATTGTTCGTCAATCGACGATCTCTAAGTTCCGGCAATGAGTTTTTCGTTGTGAAAAAGCATTAGAAATATTTTTCCGAAACAGAGCGAAATATTGTTGTCGTTGTGACCAATATGCGACTAGAATCCGCGCTAAATCACGACCTCATATCGAGCTTCGTTAGAGTCACTCTTTTTCCAAACTGCTTCACACATTTTGTGAGGCAGTTTTTAGTTGTAGGAAAGGTTACAAACATGCCTAAAAGCCAGAACATCAACCAGCGAATGTCTATTGTGGCGTTAGCTTGGCCGATTCTTGTCGAAATTTTGCTACGGACGGCTTTAGGAACCAGTGACGTGTTCATGCTGAGTGGATATTCAGACAAAGCGGTATCCGCTGTTGGTGTGATCACGCAGATTACCTTTTTCTTAATCATCGTTTCGACGTTTGTCAGCAGCGGAACGGGGATTTTGGTTGCCCAATACAATGGCGCAGGGCGCGAGCAAGAGTCTGTGAACGTCGGCGTTGCAAGTATTGCGCTATCTGTGATTGTCGGTGCGTTCTTGAGTGTGATTGCCGTGCTTGGCGCGATATTCCTGCTCCCGTATTACGGTTTGGAGGCGCAAGTCGAGCAATACGCACGTGAATATTTGCTGATCAGCGGAGCGATGACGTTCAACGTCACCATAGGCATAGTCTTTACGACCATTCTGCGTAGCCATGGCTATTCGCGCTCTCCAATGGTGGTGAACTTGATCTCGGGTGTGTTCAACATCATTGGTAACTATATTGCGCTTTACCAGCCATTCGGTTTACCTGTGTATGGTGTGCAAGGTGTAGCAATAGCAACCGTCGTCAGCCAAGTCATCGGTACGTTAATGTTATGGTTTATTCTCGCTCGCAGCAGCATTGAACTACCGATGTCGACCATGAAACAAGTGCCCGCAGAGATTTACAAAAAGATCTTAAAAATCGGCGGCATGAACGCGGGTGAAGTGCTGTCTTATAACGTGGCGCAAATCTGCATTGTGTACTTTGTGGTGCAAATGGGGACGGCATCGTTGGCGGCTTTCACTTATGCACAAAACATTGCCCGTTTCTCGTTTGCTTTCGCGTTGGCAATTGGTCAGGCTGCGCAAATTCAGACCGGTTACTACATCGGTAAAGGTTGGGTGAGCAGCATTTTAAAACGTGTACAAGTCTACTTCGTAGTGGGATTTGTGGCATCAACGGCGGCAACCACACTGATTTACCTGTTTAGAGAAGAGATTCTACGCGTATTTACCGATCAACCGGAAATACTCGCATTGGCAGGCTCGTTAGTCATGGGCTCAATTTTGCTCGAAGCCGGACGTGTGTTTAACCTGATTTTTATCGCGGGGCTGAAAGGCGCGGGTGACATCAAGTTCCCAGTGCAAATGGGGATTTTGAGTATGTGGGGACTAGGCGTGCTTTTCTCCTACATCTTTGGCATCCACATGGGTTATGGCGTTTTAGGGGCTTGGATGGCAATCGCTCTCGATGAATGGGTGCGTGGTATCATCATGGCAAGGCGTTGGCGCTCTCAGGTGTGGACCAAGTTTAAGGTGAGCTAACGGTTTGCTGTATCACGCATCACGCTTATTCTGTTGTTAGAAACCAAAAAAGGCACTGATAGTCAGTGCCTTTTTGTTATTTAAAATCTGGAGGACATTAGAATTCGCACTCAGCTCTGAACACCATGCGCTCTTTGCTGTATGGATGATCCAGCTCTAGCATCTCAGCATGCAGGTGTAAGCGATTCGCTTTTTCGCCGTATAAACCATCACCAACCATCGGCATGTTTAACCCCATGTGATGAGCACTGTGTACACGTAGTTGGTGAGTTCGCCCGGTTTTCGGATACATGTATACCTTGCTGCGTCCATCTTTGACTTCAATCAGTTGCCAGTAGGTTTCTGCATGTTTCCCGTGTTCAAAACACACCAGTTGACGTGGGCGGTCGTCGGGGTCACCACGCATTGGCAGTGAAATTTCCCCTTCCGGCTCGTTCAATACGCCTTCGAGCAGTGCCATATAACGTTTTTGTACGCCGCGAGCCATAAACTGTTTTTGCAGACTTTTGTTCGCGCGTTTAGTTAAGGCAAACACCAAAATGCCAGAGGTCGCCATGTCGAGGCGATGAATCACAAACGGCCCTTCCACATTAGGGAACATCGCTTGTAGGCGCGTATAAGCAGAGTCCTTGATAGTTTTACCTGGCACTGAAAGTAAGCCCGAGGGCTTGTTGACGACGACCATAGCGTCGTCTTGGTAGATTATCTCTAGCTCTTTGTCTTCTGCCCAATTCTCCGCCAATGGGTTAGGTTCGACATCCAGCCCTTGCATCATATGGCCCAAAATCGGCTGACATTTGCTGTTGCACGATGGGTAGAATTTTTTGTGTTGGCGAACTTCAGACTTTGGCGACACACCCCACCAAAATTCTGCCAGCGCCAGCGGTTTGAATCCGTGTTTAAACGCGTATTGAAGCAGTTTTGGCGCAGCACATTCCCCCGCACCTGCTGGTGGGGTTGGGTTTGTGGTGTCCGCAAAAATGTCCACCAAGTCGCGTGTTTCGCCATGGCTGTTTAGGAAGCGGTATTGTTTATGCAGTTTGTGCTGTAAAGCGTTGGAGAGTGTCTTGCGCTGCTCTTTCAGGTGAGCAAGTTGCTGCTCTAACTCGGCCAAGCGCGCTTCTTTGATTGCAAGCTTTTCATCCCACGCTTGCTTTAAGTATTTGAGAGCGTTTTTCTCGGCGACACTTTGTTTACCCAACTCATCCAACAAGATTTTGAGGTCATCGGCATTGAGAGTTTGCTCGCCCTGTTGGCGCTGTCGTTTGCGTGCGGCGCGGCCGTCTATCATCACTTGGCGCTGTGTTTGCTCTTCTTGCTGATAAGCGGCTCGGTCGGCTTGGATTTGCGCTTTAAGATCTGCCAATTCCGGATTCGCAGCACAGGTTTTGTACTCCGCATTGGCGGCGTTGATGGCATCCGTTTCTGCGCGGAAGAAGCCTTCATCGGTCAGCATGTCGTACACAGGAGGGACAAATCTTGGAATCAAGTTTTGGTCGGCAATTTTGCCAGAAAACGCACTTAAAAAGCCGAGCTCGCCTTGAGGGCTTTTTACCAGCAATACGCCAAACATTTTGCCTCGCCCCGTTTCTTCATTAACCAAACCAAAATCGTGTTCGAAGTCGGTTTGTGCTAATAAGTGCTGTTGCAATTGCTTTGCAGCCATAACGCAAAGAGGATGCGGCGTGTAGTAGAACGGAAACGTAAACTGCGTTGGTAATTCATAGTCAGAAGTATCAGCAGTAAAACGAGTAAAACAATGTTCAGGCGAGTGCATGGTGGGTATCCGCGCGAGTAAAAAATCGAGCGAGGATTGTACCTGTTTGAGTCTGGATTGCCATGTCGGTGTTGGCACTCGCTCTTGGATTAAGAACAAGAGCGAGTGGGGAAGCGCTTATTGCAGTTTTTGTAATGTCAGTTTCCACTGTGCCGGTTTGTCGTAGTAGGCCGAGTGCGGCAAGGTCAGGTACTCGCCATTTACTTCTGCAATCAGGGTTGGATAACCACCAACGTGTAACTGGCGCATCAACTGTCGGCTAGAGCGAATTTTCTCATCTAGATCGGCTTCGCTTAACGTCATGTTTTGCTCCCACACATCGTTTGCTAAACCTAGCGATTCTGCAATGGCTTTGAGCGTCGATGCTTCATTCACTTTTAACCCGAGCTGATAATGCGCAGATTGGATGGCCTTTAGCATGTGCCATGGATTCAGCCCCATTTTCTCCGCACTCAAGATCGCTTGTGTTGGTAGATAAGAATCAAGAACAAACGCATCTTCGCTTTTCACGCGTTGCAGATATGCTTCACCAAACGTTGCTCCGGTTTCGGTTGCGATACGAGCGTCACTGTTGATGATGTGCTGACGAAATTCAGATTCAATCGCGCGTTTCTCAATCATACCGCCGGGATGAAGCTCTACCTTAAATTGAGAGGTGTCCATCAAGGCTTCGATGAGTGGTGATGCCCCGTAGCACCAACCACACATGGGATCGAAGAAGTAATGCACGGTTACCATGACATTTCACCAGTATGCACTTTCGCACCGATTTCTAGCGCGATTGGCAATTGAGCTTCTGGGTATTTCGCTGACATGGTGTCAATGAGTTGAACGCTGTTATTGCTGTGTTTTTTCGCTTGCTGAAAATCCTGCAAGTATTGTTGCGAGTAGTGAATGGTGTCTGCGTTCAGCTTTGTGCCTGCTTTCATGTGACCAGGAATGACCACTTGAGGTTTAAGCGCAAGCATCTCGCTAAGCTGCTGCTCCCAAGCATTGATAGCGGTTTGGTCAGCGGCATCGGCCATCCACAAATGTACGTTTGAGTACACGGCTACGTTACCTAGAATCGCTTTGTTATCTGGAATCCATAGGTAAGGGCGGTGTGCTGATGTGCCATGGTTACCACGAATTTCAATCTTATGACCTTCTAGCTCTAATGATGCTTTATCGTACGCGACAGGGATCACTGGTTTTACCGGTGCGTTTGCGCCCAGCTTTGGTCCCCAGTACGCCAGCTTTCCAGCCAATTTCTCTTTAATAATTTTTTGAACCGCAGGCGTTGCGATGATCTGCGCATCAGGGAACTGTCGGTGTAAGGCCTCTGCGCCAAAGTAGTAGTCTGGGTCCGCTTGGCTGATAAAAATGGTTTTAAGCGTTTTGCCTGAGTCCAACACTTTAGCGGCAATGCGCATCGCGTCAGCTTTGGTGAAGCCAGTGTCGATGACCATGGCGTCAGTCTCACCATATACCAAGGTTGAGTTAACGTGGAAGCTGTTACCGTCGGCGTTGTAAACCTCAAGAGTAAGGGGAGAGTGGTTTGCCGCTAGGACAGGGCTTGCCATTAAAATGGATGCAGCAATCAAAGTGAATTTTTTCATAATAAGCTCCTAAAGAATTTGGGGCCAAGCGACGATGGCTTGGGAACGGGAGCTATATTAGAAAATTGATACGCTCGGAAAAATACACAATAATGTGCATCACTATTTCTTATTTCGAGCAAATGTATGGACAGAGTAACGGCAGCAAAAGTGTTTGTGGATGTGGTGTATTCTGGCAGTTTTACCGCGACCGCCGAGCGGTTAGACATGTCTCGGCCAATGGTGACTCGTTATGTAGAGGCGATGGAGAACTGGCTGCAAACTCGTTTGTTGCACCGCACCACGCGCAAGGTGTCGCTCACCACCGCAGGGGAACGCAGCTTGCCTCAGATTGAGCGCTGGTTGAAACAGGCCGATACGTTGACGTCGAACATTGCCGTTGATGGTGAACTGTCCGGAAAAATCCGTCTCGCGTCTAGCACTTCATTTGGGTTCTCACAGTTGATCCCAGCAGTAAACAGTTTTATGCAAAAGCACCCCAAAGTGCATATCGACATAGATCTGCAAGATTCAGTGAGTGATCTAACCGAGCAACGCATCGATCTGGCAATCCGAATTGCATCAGATCCCGATCCTTCTTTGATTGGTAAGCCGATTGCGGTGTGTGAATCGGTGTTGGTGGCATCGCCGCAATACTTGCAAACTCATCGCGCGATCGCGCATCCGCGAGATTTATCTTCACACGACTGTTTGGGTTACAAAAACTTTGAGCGTCACGTGTGGCATTTGTCTCAGGGCGACCAGTTCGAATCGGTGGGAATTGAGTGTCGCCTAACCAGCAATGAGGCCACGGCGTTATTGCATGGCGCTTTGCAAGGCATGGGTATTTCGATGCTGCCAACCTATTTGAGCAATATCTATCTGCAATCGGGTCAGCTTGAGTCGGTGTTGCCGGATTGGAAGCCAAATGATCTCAACATTTACGCGCTATATTCATCGCGTAAACACTTGTCTCCTGCGGTGAGAGCCTTCATCGATCACAGTGAAGATTACTTTAAACAGCACCCTTGGTAATCGCGAAAGGCCTCGTCATCCCGACTTGAGATTCATACAAGATCCTGTACCTTACATGGATATATTTTTCGCAGCGTCATTTAGAGTTTTAGTTAATGTCACAAGTTCGCATCAAATTTATTGCTTCCGATATGGATGGCACTTTGCTTGACCAATACGGTCGTTTGGATCCAGAGTTTTTCGACCTGTTTTTGCAACTGGAAGAGCAAGGCATTTTGTTCTCCGCTGCGTCTGGTCGTCAGTATTACAGCCTGCGAGACACGTTCGCGCCAATCAAAGATCGAGTGTTGTATGTGGCCGAAAACGGCACCTTGGTGATGTACCAAGACAAAGAGCTCTACAGTTGCACTATTCCTAAAGCGGAAGTGGCGGAGATTGTGAAAGCGGCTCGTGAAATTGACGGAGCAAACATCGTATTGTGTGGCAAGCGCTCGGCGTACATCGAAACGCATGATCAGCAATCGCTGGAAGAATTTCAAAAGTACTACCACCGCTGTGAATATGTGCCGGATTTGCTTGAGGTCGAAGACGAGTTTATTAAGGTAGCAATTTGTCACTTTGACGGTTCGGAAGAGCTCCTGTTCCCGACCATGAACGCGAAGTTTGGCGCAACGCATAAAGTCGCAGTGAGCGCAAAAATTTGGCTGGATGTGATGAATGCCGAGGCGTCTAAAGGCGCGGCCATCCAGCACCTTCAAGAGACGATGAATTTTACTCCGGCAGAAACCATGACGTTTGGTGATTACCTCAACGACCTCGAAATGCTGCAAGTCAGTGAGCATTCGTACGCGGTTGCCAATGCGCATGAAGAGATTAAGAAAATCGCTCGTTATTCTGCGCCAAGCAACCAAGAGGCTGGGGTACTAAAAGTGATTAAAGAGAAAGTGTTAGCGAAGTAACGCTCATCCTTTCGATGTTCTTTTCTTGTTAACGTAAAAAGCCCCGCAGTGTATGCGGGGCTTTGTTTTTTTGTGTGGTGGGAGGGGGTAGTAATGTTCCCGTTTTTTAGCGCACGTACTTAGCGGTTGCGCTGACTAAAAAATGCTGCTGCTTTCCGTCCGATTTTGGCACCCACAAGTCGTTGTGGTATTGGTAGATACGGCCATTGACGGTCACAGACAATGTGTTATCACCCGTTTGTTCCATACGAATAAACTGATCCGAAGTGACCAAAAACGGCTCTTGCTCTTCAATACTTTGACCCGTTGCCAATACGAAGTAGCCGAATCGGTTGCCAGCATCCGGATCGGTTGAGTAGATTCGATGCCCAACGAGGCTGTAGTCGTCGTTGAGTGCCTGCTCAAGCGTTTTTTGCCCGATGGTTTCGTGCGATGGGATAAATACCCAAGCCAACACACCTGCCGCAATAACTGCTAGTAGAAGCAGTACTTGCATGAACTTTCTCATCATAAATACCGTTTAACGTTGAAATTTCATTTTGTACATGCGCTTATCCGCTATGCTGATAAGAAAGTCAACATTGTTACTGTCTTTTGGGTATTGCGCTAAGCCCATGCTGGTTGATAGTGTTGCGACGTTGTCGGAATTTAGTATTGGCGCATCAAATACCGCATTGATATGCTCACGAACGCCTTCTTCATCAACATGCTCCCCTTCGAGGATGACGGCGAACTCATCGCCTCCCATGCGATAGACGGTAAAATCATTCAACGCCATAGATTTAAGCCGTCTAGCAATTTCACGCAGTACGGTGTCTCCCACTTGGTGACCGTGTGTATCGTTAACACTTTTAAAACCATTTAAATCTAAAATCCACAGAGAAAAAGGCCTTTTCTCTTGAGTGAGCTCATTCAGGTTGATAAATAGTGCATTGCGATTTCCAAGATGAGTCAGTGGGTCGCTGAGCGCCAGTTTTCTATGGAAATGGGATTCACGATAAAAGAAATAAGTCAGAGACAGGATCGACAAAACGAATGTAGCAAACAGCATATACTGCGCTTGCATTAACCGTTGCGTTTCTCCTTTCTGTGCCTCATAGACTTTGCTGCTTAGGCGAAAGTTCTGATTAACGAAATCGACCAAGCTTAAGTACAGTGTTTGAGTGGATCGATAAAATTGAGCCGCAGCTTGGCTATCGCCAGTTCTTGCTTCAACTAATTGCGCTTCCAGACCCTGAAATTCCTCAAAAAGATCAATGAAATACTGATGCATATTATTTCGAGAGAAAAAAGTGTAGGCTTCATTACTACTAATTAATAAATCGAATCTACTCCAGGCCAATTCATATTGCAGCTCTGCACCTTCGATATTTAATACATTTTCATCGACTCGTCTCGCTTCTCCGACAAGTTCCGAAAGCTCTTTAGAGAGTTGGAATAAAAACCAGGTTGCTTGTTTTTGCTCATTATTAAAGTTTTGTGACAGTGCGCGTGTCTGCTGCAGAAGCAATACATTTGCGAGAAGCAAAGAAGTGGCAAACACCACAAGCAACATTTTACTGGTTGTAGAGTATTGTGGTGCTCTCTGCTTTTGATAGGTGGGTTCTGATAACTTCATTCTTATTATTTTGCTTTCATCTCATTTACTTGCCAGACCATTTGCGCGTGATATTTATTGTAGTTGAGCTCAGGATAGAGACTAAGAGAGTATATTACCCAAAATGGCCCCTTATTCCTGACTTTTATATAGTGTTGATCTTGTTGGTAAGCCAGTATTGGTTGGTATCTAAGAATGTCTTGTCGAGACAGTGTCGAGTGATAGTCATTCAAGCTACTGACATCAACTTGTTCTGGCACTTTGCCATAGACGTGGGTGAGGAGCGTGCTAAGTTTGACCCCAAGAAATTCAGAAGAAGCAGGGATCCAAGGCAGCGTGGTTGTGTAGCTGGTGGTTGGTAAAGATTGAATCTCTTCCAGTTTTAATGTGACACTAGGTTGTTGGCTACTGCTAAATACGATCGTACTTGCAGATAAGAATGGCGCAACAAAAAACAGACCTAGCGCGACTATCTTTTTCATCATATGCCCTTTGAGTTTTATTCTTTTTGCTGAGCTAGGACAAAGGTGCTAGCGGTACTTTATTTGTAATTGTAATAATAGAGCCAACCGGATGAGATTTTATAATATGTTATGTTTGAAAAGTAACTGTCGGTTTACTGTACGTCAAGGTTATTAAGTGACTTCTTAATTAAAAGGTCAGAAATATGCGTTATTATTTCTCTCTATAACGAATTCGTGTCAGTTCGCAGATTTTTAATGGAAATTAATCCTATTTTCAACCGATGAATTGTATTGTGAATGAGAATTATAAGGGTTAATGATTGAGGTATAAGCAAACCCGATTTCATCCTCACATTGTTCTCTATCTTTATTCCAATGTTATTTAAGATTGGTATGTTAATACGCACCAAAAATAAAGCCACCTAGGTAGGTGACTTTATTTTTTAATTCATCAAGTTACTTCTATGAATTAGCCAAACAAATACTTCGCATGGAAGTTGAGATGATCGTCAATAAAGCTTGAGATGAAATAATAGCTATGGTCATAACCAGATTGCATTCTTAAGTTCAGGTTTGAATCATGCACTTTTGCTGCAGCAACCAGCGCTTCTGGCCTAAGTTGTTCGTTAAGGAAGCCATCAGCATCACCTTGATCAACCAAAATAGGAAGTGGTGATGGTTTTTGCTTGAGAAGCTCACTTGCATCGTATTGCTTCCAGCTCTCAATATCTTTGCCTAAGTAAGCAGTAAAGGCTTTTTGTCCCCAAGGGCATCGGACTGGGTTACAGATAGGGCTAAACGCCGATATTGAGCGATATTGTTCTGCGTTTTTCAGACCAATGGTTAATGCTCCGTGACCTCCCATGCTGTGCCCAGAAATGGATTTTACTTCTGAGACAGGGAAATTGCTTTCAATGATCTCTGGTAACTCTTTAGTCACGTAATCGTACATGAAGTAATGCAGTGACCAAGGTGCTTGAGTCGCATTAAGGTAAAAGCCAGCTCCTTTACCCAGGTCATAGTTTTCATCGTCAGCGATACCTTCGCCTCTTGGACTCGTGTCCGGAGCAATGATCGCAATGCCAAGCTCGGCCGCCATACGAAATGCGCCCGCTTTCTGCATAAAGTTTTCATCGGTGCAGGTTAAGCCCGACAACCAGTATAAAGCGGGTACGGGGTTCGATTTAGTGGCATTCGGTGGTAAGAAAATCGCAAAGCGCATCGTGCAGTTTAGGGCTTTGGATTCGTGTGTATATTGTTTGTGCCAACCGCCAAACACTTTGGTTTGGCTTACATTTTCAATGGTCATGAATAAACTCTCTAACAACAGAATGAATTCAGGCTCCCCAAAAGGAGAGCCTGAGGCAGCATTATTGATCCATATGAATAACAGTACGGATGCTCTTACCTTCGTGCATCAGATCAAACGCTTTGTTTACGTCAGCCAATCCCATTGTATGAGTAATGAACTCTTGTAAGCCAAACTCACCAGCCATGTAACGGTTTACGATTTCTGGAAGCTCAGAGCGGCCTTTAACACCTCCGAAAGCCGAGCCTCGCCATACGCGACCAGTTACTAGTTGGAATGGACGAGTTGAGATCTCTTGACCTGCACCCGCAACACCGATGATCACCGACTCACCCCAACCTTTGTGACAACACTCAAGTGCCTGACGCATCACGTTTACGTTACCGATACATTCGAATGAGTAGTCAACACCACCGTCAGTCATTTCAACAATCACTTCTTGGATAGGCTTGTCGAATTTCTGTGGGTTAATCACATCGGTTGCGCCTAGCTGTTTTGCAAGATCGAATTTGCTTTCGTTGATATCGATACCGATGATGCGGCTTGCACCCACCATGCGTGCACCGATGATCGCTGAAAGACCGATACCACCCAGACCGAATATCGCAACCGTGTCGCCTTTTTCAACTTTTGCCGTATTCATAACTGCGCCCATACCGGTTGTTACGCCACAACCTAACAGACACACTTCTTCAAGTGGTGCATCTTTGTTTACTTTCGCTAGCGAGATTTCAGGGAGTACCGTGTACTCAGAGAAAGTAGAACAACCCATGTAGTGGAAGATGGTTTCACCGTTGATAGAAAAACGGCTTGTACCATCGGGCATCAGACCTTTACCTTGTGTTTCACGCACGGCCTGACAAAGGTTGGTTTTGCCCGATTTACAGAACTTACACTCGCCACATTCTGCGGTGTAAAGAGGAATCACGTGGTCGCCAACCTCAACGCTGGTAACGCCTTCGCCAACCATTTCAACAATACCGCCACCTTCGTGACCAAGAATAGAAGGGAAGATGCCTTCTGGATCGTCGCCTGACAGAGTGAACGCATCAGTATGACAAACACCTGTTGCGACGATGCGCACTAGCACTTCACCCGCTTTAGGAAGCTGTACATCCACTTCTTCCATTTTCAGTGGTTCGCCAGCGGCCCATGCAACCATTGCCTTGGATTTGATGTGAGTTTGACCAGGTTTGATTTCAACAGTCATTGGATTTTCCTTTATATTCTCAGTATATGGAGTGACGTAATAAGCGTAGTTAAGGTTTGCTTACTGCGCTGCGTCGTTTTGCTGGTATCCATTCTAGGTGTTTCAATAAAAATGATAATCCGTCCATGTTGAAAATGATTTTTACATATACGTAATAATGTTAAGGTGAGTGGACAACAAGAGTGTGATGCCTCCTCAAAGCGGAAGGGAAAGCGGAAAAGGCAGTTGACCTGAAGTTAGGTCGAGGGACTAGAGTAGAAAACAATCAACCCATCAGCGAAGTAAGAATGATTATGAACAAGACGGATCTGAATGCCTATTTAACCAAGCTCGGTTTGCCAAGAGAGCTACCTGCCGATTTAGAAACATTACATAAAATACACGTGGCGCAGCACCACAGCCTGCCGTTTGAGAACTTTGATATTGCATTGCAGCGCGGCATCTCTGTTGAGATTGAAGACATCATTCAAAAAACCGTGTATCAACCTCGCGGTGGTTACTGCTTTGAATTGAATGGCTTAATGCTTGAGGTACTCAATACTCTCGGATTTGAAGCACGCAGTTTACTAGGACGTGTGCATGTGTCGGGCACACCAACTGGCCGTAGTCATCAAATCACGTTGGTGACGCTGGATGAACAAGCATGGATTGTTGATGTGGGCTTTGGCTCCAATACGCCGCGAGCGCCATTGCCGTTTATCCTCAACCAAGTGATTCAGACGGATTTACAAACCTTCCGCTTTGTCGAAGATGCTCAGTTTGGTTACTTCCTTCAAGTGTTGTCAACGGATGGAACGGACACATGGAACAACCTTTATAGCTTCGATTTAGAGTTTGTGTTTGCGGGTGATATCGCGTGTGGCAACTTTTTTACTTCCACTTCTACTCACTCGCGTTTTACCAGCGCAAGAGTCGCGGCGAAAGCAACAGAAAGTGGGTTGGTGACATTGCTTAACTACACACTCAAATACACCAGCCAAGGTGAGCAAACAGAATTGGAGTTAGAGCCAGGCCAAGCCTATCTGGATGCATTGAAAGAATACTTCGGCATTGAACTTGATGCGCAGTACGGCGATCTTCGTCCGTTGCCTGATGCGTAAAATTCTCCCGTTTTCAAAGCGTAGCGCGACGAGAACATTTTCATCACTATTTGTCTAAAAGAGGTCGACAGGAATACAGCATGGCGAATTGGGAAGGGGTCAGCGAATTTGTTGCTGTGGCGGAAACCAACAGTTTTACCGGAGCAGCAGCTAAGCTGAAAACATCGGTGGCACAAATCAGTCGTCGGGTATCAGCACTTGAAGAACGACTTGCGGTGAAATTGCTGCATCGCACGACGCGAAAAGTCTCCCTGTCTGAAGCCGGACAACTCTATTACCAGCAGTGTAAACATTTGGTGGAAGGGTTAGAACTGGCCGAGCTTGCCGTAACGCAAATGCAGACCGAACCGCGCGGTTTGCTGCGCGTGACGGCTCCTGTGACGTATGGGGAAATGAACCTCGCGCCGCTTTTGCATCAGTTTTTGGAAAAGTACCCGCGTGTGGATCTTGATTTAGTGCTGACCAACCAAAAGCTGGATTTGATTGAGCAAGGTGTGGACGTGGCGATTCGTCTTGGCCGCTTGCAAGATTCCAGCATGATTGCCAAGCGTCTTTCCTCACGTCAAACCTACGTGTGTGCCAGTCCGATGTACTTGGAGCGTTTTGGTGAGCCACATACGTTGTCGGAATTGGGACGGCATCAGTGCTTGGTTGGCTCGGTCGACTATTGGCACTTTAAGGAAAATAAACGCGATAAATCTTTACGCGTGTCGGGACGGATTAAATGCAACAGCGGTTTTGCTTTGGTGGACGCAGCGAAACGCGGTCTGGGTTTAGTGCAGCTGCCGGATTACTACGTTCAAGAAGCATTAGACAGTGGTGAGTTAGTCGAGGTGCTGACCGATTACCGCGATGATCGCGAAGGCATTTGGGCGCTGTATCCGCAAAGTCGCAATTTGTCGCCAAAAGTGCGGTTATTGATCGACTTTTTGGCGCAAGAGCTTGTTGATTAGCGGTTTAAAGTGCCTCATTACAAGGTATGTTGCTAAAACGCCCGGTGGTGCCGGGCGTTTTTATTGGGATGAGAGCTGGAATCGAAAAGACATGAACCACTATTGATTGGATTCCGCGTCTTCACGTTTAATCACTTTGTGCCCGTCTTCCGACACGCCTTGTTTCCAATAGCTGCTGATGTAGATATTTTCACGATCAACTTCTTTCTCGTTGCGGAAGTATTGGCGTAGCGCGCGCATTGAATCGAACTCACAGGCACACCATACTGCGGCGTCCCCATCTAGCCATTTTTGTTCGCGTACCGCTTCTGCTAGGGTTTGACTTTCTGTAAGCCAAATTAGCTCCATACCAGTTGGTGCGTGCAGAGGCTGGATGTCTGCCGCAGACATCACACTGATCACGGCGTAGCCTTTTGCCTCTTCTGGTAGCGTACGAATTTTCGCAGAAAGCGCTGGAAGTGCCGTCATATCGGCAGCCATGAAGAACCAATCCGCCTCCGTATTTAAGTTGGAGATGCTACCCGGCCCCACGATGCTGATCGTGTCGCCTTTTTGCGCGGCCATTGCCCAACGTGCTGCAAATCCGCATTGCAGATCTTGCGTTACGTGTCGGACGAAATCCACTTCGATTGAGCTGGTTTCTGGATGAAAGCGTCGAATTGTGTAAGTGCGCATGATTGGTCGGTCGTCTTCTGACAGGATGCTCAGATCCGAGCCACCCATATCGTTAAACAGTAATTTGATGTAACTGCCTTCGCAGTCACGAGGAAAGTGGCTCAGCGCCTCACCTTGCAAGGTAATGCGCTGCATGTTTGGAGTAATTGTCTCTGTGTCTGTGACAACAATCGTTTTAGGTTGAGGCTTCTTCTTCATCTTTGACTCTACTCGATAATTATTCTCTTTCTCATTTAAGGTTATCAAGATCTCTCATAAGAGGGTAGTGTCTTTATATAAATTTACACTGTGAATTGAGCTGGATTATTGGATTATTGGATTATTGGAGTATTGCAGTGGTACTGGGGACTGGGGCGAGCAAAATACGTAGAAAAAATAAGAAAGGGCACGCCAACATGCCCTTTCGAACTTAGCGATGTAAAGGCTTACTGAGTCTGCTCAAGTAAATGTGTTTTTAGGAATCTATCCATCGCTTGGTAACCATCAAGACGGTTCTCCAAAGAGCGGAATCCGTGCCCCTCATTTTCCTTCACGATGTATTCGACCTCGACGCCTCGTTCGCGCAGTGCATCAACGATTTGGTCTGACTCGCTCTTCACCACGCGTGGATCTTGTGCTCCCTGTAGAACCAATAAGGGTGCCTTAATTTGGTCGACATGGAACACTGGTGAGTAGGCTTTCATCATTTTCGCGTCTTCAGGATCATTCGGATTGCCTACTTGCTCGTGTAACATTGCAAGGAATGGTGCCCAATAAGGTGGAATGGAGTCCATAAAGGTAAATAAGTTAGATACGCCAACGTAGTCGATTCCGCACTTATACAAATCAGGAGTGAATGTCACCCCCGCCAGAGTTGCGTAGCCGCCATAAGAGGCACCATAAATACATACGTTGCCATCTTGTGCGTAACCTTGTTCGGTAGCCCATTTGACACCGTCGGTAATGTCATCCTGCATGGATTGTCCCCATTGCTTGAACGACTTCTCCCAAAACTCGCGACCATAACCAGTTGATCCCCTGAAGTTCATTTGCAGCACCGCGATACCGCGGTTAGCGAATAATTGTACCTCAGGCTGAAATCCCCAGTGATCACGAGCCCATGGACCGCCGTGTGGGAGCACAAGCAAAGGCAGATCTTTGGCCTCTTGACCCTTCGGCAGCGTTAGGTACCCATGAATGGTTTCTCCATCGCGAGCGGTGTATTGGATAGGCGTCATCTTCGCCATATGTTCTGGCTTATGCCATGGAGCGTTTTCTGCCAATTTCTCCAATTTGTCTGCTTTACGATCGTAGAAGTAGTAATTTGGTCGATCGACATCGCTGTAGGTGACGACAATCATTTTACTTTCATCTCGCGTCGCACTGGTTACAGAAATTTCTACATTTGGCAGTTTCTCTGAGAGGCGTTCGAAGGTTTGTTGGTAGGAATCATCTAAGAAGTGATAGTGGTTTTTATCTGTCACGTAAGAGACTGAAACCAGCTTATTAAGCGCTTCAGAGTAATGAGCGCTATTCACGTCAACTTCCGGATGAGAGAAGATTTCTCGTATTTCTTTATTGGCTTTTACATCGTATTCAACGATGGCTGATTTATCACGCGTAATTCGTGATGCCACATATAAGTTTTTGTTGTCCGGCGTGAATGAAATGGGGCTAAAGCTCTCTTTGAAAGTGAGATTCTTTAGCGGCTTAAATTCATCTTCAACCGTATCGCGATATAAAACGGAGGTATTAACACCATCTGATGTGGTGATGACACGAATGTTGCCATCGTGATCGGTACCCCATGAGCGCACATTGCCCGGGTTTTGCGCGACGAGAGTATTTTCGCCTGTTTTTAGATTATGTCGATAAACATCAAAGACTTGCGGGTTACGCTCGTTACTCGAAATCAAAATGTCATCGGGTTGATTGTCTAGTGTGTCGATAACGTATGCCACAACACCGGATGTCGGTGTGATGGTTTTCTCTTCGCCTGTTTTGACATTAACCGTCACGAGATAAAAGTTCTCATCTCCTCCCGTATCACGAGAGTAAATTACGGTGTCTTCGCCAACCCAGTAGTAGTATGCGATGTCACGCCCTGTTACGGATGTGACGCGTTTTATCTGATCGGGATTATCTGTGGGATAAACAAAGACGTTCTTACGGTCTTGCCATGGCTTCATCATTGAGATGTAGTCACCAGAAGGAGAGATTTGATAGCTAGAAACTTCGCTGTTTTTAAAGAAATAATCCACTGGATACTCGGGTGGAATGACTTCAGCATTGGTTGTGGTGGATGTTTGACTGCAACCCGCCAATAATAATCCAAAAGTGGCAGCAAGAATAAGCTTGCGAGTGTGCATTGTGTAACGCTCCTTGTGTAAAGGACCTTAAGCTCATGAGCTTTTGGCCAGGGTGATAGATTCATCGCAGTTACTGCGAGCAAGCAACGAACATTAAAAATAGCTGTGGCTTATGATTAGTGTGCTTTTAATAAATAGCGCATTGCTTCGCTACTATGACCCTGGCATTGTCCAAAAGTGGCGTTAGATTGTGATTATTGATTCAGTATCTACCTGAACTTTGTATTAGATCACGGTTTTACGGCTATTTTGTCTTCTATATCATTGGGATAGTAGACAGCAGTAAAAGCGCTGCCATCCCATAGTTAAACCCTTTTACACGCCTAGATGTGGTCAACCAGCGTTGAAGTTGCATGCCTGCCGCGGTCCAAAATGTTACCGATGGCAAGTTGGCTAAACAGAAGATACCGGCGATAAAAGTCAGTTCAAGCCAAGAACCGCCACTGGTGTATACCGTAATGGCCGTCAACGCCATCGACCAACCTTTTGGGTTCACCCACTGGAATGCCACCGCCCCTAAAAAAGACATCGGGCGAAAATCGTGTTTTGCTTCGGTTTTGCCGCTCGTGGCGATT
Organism: Vibrio sp. D3; assembly: GCF_043995865.1. Taxonomy (NCBI): domain Bacteria; kingdom Pseudomonadati; phylum Pseudomonadota; class Gammaproteobacteria; order Vibrionales; family Vibrionaceae; genus Vibrio; species Vibrio sp. D3. The sequence continues at coordinate 1,093,050 of NZ_CP171886.1, read as the reverse complement.
TTGTACGTCAAGTACAGCAAATAACTCAAGCTCAATACTTTCAAAATGGAGTGAGTAATCGGGTAAGCGTTGAAGAGACTCATCAAACCAATGCCCACCAAAATTAACATGGCACCAAAACCGAAGGTAATGCCCAACATGTGTGGAATGGTTCGTTTAAAGCCAACATTTGCCCCTGAGGTCATCAACATAATGTTATTGGGACCCGGCGTAAAAGTGGAGACAAAAGCGAACAACGCCAAAGCGCCCAGTTGATGATATTCCATAGATTGTTCCTTGAATCAGTTCTCGATAAGTTGAGAACAACTATAAGTAGAACTGAGGTCAATATTGTGCTTTTATTTGATGATTAGAAACTAAATAAGCAATGAAACATCATCATGGATAGATTTGACGAAAGAATATTGCAAGTGCTCAAACGAGACGGAAGAATCTCCAATGTGGAGCTGTCGGAACGCGTTGGTTTATCTCCGTCTGCAACCTTACGCCGAGTGCAAGATTTAGAGCGTAAAGGCGTGATCAAAGGCTACCGAGCAGTACTGGATAATCAGCAACTTGGCGTGGGTTTTGTCGCTTATGTGTCGATTGGTTTGGCCTCGCACTCTAAGCAAGCACAGCTTGGTTTTGAAGAACACGTGCGCTTTGTGGATGAAGTGGTGGAATGTCACAATATTACGGGAGCTAATGAATATTTAATACGCGTAGAAACGCAAAGTTTAGCCGCATATAAAGCGTTCCATGCCGATGTACTGGGTGAGTGTGAGCACGTCAAGTCGATCACAACCATGGTGGTAATGGACACACCGAAAGACGAACGTTAGTCGGTCAAGAGTGGCATGGTTTTGTGGCACATGAATTTGAAGTGACTCGAAAGAGTCAGTCGAGTATGAGATAAGTACACAACAAATGCTGGAAAGCAGATGGCACTCTTACAATTTCCACCTTTATTCTCACCTTCGAAATAATCTCATCCTGCTAGTTTTGCTTAAACCGCTTGTGTTCATGAGCGGCGAGTCAGCAAATTTAAGGATGAACGATGAAATCACATGTAACACTTCCTCTTTTGAGCTTAAGCGCTGTTGCCGCATTGAGCTCATTTAACGTCAACGCCCACGGCTGGGTAGAATTTCCAAGTGCTCGTCAGAATACGTGTTATTTAGACGGTGGTTTTTGGACCAATGAGATCCCCAACCAAGCGTGTAAAGCGGCTTTTGAAGAATCTGGTGCTTACCCGTTTGTGCAACGCAGTGAAATTGCAGCAAACGTACCAAATTACCGAGATATGGAGCATGTTAAAGCCGTAGTCCGTGACGGCGAACTGTGTTCTGCCGGCGATGCCGCTAAGAAAGGCTTGAACATTCCTTCTCCAAACTGGCAGCGCACCAATGTTACGCCAGATGCAAATAACCAGATTGAATTGGTGTTTTACGGCAAGGCGCCGCACAACCCATCATACTGGGAATTCTATCTCACCAAGCCGACTTATGATGATTCAAAACCGCTTACTTGGAGTGATTTAGAGCTGATCGACACCGCAGGTGATGTGTATGTTGATGCGGAAAAACGCTACCGTATTCAGGTGACTTTCCCAGCTGAGCGTTCGGGCGATGCGGTGCTTTATACTCGTTGGCAGCGCATTGATGTCGCTGGTGAAGGTTTCTACAACTGTAGTGACATTACGTTAAACGGAACGGGCACGACGCCGCCGACTGACCCCGTTGATCCAACCGAACCAGGTAATAATCTGACATCTCTGGGCTACTTTGTTCAGCAAGGTTTTGGACCAGTAGAAGCGGGTGACACCATCCGTTTCCGTACGTTTAATGCGACAGGCAATGAAATTGTTGATATTTCACTGCCAATCAGCGCAAACAATACGACGACTTGGGCGGCAGAAATTGCGGATCAATTTAACGCGCAGCAAACGGGCGATTGGTATGTAGGCATTTGGCATCAAGAGATGAACCACTACATGTTCGATAGTAAGAACGTGAATGCGAACCAAGTATTAGCGCCAAGCGCAGACTTCAGTTATGCGTTGTCACTGATCAAAGCGGATGTACCGCCACCAGTTGAACCAACCAACTTGTGGGACAAGACGGCCGTTTACGATCAAGGTGATGTGGTGACGCACAACGGTAAAGAATGGACTGCCCAGTGGTGGACGTCTGGTGAGGAACCAGGCACAACGGGTCAATGGGGGGTATGGCGTTAAGCCAGTTATTCGGGCCCTGATCAATAAAACCCTTCTCATGTGAGAAGGGTTTGTTTTTTCAGTCTAAAACGACCACTTTGGCGGAGTGGTTGTCTTGAAAATCAGAGCACATATCGTTATTCGCTTGCTCTCCACTCGATCCAGTTGAGCATCGAGTAGTCTGCCAGTTTGAGCATCGGAATGTCTTCGTGTGTATCACCGTAGGCATAAATAGACGCAAACTCGTCGAGCGAAAACGCCGCCTTAACACGCGAGACTTTTCTTTCTAAACTGCAATCACCTTGCTGGTAAAAGCCACTCAGTTTTGTCTGCTCTGAGATCAGTTCACTGCACAGCAAGTGGTAACCGTTCGCTTCACACCAAGGCTTGAGATACGCATTGAGTGATGCCGACACCACCACAATAGTATCGCCTCTGTGTTGATGCCACGCCAACCTTTCCATCGCTTCTGGCCGTAAGTACAGCGGGATCACTTCATGGGCAAACTGAGCGCCAATCGCTTCAATTTGCTGCGCTTCTTTCCCTGAAAATGCAATAAAACTGCTGAGCGGACGCATAAGACGAGCGGGTAACACTCCGAGTTTGTACAGCGCATAAAATGGCATGATAGCGACCTTTCCTACTCGCTTGCGCAGGCCATAAGCAGAATAGTGGAGGAAAAGGCTAAACATATCCTCTCGGGTAATGGTGCCATCAAAATCAAACAGTGCCAGTGACGGCTTGGTAGTATCGAGCAAATTCAGCGCCTATTTTTCGATTTAAGATCGTTTTGTGTTTATTGATAAAACACTGCCAACCAAATGGTTTCTTGCGTTGGGTCAGTCCAGCTCACTTTGTGTTTGGTATGAGCCGGAATCGTAACGTGATCGCCTGCCTCAAGTCGTTTCACTACACCTGATTCCAAAGTCAGCTCTCCAGCTCCTTTAAGAACCAATACCCATTCATGTTCTTCTTGATCGTACCAGCCACTTTCGGGCGAGGCTTGCCCCGTTGAGACAATGCGTTCTATACGCAGGTTTTTGTGGATCAGCAGGTCTTCGAACACTTCCTCGTCGAGGTTATTCGGTAAGTCTTTAAACAGGTTCATGGCCTTTCCTTAGAGAATGATCAGTCCAAAAGGTGCAAGCAATTGCTCTTGTTGCCAATCACAAATTTTAACACCAAACAGAGAAACGCGGCGAACATCTAGCCCGTCTAGTTCGACATGAGTCAGATCACACTGCTCAACGTTAAAGGTTCCCCATTGCTCTGGCGAGAATTCGCAGCGAGATAAATCCGAGCCTTTGAGAGTTGCCCCTGCGAGGTTCGCACCGTTCCAACGGTTTTCAAAGAGGTCACATTTTTCTAGTAACACTCGCTCGAAGTTACAGTAGGTGAGGTTGCAGCCAGTAATAAAAGCCGAACAGAAAAACATGGTGTTACTGACGCGATTAGCAAAGTTCGCACCTTGGAAGTTTGCCCCTTTGAGATCGCACTTACGCAACTCCAAGCCCATACAATTTGCGCCGTTAAACAGGCTCATCGCCAACATACAGTTCGTGAAGCTGGCATCTTTTAAGTTCGCGAAGCGAAAACTACACCCTTCTAGCGCTTTGGATTCGATAAAGCGACAGTCGATGAACTTAGCATCGCGCAGATCGGCATGGTCGAAACTGCACATATAAAAGTGGCAGTTTTTAAAGGTGGCATTCTGAAAATCGTGGTGAGAAAAGTTTTCTCGTTCAAAAATGAGATCGGTTTTTAACATGTCTTCTCCTTAGCTGCGAGCAGACTAGCACTCCAAGTGACTGATTTTCCAGAAAAATAACTTCTTGTATTTCAGTGTTTTACAAACCCCTCAAATCTCAATTTTAAGGGGTCAAACGAGCGTTTTAAGTGGGTTGTTTTTTGAAAATAGAAGACGTAGAGGAAGAAAAAAGTTTTTGCTGGCTACGAGCCCTAGCGAGAGGATTCGTGTTTTTGAGTAGGCATGGCTTCTCACACGCACAGTTTGCATTACAGAATTGTATCCGATTTGCATAATTTGTTGATCGATATGGCGTTTCTCTATACAAAAAACCTATATTTTTCACAAATTGATTTCCATCAAAATAGTAGGGTTTCTATGTGCTAGATTGCGCGCAGCTCAAAAAAATATAGATGCCCGTGTGCTTCAAGGCGCTGAGTTTACTTGAAATCTAAGGCCAGTCAGCAGGCACACCTTTGGGTACGACATAACGAAGCCCTATAAAAGGAAATAAAAAATGAAAAAAACAATCTGCAGTCTAGCAGTGGTTGCTGCACTCGTGTCACCAAGTGTTTTCGCTCATAAACAAGGTGACTTCGTCCTTCGTGTTGGTGCGGCGTCTGTCGTTCCAAATGACAGCAGCGATAAGATTCTTGGTTCTCAAGAAGAATTGAAAGTGGATTCAAATACGCAGCTTGGCTTGACGTTTGGCTACATGTTCACAGATAACATCAGCCTAGAGCTTCTAGCAGCAACACCATTCAGCCACGATATCTCAACAGATTTGTTAGGTCTTGGTGATATCGCGGACACCAAACATCTTCCACCAACGCTTATGGTTCAGTACTACTTTGGCGAGCCACAAAGTAAATTCCGTCCATATGTTGGTGTAGGTCTCAACTACACCATGTTCTTTGATGAGGGTTTCAATAGCACGGGTAAAGGCGCTGGTCTTTCAGATCTTAAGTTGGATGACTCATTCGGTCTAGCAGCGAATATTGGTGTGGACTACATGCTCAACGATCAATGGTTCCTCAACGCTGCTGCGTGGTACGCAAACATTGAAACAGAAGCAACTTACAAAGCAGGTGGAGCGAAGCAAAAAACCGACGTCAAAATTAACCCTTGGGTATTTATGATCAGCGGCGGTTACAAGTTCTAAGAAAAACCAGTAGTTACACGCACATTACTATTATTGGCATGACTTTGGGGGCGGTTACGGGGACTGCCCCTCTTTTTTTATCCTCGTTTTGATTGCTCATCATTTACTCCACTTAGCAACATGCAAAATTGGATCTTTACCTTGCAGATCATTTTATTGTCCGAAGATCGAAAAGTCCTACACTGATCACATAATTGAACAAGTGGACAATATAAATGAGCGGCGACATCGCGAAGCATTCTTCCTCCAGATCTAAGCTGGTAAAAACTCTTTTCTTTACTCTATGTGTTATCGCATTTGGTGCGATGTATTGGTCTTGGCAGTATTCAGATAGTCATCCAAGCACGGAAGATGCCTACGTTAGGGCAAAAATTTTATCGGTAGCCCCTCAAGTAAAAGGCCAAGTGGTTTCTGTGGATGTCAAAGACTTCCAATCTGTTAACAAAGGTGATCTACTGCTGAAGATTGATTCGCGCCCATATCTGTTGGCAGTGAAGCAAGCAAAAGCGGCATACCAATTGGCGGTCCAGCAACATGACGTTGCCGATAAGCAGGTAACTGAAGCCGTAGCGGGCTTAGATGCGGCGCGCTCTAACCTGACAGAAGCTCAAGTGGAGTACAAACGTACGGATTCTCTAGTGAAACGCAAACTGGCGTCGGACCAAGATTTAGATACGGCGAAAAACAAACTTGCTAATGCCCAAGCGAGCCTAGAGCAAGCGCGTGCGACGGTAGAAAAAGCCATTGCGAACCGTGGTGAAGAAGGCGTAGAGGCTGCGGTTGTTCAACAAGCGGCAGCGCAGTTAGCGCAAGCGGAGCTGAACTTGAGTTACACCGACATTACGTCACCAGTGGATGGCATTGCCGGTGAAATCAATACGCACGTGGGCTCGGTCGTTAGCGTGGGTCAAACGCTGTTCCCTGTGATTTTAAAAGACAGCTATTGGGTACGCGCGAACTTTAAAGAAACCGATCTTACTCATATTAAACCTGGCATGCATGCGGATGTGGTGATTGATATGTACCCAGACGTGGTGTGGAAAGCAACGGTAGAACAGCTGTCGCCAGCGAGTGGTACATCGTTCTCCTTGATGCCACCAGAAAACGCAACGGGTAACTGGGTTAAAATTAAACAGCGTTTCCCTGTACGTTTGGCATTAGAAGTACCAGCCGATGCGCCGCAACTTCGCGTGGGTGCGAGCTCAGAAGTCACCATTGATTTGCAAAGTAGCGTGCAATGAGCCATCAAATTACGGCAGACAAACGGGGGATTGCCACCGTCGCCGTGATGCTTTCTGCCATCATGGTGTTAATCGATATGACCGTTGCGAACGTGTCGCTATCGCACATGATGGGCGCGTTGGGCGCAACGGCAGACCAAATTACGTGGGTGCTGACGGGTTACAGCATGGCGGAAGCGATCTTCATTCCGATGACCAGTTTCTGGGTGTCGCGCTTTGGTGAACGCAAAGTCATGCTGGTTGCCGTGATCGGTTTTGTGATTGCCAGTGCGCTTTGTGGGCAAGCACAGTCGCTTGAAGAGATGGTGCTATTTCGCATTATCCAAGGCGCTTTCGGCGCGTCGGTGATTCCATTGGCGCAGTCGACGTTAGTACAGATTTATCCGTATGAGCAAAAAGGCAAAGCGATGGCGATTTTCTCCATCGGCATTTTGCTTGGTCCTATTTTGGGCCCAGTTGTGGGTGGCGTGATCACCGACAACATCAACTGGCGCTGGATTTTTTACATCAACTTGCCATTCGGTTTGATCTGTACCTCTTTGATTTATCGCTATATCCATATCGACAACAAATCCAAACCTAACTTTGACTGGTGGATCATCGGTTACATGGCGTTAGGTGTGGGCGCGTTGCAGTTTGTGTTGGATAAAGGTAACGAAGAAGACTGGCTCAACTCACGCATGATCCAGACCGCGATATTGCTCGCAGTCATGGGATTGGTGATGTGGATCTATCGCAGCTGGAAAACCAAAAGCCCAATAGCGCCATTATGGCTGCTTAAAGACCGAAATCTTATGGTCTCGTCGTTGATGATTGCTGTGGTGTCGATGGCGATGTTTGGCCTGACGACTCAACAACCAATGCTGTTGGAAAGCTTGCTGGATTATCCGGTCTCAACCACTGGCTTATTAATGGCACCGCGTGGGTTGGCGTCAGCGGCGATGTTGATTTTGGTGATTAAGCTCAATCCGCAATTCGATCCCAGAATCAAAATAGTCTTTGGCTTGAGCTGCATCGGGATTGGTAGCTATTTGATGACGCAGTACTCACTGCAGATCGATACATTTTGGATTGTGATGCCGAGTATGATTCAGGGGATGGGGCTTGGTTTAACCTTCTCGACGCTATCCACCTTGGCGTATTTAACGATTCCGAAAGAGCAATCTGTCGCGGCTGCGAGTATTTACAATCTGTTCCGTACCATTGGTAGTTCGTTTGGTATCTCTATCGCCACCACGTTCCAATATCGTGATAGTCAGCAGCAATGGCATGCGCTGGGAGAGGGTATTAATCCTTATAATCCTAACTTGCATGACTGGGCGGCCAATCAGGGGCTTTCTATTACCGATCCGGTTGCGTTAGACCAATACCAACAGATGTTGCAGCAGCAATCGCAAATGGTCGCGTTTGTGCACACCTTCCAGCTTGTGGGAGTGATGTTCGTGATCATGATGCCGATGCTGGTTTTCATCCGGTCGCGTGAATAACAACAAGTTCCGGTGAACTGTGTCAGAGAGCGCCTCTCAAGTTGTGTCAGCTTGAGAGGCGTTTTTTATTGGACGGTGTCAGTGAAAGAAGGACGTTTACTCAAACGTCACTTCATCAAAATGCGGATTGGCTTTGAGCGCGCGCATTGCGACTAATTGTTCAGTCGGGAAGGCGATGTGCTCACCATCCATATCTAAAAACAAGCACTCTTGTCGCTGCATGTCGTAGCCTGTGTCGAACGCGTTGCCCTGATGAGTTTCACCATTTTTTAGTGTGATCTCGATCGGGAGCTTAAACATACAGGCGATTTCAATAAAATCGTATTGGCTGCAAGTCACCATAGTTTTCTCCTTTCAAACCGACGCAGTATTCAGAAGGTTTGAGAACCGTATCCTTAAATAGAAGACGTTTGATTGAAACTGAATCTTCATCTTACACCTCATTTTGGTCACGAAATAGACATACACGCACGTTTTAATAAACCTACTGTTGAGCGTTCGCAAGCGAGACAAAACTACGATATGTCTGAGACGATACTTAAGCGCACATACCTAACGAGTGAACAAAAGACACAAAAGCCAAGTTCACTGATTCTGCCTCAAACCTACCATGCGCAGTTGGCGCACCGTGTTCACCACTCGCCTCAATTTGAAAACGGCCGCGTTAAAAACGAGATGCCAAATGTGCCTAGTCCGCAATCATTCTGGCAGGTGTGTTGGAGTTATCTTGGTGGTAGAACGCCGTTGAGTCCTAACGAACATCTGCCACATTCCCCAATTCAACCCACGCAGTTTGCGCAGCGAAGTGAATCGATGCGCCTTACTTGGCTGGGCCACTCTAGTATGCTGGTGGAGGTCGATGGCATTCGAATTCTGACCGATCCGGTATTTGATTACGCTTCTCCGTTCATCGCAAAAGCGTGGTTTGAACGCAATATTCCCAATACTCACGCCAGAGATTGTTTGCCGATTCCTGAAATTATCGTGATTTCGCACGATCATTACGACCATTTAGAAGCGTCGACCATACGTTTCTACGCCGATAAGCCCGTGACGTTTTATGTGCCCTTAGGGGTTGGCAAGCATCTGATAAAGTGGGGCGTTTGCGCAGACAACATCGTGGAATTCGATTGGTGGGATAGCGTGCACTATGCTGGAATCGAACTGATTTGTACGCCCGCTAACCATAATTCGGGTCGTACTTATTTCGATAAAAACTCGACCTTGTGGGCTTCTTGGGTCATCAAAGGCAAAGAAGAGACGCTCTATTTTAGTGGTGATTCAGCTTACGATTCGCACTTTTCTGAGATCGCACAGCGATGTGGGCCAATCGACATTGCCTGTTTGGAAGTGGCTGCTGATGTGAAAGGCCAAGGTTATCCGGTCGAAAACTGGGGGCACATGCAGGCTCATCATACCGTGCAAGCGTTTCGCGATTTAAATGCGAAAAAACTGTTGCCAGTACATTGGGCTACATACGAACTGTTTACTCACCGCTGGGACGAACCGATTTTAGATTTGCTTACCCATTGTCAAAAAGAACATATAACGCTGCTGACGCCAATGCCAGGGGAGAGTTTTTACGTTCATCAAGAACATATAAATAAACAATGGTGGCGAGAAAAAGAAATATGTGAGCCAGATATAATTTTGACTTAATAACATGATCTTACTTCAATAATTATTTTATAAATTAACCTTGTTATTTTCAGAATATAACAAGGTTTTTACTAGTCATTGAAATTCAAAATTTCCATAGGTTCACTTTCCAATTGTGATCTCACGCTTTTATAAATCGATTGGTGTCATTTTTTGATACTTTTCATCTGAAAATTTGCGCTCTTATCAGAAAAGTTTTAGTAAAAATCTTTGCCATCTTAATTTTACTCTTCAAAACAATTATACTGACTATTATCTTGATAAGCCCATAGGGCAATGGCCATAACTTGTTCAGGGTGGGTAAAATGCGTCCAGTTAAAGAAAAGTAAAAAAATTTTAGTGGATAAGATATGTTTTACGCCAACAAGATAGAATATTGAGACCAAAATCACAAGAGTAGGACTCTCTTGAATTTATCATCATGGATGCTGAATAAATAAAATACAGGCATTGTTAGATGAATAATTCTGCAACGTATTTACTTGCTGCTTTACGAGAAAAAATAAAAGAAAAAGGCATTGGATATTCCGAGCTTTCTATTGGACTTGGAATCCCGCTTTCTACTATAAAAAGGCAGCTTCACAATACGTCTCTTGGTTTAGATAAAATCTTGTTGTACGCCACGCACCTTGATACGGATTTGGTTGAGTTATCCATGCGAGGTAAGCAGCTGCAGCAAGAGAGTGAACAGTTTATCACCGACACCAACAGTGAGATTTTTCATCAATATCCTCACTTATTTGATTTTCTTTATCTTTTGCGTCGACCTGAGTGGTCTTTAGAAGAGATCGCACGGAGATACCAGCTGAGTGATACTTCCGTTGCGCTTTATTTACGCGCGCTAGAAATGATGGATTACATTGAACTAAAAGGGGATAAACACTATCAATTTAAAGATACAGGCCGCTTTATTTTTGAAGAAGGTTCAAATTTAGACACGCTATTTGCACAGCGCTTTCGTGAAGAAGTGTTTAGTCACGATGTTCGACCCCCAATTTGTGTTGGACGTATTGCGATTACCGAAGAACAAGAAGAAAAGCTGGCAAATGAAGTGTACAACAAATTAATTGAGTTTGATGTTCAAAATAAAACCAGTGAAAACAGTCAACGACTAAAAAACGTTTTACTCACTTTTACACCTGGTAATCAGATATTTTTGGCTGACACAATTCCGAATATTAATGGCGATTTATTAAAAGCCATCACTATCGCTAAAGAAAAATAAAAGAATAATTATCGGAAGCTTGTGCTTATTTAGTGCGAGCCGGGCTTCTGCACACTAAAAACACTCATTTATATAAATGAGAATATAAAAATAACGTAAATAATAGGGAAAAAGTATGTTTAAAAAGAGCACACTTGCCATTCTGATCGGGGCTACTATTTCGCTTGTTGGATGTGGTTCCAATGATAAAACTGAAATCCGTTTACCACAGGCGCCAACTTCGGAATTTACTAACGTGATTGATCGTACTGGTAATCCCACTTACCTGCGTGATTACGACAGTTATTCGAACCTGAAGTACAACGCGTTGACGGATAACGGCGCGTGGCATGGCCATTTGCTACCTGAAGATGCGGCGGGTTATGGCGCTTTCGGCGGTATTATGCAAGTGACGCAAGAGTACGCGCATTTTATGTCTGGCCAAACGTTCGACAAGCTCACGTTGACCGACAAAGTGAGTGGTCAAACTTACGACTTATCGAACGCAGAAGCGAAAGTCTATTCCATTCCAGGTGCGTTAGTGCAGGTGTTGGACTTGGACGATATTCACGTGCAAATGGTGCTGCGCTTCGTAACTGATCGCTCTTCGCTGGTGGAAACGCTCATCACTAACAAAACTGATCGTGATATGAACTTGGCGTTGGAGTGGGACGGCGAGTTGGTGAAATACGCGCTGTCGACGCGCAAAGACCAAACCGTTGCGCAGTACTACCCAGATTACAAGCGCCAGATTTCGACCATTGAGAACGGCATTAAAATTAACTTTAGCGAGATGAAAAACAACTGGGCGATCCGTAATGACCGTGATGCCGAGTTCCGCATTACTCGTTCTCTACCGACGAAGACGTTCACCAACGAAACCTCATTCAGTTCTACCGCGGAGATGAGCCTACCAGCTGAGCAAACATCGGCGGTTTATACGGCGTATTCTAACCTGCACAATGCGAAAGAAGTGCAGTCAGAATCGTTGAAATTGCAAGATGTATTGGCGAATCCAACTCAATACATGGAAGCGTCGAAAGCGCGTTGGGACGGCTATTTAGCGAATGGTCTTATCAACAAAGAAGCGACAGCAGACCAAGCTCGCGTAGCGGTAAAAGCGATGGAGACCCTAAACGGTAACTGGCGCTCTGCGGCGGGCGACATTGAACAAGCGACAGTCACGCCATCGGTCACTGCGCGTTGGTTCTCTGGTAACTTAACATGGCCGTGGGATTCGTGGAAACAAGCGTACGCGATGGCGCATTTCAACCCAGATGTTGCGATGGACAACATTCGCACGGTATTCCAAGAGCAAGTTCAAGCTGATGACAAGATTCGTCCGCAAGACAAAGGCTACTTGCTGGATGTATTGACGTACACCAAACCTGTTAGTCGTGGTGGTGCTGGCTCTGAAAACTGGAACGAACGCAATACGAAACCATCGTTGGCGGCATGGTCTGTGATGGAGGTGTATCACGCTCTCGTGAACCAGTTTGATCGCCCAGAAGACGCGCAAAAATTCATTGATGAAATGTATCCGAAGTTGGTGGCATACCACGATTGGTGGCTATCAAACCGCGACCACAACCAAAATGGTGTGCCTGAATACGGCGCGGCAGTGGACCCAGCACACAACACGGAAGAAGGCGTGATGTACGTTTGGGTAGAAACGCGCGATCCTAACTTCACGACCATTATTCCGGCAGAAGACATCATCGAGCAAAACGGCAATTCTTATAAAGTAAAAGGCATGGCGTCTTACAATAAGATTCTTGATGAAGTGGATTACATGACGATTCACGTCGGCGCACAAGAAGCGGCTGGCTGGGAATCGGGCATGGATAACGCGGCTCGTTTTGGCTTTATCTACAACATCCACAACATGAATTCGCAAGCTGAAGACATCAGCAACCCAGACAGAAATGTGGATCAACTTGGTCGCTACGCGGCAAGTGCGTACGGCTTTGATAACAGCATTAAGCTGGAAGGCGAAGAGTGGGTGTACAGCAATACGTCAGCGGAAAACTTAGCGAAACTCGATCTAGCGAAGAAAGATTGGGAAGTTCGTTTTGCAGAAAACCGCACCAACAATAACGCTGCGGACGGCGAGCTGCTTGGCTTCTCTATGCTGCAAGAATCGGTGGATCAAGCCTCTTACATGTACTCAGACAACAAATACTTAGCGGAAATGGCGAAGTTGGTGTCTGATGGCGTAGAAGGTAAAGATCGAGCGCAAGAATTCCTTAATGGCGCAGAAAAAATCAAGACTTACATTAACCAATGTATGTTTGATGAAAGCACAGGATTCTTCTACGACATTCACTTGAATGTGGCTGAAGATGGCACTACTCCTGAGCCTCTTGCAAATGGCTGTGCGGGTTTGCCGATTGTAGAGCGTGGACGTGGCCCTGAAGGTTGGTCGCCGCTGTTTAATGGTGCAGCAACGCAAGAGCATGCCGATAAAGTGATCGCGGTAATGCGTGATCAAGACGAGTTCAACACGCCAGATAAATTCCAAGGAACGGGTGTGCCTTTGCCGACGGCATCGCAAACCAACCCTGCTTACGGTAAAGATGTGTACTGGCGTGGTCGTGTATGGCTAGACCAAGTGTACTTTGGCTTCCGTGCGAAGGAAAACTACGGCTACAAAGAAGAAGCGATTGCAATGGCGAATGAGTTGTTTAACAACGCAGAAGGAATGACGGGTGACATGCCAATCCGTGAAAACTACAACCCAGAGACGGGCGCGGTACAAGGTGCGTCGAACTTCTCTTGGTCTGCGGCGCATTTGTACATGATGTACAACGGATTCTTCAAAAACTAGATCGCACACATTAGGCGCTTTGGATGACCCCCCTAGCATTCGTAGCGCTTAACGAACGATAATTCATTGATAAATAAGACAAACCGGACTGTGTTGGCAGTCCGGTTTTTTTATGCCTCTTATCACACAGATTTCAGTGCTGGGTCAGGGCGTGTTGCCAAATCGAAAGCATCTCTTCACTAAACAAGTAAAAGCGCATGTCGAGTGCGGCGTATTCCGGTCTTTGGCAAACGGCCATCGCGACTTCTGCTGCTTCTTGGGGCGGGTAACCATACACTCCGCAAGAAATCGCAGGCAGTGCCACACTTTGGCAATGCTTGTCGAGCGCGAGATCCAGCGAACGTTGATATGCAGATTCCAACACCGCTTTTGGATCGGCGAATTTATCGTAAATCGGGCCAACGGCATGAATGACGTAACGCGCGTTTAAATTGCCAGCCTCAGTAATGCGTGCGTCACCAAACGGGCATCGAATACCGTCGACATCATCAACGGCATAACACGCATTGATAAGCGCAGGCCCTGCTGCGCGATGAATGGCACCATCGACGCCACCTCCGCCGAGCATTCTCGGGTTTGCTGCATTCACGATGGCATCGACATGTGCGGTGGTAATGTCGCCTTGGACTAACGAGATCGCGTTCATTTTTTTGAGCCTTCTACAATGATGAGAAACAAATGGTCAGTAACACAGTTAAGTGTAGTTTACTCATCAATCACTTGAGGTTTTAACTCGACGACATTTCCTTCCGGATCATGTATATAGAGTGATCTACCGAACCCTTGTGCGCCATACCGCTTCGCAAACTCTTCGGTTTCAATGCCGTTCGAACGCAGATATTCCAGTATTTCATTTTCGGAAAAAGGCGCTAGTTGCAGGCAAAAATGGTCAATATTACGACCATTTTGAACTGGTGGCTTTCCGCCAAGTTGCCCTAACTCGCTGTCCACCGTCACCACATCAATCAATGCGTTACCAGCCCTGAGCTGGGTTAAACCAAGCTCCATTACTTCGCGCTCGACAGGGCAGCCCAAAATATCTCGATAGAAATGCAACATGGCGTCGAGGTTGCACGTTCTTAACACGACATGATCAAGGGCTTGGATTGCGATTGGGTTGTTGGTGGGCATGCTTCACTCCTTTTGTGCGGTTATGGAAAAGTATACGACCTGAACGTCCATATTGATCGTTAAGCCATTTTTAACATATGCGCATTTAGTCATAAAGAGTGCGTTTAAGAAGAGAGAAAGAGTTTTTGGCGAAACGCCTTGATGTGCGACCGAGTCAGGCGTTTAGGCCTGTAGCAAATTGGTCACGCGCCCAAGCTCTCAAACATTGATGGGAAGTACTGGATTCATCTCGTTTATGGAAAATCAGCTTATAGCTGACCGGCTCGGAAAACATTGGAGTTTGAATGACTTGCAGATTCAAAGCCGATTGCCATTTCTGCGCCAAAGACAGGGGAAGCACGCCTAAGCAATCGTGTTTCGCCACATAAAGCATCATGCCAGAGAGCGATGTTGTCATCATTTCCACATCACGCTCTTGCAGCCCTGGCTGGTGAATTTCGGTGTTGCTAACTGGGAAGTCTTTGTCTCCGACAAACCGACAGTGCTTTTCAGAATAAAACTGTTCTTGTTCGATTTTTCCTGCGATACGTGGGTGATCTTGACGACAAATCACCACCATTGGCTCTTCAAAAACTGATTCACTGATAAACGATGGGTCATGAATGGTCGTTGGGCTAATAATCAAATCGATCTGTTTAAGTCGGAGATCATTCAATAACGAAGGTAAATCCGTATCGGTGCAAATGCTGATCGTGCTGGTTGGTGTGATGCGGTGGAGCAGCGCTTCATTACAGCTCAGGCGGAAAGTGCTTTGATCGGAAATGGCATCATTGATCATCGCAAACGCCTGATGAAATTTAGGTAGCAACTGATGCGCTACAGAAGTGAGTTTGATTTGTCGCCCATCCTTCACAAATAACGATTTGTTGGTTTCTTTTTCCAAACGCTTCATGGATGCGCTAATCGCTGGCTGAGTTAGCCCTAGGTGCTCTGCGGCGCGAGAGTAAGATTGATATTCAGCAACAATTAAAAAGGTTTGGATTAGATTAAAATCCATACGATACCTAAATAAAAATAATCACTAGGTTGAGTGGGTGGCTCTTTGATTTTTGGGCTTGATGTTCGCCCTAGACACCCACCTTGAAATAAGCCTCCTTAACGCACTTACGAGCTAAGGAGGCGACAGAGCAGTGGTTCGTTAAAACGAATTATTTAACTACCTTGATTTCAGGCATTTGATACTCACCACTTTGGATTGCATCGTCTGCGCCGTAGAAACGCATGATGGCGTAGAACGGTTTTTCAGGTACTGGCAAGAAGTTTGGATCGTCTGCTCGGCCTTTCTCGTTCGCACTCATGTAAATGGTGTAGTAACCGTCTTTGTCCGCTTTCATGGTTCGGTCGCCACGGCTGTGACGGTTTAGGTCGTTTTTCGCCATCAAACGGTTGTCGTTGCCGTAAATAGTAACAGACCAGAATTCGCTGACGTTCGGCGCTTTAAAGCGCATCACGTAATCATGCTTCGAACCATCCAGTTTTTGACCAGTGCTGTCGAAATCTGATTTACGGTAAGACGCTTCGATAGGTGGTAAACCCCACTGACCAAGGTAAGTACCTTCTGCAAAAATATCGCGTGGCGCATCACCCAAGGTATCGCGTGTACCAAGCAACGTACGAGCATCTGTCATTTTAGGTGCAAGTTCGACGAGGTGTTCCATGCCTTTCTTCTCTCCAACTTTTGCCAGTTTTATCTGCTCAGGTGTGAAGTCAGTTTTGCATGGTTCAACGCCGATAGATTGGTATTTGTCCAACCACTGTTTGTCCGCATTGCCCATCGAGCCATTACATAGCACGAAGTTCACGCGTTCAAGCCATGTTGATTTTTTTGGATCTGGATACGTTCTTTGTACTGGTTTTGGCCCGTTCTTACCTAAATATTCCGATAGGGTACGAATGTTCCATTGGTCCATGTAGTTAAGCGCGACTTTTGCGTCTTCGTCATTCACTGCCATGATGCGACCCATCAGCTTCACAAGGTTGCTGTCTACGCGAACCACTTCGTCGACAGAAGCTGGCACTTCACCTTGCCAATCTTGTGCTGCAAACATGAACTGGCCGCCTTTTGTGCCGCGAGTACGAGAACTGAACGCTGCGTTGGTGTAATGGCCCATGTCCATTGTGTGCAAGATCCAGTAACGGCCTTCATCCATATCAGGCACGCTCACAATGACAGGTTCTGCTGCAACATCTAACCAGCCCATAAGGTGAAGCGTATCGTTATTAATGGTTGGGTGAGCGGTGTAAGAGTCATCAGCTAGAGCACGAATATTCTGAAAGCGGTTGAGCGGATAGTTGTTTTCTACCGCCGTGTGATAGAAAAACTTGTACGCTTCATCGATAGAGTAGCCGTAGATATAAGCATCTTCTGCAAGATCAACATTGGTGTTAGCCGCAAATACAGAGCTGGCTCCTAGCGCTGATAATCCCAATAGAGTAACGAGTAATTTTTGTTTCATGGCTGGTTTCATCCATTTGTTTGTGAGGATATGTTTCCAGCTAAGCTTAGTCGTTAACCCGTTTATTACAGAAATGAATTGTGAGTATTTAGTCTATATCAAAAGTGATATGCTTTGAGAAAAGCTAAAGAGATAACGTTGATGAACTTTGATTACAACTTGCTCAAGGTGCTTGCGGTGATTCTTGAAACACGCAACACCACAACGGCTGCGGAGCGTTTGTGCACCAGCCAGCCTGCTGTGAGTCGAAGCTTGCGTAAAATTCGGGATTTGTTTAACGACGACATTTTAGTGCGTAAGGGCACCAATATGGAGCTCACGCCGAAAGCCGAAGAGATCAAAGCGCAGCTTTCTGGGATCATCAACGACATCGACAAGCTAGTGAATGTTTCTCATAGTTTTGATCCCGCGACCGAAAGCAGTGTTCTGCGTGTTGCTATCAACTCGTCCATTGCGCAATGGTTTTCTGCCGCGTTTACTCAGCTGCTAGCCAAGGAAGCGCCGTTTATGAACTTGGTGATCGAAGACTGGACGGAAACCACGCCAGACAAAATCGATGCGGGTGAAATCGCTTTTGGTATCAACTATTTCCCTATGGAGTTGCCGAAACATCTGGTTCAGAAAAAAGGCGGGCGGGACGACTTTGCTCTGGCCTGTCGCGCGACGCATCCGCATGGTGGTAAACGCATGTACTTGGATGACATTTCAGAGTACGCGTACGCGGTTCACATCATCCAACATTGGAATGAAAAAGAAGATCATATCTCGCGCTTATTACAGCCTTTTTCAGTTGTCCCAAGAATTCAACTGCGTACCACGCACATCAACACCATTTTGAATTTGGTTGCGGATAGCGATGTGCTGTTTCCTTGTTCGCGTCACTTGATCAATCAGTTAGATAAGCGTTTTTCTTTTATCGAATTTGATGACGCGCTGCCGAAATTAGAGGGTAACTTCGGTTACGTTTACAGCGTAAAGCGCCGCAATGATCCGTTGATATTGTGGGTTAACAATACCGTTGAATCGTTGATGAAGTCGTTAGGCATTGAGTCGTAACAATGGTTGGTGAAACGGTTTGAACAACCGGGTTCAATAACGCACAGATCCCGGTTGTATTACTTGATGTAATTACTCGTATTCAGAAGCGTAAGTTTCTTCATAAGTGTGCGAGTAAAGCTCGAAAAGGTTGCCGAATGGGTCTTCTAGATAGACCATTTTCGCAGGCTTGTTATCGTCTTCTGGGTGGTAACGCATGATGTCCATACGCACTTTGCCACCCAACGCTTCAGTGCGCTTGATTGCACCTTCAAAGTCGTCCGTCTGCAAACAGAAATGGAAGATACCGATGCGAGAAAAATCCACTTCATGGCGCTCTTGACGCTCTTTCATTTCAAATAACTCAAGTCCGATGCCATCGCTTGTCACTAGATGTGCAATGTTGAAGCCTTTAAAGCCCTCACCAAAGACCGCAATACACATTCTGCCAATTGCGGTTTCGCGTTCTTCAATCACTTTCGTGTTGCCCATAACGACTTTTAGACCAAGCGCTTGCGTGTAAAACTCAACCGCTTTATCCATATCTCCGACCATAATACCGACATGATTCATTTTCATTTGTTTGCTCCCAACATGTGTGCTTAAACGTTGTTTTGTTTCGATGTGGGAGAGTATATGGCGAGGTGTTAATTACATGAAATTATCATAAATTATAAAAATAATAATTTTTTATAATCAACATGAGAGGGGTTCGAGCTAATTGGCTAATGCCTCAACAGCTTGCTGTACCGAGGTGAAGTGAATTTTGATGATGCATCTTTGTGCGAGACTAAACTCATGCGACTGGATGAGTGACGTAACTTCCTCGACGGACAGAGTGCGTTTTTCCGGTTGTAAAACGGTGGTGTTCGAATCGTTGTATTGCAACCCGAACGTGTTGCCATTTGAGTCAATTACGTAATCATCTGGCCCCCAAATGAACGCTTCGCATTCGGAATCAAGCTCGGCATGAGAACGCAAATAGATAAGTTCATCGTCGCCATCGAGTTTCAATAAACATGGCCATGTAACCATGGGGCCTCCGGTGTAGTGGCTAAAATTGTTTCAATGTCTGAAAGGGCAAGGTGAGCGCTGGCTTTCAAGGTGTTGGCCTTAAACCGCAGTCAAAAATTACGTGTGTTGAGCAATAATCGAAAACAGCTCGTCAACCGTTCTTGCCACGTAATCTGGTTGCACGTTCCAATGCTCTGGCATCGCGCCGCTGTACGCTGCTGCAACGGCAATCACTTTACTTTGGCCACCCAACTGCTGTTCGATGTTGCGTGCGAATTGCGTGTCGGCTTCATGGTCACCGATGTACATCAGCTGTCGATTTTCTGCGTGACCAAAAATCGACTCAACGCATTTGATACCACTGTACGCATCGGGCTTTTGGTGTCCGTTCGAGACGTCATCATACCCGATGATGGATTTAAACGGCGCGCTGATGCCGTTGTCGGACAGCACTCGACGAATATTGCTTTGCGAGTTTTGAGAGCAAATGCCGTGAGGCAGTTGCACAAACTCTTTAATAACGCCATCAATGCCTTCAAACAAGGTTACTGGTGTTTGGTTTTTCTCTTGATGCTCTGCCCATAAACCGCCAGCTTTTAGCATTTCATCATGGGACATGCCGTAGTAATCCACGTAGAGCTCTTGCCAGTTTTTCGCCGCGTGGTTTGCGTAGTGATAGTTGGCTTCTGAATGGAGATATTTCGGTAAATTATCGCCAGTTAAATGCGGGGCAACGATGGATAAGATCGCTTTGGTGATGTCGATGTTTTTCGGTACAGAGTTTACGAGTGTCCCATCGTAATCCCACAATATGGCGTCTAATTTCATTCAACGTTCTCGTTGTTATTGATGGTTAAAAGCTGGAACCGGGTTGCTGCAAAAATGCTAACTCTTCAGATGTGCTTTCTCTACCCAAGATGGCGTTGCGATGTGGGTAACGTCCAAATTGGTCGATGATGGCTTTGTGTTTTAGCTCAAAATCGTAGTTATTTTCAAGCCCTGATGCGCGAAACAATTTCTCAGCTTCGACATGAATACGTCGAGATTCGCTGTGCATAAACGGCATGTACAAAAAGCTTAGCTGCTCAGGCGCTAATTCTTGATCGTGTCCTAACCGAATTGCTTCTTGAGCCAATGCTAATGCGAGCGGGTCTTGCGCAAACGCTTTTGGGGTGTTGCGATACGCATTACGTGAAAACTGGTCGAGGACGATGATTTCGGCCAATCGCCCTTGTACGCTGTCTCGCCAGCTAAAAAGCTCACAGCGAGCGGCTTGCTCTAATACAGAGGTAAATCGCGATGTAATATGTTTGTCCAGTTCTGGGTCGTTTTCAAACCAGTTTTGAGGCGTTAGCTCTTCGAACCAGAACTTGATGATTTGTTGATGCATGGCGCTTCCTTTTGTTGTGCCTTAATAGTAAAAAGCCAGAAGCGTGGCTTCTGGCTCTTGGCGTGTTATCGACCGTAAGTCTCTACGATGTAACGTTCAAAATCGTCACACATTTGTTCGTCAGAGATGACGTTGCTTGCCAGTTCTTTACTGCCGTCGACGACTTTAATCGTCGCGTTCAGTGAAGCAACTGGTGCTCGTTCTCGCGTCGCAAGTAAGTCGATTTTCTTCTGCTGTACTTCCCACGCTTGCTCTGGCGATAGATTACATACATCTGCCAAGTACTTAGCATTGAACCCCTCGCCAGTCAGGCTGAAAATGGTTTCGTTGTGCGACAAATGATTGCCTGCGTGCCAGTAGTGTTTTGCCAGCAGTGGGCCAATTTCTGGGTTATCCGTCAGATAGCCAAACTTATCAAGGAAGTATGCGCGGGTCTGATACACCGCCATGTGCGCGAGTAGATAACCTTGATACGCACAAGCTGCTTCGTCGGATAGCAAATGTGGAATCGCCATCAGTGGGCGAGGGCTGCATTCCAAACCAAGGATCTGTTTTTCACAATCGCGAGCCAGCTTAGTGATGCGCTCTGGCGTTAACTCGTCATCGCTAAGTTGATATAACGCGCGTTCAAAGTACGGCACAACCAAGATGCTACGTTCTTCATAAGCTTTGAATGGCTGACGACTGTTGATCATCGCTTGAATGATCTCATCAGGAACCGGATTCCCTTCATCATCCAGTGCGTATTGTTTTAGCCAATCGGCATCGGTTAACAGGCTGTCACAGAACATCGACTGAGTTTCTGCATAAGCCATCGACGTTGGCGCAAACTCCTGTGAAAAACAAGGCGCGTTCATTTTTACGTTCGCAAAGTGTGCTGCGTGGCCACCTTCGTGGAACAGCGTGTTGATACCATCGTAGCCGCTGCCCACTTGGTCTGGTTTGGCATTGCTGGTAAAGTTCACCTGCGCTGCGACCCATTCGCCTTGATTGTAGAAAGAAGGGATCGGGCCGTGGCAGAACCCGTTCGGGTATTTACCTTTGCGGTCTAATAAATCAAGCGTTAGCGTCGCGCCAGAGTAATCAATATTCAGACGACCAAACGATTCTACCCAGCGTCTCAGAGATTTTGAGAACGGCACGTATGGGTCAAGGTCACGCATGACGTCACCCGCGAACGAGTAAACAAAGTTGAAGCCTGTTAGCGCGCTTGCGCCTTTCTCTTTCGCCAAGTTTTCTAAGCTGTTTAGGTGCGCATCTCGCGTGCGTTGTTCGAAATCTTCCAAAATCTCGAATAGCTGCTCAGAGCTCATCTTTTCCGTTTTTTGCACGGAGTAATCAAAGAAGGTCGCATAACCCAGTGAGCGAGCGAACTGGTTGCGCAGTTTGATCAGTTCTATAAAGCCGTTTTGCAGTAGCCATTGTTCAAGGTTCAGCAACGCTTGGTGAGCCGATTGGCGAACTTCTTCATGATTGTTGGTGCGAATGGTTGAGCTCAATACTGGCAGTGAACCTTCCACTTGCTCGCCGTTTTCATCGGTAAACGTTTGTACGTGGTTCTGTTTTTTCTCGAACAGCTCAGCTTCAAAGGCAATGAGCTGATTTTTCAACGCTTGTGCTTTTTCGCCCTCGATTGCGTGAGATTCAAACATCGCCAGCCAACCAGAAAGACCCGTAATGGTTTGCTGTTTCTCTTGTGGGTCGGTAATTGAGTCCGCGGCTTCAAGCTGTTGTTTGATGGCAGTAATTTGCTCGGCGTTGCTTAAAAAGCTTGTCCATGCGGTTTGTGCTTGCGTCGAGCCATCATGGTCATCGCTGATCCCCATGTAAGTTTCCCAAAAGAAATCTTCTTTGGTGCGGTGAATCGCGAGGTAACGTTGATTGAGGTCGTTAAGATAATCCGTTGCGGTCATTTTGATCCTTCAAATGGTTGGGAGTAGACCCCTAATTATTGCACGCTTGTTGATAATAAAGGAGGGACAAATTAATTTGCTGGTAGTGTACTGCGTAAACGTGATTTTACTATTTGTTTACATTTTAATGAGTTAGCAAGAGTTGTTACGCGTTCGGAGTGCGCAGTGTTAAGGCTGGCACGGGTTTTACAGTTCATCAGTTAATTAATCTGCGAGGCGCTCTCGATGATCTTTGTCATGTGTAATAATATTTCTATATCGCGGCAGTACATATGGAAACGATATGATAAATAAGACAAAAGTTACGCTATTGGCGCTAGGTACGATTTTGGTTGGATGCTCTTCTGTCACGCCGCCAAGAAATGATGCGGTTGAGAACATTCAACAAAAGTGCTCTGTAATTTTAAGCAGTGATGTTTCAGGTGAACAGCGCTGGCAGACATACAACGGCTTGCTTGTAGAATATGCTGTGCATGGCATTAAAACTCAGGCGCAGTTAGAACGCTTTGAAGCGTTTGTGCAGCGAGTACAAAATGATGAATCTGGACAGTTAGTTACCGAGCTGATTGAAGTCACCGATTGGGGATGCTCAAACGGCAATTATCTTGAAGAGATGGGCTTGTTTATTCAAGAAGTTCAAAAGTAGAAAACCGAGCGTTAAGTCGCTCGGTTTTTCTGTTTATGGAGCGCTTTGTGCGCTGGCCCGTCAGGACGCTTACTCCTCTGGGTACTCGCCCATACCTTGCGTTTTACCTTCCGCTTTCCAATGCTCACCGGGGTCAAATGCTTCATCGCATAAATCTACGGTGTAGCCCATTTCTGTGATTTCCTTTAATGTGAGATTATCTGCAATTTTTGCGACTTCACCCGATTTATTACGTAATTCCATGTTGTTTCCTCCTCTGTAGGTAGACGAGCGGTATCGATGCACAGTGACGAATGCATCGGTGACCTTTGTTCTAAGTATATAACTCTCAGCTCAAAATGAGGGTTTAATCCATTTTTATCGTGTGGTTAATTGAGTAATGCTTTGAGCTGCTTCAGTTATTTTTAACTGCATCATCGCGACAGTTGGTTATTTGTGATTTATTGAACGATTAAATTGTCAATCTGGAAACTCGAAATGGTGATTCTCGACCACGCTTTAGCACAACAAATTGTTGATCGAACCATGTCCATCATTGGTCACAATGTGAATGTGATGAACTCGGCAGGCATCATCATTGGCAGTGGCGATCCGAAACGTGTTGGGCAAGTGCATGATGGCGCGGTACTGGCGCTGAATCATGGCGATTCGCTAGAGCTTAATGAGCAGCAATGTTTGACGTTGCAGGGTGTCAAACCCGGTATCAATATGTTGTTGAAATTACATGGCGACGTGGTCGGTATTGTTGGCGTCACAGGCGAGCCGGATAAAATCCGAGATTTTGCAAAACTGGTTAAAATGACCGCTGAACTAACAATCGAGCAAGCTGCGCTGGTGGAAAAATTTCAGTGGGACAGACGTCATCGTGAAGAGTTTATTCTGGCTTGGATCAATGGCAAATTGACCGATGAAGAGCTGAAAGATTGGGCGATGCGTCTTTCTATCGATGTTACTCAACCACGGGTGGCAACGGTGATTGAAGTCTCGACGCCGTCCGCCTCTAAAAGCATGAAGAGTGTGCGCAATATTGTTGAGTTGCTTGAATACCCAGAGCGTAACAACCTAGTTGCGATTGTCTCAGTGAATGAAATTGTGGTGCTGAAACCGTGTCATTCCGCCAAGCAATGGGATAGCCAAATCGAAAGTGAACGCATTGATAAGTTGATGTCGCGTTTAAGCGATCACGATTCGCATACGTTTCACATTGCGCTAGGGCAGTTGTTTAATGAGCCTAAAGATGTCGCGTTGTCATACCAAAGCGCAAAGCAGGTATTAGCCATTGGCAAGCAGTTCTACCCAGAGAAACGTAAGTACCTGTTCGATGAACTTCGTTTGCCTGTGCTGTTAGCGCCGTTGGCGGATATTTGGCAAGGTGAACAAATCATTGATGGCGTGAAATGGTTGAAAGAGAAAGACAAATCTGGGCAATTACTGAAAACCCTAGATGCGTTGTTTGAATGCAATGGCAATGTGACGGAATGCTCTAAAATGCTGTTTATTCACCGGAACACTCTGCGTTATCGGTTAGAAAAAATCACCGAGATAACAGGGCTGCCAACCACCAATTTTGTGGGGTTAGCGGAGCTTTATATTGCGACTCGGCTCTCAAAAATGGCGTGATATTGTGCATTTGCACAATACGCGTCATTTTTTGACCACATCATTTGTCACTCCGCCTAAAGGAATTCGAAAGCAAACGATTAATAATTCATGCGTCCCTACATGTTGAGTGAGCCAACACGGACTCGCTCAGCAAAATAAGAATAAATGGAGTTATCATGAACCTTATATTAATCCTGCTCGGGGTGATCGCATTTATTGTGCTCACGACCACCAAATTCAAATTACATCCCTTTTTAGCGCTGATCATCGCGGCGTTCCTTGCGGCATTTGCTTACGGCTTACCGGCAGATAGCATTGCCAAAACCATTGCTTCTGGCTTTGGCGGCATCCTTGGTTACATTGGCTTGGTTATCGTTTTAGGTACCATCATCGGTGTTATTTTGGAGAAAAGTGGTGCGGCGATCACCATGGCCGATACGGTTATTAAAGTGTTGGGTGAGCGTTTCCCAACATTGACCATGAGCATCATCGGTTACATCGTTTCTGTTCCGGTATTTTGTGATTCAGGCTTTGTCATTCTGAACTCGCTCAAAGAATCACTCGCGAAGCGTTTAAAAACCTCAAGCGTTGCAATGAGTGTGGCGTTGGCAACTGGCCTATACGCAACACATACGTTTGTGCCGCCAACTCCTGGCCCTATTGCCGCTGCGGGTAACTTAGGCCTGGAATCTAACCTTGGTTTAGTGATTGGTGTGGGTGTGTTTGTTGCAGCAGTTGCGGCGTTAGCGGGTATGTTGTGGGCGAACCGATTCCAACATGTTGAACCAGATGGCATTGAAGCCGCAGATGAAATTCAGCATGACTGGCAAGCACTCAAAGCGTCTTACGGCCAACTGCCAACTGCCAACGGCGAGCCAAGCATTCGCTCCTATTTTTGTTCCAATCTTATTGATCTGTTTTGGCTCTATCGCGAAATTCCCAAGCTTACCGCTAGGCGAAGGTTTTGTGTTTGATGTTCTGACTTTCTTAGGACAGCCACTAACGGCGTTGGTGATTGGCCTGTTCCTTTCTGTTCGCCTACTCAAATCAGACAACAAGATTGAAGAATTTGGCGAGCGAATCAGCCAAGGTATTACGGCTGCTGCGCCTATTCTTTTGATTACCGGTGCGGGTGGCGCATTTGGCGCGGTATTAAAAGCAACGCCGCTAGGTGAATACTTGGGTACGACGCTATCGGCGCTGGGCGTGGGTATTTTCATGCCATTTATCGTTGCGGCTGCGCTAAAATCGGCGCAAGGTTCGTCAACGGTTGCACTGGTGACCACATCGGCTTTGGTTGCGCCTATGCTTACGCAATTGGGGCTCGATTCAGAAATGGGCCGCGTATTAACAGTGATGGCGATCGGTGCTGGTGCGATGACGGTTTCTCATGCAAACGACAGCTTCTTCTGGGTAGTTTCGCAGTTTAGCCGCATGTCGGTGGGCTTAGCGTATCGCGCGCAAACCATGGCTACGCTCGTTCAAGGTGTCACGGCAATGGCATTGGTGTACATTTTGAGTCTCGTTCTCTTATAAGTCTCTGGAAATACGTATGAAAGTGGTAATTGCACCTGATTCATTTAAAGAAAGCTTAACCGCCAAACAAGTGAGCGAGGCGATCAAAACGGGTCTTGCTCGCGTATGGCATGGTGCCGAATTTGTTACGGTTCCGGTCGCAGACGGTGGCGAAGGCACGGTTCAATCTTTGATAGATGCAACTCAAGGCGAACAAGTCTTTACAACGGTGACCGCGCCATTAGGGAATGATGTTGAAGCGTTTTATGGCATCCTCGGCGACGGCGAAACTGCGGTTATTGAAATGGCGGAGGCCAGTGGGCTACACCTTGTGCCGAGTGACGCTCGCGACCCAAAACTGACCAGCAGCATTGGTACCGGACAGCTGATCAAACACGCGCTAGACAGAGGTATTCAACGCTTAATCATTGGTTTGGGCGGCAGCGCTACCAATGATGGTGGCGTGGGCATGTTGACCGCGTTGGGGGCTACGTTTCTTGATGAATCTGGCCATGCAATTACCCCAAATGGAGGCGGGTTAGCGGCGCTTGCATCCATCGATATTTCTGGTCTTGACCCGCGCTTAGCTGCTTGCGAAGTGTTGGTAGCGTGCGATGTTGATAACCCACTCTGTGGCGACAAAGGCTCGTCGGCTATCTTTGGCCCGCAAAAGGGGGCGACGGCGTCAGACGTCACTCTGCTCGATAACGCATTACGCAAGTTTGGTGAGTTGACGGAACAAGCGACGGGTAAGCACGTACTGACTCGTGAAGGGGCAGGTGCTGCTGGTGGTATGGGCGCGGCCTTGCTCGGTTACACGCCGGCACGTTTGCAACCGGGAATTGAGATTGTGCTTGAAACGGTCAAACTTGCTGAGCATGTTGCGGATGCGGATATCGTATTCACAGGCGAGGGTCGCATCGATCATCAAACCGCACATGGCAAAACGCCGATGGGCGTTGCTAAGGTGGTCAAGCAGTTTAATTTACCAGTCATTGCATTAGCAGGCTGTGTGGGCGACGATTATCAGGCGGTTTATGAGTGCGGAATTGATGCGGTGTTTGCTTGTGTACCAAGGGCGATGAGCTTATCTGAGGCCATGAAAGAGGCCGACGTCAACGTTGCCAATTTAGCCGAAAACGTCGCGAGAATGTGGCAAATTAAGTCGCACTGAGGGCGATAACGATACGAGAAAACTCCACCTTGCGTGGAGTTTTTTGTTGTTACCTGTTTGCGTGTGTGGGCATAAGTTCATTTAGCAAGAGCGAGTTAACAGGCATGCTTTGCTATCAACTTTGCCAGTGTTTGCATTGCGTTACTCCAATCGGTTTCATGACCAAAGTTTGCCACGCTGAGGCGCACGCAATGTCGATATTGCTCTTGAGTGCCAAATACAGTGCCGGGAAGTAGGCTGATTCTGTGCTTATTGCACGCTTGATACAATGCATAGCTGTCCGTGTCTTCGGGCAGGCGCAACCAAAGCAAGAACGAGCCTTGTACGGCGTTGATCTGGTATCGATGTTTTAGAGATTCGTATTCATCCAAGTATTGATGAAGCATCTGGATAAATCGGCGCATGTTGTTTTGATAAACCCGACCCATTCGCGCAGTATGCGTTCGATACTTACCGGACGTTAGAAACGTTGCCACGGCTGATTGCATTAGGTTCAAACTGCCCATGTTTTCACACAGTAGATATTGCTCAATTTGATCTCGATATCGCCCCGCCAACATCCAACCAATTCTCAAACGCGAATCGAGCGTTTTGGATAACGAATTCACGTAAATTACGCGTTGCTTGTCATCGAGCAACCTCAAGCTTGGCAAAGGCTTGTTATAACTTAACCCGCCAAACACATCGTCTTCGATAATAGGAATATTGCCAGACGCCAATAGCAATTGCTGGCGCTTTTCTAGCGGCATCATGGCACCAGTTGGGTTGGTGAAGTTTGGCGTTACGATGATCGCTTTTATGTCCCATGTCGCCATTGCTTTTGCTAAGGCTTCGGGGCACATACCGTCTCGTGGGCAACTCGGAATTTCCACCACTTTGAGGCCGAGTGATTCGAGCATCAATAAATTACCAAAATAGCAAGGGGACTCCACCGCGACGATATCGCCTTTTTGTGTCGTTGCGCGCAGCGCTAGGCTAATTGCTTGCTGCGCGCCGTGCGTCACCATGATCTCATCCAACTTGGTTGGCGTGCCCAAATCTTGTGTGATTTTCGCCAGTTGTTTGATTAAGAGGTGATCACCGGGTGGCAATTGGTAATGGCTCGGTACATGCGTTTGCTGGCGGCTGTGGCGGCCAATCTCGGCGTACAAGCTTTTGATCGCGGGGGAGTCAATGTTTGGGTGGGCAGAGCCTGCGGGCAAACGCTCTTGGTATTCAGGGTACGTGAGGATTTCTTTGCAGATCGAGAGCAAATCCACGCGAGTCGGATCCGGAATTGAGCGAGAGGTCGGCAAGGCGATTTTTACTCGATAACCCGACTTGGGAACCGAGTACACCAAGTTTTGCGCTTCCAGCTCTTGATACGCACGAATCACGGTGTTTTTACTGACGCTTAATTCTTGGCTCAATGAGCGAATGGAGGGCAGTCGATCATCCACTTGGTAAACGCCACCATTGATGGCTTGTTTAAGGTGCTTTTCCACCACGAGGTACTTATTCCCTTCACCGCTTTCCAATAAATCTGTACCCATAAAAACACTTCCATCTGTCACTTTTTGAAAACACTGTACCTAATTACATTAACAGTATCTCAAAACATAAAACAAGCGTGAGTGAGGCGATCATGTTAATCCGAGCCATCCCTTTTGTATTTGTCATCCTTTGGGCTTCTGGATTTGTTGGTGCGCGTTTTGGTTTGCAGTATGCCGAGCCAGCGACACTACTTTCTATCCGTATGGCATTCAATGTCTTACTGTTTTTGGTTCTTGTGGCGATGTTGCGTAGAAGGTTGCCAACAGGAAGCGATTTCTGGCACAGCTGTGTGGTGGGTGTGTTGATCCATGGCTTCTATTTAGGCGGCACTTATTTCGCTATTGATTTGGGTATGCCTGCCGGGCTGAGTTCGTTGTTGGTGGGCATTCAGCCGATTTTAACCGCGGCTTTGCTGGTGGTGTTTGTTCGTGAGGAATTTAAACCCTCGCAATGGCTGGGTTTGGCTCTAGGCTTTGTCGGCATCGCTATGGTGCTGATGGGAAACATGGAGTGGCAGTCTGAGCAACATAAGTTCTTAGCCATTGGAGTCTGTTTACTGTCTTTGGTTGGTATAACGTTAGGGACGCTGTATCAGAAGAAACATTGCCAACAGGTGGATATGGTTGGTGGTGCGACGGTGCAATATTTGGCCGCACTCATCATGTTTCTGCCTGTTGCGATGCAGTTTGAAACCATGCAAGTTCAGTGGAAACTGGAGTTTATTTTGACCGTGTTGTGGTTGGTCGTCGTGCTCTCTTGTGTGGCTATCCTGCTGCTGTTGTACATGGTGAGAAATGGCGCGTCTTCGAGTGTGGCGTCTGTGTTTTACCTAGTGCCGCCAACAACCGCGATTCAAGCTTGGCTCGCGTTTGGTGAGTCGTTTGATTGGATGGGCATTTCTGGCTTTGCATTGGCGGCCACGGCGGTCTATCTAGTGGTTAAAAAGCCAGATCTGACGATAAAAAAATCGGTTCAAACAGAATATACCTAAATTGGGTAGGGACATTAACGTGCCAGTGAGTACAATTCTGCTTCATCTTAATCCGTGGAGCAGAGTGATGACGTTAAAGCCAGATCGAATGACCGCGATGCGTAATATCATCGAGCAAGTAAAAGCTGAACTACCGATTTACGAACCGGAAACCTTTGTGTGTGGGCCGGAAGGGCAGTGCATCGGTTGTCCAAAGAAATTATTAGAAATGGTCGATTCAGAGGTTACTTATTGGGAGTCGGCAATGGAGCGGGGTGTGATTCCGCAGTTTGATGAGATCCGTCGTTTCGGGAAGATGTGCACTAACGTACGTCGCGGACTTGTTCGTAATAACGTTCCACTACTCGGGTAATCTACTTCAGTAAATAAGTGATTGATAAATAAAGTCCTAAAATTGACACATAAATGTGTGCGTTTGCATAGTAACTTGGCGAGCGGTCTCAACTTTGGCCCATGACTCTTGTTTGTCATCTACTAGGGCTTTAAACGTTTTAAATCAGCGATATATTGGCAAGGTCTCACATGGATGTGAGGCAAACGACCATTCATTCTGCTGAGATAAAAAAGTGAGATTAAAGGGATTTACTCTGATGGAAATCACCATAGTGCTCGCCACTTTGGCTTTCATCGCTTTGGCTGCGTTGCCAACACTACTCCACATTCATCGCCAAGCCTATGCGTCGATGTTACACAGTTCCAATTCGTCATTGGGTACCGCGCTTAAATTTTTTAACGCCCGAGTGGTGATAGACAATGCTGCCGAGCAAAACCGAGTCCACTATATTGATAGGAACGTAAAAACCTTAAGTGGTATGCCAGAAGCGAGCGCCAATAGCATTGGCGCGTTATTAGAAATCGATTTGCCGCAGAGTGGCGTGTCCAAAATTGATGTTCCCTGCAAAGGCAGTGACTTTTGTATTATTGGTCAGCAACACCCAAATAGTACCCACTTTGTGTCTATTCCCGATTATCAATTTGTCGACCAGTCAGGTCTTGATCGGGTGGTGTACATTTGGCCGCAAGGGTATACCTTGGCAGAAGAGGCATGCTATTTCTATTATGTAAATCAAGCATCCACAGAGTCTATTGTCCGAGGGCACGTTACTGAGGGTTGTTAGGCGCGCTTAACATCATCTTCTGACTCATCAACACTTCGCCATTGGGGAGAGTGACTTCTCCTAGTTCACCATGGTGCTCAAATCCAAATCGTTCGTACAACGCTATCGCGGCAAGGTTGTCCTTATAAACATTAAGTACAATGGTGTCATAACCATATTCCCAGGCACTTTTAAGTGCGACAGACAATAGCTGCTTACCTAGCCCTTTTCCTCTGAATGTTCTATCGATATGAATACCTAAAATGCCTGTGCTAGTGAGTTGACCGCCTTCATAACCGCACAGTTCGGCAGGAAAAATCTCTACACTACCAATCAGAACGTGATGGTCCAAAGCAACAAATTGAGGAATCGATTCAAGTTCTACGCGACGTAAAATATTGGTCAGGGTGTCTTTATCTGGAGCCGGACTGCGCAGGTATTTACCTTCGGCATAGACTCGGTTCCACAGTTCGGTAAAGCGCTCGATATCGCTTACCTGGATGGGTCTGATTTGCATTCATCTTCCTTGATTAGTGCAGGTTAGTGATGGTTAAGGTACGAGTTCAGATAAACAGCGAATTTGATTCGGAATGGGATCGGCTGGCGCATTGGCTCCTGTTGGATTAAACCAAATCGTATTTACGCCAGCTTGCATTGCAGGGTAAATGTCTTTATAGGGCAAGTCGCCAACCATAGTTAACTCACTCACGTTAACCCCTAGCTGTTTTGCGATAGCAAGATAAAACTCAGGTTGGTTTTTAGCGATGCCGAGATTGGCAAAACAAAAGTAGCCATTTAAGTACTGGTCTAAGTCGACGCGGACGAACGCACGCTGAACCTCTTCCATGTTGGAATCAGACGCACTGGTCGCGATGTAAATAGCATGATTTTGGGAAAGTGTTGCCAGTGTTTTTTTGGCCAGAGGAATCGTTTCTACGTGTTCCCAATCGCACATTTTTCCTTGTGCGTGAGGGAAATCCACCATTAAGGTGTTCCCCCAATCGAAAAGATAAATCATGTTCGAATCTCCTTTATCCGCACATCATATCGTCTTTTCTAAAATCAGGGGATAAATTGCATCGATAAATGCGATTTAGGTGGCTTTAGTCGTGAAAAGCGCTTAATTGTCGTTATCGTTACAAATGTTTCAGCATAATGCGTGAGTTAGTTTTAAAACCTTGCTTGTCGTAAAACCGCTGTGCTGATTGATTGAATTCCATCACTTCTAATCGAACTTGTGTAGCATTGGCATCGCGAGCCCATTGCTCACAAGCCTCAAGCAGTTGGCGACCGATACCCTGCTGCTTTTGTTCTTCATTGACGACAATCGTTCCTACTCGACAAATTGGATCTTTGATCAGAAAGCTGACGGTTTCATTCTGAGTGATCATCGCGGTTAAAAAGCCGACTACCTCCTTTTCATGTTCTGCGACTAAAAACAAGCGTTCATCATTCTCGAGAGCCTGAGTGAGGAACGCTCGGTCGTCTTCCGAAGGTGCTACAAAAGCTTCAGGCGCGTTGGCAAAATGCAGTGCGTTGATTTGTAGGTTTAATTCAAAAATTGCATCCAAATCGTCAGGAGTTGCTTGTCGAATGTTGACTTCCATTTTACTTACCGCCTGAAAGATCGATAAAAGAGCCTGTAACATAAGAAGCTTCATCACTGAGTAGCCAAGCGATCGCATTCGCCACTTCTTCTACCGTACCGCCCCGTTTCAGTGGAATTTGAGGGCTGAGCCTATCCACTCGGTTTGGTTCTCCACCATCGGCGTGCATATCGGTATAAATGAAACCAGGTCGAACGCCATTGACGCGAATATTTCGGTCTGCCAATTCAAGCGATAGCCCTTTGGTTAAGGTATCCATTGCGCCTTTTGATGTGGCGTAATCGACATATTCGAATGGCGCGCCTGAGCGTGATGCCCCAGAAGAAACATTCACAATTGCGCCACCAGTACTGAATCGCTTCGCCGCTTCTCTACAACAGAGAAAGCAGCTATTCACATTAGTGTTCATTACTTTCTGAAAGCGTTCCAAGCTGATTTCCGCCAACGGTGACTGAGTAAATAGAATGCCAACGTTGTTGACCAAATGGGTGACTGAGCCTAGTGCGTTTTCTGTTGCATCGAAAAGATTGAGCACTTGTTGCTCGTCCGATACATCTGCTTGAACGGCGATCGCTTTTCCGCCATTTGCTTGTATGTCTCTGACCACTTGGTGAGCTGCTTCACTTTGCGCACGGTAATTAACACACACGGCATAGCCTTGCTCGGCCAGTTTTTTCGCTGTTGCGGCTCCAATGCCTCGGCTTGCGCCAGTAACGATGACTACTTTATTCAAAATACATCCTTATTTTTGTAGCGAGTAGATTTTGTCGGCGTAACGCTTGTCGCCAATTTGGTATGCGTCAGGAATGACTTCAGATAGCTCGAATCCGCACTTCATGAGAACACGCTCTGAAGCAATATTCCCTTCAGTGACCGTAGCGGAAAAGCGGTCAATGTCATGTGTTGCTCTCGCCCAATTTAGAAGCGCTTGAAGGGTTTCTGTTCCAAACTGTCGGCCATGAAATTCAGGCAAAAGTAAGTAACCCACCTCTGCGTTACCTTCTTCAATGGCAAGGCCAGTGACGCCAATCGGTTGTTCAGATTGCTTATCGAGTATGACGAGGCAAAGCCAGTGCGGACTGTCTGGTGTCCATGGTAATAATCGCGAAGCAAATTTTTCTTTTATTTGTTTTTCGCTCGGGCGATCAAAACAGAGCTCAATGATCTCTGGTTCGGAATGTAATCGCTGAAATAGTTCCCAATCGCTGGCTTCGATAGGTCTTAATCGGTTTCGGTGAGTCTCAATATAAACTGACATGCGTGTCCTTACAGCATTTATGTAGAGAGCCAGTTTCTCATCCTCTTATCTCTTTAATCAAACGGTTGCACTTACAAAAGTGATTTGTGTGGTGAATGCCTGGTTGGGTAATTAATTCTTACTGAATATTCATTTATGGGATGAAAATAACGAAATTTCATACTTGAGACACATAGAGCAACACGGAAATGATGTGGATCAAGAGAGAACTACCCATAAAGTAGTATTTTGCGATCTATAATTACATTTTATTTGGAAGTGTTGCTAATTATGTCAATAAAAAAACGATATGTTGCACTGCTGGTTGCTGCCGGCATTGGTGTGGGCTGGTTAACATTAGGTGGTACTGCAGCGGTAATGCATTACACCTCTGATACTGAGTTCTGTCTCTCGTGCCACTCTATGGAAATCCCTTACAAAGAGTACCAAGGCTCAGTGCACTTCAGTAATGCGAAAGGCATTCGTGCCGAGTGTTCTGATTGCCACATCCCACAAGAACCGATGGACTACCTGATCACGAAGATTCGTGCATCGAAAGACATCTACCATGAGTTCGTGACTGGCAAGATCGACACGCCAGAAAAATACGAAGCGCACCGCAAAGAGCTTGCGGAGATGGTGTGGGAGCAGTTCCGTGAAAACGACTCTGCTACGTGCCGTTCTTGCCACGACTTTGACGCGATGGAAGAATTTGAGCAATCTCGCGATGCAGCGAAAATGCACGAGTACGCAAAAGCAAACGATCAAACGTGTATCGATTGTCACAAAGGCGTTGCTCACTTTGCACCAGAAGCTGAGCTAGACAGTAAGGCATTTGAAACGTTGATGAGCTTCACCACAAAAACATCACCTGGTGCCAAAGTCGTTTACCCTGTGACTGAAATCGCAATGGGTGAAATGGGTAAAATTAACCCAACGACGAAGTTAGAAGTAATCAGCTCTGAAGGTGATGAGCGTACTGTTAAGTTGGACGCCTTCCAAATGAAAGGCGCAGAGCAAGTGCTGTACATGGGTGAAGGTCAACGTGCCATCGTAGCAACGCTAACCGAGCAAGGTCAGCAAGCTCTTGAGGGCGGTGAGTTTAAGGCCGACGTTTACGGCAACGAATGGCGCGCAGTGTCACTAACAGGCACGATCGATTCTCCTGTTGTGGATACGCTTGACCCAGTTTGGTCATACGCAGAAGAGCTAGACAACGTTTATTGTGCAACTTGTCACGCGAAAATTCCTTCAAATCACTTCACAGTGAACGCATGGGGACCAGTGGCGAAGAGTATGGGTGATCGAACAGACATCACTGCCGAAAACCTAGAAATTCTTACTAAGTTCTTCCAGCACCACGCGAAAGATGTGGTTGGTCACTAACGATAAATAGAAGGATAAGATTATGACTAATTTAACCCGTCGTGGATTTCTAAAAGGCACAGGTATGGCGGCTGGCGCCATGGCATTTACTTCTTTTGCGCCTATGTCTGTTGCGTCTTCAAACCAGCGTGGCAAGGGCATTTTGACAGCGGGCCGCATGGGCCCAATGTTATGTGAAGTGAAAGATGGCAAGCTAGTATCGACCACTAATGCTCTGCCACAAACTGTACCAAATAGTCTACAAACTACAGGGCCTGACCAAGTGCATACCAAGGCGCGTGTGAAGTACCCAATGGTACGTAAAGGCTACTTGGCAAACCCATCGTCGCCAGAAGGTGTGCGCGGTAGTGATGAGTTTGTGCGTGTGTCTTGGGATGAGGCTTACAAACTGATCCACGAGCAGCACATGCGAATTCGCAAAGAATATGGCCCAGCTTCTGTATTTGCTGGTTCTTACGGCTGGCGTTCAAGTGGCGTGCTGCACAAAGCACAAACCTTGCTGCAACGTTACATGAGCATGGCAGGCGGCTACTCAGGCCACTTGGGTGACTACTCAACGGGTGCTGCGCAGATCATCATGCCGCACGTTGTGGGCTCTATCGAAGTGTACGAGCAACAAACCACGTACCCAGTGGTACTAGAGCACAGCGATGTGGTTGTGCTTTGGGGCTTAAACCCGATCAACACCCTAAAAATCGCGTGGAGCTCAACAGACTGCGCTGGTCTTGAGTTCTTCCATCAATTAAAAAAATCAGGCAAGACGGTTATTGCGATTGACCCTATTCGTTCTGAAACCATCGAGTTCTTTGGCGAGAATGCGGAGTGGATTGCTCCTCACCCAATGACCGACGTAGCGATGATGATGGGTATCGCACACACCTTGGTGAAACAAGGTAAGCACGATAAAGCCTTCCTCGATAAATACACCGCTGGTTACGACAAATTTGAAGCGTACCTGATGGGCGAAGAAGACGGCGTAGAAAAATCAGCGGAGTGGGCATCGCAAATCTGTGGCGTACCTGCGAAGCAACTTGAGCTCTTAGCTGACATCTTCAGTAAAAACCGCACCATGCTGATGGCGGGTTGGGGCATGCAGCGCCAACAATACGGTGAACAGCGTCACTGGATGCTGGTTACACTGGCAACGATGTTGGGTCAAATCGGTTTACCGGGCGGTGGTTTTGGTTTCTCTTACCACTACTCAAACGGTGGTAACCCTGCTCGTGACGCTGGCGTGCTTCCTGCGATTTCAGCGTCACTGGGTGGCGGCTCTTCTGCGGGTAACGACTGGGCGGTGTCTGGCGCGGTACAAAGTTTCCCTGTGGCGCGTATTGTCGAGGCGTTGGAAAACCCAGGTCAATCCTACCATCACAACGGTCATGAACTGACGTTCCCAGATATCAAGATGATTTGGTGGGCAGGTGGTGCGAACTTTACTCACCACCAAGACACCAACCGCTTGATTAAAGCGTGGCAAAAACCTGAGCTAATTGTAATTTCAGAACCGTACTGGACGGCGGCAGCAAAACATGCGGACATCGTTCTGCCAATCACCACATCGTTCGAGCGTAATGACTTAACGATGACAGGAGACTACAGTAACCAACACTTGGTGCCAATGAAGCAAGTGGTTGAGCCACAAGGTGAAGCGCGTAATGACTTCGATGTATTCGCGGACATGGCGGAGATGCTAGCACCGGGTGGACGTGATGTGTACACCGAAGGCAAAACCGAAATGGAATGGCTGTACGGCTTCTACAAGGTGGCGCAACAAGGTGGCCGTGGCTCTCGCGTAGCAATGCCGAACTTCAGCAAGTTCTGGGAAGATAACCAACTGATCGAGATGAAGTGGAACGAGAAGAACGCACAGTTTGTTCGTTACGCGGATTTCCGTGAAGACCCGATCATGAACCCGCTAGGTACGCCAAGTGGTAAGATTGAAATCTTCTCGAAAACGATTGAAGGTTACCAGTTGGAAGACTGTCCTCCACACCCAACGTGGATGGCACCAACCGAGTACACTGGCAATGCAAAAGATGGCGAGTTGCAGCTAATGACCGCGCACGCAGCGCATCGTCTACACAGCCAGTTTAACTACGCGAAGATTCGCGAAGAGTACGCAATTGCAAACCGTGAACCTATTTGGATTCACCCTGAAGATGCGAAAGCGCGTGGTATTAAAACTGGCGATCTAGTTCGTGCGTTTAACAACCGTGGCCAAGTATTGGTTGGCGCAGAAGTGACTGACCGAATCAAGCAAGGTTCAGTGTGTATTCATGAAGGCGGTTGGCCGGATTTGGATCCGAAAACCGGCATTTGTAAGAACGGCGGTTGTAACGTGTTAACGTTGGATATTCCGACCTCTCGACTTGCAAACGGCTGTGCGGCGAACTCGGCACTGGTTCGTATTGAAAAATACACTGGCCCAGAATTAGAACTAACAGCGTTTGAACCACCAAAAAATGGCTAGAAAAAAGTAGCGCTTGAAAGCAAGAAGCCAGCGAATCGCTGGCTTCTTTTTTATCTAGTCATCGTTCACATTAGCGCGAAGCAAGAGAAACAAACGGCATCTGTTTCTTAATCTGAAATGTCGGGAGTAAAGTAAATACAATCGCGACAAACAAGACCGAACCTATTAAATCTTCAGGGCGATGCATGCCCAGCCATAAGCGGCTATATGCGACGCTCATACCCCACATCCACAATGACAGTGCAGAGATATAGCACTTGTTCTGTAAGAACAACCCACCAAAGAAAGCCAAACAAATCGAAACGAAAATCGTATGGCCCGACGGGAAAGAATAGTCTTTCTCGCCTTGCCAATGGCGTGTTCGCCAATCACTGACTTGTTCAGTAACCTGGTTAATTACGTTGGCTTGTTGTTTTGTATCTAACTGATAAAACGTTTCTGGTGTTTCAATCAATTGTTCTGCTGCGAGCAATTCCGTGTATGGGCGCGGGCTTTCTGTCATCAGTTTTAGCCCCGTTTTGCTGGCAAAGCCAATCACAAGTAACAGCCCTAACATTGAGAGTTTTTGCATCCACTCAGTGCGACTTGGTTTAAAGCGAAATAAAGAAAGCAGTAGCAGCGTTAAGGTAATTAAAAAGCCTTTGCTGCCAGCAGAATCTGTGAGCAAAGTAAAAGTAATACCCAGACTTTCAGGCACCTGTGAAGTGAGATTGTGATAAGAGCCAAACAGCGACATTGGGATGATGCCAAGAACAAACAAGGCGAGCATCATCAATCCATATTTTTTGGTTTTCATTGAGAGCGTTTTGTTTTTATTGAGGGTTATTCAACCACGTGAAAATAAGGGGCTTATCTTACGTTATCTGGCGTGAAAAACTTATCAACGCTTTGTCAATTTGACGAGAGAATGAAGGCTGAGTGATGAATTGATGACATTTATCCGGAGGGTAAAGGCGCTCATCCTTAAGCGTTGGGGTCTTAATCCATCAGAGAAAGTAAGTACTCTGCTGCTTTGGTTGGGTTTTCTGCATGACAAATGGCAGAAACCAAAGCCAAACCATGTACACCTGTCGCACTCAGGGCAGGAATGTTGGTTTCGTTGATGCCACCAATAGCGACGATTGGTAAAGACGTGGTGTTCAGCGCCATCTTCAAACCTTCAATACCCCAGTGTTTTTTGGTGTTGTTTTTGGTTGGTGTAGCGAAGATGGCACTCAAACCGATGTAATCAATGGGCAGAGAATCCGCCTCTGCCAACTGCTCTTCAGTCTCAATCGACAAGCCTAGAATCTTGTTTGGGCCAATCAATTGACGAGCGATCTCTGCTGGCATGTCTGACTGCCCGAGGTGAACACCATCGGCATCGACGGCAAGGGCAACATCAACACGATCATTGATGATTAACGGGACGTCAGTGCCTTCAAGGACCGTCTTTACGGCTTGAGCTCGTTCAATAAATGCACGAACGTCACCATGTTTTTCGCGTACCTGTACCATGGTTACCCCACCTTCTACCGCCTTTCTTACAACGTGTTTGAGAGTGGATAAATCTTGTTGGTCGTCGGTGACCAAATACAAACGATAGGCGTTCATTGTGTTTCCTTTTGCCTCCCACTGTCTTTGGAGTGAGAGGCGTTTAAAGCATTGAGAAGTGATTTATCTCACTTGTAATTTAAGACGTGTTGCCAGTGTTTCTTCGTCCAGTTGGTAAAGCTCATCCAAAAGATGCATTTGCAAGCTACCTGGCCCTCGCGCTTGCTCAGCCGCAATTTCACCCACAACGCCAAGCACCGCTGCCGCAGCAAGGCCCGTTTCGTCGCCGATTGCTGCGAAAGCGCCAGTCAGTGCCGTCAGTGTGCAGCCCATGCCCGTTACGTATGGCATCATCTCGTGACCATTATTCAACTGGACGGTTTGCTCTTTTGTCACGATGTAGTCAGTTTCGCCGGAGATCACCACGCTCGCTCCATATTCTTCAATTAAGAAGTGAGCCGCCCCAAGGGCTGCATCACTACTGTCGAGTGCATCTACACCTTTGCTTTGCGCTTGCTCACCAGCGAGAGCAATGATTTCGGACGCATTACCACGAATGATTAACTTGTTTGCAAGGCGGGCGATTTCGCGCGAGGTTTCGGTGCGCAGTGAACTTGCACCGCAACCGACAGGGTCGAGCACAACGATTTTACCGTTCGAGTTGGCTTGCTCGACGGCATAGCTCATGCGCGGCGTCCAAACGCTGTCTAGGGTGCCGATGTTGATCACCAACGCGCCAGCAAACGACATCATTTCTGCCATTTCTTGCTTTGAATGCGCCATGATTGGCGAAGCACCGATAGCCAACAAAGCATTCGCCGTGTTGTTCATCACCACGTAGTTGGTAATGTTCACGACTAAAGGCTTTTGCTGACGCACTGCGGTTAATGCTTGAGTGATTTGTTCTATTAACATGAGATTCTCCAATTAACCTTATTGCGCGTTTAGACCTTGTTGCCAAAACGCCACTTCCATACGCGTTGCGGTTTTGAAGACCTGAATCAGGTTTTGACCGCGCTGGCTGTGGATGTCGATTTCAGCCAGTAGCTGGTTAAAGTGTTCGGCCCCACTTGCCACGCCAGATTGGAACTCTTCACCGCCGTACAAGTTAATCCAACTTGCGTAAGGATTGCCTTCGAATACCGTGTTTTCATCTTCAATCAGCATTTTACCAATGACGGCGTAGCCGATGGAGCAAGGGGCGAGCGCGGCATATAAGTCAACTAAGTCGCCCGTCATTCCCGCATCCAATACGTAGCGCGTGTAAGCCACCGTGCCAAAGTCTTCCGGCTCGTTTTCGAGATCAGATTCCGTTAATCCCCACTGACCGCAGTAGGTAACATGGTGGGCAATCTCTGAATCTAAAAGCGCATGTACGCTTGGTAGTGCGCGGCGCATATCGTCTAACGTACGCGCTTTGTAGATTGCCAGCGCATAAGCTCGTGCGTACTGTTTTAGGAATAAGAAATCTTGTTTCAAGTAATGCAGAAAACAAGGTTGAGCCAGCGTGCCTTTGGCCAATTGCTGCACGAAGGCATGCTCAGTGTATTCTTGCCAATCTTGGCGGCAAGCGTCGATCAAATCTTGGTATTTCATAATGGGGCAGCCTCGTAATTAGTCAAAACTCGGTACGTAATCTTTTGCTTTTGGTAGCGTTTCGATGATTTTTTGTGAGTACATGAACTCGGCGTAATCGTCATAGCGTTTTAGGTCGACTGCCGATGGGCGAAGCGCGAAACGAGTTAACGTGTCGTTCCAAGCGCGTTGGTTGAGCTCGTTGTTTAGCGTGTCTGGTGAGTAAGCGACAAACTCTTTCCAGGACTTTTTCGGATGGTTGACGATGTAAGTAGTCGCTTGCTCCAGCGCTTTGTTGAACGCTTTGATAGCGGCTTTGTCGTAGGTTTTTGCATTCGCCACAAACACCAGTTCGTCATACGCTGGTACGCCGTGTTCTTCTGGGAAGAAGGCTTTGGCTTTGTAGCCTTCTAGGGCAAGTTGGTTGGTTTCGAAGTTACGTAGGCCGCCCCAAATCGCATCCACCTTGCCAGAAGCAAGAGAGGAAGACAGCGCCCAACCTACGTTGATGATTTGTACGTCAGAAAACTTCACGTTCTCTTGCGCAAGCATAGTGCCGATTGTCGCTTCTTCGTTACCGGCGATCGCAATACCAATTTTCTTGCCTTTCAAGTCGCCAAGGTTTTCATTCTTACCGTTGTCCAACACCATCAACGTGTTGAGGGGAGTTGCAATTAAGGTCGCAGAGCGAATTAATGGCAAGCCAGCCGCTACGTCGATGGTCAGGCTAGGTTGGTATGAAATCGCCATATCGACTTTGCCAGCTGCAACTAGTTTAGGTGGTGTGCTTGGGTCGGCGGGTTCTTGGATATCTACCTTCAAACCTTGCTGTTTAAAGTAGCCTCGTTCTTGTGCAATCACTATAGGGCCATGGTTCGGGTTAACGAACCAATCCAGCATTAAAGTAAGCTCTTTTTCGGCAGCAAGTACGTTAGTTGAAACAATTGATGCGAGCAGAGCAACAGCGCTCATGAGTTTGTTTTTATTCACGGGGTTCTTCCTTTTTCTTTCCCTATTTGTTTTCCCAGGGAATGGCTTTTTTCAGTAATTTGTCAGTGGTGAAATAGAGTGTGATAGACAGTGCGGCGAGAATAAACAGCGCCGCGAACATCTCATCGATGATCATGCGAGCGTTGGCTTGCAGCATCAGATAGCCTAGGCCCTCACTTGAACCAACCCATTCACCTACCACGGCACCAATCGGCGCAATAACGACGGCAACACGAATACCAGACGCTAACGTTGGTAGGGCGGCAGGGAGTTGAATATGGCGCAGTAATTGCCATTTCGATGCGCCCATGGTTTTGGCAAGATCGAGGTAACCAGTTGGTGTATTGCGTAAACCGTCGTAGCAGCATGTCGTGACGGGGAAAAAGATGATGATCGCCGCCATTACTACTTTCGATGCAATGCCGTAACCCAGCCAAAGCATGAGCACTGGCGCGATAGCAAATACTGGAATTGCTTGGCTAGCGATAAGAATCGGCAATAGCCAGCGTTTGAGCGGCTCGAACATCAGCATTTGCAAAGCGAATAGCAAACCCATCGATAAGCCGAGTGCGAGGCCAAGTAGGATCTCTTGCGCGGTAACCCAAGTGTGTTTGAGTAGCACGTCGTATCGAGTGACTAATCTATCCAATACTTCAATCGGCGAAGGCAAGATGAAGCTTGGCATGTCAAACACCACTACAATGAGTTGCCACAAACCTAAGATCACGGCTGCGCTGATTAGCAGACGCAATGCCGGATGAGTCACGCGTTCCTTTTTACTGATACGCGCCGAAACGGAGTTGTACTGAGTCATATCACTCATAGTCTTTCTCCAATTGATTCAAAATCGCTTGTTGTAGAGTTGCGCATTCTCCATCGAGAGATCTTGGTGGCTTGGCGTCCGGAACAACCAAGTGCTGCGCTTGAGCAGGCGTGCCTTGTAACACATAGAGTTGGTGTGCCAATCGCACCGCTTCTTGTGGGTCGTGGGTAATCAGAACAACCGTCTTATCTTTCAATAATTCGGCAGACAAGGTTTGCAACTTATGGCGAGTAACCGCGTCCAGCGCAGAGAAGGGCTCATCCATCAGAACCAGAGGCTTGTCTTGCATCAGAGTACGAGCAAGGGCAACACGCTGTCTCATACCGCCAGAGAGCTGAGCTGGCTTAGCATCCGCGTAATCGGCGAGTCCCACTTGGCTGAGTAAAGTCAGTGCACGTTGTCTATTTTGCTCTGGTGCTTGCTCTTGAGAAAATCGAGAACTGAGGCAGACGTTGTCTAACACATTCAACCACGGTAGCAATAAATCCTGTTGAGCCATGTAAGCGATACGGTCATGCAGTGCAGCGCCATCGGTTGTGATGAGTTCGCCATGCCAGTCAACTTGGTCATCCAGTAGGCCAGCTAAGTAACGCAATATTGTGGTTTTCCCGCAGCCACTTCGTCCGAGTAATACCGTCCATTTACCGACGGGAATGGTCATGTTCACTCCCGCTAAAGTCGGTGTTTGGCTATCTTTGTATTGCAGACTGGCATCGGAAAGCTGAATGCCAATCGCGTTAGCGAACATAGGTATGACCCGCAAAGAAGTGATTCACTGGTCCGTGACCTTTCCCCACTTCCAATTCATCCGCGTGTGCGATAGCTTGGCTGATGTACTGCTTACCAAGGTGCACCGCTTTGTGCAGGTTGTTGCCTTGACTAAGGTAAGACGCAATGGCGGAAGACAGTGTACAGCCCGTACCGTGGGTGTTTTTGGTCGGAAAACGCTTGGCGCTGATTAACTCCGCACTGTTTTGCATGATCAGCAGATCGTTGCTGTTTTCATTTTCTTCAAGATGACCGCCTTTGAGCAGAATAGCTTTGGCACCAAGTGCACGAAGGTCGGTAATCATATCGTTCATTTCAGATTCTGATTGAGGCACTGGCTTACCCGTCAATGCTGCACCTTCTGGCAGGTTAGGAGTGATGATGTCTGCCAGTGGAATTAGTTCTTCTTTCAATGTGCTGATTGCTGATTGCTCA
Source organism: Vibrio sp. D3 (assembly GCF_043995865.1). NCBI lineage: Bacteria > Pseudomonadati > Pseudomonadota > Gammaproteobacteria > Vibrionales > Vibrionaceae > Vibrio > Vibrio sp. D3. The sequence goes on along the minus strand of NZ_CP171886.1, from coordinate 1,049,208 downwards.
AGTAGCAAATCGCCGCTGGTGGCGACCATGACGGGATCAATCACAAGATGTTTAGGTTGGTATTGCTTAATCTTGTTAGCAACGACTTTAATGATGTTCGAATCCGCCAGCATGCCGACTTTTACCGCCACAATATTGAGATCGGTAAACACTGCATCGAGTTGGCTTTCAACGTGATCAAGAGGAATAGGGAAAATCGCAGAAACGCCTTGCGTGTTTTGTGAGGTGATGGCGGTAATCACTGAGCAGGCAAAGCTGCCAGTTGCGGACATCGCTTTGATATCGGCTTGGATGCCTGCGCCGCCGCCGCTGTCGGAGCCTGCGATGGTTAAGACAACAGGGGTGGTTATAGGTGATTGTGCCTGGTGTAAAGATGGCTGTGATTGCTGCGTCATGGTCGCTCCTACTACAAGACGTATAGGAACTGACTTTGACCGTTGTGGATAGATCGATTGTTCGATCGTTATCGCTCGCCAAAGAGGAGCGGCGAAAGGCAAAGTGCGCATAGTTCCCTACGTCAGTGCTAACTGAATCAGGTTCAACGGGTCTCGAATCTCGATCTCAGCCAACGCTTATCGCGTGGCCCCCCGACTATTTCGCTCGGATGATAGCAGGACCCTTGTAGAAGGGATACGTTTTTTGAGAGTAATTATTATTGAGTATTCAATTATGCGAGGTGAGTGATAGAGTAAGCATCTAAATGGTTCGTCGTGTGGAATTTACTAGTGCAACGCTCTGGTGAAAGAGCTGAACCTGGAATATTTAATAAATAATCGTGGTCTCGTTAAGCAAGGATTAGCACAAAACAAGGTTAAAAAACTGTTAAAATTTAACGCGTTGCCAATTTAACTTTGTTGAACTTTTCGACAGTTAATTAGGAAGGCTAAGACTATCATCGAGCAAGGAGACTTCATGCTTAATTCTGCAACAGCGAAGTCAGTGATCGATCATGCTCTCTTTTTAGGGGCTGATTTCGCTGAACTATTCGTTGAACATCATCAAACTAACACCGTCCAGATCGCATCTGGTGAGGTGGACAAGGTCAATTCGGGGATTGATTTTGGTATCGGTATTCGCCTCTTCTTCGGTCACAAAGTGCTTTATGGATACACCAATAACACGGACGAAGCCGAGCTAAAACGCGTAACCTCATTGCTTGCGGCAAAAGACAAGCGTGAACAAATCGCGTCAGCAGGTTCTTTAAATTTGAACCGCTACCCAATCCAACACGGTTGCCGCATGCCGTTAAGTCAGGATGCCAACTTAGATTCAAAAATCGCGTTTCTATTGAAAGTTGACCAAGCTGCGCGTGCAGAAAGTGAGTACATCAGCCAGTTCATTGGTAGTGTGCTTCAGCGCGAGCAGCAAGTGTCTATCTTCAACTCAGAAGGTCTACACGTTGACGATACTCGTCACTACATCCGAGTTGCTGGTAATACCGTTGCTCAAAAAGGTAATGAGCAGTCTTCTGGTATGGAAGGTCCTGGCGCTCTTGCTGGTTGGGAGTTCAGCGAACAGCTTGATGCGAAAGAGCTGGGTCAAACTATCGCGCAGCAAGCGTTAGTGAAACTTGGCGCTGATGCTTGTCCATCAGGTGAAATGCCAGTGGTGATTGGTAACGGCTTTGGCGGCGTTATCTTCCATGAAGCGTGTGGCCACTTACTCGAAACCACTTCGGTTGCGAAGAAAGCGTCCGTATTCCACGACAAGATGGGCGAAATGGTTGCTCACACCGCAGTGAATGCAGTTGATGATGGCACCATGACCAACGAATGGGGCTCGATTCATGTTGATGACGAAGGCATGAAGACTCAGCGCACTCAATTGATCAAAGACGGTAAGCTAACCAGCTTTATGGTCGATAAAATGGGTGGTATGAAGACAGGTTATGAGCCTACGGGTTCTGGTCGTCGTCAGAACTACAAGTTCGCACCAACCTCGCGAATGCGTAACACCTTTATTGAAGAAGGCGAGCATTCACTTGATGACATGCTGGCAGGTATCGAACGTGGTATCTATGCGAAGAAGATGGGTGGTGGCTCGGTTCAACCGGGAACAGGTGAGTTTAACTTTGCTGTTCGTGAAGCTTATCTCATTGAAAATGGCAAAATTACCAAACCTCTGAAAACAGCAACGCTGATCAGCACGGGCCCTAAAGTGTTGAAAGAAATCAGCATGGTCGGTAAAGACATGGCGCTTGCGCCGGGCATGTGTGGTTCAGTAAGTGGTTCAGTACCAACAACAGTCGGTCAGCCAACACTGAAAGTAGATAATATTCTGGTAGGAGGCGGTAACTAATGAGCCAAGAAAAACAACTTCTTAATGCGGTTGATTACGTCCTATCAGAAGCAAAGCGTCAAGGCGCAGAAGCGGACGTCATTGTAAACCGCAACAGCAGCTTTTCTCTGAAAGCGAACCAAGGAAAGCTGGATGAGTACAAAGTAAGCTCAAGCCAAGTTCTGGGTGTTCGTGTTGTGAAAGATGCTCGTGTCGCGACAAGTTATTCTGAATCACTAGAGCAACCAAGTTTAGATTTGATGCTCACAAACGCGCTGCAAAGTGCTCGCTTTTCCAAGCAAGATGAACATCAAACCATCAGCTGCGTAAACAGTAAAATCACCACTGATATTGCAGAAATTGCGCAAGACGATACCACATCGGTCGATGAGAAAATTGAACTGTCCCTTGCGCTTGAGCAAGGTGTTGTGGCTCTGCCTCACGCTTCAAGCTCACCATACAATGGTTACAGTGACGGTGAAACTCAGCTCATCATCGCGAATACTCAAGGTACGTTATGTCAACATTTCGAGCGATCGTTCACTTGTTACGCGTATACCTTGTTTGAAAAAGACGGCAAACAGTCGATGGCGGGAAGAATGTCGCTAGGTCGCCGTTTTGATGAGTTGGATCCAGCTTATTGTATAGAAGGCGGTTACAACCTTGCTCGCGATCTTCTTGAAGGCGCTCCGGTTGCGACAGGTAACTATCCGGCCATTTTCCACATCAATGCTTTAAGCAGCCTGTTTGGTGCATTCGGCAGTGCGTTTTCTGGTGTGAGTGCGATGAAAGGCATCTCGCCACTGGGTGACAAGCTTGGTCAAAGCGTTGCAAGTGAACTGATCACCTTTACCGATGCGGCTTACATGCCAAATGGTATGGCAATCGCGAGTTTTGATAGTGAAGGCTTCGCTACTCAAGATAATGTGATGATTGCTAATGGTGAGTTGAAAACCTTGCTACACAACAGCCAGACCGCAAGTTACTTGGGCGCAGTCTCGACAGCAAGTGCCGCTCGCGGTGCAAAATCGAGCTTAGACGTGTCAGCGAATCACAAAGTGATTGCGACAGGCAACAGCAATGCGTCAGAAGTCAATGCAGGTGAATACCTAGAATTAGTGGAACTGCAAGGGGTTCACTCTGGTGCAGATGTTGTCAGTGGTGATTTCTCATTTGGTGCGAGTGGTTTCTTGTGCCGTGATGGAGAGCGCGTTCAACCAGTTCGTGGGATCACGGTAGCGGGTAACTTCTACAAGATGCTGCAAGAAGTTGAGGCTGTAGGTGATACTCAGCTAATCAACGATAGCCGCACTTTCTTCTCGCCAGACGTTCGCTTTGCTCGTTTGAGCATTGGTGGTAAATAAGCGTTGCATAGAAAGTCAGAAACAAAAAAAGAGGACTCAATCGAGTCCTCTTTCATCATCTAGCAACGTGTACGCGAATAACTAGAATTCGCGGATATCCAGTTCGTTGTGGATCAGTACTACACACTGAGAAGCAAACAGCATCTTAGGCCCAAGGCTGATTTTCTCAGTACCTAGGCGCTTCAAGCTGTTGAACGACTTCTTTGGCATCGGAATGTGATCGGTTAGTAAGAAACATGGATTTTCACCAATTTCTGCGTCACGAACAAATTCGCCTTTCTTGTCCAACATATAAAGTTGGTGGTCTTCCGCCAGTTCTTGCACCAAGCGTTCAAAGCTCACTGTACGAACCGTAATACCGGGTTCAACTTCACGAAGCTGCTCTTTACCCATACCAACAGATGCGTCTAACGCACGGGCAACGGCAGCGATCAACGTTGACTCGTGAAAACCACCAATATTGGTAATGTCGTTTGAACGAATGGTAATCGTGCGCGAGTAATCCTTCGTGCTCTCTAATACCAAGTGGACAACCACATCTTCACGGTGAGATTGTGCCACGAACATGGTGTTCATCATGGTATGAGCAAGGATCTCGGTATGCGCCTCGTTACCAACACCTTCTAATAGTGCTTTGCTGGTGGTTGGCGCCGCGCGAGCTCGTAAAACAAAAGAGCGCATGAGTTTAGCCTCTATATAGGAAGAGTGAATGCGCGGAAGTATATACCCAAGCAGGGAAGGGATGCGAGTTTAATAGTAAATGTGAACTTACTTACAAAGCTTCGATTGTCGTGCGGAGTGTGCTAGTTAGAATAGGAGGCAACCCTGTTAGGAGCGGTATATGGAAATCAAAAAGATAAATAAAGACATTTATAAAAAGAAAGTAAACCTGGTGATTGGCGGTTTTGTTGCGTTGCTCGCTATCTCATCTCTTGCCTTTAGTACCTTGCTTATTGTTTTGTTTGGCAACACTGAAGTCGTACCTGAACAATCAACGGGAAACTTTCATTGGAATTTGATTGGTGTCGTTCTCGCAGTCGCAACTTCCCTCTCTTTATTGAATCAAATTAAAACTCGACCATACATGGAAGAGGTGCTGTACGTTTGGAAGCTCAAGCAACTGCACAACAAAATATTTCGTAAACTAAAAAGCATTAAAGCAGCCGCGAGCAATGACGATGTAAAAGCGCTCACTACGCTTAAGTTCTATTACACAACGCAACAACAAGTGTTTGAGTTAGACAACAACACATTGACGATGAATAGTGTAAATAAAGAATTAGAGGCAATTGAGCAAATCGAAGCGGCGCAATCACTGGATCTTGATATCACCAGCTTTAAAGAGAGCTGGGTAGACACATACTGATTGCCTATTTGCTACTTGAAGTTAACAACTGAGTGCTAAAAATAAGCGTTTGAGTGAGATTTAATCACTCGACGCTTTTTTTTAGTTTTTTTTCTAAAAAGGGGTTGCCAAGAAAAATCATCTCCCTATAATGCGCCTCCGTTGTCAGGGCAAAGCGGAAACGCAAAAGCAATTGGCAATAAGGCGAAAGAAAGCTTCTAAAAATTAATTTTAAAAAGTGTTTGACACTAAGAATTAATTCCTTAGAATACGCCTCCGCTTCGATAGCAAAGCTTACGAAGCAAGCTCTTTAACAATATAAACCTATCAATCTGTGTGGGCACTCGTTGATGATAATCCAATTAGAAGCTTCAGCTTCAAATTAGGTTTCAATGAAACGAAGTGACCATTGAATCTTCGGATTCAGCACAGTCAATTCAAACATTACTTTATGTAATGTTCAGTATTCATTGAGCCGAACAAAATCTTAAATTGAAGAGTTTGATCATGGCTCAGATTGAACGCTGGCGGCAGGCCTAACACATGCAAGTCGAGCGGAAACGAGTTATCTGAACCTTCGGGGAACGATAGCGGCGTCGAGCGGCGGACGGGTGAGTAATGCCTAGGAAATTGCCCTGATGTGGGGGATAACCATTGGAAACGATGGCTAATACCGCATGATGCCTACGGGCCAAAGAGGGGGACCTTCGGGCCTCTCGCGTCAGGATATGCCTAGGTGGGATTAGCTAGTTGGTGAGGTAAGGGCTCACCAAGGCGACGATCCCTAGCTGGTCTGAGAGGATGATCAGCCACACTGGAACTGAGACACGGTCCAGACTCCTACGGGAGGCAGCAGTGGGGAATATTGCACAATGGGCGCAAGCCTGATGCAGCCATGCCGCGTGTATGAAGAAGGCCTTCGGGTTGTAAAGTACTTTCAGTCGTGAGGAAGGCGGCGTCGTTAATAGCGGCGTTGTTTGACGTTAGCGACAGAAGAAGCACCGGCTAACTCCGTGCCAGCAGCCGCGGTAATACGGAGGGTGCGAGCGTTAATCGGAATTACTGGGCGTAAAGCGCATGCAGGTGGTTTGTTAAGTCAGATGTGAAAGCCCGGGGCTCAACCTCGGAATAGCATTTGAAACTGGCAGACTAGAGTACTGTAGAGGGGGGTAGAATTTCAGGTGTAGCGGTGAAATGCGTAGAGATCTGAAGGAATACCGGTGGCGAAGGCGGCCCCCTGGACAGATACTGACACTCAGATGCGAAAGCGTGGGGAGCAAACAGGATTAGATACCCTGGTAGTCCACGCCGTAAACGATGTCTACTTGGAGGTTGTGGCCTTGAGCCGTGGCTTTCGGAGCTAACGCGTTAAGTAGACCGCCTGGGGAGTACGGTCGCAAGATTAAAACTCAAATGAATTGACGGGGGCCCGCACAAGCGGTGGAGCATGTGGTTTAATTCGATGCAACGCGAAGAACCTTACCTACTCTTGACATCCAGAGAACTTTCCAGAGATGGATTGGTGCCTTCGGGAACTCTGAGACAGGTGCTGCATGGCTGTCGTCAGCTCGTGTTGTGAAATGTTGGGTTAAGTCCCGCAACGAGCGCAACCCTTATCCTTGTTTGCCAGCGAGTAATGTCGGGAACTCCAGGGAGACTGCCGGTGATAAACCGGAGGAAGGTGGGGACGACGTCAAGTCATCATGGCCCTTACGAGTAGGGCTACACACGTGCTACAATGGCGCATACAGAGGGCGGCCAACTTGCGAGAGTGAGCGAATCCCAAAAAGTGCGTCGTAGTCCGGATTGGAGTCTGCAACTCGACTCCATGAAGTCGGAATCGCTAGTAATCGTGGATCAGAATGCCACGGTGAATACGTTCCCGGGCCTTGTACACACCGCCCGTCACACCATGGGAGTGGGCTGCAAAAGAAGTAGGTAGTTTAACCTTCGGGGGGACGCTTACCACTTTGTGGTTCATGACTGGGGTGAAGTCGTAACAAGGTAGCGCTAGGGGAACCTGGCGCTGGATCACCTCCTTATACGATGATTATTGCGATGAGTGTTCACACAGATTGATACGGTTTATGAAGTTTAAGAGATAGAACATCCCCCAAGATGTTCACTTAGTGTCCCGTTCGTCTAGAGGCCTAGGACACCGCCCTTTCACGGCGGTAACAGGGGTTCGACTCCCCTACGGGATACCATTGGGTCGTTAGCTCAGTTGGTAGAGCAGTTGACTTTTAATCAATTGGTCGCAGGTTCGAATCCTGCACGACCCACCATTTCCTTCCACGGAAATCAAAACAATGTGGGCGATTAGCTCAGTTGGGAGAGCACCTGCCTTACAAGCAGGGGGTCACTGGTTCGAGCCCGGTATCGCCCACCATTCTCTAAGTATTTTTGGAATAAAACGTCCAAACCAGAACAAGCAATTGATACTGGTTGGTATTTTTGACTCTGAAAGTCTTTAGAAAATGTAACTTCCTTGTGAAGCAACATAGCTCTTTAACAATTTGGAAAGCTGACAAAACAACAATTTATTGTTGTTTGTAAAGTTCTCAATGTTTGTCTTTATGACAAACACCAATACAACACATTCAAGTGTTCTTGGCTTTTGTCTTACTTTTTCAAAGTAAGGGAGAAGAAAATTGAGTCCGGCAAAATCGAGTCTGCATCATGTTTAAATAATGGCAGACAACTTTGGTTGTTTAACAACATCCTCAAGAATCGCTTCGCGAAACTCTTTGGGGTTGTATGGTTAAGTGACTAAGCGTACACGGTGGATGCCTTGGCAGTCAGAGGCGATGAAGGACGTATTAACTTGCGATAAGCCCAGATTAGGCAGTAAAAGCCACTTGAGTCTGGGATTTCCGAATGGGGAAACCCACTTACATAAGTAAGTATCCTTACCTGAATACATAGGGTAAGGAGGCGAACCGGGGGAACTGAAACATCTAAGTACCCCGAGGAAAAGAAATCAACCGAGATTCCGAAAGTAGCGGCGAGCGAAATTGGACTAGCCCTTAAGCTTTATAGGCGTCAGGTGAACAAGCTGGAAAGCTTGGCGATACAGGGTGATAGCCCCGTAACTGACGACGCATATTCAGTGAAATCGAGTAGGGCGGGACACGTGATATCCTGTCTGAATATGGGGGGACCATCCTCCAAGGCTAAATACTACTGACTGACCGATAGTGAACCAGTACCGTGAGGGAAAGGCGAAAAGAACCCCTGTGAGGGGAGTGAAATAGAACCTGAAACCGTGTACGTACAAGCAGTAGGAGCAGGCTTTGTCCTGTGACTGCGTACCTTTTGTATAATGGGTCAGCGACTTATATTCAGTGGCAAGGTTAACCATCTAGGGGAGCCGTAGGGAAACCGAGTCTTAACTGGGCGTTCAGTCTCTGGATATAGACCCGAAACCAGGTGATCTAGCCATGGGCAGGTTGAAGGTTGAGTAACATCAACTGGAGGACCGAACCGACTAATGTTGAAAAATTAGCGGATGACTTGTGGCTAGGGGTGAAAGGCCAATCAAACCTGGAGATAGCTGGTTCTCCCCGAAAGCTATTTAGGTAGCGCCTCGGACGAATACTACTGGGGTAGAGCACTGTTAAGGCTAGGGGGTCATCCCGACTTACCAACCCTTTGCAAACTCCGAATACCAGTAAGTACTATCCGGGAGACACACGGCGGGTGCTAACGTCCGTCGTGGAGAGGGAAACAACCCAGACCGCCAGCTAAGGTCCCAAATTACTACTAAGTGGGAAACGATGTGGGAAGGCTCAGACAGCCAGGATGTTGGCTTAGAAGCAGCCATCATTTAAAGAAAGCGTAATAGCTCACTGGTCGAGTCGGCCTGCGCGGAAGATGTAACGGGGCTAAGTAGTAAACCGAAGCTGCGGCAATACTCTTTGAGTATTGGGTAGGGGAGCGTTCTGTAAGCGGTTGAAGGTGTGTGGTAACGCATGCTGGACGTATCAGAAGTGCGAATGCTGACATGAGTAACGATAAAGGGGGTGAAAAACCTCCTCGCCGGAAGACCAAGGGTTCCTGTCCAACGTTAATCGGGGCAGGGTAAGTCGACCCCTAAGGCGAGGCCGAAAGGCGTAGTCGATGGGAAACGGGTTAATATTCCCGTACTTCTTACAATTGCGATGGGGGGACGGAGAAGGCTAGGTGGGCCTGGCGACGGTTGTCCAGGTTCAAGTGCGTAGGCTTGAGAGTTAGGTAAATCCGGCTCTCTTTAAGGCTGAGACACGACGTCGAGCATCTACGGATGTGAAGTCATTGATGCCATGCTTCCAGGAAAAGCCTCTAAGCTTCAGATTGTAAGGAATCGTACCCCAAACCGACACAGGTGGTCGGGTAGAGAATACCAAGGCGCTTGAGAGAACTCGGGTGAAGGAACTAGGCAAAATGGTACCGTAACTTCGGGAGAAGGTACGCTCTCGACGGTGAAGTCCCTCGCGGATGGAGCTATTGAGAGTCGCAGATACCAGGTGGCTGCAACTGTTTATTAAAAACACAGCACTGTGCAAAATCGCAAGATGACGTATACGGTGTGACGCCTGCCCGGTGCCGGAAGGTTAATTGATGGGGTTAGACTTCGGTCGAAGCTCTTGATCGAAGCCCCGGTAAACGGCGGCCGTAACTATAACGGTCCTAAGGTAGCGAAATTCCTTGTCGGGTAAGTTCCGACCTGCACGAATGGCGTAATGATGGCCACGCTGTCTCCACCCGAGACTCAGTGAAATTGAAATCGCTGTGAAGATGCAGTGTACCCGCGGCTAGACGGAAAGACCCCGTGAACCTTTACTACAGCTTGGCACTGAACATTGACCCTACATGTGTAGGATAGGTGGGAGGCTTTGAAGCGCAGTCGCTAGATTGCGTGGAGCCGTCCTTGAAATACCACCCTTGTAGTGTTGATGTTCTAACGTCGACCCCTTATCGGGGTTGCGGACAGTGCCTGGTGGGTAGTTTGACTGGGGCGGTCTCCTCCCAAAGCGTAACGGAGGAGCACGAAGGTGGGCTAATCACGGTTGGACATCGTGAGGTTAGTGCAATGGCATAAGCCCGCTTGACTGCGAGAATGACAATTCGAGCAGGTGCGAAAGCAGGTCATAGTGATCCGGTGGTTCTGAATGGAAGGGCCATCGCTCAACGGATAAAAGGTACTCCGGGGATAACAGGCTGATACCGCCCAAGAGTTCATATCGACGGCGGTGTTTGGCACCTCGATGTCGGCTCATCACATCCTGGGGCTGAAGTCGGTCCCAAGGGTATGGCTGTTCGCCATTTAAAGTGGTACGCGAGCTGGGTTTAGAACGTCGTGAGACAGTTCGGTCCCTATCTGCCGTGGGCGTTGGAGAATTGAAAGGGGCTGCTCCTAGTACGAGAGGACCGGAGTGGACGAACCTCTGGTGTTCGGGTTGTGTCGCCAGACGCATTGCCCGGTAGCTAAGTTCGGGATCGATAACCGCTGAAAGCATCTAAGCGGGAAGCGAGCCTTGAGATGAGTTCTCCCTGATACTTTAAGTATCCTAAAGGGTTGTCGTAGACTACGACGTTGATAGGCAGGGTGTGTAAGCGTTGTGAGGCGTTGAGCTAACCTGTACTAATTGCCCGTGAGGCTTAACCATACAACACCCAAGGGGTTTTGATGGACTCAATGAAAGAACATTGAATGTGTAAGAACGAGAATTAAGAAACAGCTTTCCGAATTAAAGAATTTGCTTGGCGACCATAGCGTTTTGGACCCACCTGACTTCCATGCCGAACTCAGAAGTGAAACGAAATAGCGCCGATGGTAGTGTGGGGCTTCCCCATGTGAGAGTAGGACATCGCCAGGCTTTAAATATCGCTTTCAAGTTTTCTTTTTAATTAAGATAACTGAAGGCAAAACTAAAAATTAGCATCGATAGTATAAGACTAAGTTTTAGTGACAATTTGTGGAGAGATGGCTGAGTGGTTGAAAGCACCGGTCTTGAAAACCGGCATACGTTAATAGCGTATCTAGGGTTCAAATCCCTATCTCTCCGCCACCTTTAAAAAACCGCTGTTCTTACAGCGGTTTTTTTGTATCTGCTGTTTTTTAACAGTTGTTATCGAAAACTTCTAATTGGCTTTTCTCCGGCCCTTTCTCTAAGTTCTTTAGCGTACTCATTTTGGGTGTAGTTTACGCAGTAATATCTTCAATCGAAGACATTTCCATAGGTCATTTGGGCTTTAAGTAGAGCTTTGTTAAGTCTCAACGTGGGATGCTTAAAAGCATTTTGATAGAGTTTCAGTCTAAATACTGCTGATGTACTTGGAGAAAAAATGAAGCTACTTTACTGGTTAGATGAATGGCAAGCGTTTACTCAAAAAGAGCAAAATGCTGCTTTACCAATTTCTGGCTACGATTTACTTGATGATGTTTTTGTGAAGTATGAATTCGTCGATCTTAACAAGCCATTGTTGTTCACATTTTCTCCTTCCGGTACTGATGCTCAGGTACAAGACTTAACTCCGGATTTTTCTCCTTGGGGCTACGACCTCGGAATACAACAACAAGTAAATATTATTGCCTTTCAACATTTAGGTAAAAGCAATTGGTTCCGTAGCCGGAATTTGATTTTCTTTCTGGAGCAGTTGTCTGAGTTACTTAAGCCCTTCAAATGTCGTTTGGGTTATGGGCAGAGCCGAGGTGGTTTTGCTATTGGCGCATTCGCTGACTTACTGAAGTTGGAGCATCTTTTGTTGTTTTATCCTGTTAGCACAAAAAATAAAGCGTTAGTGCCATGGGATGATCGGCCCAGCACTGAGCTTGCTCAACAGTTCGATTGGGAAAGCGGCTACCATGATCGAGATTTGGGCAATGCCAAAGGTTACATTATTTATGACCCCACCAATCGTATTGATCGTCTTCATGCTGAACGTTATCCAGAGCTTACTCATTTAAAAGTCGTCGGTATGGGGCACGGCACTCAATCCACACAATTAGATAAATTAGAATTTTTTAATCTGGTGGCGAAGGAGTTTGTTCGTCATCAAACCATAGATATTGACCAATTTAATAAGCAAATTCACGCTTTGTTTTAAAAGAGGACTGATATCAGAGTCCCCTATAACCAGGGGGAGATGATCACACACTAAAAACTAGATTTTTAACACAATTGCTAGGCGCAATTTAGATGGAGGATTAATGAAGTTACTGTACTGGTTGGATGAATGGCTGGCTCTTTCTCGTGAAGAACAGCAAACCAGGCTACCGATGTCCGGGGAGGACTTACTTGATGATGTGTTTGTTAAGTATGAGTTTGTCGACCGCAATAAACCGCTGTTGTTCACCTTTTCCCCTGCTGGTACGAATCTACAAGTACAGGACTTACACTCAGACTTTACGCCTTGGGGCTATCGATTAGCCCAGAAACAAAAAGTAAATATTATTTCTTTTCAGCACCTTGGGAAAAGTAACTGGTTTCGCAGCCGTAATTTGATTTTCTTTCTAGAGCAGTTATCGACATTACTTGAGCCTTTTGAATGTCGTTTAGGTTACGGGCTTAGCCGCGGTGGTTTTGCTATTGGCGCCTTTTCCAATCTATTAAAGTTGGATCAAGTATTGATGTTTCACCCGGTCAGCACAAAAAACAAAGTGCTGGTGCCATGGGATGATAGGCCAAGTACTGAACTTGCCCAACAATTTGATTGGGAAGGAAAGTATCACGACCTCGACCTTGGCGATGCAAAAGGCTACATCATTTATGATCCAACCAATGAAATCGACCGCCTTCACGCTAAACGCTACCCAGAGCTCACTCACTTGAGAGTCTTCGGTATGGGACATGGTACCCACGCGACGTATTTGAATAAATTCGGTTTTTATAAGCAAGTGGCTGTAGACTTTATACGTTATCAGAAGATAGATATAGCGCAGTTTCGTCATCAGACCAAAACGCTGCGATTAAAAGAAGATTACTATCAGTGCCTTAACAAGGCGAATGCGAGTTCACAGCATCGTTTGAACTTACTGAGTACCGCTCATAATGTGTTAATTGAAGAAAAGAAAGAACATGTGAAGGAGCATCAAGCGCAAATCGATATTCAGCCACTTGTTGATATTGCGATGAAGCATGAGCATGACAATCCGCAAGATGCAGTACAACTTTTGGAAGTGGCTCAGCAGTTAGTTCCGAATGACCCCGTTGTGGAGCACAAGTTGCAGCAACTGTCGTAGCGTTGAGATGTAATGCAGACGGTATTGGTTGAAAATAGGTCCGTGGCTTTTGTCGCTGGCCTTTTTAGGAGCTTATGGGTTGATATTTCGATGACATTTAATGAAGCAGTACAAAATAAAAAGCCCAAGCAAATGCTTAGGCTCAACGAGTATTAATATGAGTTTAAAACTCTTTTGGCGCAAAGCCTGTCATGACATCGAGGCGAAGCTCTTTACCAACTTTTGTTAGTGGGTGAACGATTACTAAGCCGCGTACGCGTTTTTTCAGTTTGCCGATGTCCGCTTGTTCTGCTTTGGTGATTTCACGAGAGAATGGCATATCAAGTAAGCTTTTACGTTCTTTGTTCAGCTCATAGTTTTGCTTATGCTTTAACTGGTTAAGCTTTTTGGTTAGCTGTTCTACTTCATCCGTGAACTTTGTAATCATTTCGTGATCACCACGAGAACGTGCCGCATCAAGTTTACGTTGGCATGTATCTAAACGGTTGTGCAGCTTTTGAATATCAGTTTTTATGCTCATGGTAATTTGGCTCAAATTTTAAATAGTCGAGAAGTATAGCATAGCTGAGATCACACGCTCTACTATACTTCTCGATTGTCTGGCTTTAGTTAATCAGTTCATTGCCCGATACGTTACCAGAGAAAAAGGCTTCGACGTTATCGAGCGTAACTGAGGCAATATTATTAAGTGCTTCGTGAGTCAAGAATGCTTGGTGGCCAGTAAACAGCACGTTATGACAAGCCGATAAGCGACGGAAAACATCGTCTACGATGACATCGTTAGATTTATCTTGGAAGAACAAGTCTTTTTCATTGTCATACACGTCTAGACCAAGCGCGCCAATCTTACCTTGTTTCAAGGCTTCTATCGCCGCTAGTGAATCCAGCAACTCGCCTCGACTGGTGTTAATGATCATCACACCATCTTTCATTTGCGCGAAGGCTTTTTCGTTCAATAGGTGATAGTTTTCTTCACTCATTGGACAATGGAGAGAGATAATATCCGCATTAGCGTAGATTTCTTCAAGCGAACAGTAACGCGCTCCCATTTCTAGTGCTAATGGATTTTCGTAAGGGTCATAGCAAAGCAGCTCCATGCCAAGCCCTTTGAAGATACGCATCGTCGCGATACCAATCTTACCTGTACCAATGACACCAACGGTTTTCCCGTAAAAGTTAAAGCCAACTAGGCCCTCTAGCGAGAAGTTGGCGTCACGTGTACGTTGGTAGGCTTTGTGAAGGCGACGATTTAGGCACATCATCAAACCGACTGTGTGTTCAGCCACCGCTTCTGGTGAGTAAGCAGGAACTCGAACCACTTGTAAGCCAAGTTCTTTAGCGGCTTGTAGATCAACTTTATCAAAACCCGCGCAGCGCATGGCAATAAGCTTAGTTCCGCCTAGAGAAAGCTGTTTAAGAACGGGAGCTGAAAGGTCATCATTGACGAAAGCACACACGACATCGCAACCATGTGCCATTTTGGCGGTTTTTTCGGTTAGCCGGAAGTCGTGATAGTGGAATTCAAAATTTCGGTTATTTTTAATTTTATTAAAAGAGGCCTCGTCGTAGGATTTTGCACTAAAAAAAGCAATATTAATCATGGTTCCCTCTCAAAAAGTGCGGACTTTATAAATAAATATACTTATAAAGTAATGCAACTTAGGCGGAATGAATAGAGAAATCTTCTCTTTAACTTTTGCCATATCAAACAACGATAACGATCACGCCTTTCAATGAGTATTATCTTACGATTCTGCACTTGTGCGTTCATCCCTTTAGCTCCTGGGGTAATACAGGTTCTACCCTAGATACTGTTTGCTTTACGGGCGCTAACTGACTAGCATAATCGCTCTTTTCTTGTTCACTTTAGTTAGGTTAGGCGTTCCGGCAATGTCAGTGAAATGGTGCTCTATGTTCTTGTGTTGTGTGTTGGCTTCTGGCGTCCATGCAGCTGTAGATTTTGTTAAAGTCGACAAGTCAAAGCGTCGAATGTATTTAATGGAACAAGGCACAATACTAAAAGAATACCGCATTGCTTTAGGAGCGAACCCTAAAGAGCATAAACAAGAAGAGGGAGACAATCGTACACCTGAGGGCGAATACACCTTAGATTACGTCATAGAAGACTCGGCTTTTTATCGTTCTGTGCATATTAGCTATCCTGATGCGATTGATACGTTGGAAGCGAAGCGCCGAGGTGTGTCCCCAGGAGGGAACATCAAAATTCATGGTTTAAAAAACGGTGAGAGTCAGTTGCCGATTTATATCCAAAGCTTTGATTGGACCAATGGGTGTATTGCGATTACCAATGAAGAGATGGATGAATTTATCCAGCTTGTAGAGATGGGGACACCAATTCAGATTGAGTGGTAACGAAATGGTGCCTCTGAAGCTCAAGGTGGTATGTGCTATGGCATAAAGCGTTGTGGATGATCACTGAATATACCGTCTAACTGAGGTAGGTACTTCAGTTTGTTTGGATTGTTCACTGTATAACACATCACTTTGTAACCCGCCTGCTGGAGTTTGTTTATTTGGCGCGAGCGAACCCAGTTAATGTTTAGGTTGCAGCTATAGGCGTTAACTTCTTCCAAAAGGCGTTTATCTTTTCTCGTTAAGAATTCACTCAATACACCTAATCGATACTCATTGCAGTATTTATGCAGCGCTCTAATGACATCATGACTAAAACTGGAGAGTAGTACCTTCTCTTGCGGCATGGGACTTTTTGCTAGTACGTTGGCGAGAGCTTGTGCCACTTCTTCTGCTGGGTGGCGATCTACCTTAACTTCAATATTCAAGTTAAGCTTGTGCTCAGTAGCTAAAGTGAGCAGCTCATCTAATGTCATGATTTTCTCACCTGAAAAATCTGCGCTGAACCAGCTACCAAAATCCAACGCCTTTAACTCTTCCAGAGTCAGTTCATCGACACGCCCTTGCCCATTACTGCATCGATTTATGGTGTGATCATGGCAAACCACTAAAACATTATCTTTGGTCGGTTGTACATCAACTTCAACCCAATTTAATCCGAGGTCAATGGCGGCCTGAACGCTCACTTTTGTATTTTCTGGGTATGAGCCAGCAACACCACGATGACCAATTACTAATGTTTCCATGTTCTTCATCTTCTGCTTTGTGTTGAGCAGATTGTACTCGTTTTTTGCTTTGAAGATATACCTCAAGGTGCATGTTGTCAGATCGTCTTAATAAAAGCCAAATCGCCCATTCGTCAAGGTAGGTCGTTGGAAGCACTCCTGTCGAATCATGAACCAAAGTTGGACTTTTATTCTCCTGCCGCTCATTTTTAAAGAGCAAGGTAGTTGCTAATGCATCATGGTTATCGGGAGAGAGAAATATGAAGATCGGTGTTATTGGTGCAGGTGCTGTTGGTGTGGGAGTATGTAATTACTTACTCACTCTGGGTGGTTTTAGCGAGCTTGTTCTACTTGATAAAAATTTAGAACGTGCCGAGGGTGAAGTGTTTGATTTTCGTCACACGATGGCACTGACTTTTTCAAAAAACACACGCATTATGCCGTCGGATGATTACTTAGATTTACTCGAAGCCTCTCTTGTTGTTATCACCGCTGGTACGCAGATTAAACAAGGACAAACTCGTTTGGATATTGCTGAGGTTAATGCTCAAATTGGAGTTGATATTGCGCGTCAAATAGAACGCGTAGCGCCAAATGCGGTGTTGATTGTTGTGTCAAACCCATGCGATATCGTGGCGCACTTTATTGTCACCAACACCGGTTTTGAGCCGAGTAAAGTTATTAGCAGTGGCTGTGTAGTTGATACCGCTCGTTTAATGAGTATTGTTGCTGGCCGTGTAGACCTAGACCCGAAGAACGTGTTTGGTTATGTATTAGGAGAGCATGGTAGCCATTGTTTTACTCCTAAGAGTTTAATTTCTATCGCTGGGCAACCGGCCGACTATTACTGCGATACCCATAACATTGAGAGAATTGATCCGCACGCACTTCTTGAGGCGGTGAAACAGGCGGGATACGAAATCTTTCGGCGTAAGCAGAACACCGTTCATGGCATTGCCGCCAGTGTCTTTCGAATCATTCAAGCTGTGACGATTAACGAACGATCGGTGTTGCCCGTCGGTACGATGATGTCGGGGCAATATGGTTTGCATGATGTTGTTCTCAGCCTACCTACGGTTATTGGAAAAAACGGAGCAAATTCAGTTCTGATGCATCCCTTCACTGAAGAGGAGCTTGTCACATTAAAAACGATCAGCGCCCACTTAAAACACATCGTCGAAAATGTCGCTAAGCAGACGAAGCTAAAGCCCTGATCTACCCTCATTATCAGGTGCTAGTTAGCTTAGCACTCCGGTCTACTGCTATAGAGCTATTTGTACTAAAGCCCTAGGATGTGTAGTTGTTTAATTTGTAAATGAGTAATAGAATGCGAACCATTTTTATTTGAATGGTGAGTGGTAATGTCTCGAGTTTTGATAGTGGATGATGACGTTCCTTTGTGTGAGCTATTAGAAGCAGTTTTGCAAGAGGAGGGCTATATTGTCTCTTCTGTACATTGCGGTGAAAGTGCTTTGCAATATATGGAAAAAACACCGGTAGATCTTGTACTGCTTGATGTCATGTTACCAAACCTTAACGGCATGCAAGTTGCCCGTAGAATCTGTCAACGCTTCGCGACACCTATTCTAATGCTTACTGCTCTTAATGATGAAAACTCGATGCTTGATGGCTACCAAGCGGGAGCCGATCAGTACATAGGAAAGCCTTTTAATGTTGCTGAGCTTCTGATGCGCATCAAAGCGATTCTTCGTCGTGTTGGTTTAGAGCGCCAACGTCAGGCGATGTGCAGTACCGTTCAAACGATCAGTGCTCAGCTCAATAGCTTACCACTCACAAGCACGGAAGCCGAATTACTGAGCTATTTAGTCAAAAACCAAGGTGTGGTGATTTCAAAAGCGGAACTCCAAACCGAAGTATTAAAGAAAGAGCTAAGCCCTTTTGACCGCAACCTTGATATGCACATCAGTAATATACGTCGCAAGCTAGTAGAAGCAGGGCTCTCTAAGCAACATATCAAAACCTTCCGTGGCAAAGGTTACAGCTACCTAGAGGCTGTAAACAATTAATGAAGCTCACGTGCCCACCTTTTATCGCGAAACGTAAAGACAGCTTAGCGTTTAAGTTGTTTAGTTATATGACTGCAATTGTGATAAGTATTTTGGTCGTACAAGCAATGGCGGAGCAAGCTCTCGTGAAAGCCATGCTAAAAGTGCCGGACAGTGTGCGAGAAGAAATGCTCGATCTTGCACATCAAGCCAATGTGCTGATTGAGCACGGAGACATGGATGAACTTGCGGATTGGGCGAACGCGCAAAACTTTTATCTGTTTGTGCTGAATGAGCACCAGCAACCCGTCACTCACCGTTTAATGCATCCACACTTCGAGTTCAAACTTCAATTTAAAAGAAGTATTGATGATCAACTTGAGGGAAAGGTAAATCGCCCGATTATCAATATCCCTTTGGTAAAAGATAATAGCTTGGTAATTCAACTGCCACATCGACTGCATCCCGCACATGACTTCATTTTATATTTCTCTATTCTCAAAGTGGTGATTGCGGTAGTTATTTTGGCGTTGTTCTCATTGCTAATGGCACGCAACTTACAACAGCCGCTTGATCGCTTAAGAGAAGCAAGCAAAAAGCTATCTAACGGCGACTTTAATGTCAGTGTGGTGAAAGAGTTAAAATCGAATACGCGCGAGTTTAACGAGCTGGCGCAAGACTTCGACCACATGACACAGCAAATTCATTCTCTTGCCGAAAAGCAGCGATTGCTTATAAGAGATGTCTCCCACGAGCTCCGAACGCCGTTAGCAAGACAGAATTTAGTTCTACACCTTTTGCGGAAGCGAGTTGGGGAGAACGAGCAAAGCTTGGTGACCAGGCTAGAAGACGAAGCTAAAGAGCTAAACCATTTGATAAGCGATATCTTGGAGTTCAGTCGCTTGGAAAATGCGCGTTTCGACAAAGGTGCGAAACGCCGTGATTTAGAGGTGTTGCTCGCACCGCAAGTAGAGCGGTGCAAAATCGATTTAAAACCAGAACAAACATTGTCATTCCGTTCAGAAGCAACATGCGCCAAAGCTTTTTGCGAAGAAACGCTCATCATTCGTTGTTTGAATAATCTTGTTGGAAATGCCATCAAATATTCAGGGCAAGCATCTCAGATAGAAGTTTCTCTGGCTAATCATGTCAAAGATGGGCAGCAATTGATTTCCATGTCTGTATCCGACAATGGGCCTGGTATTCCAGAGAACAAGTTGGTCGATATTTTTGACCCGTTTACTCGCTTAGATGCATCAAGAGATAAGAAGCTTGGCGGCTACGGCTTAGGTCTCGCGATTGTCAAAGAATCCATGCGCATTATGGGTGGATCCGTTACGGCGAAAAATCGTGAACAAGGAGGTCTGAGTGTTACTTTGGTGTTCAAGCAGTAAGTATGGTTAAGTCTTATTAACCGTGATTTTGATCACGTTATCGTGGCTCGTCATCAGAGAGTACTTTACAAAAGTTTGCAAATGCAAAGAATGTAAATTTAATGCAAATGGTAATACTTATCACTTATATTCACCCGCGAAATAATTAAGAGGGAATCGCATTCAACAAGCATGTGACCCGAAAAATAATAATCGGAGTGAAAGGATATGTTTACTAAGAGCCATTTGGCGCTAGTGATCGGTGCGGTGTTAGCAACACCTGCAGTGGCGGACGTTCAAACAGACGAACATGTAGTTGTAGAAGGTCGAGAGTTCGGCTACAAGGCGGATACAAACAGTACAGCAATGCGCATGGAAATGACGCAGCTGGAAACGCCAGGACAAGTAGCGGTTATCGATGAAACGGTAATTGATGAGCAGCGTGCAAGTACACTTGGTGAAGTGCTACGTAACGATGCAAGTGTTAGCGCGGGTGGTACAAGCCGTAACCGCGAACGTTTCTCTCTACGTGGTTTTGAGCTTAGCAGTTCAGACGGTTTTCTTCGTGATGGCCGTCAACACTGGTCACACTACCGTCAGCCAATTGAGCTTTTAGAGCGTGTTGAAGTGCTTAAAGGTCCATCAGGCCTGCTATACGGTAAATCTGAGCCGGGTGGCTTAGTAAACATGGTTTCGAAAAAACCAACAACTCAAACACAAGCTAGTTTGAGTCAAGATCTAGGTTCGAATGATCACTCACGCACGGTGCTTGATGTGAGTGGCGCGTTAAATGATGCAGAGACACTGCGTGCGCGCGCAATTTTTGCCAAAGAAAGCTACGGCTCTTGGCGCAGATACGGCGATGGTACCGAGCCAGAAACGGATCGTACGGTTGCGGGTCTAGTGGTTGAGTACGACATCACCGACAACTTTATGGTGTCAGCGCATTACGATCGCACGAAAGACGATGGTAGCGTGGATTCTGGTGCTTACATTGTGGATGGTAAAGCGGTTCGCGGTGACAAGCACATCTGGGATGCCCAGTGGTCAAAGATTGACAACGAAGTAGAAAACTACGGTATCGATATTAATGCTCAAGTGACTGACAATGTAAACGTAAAAGCGGGTTACAACCGTCAAGACTTTAAGCGTTTTGATGTAGAGTCTTACCCTAAGTTTGACAATTATGACAAAGACGGTGTGATTCGACACAAAGGTAATGATCGCTCCGATAATTGGGTATTTGATACTGCATATATAGATGTGACGACGGACTTTACTTTGTTCGGTACGGAAAACACGTTGTTAGTGGGCGCTAACTACTTAGATTACAGTTATGATCGCTTTATGGCATTTCATAATGAGGCGAGTATTGCGCCAGGAGAAACGGTGCCTAAGCCTGGCTATCGTAGTTCGAAGAAATCACCAACAACTGAGTACGATACTTGGGGTATCTACGCGCAAAACATGATGACTATTAACGAGTCTTGGCAAGTACTTGCAGGGGTTCGTTATGATGAAAAGCGTGATGATGACCTGACAGAGAATCAAGTTTCTCCTAAGTTTGGTGTGATTTTCCACCCAGCGACAAATGGCTCGGTTTACGTTCAGTACTCTGAAAGCTTTATGCCGCAAGGTGAAGTCAGCAGTGGTCGTGGCAAAACTTACGTGAACGATGGCGAGAAGCTAGACGCAGAGCGTGGTATCTCTTACGAGATCGGAACTAAGTGGGAACTGTTCGATCAGCGCTTATTTGTATCCGGTGCAGTGTTTGATATCACATTAGAGAACATCTCGCTGGATGTTGAAAGCGGCAAAGACGCGGGCGGTAATCTCCTACACAAGAAAACGCAAGGTGGTGAGCAAGTTCACAAAGGTGCTGAGTTAATGGCTCAAGGTTTTGTGACCCCAGAGTTGTCGCTAACGGCTTCTGCAATGTATTTGGATGCAGAGTTGACGAAAGCGGATAAAAAATTCGAGGGTAACCGCCCTGCAGATGTGCCAGAGTTCTCGGCAAGTCTATGGTCTAGCTACAAGGTTCAGGACAATACGAACCTAAACCTCGGTTTGATTTATGAAGGTGATCGCTACGGTGATGCAAAGAACACCTTCAAGAAAGATGGCTACGCTCGCGTTGATATGGGCGTGTCATACAAACATAAGTACGATGAAAACTTGGATATCATTGCTCGATTCAATGTCGAGAATTTATTCGATACCGACTACTTCGCAGGTGGTGGTAGCACGAATAGCGAGCAAAAAGGTGCGAGTGGGGTTGTGGTTGGAGAAAGCCGCAACTACATGGCAACAATCCAGTTCAAGTACTGATAACAATTTGATTATTAAAGGGGAAGGGTAGTCTTCCCCTTTGGTCGTTTTTGGAACACAGAAATATAACTCGTATGAATCTAATGAAATCAAGTATCGCTCTGTTGATATCATCGGTTTTGATTCCCGCTCACGCGGCGAACTTAAACGATGCACAAGCTGTGCAGAGTAAAACAAACCAGTCGTCGGCGGTAAGCCAAAAACGTATTGATGCAAGCGCAGAAAAATCACTTACTCTAGAAGCTGAAATTGAGCAGCTGCAAGAAGAAGTCGGTAACTTGAAGATTTATCGCGATCATCTTGCAAGCCTTGTTGAGAGCCAAAATCAAGAAGTTGATAGCTTGAACGAGCAAATTGAGCAGATTGCTCAAACTCGTCAAGGTGTCGTGCCTTTGATGTATCACATGCTTGAAGGCTTAAAAGAGCTCGTTGCTAACGACAAACCTATACGCAAAGCGCAACGTGAGGAGCGAATTGCAAAGCTGGATTCCATGATGACGCGTGCAGACGTTGCGGATGCAGAGAAGTTTCGTCGTATTTTAGAAGCGTACCAAATTGAAATGGATTACGGCACCAAGCTTGGCGTTTACCAAGGCAAGATTAACCTGGGTGACAATGAAGCTGTGGAGGCGGACATTCTCTATTTAGGGCGTTTGTCTTTGGTAGCGCGTAGCTTATCTGGTGACATATTCTGGAGCTGGTCACAGCAACAACAAGCATGGCAACAAGTGGGTTCTGAGCAAAAATCAGAGCTAGATAAAGCGTTCGCTATGGCGAATAAACAGATCGCGCCGAGTATGTTAACTCTGCCAGTGTCGTTAACCGCTGCGGAGGGCAAATAAATGATGAAAAAATGGTTATCGGTTGCATTAATCTCGACAGCCGCATTAATGCCTCATACAACTTTTGCTAGTGATGCGTTGTTACAAAAGGCGCAGCAAGAAAATCGTCAACAGCAATCGCACAATGTCGCGCGTGAATCAGGTTTTAAGAAAACAGAGCAAGAGCTACAGGCTATAAAGAATAAATTGGCCGCAGAGCGAGCGGCTCTTCAAGCAGAAGCGGACTCATTAAGTGTTACTTTCGGTGAAAACGAAGCGGAACTGGCGCAGCTAGAAGAAAAGCTACGTCTAGAAACCGGGAGCTTAGGTGAGCTATTTGGCGTCGTTCGCCAGAACGCAAAAGAGCTAGAGTCAGAGCTCAAGAGCTCAGTAACGGGTGTTGATGCAAACTCATATCAGAAAGATATCGATGCTATTGTTGCAGCTAAATCACTGCCAACGTTGACCCAACTTCAGGCGATGTGGCGCAGCATGGAAGAACAAATCAAAGCAAGTGGTGAGATGGCAAACGTCTCTTTCACACTGCTAAATGGCGAAGGTCGTGAACAAACGGTTAATGGTGTTCGTCTTGGTTCTATGGCGCTGCTGGATGATACTGGCTACGTTAAGTGGAATGGTCAACGCGGAGATGCGGTAAACTATCTTCGTCAGCCTGAAAGCGGTCCAACAGCGAATACTATTTCCTCTGGTGACATTGATGCGCTTGTCATTGACCCGTCACGCGGCATTCTTCTTGAGCAGCTCGCAAACTCACCGACTTTGGCTGATCGCCTAAATGCAGGCGGCGTTGTCGGTAAAATCATCCTTGGTTTATTAGCTATCGGCCTATTGATTGCTCTCGTACGTGGTGCATCTCTGATGATTTCGCGCCAGAAAATCATGAAGCAACTGAAAACTCCAGCACAGCCAGGAGACAACCCTTTGGGTCGTGTGCTTGCGGTGTATCAGAAAGATAAGCATCGCAGCGTAGAAGCGTTAGAGCTACGTCTTTTGGAAGCCGTTGTTGATGAGCAAACCCACCTAGAAAAAGGGTTGTCGATGCTGAAGCTTCTTGCTGCGCTGGCCCCTATGCTTGGTCTACTGGGCACGGTAACGGGTATGATCGAAACCTTCCAAGTCATCACTCAATTTGGTAATGGTGATCCGAAAGTAATGGCGGGTGGTATTTCGATGGCGCTTGTAACTACTGTACTTGGCCTTGTTTCAGCCATGCCATTGTTATTGGCGCACAACGTATTGAGCTCTCAAGCAGAAAATATTCGCAGTATCTTAGAAAAGCAAGGTATCGGTTTAGTTGCAGAACAAGCTGAGCGTGATATGCCGAGTCACAAAAATCACTCTAACACCTTAGCGGAGAACGCAGCGTAATGGAGCAGATCCTACTCAACACATTGGGTTTGATCAGTGAGGATTGGGCCACAACCTTGATGAGCTTTATGCAGCAAGGTGGTCAAATCCTATGGTGGCTGGCCGCCGTCGTGGCGGTGTGCTGGCTGTTGGTTATGGAGCGAGTTATTTATCTCACAACGGTTTTCCCTGGGGTAAAAAAACAGCTTTGTGAGCAGTGGCAAGCAAGATCAGAGCACCACTCTTGGTACGCGCATCAAATCCGTGAAGGATGGATTGCAAAAGCGCAAATCGAACTGCGCCAAAACCTATCGACTATTAAGCTGCTTGTGGCGGTTTGCCCAATGCTAGGGTTGTTAGGGACGGTGACGGGCATGATTACGGTGTTTGACGTAATGGCATCGCAAGGCAGCAGCAATCCAAAATTGATGGCTTCTGGTATCTCACTTGCTACGCTGCCAACCATGGCGGGTATGGTAGCAGCGCTGGCGGGCATGTTTATTCATGCTCGCCTTAGCAAAGTGTGTGAACGAAAAGCTATCCAGTTAGAACAATCTTTAAGGAGTCAAAAGTGAGACTCGGACGCAGACCTAACCAACAAGATGAAGCTCAAGTCGATTTAACGTCGATGCTTGATATCGTCTTCATCATGTTGATCTTCTTCATTGTGACCAGTTCGTTTGTACGTGAGTCCGGTGTAGAAGTGAATCGCCCTCAGGCTTCTAATGTGGTAAGGCAAAAAGATGCGGGCATTTTTATCGCGGTAACGGCAGCAAATGACGTGTACATCGACAAACGAGTGGTTGATATTGAGCGTGTTGAGGCTTCTATTGAGCACCTGTTACTTGATCAGCCTGATGCTTCGTTAGTTATCCAAGCTGACGAGCATGCTTATAATGGCACTGTCGTGAAAGTGATGGACGCTGCAAAAGCGGCGGGCGTGAAAAACATCGCATTGGCGGCGGAGAAACCTTAATGGGCAGGCTGTTACTTGCACTACCAGCATCACTGTTAATTTCTGTGAGTCTGTTTAGCTTTATGGCGTGGATGGTTGATAAAGGCAACCAGCGTGCGCCAGAAGCTTCGGAAGCGGTTCGTTTTGATATGGTGATGGTAGAGAATGAAGCAGACGTGCAGCGTCGTCAACGTTCAGTGCCGGAGCAACCAGAACCACCCCAAGCGCCGGAGCCAATGGATCTGTCTCAAGCTGACACTCAAATGGAGCCAATGAGCCAGATGACGCCAGTCAGTGCTTTAGGTTTGAACACTGCCCTTGAAGGTATCGCGATCAGTGCGCCAAACTTGAAGGGAACAATGGGCAACCAACAAGCACTGCCGTTGTATCGTGTTGATCCTCGCTATCCAAGTAAGGCGCTGAAACGTAGAGTTGAAGGCTATGTCATTATGCGTTTCACGATCGACGCAACGGGACGGCCAAAAGATATTGAAGTGATCGAGGCTGAGCCACAGCGTATGTTCGAAAGAGAAGCGATTCGTGCGCTTAAAAAATGGAAGTATCAGCCAAAAGTTGAGGATGGTGTGTCAATTGAGCAGTTCGGACAAACCGCTAAAGTGGAGTTCAAGTTAGCCAAATGATGAAAAAATTCTTAATCGGTACGGTATTAAGCCTGAGTGCACTTTCAACCATTGCCAGTGAGTTAAGCCAATACACTGCCGCGAGAGTTCAACGAGCACACAACTTGGCTCAAGAGGAGAAACTAAAAGAAGCGATTTCATCTCTTGAAGCTATGGAGCTTTCTCGTGGATATGACCAAGCTTATGTCGCTCGAATGTTGGGTATTTTTTACTGGCAGAATGAACAAACTCAAGCAGCAATTAAGCAACTTGAGTTGGCAGTCAATAGTGGTTTGCTACAAGATGAGCAAGCATGGCAAACCCGAAAAATGTTGGCAGATATACTGCTGAACGAGCAACGCTTTTCTAAGGCGTTACCTCATTACTATGCCTTGAGCAAAAACATTCCTAAAGGTCAAAAAGCGCATGAGCTATGGCTGCGTATTTCCCAATCTCATTATCAACTGAGTCAGTGGCAAAAAGTGCTTTCAGCAATGGCTCGTTATGAGAAGTTTGGTCAGCCAGACAAGCTTGGCGCATTGTCGATAAAGCTTTCTGCTGAGCTAGAACTGAAAAAGTGGAAGCCGGCAATCTCGACCATCAAACGCTTGATCGCGATTGAACCTGAGCGAATTGAATGGTGGCGCCAGCTTGTTGCTCTTTACCTGCGTGTTGATGACAACAAACGTGCTCTGGACTCTTTGGCGTTGGCAAAACTGAAAGGGTTACAACTTAGCCAAGATGACTTAAAGCTGCTGGCACAATTGTACGCTAAACGAGGTATTCCTGAGAGAGCTGCGTTGGTGATGAACGAGCTAGAGGATGTAAACTCGAATAGTAAACTGAAAGCTCAGCAAGCGACGTATTGGCAAATGGCAAAAGAGTGGGAAGAGTCTATCGATAGTTGGCGTGTTGCTGCTCAGTTAGACCGACAGTATTACTGGAACTATTCTCAATTGTTGGTGCAAGAAGGCCACTATAAAGATGCCCTTGCCGCGCTCGATAAGGTCAGCGGTCGTAAAGCGGATGTCGCACTTATCAAAACTCGCGCTTACTACAAGCTTAAGCGGTTTGACGATGCACTTGCTAATGCCAAAAGAGCGGATGAGATAAAACCGTCGAATCAGGCAAAAAGTTGGGTTAAGTATCTATCACAGCTACGCAAAGTAGAATCGACGCAGAACTCATAGCGAACATTTTTATTAAATACCCGAGCTCAGTCTCGGGTATTTTTTTGTCTAAAGTAATAAAGGCTATTTACTGTATGAGCTTTTCATAAAAGGCTAACGCATCAAATGGTCGGGAGAAAAAGGGGCTTTTCTCTATATATTCTTGATGTACTTTGCTCAGTGTTTCAAACTTTTCTCTCGATGTAGGTTCGATATGAAAAGTAAGGCTTTCAGTCGATTCTACAAGCTTTAATGTTGAAGTTCTTGAAGCGTTATTTTTTGCTATTAATAGATAATACGCTAGTTCTTGCTTCTCTTTTAATACACAAGCCTCAAAAGCTTTCTCGCTTAAAAACGGCAGAACAGGAGTAAATGCTTCTATATGCTTCTTTGAATACTCTAGAGTTTGTTTGTCAGGTGTATTCTGGTCTGCCATAGATTCGCACTGCTTTATTTTCGCACCATAATTATCGATAGATTGGCTTACGTTGTTAAACAAACTGGCTTCAAACTTTTCACTTGCGAAAGTGACACTTGAGAAAAGTGATAAGAGAATTATTACAACATTCTTGTTCATATTTTTCCTTCTGAACTGCACCATAACGTTTGGCTAGCATCAGAAAATCTTCTCTATCTAACCCTACACTAACTTCTTAGCTTACCTTTTTAATCTAGCTTATCGATAGCTTTTAAGTTTTTCATTAAATATACATAAAGGCGCATTTTGGTGGAGTCTATCCCACTTTTTAGTATTGGAAATATCATTAAATTTTGAGTCATTAAAATCAATAGGGTTATTATCTAGAGGGTAGGCAATTGGTCACTCATATTGGCGCAAATAGTTACAACATGCGCCAGCCAAGCTGAATTGAAAAAGTAAACAATGTAAATTAAATGCCAATACGAATGATTATCACCTAAATTATGCCCCACATTTATTGGTGATGATTGTTTCTATGCTGCTTAAAAGCAAAGGTGTTCAAACTTGGGCTCGCCGCCTACATATCTATATTTCGATGGCTCTTCTTTTAGTTACGCTGTTTTTTGCAATAACTGGAATTACCCTCAATCGCCCCGAATTATTTGAACGCCGTGAACCTATCATTCAACAACATACTCTGACGGTTCCGCACTCAGTTCTATTCTCACATTCAGATACCTTTCAACCTAATCGTGAAGGGCTGGTGGCTTTCTTGACTAAAGAAACCGAGCTTCGCGGCACTCCCTCCGCACTAGATGTGTATACCGAAGTTGAGCAAGGTGAGTTGTTACTCGGAGAGCTGTCTATGGATTTTAAAGGCCCAGGTTATAACGCTACGGTCTTTATTGATATGACCACCGGTGCGGCAGAGGTTGAAACGACGCACTACGGTATTGTTGCGTTGTTGAACGATCTACATAAAGGCCGCAACAGTGGTGGGATTTGGAAGTGGTTTATCGACGTCACTGCGCTTTTGATGGTGTTTTTTGTTCTAACAGGTGTGTGCTTATTACTGCCTAAGAAGAAGACGCTTAGAACGTCAATGCAATGGATGAGCTTTGGTACGTTACTGTCGCTCGTGATTTATTTTGTTGCTGTTCCATAACAGCTTTTTTAGAGAACACTTATGTTGAACACAGGAAGATTTTTCCGCCGTAATCACTTTTGTAAAGCCGCTTTGATCGCGGCTTTTGCTCCTTTCTCTCTTTCTGCGGCTCCTCTACCAGATAACGCGAAGATCGATTTCGAATTCGAACTTCCAAAGATAGACACTTCAATGTACGCACGCCCTTATGTGGCGGTGTGGGTTGAAAATGACCAGCGTAAACCGGTTAAAACCATTCAGCTATGGGTAGGAAAAGACGAATGGCTAAAAGACCTGCGCAGCTGGTGGAGAAAAGCGGGTCGTTATGATCGTGAACTTGTTGATGCGGTGACGTCTGCAACGCGCCCTGCTGGACAGTACCGTTTTGTCTGGGACGGAACCAATGATGCAGGAAAGCGTTTGGAGCAAGGAAATTACACGTTGTACGTCGAAGTTGTTCGTGAACATGGTGGGCGAAACTACTTACGTCAAAAAATAACGCTAGCGGACAGTGAAGTGCGCTATGAGCTTAAACCAACACAAGAGACGGGTGTCATCACCGTCAATTATCAAGTTAAGTGATTAAAGGACACAACAATGAAAACCAAAATCAAAGCAGTGGCATTGGCGAGTGTAATGGCAATGGGATTGGCTGCAACAACCACCGCACAAGCGCATCCACGTTGGGTTCTGCCTTCTCACTTTACGGTTTCAAAAGAAGGCGGTGACTGGCTGACATTTGATGTTACTGCTTCTCACGGAACGTTTGTTTTTGATAAGCCTGCGGGTAGTGACCAAGCGTTCGTGGTGATGCCGGATGGCCGTTCTGAGCGTCCTAACTTTGTTGTTCGTGGCAAACGTCGTTCTATGTTTGATTTCTTTTTTACGGAAGAAGGCACGCACAAAGTCGCGATCAATAATCAGCCGAGCTACTACACCCAATACAAAGCGGGTCGTCGTGATACGGTGAAATGGGCGCGAGCAAACAAAGCTGAGCGTCATGATGTTCTTCCAGAACAGGTGCGTGATGTGGTTACTCAACTAAGCTACACCCGAGCAGAAAGCTACATTACGGTTGGTATGCCAACGGACAAAGCGTTGGAGATTGAAGGCAAAATGCTGGAGATGAAGCCGGTCACGCATCCATCGGACATCATTGAAGGTGAACCAGTCACTTTCCAGTTTTTCTTCAATGGTGAGCCACAAGAGGGCGTCACAGCGGAGATTACACGAGAAGGCACCATGTACCGAAATCATCAAGAACAAATCGATGTGGTGAGTGATAAAGATGGCAAAGTGATCTTCACGCCAGAGGTCGCAGGGCGCTACTTAATGAAAGCGAACTACAAAGGTGAATTAAAAGATAATCCATTGGCGGATAAAGCGAGTGCCAATGTTCACCTTACGTTTGAAACTCAACTTAACTAATCGAATTAGGCTCAGCAATCGCTGGGCCATTTTGGAATCATCATGAATAACACTTCTCTTCTCAAAGCTGCTTTGCTTTTTTCTGGATTTGCTTCTTTTCACGCTGCTGCACACTTCCCTCTGATGAGTTGTCACTTGGCGCAAGATAAAGTGATTTGTGAAGCGGGCTACTCGGATGGATCGACAGCGGTCGACTACGATGTCGAAATGTACGATTACGACGACAATCTGATCGCCAAAGAAAAAACAGATAAGCGTTCCATCGCAGAATTTACTCACCCTGAAACAGATTTCTATTTGGTATTTGATGCCGGACATGAAAGCCCGGTGGAAGTGGATATCGTTGAGCTGAAAGAGAAATGAGTGTACAGAAAGTTCGCCCTGATGATGGTAACCGAGAAGGAAAGTGGGTCGCACTGACTATAGCAGTGATTCTCGGTTCTGCAGCCATACTTATGCCCTACCATCAGGTCGCGAATGAAAAGCCAGACATACAGGCTCATCAAGTTTTAATCACGGACTTACATCAAAACGAGTTGGGTTTGATCGCTGAACTTAAGCTTGCTCATGAAGAGATTCGTGATTTGCAGCTAGAAACTGGAACTTGGCCTGAGGTCTCTGACATGGAGGCGCTTTGGGTTGCTCCATTCGTAAAAGACCAAAATTGGAAGCGCAAAGGGTCTCATCAGTGGAAACGAATCGATGACGGAGTCTACATTGGCATGAAGAAAAATGCCCAAGGTTCTGCCTCTATGCTTCTGGATAGCCGTGGCTCTCAAGCTGATATTTGGTT
Source organism: Vibrio sp. D3 (assembly GCF_043995865.1). Lineage (NCBI taxonomy): Bacteria > Pseudomonadati > Pseudomonadota > Gammaproteobacteria > Vibrionales > Vibrionaceae > Vibrio > Vibrio sp. D3. The sequence continues at coordinate 1,018,474 of NZ_CP171886.1, read as the reverse complement.
TAGTGATTCTAGCCGATCATTAAATGCGGAGGTACTAAGCGATCTAGCAAAACGCCGCCAGCATGGCTGGCAACAAATCGTTCTGTCAGATTCCTCTTCTTCCCATTCTCACGCCCATTAAGACAACATAATTGATAAGTACTATGATCAAACGCTCTCTTTTACGTCGTATTCTTACAGCCACCGTGTTATTGACGGTGTCTTCTACAGGCTTTGCTGCCGATAAACTCAGTATTGGTATTACGCTTCAACCTTATTACAGCTATGTCAAAGCTGTTGTTGATGACAAGGCGAACATCATTCCTCTGGTCGATGCTGGTTTTAACCCTCATAACTATTTACCGCAACCCAATGATCTTAAACGTTTAAATGAAATGGATGCGATAGTGATCAATGGTATTGGTCATGACGATTTTGCACTGAAAGTGATCAAAGCCTCTCAGCGTGATGATCTCGTGGTTATCGAAGCGAACAAAGAAGTGCCTCTGTTACCGGCGATGGGGCAGTCAGTTGGTCAAGGTGCAGTGAACCCTCACACCTTTGTTGGTCTATCGACCACTATTCAAAAGGTTTACACCATCGCGAGTGAGCTAAGTAAACTGGACCCAGACAACGCTACTTTTTATCGCCAAAATGCTCGTAAATATGCGAAAACTTTCCGCCTGATGAAGCGTGATGCAATGTTGTCTCTTGGTGAGTTGGACACGGCTGGTATGAAGGTGGCGACAACCCACAATGCTTACGGATATATCCTTCAGGAGTTTGGTGTTGACGTTGCCGCTGTCATTGAGCCTGCTCATGGTGTTGAACCAAGTGCCAGTCAGTTGCAGGAAACGATTGAGAAAATTCGTGAATCGGGTATTGATGTGCTGTTTTATGAGCTCAATATGCCGAACCGTTTTGTTGATACCATCGAAGAGGCGACTGGGGTGCAGCTTTATCGCTTTTCTCACATGACTCACGGTGAGTATGAGGCTGATAAAGTCGAACTTGAGATGCGAGATAACGTGGAAACGCTCATTGAGGCAATGAAGTTTGTTGCGAGCAAGCGAGCAGGGGAAAAGGAGTAATGACTGGACCTTCCGTTTCCTTAAGTAACGTGGGCCTAAAATACGCCGACAATATTATTTTGCAGAACATCAGCGCTGAATTCGAGAGCGATAAATGCCACGTTATCATGGGGCCGAATGGTGGTGGGAAAACCTCTTTGCTTCGTTCGATACTTGGGCTAACACCATTTTCGGGAAACATAGCGCTCAATTGGCCAGAGCAATCAGCTGCATCGGGTAAGATAGGATATGTACCACAAAAGGCGATGTTCGAGGCAAGCCTCCCGTTAACCGTGATGGATTTTGTGCTGCTTAATCAAACCCGTATCCCTCTATTTTGGCGACGTAAAACTAAACAAACTCAACATGCCCTGGCCCAGCTGGATCGCGTGGGCATGGCAACGCGTTGCGATCGTCGTATGGGGCAACTCTCTGGCGGTGAGCAACAGCGTGTTTTGTTTGCGCAAGCTTTACTGGATGAGCCCAATTTATTGGTTTTAGATGAACCTACAACTGGTATGGACGAGCAAGGTGTTCGGTATCTTGAAGGTTTGATTCATGAAGTCGTTGGAGAAGGCAAAACGGTACTGGCAGTACACCATGACGTGACCGCAGTGCGCCGTTTAGATGCTCAGGTCCATGTCGTAAATCGTCAAATTGTGGCGTCAGGTCACCATTCAGATGTGCTAAGCCCTGATCGTATAGAAACATTATTTAAGCACTACACAGCAAAAGTGGAGGCTGCATAATGGATTGGTTACGAGAGTTAGCGGTTAGCGGCGTTGAAGCTGGATGGTTAAGCGATAGCTTTTCTTATGCCTTCATGGTGAACGCAATTGTGGCTGCGTTGATATTAGGACCATTACTTGGTGGTCTTGGGACATTAGTCATCGCCAAGCGACTGGCTTTTTTCTCTGAAGCGGTTGGGCACGCTGCGCTTACCGGAATCGCGATTGGTGTGTTGCTCGGTGAGCCGCCAGAGAATCCGATCATCGGCTTGTTTAGCTTTTGTATGATTTTTGCGCTGTTGCTTCACTTTGTTCGTAATCGTACCAATGTACCTTACGATACACTGGTTGGGGTTTTTCTTGCACTAGCGTTAGCGGTTGGTGCTGCGCTGTTAATGTACGTCGCTCGTAAGATCAACATTCACATGTTGGAGAACGTGTTGTTCGGATCGATCTTGACTGTGACGGACAACGATATCCTTATTTTAGCGATCAGTTGTTTGATCATATTACTGCTTCTTATTCCAACGTTTAACCGCATTTTGCTGACTTGTATTAGCCCGGATATTGCACGTGTACGCGGCTTTAATACCAGCTTTTATGATTACTTATTTGTCATGATGATCACCTTGGTCACCATCGCCGCGGTAAAGATTATTGGCGCGGTATTGGTTGGTGCATTGCTACTGATTCCTGGTGCAACGGCTAGGTTATTGACTAAACGCATGGGCAGTTTCGTTCTCCTTTCTTCTTTATTGGCAACCATTGCGTGTTTAGTCGGAACCATACTGCCGATGGAGCTTGAGCTACCAGTGCCATCAGGCGCATCCATCATCATTGTTTCTGCGGCATTTTTCCTAACAGCAACGGTTTACCGAATTATCAAAAAAGCGTAACCCTTTTTATAAAGTAATGAACATGAAGATAAAAAAATTAGCGATAACTTTTGGTTTGGTTATAGCGACGACACTTCCATCGTTGGCAAGCGCCAAAGACATTTTAACCAGCACTCCCGTCACGTACATGTTGTCTGAGCAACTCATGAAAGGTACAGGGATAGAGACTCAGTATCTGCCTCCAAAGCGTTACGGCGTTGAGCGTCTTGAGAACTGGTTCGCAAATAAAGGTACAGAGCAAGTTAAGCAAGCGGGTCAAGCCGCGACGGTTGCTATTACTCTTGGTGCTATTTGGAAACAAGACCCGACTTATGTTTACGCTCGACAGGGCAACATTCACTTGATTGAAATCGATGCATCGCAGGCCATTTCTCCTAGAGCTCAAGGAGTTGCAGCACTGACATTGGAAAACGGGTCAACATCGAAGTACGCGTGGCTGAACCCTACAAACTTAATCCGAATGGCGGGCATTGTTGGAGAGGATCTACAACGTGTATATCCTGAACACCAAAAGGCGATTCAAACGAATCAACAGGCTTTTATGCTCAATGTGCGTGAACTGATCAACCAACAACAGGCAGAGATCTTCGATAAAGGCATCGATTCAGTGGTACTGATGAGTGAGTCACTAGAGGACTTTGCCTCTGGCAACCAATTGTTTGTGGTTGGGCGCGAATTTAAGCCAGAACTCGAGTGGACAGAAGAAGACAAATTATCTTTAAAAGCTCAGTTTGAACAAGATAAAACGCTATGGTTAGTGACGGATAAACGACCGTCGAAAACCTTGACATCGCTTATTAAACCGAGTCGTATACTGCAAATTGATGTTATTGACCGCTGGGGCAGTAAGGGTATCAAAACTGAGAAGCCACTCGCACGTTGGGAGATGTGACACGTAAAAAGCCACAGATTTTATGATGGGGAATGAAAAGTTCCCTATTTTTTTGTGACTTAGTTCAAAATGTGAGCATTAATACCACTGGTTGCATAAGAAAGTGTTTGTTTCATTTCTATTTCATTACTACTTTGTTATGTGTTCGTTGCGATTGATTCGGATTTAATCTGTCTCTAAGCGAACCGGTACAAACAACTATACGGATGTTAACAATGAAAATGAAAACTCTAGCCGTTGCAGTGGCGGCACTAGCATGTGGTTCACAGGCCTTCGCAGCAGAAGTTTATAACAGCGATGGTACATCTTTATCGATCGGCGGTCACGTTTCAGTTGGCGTGGGTGAGTATTTCGAAGAAGATGTAAAAGTTCACCAAGTGTCTCCACGTATTAACGTTGCGGGTAAGAAAGACATTGGCAACGGTATTACTATCGACGCTAAAGGCGAATGGGCACTTAACTACCTTGACGGTGGTGAACAGTCATTCAAAACTCGTCTAGGTTACATCGGTGCAACTCACGAGCAGTACGGTCGCCTTGTGGCAGGTACTCAATGGTCACCTTACTACGATGTAGCTGGTGTTGCGGATCTACCAATCGCGTTTGCGAACGACTTTTTGTACGACAACCACGGCAACCTAGGCTCAGCTCGTGCTGATAAAATGCTTAGCTACCGTAAAGGTTTTGAATTTGGTGAAGGCTTTGCTTTCAACCTAGGTCTAGGTTGGCAAGGTGAGCAAACTTCAGATGCAACAACATACGAGCAACGTGGTCAAGTTGCACTGAGCGGTTCTGTAGCTGGCTTTGGTCTAGGCTACGTATACAGCGGCGGTGATGTTAAAAACGCGACTCTAGGTACTAAGAATGCTGAATCACACCTATTCTCTGTAAACTACGGTCAGTACGGTTCAGGTCTATACGCAGCAGTAGTATACGGTATGAACGATTACTTCTACGACATGCGTAAAGAGACTTCTCAACTTGAAGCTCTTTTGGCATACGGCGTAAACGATTGGACATTCAGCGTTAACTACGAAGGCGTAGAAGACGAAGAAGACAACAAGACAGTTTCAAGCGAAACTGCGCTACAAGCAGAGTACGCTGTAACTCCTGCTTTCGTAACGTTTGCTGCTTACCAGTTTGACCTAGGTAACGATTACACTAGCGAAGAGAACGACTACTGGACTCTAGGTGCTCGTTACTACTTCTAATAAATAGGCCAGTTTCTACTGCCTAAACACATTTATTGTGTTAACGCCTACTCGTTGTGAGTAGGCGTTTTTCTTTCTGCTTTCCGTTGGCTATAAGAGACACTGGTAATGATGTGCTTAGGTACCCCAACTCTCTGTTTAGAGAGCGCGTCTATAAAAAATGCCCGCAAGTTGCGGGCATTTTTGTTGTTAGAGATGCAGTTCTATTAATACGCTTATTTTTTATCGAGTAAATCGAGGAAGAACGCATACTCTAGCGCATCTTCTTTTAAGCGTTTAAATCGACCAGATGCGCCGCCGTGTCCGGCTTCCATATCGGTTTTGAACAACAAGACGTTATCGTCTGTCTTCATTTCACGAAGTTTGGCGACCCACTTCATTGGTTCAAAGTACTGTACTTGAGAGTCGTGCAAGCCAGTCGTTACCAACATGTTTGGGTAGTTTTGCGCCTTGATGTTGTCGTAAGGCGAGTAACTCAACATATAGTCATAGTATGTTTTGTTATTTGGGTTACCCCATTCATCATATTCATTGGTGGTCAATGGAATTGATTCATCGAGCATGGTGGTTACCACGTCCACAAACGGAACATGTGCACCGATACCGCGATACAATTCTGGTGCTTGGTTGATGACTGCCCCCATTAAGAGACCACCTGCAGAGCCACCAACAGCGAAGACTTTATCTTTCGCGCCATAGCCTTGTTCAACCAAACCTTTAGTCACATCAATAAAGTCGTTGAATGTGTTTTGCTTGGTCAGTTTTTTACCATCTTCATACCAAGGACGGCCAAGCATTTCAGATCCACGAATATGAGCAATGGCGTAAACAAAGCCGCGGTCTAATAGACTCAAACGTGTCGAGCGGAAAGTTGGCTCAATGGTTGCTCCATAAGAGCCATAACCATATTGGTAGAGTGGATTCGTACCATCCTTCTTAAATAAGTCTTTACGATACACCAAAGAAACGGGTACTTCTTTACCGTCACGGGCTGTGATCATAATGCGTTCTGATTGGTAATTGTCAGGATTAAAATCACCAAGTACAGGTGTTTGCTTCATGATTTCTGACTCGCCCGTTTTTAGATCGAAATCGTAGTAGGTTCCTGGAGTGGTTAAACTGCTGTAATAAATACGAACTCTCTCGTTATCCAGCTCTAGGTTACCTGTCAAATAGGCAGCAAACGCATCGTCATTAAATGTGAGGGGGAATTCTTTTCCTGTAGAGAGCTGACGTACAGTGACGCTTGCTAGGCCGTTAGAGCGCTGCTCATAGACGAGGTGATCATCGAATAGCTCGAAGTCGACAAGTTGAGTGTTGTCGTCTGCGGCAATCACGTCTTGCCATTTAGAGCGATTGTGCATCTCTTCTTGCTTAACTTTCATCAAACGGAAGTTCACGGCTTGATAGTTGGTATAAATGTAATACCAATCGCCTAGCTTAGAAATGCTGTATTCAATGCCATTTTCACGAGGATAAAAAGGCTTCGCCTTTGCTTTAGGGTTGTTCGCATCGATGATGGAGACGCCGCTGGTTTCTGTACTGGAATGCCAGATATAAATATCTTCGCCATCTTTGCTTTTGCTTAGAGAGGTGTAATAGGCGCTGTCGGTTTCTTCAAAAATCAACTCATCGCTGCTTTGTGGCGTGCCTAAAACATGACGATACACTTGGTAGCCCAGCAAGGTCTGTGGATCTTTTTTGATGTAGTAAAAGGCGTTGTTATCGTTCTGCCATGCAATCGCGCTTGAGGCGCCTTCGATTTCATCTTGTAGGTAATTGCCTGTTGTCAGGTCTTTGATCTTAAGAGTGTAAACGCGGCGGCTTAATGTATCTTCGCCATACGCCAGTAAGTTTTCATTCGGACTAACGTACAAGCCGCCAATACTGAAGAACTCATGTTCTTTTGCAAGTTCATTGACATCTAAAATGACTTGCTTGTCTTTGCCTGCAAAGTCTTTAGCTCGAAGGTGAACTTCGTATTCGTTATCTCCGGTCACTTCACTTGAGTAGAAGTAGTTGCCTTTACGCACAGGAACGGAGTTGTCGTCTTTTGCTATGCGACCTTTAATTTCTTCAAATAGCTCATTTTGAAGAGCTTCAGTGTGCTTGAGAACGGTTTCCGCATACTGATTTTCTTGCTCTAGGTGCTGCAAAATTTCCGGATCTTTACGCTCGTCGTCACGCATCCAGTAGTAGTTATCAACGCGAGTATCACCATGAATAGTCATCGCGTGAGGGACTTTTTTCGCAACCGGAGCTTGAGTTTGTTGAGCAACGATCTGTGATTGGGAGTATTGAGTCATGCTGGGAGTTCCTTGATTGCTGCATCCGGCGACAAGAGCGACCGAGACGGCCAACGTAGTTAAAGTGAAACGCATCTGTTTTTATCCTTATTATACGCCCAAGTGGCCTCATCCTGAGGGCTGGGCTTTCATTTCGTTAGTGGTTTTCAGTTGTCCATTCTTTGTTATGGGGTGTGCCGAAAAAGTGAGAATTCTCAATAATTCCGAGTTGGCTACTCAATTTGAAGGGAGCTGAAAACACATTGTGTAAGCAGCTGTTATTTTTAACAAATATCAATTCGAAAGTTAAATCATTCTCATCAGTAAATCGATATAGTGTGATATGAAAAAAGGGACACACTAGTTTAGTGTGTCCCTTTTGGATTTTGAACGTTAGTCGATAATGATCAGATGACTTGCGGCACTTCGTTTGAGTGGTTGTGCGCTCGATTTACCCACATGAGCCCAAGCATTGCAATTACCGACATTGCCATCATCAAAACACCTAGTGGCATCTGGTTATGCGCTGGAAATAGTGATGCAAGCAAGGTCGCAATACCTGCTCCCAAGTTTTGCATGCCACCCAATGTCGCGCCTGCTGTTCCTGCATGATATGGGAATGGCGCAATTGCTCCGGTTGTTGCTGCTGGGAATAGGATACCCGCACCCAAAAAGTACACGGTTGCGCCACCAACCAGCGTTAACGCCGTGGTTAAACCAAACAAGCCAGGGATGAGCACAATAGCAGAGCCAACAAAAATCGATACCAAGCCCACATTTAAAGCACGACGCTCAGAGCGACGCTGCGCGATGTAGCTAGATAAGCCCGCACCCACCAAGTAACCCGGGATCGGCAAGATAAACAGCAAACTTACTGTGGTCGCTGGTAATGCCAATACACCACCTAGCAATACCCCAGCTGCTGCCTCGAACACACCTACGCCAGCAAACGTCGCAACTAGGCAGATCAAAAAGCCTTGGAAGCGGCGATCTGATAAAACGTGTTTGTAGCTTTTGGCTACTGGTTCGAACTTGCGTTTCTCTTTTGGTAGCGTCTCCATCATGCTGGTCATCATGGTAATCACCACTGCAATGCCAAACAGCGCTAAGAATAGGTAGCTAGAGCGCCAGCCAAACGCTTCGGTTAAGTATCCGCCAAGCACGGGAGCCAACAATGGTGAGAAAATCACACACATGCTGATTAAGCTATTTGCTCTGTGTAGCTCAGAACCTTCAAAACAGTCGCGAGTCAGAGTGCGTGACATCGCACCACCGCAGCCAATACCTAAACCTTGGATGAAACTACCAATCAAGAACCATTCAAATTGGTGTGCAAAGAGCGCCACCAATGTACCTACGATGTAGATAAGTAGGCCTGCTATGATGATTGGCTTGCGACCTAAGCGGTCCGATAACGTACCGTACACGAATTGCGATAAGCCATATGGAATTAGGTAACAAGCCATCACAGCTTGAAGTGATGACGCAGACACCAAAAACTCACCCGCCATATGACCGATTGAAGGCACGTACATTGTTTGGGTCATTTGACCCACGGCAGTCAATATTGCGATTAAAAAGGTAAGTTTCGCTAATGGAAACGAAGCAGACATTTGCGTATCTCTCCAAAAAATTTAAGACGTAAAAACCCTTAGCGCTCTAATGCAGAGTGCCAACAAACTTTTGGTGTTACGGGGCTATTTGCGCGAGATATTAGTCTTTGCGTGTACAATTAGCAATCGAAAAGTGTGAAGTTGAGCAAGATAAAAATCTATAATATTCATTAGAAAAACTAATCTTAACTTGCATTCGGAAATAGGCTGCTTTTCTTTGTTGAATTATGTTAAATCTCTTATTTGTTGTGAATGTAAACCCACTTGTAGGTCATTGGTTTTTATGGTTAAAATTGAGGGGATAAGAATTGTTTTGGTTAGCCAGAGCAAGACATGGTTCGAACGAAGAAAAGACTGCAGAAGGCACCATGAACAAAAAGGGAGCCGAAGCTCCCTTAGAAATGATTATGTTTATTCTCGGCCAGATGCGTATGCGTAAAGCATTTCTAGCGCGATGGTTGCTCCCGCTAATGCGGTAACATCACTGTGGTCGTACGGAGGCGATACTTCTACAACATCCATACCCACAATATTCATACCGGCTAAGCCACGAATGATCTTCAGTGCTTTGTCTGAGTTCAAGCCACCACAAACGGGTGTACCTGTTCCCGGCGCGAAGGCTGGGTCCAAGCAGTCGATGTCAAAAGTAACATACACTGGCTTATCTGCGACGGTACGACGAATCTCTTCTAAGATCTCGTTCACCGACATGTCATTCGCTTGCATCGCATTAATCACATTAAAGCCGTGATCCTGCTGTTTGTATTCAGTACGAATACCGATTTGTACGGAGTTCTTCGCAGAGATCAAGCCTTCTTTCGGCGCATGGTAGAACATCGTACCGTGGTCGTATGAACTGCCATTTGCGTAGGTATCCGTATGAGCATCAAAGTGAATCAGAGCCATTTGACCATGATGCTTCGCGTAGGCACGCAGGATAGGCAGTGTGATGAAGTGGTCACCGCCCAATCCCAACATGGTTTTACCGCTTTTTAGAATTTCACTGGTTGCTGCCTCTAGACGGTAAGTGAAATCTTCCGCATCACCGCAATCGAACACGAGGTCACCCGCGTCGATCACTTTCAGCTTATCCAATACGTTGAAGTCCCACGGGAACTTCTTACCTTCCCATGCCAAGTTGACTGAGGCACGGCGAATCGCATCTGGCCCCATGCGTGCGCCTGGACGACCAGATGTAGCCATGTCCAGAGGAACCCCTAGCACCACAACGTCTGCGTCTGCCGATACCGGATTACGAATGTACGGTAGACGTAAAAACGACATAGAGTTGGAGTAAAGCGAATAATCGGTTTTAGTAAACAAATCATTCATATCAGAAGTCCTCTAAATAGGTGTATCCCGCTAGACCTTGTTCTAGTTCTGCTAGGATTTGTGCTTGTTCATTGGCTTCAACTCTTTGGGAAACCAATTGTTTGTAATTGTCACGAATCGCATCCACGTCGATATGAACGTAGCGCATCATGTCTTCTACACTATCACCTTCATTGATGTAACTGATCTCAAATTGACCGTGTTCATCAACATTGACTACTGCACTGTGGGTGTCACCAAATAGGTTGTGCATGTCACCAAGGATTTCTTGGTATGCGCCTACTAGGAAAAAGCCCATTAGGTATGGTTTGTCTTTGCTCCAAGCTGGTACAGGTAGCGTGCTCTCGATGCCTTGACCATCAACGTAGTGATCGATCGCGCCATCAGAGTCACAGGTGATATCCAACATTACCGCACGACGCTCTTCCGCATCGCCAAGGTCAGAAAGTGGTAGAACAGGGAACACCTGATCAATACCCCAAGCATCTGGTAGAGATTGGAAGAGAGAGAAGTTCACGAAGAACTTATCTGCAAGACGTTCGCTCAACTCGTCCAGAATCGGACGGTGGAAGCGATTTTTAGTGCTCATCTTGCGGCTTAGTTCGAAGTAAATGCGCAGTGACAGTTGTTCTGCCCACGCACGTTGCTCCAAGTTAAGCACGCCAGTTGCGAATTGAGAGTGTACCTCTGCCAAATCACTTTGGGTATCGTTGTAGATCTCAATTAACGCGCGAGCGTCTGTACCATCTTGTAAGTTTTCCCAGTTTCGCCACATGTTTTGTAGTAAAAGTGGAGCATCTGCGCCAAGTTCATGCACTTCTTCCGGTTGGTATGTTTCTGTACCAATTACGTTAGAAATCAACACAGCGTGGTGCGCTGTCAGTGAACGACCGGATTCAGATATGATCACTGGCATCGGTTGTTCGTATTGCTGACACACGTCGCCCACTGTGTTGACGATATTACGTGCGTACTCTGCAAGGCCGTAGTTCATCGAGTTCGATGATTGGCTGCGTGTGCCGTCGTAGTCGACTGCCAAACCGCCGCCCACATCGAAGTATTCGATGTTTGCACCCAGTGCGCGCAGTTCGCAGTAGAAACGTGCAGACTCATTCACACCATTACGTACGTCACGGATGTTTGCCATCTGTGAGCCAAGGTGGAAGTGAACCAATTGCATCGCATCTAGGTTGCCTTCGCGTTTCAGACGATCAATAACGCTGAGCACTTGCGATGCAGACAAACCGAACTTCGATTTTTCACCGCCACTTGCTTGCCATTTCCCCGCACCTTGAGAGGCGAGGCGAATGCGCAAACCAAGGCGCGGTTTTACGCCCAAGCTTTTCGCTTCTTCTAGCACCAGATCCAGCTCAGAAAGCTTCTCTAGTACGATGAATACTTTGTGACCTAGCTTTTCACCGATCAGTGCAAGACGCACATACTCACGGTCTTTATAGCCGTTACACACGATCACGGAGCTGCCTTGTTGAGCCAATGCAAGTACTGCCAACAATTCTGGCTTGCTACCCGCTTCAAGACCAAGCTGTTTGGTTTCTAGTTGAGCTTGGCTCGCTAGAATTTCATCCACCACTTCACGTTGTTGGTTTACTTTAATTGGGTACACCAACAGGTATTTGTTTGGATATTGGTATTCTTCAATTGCTTGGTTGAAAGCGTGGCAAATTCCATGCACACGTTGGTGCACGATTTGCGGGAAGCGCACTAATACAGGCAGATTTAACTGCTTCGCTTCTAGCTCATTTACAATGGCACTGAAAGGGATTTGATGTGCACGATCACTACGAGGTGATACGTAAACCTCGCCTTGGTCATCAATACCGTAGAAACCTTGGCTCCAGTAGTGAACGTTGTAGTCCGCGCGGATGCGGTCTAATTTAGTTGCTTTTTCCAACTCTATTCTCACAAAAATGTACTTAAGTCCTTAATTAACTAGAAGGAAAAGTACAAAAAAGCAAATCATGAGGCATTAACCTCATACCCTGACACGAACTCCGTGTGCGCGCATTAACGGATAAAAGTGCCGCTGAGTCTAATGATTAAAATCTATCATCTCGATTATGATTTCTTGTCGTGCGCTGATGTGAACATTTGTTTACCAGAGCGTCCATTCAGCTGTTATAGTTGGTCTGACCAGCAAGGAAGCGGTCATGAAAAATCTCACTCAAATAAGGACATATTTTGCAGCTGCACAGAATTCAGGGATACATTCAGACCATGTATCTCGCCGAATATCCCGATAAATTAATGTTGCTTGATGGTGCAAGTCGAGCAGATATTCCTCACCTTAAAGATTTTATTGAACATCAACTCCATCGTCCTTTTTCTGACCTAAAGTTGGTCGTTGTAACTCACATGCATCCAGACCACGCTGGTGGCGCACACAAACTGCGTGATTTAACTGGATGTAAGCTATTGGCCGCAAAGCGAGAGAGCCAATGGTATAGCGGTGTAGATGGTTGGCTAATGCATTTGACCGATTTGATGTTAGCGCGCTGGATGGCGAACCGGATGCGTAAACCAAAGCAAAACCTGTGGTATTCGCGCAAGTTAAAGCCCGATATCGAACTCATCGATGGTGAGTGTATTCCGGGGTTTGATGATTGGCAGGTACTAGAAACGCAGGGACATACAGATAGAGATTTGTCGGTTTATCATTCTGAACAAGATGTATTGTATGTGGCGGATTTGATGGTGCAAGTTAAGAAACACCTGATTGCGCCGTTTCCCATATTTCATCCAAACCAATATCGCCAATCATTAAAGCGTGTGTTTGAGATGGATCCGCAATGTTTGCTTTTGGCGCACGGGGGAGAGGTGACTTTTGATGAGAAAGCGTATCAGCACATTCTGCATACTGCGCCGACTAAGCCGATGACCCATTGGCGCGTCACAAAGGTTAAAGCGAAGGGGTTGTTGTTTGCGCTATTTCGTAGGAAGTAGGCGAAGATAAAGCCAGACGAGTGATGCTCAACAAAAACGTTCGATCACTCATCTGAAGCTACGGGGTTAAGATGCCAATAAATGAGATTGGCTAGGGTCTACCAGCACTTTGTCTGCCATGCCCTGACGACCTAACAGCATCATGTAAGTCATTTTTTCACGGTTGGTCAACGTAATGTCGATTGGCCATTGTTTGTCACCCATGCGCAGCATGGTGGTGATAACGCAGCGATGCTCAAAGGTACCGTTTGAAGATTTAACTTTACGGTTTGCCTTTAGCTTCGCTGTGCAGCGAACCACTTGTTCTAAATGATAAACATCCGGGTGTAGATCGAATGCAACGTAAGACTGACCATCTTTTTCAAAGCAATCAATGTTATCTACATGCAATGAAGAGGTTTGTGCGCCCGTATCAATGCGCGCTTCAAGGTGAGTAATCCCTAACTCAGGTAAGCAAATAGCTTCGGCGTTCCCAATGATCATTTTCTGATTCATAGTGTCATCCTAGCGATGAGTAATACGAGAGCCTACTAAGCAGGCTCTCACTCAAACAATTATCAACCTTTACCACGAGTACGGTTTGCGTGTGGTTTTGCGTTTTTCTCGATAAAGTCGAAAATCATACCAGCAACGTCTTTTTCTGTAGCGAGCTCGATACCTTCAAGACCTGGTGAAGAATTCACTTCCATTACCACTGGGCCGTTTTTAGATTGAAGGATATCTACACCGCATAGGTTTAACCCCATGACTTTTGCCGCGTTAATCGCAGTAGCGCGTTCTTCTTTGCTTAGTCGCACTAACTGTGCAGAGCCGCCGCGATGTAAGTTAGAGCGGAACTCGCCTTCTTTCGCTTGGCGCTTCATCGCTGCAATCACTTTATTACCGACAACAAAGCAACGTATGTCTGCGCCTTTAGCTTCTTCGATGAACTCTTGCACCATGATGTTTGCTTTCAACCCCATGAATGCTTCGATCACGCTTTCTGCTGCTTTGTTGGTTTCAGCAAGCACAACACCGATGCCTTGAGTGCCTTCTAGTAATTTAATCACTAGAGGTGCACCACCAACATTTTTGATCACGTCCTGAATGTTATCAGGGTGGTGAGCAAAGCCAGTGCGCGGCAAGCCGATGCCTTTACGCGATAACAGTTGCAACGAGCGTAATTTGTCACGAGAGCGGCTGATCGCGACCGATTCGTTGACACAAAATGTGCCCATCATTTCAAACTGACGTACAACCGCGGTACCGTAGAATGTGATGGATGCACCGATGCGAGGAATCACAGCGTCGTATTGTGGCAATTCTTCACCCTTATAGCGGATCTTAGGGTTGTTGCTCGTAATGTCCATATAACAGTGCAGAGTATCGATGACGTCTACTTGATGTCCACGCTCTTCACCTGCCTGTTTTAGGCGCATGGTTGAGTATAAATTCTCATTACGAGAGAGAATAGCAATACGCATGGCAATTCCTTAGTAAGTCAGTACCAAATTAAAAATATAAGTATAGAGTATAGAATGCAGCAGGTATGTGATATTTAGGTGATATTACCTACTGACTTCAACGATTTAGATGTGTGGTTGGACAACCACTTCGTTAGAGGTGCGCACCTTAGGTTTTTTTCTCGCGAGAAGAAAACGAAAAAAACTCGTCGTTACGACAAAAATAATTTGTTGAATCATCAGGCATTCTCAGCGTCGTAAGCCGGAAGTTGTCTGTGGACTTTTTTAAGCAAACGGATTACGACGAGTTTAAAACGTTAGGCTATTCTGTAGTTTGTTTTGAGTTTGTGATGACGTCCAATAACACATCTTTAATTGTTTGATAGCGCAGTGGCAGAACACGACTTCGTTTGCGAACTAAAAATAACTCTTCACACACGGTGTTTTTCAGTTGTGCGATGTGCAAGGTATCTTTTTGTGGGAAGTTGTCGACAGCACTTTGAGGCAGCACGGTGAAGCCGAGTCCTTTACTCACAGGTAGTAAAATTTGGCTTAATTGATTCACGTAGCCGGATAATGGTAAATCGCTCATCTTAATTTCTTGGAGCTCTTGTTCCGCGCATTGGTCAAAAAATAGCGTCATGTAGTGCTTGGCATCAGGATGGGCAATGACACCACAGTTGTGCAAGAGTTGTGGTGTTATCTGCCTTTCGCGGTATTGATTAGGTAGGACTAAGCACAACTGCTCCTTACCAATTCTTTCACTGTGAAATAAACCTTTGTGAGGAACATCAGTTACGATTCCAATATCAATGCTTCCTTCCGTTATTGCATTGAGAATCGAGTGATTGGGTGCGGCTTCTAAATGCAGCGATAAGCCTGGGTGCTGTTTTTGCTTTTCTAAAAGAGGGCCATACAGCATCAATGCCATTGCGCCAGAACAGGCCAGTTTACAGTGGCCTGAAAATGCATCATCAAAACTGAGTTCTTCGAGCAACGCTTTCTCTCTTTCTTCTAACTCCAGCGCGTAGGCGTAAACAATCCGACCTTGCTCTGTTAATTCGAAGCTTTTGTTTTCACGTTTGATCAGCGCATGCTGACAACTTTGCTCTAACTTTTTGATGTGTTGGCTGACACCAGGTTGGGTCATAAAAAGTTTTTCTGCCGTTTGTGTGAAATGACCGACTTCAATCAATGTCTTAAATGTATGTAACCAAACAGGATTAAGCATAATGTGAGATTTGCTGTGAGCTTGCTGAAAGACGTAGAGAAAATGATAGCACGGCACGAAATAAATCGACGCAAGAGAATCGGGTGCCTCGTGAATAATAAATACCAGACAAAATAAAACCCCGCCTGGTTTCCCAGACGGGGCTTATTCTCTTTCGCAGCAATCCGGCTACTATAGGTGCTCCCTGCATCTATCCTTGATTGTGGCTAAGTCCTTTAACCGAGTTCCTTGTTCATCGCCTTCCTAGCGGTGTCCATTCTTGCCTATCATCCTGACGGGCGAACTCTATCCTAGAGCTTAACTACATCCCTGCTGATAACTCATCCTAAGCTACCAAATCTTCATCCTGAAGATACCTAGTCCATTAGGCTTTTTTCCTGTTCCCGCCAACATCCTGTCGACACAATCAGTATTGATGTTTTGCTGATTACTCTCAATTAGCTAGGTAAAAAAACTTTGGCAGTGAATATTGTTTGAAATAGTATAAGTGATAACTTTCAATGGGTTATGTTTATTTTTCGATTTTGTCTTAGTCAATGATGGTCGTTTTGCTTACATCGCTTGTGAGAGATGTCGCACAAGGTATCGAGCAAATATCCGAGTTGGCGTCGTTTACATCCTGTTTAAGAATTTGCTCAAGATCACAACTCGATTTGTAGCCATAAAATTTGGCGATAGTATTAGGTGGAATTTCCATTTCTTTGATGGCGAATGTTGCCCATTCGTCACGTGTTTTGTGCAGGACTTGGCGTAGCTTGACAGTGAAGTGACTCATGAAAGCCTCCTTAGTTATCTTGTCTTTCAAGGCAACAATAAGGAGCGTGACGATACAAAGTTGATAGTATGCCGCTTAATATCAATACTATTTCGGCGTGATGAAGATTAAGCTGGCAATACTGATATTATTTGAGCGTGAAACAATACTATTTTGTGGAGTAGCCAATGGCACACATCGAAAAAGTACCGCAAAGACCAGGTTTTTCTTGGCGCTATCGTCGCATTGATGAGCCAGAAAAAGAGTACGATCTCCATTTTCACGATGATGTGTTTGAATTAGTCATCCATCGCCACTTCACTGGCAGTTTGCATATTGGTCATCACGAATTAGAAGTGACTCACAACCAAATGCTATTGATCGCTCCAGGTGTGCCTCACTCTATTCATTCCACATTGGTCGAGAGCAAGTGCGAGACTCATGTGATCTGGTTTAAGCGTGAGTGGATTGCCAATTTGATGTTCTATTGCGCAGAGCTTAGAAAGCTTGATCCGCTTTTAAAGGCGGCCAACAAAGGTGTGGTTTTTTCTGAGCGGACAGCTCAGCACGTTGTGGATCTTCTGCATGAGCTCATGACGTTTCCTGCAATGGAGCAACTATCGAGATTTCTCCATGTTTTGTCTCTGATTGCTCACGATGAAGGAGCGAAAACACTGATGACTCACTCTTATTTATCGATGAGTGAACACGAATTACAGGAAAGAGAACGAGTGGCAAGTGTCAACGCGTATCTCGAGCGTCACTTTGCTAGCAAAGTGACGCTCGCAGACTTGGCGAACTACTTATCGCTGAGTGAAAGTGCGGTCACAAGATTGTTTCAAAAGCACTTTAAAGAGCCGTTTAGCCAACGCCTAATGAAATTGCGGATCAATCATGCCGCAGATTTGCTGCAATCAACGCCTTTGCCGATTGGAATTGTGTTTGAGAGAGTAGGGTATCGAAACCAAGCCCTGTTTAATCGTCACTTCAAAACGTATAAAGGGCTTACGCCACGCGAGTACCGTCAGCAATATCAGCAGCGAATCCAGCCTTAATTGGGTCGCACACAACTGCGATCACGAACGCGAAAAGAGTTACTCTGCTGAAAGTGATGGGCAATTGATATCTTACTTGCAAAATTTTTCAGGAATCATTATTAAGATTCAGTGACAGATAATATAGGGAACTTGATTGCCATTTTTCTGTCATATCTGGTGAGTAAGTTAACCGTGTCAGAGAGATAATACGCCGTTTACTAGCCAAAGATGACTGCAAGAAATCGGTAATTATCATTATGTTGTGAAATTGGTCACGGTTAAATAATTGGTTCCCTTATAGATTGAAGGGGATTCGACCTTAGACAATAAGCTCCATAAGGAGCGTTACTTATATAAGATGAGGGATTTTACTATGAAAAAGACTAGAAGAGCTCAGCTACATCGTGTGCGTATTCAATACTGGAAAGACACGAAAGACGCACCAGCTAAAAAATCATAGTTAATGATACCTAAAGGCACGAGCTGGCAGTGGAACGCCGTTTCCCGCTGATTGCCAGCTCAAAAACGCCACATTCACATTCACTCCGCACAACCTCCCAGCACTCTACTTTTACTATCACACACTTCCAAAAGTAAAAAAGCCAGTCCGGAGACCAGCTTTTTATTATTGTCAGTATGACTCTGTTACTTACAGGTAGTTTGCGTCAACCAAGTCGCCAGCTTTTGCGCTTTTCACTTCTGGACGTGCTTCTAACCATGCGATAACTTGTGCTTTTTGCTCTTCAGTAGCACTGCCGTAACGGTCAGTAGAGCATAGGAAGCCTTCAAACAGTTCTAGACCACCGCCGCCGAAGCAAAGGCCAAGCCCATCAATGTAGTCGATAAAGTCATCAACGAATGCATCGTAACGGTCGAAGTCGTTGATGTCTGTTTCACAGCTGATCTCGAAACCTAGGATTGCGAACTCACCTAAGAACAGCTTTTTACGGATACGACGGCTCTTGTTATCGATCTTGTCTAATTTCATGATTATCTCTCGTAGATGATTTGAATTCGTACACCTTATACCTTCTATCACACTTTAGCCCAAGTAAAATCAGAATGAAGCGATACAGTTGGTGATTATGTGACCAAAACTTAATTGCTCAATTGGTAACGCTGCTGAGTTTGCTGCACTGCTGAAACACAAGTTTCATATGTTTTAAGCACTTTTGTCATTTTTCTTCTCCAAACTTCTTGCCGTTCAACTAATCACTTATTTATTAATTAAACTATAAGATCGGGAAAGTAAAAATGAGCAAGGAAACCTTTGACGCGACACGTTATAACCAAAGTGAAAACAAACCATTTGAAGAAGTATTAGAAGCGAGCCTATCTCGACGCAGCATTCTAAAAGGTGGTTTAGGTATCAGTGCGATGACAGCGTTTGGTGCTTTCGGATTGGCTGGTTGTAATTCGTCTGACTCAGGAAGTACAGTAAGCAGTGGCTCGGGCGTATCTAAAGCCGTTCTTAACTTTGAATCTATCCCTGGCTCACTCACTGACGCCGTTTCAATTCCACAAGGCTACACCGCACAAGTATTGGTACCTTGGGGAACACCACTTAATGCACAAGGCAGCGCATGGCAAAATGATGGTACCAACACCAGTACCGATCAGTTAAATGCGCTAGGCATGCACCATGACGGCATGCATTTTTTCCCATTGAACGATAGCACCACAGATGGCTTGCTATGTATTAACCACGAGTATATTGATACATCAGCACTGCATCCAAACGGTCCGACGGTTGAAAATGGCGTACGTACCATTGTAGATGAAGTGCGTAAAGAGATTAACGCGCACGGTGTGTCAGTGGTTCGTATTCAGCTTGAAAATAACATGTGGAAGCTAGTCGATACTGATCCACTAAATCGCCGTTACACTGGTGCGACAGCAATGGACTTATCTGGCCCAGTGGCGCACACGTCACTAACCGTCACTCGTTTCTCGCCAGATGGTAGCCAAGCACGTGGTACGTTAAACAACTGTGGCAACGGCTATACGCCGTGGGGCACGTACTTAACGTGTGAAGAGAACTGGCCAGGTTACTTTGTTAATGCCGGGACTCGTACAGAAGAACAAGATCGCATTGGTGTTGATGACCAAAGCACACGCTACTTGTGGGAAACACTTGCAGGAAATGCAGAAGAGCGTCTCGATGAGTTCTCTCGCTTTAACGTGGCTCCAACAGGAGCAAGTGCAATGGATGATTACCGTAATGAAGCCAATGGTCACGGTTACATCGTCGAAATTGACCCTTACACGCAAAACTCGCGTGCGAAAAAGCGTACTGCACTAGGTCGTTTCCGTCACGAAGGCTGTACGTTTGGTAAGCTTGAAGAAGGCAAACCAGTGGTATTCTACTCTGGTCACGACTCTCGCTTTGAGTACCTATACAAATTTGAATCTGCGGCAGCGTGGGATCCAGCAGATGCAAACTCGGAAAACCGCCTAGCGACAGGCGATAAGTACATGGACGAAGGCACACTGTATGTTGCGCGTTTCAATGAAGACAGTACAGGTACTTGGTTGCCGTTGACTCTTGATAGCGTAACAAAATTTGGTGGTACGTTAGCGGATCACTTTAACTCATTGGCTGAAATTATCATTAATACGGCAGGCGCGGCTGATCTCGTTGGGGCAACTCCAATGGATCGCCCAGAGTGGTGTACGGTTGATCCATTCACAGGCTCGGTTTACTTAACATTGACGAATAATACGCGCCGTACTGATGAAACCAATCCTGCGAACCCACGTTTGAACAATAAGTTTGGTCACGTTATTCGTTGGGATGAAGGGGCTTCAGCTACAGACTTTACTTGGGATATTTTTGTCTTTGGTTCGCCAGCAAATGGTGATGCAGATACCAACCGTTCTGGCCTGAATGAGCTAAACCAGTTTGCTAGCCCTGACGGATTAGCGTTTGATGGCCGTGGTATTTTGTGGATTCAGACCGATAACGGCGCAGATGAAGTTACGTCTTACACTAATGATCAAATGTTGGCCGTTGTGCCATCTAAGCTAACAGATGAGAATGGTGACCAAGCAGTGATTGGTGCGGATAACCAAGCGGAGCTTAAACGCTTCTTTGTTGGACCAAATGGTTGTGAAGTGACAGGCTTTACTATCAGCCCTGATTACAAATCATTGTTTGTGAATATTCAGCACCCAGGCAACTGGCCATACAGTGAAGATGCCGCCGAAGAAACGCCTGCTGGTGTTTCTGTGCGCCCACGAGCGGCGACGGTGGTTATTCGACGTGAAGACGGTGGAGAGATTGCAGTTTAATCTCTAAATGCATTAACACCTTAAAATTCAAGCCCTGCAAATGCAGGGCTTGATGGTTTAGGCGAATGCCTAGTCGCACTTTATATCCAGACAACAGGCTTAGCTTTTCAATGAACCGCCTGAAGTACGAATCACGTCTTGATACCAGTAGAAGCTCTTCTTGCGTTTACGCTCTAGCGTTCCTTGTCCATCATCATGACGATCGACATAAATATAACCGTAACGCTTGCTCATTTCGGCTGTTGAGTTAGCCACCAAGTCGATTGGCCCCCAGCTGGTGAAGCCCATCAACTCAACGCCATCAAGAATCGCTTCGTGTGCTTGAACCAAATGATCATTAAGGTATGAGATTCGATAATCGTCTTGGATTTCCCCGTTTTCATCGAATTCATCACGAGCGCCTAAGCCATTCTCGACGATAAATAGCGGCTTTTGGTAACGATCGTGAAGGAAGTTAAGCAAAACGCGCAGGCCTTTTGGATCGATCAACCAGCCCCATTGGCTCTTTTCAAGGTATGGGTTTGGTACGCTATCGACGATGTTACCCACTTCTTTTTGTTGCGGATCGGCACTCGCACAGCCACTTGCGTAGTAGCTGAAGGAAATAAAATCGACACTTGCCGAGGCAATGTCTTCTAAGTCGCCAGCTTCCATTTGTATTTCAATGCCGTTTTCACGGAAGTAACGTTTCATGTATCCTGGGTACTGACCACGAGTCTGCACATCACCGAAGAACAACCACTTATTGTTTTCATGCATAGCAGCAAGCACATCATCAGGGTTGCAGGTGTATGGGTAGTTGATTGCGCCAAGCAGCATGTTACCAATCTTGCCGTTTGGTACGATTTGCTGACACAGTTTTACCGCTTTCGCGTTTGCTACAAGCTGGTGGTGAATCGCTTGATAAATGTCTTGTTCACTGGCGTCTTCTTGCAAGCCCACTCCCGTAAATGGCGCATGTAGTGACATGTTGATTTCGTTAAAGGTAAGCCACAGTTTGACCTTATCTTTGTAGCGTTCTAACACGGTTTTAGCGTAACGCTCGAAAAACTCGATTACTCGACGATCGCCCCAACCACCATAATTCTCAACCAAGGCGTAAGGCATCTCGTAATGAGAAAGCGTTACAAATGGTTGCATATCGTTTTTGGCCAGCTCATCAAAAATTTTGTCGTAAAACGCCAGTCCTTCTTCGTTTGGCTCAAGCTCATCGCCATTAGGAAAAATACGACTCCAAGCGATGGACAAGCGCAGGCAGGTGAATCCCATCTCTTTAAACAGGGCAATATCTTCTGGATAGCGATTGTAGAAATCGATCGCAAGATCTTTGATGCCAGGCGTTCGTTCTTCACGCGTTTGATGCGGGCTTAGAATGCCGTTTGGCAACATATCTGATGTTGATAAACCTTTCCCCCCAAGGTTGTATGCCCCCTCTACCTGGTTTGCCGCAATGGCACCACCCCAAAGGAAATTATCTGGAAACTTAATCATGTTTCTCACTCTTTATATCTAGGAAATGTTTGTGGATTTATTGCTTGAGAATAGTGTAGGAGACATCTCGATACTTGTAGCGAGATCGTGTTTTTATCAGTTCATCACCAAACGTCAGTAATGATAAACATTGAGATATAGGATGGTTGTTAACACTGCCAACCTAAGTGAATTTAGGTTGGCATTCGTATTCAAAACGTAAATGCTAAATTCGCCGCCGCGCCAAACTGGTTATCGCCAGCGTAAGACCCTGCTAGGTCTACACTGATCACATCAAAAGGACTGATGCCAATGCCACCTGTCACCGAGTTATCGAGATTATTTTCTAGGTCAACTTCATAACCAGCGCGGAGTTGCGCCCATCCCCAAGCATTCCCCTCGATACCAACTCGAATAAACTGGGTGTCATCGTCGAGCTCTTTAAAGCGCTTTTGTTTGGTGAGATCGGCGTCTAGGCTCAGAGCTACATAGTCCCCGACATAGCCGATACCAAGGGTCGCTTGTGGCGTGAGTTCATAGGTATAGTTGCCTAGTTTTGTTTCTATATCTTGCTCGAAGACGTCTTTTAACGAGAGGCCAGATCTGAATGCATTGTGATACCAAGCGACCCCAAGATCCATATTGAACGTGTTCTTTGATACTTCACTTTTGTCGTAATCCTCGATATCAAAGTCATCTAGTGTTGTACGCTGCGTATAGGTTTTAAGTTGTTGGTATTTGGGCGTAATACCAAATGCGAATTGCTGCCCACCTATCGTGTATGCGCGAGCTAAGGCAACGCCATATTCCGCACTACCGAAAGCCGCTAGGTCGACGGCAGAATTGAGGTATCGATCTGCGGTGTTTGTTGAATCTGAGATATCGGGTGCCGCAAGTATCTCCACATAACCAGCGCTAAAAAGGTTTACCGACATGTAGCGTGTCGGAATCGCAATCGCGAGGCTCAGACCTCCATTAATGACGACTGGAGCACTCTTATCTAATTGATCGAGTAGTCGATTAAGTTCGGCTTCGTTCGCAGGTGTGGGAATGCCCTGAATACTATCGTAAAGGTCTTGAACATCATCAACGGCTGATAAAGCTTCATCCTCATCGTGAATATTGACGCCGAGAGCAGGAATGAGTAGGCCGATATCGTCATTTTCTCGATAGAGAGCGCCTAGGGCTGGGTTGTGTAGAGGAGCGGTTAAATAGTCAGCGGAAACGACGCCTGTATTTCCCATTCCGTGACTTCGAGCGTCTGCTGCGTAAGGTGCTGCAAAAGCGTGAGGTGATAAAATAAAAAGCGCCCCTGTTGCTGCTAAAGTTAGTTTTCTCATAACGCATCCATTCTTACTTTAAATAATTACTTATCAATAAATTAGATGGTGGGAGCTAAAACTTGGTGTCAACCACCAAAAATTGCGCTGATGAATAGCATGTGGCGATTCATCAAGTTAAGCGTAGGTTAGGCAACTCGCTTTATAAAGTTGATCAGGATTTATTGCTCTTTAATTGCGTGGAGAAAGCTGGAGAGGTAGATGGCGTTGGATTAGCTACGATGAGGAGCGAGCTCAAACATTAAGGTGAAGGACATGCCTTTATCAGCGTTGAGCTGCGCACTGATTTTCCCTTGCATATCTCGCATATTGTTGGCGGTGATGGAAAGTCCTAACCCCAGTCCTTCACCAATTTTTTTACTGGTTTGGAAAGGCTCGAACATGGTATCGAGTTGGTCTGAAGGTACCCCACACCCATTATCACTTACCACGACCTCGACATTATCGGAAGTGGGTGTAACGGCAATCATTAACTGTGGATCTTGGGTCTCTTTCATCGCATCTAATGCGTTGGAAATTAGGTTGCCGAGCACTTGTTGTAGGCGTTGCTCTTCGCCAATGATATTGGGTAAGTCGTTGGGAATGCGTACCCGAACATCTACCTTCGCGAGTTGAGATTGATAGACGCGTAGCGTCTCTTCTAAAGCGTTTGTCAGCGATATCTCGTGCAGTGTTTCTGGTTTATTGTAGGCAAACGTTTTTAGCTGAGTGGTCATGCTTGCCATGCGGTCAATCAACTTTTGAATCAACTTGTTATTGGCTTTCATCATGTCTGTTTGTCCACGTTCTGCTAGCAATTCATTGGTGGTTAAAAGAGTACGCAGGCCAGTCAATGGCTGGTTTAACTCGTGGGTAATCGCGCTCGACATTCTGCCCAATGCTGCCATTTTGCTTGATTCAATCAATTGCTCTTGGGCTTGTTTTAAAGCTTGAGTTCGCTCTTCCACCCTTTGAGCGAGCTCTTGGTTAATCAGCTGCAGCGATTGTTCCGCTTTTTTACGTTTGCTAATGTCGATTACGGTAGCAAGGAAATACTGCTCACCGTGCCATGGGAAGCTAGTGAGTGAAAATAGTACAGGAAATACGCTGCCATCACTTCGTCGCGCCATGGTTTCTACAGCGCTAATCTCTGCCAGTTCCTTATGCTTTGGCAGATCTCTAAGCAAAGTGAGTGTGGTTGAATTTGAATTACCTGCATCAAATAACTCCCAGGCGAAGGTATGACGATTCACACTTTCAGGAAGACAAAAAAGGCGTTTTGCCATTGGGTTGAGGTCGAACAATAGACCTTGTTCATCAATCAACAACAAACCAACATGTGTTTTATTGATCATCTGTTTAAGTCGGCGTTGCGATTCTTCTAGTAAGGCTTGAATACGCTGCTGATTGAGATGCTTTTGTCGACGCTGTAAACCAATGATCACCAACAGGATAAGGAGCAGGAGGAGCGCTGCGATGCTCCATCCAATGACACTAATCGTTTGCTGAACAGGTTTGGTCGGAATAAGGTAACTGACAAACCAGTTTAAGTCGTCCAGCTTTACTGTGTGTGCAAAGTAGCGCTGCTGATTGAGAGTCCAGAAATGAATCACCGTATTGTCATACAGCGTTTGAGTTTCGACTTTGACTTGGTTATTCGGTTCATTAAACCAGTCGGCGTTATAGTTTGTGCTGCTGGAGAGGAAGAAGCGTTGATGGCGATTTTGTAGCGTGATGATGTCTTGGCTGGTGATGGTCTGCTCTGTTAGCAAACTCAGGTTGATTTGAACAACAACGATGCCCGCTATCTCCAAACCATCAAAAATTGGTGCAGAGAGGTAGTAAAGCGGACTAGAACCTTTTGTTTTATTCACCAGTGAGACGCCTTCTCCCTGACGTTGTATTTGTTCGACAATCGCACGGCGGTCAGAGCGGCTGAACCGTTCATCGATCAGACTCGATACCAACACTTCTCCCGAGGTTGAAAGTATCAACCAACCCTCTGTATTCGCGGCTTTATCGAGCTGTGTCAGTTGTGCTTGAAGTGGCTCGTAGTAGTTTAAATTGCCTTTCACAAACGCAATTGTTTCTGGGTTATTCGTGACGAGATAGGGAAGGTGATAGAAACGTTTTAATGCTCGGCGGACTTCACCAATGTAGTCGAGGAGTTTCTGTTGTGCTTCTTGTTGAGTTTGGACGCTCAGCCATTGATGGGCCACCTCTCGGCTAGCACCGTAGAAAAAGATCACCAGCGCACTGATCAATACGGCGGTTAGCCACATTTTCCCATTCTTAGTGCGCTGCATACGAGCTCCGTTTGGCTGAACATAGTTATCGTAGTTGGTAGTGAAAGAGTGCGCTTAACTGATTGGATGTTAAAGAATTGTGATTAAGAAGTGGGATCTAGCTCCTTTTCTATAGCATGGTTTTTGCTAACTTTAGCAAAGACTTCTATCACCGATCAGGCAGTAACTCATGACTTTTGACGACATTCCGCGTATCGCCCTAATTGAAGATGATGACATCGTTCGTCAAGCAACAAGCCAATGGCTGCAATTGGCGGGGTTTGACGTCACAGCTTTTAGCTCGGGGGAGGAAGGCAAAACCGCCATTCTGAACCAAGAGTTTGATGCGATAGTTAGTGATGTTCGTTTGCCAGATACTGATGGAATTTCGATTTTAGAGAGCCTTATTGCGAACCACATTCCAACACCAATGATACTAATTACTGGTCATGGTGATGTGGATATGGCGGTGAATGCGCTACAAAACGGCGCGTTTGATTTTATTGAAAAACCTTTCCAGCCGGAGCGTTTGTCTCAACGTGTGACAGATGCGGTCGAGAGCCATCGCGCGCAAACATCGACGCTTCACCGCCAAGAGTATCTAGCTAGCGTGAGTGGTTTAGAAGAGGTGCTCATTGGTCAAAGTCGAGTGATGCAGCAATTACGCGAGCAAGTTGCGAAATTGGCGAAAATCGATACTAACGTGATCATTTACGGCGAAACAGGTTGTGGTAAAGAGCTGGTGGCGACCAGTTTACATAATGAAAGCCAACGCAGAACCCATCATTTTGTGCCAATCAACTGTGGCGCCATTCCTGAGAACCTGTTTGAAAGTGAGCTGTTTGGGCATGAAGCTGGGGCATTTACCGGAGCGGGTAAAAAGCGCATTGGCAAATTGGAATACGCGGATAAAGGCACCTTATTCTTTGATGAAATCGAGAGTATGCCGCTGTCCATGCAGGTGAAAGTGCTGCGTTCATTACAGGAACATACAGTTGAGCGCGTTGGAGGCAATCAACAGATCTCGGTTGATTTGAGAGTGATCGCCGCCGCGAAAGAAGATCTCAATGATCATGATGAGTTTCGTCAAGATTTGTATTATCGACTCAATGTGGCGCAGATCTATTTGCCACCATTACGTGAGCGAGAAGAAGATTCACTGATTTTGTTTGAGCACTTCACCTTGCAAACTAACCCTGAAACCCGACCATTGAGTGACGCCGACAGAAACGCTGTGCTTTCCTACGCTTGGCCTGGAAATGTTCGAGAGCTGCGAAACGTGGCTATGCGTTTTGCCTTGGATGAAACGGTATCTGTGATGGAAATTCTCTCTAGCCGTCCTTCGTCAACCACGGAGGAGACGCAAGTGGGTGTTCCATTGGTTATTCAATTACACAATTTTGAGCGCAAGGTGCTGCATGATTCATTGGTCAGGCATCACGGACGCATTAACGAGGTGATGCAGGAGTTGGATTTACCTCGTCGAACTTTGAATCAAAAGATGCAAAAGTTTGGTTTAAATCGCTCTGATTATACTTAACGCCATTTTTAAGCTGATTTACCGCTATGAGCGTCACAAATATGATTAAGCGCTCTTTGAGGGAGTTGGGACAAACTTATAAGTTAGGCCTTTCCCTTCTCCAAACAAGGTGACTTGGTTTCTGCCCGTATGTTTAGAGCTATACAGCGCTTCGTCTGCTTCAGCAACGACCTCGTGAAGCGATTGTCCCTCTGATAACTCACTGATTCCAAAGCTCATGGTGATCTCATTTTCGAATGACTGCAATGAGGCTTCAGTTTCCACCGCCAGGCGAATTTGCTCGGCAACAATTTTGGCGCGTTGTGCTTTTTCAAGTAAAACAATCATGAACTCATCACCACCAAATCGTACTGTGCAAGCTGACTCTGGGAGGTGTTTCTTAAAGATAGCGGCAATCGTAGCCATGACGGAATCGCCTACCGTATGGCCATAGTGATCATTAATCGCTTTGAACTCGTCCATGTCGGTCATGATGATGCTTATTGATTGGTTCCGTTTGTGCGCTTGATTAACAAGATTTGGAACAATTTCTTCCATCGCGCGACGATTATGAAGCCCTGTGAGGGCGTCTAAATGTGAGAGATCATTGATTGACTGTATCAAGCGGCCATTAATTAGCCACAACATGTTAAAGCTCATAGCGACAATCAGACAGATGCTAAGTAAAAACGTCATCTGGTGGATAAAACCTGCGGTCATAAAATTTGGCACTTCATTGGCGAAAGCGCTCCAAAGTGCTCTGAAGCCCATAAAAATACTGAAGCAAAAGAAGGAGCACGCCATCACTATGGTTGGGAGTTTTTGGTCTTGCTTGGTGCCTTTCAGCATGGCGATCCCACTAAAAAACGTAACGATGCAGATATAAACACTTAAGTAAATGATACGGCTTTTAATTGAATGGTCATGGAAGGTGAAATAATAGAACGAACCGCTGAAAATGGGCGTTAAAAAAGCGAGTGAGTGGGCCAGTTTTAGAGGGAATTGACGAAAAATGCTCACACTGTAAAGCGTAAGCAAGAAGCCGATTAATATGAGCGTATTCGCTATGACGATGGTAAGCCAATCTGGTGCAGAGCCTCTAAATCCTAGTAAAAAAGGCCCAAAGCCAATAAATAACAGCGAGAGAGAGAAAGTCTTTAAACCTTTGATCTTTTTTTGTGTGTATTGGTAACAAAGTAGACTGATTGAGTAAATGCAAGAGAACAGAATAACGATAAAGTTGAGCGTTCTGATGTCTAAATACTGATTGTCCATAAGCGCTCCACATCAATCCATAGTTCAGGCAACTCCTTTGCCTGATATCAATAAGCGAACTACATATTAACTTACTTATTGAGTGATGTCTTATGTTAAACGGCTATTCATTTACCAGCTCGAATTGTTCGGTTTGGTTGGTTTTCGTCGTAAACAGCAGACCAACAATCATCATCAATACGCTAGGCATAATCCAGCTAGCAAAGTCATTGTACAGAGGCATGTAATTACCCATCCACTCATTGGTGGAATCTGGCATATAACCTAGGATGTGCAGCGCATCAACACAACCAAACGTTAGAGCAGTGAATGCGGTCGCGACCACCATGATTTGCGACATCTTGTTACGCACTGGTGCCATGATCATCAATGCAATCGCTACTGGGTGAAGCGCCACAACCGCTGGCAATGTGATAGCCAATAGTTGCTCCAGACCTACGTTGGCGATCAAACCAGCCAATACCATGGTCGTGATAACGCAGCCTTTGTAGTTCACTTTGCTGAAAGTGTTGTCGTAAAACTCACTGCCTGCGGTGGTTACGCCGATAGCAGTAGTCAAACACGCCAATACCATCACGGCACCTAGTAATAGTGAGCCAAATGCGCCGAAGTGGCTGAAGGTGAATGCCGTTAAGATGTCGCCACCATTGCTGAATTCAGAACCTAAGTATGAGCTTGTTGAGCCAATGTAAGCCAATGAGATGTAAACAAATGCCATGGCAACTGCATACATCAAAGCAGCAATTAGTGTGTATTTTGCAGTGGCTTTCGGACAATCCACACCCATGCTGCGAATCGCACGGAAGATAATCCAACCAAAACCGATAGAGCCTAGTGCATCCATGGTCATGTAGCCTTGGGTCAAGCCTTCAGCAAATGCGCCAGATACATATGGTCCCGTCGCAGTAGTAAGCTCGCCGGCTGGGTAAACCAGAGCGGTTACAGACATGATCACTAAAATAGCCATCAATGCTGGAGTTAAGATCTTGCCTAGGTTGTCGACCAATTTGCCCGGGTATAGCGCAAACAAAATGGTGATAACACAGAAAGCAATTGTGAAAGGCACCAAAGCGGCATCACCAAACATTGGCGCAAAGCTGAATTGGTAAGCCACGGTAATTGCGCGCGGAATCACGAACGCAGGGCCAATCACGATAAATACCATCACCCAAAAACTGGTCGCCAAAGGTTTAGGTAGGGCAGCGGTTAATTTGTCTGAACCGTTTACGATAGGGACCATCACCAGTGCCATTGCAGGCAGACCTACGCCCGTTAAGAGGAAGCCAGACATCCCGCTCAGAAAGTTTTCACCTGCTTGGTAACCCAAAAATGGAGGGAAGATCAGGTTACCCGCGCCTAAGTACATGGCGAAAGTCATGAAGCCCAAAGCGGCGATATTGCGTGCGCTTAACATTGTTATTCCTCTTATGTTTCGCTTGGAAGAAACTGAAAGGAATGGGAGGAGTATGTGGTGTTCCCGTCAGCTTCTTCTCAAGCTGACAGAAAGTTTAGATATAGCCTGTCAGCTCTGAATCAGTTCCAGAGAGAGCAGGAGGATCGCAGCAGCAACGCCAGATGGGCGTTTTAAAGCGAATTGTGATTGCGCAGTTGCTGACATGAGTGACCCTTAGTGACAAAAAAGCACCAAGGAATACGTTTGCCTTGGTGTGTAGTTACCCTAACGAACATGAGGCTATTGGCACAACCCCGAAGTAGAAAATAAGTTGATACGGTCAATGTTTGTTTCTGAACTGGTGGATCGAACTGGTTTTTAAATTCAAAATTAGAATAAATGACTTTTCATTTCATTAACATGGCTTGTTTTGCTGTATTTTTGTGCTATTTGTAGTCGTTTAGGCTATAAATCTCCGCTGATAAAGTGAGCAGTTCAGAATGATGCGCTTTTTCTTCTTATTGTTAAGACGCTCATTAGTTGCAGTTCAATCCAAAATTGCGTCGGCAAAATATTGCTTATTCGCCAATCGGGCATTTGTTTCGTGTTGATCACATTTTATTAACCTTTTGCGTTCTAGGCGTGCAACCTTCTCCTCTTCAATAGGCAAGATCTTGCTCATTGCTTTGCTATCAAATCAGCAGAATCTTGCTCATTCTTGATGTGTCTCTGTGCTTAGGTCAATAAATACAATAACTTAAAAGTTGGCATTTCAATTGCTCTAGGGAATTTGTTGTTAATAAAGATTTAACATGATGTAAATCCCCAATCGTGAAACGACTACACGGAGAGTAATAATGAAAATGAATAAGCTGGTAAAAGCTTTGGCTGTCGCTGTGACTTCTTTTGGTATTGCTGCTAACGCCGCGGCAGAGGACCGTAGCTACATTCTTGCTACGGCATCGACAGGTGGTACTTACTACCCTGTGGGCGTAGCGTTGGCGACGTTAAGCAAAGTGAAATTGGCACCAAAGCACCACTTCTCCCTTTCTGCAATCAGCTCTGCGGGCTCTGGTGAAAACGTTAAACTGCTGAACGAAAACGAAGCACAGTTCGCGATTCTGCAAGGTCTTTACGGTGCATGGGCTTGGTCTGGTGAAGGTCCTTATGAGAAGAGCGGTCGCCAAGAGCAGCTGCGTTCAGTCTCTATGCTATGGCAAAACGTTGAGCACTTTATTGTTCGCTCTGATCTAGCAAAAACTGGCACTGTGACTGACCTGAACAACCTAGATGGTAAGAAGTTCTCTATCGGTAAGAAGAACTCTGGTACTGAGAACTCGGGTCGCCAAATCATGAAAGGTCTGAAGGTAGACCCTGATAAATTCAATCTTGCTTACATGGGCTACGGCGGCAGTGCGAGCGCACTTCAAAACGGCACCATTGACGGCATGAACACGCCTGCGGGTGTACCTGTTGGTGCGGTTACTCAAGCTTTTGCTGCGCTGGGTAAAGACATTTCGATTCTTTCGTTTACTGACGAACAAATCAAAGAGGCGAACGGCAATTACAACCTATGGACGAAGTACGAGATCCCAGCGAACACGTACCCGGGTCTAGATAAGCCGATCACCACCATTGCACAGCCAAACTTCTTGGCAGTTCGTGAAGATATCTCGGAAGAAGACGTTTACCAGCTAACCAAAGCGATCTACGAGAACCTGCCTTTCCTACAAGGCATCCACAAAGCAACAAAAGCAATGGCGATTGAGAAAGCGATTGCTGGTTTGCCAGTGCCTCTTCACCCAGGCGCGGCGCGTTACTACAAAGAAATGGGCATCGAAATCCCATCAGATCTAATGGCGAAATAACGCCAACTTCGCCCCGAGTTTCGGCTCGGGGCATTTTATCCCTACCGATTTCTAAGATGGAAAAAGCCGCCAGAGCTTGGAGTATGAGATGAGCGACTCAATAGAAAAGGAATTGCAGAAGTTTGAGCTGCCCACGCGCACTGATTTTCCGTGGGTAACCACCACAATCACAGTGTTTGGCGTGGTGTTGTCTGCTTTGCACATTTGGTTTAATACCTTATCGACGTTACCAGAGTTATGGATTTCCGCGACCCACTTTGCTGGCTTTGCGGTGATTTGTGCGCTTTGGTATCCGGCTCATATCTCTCTCAAGCAGAGTAAGATTGCACTCGGCATCGATGTGTTAATTGTCATGGGCGCGGTCGCGTGTTTGCTCTACATTCCCTATGCCGAAGATGCGCTGTATGAACGTGGCGTGAAGTTCGTGACCAGCGATTGGGTCTTCGCCATCATGGCAATTCTGATTGTTATCGAACTGATTCGACGCACCATGGGCTGGTTTATTCCAGTGCTGATTGTGGTGTGTTTAAGCTACGTTGTGCTTTGGGGTAAGTGGGCGACAGGTATTTTCCACTTCCCGGGTTTGAGCATGGAAACCTTGCTCTACCGCAGCTTCTATTCTTCTGAGGGCATGTTTGGTTCTATCTCGCGCATCAGTTGGACTTTCGTATTCATGTTCATTCTGTTTGGTGCGTTTCTCGTTCGCTCCGGTGTTGGTGATTACATCATCAATGTGGCACGAGCTGCGGCAGGCAAAATCATCGGCGGTCCGGGTTTTATTGCAGTGATTGGCTCCGGTTTGATGGGCTCAGTATCTGGCTCTAGTGTGGCAAATACGGTTTCCACCGGTGTTATCAGTATTCCTTTAATGCAAAAAGCAGGTTTCCCTTCGCGCTTTGCAGCGGGTGTTGAGGCTGCAGCGTCAACAGGTGGTCAGTTGATGCCACCAGTGATGGGCGCGGGTGCTTTCATTATGGCGTCTTACACACAAATTCCTTATGTTGATATCATCGCGGTGTCTTTCATTCCTGCTCTTATCTATTTCTTGTCTGTTGCGTTCTTTGTGCGTATCGAAGCCAAACGCAGCGGCGTTCAAAAAATCACGACCAGCGATGAATCTCTATTAAAAGTGTTGATCAGCGGTTGGCACAACCTTATCCCGCTGGCGGTATTGGTTACTTTGCTGGTTCAAGGCTTTACGCCAACTTACGCTGCTGGCTTATCGATCATTTCAGTAGTGGTGGCGTCTTGGTTCTCGAAAGATCACAAGATGGGACCAAAAGCGATCATCGAAGCACTTTCGCAAGGCGCGAAAAACATGGCGACAACCGCCGTATTGCTGGTGGGTATCGGTTTGGTGATCAACGTGATCAGTACAACAGGTATCGGCAACACGTTCTCACTGATGATCGACGGTTGGGCGAATGGCGACTTGTTCATCATGATCGTTCTGATTGCGCTCGCTTCTCTTGTTTTGGGTATGGGTTTACCCGTGACAGCGGCGTATATTGTGTTGGGCACACTGTCTGCCCCTGCGCTTTACAAGTTGATTGCAGAGAACCAATTGCTTGAATTGATGGTGTCAGGTCAATTGTCTGAACAAGCAAAAGCCATCTTTATGTTGGCGGCGCCAGAAAAGCTGGAACTGCTTAATGCACCAATGGCGTTGGAAACCGCGAAAGAAATGGTGGCGTTAGTACCTGCGGACTTTATGGAAACCCTATTAGAGCAAAGTTTGGGTATGGAAGCGGTAGGCTTGGCATTGCTGGCTGCTCACCTCATCATCTTCTGGCTATCGCAAGACAGCAACGTTACGCCTCCAGTGTGTTTGACCGCATTCGCTGCGGCAACTATCGCTAAAACACCCCCAATGCGCACTGGTTTGATGGCATGGAAAATCGCTAAGGGTTTGTATCTTGTACCATTACTTATTGCCTACACAGGCTTAGTCAGTTGGGATGTGACGTCAGTGATTACCGTGGGCTTCTTTGCCATCATCGGTACCTATGCATTGATTGGTGCGATTGAAGGCTACTTGGAAGGCCCTCTAAACATTCTGACGCGTCTCTTGTTGGTAGTGGTGGGTACATTGCTGGTTTGGCACGACATCCCAATGTTGGTTCGTGTGGCAAGCTGCGCGGTATTTGTCGCGGTGTTCATTTACAGTGGTCGCAAGTTCAAATTGCAACAATCTCAACTATCGGTTTTATAAGAGGTCGTATGAAATCAGTCTATGACTACATCATTGTTGGTGGCGGTATCGTTGGTGTGTCGACGGCATGGCAACTGCAGCAACGTCATCCAGACAAATCCATTTTATTGGTTGAGAAAGAGTCCGGTTTTGCCAAGCACCAAACCGGACACAATAGCGGCGTGATTCATGCTGGGGTGTACTACGCACCGGGCAGCTTAAAAGCGGATTTTTGTAAGCGTGGGGTAGAGCGAACCATTTCGTTCTGCGCCGAGCACGATATCCCGGTGGAGAACTGTGGCAAGTTACTAGTTGCGACAAACGAGCAAGAAGTCGAACGCATGAATGCCCTCTATGAGCGCTGTCATGTCAACGGCATCGACGTAAAGCTACTAGATGAAGTTCAACTCAAACTGGCTGAGCCAAACATCACTGGCTTGGGCGCGATTTATGTCAAAACCACCAGTATTGTCGACTATCGTTTGGTCACTGAGCAGATGGCGGAAGAGTTCAAAAAGCTCGGAGGTCAAATCAGCCTGAGAACCAAAGTGGTGGCTGCCGAAGAGAAGGATGAGGAAGTCCAACTGACCTGCATTTCAGACGGTCAAACCATGCAGCTCAATGCCAAATTCTTGATCACTTGCAGCGGCTTGATGGCGGATCGCATGACTAAGATGATGTCTATTCCGACCGATTTCCAAATCATCCCTTATCGTGGTGAATACTACCGCTTAGATAGCAAACACGACCAAGTGGTGAATCATCTTATTTATCCAATTCCCGACCCTGATTTGCCATTCTTAGGTGTCCACCTAACGCGTATGATTGATGGCAGCGTGACCGTAGGTCCAAATGCGGTGCAAGGCTGGAAACGGGAAGGGTACGATAAGGTCAACTTTAGCCTGCAAGATACCATGCAAATGCTGAGCTTCTCCGGTTTCTGGAAGGTGACACAAAAGCATCTAAAAACTGGACTGGATGAGTTTAAGAACTCGTGGTGGAAGCCAGGCTATCTCAAGTTGGTCAACAAATATTGCCCTAGTATCAAGGTCGAAGACCTCAAACCATATCCTGCGGGTATTCGTGCGCAAGCGGTGTTATCTGATGGCTCTTTGGTTCATGACTTCTTGTTTGCCGAGAGTGCGAGAAGCCTGCACGTTTGCAACGCACCCTCTCCCGCAGCGACATCGGCAATGCCTATTGGGGAGTACATTTGCGATAAAGTGAATGAGAAGATAGAGGCGAAAACGGTATAAAACAAAGGCGACGTAACTGTCGCCTTTGCTATATTTGAAGCGAGGTTTTATGACTCGCCTTCTTTAGGGCAGAGTTCGCCTTTCTTAGCGTGTCTTTCGATCATGTAATCGCCTCGGGCACTGTGCAGGACTATCGCGTTCCAGACTTGGCCATCTTGCAACTCGAACTCAAATGCATAATGGGTTCCGCCGACCATTTTCGTTCTCACTTCATGAATCGCTTTCAATTTATCATCGGCATTCATTTGATAAAGCACCATGTTGAGTGAGCGTCTAGCGTCAGGAGTAGCTTGAGCAACTTGCCAATGGCCCTGATCGTCTGTTGTGGAGCAAATAGACCGCATTTTACTTTTCATGGCGGATGACATCTGCTTGTCTACGGACAATGCATTTGGTGAAAACAGTAAACCTGTCAAAGGAATCAAAGTTGCCAGAATCTGCTTTAAGGTCATAAAAACACTCCGTTGCTTTACCCTTGCTTGAGTATAGACCTCAATGGCTTCAGATGTGGTGCAGTAGACTCTTGGCCTACAATATCGCAGCTCGTATCAGCGAACTGACGATAAACAAGGCGACCACGCTTGCCAGCCAAATGCCAATGAACCACAAAATGGGTTTTAGTTTCATCAGTGATATCCCTCTCCACGTTTCATCTTGCCGCGGAAAACCCAGTAAGAATAAGCCGTGTAGGCTATGATCAGAGGAAGTAATACCACCGCACCGGCTAGTAAAAATGCCAAACTCTTATCTGGCGCGGCGACGTCTTGATAAGTGAGTGCGAATGGGACCAAGTAAGGAAATGTACTGACACCGAAACCCATCGCGGAAACAAGAAACAGGCCGATGGCAAGTACATAGGCACG
The DNA here is from genome assembly GCF_043995865.1 of Vibrio sp. D3. Taxonomy (NCBI): domain Bacteria; kingdom Pseudomonadati; phylum Pseudomonadota; class Gammaproteobacteria; order Vibrionales; family Vibrionaceae; genus Vibrio; species Vibrio sp. D3. Next base: position 982,313 of record NZ_CP171886.1, on the reverse strand, counting down.
AACAGCTTTGTGGTCGAGTAAGGCTTTGAATAGCTGCCAAATGAGTGCCACTGCAATAATTGGTAAGATGAAAAACAGCAGCGAGTTTGGTAATGAGAACCAACGTTCAAATACGATATTTTGGCTCAATGGCAGCCACAAACTGGCGATGAATATACAGGCTACCATCGCTAGTCCCCATCGTCGCGCGACCACGTAGTAACGCCCCATCAGCTCTTCTGGAAGCTTGATTAATAACCAGCATGAACCGAGCAGAATATAAGCACAAACAAGCGCCAAGCCACAAAATACGCTAAATGGCGAAAGCCAATCAAACCATCCACCTGCGTATGCTCGTTCACTAACTTCTATACCTTGGAGCAGGGTTCCAAGCATAATGCCTTGCATCAATGCCGCGGTGAGTGAACCAATGAAAAAAGCGCTATCCCATAAAAACTTTCCGCGTTGTGTTCGGAAGCGATACTCAAAAGAAACCCCGCGCAGAATTAGCCCGAGCAGCATTAAAATCAGGGGAGCATAGAGTGCTGGCATAATGACCGCGTAGGCGAGGGGGAACACGGCAAAAAGCCCACCACCGCCAAGAACTAACCAAGTTTCATTACCATCCCAAACAGGAGCGATGCTGTTCATCATCATGTCGCGCTCTTCATCGTCATTAGCGCTGAGGAATAGGATACCAATACCGAGATCAAAGCCATCTAACACGACATAAATCAGAACGGCGAGCCCAATCAAAGCGTACCAAATTAATGCGTAATCCATGAGCTAGCCTCCTAGGTTAGATGGTTAGAGTGTGTGATGGCATCGGTTTTCGTGCCATCAGGAAGTCGGCTGTCTAAGCCTTCTTCATAACGAGTTGGAGATTTGCGCATCAAACGCAGGAGATAGAAGAAGCCAGCTCCAAAAACCACAAAGTAAACCACGATGAACGCCGTCAGGGAGACGCTCACCGCGGCGGCATCAATAGGCGATGCCGAATTGGCTGTGGTTAAAAGACCGTATACGGTGTAAGGCTGGCGACCGACTTCGGTGGTTATCCAGCCTGCTAAAACTGCAATGAACCCCGCTGGGGCAAACAGGACACAAATACGTTGAAGTGCCCTTGAATCAAAAAGTTTGCGACGTTTTCTTAGCCATAGGCTCCACAAACCAATAACAAGCATGCCAAAACCAAGCGCGACCATTACTCGGAAAGACCAGAAAACGATAGAGACAGGAGGGTGTTCCTCCTCTGGAAAAGCATCTAATCCCTTCACTTCACCGTTGAGGTCATGAGTTAAGATCAAACTACCGAGTTTGGGGATTTCCAGTGCGTATTCCATACGTTTTTCTTCATCGTTAGGGATACCGAAGAGGATCAATGGCGCGCCTTGGTGAGACTCATAGTGCCCTTCCATCGCGGCGACTTTGGCGGGTTGATGTTCAAGGGTGTTTAATCCATGCATGTCTCCAGCAACGATTTGAATTGGTGTCACGATGGCTGCCATCCACATTGCCATCGAGAACATAATTCTGGCTAGTGGATTATGGTTTGCTTTTAGTAAGTGATAAGCGGCAACGCCCGCTACAACAAAGGCGGTAGTGAGGTAAGCGGCGAGCAACATATGAACGAGCCGATAAGGGAAGGAAGGGTTGAAGACAATCGCCCACCAATCTTCTGGGATAAACTGTCCGGCTTCGTTGATACTGTAGCCCGTTGGTGTTTGCATCCAGCTATTGACCGAAAGTATCCAAAACGCAGACAAAAACGTCCCGAATGCAACAATACAAGTCGCGGCGAAGTGGAGCTTCTTGCCTACCTTATCCATACCGAAGAGCATCACGCCTAAAAAACCAGCTTCGAGGAAAAACGCAGTGAAAACTTCATATCCCATTAACGGGCCTAAGACTGGGCCTGTTTTGTCGGCAAATACGCTCCAGTTGGTCCCGAATTGATAGCTCAACACGATGCCACTTACCACACCCATACCAAAACTGATGGCAAAGATTTTGAGCCAGTATTTATATATCTGCATGTACTGTTTGTTGCCCGTTTTTAAGTACAAGCCCTCTAACACGGCGAGGTAACTTGCCAAACCAATCGTAAACGCTGGAAAAATGATGTGGAAAGAGACCGTAAAGGCAAATTGGAATCTGGCTAAATCGATGGCGAGTGTATCCATGGGCATTCCCTTTTAAGTTTCGAATTAACAGTTCGCCGAATTAGAAGAGATGAGGGAAGAGCGACGAACAAAATGGAATACGAAGAAGGAAGGCTAAGAGATTAAAAAACGATCGCTTTTTACGGCAGTGCGTACCATCTTTTAGATAAAGGAGGAGTTGTTATGAGCCTTAAACACTACTTTGAGAAAGCGACACCTAAGTTTGGCCCTGGTGGGAAGTATCACAAGTTCTATCCATTGTTCGAAGCTGTCGAAACCATTTTTTACACGCCTGGTAAGGTTAACCAGGGCATGACTCACGTTCGAGATAGCATCGATTTAAAACGTATTATGATCATGGTGTGGCTGGCGGTCTTCCCTGCCATGTTCTGGGGTATGTACAACATAGGTCAGCAGTCCAGCGATGCTTTGTTGTATGGAATGGATCAAGCCTCAGCTCAGCAAGCGCTGGCTTCTTCGTGGCAACTGAGTTGGGTATGGGGCTCGTTAGATGCGGTTTCACAAGCGGGGTGGGTAAGTAAAATGTGGCTTGGTGCTACTTACTTTCTACCCGTTTATGCGACGGTGTTTATCGTTGGTGGTTTTTGGGAAGTTCTGTTTGCTATTGTGCGCAAGCATGAGGTGAACGAAGGTTTTTTTGTCAGCTCTATACTCTTTGCACTGATCCTTCCTCCGACAATTCCACTGTGGCAAGCGGCTTTAGGTATCACTTTCGGTATTGTTGTGGCGAAGGAGATTTTTGGTGGTACGGGGCGAAACTTCCTAAACCCAGCTTTAGCAGGGCGCGCGTTCTTATACTTTGCCTATCCTGCCAACATGTCTGGTGGTGCGGTATGGGTCGCGGCTGATGGTTACTCTGGCGCTACTCCACTTAGCCAATGGTATGAAGGTGGGCAAAGTGCCTTGATAAATAATATGACGGGAGAGCCAATTTCATGGGGAGATGCTTTTGTTGGTAATTTACCAGGCTCGATGGGTGAAGTCTCCACGTTGTTAATTACACTAACAGGCTTGGTTCTTATTTTTATGAAGATTGCGTCGTGGCGAATCGTTGCAGGCGTGTTGGTTGGTTTAGTGGCGGCTTCATTATTATTGAGTGCGATCGGTTCGGACTCTAACACAATGTTCTCCATGCCGTTCTACTGGCACTTCGTGATTGGTGGGGTTGCGTTTGGTACCTTCTTTATGGCGACAGATCCCGTCTCGGCGGCTTTTACCAATAACGGTAAATGGGCATACGGACTATTAATCGGTGTGATGACGATTTTTATCCGAGTGCTGAACCCAGCGTATCCAGAAGGCATCATGTTAGCGATTCTATTTGCTAACTTATTCGCGCCACTTTTCGATTATTTAGTCAAAGAAAATAATATCAAACGCAGAATGAAAAGGGCGAGACCTTCTTAAAATGAGGGTGACCTCACTGAAAATTGATTGAAAACTGCACTATATTGAAAAGGTCAGAAACATGGGGTTTCTGGCTTTTTATTTTTATCAGGAGGGCGAAGACGATGAGAATAAAGGATATTCTCGATAGCCGTTTGGTGCTGTCGTTCTGGTACAACCTAGACTACTGCTTATCTCTTCTTAGTAAAATCTCTTCTCGTTGATTTCCTCAATGCAACCGCATTGAAAAGCATTTTATCTATTTGTTTTTTAGTCTTACGTGATAGCGCGTAGGACAATGCGTATAAGGAAGTTAACAATGAAACGTATTCCAGAACCTTTCCGTATCAAAATGGTTGAGCCAATCAAAATGACCACTTTGGCAGACCGTGAAGTCGCGTTAAAAGAAGCGGGTTATAACCCATTTCTTCTTCGTAGTGATGATGTTTATATCGATTTGCTGACTGACTCTGGCACTGGTGCCATGAGCGATAATCAGTGGGCTGGCATCATGATGGGGGATGAATCCTATGCGGGTAGCCGAAATTACTACAACCTATGTGATGCAGTGGAGCACTTCTTCGGTTATAAGCTTACCGTGCCTGCGCACCAAGGGCGTGGTGCCGAGCAAATTTTGTTCCCAGCTTTGATTGAGCGTATGCGTCAGGTGCGTGGTGGTGAAACGCCAGTATTTATCTCGAACTACCATTTTGATACCACAGCGGGTCACATTGAACTCAATGGCGGTAAAGCGATTAACGTGGTAACGGAAGAAGCATTCGACACCACTACGCCTTATGATTGGAAGGGCAATTTTGATATCGATAAGCTGGTGGCAACAATTGAAACGCACGGTTCGCATAACATTTGTGCGATTATCACCACGATTACTTGTAATAGTTCCGGTGGCCAGCCTGTGTCGATGGAAAACATGCGCAGCGTGTACGAAATCGCAACCAAGTACGATATTCCGGTGGTGATTGACTCGGCTCGTTACTGTGAGAACGCCTACTTTATTAAGCAGCGTGAAGAGGGGTACGAAGATAAATCGATTCTGGAAATCATTCGCGAGATGTATCAATACGGCGATATGCTCACCATGTCAGCTAAGAAAGACCCGATGGTAAACATTGGTGGCATGTGTTGTATTCGTGACCATAAGGAGTTGTTCCAGGCGGTGCAGACGCGCTGCGTACCCATGGAAGGATTTGTAACATACGGCGGCATGGCTGGGCGTGATATGGAAGCGCTCGCTCGCGGTTTGTATGAAGCGGCAGATGAAGATTTTCTTCACTACCGAATTAGCCAAGTTCAATACTTAGGTGAACGCTTACGTGAAGGCGGTATTCCGATTCAATACCCAACGGGAGGTCACGCGGTGTTTGTGGATGCCGCTAAGATTTTGCCACACATTCCAGCGGATCAGTTCCCTGCGCAGGTATTGTGTAATGCTTTGTACTTGGAGGCGGGTATTCGAGCAGTAGAGATAGGATCGTTGCTGCTTGGTCGAGATCCGGAAACGGGTAAACAAAAAGCGTCAGAGCTTGAGTTGATGCGTTTGACCATTCCACGTCGTGTCTATACAAACGATCATATGGATTACATTGCGGATGCGATTATCGAACTGAAAAATCGTGCACATGAGTTAAAAGGGCTCACTTTCGAGTACGAGCCACCAGTGCTGCGCCACTTTACTGCTCGGTTTAAAGAAATCGATTAATTAAGGTTTGGATATAGAAAAACAAAAGGCCGCGAGTTTCGCGGCCTTTTTCGATTTGTTTCTTAGCGTTACAGTTACGCCAACTCTAATGTAATGCGAACGAACTGATCGTCCTGGTACTGCACTTCATAATTGAATGTACCACTGGCGTAAATGCTGCCAAGGAAAAGTGAGCGTTGACTCATTGGTCCACGGAACAGCATCGAAATAGGAGCGATTAGGGCGTTATTATCATCGAAGTGCTGATTTAAGTTCTCAGAAAGCACACACAGCAAACAGCCGTGTTGGTCGTGAGATAAGTCGACGTCTTCCGGTCGAGATAATAATACGGTAGTCCCCAACTTCTTCTCAATCTCGTTAATCAACAGCAAGTAGCTATCTAGATCAGGTTGAGGGTTACTTGGTTTATCTGCACCCACGCAACGTTCGAGTAACGCTTCCAGATTTCCGTTCTCGCCTTTTGCCTGTTGAGTCAAAGACTTTAACGGCTTTTTAATCAGCTTATAGCGATTACTCTTCAGTTTTGGCTTCAGCCATTTCTGCAGTAAGTCGTTACGCTCTTTAAGGGAGAGGCCATGCGAGGACGCGTGAATTTTAAAGTGCAGGTGCAATAAAGCGTGAACCGCAAGCTCACTCAGAAGTTGGTTAGCATCTGTAGACTGTCTTGCCTGCTTAGAACTTTGCATTACACTCGAACAAAATTAGGGAAGAAGGATAATGGTGCCGAGAGAGGGACTCGAACCCTCACACCAAAGGCACTAGCACCTCATGCTAGCGTGTCTACCAATTTCACCATCTCGGCATCATGATGCTCTGAATACTCAGAGGCCTCGAAAAGAAGCACCGCGAATTGTATAACCAAAATCCATCTGTTGGCGAGAGCAAAATGACGAATTTTGGATCTTTCGAGTTTGATTGCGTATTTATTGGTCACTTTTGCGTTTTTTACCATCAAAGTCTGTCCTTATGCCCTTACTTTTATTAACAGTATGACGACAAAAGAACGTTTTTGCCTAAATTTTGAACGCTTGAACGTTTGCGTAAATAAATGTGATGAATATCTCTTTTTGTTGGCTATACTTGCGTCCCGTTTAAGCGGGAATTAGGGTTTAGTTGTTCAGGACCCTTACCCATACAAGCCGTCACATGGAGCAGGCCAAGCAATACGCTCGCCAGCAGTGAATGACCCCACGGACCGGACCAGCTACGTTCAATTGCTTGTATAAGGTAAAAATAAGATGTCGAACTATTCGTTCTGTCTACATTCTGGATCTGAAGGCGAGTTATCACTCGCTGCGTTGTCCCTTTCTTCTGCCAATTCCTTTGGCTCTTTTTTCTTTTTCAACGTTCAGTAGGTCCAGCTCATGAGTGTTCTATTTAGTCTATTTGGTATTGTTGCACTGCTAGGTTGTGCTTTCCTACTTTCTGAGGGCCGTTCTTCCATTAATTGGAAAACCGTATCTCGCGCCTTGATGCTACAAATGGGATTTGCTGCCTTAGTGCTTTATTTCCCGTTAGGTCAGGCGGCGCTGGCGAGTTTAAGTAATGGTGTCGCGGGGCTACTCAGCTTTGCTGATGAGGGGATTAAATTCCTCTTTGGTGACCTCGCTTCTTCTGGCTTTATCTTCGCTATTCGTGTCCTTCCTATCATCATCTTCTTCAGTGCTCTTATCTCCGCCCTTTACTACTTGGGCATAATGCAAAAAGTGATTCAATTTATTGGCGGCGCTATCCAGAAGTTCTTGGGTACGAGTAAAGCAGAGTCTCTGGTTGCAACAGGTAACATTTTCTTATCTCAAGGCGAGTCCCCACTTCTTATTCGTCCATTTCTTTCGAACATGACTCGCTCTGAACTATTTGCTGTGATGGCTGGTGGTATGGCTTCAGTGGCGGGCAGTGTGCTTGGTGGTTATGCCGGTTTGGGTGTCGACCTAAAATACTTGATTGCGGCAAGCTTTATGGCAGCTCCAGGTAGTTTGATGATGGCAAAAATCATTGTTCCTGAACGCCAAACGCCAAGCGATTACAACGATATTGAGCTAGATAAATCAGAAGAAAGCAACGTTATTGATGCGCTAGCAAGCGGCGCCATGGGCGGTATGAAAGTGGCCGTTGCTGTTGGTACCATGCTTATCGCTTTTGTTAGTGTTATCGCGATGGTGAACACGGGACTAGAAAACTTAGGTGACATACTTGGTTTCTCTGGTGTGACGCTACAAGCGATTTTTGGTTACTTGTTTGCACCTCTAGCGTGGTTGATTGGTGTGCCAAGCCACGAAATCCTTGCTGCGGGTTCATACATTGGTCAGAAAGTTGTGATGAACGAATTTGTCGCGTTTATCGATTTTGTACAGCACAAAGCGACGCTGTCTGAGCATACTCAAGTCATCATCACTTTTGCGTTGTGTGGCTTTGCAAACATTGGTTCAATTGCTATTCAGCTGGGTTCTATCGGTGTGATGGCACCTGAGCGCCGCAAAGATGTTGCAAGTCTAGGGCTAAAAGCAGTTGCTGCTGGCACACTCGCTAACCTGATGAGTGCGTGTTTAGCGGGTATTTTCATCTCGCTCTAATTTAGATTGAAGATGCACACTAAAAACCCGCCCAAATGGCGGGTTTTATTATTTCTAAGGCTTAGGTATTAAGCCGTAGGGTATTGATTTAAAAGCATCAGGGTGCTCTTGATAAGTTGGCGCTTTATGTACCCCTTTCCAATCTAGCAGCATGATGGCTAGCACGTTACGGTGCTCGCCGTACTTGAGATCAAAACTCCCATCGACCGATGGAATCATCCCTTTTTCAGCGTTGATTGCGTGACGAATGGCTTGGCGGGTTTTCTTTACGACCGGATCATGGTCCAAGCCTGCTAACAAAAACGAAATGCCGACTTCTGCAATCACATCTTCTTTGGCGCGCAGTAGAATAGTGTCGATGTTGTTGCGAAAGTAATCATAAATCCATTGGTGTTTCTTTTCGCTTACTCGTTCTTGATAGTACTGTGAGTCGGCAAAGATGATGTGCGTCATACCATAGAGTTTATTCCAATACTGCTGAGCTGACAGCATCTTATCTTTATCGTCGGGGTAGGTATTGCGAAAGGTTTGAGCAAATTCCTCGACCACATCTTGCTCACCAAGCTGGCGAAGCCAGTAGACTTGGTTTGCGAGCTGAGCTGCCCACGCCTCTATCATTTCTTTGTCCGTAACGTAACGCGAGAAATCGTAGCGCCTCAGGATCTTTCTTAGCGTCTTGTCTTGCTTATGTTTCAGACCATATTCGTTTGCTCTTGCCATTGCGCCAAGCAAATCCACGCCAAGATAAAGATATTCAGGATGGTGTTTAGTGACGGTATAGCGTCGTTGCCCTCGCTCACTTTCTTTCTCTTGATACGCGGCCAATCTTTGTGATGAATAAAGAATAATGTCTTCAGGTTCAACGACTTCATTAGCAAATCGGTTTAATCGGCTAGCTACTTGTGCCATGTCGGTCCAAACGGCAGCGAGATATTTCTCATCTAACGTCTGACGGTACATGCGTAAGCCAAAGTGCCCCTCTTTAAACGCAGGTAAAGTGAACAGTTCCTGCTCGTAGGTACTACGAATCAACTGTGCTGATTGAGCATTATCTAGGAGCGGTATCTCTTCTTGTGATGCCTGAACAGCAAAGGTAAGTGAGCAAGAGAGTAAGACCGCTAAGCTAAGAGGTTTGATACGCATAAATCCATTCCCTATGAAGTCCTGAATCTAAACCTACCATCAATATTAATTAAGAATGTAAAAGCTGAGTCAATAGTTAAAAATCTGTCGAAAAGTCAGATTGATACGTTTACCTTTGGTTTTCGCGGTTTTTGGTACACAGTGTTTCCAGTGATGTTGGAGCTCGCCAGCCATAACCAGTAAGGAGCCGTGAGAAAGATCATATTCAATCTCAGTTTTACAATGTAAATTTCTGAGCAAAAATCGACGTGTATCACCTAAATTCAAAGAGGCGATAACTGGGTTTCTACCTAGCTCTGGTTCATTGTCTTGGTGCCAGCCCATCGAATCTTGGCCGTGTCGGTATAGGTTGGCAAGTACAGAGTTGAAGGCTACATCCGCAATCGACTCACAGCGCACTTTGAGCTGAGTTAATTCAGGAGTCCAAGGGTGAGGCTGCATGGTCAAGCCTGAGTAAGTATATGCTGCATCACCGTGCCACGCTTGTAAACGAGGTTGAAGTACTGACTTGCCGAACATGGTAATGCGCTCTTGATGCCATGGCAGTGTTTTCAGGAGTTGGTCAAAGTAGTGATCCGCTTCTAGATGGCTAAGAAAATAAGGATCGTAATAGAGTTTACCCCTTTCTACTTCTTGCCACTGAGTACCGCCAAATAAATCGCCTTGTTGATGCATCATCTCATACCTAAAACATAAAAAATTTTAATCACTATTACCTTTCCGATTGGGATTGGTTATTCTTGTGATAATAAGAATTTTAACAATAAATAAAAATCTCGTAACGATATACGAGTTGTGGGGAGAAAATGCGTTATTTACCCAGAAAGCGATGCTATTTTGCATTGTTCTTCCTCAGTTTTTTCGCTTTATGCGTTGGGGTTATTGAGCTGTTGCATCGAAATCAGCAAGAGCTTCACCAAGAGCGAGTTCAAGTTGAGGCCAAAGAGCAACTTTCCACCCTCCGTTCCAATTTGGAAGCGGTACTTATGGCGGATATCTATAAAGCCAGTACCTTGGCGACACTCATTACTTTACTGCCTAAAAACCAAGAAGACGAATTGAACATTGCGGCTCACCGCATTTTGAACAAAAGCAAACATATTACGATCATTGGCATCGCGAAGAATGATGTTATCAGTCATATATTTCCCCGCCAAGGTAATGAGCGTTTAATCGGCCTCGATTACCGAACGGTGCCACAGCAGTGGGTACAGGTGCAAAAAGCCAAGGATATACAAGAAATATTCATAGCAGGGCCTGTCAATTTGATTCAAGGCGGCAAAGGCTTGATCGTGCGGGTTCCGGTTTTTCTTGATCCACCGTTGAACCAAGATTATTGGGGTGTGATCAGTGCGGTGATTAATTTTGATGCTCTGATGCGAGAAACTGGCGTGATCGATTTCTCTTATCGCTATCCTTTGATGATTCGTGGTTACGACAGTGGCGGTGCTTTTGGTGACGTTTTCTTTGGCGCGTTGAGTGAAACCAAAACGCCATACGCGAAAGAAATGGTTCATTTTCCTTATGGTGGGTGGAGTATGGTGGTTTTCTCCGGAGATAAACTCGACCGTCAAATTCCTTGGCATCAGCTTTATTTAGCAAGGCTCATCGGTTATCCCATTGTTTTTGCACTGAGCCTCGCGCTTATTGCGATTTATCGCTTGTACACCATTGCGGATGATAGAGCACTGCATGATGAACTGACGCACTTACCAAACCGTCGCTATTTTATGAAGTTTTACAAGCAGCAGTTTGAAATAGCGAAACGTTACAAAAAGCGTTACAGCTTCGCCTTAATCAATATAGATCTGGATAGGTTTAAACATATTAACGATACCTATGGTCATGACGCAGGCGACAAGGTCTTAGTCGCTACGGCTGAAAGAGTGAGAAGCTCTCTGCGTAAATCAGATATAGTGGCCCGAATGGGAGGGGATGAGTTTTTAGTTGTCGTTCATAACCCTGGGACGGAAGAAAATGTTCAGTCTCTGCTACAAAAGCTCAGGTTAGCTTTATGTTCGACGCCCGTGATTTACGATGAAGCGCTCATTTACCTGAGAACCAGCATTGGGTACGCGATATTTGATCCGGACATGTCATCTCCAGAGCAAATGATGAAAATAGCCGATGAGAGAATGTATCAACAAAAACATGGCGGATGAACCTGAGCCCAGTTTCAATCAGGGCTTTGGAGCAGTGGTAAGGTTAAGAATCCGAAATCTCACCATCATTTGGGTATAAGAATATATGACTTTACATGTTAATAGACTCTTTGCTGAGAGAGTCATTATTAGCAGTGCATGAAGTGGCATATTTGCATGTTGTTGCATTTTGCAAATGCAGTTTGCGAAATTTATGGTTAATAAAGCAACGATATGCATCTGGATCTATTAAAAAACGGCCTTTTTAAAGTTGGCACGCATCGTGCTTTATCTAGAGTGACCCTTATTAAGCCGAGGGTCACCTAGCCAACTGACGTTGTTAGTGAATACACATTGTTCACAAGTATATACCGCCAATCACGATTATTGTGATTGGCGTTTTTTCTTTCTAGAGACCAATAATATTCACGTCGTCACCTGTCTCATCGGCTTCTCCGCACTTACTGTAACAACTAGGCTGCCTTGGACAAACGGCCCCTCTTGAGCAGATTAGCCTAGCTTGGGTTTGAATACCTCGTTCTATCCAATTGATGTTTAATATCTTAGCGATGGTTGTTAAGTCTTTTTTGATGTGGGGAGGAATGACACTACTTCCGCCGGAAGCGACACAAAGTGACTTCAGCTCTTCCGCAATAGAAACCGCATCACCACCTTGTGCAGAAATCGCAGGGTTTAAATCTATCCCCGCGCACAACACTCGGTTGTTCCCCGCAGGGTCAAATACGTTGACTGATTCACAACAGTAAATACGTGGCTCGTCGCCCACATTCAAAATCGAAATTTGCGCTGAACTGGTATCCAAAGGTTGGGCTAGACGTCTAAATACGGCCCAGTGTTGGCAAGGATCGTTCACTTTGCGCATATTGCCCCAAGGAAGCGGGATGCCATTTCCACGATATACCGCTTTCAACTTGCCCGGACCATAGGCATCAAAGTAGTGCCAATGAGGGTACGGAGAAACCACGGTCATACGACGCATCGCAACGGAAGGAGAAACGCCAGCCTTTTTGTGAACATCAATTTCGTAACCGGAACGGTCAAGCAACTGACGAAATGGTACTTTGGGGCAAAGCAGGGCACCAGCAAAAAAGCTGGACTCAAAATCGCGCCAAGCTTGTAGGATATCTTGCGAGTTGAGCTCAGAGTTGGAAACTGGGCTGTCCATTTGCTCCCAGTTGTTTTGATGCCCAATAGATAAAACGTTATTCATTGCATCACTGCTATGGAGCACGCGATGGCCGATGTATACCGCCAAGTCATATTTCAATCGGGTTGGGTAGTCACGCATTCGTTTATTGAGATAAATGGTGCCAGGTGGCTCCATGAAAGACGTAATCAACTGTTTGGCGCTGACGCCCAGTTCATCAATCACATCCTGTGGTGCTCGGTCTACCCAGCGAATATCCAACCCCATGCTTTTCGCAATATCTATCAGATCTTCTACCGATAGATTCAGGCGTTTCAAGCCGACCTCTTCGGCTGCGCGTTCTAAATCAGGAAAATGGTTTTGATGGTTCTCTTGGTGCGCACGGATCAACAAGTGGGCGAATTGACGTCCAGTAATACCCGTTTGAGACAACATCTCTGGAATCGCGATTTGGAGAATATCATTGGAGAACAAAAAGCTCGGCTCCAATGCCATACCGTTGATACCGCCACGATTCCCTTTGTTGGGGGTAATGGCCTCTAATTCCGGTTCATCATCTAAAAACCACGCAGGATCTTTTTGAAAAACTTCCGCGATTACTTCGAGCATATCAATACTCGGAACGCGTTTTCCGCGCTCTATCATCGAAAGGTAAGATACCGACGGTGCGTACTCAGGATTGATCCTTACACAGCGTGCAGATAAATCCTCCATCGTTAAATGGTTGTTTTTCCTTAGGTTGCGAATTTTCGTACCTAGAAAATGGGACTGACGAATAAGGCTTTTTGACACAGACATTTTGTAAAATTCACATTGTAAAATTTTTGTTGTGAAATTGTAGTCAATATTTCGCTAGTCTACATAATAAGCAGGCAAGGAAATTAACCATCAACTTCACAGAATTGCCTGAAACTTAAACGAAGGAATTAAGTTTTTACTCTAGGACGAGTTTTTTTAAGTGCGAGGATATGACGATGAATATGCTGAACTTCGATAAAAAAGAGATGCAACAACAACAACGCCCATTTATCGCTGAAGCTGTATTTGCCGTCGAAGCGGTAAGTGCTGAGCAGCAGAGCGAGAAGCAAGTAAAAGCGAAGCAACTACTAGACCGCATGTTCCCATTGGAGAACGGGTCGCACCAAGATGTATCAAGTTACGTAATTGATTACCGCCATGTATTGGCTTACTTCAAAGACGGCACACACAGCGGCCTGAAAAGCCCAAAACACTTTGTGGCGTATACGGGTGAGAAAGAAGATCCAAAATCGATCTTGTTTAAAGACGATTCAGGTAACCACGTAGAAGTGCTATTTGGCTGTCACAAAGGCACCGGTTGTGTGGAGTTGATGGATATTGATGACATTCAACTGGAAACCCGCACTACGTTTAATCCTGAACTAACGGGTAATGCGCCGACGGCGATGCGCCACTGGATTAGCCTAATCAAAGGCGACAAAAAAGGTAAGCCGATGGCATGCAGTGAAGATAAGGAATACACTGCGAAAAACGGTGACGACTATATTCTAAGCTACTGCTACAGTGTCGATTAAGATGTGAAGCGCCAGATAAATAGACCCCGCACTCAACAGTGCGGGGTTTTTATTCTATTTCGAAAAAGTCGGTCCTATTAACCAATCTTACATAACAAGTTGATTTAAATGGGCATCACGCGGTTACGACCGAGTTGTTTTGCCTCATAAAGTTGCTTATCGGCTTTATTGACCAGAGCTTCAGGCGTATCACCCACCTCATATTCTGCTACCCCAAAAGAAGCGGTAATGCTGTGAACTTGTGTACCAGAACGCTTATCTCTGATGCGCAGTTTTTCTATCATGCGGCGTAGGGTGTCTGCATATTGGCGAGCAATTCGCAGAGACTTATTGGGCACAATTAAAGCGAACTCTTCACCACCAAAACGATAAGCGCATATTCCATCTCGACAGCTTTGTTGTAGTCGACGGGCAATGGCTTTTAGTACTGTATCGCCGAAAAGGTGGCCGTAATTGTCGTTAAATGACTTGAAATGGTCGATATCAAGCATGATCAAGGTCATTGCTTGATTTGATGCGATAAGCGAAGACAGATCTTTATCAAAAGCTCGACGGTTGTAAAGGTTGGATAGACCATCAAATAATGCGTCTTGTTGTACTTCAGCCAGCTGATTTTTGAGGCGAGAAATTTCTTCACTCGCATTAGTTAATTGGCTATTCAAAAACTTTGTCGAGTGACGAATTTCGTGTGACTCTGCGACAAGTTGACGAATCACCACCATCACTTCTTCAATACTTAAGCTGTTGTCTTCAACTTTTTCTAGCTTATTAAAACTTTTGTCTACCATTTCAGAAAAGGAAGAAGTATCTGAAAGTGTATCGCTCATCGAGCTGGACACTTCATGCAGCAGAACTTCTACATTGGTTCTAAGATCTTCAAGGCTAGTTTCTGCTTTACTGGCAACATAGTTGTTATAAAGCTGTTTATTGGTTGCAGGCGGGCAGATACCGTAGTTTTCTAACACCGTATCCAACTCAAAGTTGAGTTCAGGAATGGTCTTGTCAACGTAGGTATACCAAAGCGCATAGTTGGCTGGCGTGGCAGCAACATGATTTTTGATCATTAGTGGGACCGCTTTTTTCAAATTAGCGGTCGATTTTTTAAACTCGTCGGTCATTTCTGCGATGGTACTAGCAAAATGGAATTGGACTTAGATTAACGGATATTAACCAATATCGCTTTAATTTTTATCATTTTTGCATGGTTTATATAAAAAATGAGTGATTAAGACCGTTATCAATATCGCCAAATTTTAATTTTATAAAATCTTAGTATGAAACATGTGCAAACGATGTTTTGGTGTTAAGGGCTCTAAGATGACCAGCCAATCGGTTTAGTGAAATCGTCAGTAACCTAATGATCGTAAAGCTCTATTGCCCGTACAACAACGAGTGGAATAAAAGACTTAGCGCTTAGGCTATTTGCAACAAGAACGCGGGGATACCGAGTTTTCAAAAAACGAGTTTACAAAAGAGGGGGCGACTTGGATAAGAAAATAGGACTGTATTGGTTCACTAATGACCTGCGTTTGCATGACAACCCGCTGTTGATAGACGCTTGTGCAGAAATGGATGAGTTAATTTGTTTGTATTGTCGCCCCTCGGTGACACCTTACTTGCAGCACTTTGCGCAGGAGACCTCTTTAGGGCGTGCGAAATTGCAGTTTCTCGAGGCATCGCTTAATGAACTTAATCAATCTTTAGCTAAATTGGGGCAACGATTATGGACGATTGAACTGACGCCCTATCAAGCGATCAAATATGCCATCAGTCATTTCGGTATCACTCATATTTATGCTGATGCGTTTGCGGGTTCGGATGAGCAACAGGCACTAGAGCGTGCAATTGAAGGCACTCCCCATGTGAACATAAAACAGCAAGCGATCCGCACTTTGTTGTGCGAAGAACAGTTGCCATTTGAATTAAGGCAACTGCCTGTGACCTTCACGAAATTTAGAAAGCAGGTCGAAGGTTTAGAGCTCTCTCAGCCTTACGAGAGCGTTCATGCTTTACCGCCAGCACCTTCAGGTACGAATTTTCCTACCGCCACGACATATTACTTTGACACCAAACCAGCATTTGATGGCGGAGAACTGAGCGGTCTTGAACATTGTCGACGCTATTTTGCTTCAAGTTTAGCGAGCGAATATAAACAGACGCGCAATGGGCTTGATGGGGTGGAGTATTCAACTAAATTTTCACCTTGGTTAGCTCATGGTTGCGTCTCGCCTACAATCATTTATGCCATGCTCAAACAATATGAGCAAAAGAACGGAGCAAATGATTCAACCTATTGGATCTATTTCGAGTTGCTGTGGCGGGAATACTTTTATTGGTACGCGAGAAAGTATCAACAGACGTTGTTTCGATTTGGCGGTATCGCCAACCAGCCACCACTGACCAGTTTTTATGCGCAACGCTTCAAGCAGTGGAAGAAAGGCGAGACACCTTTTCCAATCGTTAACGCATGTATGCATCAGCTTAATAAAACGGGTTATATGTCTAATCGAGGGCGCCAACTGGTCGCGAGCTGTCTGGTTCATGAACTCGGACTCGACTGGCGCTACGGTGCTGCTTATTTTGAAACTCAGTTGATTGATTACGATGTCGGCTCTAATTGGGGCAACTGGCAGTATTTGGCTGGTGTTGGCGCTGACCCACGTGGCTCACGTCAGTTTAATCTAGAAAAGCAGACACAAACTTATGATCCAGATTTTTCATTTATCGACAAATGGCAGGGGAGATGCGTAGGCGTACATCTTGATAGTGTCGATATGGTGGATTGGCCGATTGCGCCAAAAAAAGAGAGCGGGAGATAACCAATGCATTACGAGACGGTTCGGCTCATTCTTGGTGACCAACTTAATAGCGAGCATTCGTGGTTTCAACGTGTAGACGACTCGGTGCTTTACCTTGTTGCTGAGTTGAAACAAGAAAATACTTACGTTACGCATCACATTCAAAAGGTGTGTGCTTTTTTCTCTGCGATGACGAATTTTGCCAACGAGCTGCAGGAAGAAGGGCATCAAGTTTTGCACCTTACGTTGGATGACACACAATCTTTCGAGGATCTTGCGCAAGTCTTACAACACTACGTGAGTGAAGTTGGTGCAAGTAAGTTTGAATATCAACGCCCCGACGAATACCGTTTACTAGAGCAGTTAGCCAAACTAAAGCTTGATGGGGTCGTGATGCGCAGCGTCGATTCGGAACACTTTTTGTTACCGTTTGAGGAAATAGAATCGCAGTTTCCTCAAGGTAAACACATCATGATGGAGCACTTTTATCGCCGTATGCGTAAGCGTTTCAACATTTTGATGCAAGACGGTAAGCCTATTGGTGGAAAGTGGAACTACGACGCCAATAACCGAAATAAACTTAAAGCAAAAGACATTGAACAGCTGCCAAAGCCATTAATGTTTAGTCATGACGTCAGTGATATTGTCGAGCGCTTAGGTCGGCACAACATTCAAACCATAGGTAAATTAAATGGTGATTTACTTTGGCCAGTAAGTCGCTCTCAAAGCTTGTCTTTACTCGCGCATTTTTGTCAGGTCTGTTTGCCACTGTTTGGTCGTTTTCAAGACGCCATGACAGGTCAGCACGAGGCTAAATGGAGCTTGTATCACAGCCGGATTTCGTTCTCGCTGAACAGCAAACTGCTGAATCCGCGAGAGGTGATTGACGCTTCACTAAAGGCATTTCATGCCAATGCCGACATAGACATTTCTCAGGTAGAAGGTTTTATTCGTCAGATCTTGGGATGGCGAGAGTACATCAGAGGCGTTTATTGGGCGAACATGCCTCATTACCCGAAAAAGAATGAACTGGAAGCGAGTAGAAAGCTGCCAGACTTCTTCTGGAACGGCGAAACCAAAATGTCCTGTATGCGAAACGCGATTGGCCAGTCTCTTGATTACGCTTACGCGCACCACATTCAGCGCTTGATGGTAACCGGTAACTTTTGTTTATTAACTGAGATCGACCCAGACCAAGTGGATGAATGGTATCTCGGTATCTACGTTGATGCGATTGAATGGGTAGAAATGCCCAATACGCGCGGTATGGCACTGTTTGCAGATGGTGGGATTGTTGGCACCAAACCGTATGCGGCGAGTGGCTCTTACATCAACAAAATGAGCGACTACTGTAAGGGTTGCCACTACGACAATAAGGCTAGGAGTGGAGAAGGCTCTTGTCCGTTCAACAGCTTGTATTGGCGCTTTATGAACAAACACGACAAACGCTTAGCAACGAATCCACGTATTGGGATGATTTTCCGATCTTGGGACAATATGGAAGAGCAGCAACGCCAAGCGATATTAGATACTGCTGAGCACTATATGGAAAACTTGGAGAGCTTGTAATGGACATACTGATCGTTGGTGGAAATGGCGGCATTGGATTGGCGATGGTTCAACAAGCGCTAGTTCGCTTTCCTCAAGCTCGCGTGCATGCCACTTATCGTAAGCATCAACCAGACTGGCAACACCCAAATGTAGTTTGGCATCAAGTGGATGTATTGCAGGACGAGCAGATGACAGCGTTCAGTGAACAAATTGAACATGTTGATTGGTTGGTGAACTGCGTTGGTATGTTGTACACCCAAGATAAAGGTCCTGAGAAGAATCTTAGCTCGCTCGACGCAGACTTTTTTCAGCAAACCATCATGGTTAATACTTTGCCGAGTTTACTGTTGGCGAAATACTTCACGCCCAAGTTAAAACGCAGTACCAACCCCAAGTTTGCGACCATTTCGGCCAAAGTTGGCAGTATTAGTGATAATCACTTAGGCGGTTGGTACAGCTATCGTGCATCGAAAGCCGCGTTAAATATGTTCCTCAAAACCATGTCGATTGAATGGCGGAGAATGGTCAAACACGGGACTGTACTCGCTCTTCACCCAGGCACAACAGATACGGCTTTGTCGGCACCTTTTCAAGCGAATGTACCTGAAGGAAAGCTGTTTAGCCCAGAGCGTGTCGCGCGAGACTTATGGGGATTGACAAAGCAACCCCGCAGGATAGCGGGGCATTTTGGGCTTATGATGGTGCCTTGTTACCTTGGTGAAGCGCTGCTTGGTCTGAGCCACGTTACCTTGGAAAATAAGGCTAGCAGTGCGACATAAAGTTTTTGTGGTTCTAACTTTTGACTGATTTGTTTCTTCGGCAGCGCTCAGAACAGTAAACGACTTCGTCCCAATTTCTTGCCCATTTCTTTCTCCAAGAAAATGGGCGATGGCAAACAGAGCAGATTTTGGTTGGTAATTGTGTTTTAAAACCTTTCATCTGGTCCTCCCCATTCGCCATCGTATGCCCTTGAAGTTGAATGAATACGAACTATTTATCAAAGAGATACAGATACTCTTCATACCCCTGCGTTTTCATTTCACTTACCGGTACAAATTTCATTGCCGCAGAGTTCATGCAGTAGCGTAATCCTGTTGGCTTCGGACCGTCTTTAAAAACATGACCAAGGTGAGAATCACCAAACTTACTGCGAACTTCCGTTCTTGGATAAATCAGCTTGTAATCGGTTTTTTCAACGATGTAACCTGGGTTGATTGGCTTAGTGAAACTTGGCCAACCCGTCCCCGATTTGTATTTATCGGTAGAAGAAAACAACGGCTCACCAGTTACGATATCAACGTAAATCCCCGCTTCTTTGTTGTCCCAATATTCGTTGTCGAACGGACGTTCGGTGCCTTCTTCTTGTGTTACGTAGTATTGCAACTCCGTTAAGTTTGATTTGATCTCGGACTTAGCAGGCTTACTGTACTCTTTCACTTTTGATAGCAACTTTTTTTCTTCGATCAACTGACGAAGCGTTTTTGGGGTCTCTTTACGATCATCACCAAATACTTCATCCAAGTATTTATCTCGACCAGACGCATAGCGGTAATACTTATACTTTAAGCTGCTCTTTTTGTAGTAGTCTTGGTGATACTCTTCTGCGGGATAAAACTTTTCAAACTCGATCAATTCTGTTTTCAACGGTTTTGGATAGATCATCGCCTTGTCGATTTCCATTATAAACTGTTCTGCGATCTGCTTTTGTTCAGCGTTATGATAGAAAATAGCAGGGCGATACTGTGGGCCACGGTCGACAAAAGAGCCTTTATCGTCAGTAGGATCGATATGACGGAAAAAGTAGTCCAACACTTGCTCGTAACTAACCACTTTAGGATCGTACTTAACTTCGATCACTTCTATGTGACCTGATTTACCTGATGAAACTTGGCGATAAGTTGGGTTTTCAACTTGACCACCAGAATAGCCTGATACGACATCGACTACGCCAGTCAACTGTTCCAAATCCGATTCTGTACACCAGAAACAGCCGCCAGCTAGTGTGGCGATTTCTGCATTCTCTGAAGCCTTCATCTTATCCATCGTATCGGCGGTGCCTGTTTTACTCAAAAGTAGAAACAAGACAGGAAGTGCGAAAGAGAATCCGACCAATAACTTAGATATATTCTTCATAGCTACCTCAACGTTGTTTTCCGTAGAAAGTGTGACTGAAATAAAAAGTGTTACGTATAGAGAAAGGCAACCGAGCGAAAAAATTACAGCAATGTTGAAAATTCCGTTGCCCTTTTATGCGAGAAAGCTAAAGTATCGACACGAAATACACCGCTTGATAGGGCAACGATGTCTTCAACGAGCGATGCTAAATGAGGTAAATCATGCAAGCAGAAGTTAAATGGGTAGAAGATTTTAAATTCCTTGGGCAATCTCAGTCGGGTCACTCCGTAGTGATGGATGGCAATGGCGGTGCAACGGCACCAAGCCCAATGGAAATGGTACTAATGGCCGCTGGTAGCTGTAGCTCTGTCGATGTTGTCGACGGTTTGAAAACGGCAGGACAAAAGGTCTTGTCTGTTAATGCCAAGCTAACCACAGAGCGTCGTGAAACCGCACCACGTATCTTTACGCAAGTGAATATCCACTTTGAAGTTTCAGGTGACGAGCTTGACCCAGAAGTCGTAGCAAAAGTGGCGGCTGACTCGCTAGAAAAATACTGCTCGGTTTGCTTAATGCTAGGTGAAGGTGTTGAGATGACCCACAGCTGGGAAATCGTGTAAGTCGACAGACTCCACAAAATATAAAAACAGGAAAGAGAAAAGTGCAGGCTTTTCTCTTTTTTTATTCCGCAATTCACGTACCGTGTGATTAATCTGAAAGTAGTAATTGCAGGTTTTAGGAGTCTCCCAGTGACAGAACTCGAAAAAATGATGTCTGGTCAAATCTTTGATGGCATGGACAAAGAAATTGACGCCATTAGAAGTCATGCTCTTCAAGCACTTAGAGCACTCAATAACAATACCGACGAAAGTCAGCGCGACGAATTGCAAAAACAGCTGTTTGGCAAAGCGGGTCTTTGCATTGTTCAAGCCCCTTTCCATTGCGAGTTCGGTAAAACCATCGAAATCGGCGAAGAAACCTTTATCAACATGAATGTGGTCATGCTTGATGGCGCTAAAATTACCATCGGGAACCACGTGCTAATCGGTCCAAGCGTGCAATTGTATACGGCTTCTCATTCTGTTGATTACCGAAGTCGCCGACGTTGGGAGACGTTTTGTAAACCTATCACGATTGAAGATGATGTGTGGATTGGTGGTAACTCCGTCATTAACCAAGGTGTAACGATTGGTGCTCGCTCGGTGATTGCGGCGAACTCGGTCGTCAACCATGATGTGCCGCCAGATTGTCTATACGGAGGCACACCTGCTAAGTTGATTCGTCGTCTCAACGAAGAAGAGTAAGAATCGATAGTGATGGTATGATGACTCGCTTTACAGGCATAAGAGAATCATGCCATCAGAAAGGGATAATTCGCCAAGGAGTCTAAGATGTCGAACAAGACAGAAGTCCTCATGTGCCCTACATGTGGGGTAGAAACGCATCATGTAGTGGTGTTAGTCAGAAAGAAAAGTGGCTTTGAAGGCGATAAAAATCGCAACAAGAAAGAGTTCATTGCTGGCTTTCTCAAAAGCGTAGTATTCGGCGCCTTCCTTGCTTCTATGGATGAATTTGAACGTCACTTGATCTGCGAAAACTGTGGTCATAAAACCATTCAACAGTAACTGATAGTCTTTCTTTCTCTGCATAAGTTCATAAGTGCGGTTTGAAGCACTGATTATTCAAATCGCATTATCCTCTTTTAGTGCTTTTGCTCTTCTTATGTTCCTTTCTCAAAAATGAGTCACATCAGTACGCATTTTAACCGCTTGGATACAGGTAAATCACTGCTATATATAATAAATTTTGGTGGGAAATACGTGTTTCAGCTCGATGTTTAACCTCTGTTCTATCGACACGTTTTGGGTCCGTAAACACTTAAATTTCGTTTGCTTTATGTTATATACAGTGCGGTTGTGTGAAATTGGTCACATTAATGTTTAATTTATAAAAAAACATTTAATGAATAGTAATTCACAAATATGCTGACCGTATGTGCTATTTAGTTTTGACTTATCTTTTGAGTATTCACTTGGTGAATGTTTTGTTGATTTTAGATTGACTGAAAGTTTGATTTTCTATTCAAACTTGTCAAGGGTTGAATAGATATATTAGAAAACATGAATTTGATCTTGTTTCTATCTTTTGTTTTAAATGCGAAATTCATTATTAACAACGGATGGTTTTGATGATTTCTCTTATGTGTATCCCACCAATTTTAGAAATTGAAAATTAAACTTTCTCAATACAATAACGACTAAAATTAAACGGAATGATGTTCTTATATTTTTTGTATTTTAACTTATACATTTTCAATCATTCATTTTAACTGTTTTTGTTGATTTTAAGTTGTTGATAATAATTGTCTTTTAGCTTTTATTTTAATGGCATTGCTTTGCTGCTTCTTTAATGTTGTGGTGAGTGGTTTTATTTATAAAAAGTCATTTTAAAGTACGTTTTTAAGCAAAGTAGAACGCGACAATACTCAGATAAATAGTATTAAAAAATTAAATAAGGATTTAACCATAAGAGTAATTTTATGGTTGATAGGTTTATTGGGGTTGATTATCTGAATTTTTATGGAATTTCATCCCAATAATCTGTTTGTCTTTAAGTTTATTCTAATAAACTTAATTCTCATGGAAGTTTCAAAACATGCAGCACACAACAAAGTGGATGATGACGCCGCTTGCAATGTTGTTGGGTACGCTGTTTTCAGCGCCATCATTCGCGGTGGAAACGAGTGTAATTGATAGCACTAGCACGCCTGAATCTACACAAAATGAAGGAGATGCGTCCTGTATTGTTTGTAAGTTTAGTGGGGCCGTTTACCTATCTTACGATACAAACATTTACGATAAAGACGACTACCGTTCTGTCCGCAATTTCTCGTGGGGAGGCGATCTCGTTTATTCCTTTTCGAGCGACACAAAAGCCTATTTTTCTACGGGTGGCTATCGTGCCCTAGAAGATGAAGTCGGCACCTACGCGACAGATTCGGTGTTGGGCTTGCAATACACGAACCTATATCGCTTTGGAGATACAGGGAAAATCGGCGTTGCGGGTCAGCTCACCATTCCAACTTCAGAAACATCTCGTAAAGATGAACTGCACACCGCGGTTCGTTTAGATGTGCCGATCTCTTTTTCAGCTTGGAGCGTCGATTTTTCGGTTTCGCCAAGACTGAGAAAAAATTTCCACGAATACAAAACCATGGGGGGACGCTCGCTGACTGAGTGGACTTACTCATTGTTTGCTGTTGCGGAAAAGTCGTGGGAATCGTTCGCAGTGGGGATCACGGCGTTAGGTGGTAACAGCATCAGTTATCAAGGTACGCGCAGAAGCAGTTGGCAGTATGAGGGGGCGTTGTACGGCACATACGAGTTTGATGAAAGCTGGTCATTGCAACTCGCGGCGTCATCAACGGGTTTCTATCAAGATGCAGAGCGAGGCACCTTGGGCAACATCGATTTGTTGGACCAAGAGAAAGCGTCTTACATCGCGACAGTGACTTACTCCTTCTAGGAAAATAACAACAATTAAGGATATCCAAATAATGTTTAAAAAATTGACTCTGGTGTCAGCAATAACGGCCGCACTTGCAGGCTGTGGCGCAGATGATCAGGCGTATGACTATGTCGAAAGAGATGCAAAAGAAGTCGCAGTAAAAGATCTTAAAGACGGTCGTTGGTTTTACGTTCCGACGACTGGTGCCGCGCCACGCTTTGCTCTGAACCAATTCCCATTCTTGCAAGGTTCACCTCGTTACGTTGAGCTTTGTTTTACCAAAGAAGGTCTGGAAGTTCGCAGTTACGATAAAAACTACCCAGACGCGCATCTAAGCAAAGATGCCAATAATTACTGCGGTGAAGAGAAATTTGTCGCAGACGACGACGGCGTTAACTTCGCGCAAGTGCTGACGATTCCGGGTGACTTTGCGGCGTATCGCTGTCAAGAAGACGCGCATGGTGATTGCACCAACAAAGAAGAAACTAACGAAGACGCAAGCCTAAGCTACAAGAAGAAAACCCACTTCACACCTCGCCCTGAAGATCTTGAAATTGCAGAATTCAATATGGAAGATCTGTATGGTATTACCGAGGGCATTGATGAAATTGGCGCACCACGATTGATCTCGTGGGACTTTGACCCTAAAAACGGTCTTCTCAATTTCGAACTAGAGCGCACGTTCCGTATCGATTTAGATAATATTTCCGACTACATCAACTTTGCAACGAAAGCGAGCTTGGATGAGGCGCTTGTAGATGGCGCGTTTAAATCTCGTTTCTACTACTCGTTAGTGCACGAAAGTGAAGTGGCAACTGAAGGTTACCAACCGATCTTGTACCCAGTGGGTGATGAGAACGACATTGGTTTCTTCACCACGTCGACGAAAAAGCTTAACCCAGTCACGAATAAATACGACCGTGATGTGGTTTACCTCAATCGTTTCAACCCAGATCAAGGCTCTATTAAATATTACTTGAGCGACAATTTCTTTGAAGAGAAGAACAAGTTGTTCTTGGATGCAACGCTGCAATCGATCGACAAGATGAACCAAGCGCTGAGTGTATTTGGGGCGGATGCTGGCAAGCCCGAAATCGAGATTGTGAACAAAACCAAAGCGGCTGGTATTCACCCAGGCGACCTGCGTTACAACGTGATTAACCTGATTGACGAGCCTCTAGCGAACGGTCTGCTTGGCTACGGCCCGTCGGTTTCTAACCCGATGACGGGGGAAATCATCAAAGGCCACGTGAACCAATACGCAGGCGTTGCAAGAACGGGTGTACCTTTCTATTGGGATAACTTGGCGCGATTCTACAATCGTAATCAGCTGGACTTAGATGGATTGGATCCACTGCCGACTAATAGTGAAACGATGAAAACTGAGGTCGAGGATAGAGTTGAAGCCCTCTCGACAATGGCAGCAATGGCGAGCCTGAAATCGGATGAAAACATTTATGCGCCTTTCGTATCAAAAGAAGACATCGTTTCTGGAAAAGCGGCGACGAAGAGCCCAACTCAGCTAATGAAAAACTTCAATGATGACATGGAGTTTGAAAAGGTGGTTGAAGCTGAAGAGAACCGTTTGTCTTTCTGGGCAGAGAACAACGTCTATCCAATTGAAGCGTCGTGGGTTTCTTCAACTAACAAGGCCATGTTGGACAACTTGAAGTTGGACGACGAGCGTTACTTTGAGATCAAACTCGATGACGCAGGTAACGAAGTATCGCGTCAGCTTAAGCGTTGGAAATACCTGCCAAAAGAGTTGCAAGTGAAAGCCGCTGATGCGATTACGGTTGCGACTTACAGCAATACGCTTGTTCACGAGCTTGGTCATAACATGGGTCTGCGCCATAACTTTAAAGGCTCAAATGACAAAGCGAACTACTACACGCTAGAGCAAGCGCATCAACTTGGTTTGAACAACATTCCTGCTTACAGTTCGACGATGGACTACGCACCAAGCATGTTGGATGAAACGCCAACTTGGGGTCTGTACGACATTGCGGCGTTTAAGTTTGGCTACGGTCGTAAAGTCGAGACTATTCAAGATTCTTCAGGTTCAGCTCCCGCGCCTGTTGCGAAGCCGGCAGACAGTGCAAGCGATGAAGACAAAGCGGCATACGCTCGTTACCTCGCTGATCAGCAAGCCTACCAACAAAGCTTTGCATACAAGTTTGGCAACAATCCAGACAACACATCGCTGATGGTGTGTTCTGAAGTGAAGGCACTAACGGGGAACGAGAAAGGCAAATCACTCTACAACTGTGACTTCAGCCGATTCGATACCGCTGCGTTGTCTGATGATCCAGAACTGAATGCGAAAACTCGTTATGGCGCACTTTACTACCTAGATAAAGTGAATGAAATTGAGCGTAAGTCTTACGATTTCTGTACCGATGGGAACGTTTCTCTAAACAGCGACTGTAACCGTTTTGACGAAGGTACAAACCTAGAAGAAATTGTTTCTTACGAGTGGCAGAACTATCTCGATAGCTATGATCGACGCAATTTGGAGTTATATGGGACGACGGGATTATTCTCGTCCGATTATCCTGGTTACTTAGTGCGCCGTTACATGGAAATGAGCG
This sequence comes from Vibrio sp. D3, assembly GCF_043995865.1. NCBI lineage: Bacteria > Pseudomonadati > Pseudomonadota > Gammaproteobacteria > Vibrionales > Vibrionaceae > Vibrio > Vibrio sp. D3. The sequence continues at coordinate 955,905 of NZ_CP171886.1, read as the reverse complement.
CTATCCGTGACAAGATGGAAGATCTTGAGCGCATCGATAACCTGTACACCAATCTGGGTTACACTTCGTCAACGGATAAGCCGGGTGACTTTTTATTGCGCCTTGCTTCAAATCCTCAATACTGTAGCGAAGGTAAAGCCGATAACTCATGGTTCTGTGATTACGCGAATGGGGCGAAAAAATCCGCGGCGTTCTTCCTTGATATCTTGCGCACACCAGAGCATCAATGTGTGATAGAAAATGCGGCAGGCAACCAAAAAGTGATTTCTTTTGGTCAACTGTTAGACAACAACTCACACCAAATTCCGGCTGATTACGATCTTTCAACAGCCAGCTGTTTTGATGATTTGGCAGCACGCTTTATCGAAGATTCAGATGAGGGCTATATAGCTGTTGCGGAAACTGCGAATGGACGCTTCCTAAACTCGATTGGTAGCTTTGACCCGGATTACCCTTGGTCAAATGCGGTGTCTGTGTTGGGTAACTGGCCAGATAAAGCGTTGGCGAGCCACTTCTTAGCACGTCGATTCTCGAACCGTTTTACCGACGAGGTGAGTTTTGCATCGCTGCTTGATATCCCTGGGGTGCAAGCTGAATACGAAGACATCATGGGCAACATCGTGGCAAATGACGCGTTAAATACGCCAGTTAAATTGGTGGGTAAAGACGGTAAGGAATACACCAATCTAAAAGGGGTTACCGTGAACCTACACATCACTGAGCAAATGGAGTCCCTACCACCAATGCCTCGTGGTATTGCAAGATTCCTTGATATTGGTGCAGAAGGTCGCGGACGTGTTGGCGATGTCATCTTGAGAATGGGTGTGAACCAAATGAAGTCTTACGATTATACAGTGAAGACTCGTGGTCAATCTCAGTTTGATACGTTTACGAAGCAGCAAGACCGTTACGGTATCATCGCGGGTGACAAGGTTGAGTTTGTTATCGACGGCGAGAAGTTTGTGGCAACAAAAGCAAACAAGCTGGCTTACGACTACGCAAATCAACTGGTGACGTCCAAAGGTTACGATCTAAAAACGTACCTAGATAGCTATGAGCCTGCAACACTAAACAAGGTTGCAGAGAGCATCGATAGTGCTTGGGGGCCATTCCGAACAGCGATTGTCCCAGCGTTCCACGATCCTGTATTGCTGCTGGATGCGCCAATGGTCAACGCAATGAAGCGAACCATTGATGCGGATATCGCGGCAGGTGTGCTGTCGTTTAGCCAGTCTTTCATCAACTTTACGACAGCGAATGTGACTTCGGGTGATTTGGTCATCGATGCAACTTCGGGCACATTGAGCTACAAAGGTGGTAAAGCGCACGATGAGCTGAAAGCGTTCGAAGCTTACACTGATGCGATGCTTTTGATTTACAACGATCACGCCGAAGACATGATGTTCGCGGTCGACAATGTGTACGCAGGGTACATGGCGTCTTCAGATGCTGACAAAGAACTTTGGCTGAAAGATCTCAATATGATTCAAGCGTATTTGCGTGGTGATATCGGCGCTGTGGCTGGTGATTACTACAAGATGCTTGATCGCCTACCAACTGCAGTGAGTTTCCAGTAAATAACTCTTAATTCACTCATACAAAGGCCTGCAGCAATGCAGGCCTTTTTAGTCATAGGATTGATGGAATTTAGGAGTGAAAGATGATCTGTCCGTCTTCTGTCATCACAAGTGTCGCTTTGCTTTGTTCGATAAGTTGGGCAGCATAAGAAGGGGTAACGGCCTGCATATCACCTTTAGATCGAAGAGTTAAAGATTCCCACGCTTGATCTCGATATTTCCCTGCTTGGGTGTATTGAATCAGTACTTTCATAGCTTCACGCTCCGGTGTGGTTGACGTGCTACTTAAGTTAACGATCTTAGGTTGGTTGCGCATCTGTTAAAAATGAAACATTAGTTTAACCAAATGTGCCTTTCCAAATATCGCGCATTGAGCAGAGCAATTTAGAATCCTTGTGATGGAAGGATGAAGAACACTCAATCTTTCGATTCATACTGCGCAATATAATGTTTGAGAGATTTGGTTTCCGCACTCTGAAACTCTTCATCGTGCATACGCAGTGCTTGGATACGGTCGAGGCGGAACTGACGGTAGTCATCGCGCAATTCGCACCAGGCGACCAGCGTCCAGACTTTGCCCCAAAAGAACTGGCCTAACGGTTGGATTTTTCTCTCGGTCACTTGTCCGTTTTCATCTTGATAATCCAAACTGACCTTAAACTGATGATCAATCGCGTGGCGCAGAAGCTGCCCTCGTTTGGCAGTCTCGGATTGGGTGTGATAGTCGGGCACAATCAGCGGACAATTTTCCACTTGTTGTTTGAGCTTATCTGGCAATACCGAAAGTATTTTGGTGGACGCAGAGTGAGACGCTTCGGCAAGTTCGGCATCCGACCAAGCTCGAACCATCCGCATACCCAGTTCAAGCGCCATCATCTCTTTTTCTGAGAACATCAAAGGCGGCAGATGAGAGCCAGCTTGCAACAAGTAGCCGACACCTGCTTCACCTTGAATAGGAACACCAGAACTGAGCAACGACTGAATATCGCGATAAATCGTACGTTCGCTGACTTCCATTCTTTCTGCGAGCTCTTTCGCTGTCACGGCGTAACGCTTTGCGCGCAAAAGCGTCAGTAGCTCAAACAGTCGTTCTGATTTGCTCATGATGTTCCTTATCTAGACCTACTGGTTGTTAGTGGTAGTGTGGCTGATTACTTCTCTAGCTCACTGCACATTTTTAAGTTGTGATGTTTAAGCTCGAAACTTTCGCAGTCAATCATCGATAACAGAGGCTGAAATTCAGCGGCTTGCTTAATCTGTTTTCCCGCCTGTTTTGCATCGTCCATTGAACGCCAGTAAATGATGTCTGTCCACACATCGTCCGTCGCTTCGTGACTGAGTGAGCGATACAAAAAGCCCGGCAGATTCTCCACAAACGTTTGTGACTGTTTGGCTGCGGTGATCACGTCTTGCTCTGTTGTGCCTGCGGTTAGACGAAATTGCACAGTTTCGATAATGGTTTCCATATTGTGATTCCCTATTGGTTTTGGCGGATCGCCTGTTGAGTTCCAAATAAGGTTACGCGGATGGAATGTCAGAATATGTCAGTAGTGAAATCTCACTCACTTATCATCAATACGGTTATTTTTCTGGGCGGTTGTAACGATCCCAGTAAGGTAAATCTGTGCCGAGTTTTTCGCTGATAAAATCGATAAAGGCTCTTACTTTCAACGGCATGTGCTTGCGCTCAGGGAACACCGCATAAATGGCGTGTTCTGGTAGAGAATACTCTTCCATCACCGGTTTTAGATTTCCTGCGGCAAAGTCTCTTCCTGCAATAAACGTTGGCAGTTGCGCAATGCCCGAACCTCTTAACAGCAACTGGCGAATGGCTTCGCTGTTATTGACGATAAAGTTTCCTTTTGGAAGCACCTTGTATTCGCTGCCGTTGTTGATGAACATCCATTCGACGCCGCCACGGAAATAGGAGTAGCGCAGGCAGTTGTGACCGACTAAATCACTTGGTTTTTGTGGTGTTCCAAACTCCTCTAAGTAATCTGGTGAGGCACAAAGCACACTTTTACAAGGGGCGAGACGTTTTGCGATTAGATTGGAAGAGGTGAGTTCACCAATACGGATCCCCAAATCAAAACCGTCTTTAACCAAATCGACCATTTTGTCTTCGAGGTTTAAATCCACTTCAATTTTCGGGTAACGAGCGAGAAACTCGCTGATCAAAGGCGCGATATGCAGCACACCGAAAGACATCGGCACGGTAATTTTGAGCCGACCTTGTGGAGAGCCTTGCAGCTCCGATACCGCGTCCACGCCTTGCTGGGCTAGGTTGAGCGCTTGAGAGGCGTACTCAAAATAGCGTTCTCCCGCTTCGGTCAGGCTCAGCTTACGCGTGGTTCGGTTAAGGAGACGAATGCCCAAATCGTCTTCTAGTTGGTTGATGCGTTTGCTGATCGCAGATTTCGTCAGATTCAGCTGTTTGGCCGCAAGGGAAAAGCTGCCGCATTCGACAACAGCAACAAAAACGGGCAGGGAGGCAATCGCGTTCACATCAATCTCCTATTATCGTGAAGCATTTATTGTTGAGCACAAGGATACAATTAATTTCCAATTATAGAGATTATCTTCAAGAAGAAAACAATCTAGACTATGCACCAGTATTACGACCTTGACTTTGGGAAGAAGAGAATGAAGTACGATTGGATCCTGTTTGACGCTGACGAAACCTTATTCCACTTTGATGCTTTCAAAGGTTTGCAGCTTATGTTTTCTCGCAAAGGCGTAGATTTTACTGAACAAGATTTTGCTCATTACCAAACCGTAAACAAACCGCTTTGGGTGGATTACCAAGACGGCAAAGTAACGGCAGATGAGCTAAAACATAACCGCTTTACCGAGTGGGCTGAGAAGTTGAATACCACAACAGCAGATCTCAATAGCGCATTTTTAGAAGCGATGGCCGATATTTGCAGCTTGTTGCCAGGTGCAAAAGAGTTGATGGAAGCACTGCAAGGCAAAGCCAAAATGGGCATCATCACCAACGGTTTTACAGAGTTGCAAGCGATTCGCCTTGAGCGCACAGGGATGACTGAGTACTTCGATAAAGTGGTGATCTCTGAACAAGTGGGCGTCGCAAAACCGGACTTAGGCATTTTTGAATACGCGATGCAGCAAATGGGCAACCCATGCAAAACGCGTGTACTGATGGTGGGTGACAACCTGCATTCCGATATTCTTGGTGGCAATAACTTTGGTATTGAAACTTGCTGGTTAAATACCACAGGCGCAAGTGTCGATGAGCGTATCGCACCAAATTACACCGTTGAGTCTTTGAGTGAACTAAAGAACATTTTGGTGGCGTAACCGAATCGGGTATTATTCCGCAGTAACCCTCAGAAAAATCAAGGAATAACCATGCCAGACATCAAACAGCTAGACAGCAAAGTCGTTTACCAGAATAAGTGGATGACGGTGCGTGAGGACAAAATTTTACGTCCGAGTGGCGCAGAGGGCATCTATGGTGTGGTCGACAAACCTGATTGTGCTGCGATTCTGGCTATCGATAACGGGATGATTCACTTGGTTCAGCAGTACCGTTACACCGTAGGTCAACGTTGTTGGGAGATCCCACAAGGGGCGTGGGAATCAAATCCAGATGCGGATCATCTTGAGCTTGCCAAAGGCGAGCTGCGTGAAGAAACGGGCATGCAGGCGAGTGCCATGGCGTATGTCGGCGCGCAGTTTATCGCATACGGCTTTTTGAATCAGACATGTCACGTCTACTTCGCCACTGATTTAACGGACGTGGGCAATCAACTCGACAGTGAAGAAGAGGATTTGATCACTCGCGCTTTTTCTGTTGAGGAGTTCGAACAAATGATGATCGACGGCACGATCAAAGATTGTGTCACCATCGCGGCTTATGGTTTGGCGAAGCTGAAGAAATTCATTTAATGATAATTTTTAATGAAAACAGCGGCCTAGTGCCGCTGTTTTTAGTTTGGGAGAGCTCGTTGAGCCATCGCTTACTCGTCGATTTTCTTACCTAAAATTTCTACTTTTGCTTTCTTGGTCACCCCCGCGACTTGCAGCGCTGTGCTGCCAACCGATTCATAGTTCAACTCGATCTTGTCTAATTTCGCGTTATCTTTCGTTGGTAGGCTTAAGCTTCTTGATGACATGCCTTTAGTCAGAACACCTAAACTGTCGAACGTCTTTTCCTGACCATCTTTCATGATCACTTTAACGCTTCTCAGATCGACCGTACCTTGCGTACATTTGATTTTGATGTGGCTGAAACGAGCGTTAGCAAATGGTGACAGTGGATTGACTGTGTCGGTTTCCGATTTAAAACTGACGGTTTTATCTGCAATCTTGTCCCAATCGTTGTCTCCAGCAACCGATTGGAAAGAGGCTACAGCCGCTAAAAGACAGAGTGCGATGGTGTTGAACAGTTTCATAGCTTTTCCTTACCTTAGGTTTAGATATTCTGTTTAATCAGTTCGATGACGTGTGTGACTTCGTCTTGAGTTAAAGCCCCTTCTTTCACGAATAAAATTTCGCCTTGTTTATTTTGTACGATAATCGCAGAACTTTCTTGCTGTAGATCCCAAGTTGTTGCTAATACGCCATTTTTGTCTAACACCATGGAAGACCAAGAGAATGTCTTTTTGCTGTCCTCTGCCGACGATTTTACAAATGTACCGGTCCCCCAAATGGCGTCTTCTTGGTTGATCACGGTTGTGGTCTGATACTGATCTTCAGGAAAGTGAGCGGCAGTGATTGCTGACATCAGCGGCGCGTTCATCTCTTTAGCTTTACTACGACCTGCAATGGCTTGTATCACACGGACTTTGCCTAACATCTGCTGAGTTGCCCAAGGTTGATAAGCCACATCGTCTCCTCGCAGCGTCATTTCGCCATAGGTATCAATGCTGACGGAAGGGGTGGTTTGACCGACAGAAAGGTTATGAGAGAAGGCGAATGTCGGGGCGAGTGCGAGTAAGAGTGACAGAACAGATGGAGTTTTCATTGGGGGGTCCTGTAACGAAGTGAGGTTAGAGCGAATTAAATCAAGGGGCAAATACGATGCCCCTTATCGAATGTGGAGATTAGTTAGAAAGTACAACGCGCGCATTTAGCGGTTGCAGCGGACGATTGTTTTGTCCCATGACTTCCATCAGTTTCGCGGCTTGATCTTTGGATAAGGTTTGAGTGTCTTTAAGCACAAACCAGCGCACACCTTCTGAACATGGTGGTGTGGTTAAAGATCCGTTAAATCGATAGTAGTTTGCAGTTTTTGGCAGTAAGTCGTTAATCTCAAACGTATCTTTAAAGAACGTGGTTTGATTCTCTTGTGGGATTGCGTTGATCAGTTTAGACAGCGCTGCGTTTTGATCGCCAGCATCAAACATCACCGAAATTACCGCCAACTCGCCGTCTGCGTTGGCGTGTACAAAGTGCGCTTCAAGTGGATATTGGCGGCCTTTGATTTGGTTTTCTGAAGGTGTGTGGAAATGGAACTGTTGCAGTTCGAACGTCTCGCCATCGATGGTGAAGCTGTTACGTCCGTTCACTTGCGCTTGCAGCGTATGACCATTGTTGGTTAAACCAATGACCTGACCAGTGTACGAAAGGTTCAGTGCTTCCAGTTTTGCATCGGCAGGGTTGTCGATGTTGATTGGGCTTTGGTTTTTTGTGGTAGCACAGTCTTTGGCGATTTCTCCCCAGTGCTCTGGCCCGTGTTTGTCATTGCCATAGCCCCATTCCGAAGCCTGAGCAGCGCTTAGAGTGAGAAGTGAGAGTGAAAAAGCAAGTAGTGTTTTGTTCATAATAATGTCTCTGTTCGGTCGCTTTGATAAGCGTTGTTACAAGGCAATGACCTAGAGGTTTGATCACTGCCTGACAAATTAGAAACGGTGGCTGAGTTGGGCACCAATTAGGAACGCATTTGAATGGGTCACGCCTGTCACCATCGGTGCAGGAACACCTTCATACGCGCACTCTTCTACGTTGACATCTTCACCAATCAAGTACGTCATGCCGATGTCAACCGTGGTATCTGATGACCATTGGTAAGAGGCACCCGCAGATAACCAGTGACGGTTCGAATCTGGGATAGAAAGCGAAGTCAGCTCATCGACAGGTGTTTTGTCGAACATGTAACCCGTGCGAAGTGTCCAACGTTCATTGGCGTACCAAGTCGCACCGATGGAGTAGTGCGCGGAGTCTTGCCACTGAAAATCTTTTAGCAACTGATCATCAGCTTTCAAGCTGTCAAATGCTGACCAACCAATCCACTGCACAGAATAGTGCAGGGCAAATTTAGGTAAGACGCGGTGATAACCGGAAAACTCCGCAATATCCGGTAGCGGCATAGCAAGCGAGTCGTACGATTCGCCAGCAAAGTGGATGTCGCCCTTGGCATCTATGTTAGGGCTGTGCTTGTAGCTTAAACCTAAGCGATGACGTTCGTTAAACTCGTACATCATGCCAATGTTCGCGCCAAGCCCAATGCCGCCAGCTTCCACATCAAGTGCGTTGCCTTTTACGGATCCACAGCGTTGTTCTAGTTCGTTTCCAAGTATGTTCCCACCAACGCAAACACCCACGTCCATATCGCGGTACAGCTCACCAGAGCCGTAAATCACATCAATACCACCACCGATACTAAAACGGTCGTTCACCTTGTATGCCAAGCTTGCGCCAAGGTTGACACTCGCTACGCTGGTGACACCGCCAAAAACAGGTGCGCCATAGTTTGGTTTAAACTCCATGTCGGTTCCGAAGTTGGAGTATGCCGATAAGCCTAGATACCAGTCGTCGTTGATAGCGTGAATAAAGTAAAAACTGGGTACAACGGCTGGTTGACCAACGCCATCGACGTCATCAATGTCTGTCACGGTTTGAGAGAAGGACGGGGTAATGTCAACTTGAGGGGACGGAGGAAAACCGCCCATACCAACATTGACATCCGCATTAATATTAGCTCGATGATATTGCGCATTTTTAACGGTAACGTCAGGTTTGACGTAAGTGACACCGAACGATAAGGCATTTTGTTTAAACAGCGTCATCGCTGCGGCGTTGCGGCTGACTACAGACGCATTATCACCAATAACAGCATCACCAGCAAAAGCACGACCAAGACCCGTCGCCGAATGTTCGTTAATTTGAAAACCACCGGCATACGCCGTCGAGGAGGCTAGCCCGATTAATAAATAAATCGGTGAAAGAGTTAATTGTCGCTGCATGTTTTTCTCATGAATTAATTAGAAGTTGTATTGCAACGAAAATCAGTAAAATAAACAAATCTGACCAGTGTATTTAGGAGTAAAACTAACAGTGTGCTGACAATAAGTAAATTTAACTTAATAAATATTTATTGGTGAATTTATTAATGCTTCATGGCGTGAATATAGTAGTTATTTACGTGTAAATTAAATTCTGAACCTCTATTTTTATTTTTGCGGTATTACTTCTCTATTTTTATTGTGCTGACTGTTCCCTAACAAATAGAGGGAAATCCAGCGATAAAGTGTCCGTGATGGAAACTCTGAGTCATTTGTATTTCCATTGCATCCCAACGTTGGTAGTTCGAATCAGCAAGAGAACTATCGTTTTAAACCCACATGACACACTCCTCTCGGTCTTACCTGTGTTATGTGGGTATTTTTTATTTAACTTGTCACTTAACTCTTCTTTAAATTCAATAATCAAAAATGACCATGATGAAATTTAAATGGATTGCATGTTGAATAAGTTTAGATTTTACTGGTTTGCTGATATTTAAAAGTTTTGTTTATAATACTTATAACTTGAAATTTTGTATTTTAATTATTGTTCATCTATATTTAAATATAAAAGTAGACTCATGTATATGAAAACAAAATGGCCACGATATTTCGTGGCCATTTTAAATCATCAACGTATTTATGATGATTAAGAGTTTAACCTATAAGAAAGTCTTATTAAAAGCGAAACTCTTCTAAGTTATTGCTGCTTTCCAACATTTTTTCAGCAACATAACGATGCGTGGCTGTGGTTGGGTGAGTCACATCCCAGAACACAAACTTATCTGCGCCAGATGCCGCACACTCAGAGCGTAATGAATGGGTGTACATGTAATCCACAGAAGATGAGCGGTTGATGTCCAGACAAGGATCACTTGCATTCACGAACCCGTGTTCTTCTGGTGCCGAGGTTAACGTCTCAAACAGCGCGTGCGTATCAAACAATGAAATGTTGTAACCTTGAGCTTTATAGTACATCGCTTGTGCTTTGATGAACTCGTTCATTTTCAATACTTTCGCGCGAATCGTTTCAATTTCTTCCTGCGTTGAGTATTTGAACTGTGGTGCTTTGGTTGCGTCTGGCAGTGTCATCAACATGAAGTTCTTCGCGCCCGCGTCTGTTAGACGAATCAGAGCTTCAGCGTAATCCGCTTTTACTTCCGGCACGCTACGGTTGTAGTTCATGAAATCATTTAAACCAAACTCCAACGTAAACAATGTGTTTGCTGGGTTGTAGTTTTTCGCCAGTTTTGTGTAGGTCAAGTAAGAAGAAACTTGTTCGCCGACACCTGTTAGCGCAATGTATTGGTTCTCACCTGCTGCGCCGCCAACTGCCCAGTTATAAAGCGGTAAGTTTTTGGCTTTAGCAACGTATTCCGTCCAAACAAAACCGTTCGAGAAGTGACCTAAGAACCAGCTGTTTGGGTTAGGGAAGCGCCATTGGGAAGCGTTAAAGATGTTGCCTGTATCAGATAAGCTGTCGCCCAAAGCCACTACTTTGTTGATTTGATCTGGTTGCATTGCAGCATCATTGCTCCAGATCGTGTGGTTATAAGAATAGCGATTGTCAGCAGCAAAAAACGTAATGTCTGCGTTCTCGTTCGCCAGATCTAGTGTTTCTTCACAGCGCTGGCGAATCACGTTTTGTGAAGTGTTGGTGTAGAACATGTTTTTAAATGAAACAGAGCTCCACCAATAACCGTCGATAGTAAAGTCACTACCATCTTGGTTTTTTGCCCATTTCCAGTCGGTAGCCGCATCATCCTTAGAGTGGCTCGTACGATACCAGCAGCGAACGTAAGTATAGGTTTGATTTTCTTGCGTGCTGACCACTTCAGACGCAGAAACCATTTCTGGTGATAATGTTGGCTCCTCTGCAACGGCAGAGGCAAGCGGAAGTAATGCAGTTAATAGTGTGATTGTTTTTTTCATCATTCACTCTTCTTGTAATGGTTATGGTTCCGAATACGTGAATACGCTCGGCTATAACAGTATTTAGATGAGAATTTTTCTCACTAAACCTTCTAATTCTGAGTAAATACTCAAGACAGTCAACAACTAAATATTCAATATTTCAGTTTTGGCACCACGGTCAAAAAATCCATTCAGCATAGCAATCGATTAAATATGTATTATTTAGAATAATTACTCACTAACATTAATTTAACATGCACTTTTTGTTAATTAAGTGATTGCTTTATAAGGTTTTGTTTATGTTTTTTAATGTTAACTAAAAATGTTTATTGAATGATCTTTTGTACAAAGTTGTATATTCATGAAACAAATTGTTTGGCATTTTTGGCCTATAAACTATAGCTGAAGCTCTCATGCAAACATCATGGTGATGACTTTTCATGAGAATATAGTGAATAAAAATTAGCTCAAATAAGGAATAGGGCAAATGCACTACACAACAAGTAAAAAACAAGGCTTATTTTCGTTGTCTGCCGTAGCGATAGCACTGACCACTTCTATGTCAGCGTTTGCGGCTCCACCAATGGGATTTGATGAATCTAAGTTACCGACGAAGTACATCGTCAAATTCAAAGAAGATGCAGTCAGCCGATCTTCAATGGGTGGTAACTCTTTTTGGGGACCACGAATCGCGCAGGAGTCTGTTTTAGAACAGGTGAAGGCACGTAAGGTGGAAAAACTGGGTAATCGCGCCATTTACAGCGTTGAGTTGGATGGTGATGACTTAGAACCACTTCGTAATCGCAGTGATGTGGAATATGTCGAAGTCGATCCGCCTCGCTATTTGCTCAGCGAAACTACCCCGTGGGGTTATGAAGCGGTTAATGCTCAACAGTTAGACGACTTCAATGCTGGTAATCGCACTGTATGTATTATCGATTCAGGGTACGACATCTCGCACAACGACCTAAGCGGCAACCGTGTTGCAGGTACTAACGATAGTGGTACAGGATCATGGAGCGATCCGGGTAACAATAACGCCCACGGTACTCACGTTGCAGGTACTATCGCAGCGATTGCCAACACCGAAGGTGTGAAGGGTGTGATGCCAAACCAGAATGTGAATTTGCACATCGTGAAAGTATTTAACGAATCAGGTTGGGGTTACTCATCTGGACTTGTTAAAGCGATCCAAACGTGTGCAGATAATGGTGCCAACGTTGTGAACATGAGTCTTGGTGGTAGTCAATCAAGCCGAACTGAGCAAAATGCACTGCAAAACATTTACGATCAAGGCGTTCTGCTAATCGCCGCAGCTGGTAATGACGGTAACACCGCACACAGCTACCCAGCTTCTTACGATTCAGTTATGTCTGTTGCTGCTGTCGATAACCAAAATGATCATGCGGCGTTCTCGCAATCTACTGATCAAGTTGAGATCTCTGGCCCAGGTGTGGCGATCTTATCAACGGTTACGGTAGGCGAAGGTAAACTTTCTGATATTACCTTGAATGGCGTAAGCCAATTTGATCGCGGTATTGTCCCTCACAATCGTTTGATCAATAACGGTTCTTCGTATGTGCCAGATCCAATCGCTGGTTCAGTAACAGCAATGCTAGATAGCTGTGATGTATCTGGCGGTAACTTTAACTGTGGTGATATGTCGGGCAAAATTTGTTTGACTGAGCGTATTGGCAACCAGTCTTCAGGTAACTACCCAGAAGTGGATGCAGTTCAGGCTTGTTACAATGCGGGTGCGCGAGCGGCAATCGTATACAGCAACTCTGAACTACCTGGTTTACAAAACCCATTCTTGGTAGACACAAACAACGCTTATCGTATGGTTTCGGTAACGGTTGATCGTGCATTTGGTCAAGAGCTGTTGGGGTATGTTGGTCAAGAAATTACGGTTTCAACCACCTCTGGTGAAGATTACGAGTACTACAATGGTACATCAATGGCAACACCTCATGTAACTGGCGTAGCAGGCTTGGTGTGGAGTTACCACCCAACGTGTACAGCAGCGCAAGTACGTAATGCCCTAGTTCAAACGGCAACAGACATTGATGTCGCTGGACGAGACAACCGCACAGGTCACGGCCTAGTGAATGCGGAAGCAGCGAAACTGTTCTTGGATGCGGGCTGTAACGGTCCTGACGGTGGCGGTAGCTCTTCGGACTCTAGCTTCTCAAACACCAGCCCTGTTGCGATTCCTGACAACAAATCTTCTGGCGCAATCAGCGCAGTAGATGTCGATCGCTCTGGTGATTCAGGTACAGTAAGTATTGACGTTGATATTAGCCACACTTACATCGGTGACCTACGAGTGACGCTAACTTCACCTACTGGTGGAGAAGTCGTGCTTCACGATAATACTGGCGGCAGCGCTAACGATATCAAAGCCACTTTCCAAGCGGATTTCTCTGGTTTTGAATCACAAGGTTCTTGGGAACTAAAAGCGGTAGACAGTGCCAGAAGAGACACAGGCACAATCAACAGTTGGACTCTGACTTTTCAATAAGGAGTGGCTATGAAGAAGTTGACCTTACTTTCTTTGTCTGCGGTGAGTGCTACCGCACTATTGGCAATCGGACTAAGCTCGGCCAGCTTGGCGAACAATCAAGGATTTCCGCTCGTGGATGAACGTTCTGAACAAGCTGAGCAACAACCTACGCGTTACTTTGTTAAGTATCACAAAGGGAAAGAGAGCGAAGTGAGAGCGCTTCTTCGTCAACATAACCTTAAAGTGGTTGATGCGTTGGTGAAGCAACAGGTACTGGTGGTGAGCGGCGAACAAGCTGACGTCGATAAGCTATCTGGTAACGAATCCGTTGAATACACCGAGCAAGAACCAACGAGAAAGTTGTTGTCTCAATAAGATAGCCTCAATATGAAAAACGCCCCTCACGTGAGGGGCGTTTTGTTTGAGTGCTTTTCCTGCTAGAGCCTTTGAGAGATGAATGCCGACGAGCCTAATTCTGCATTCATAAGAATAAAAGCTTAGCGCACAATCAGGCCAAGTAGGATACCTACAATGCCGAAGTCAGCATCACTGAATGTTGTGTTTGCAAAGCCAAGATCACCCAGTACTGGCATTAGGAAGACAGGTAGGAAAGTAATCAGTAGACCTTGTGCAAAAGCACCCAAGATTGCGCCGCGACGACCACCTGTTGCGTTACCAAATACACCCGCAGCCGCACCCACAAAGAAGTGTGGAACTACACCAGGGATAATCACAGTAAGACCCATCACGTAAAGTAGGAACATGCCCACTAGACCGGCTGCAAAGCTCGATAGGAAGCCCACCAATACCGCGTTTGGCGCGTATGGAAATACAACCGGACAATCCAATGCTGGTTTTGCGTTTGGAACCAGTTTGTCTGAGATGCCTTTAAATGCAGGAACGATTTCTGCGATAACCATACGTACACCTTGAAGGATAACGTATACACCACCTGCAAATGTGATGGATTGCATTAGCGCAAACATAGACCAATGTTTACCGCCACTGACTTCACGGACAAAATCACCGCCAGCGAATAAACACGTCACTACAAAGATGATGCCCATGGTGAACGAGATCGCCACTGGTGTATCACGTAGGAACAGCAAGCTTTTAGGGACATTCATCTCTTCAGTAGAATGTTCTTTGTTACCGAACTTGCTGCCAATAAAGCCAGCTAGCACGTAAGAAAGGGTAGAGAAGTGACCAATCGCAACGTCGTCAGAACCTGTAACTTGCTTCATGTACTTGTGAGCGATCGCAGGGAAGAACACCATTACAGAACCCACAACCACAGAGCCAAGCGCGATCAGTGGAACACCTTTCATGCCGCTAGATGCCAGAATCGCTGCTACCATCATCGACATAAATAGCGTGTGGTGACCGGTTAGGAAGAAGAATTTCCATGGCGTGAAGCGAGCGATCAAGATGTTCACTAACATACCGAAGAACATGATCATCGCCATCTCTTTACCAAACGCTTCTTGCGCGATAGAGACGATCGCTTCGTTGTTTGGAACCACGCCTGTAATGCCAAATGCGTGTTGGAAAATCGTCGCGAAGTCGCCTAGCGAGCTCACAACTAAGCCTGCACCTGCGCCAAGCACGATGAAACCAAGAATGGTTTTTACCGTGCCTTTAATGCACTCGGTGACCGGTTTTTTCTGGGCAATTAAGCCGATTAGGGCGATGAGACCGACCAGAACCGCTGGCTCTGATAGGACATCGTTCATTAAGAAACTGAAGAATTCCATAACGCCACCTTATAGAGCGCCAAGCTCTTGAAGTGCCAAAGATAAACGCTCTTTCATTGCGACTTTGTCGACCATGTTATCAAGCGCTACGATACGTTGCTCAACGCCAAGAGCTTCCAACTGTTCTGCAATGTCTTTTGTGCCGATGAAAATGTCGCAACTTGTGCCTTTTGCTGAGCCAAGATCGATGTGATCCACTGCGGCATCGACGTTCAATTCTTTTACGATGCTTTTGATGCTCATTTCCATCATTAGGCTAGTACCAAGACCGTGACCGCAAACAACCATAATTTTCATAATTCAGACCTTTTCTTTTTTATAGGGGGTATACCCATTTGTGAATGGGGTATGTCAGGAGTAAAACTCAGTATTTGTCGATGATCGCAAGAACATCTTCTTTGCTTTGAGTGCTGCAGATGGCCTCTACATGCTCTTCATTCATAAACAATTCCGCCAGTTTCGAAATCGCATCAACGTGGCTATTACTGTCCGTTGCCGCTAGCGTGACCAGCATTTTTACTGGGTCATTTTCTTCAGAGTTAAAATTGACGCCGTTTTGGATCACCGTGATCGCCAGTGACAAGCGGTTAACGCCATCTTCAGGGCGAGCGTGTGGCATCGCCATGCCCGGACCTACCACGTAGTAAGGGCCAAGCTCTTCGTGCGAGCGGTAAATTGCTTCAACGTAACTTGGTTCTATCGCGCCATTTTCAATCAAAGCTTCACAAGATTTGCTGATCGCATCTTTCCAGTCGGTTGCGTCAGAATGGATGCGAATGACATCAGAGGTAATCAGTTCACGTAGCATTGGAATGTTTCCGATTTGTTGTTTTGTTGCTGCGTACTTTATCGATCAATTTGCCAGAAAAACCCGAGAGTGATCACAAATGATAGCGCTATCTGATAGCGCTACCATTGATTGTGATAGCGCTATCATTTTTATCAGGCATCGAAGTTTCATGTGCTGGTGTTCGAGTTCTAATGCGCTAATATCAAAACCATTAAAGCGCTGTGATAAGATGTCGCAGCTGAAATTAGAGAACATTAAATAAAAACAATGAGCGAACCTCGCAAACGAAGAAGTACCGGCAATGTCACTTTGGCTGATGTCGCCAAACAAGCAGGCGTAGGCACGATGACGGTGTCGCGAGCATTACGAACGCCAGAGCTGGTATCCGATAAGCTGAGAGAAAAAATTCAACAAGTGGTTGATGAGCTCGGCTATATCCCGAACAAAGCCGCAGGGGCACTCGCATCTGCAGAAAGTTATTCCATCGCTCTTATCATTCCGTCACTGTTTGAAAAAGCATGCGCGCATTTCTTACCAAGCTTCCAACAGGCGTTAAACAAAGCGGGTTATCAATTATTACTGGGTTACAGCGACTACTCGATTGAGCAAGAAGAAAAGTTGCTTTCGACCTTTTTAGAGAGCCGTCCTGCGGGCGTTGTACTGTTTGGAAGTGAGCATAGTCAGCGAACGCATCAACTGTTAGAGGCGTCAAATACGCCAGTGTTAGAGATTGCCGAACTGAGCTCAAAGGCCAGTTATCTCAACCTTGGCGTGGATCACTTCGAAGTGGGTAAGGCCTGTACCAGACACCTGATTGAACAAGGTTTTAAGAACGTTGGTTTTATTGGGGCGCGCGGGAATCACTCAACGTTGCAACGCCAGTTACACGGTTGGCAAAGTGCGATGATTGAAAACTATCTCACCCCAGATCATTTTCTAACGACTCATGAAGCGCCATCTTCACAATTGGGTGCGGAAGGATTGGCGAAGTTATTGCTGCGCGATTCAAGCTTGAATGCTTTGGTGTGTAGCCATGAGGAGATAGCAATTGGTGCGCTCTTTGAGTGCCATCGCCGCGTGCTCAAAGTCCCGACCGACATTGCCATTATTTGCCTTGAAGGTTCTTCTATGGGGGAGCATGCTTACCCAAGTTTGACATCGGCAGAATTTGATTACGAGCGCATGGGCACCAAGGCGGCAGAAAAACTGTTGCATGCCATCAAAGGTGAGCCAGAAGAACGGCCAACCAGTATGGGCTTTAAGCTAAAGCGTCGAGCAAGTACTGCGATTAACTGACACTTCCTCTTTCCATAAATGTAAAAAGCCTCTCAATATGGAGAGGCTTTTTACATTCTGAATTCGCGAGCGAAAACTACGGACGTTCGCCCGCGGCTAGGCGTTGTTCGATATCTACGATCACCTCTGGCAGATCGGAGATGGTGTCGATTAAGTAGTGAGGTGCACTCTTGATAAACTTCGCGCGTGCTTTTTCACGAGCTTTCTCTAAGGTTGCTTCGTCTGCAGCTTGGTATTCTTCAAATGTCAGACCCGCTTCGTTACCAGAAAGCAGCAGACCTACCGTCCACATGCCCGCATTGTGACCTTCAAAGATGCCTGGTGCTGAGTCGTCCACTTTGACGCATGCTTTAACGTCGGTTACACCAAGCTCAATCACGTTTTTCAGTGCCATAAACGGCGCAGGGCGACCACCTTGTGGCAGATCGTCTGTCGCGACAACGTAATCTGGTTGGTAGCCGTAATCCGCCGCAACCGGAATCAGTACATCCATTACTTCGCGAGGGTAACCCGAACAAGAACCGATCTTGATGCCTTTGTCTTTCAGACCGTTTACCACTTCAACTGCGTTGAGGATTGGTTCTGCGTGGTCAGCCACTTTTGCTTTTTGCAGAGGCATAAATGCCGCATAGATAGCGTCGATGTCTTCGCTGGTCATTGAGCGCCCAAACTTCTCGTTCCAACGCTTATCAACCGCAGGAATGCGACCCACAGCTTGGATGTGGTCCCACTTACCAAGCCCCATTGGTTCACGCGCCTCTTCAAGGTCGATATCGAAATCAAAGCCTTGCTTGAACGCTTCCACAAAGATGCTGGTTGGCGCGAAAGAGCCGAAATCGACGATAGTGCCAGCCCAGTCAAAGATCACTGCTTGAATTGGTGAGTTGCTCATGTTCAATCCTTTTTCTTGCTTGCCAGAGCGCTTGCCTACACGTTGGAACCGCGCTCAGGATAAATTGGTTTTTGTTCAGGTCTATTGACCCTAAATGTAGTTAAAGTCTTTACACACTTTGGCGATCGCTTCTTCGAAGATCGCCAACGCTTCTGTCAGTTGTTCGCGAGTGATGATCAGCGGTGGGGTGAGTTGAATCACATTGCCTTGCGATACCTTGAAGCTCACGCCGTTGTTGAGGCATTGGTACAACACAGCTTCCGCTTCGTCATACGCGCGTGCTTTGCTTTCGTAGTCAGTGACCAACTCAATGCCCCATAACATGCCGATGCCACGCACATCACCAATCACTGGGTATTTGGCTTTCATCTCTAGCAGCTTTTCACGCATGAACTGGCTGTCGGCTTTGGCTTTATCTAGCAAGCCGTCTTGCTCAATGGCTTCCATGGTTGCCAGTGTTGCAGCACAACCGATAGGGCTTTTCTCATGAGTGTAGTGACCCATGGAGATTCGCTCGGCGGTGTTGTATTTGTCTTTGGTTACCATGGCTGCGATAGGCACTAAGCCACCACCCAAGCCTTTACCGATGCAGAGCATATCTGGCTCGATGTCGTAGGCTTGGTAGGTAAACCATTCACCGCTGCGACCCATGCCGTTAGGGATGTCGTCGATGATCAGCATGACATTGTGTTTGTCACAGATTTCACGGATGCGTTTCCAATAGGCTTTACTTGGCACTTGAACATCCGTGTTGCGAACCGCCTCTGCGATAAACGCGCCCACGCCACCTTCTTTCTCAATCACGTACTCAAGGTAGTCGGCATAATGCACATCGCTACCGTCTGCGACAGGGAAAGCACCTCGGTAAGACACTGCTGGTGGTATGCGTTCAACACCTGCCATTAATGGTCCCATGCCTTGGCGGAAACACGCTTCGCCGCCCACTGAGATGGCATCCAACGATGCGCCGTGGAAGGAATCCCACAGAGACACCACCTTGTAGTTGCCCGTGATATGGCGCGCTAGTTTAAGTGCCATGCCCACTGCAGATGTGCCACCCGGCGCAAACAGCACGCGATTCAATTCGCCGCCACATATTTGGGTGAGTTTTTCGGCACATTCAACTGCGGTTTCATTGGTAAAACGACGTGGTGAAAACGGCAGTTTGGCTATTTGCTCTTGCACACGTTTAATCACATGCGGATGACCGTAGCCCAGCTGATGGACGTTATTGCCATGGAAGTCCATGTACTTTTTGCCGGTGGCATCTTGGATGTAGATGCCTTCTGCTGCTTCCAAGGTATCTAAGCAAGGCGTCGACATGGCTTGATGAAGAAAGACTTCCGAGTCACGCTTCAATAATGCTTGCGTGCGTTCGTCGTCCATCGATGCATTCCAAGCTTGGCGCGCTGGTGTCGTGTTGACATCACCTTCGCTGCGGAAATGAGTCGGTTTGATATTCTGAGTCATAACGCTCTCTCAATCAGAAGGCTGCTTTACGCAACTTGCCAGTACATTGCTTTTTCAATTGCACCGATTAAGCGCTCGATATCTGCTGGGTAAACTTCACCAATGTTGCCGATGCGGAAGCAATCTGCGTTCGATACTTTACCCGGATAAATCACGAAGCCTTGCTCTTTCAAACGCGTGTAGAACGCTTTGAATTGGTAATCACTGTGAGTTGGAGAGTAGAAAGAGGTGATGATTGGTGAGTGAAGGTCATCACTCAGTAGCGGTTCGAAACCCAAAGAGCGCATACCTGCAACCAGTGTTTTCTGGTTAGTTTGGTAGCGGTTATGACGAGCCTCAATGCCGCCTTCTTGTTCCAGTTCTAGCAATGCTTGGTAGAAAGCGCGAACTGTGTGCGTTGGAGACGTGAAACGCCATTTGCCGTGGTTCACTTCCATACAGTGCCACTGGTCGTAAAGATCAAGGCTCAAAGAACGCGCCTGACCTTGGCACTTTTCTAGCTCAGTTTGTTTCGCAATCACAAAGCCAAAACCCGGTACGCCTTGAATACATTTGTTTGCAGAGCTGATCATAAAATCGATGCCTAGCTCTGCGATATCGATAGGAATGCCACCAAAGCTCGACATGGCATCGAGAATCACGACTTTACCGTGTGCTTTTGCCGCAGAAGCAAATGCCTCAATTGGATTCAGCATGCCAGTGGTTGTCTCACAGTGAACAATCGCCACGTGTGTGATCGCAGGATCCGATGCCAATGCAGTTTCCACCTCGTTCAAGTGTGGCTGTGATGTTTCGCCTGGGGAAACTACATGGCATGGAATATTTAGGTAATCAGCGATCTGAGCGATACGCGCACCGTAAGCACCGTTGTCGACAACCAACAATTTTCCATCTTTGCCAATGGCACTGCCAATCGTTGCTTCTACTGATGCGGTGCCGCTACCTTGCATTAGTACGCTGGTGTAGCCGTCTTGTTGAGTCGCCAGTTTTACAAGCTTAGTGCGGATCACTTCTACGATGTCTTTGTTGTATTCATCATCCCAAGTACACCAGTCTTTAAGCATGGCTTCACGTACCGTTTCAGAAGTAGATAGAGGACCTGGAGTCAGTAGTAGGTATTCGTTTTTCATCTCGATTTCCATCAGAATAGGCTAATTGGTCTACACCAAATTTCAAGTTCACTCTAGCGAGGAAGAAAAGGGCAGTAAATAGGCGAATCTCCAATTTCATAAAACTTTAATATCCAGAAAACGGTAGATCAATTGAACGATTATTCATCGAAAATTTTCGTAAAACTGCCATTTAATGGTCATGAATTCGTCACAAAGGCTCAGTAGGGTGTATATCGTCAACTGGTACAGACCAAATGAAAACTTAGCCAAATTAACTGGAGAAAATGATGAAAAACCGTTTGATGAAAGGATCGCTGGCTGCACTTGTCTCTCTGCTAGCTACGAATGCAATGGCAGCACGGGAAGTCACGGTTTACACCGCTTTCGAAACTGACATTCTTGCGAAATACAAGTCTGCGTTTGAGAAAGATAACCCAGATATAAAGATTAAGTGGGTTCGCGATTCAACCGGTATCATGACGGCGAAATTGCTGGCAGAAAAGAACAACCCTCAAGCGGAAGTGGTTTGGGGTCTTGCTGGCTCGTCAATGGCACTGCTTAAAGATGAAGGTCTTCTTAAGCCTTACACACCAAAAGGTTTGGAAGAGCTGCACGCGAACCTAAACGACCCTCAATCAAACCAAGCTTGGTTCGGTAACGATGCATTCTTTAACGCAGTTTGTTTCAACGAAGCGGTAGCGAAACAACTTAACCTACCGAAACCAACGTCTTGGGAAGACCTAACAAAGCCGGTTTACAAAGGTCACATTGCAATGCCGAACCCAGCGTCTTCAGGCACCGGCTACATGCAGGTTTCTGCTTGGCTACAAAACATGGGTGAAGATCAGGCATGGAACTACATGCGTGACTTAGATAAGAACATTGCACATTACACGCACTCGGGTTCTAAGCCATGTGTTCAAGCAGGTATGGGCGAAGTGGCTGTCGGTATTTCGATGGCGAGCCGCGGCGCGAAGCTGAAAACACAAGGCGCACCACTAGCGGTTATCACACCAAAAGGCATCGGCTGGGAATCAGAAGCCGTTGGTCTAGTAAAAGAATCGGATGCAGCGAAACGTGTTGTCGACTGGTCAATCTCTAAAGAGGCAAACGAGCTTTACGTAGAAATGTACCCAGTGGTTGCACATAAAGACGTGAAAGCTAAGGTTTCTAACTTCCCGAACGTTCAAGAGAACATGGCGAAGATGGACTTCGCGCAAATGGGCAGCAAGCGTGCAGAGATTCTAGCGGCATGGTCTGAGAAGTTCGACGCGAAATCAGAACCAAAGTCTTAATTGAATTTGCTTTGAGTTGAATACTGAAATCCACCTCGGTTGAGGTGGATTTTTTGTTTTCTCTTTTATTTCAGAGTTTGCTGAAAGTAGATTCCTAGTCTCACCTAGGTTCGCTGGAATGACGGATTTAAGAAAGTTGGGATTTTCTATCCACACTCACCACATCATTCTCGAGAGCGACGAAGGAGTGAGTCGGGAATCTCTAATTGTCACTTAAACAAACCTCATTTCCCTTCATCTATTTGTCATCTTCTGGCTATAAATTTGTCATTGGAACGTAACACTCCAAAATTAAAGTTGGTATATACCATTTGGAGCGTGTGTTATGTCAACTAACCAACATTACCTAAATATCGAAAATGTAGTGAAGCAATTCGGACAGTTCACTGCATTAAAGAAAATCTCGCTAGCGATTGAAAAGGGCGAGTTCGTTTGTTTTCTTGGTCCTTCTGGCTGCGGTAAAACCACTCTATTACGTGCCATTGCAGGTTTAGACTTGCCAACGTCTGGTGCAATCTTTCAAAACGGTCAAGAGACTACATTCCTACCACCAGAGAAGCGCGATTTCGGCATC
Organism: Vibrio sp. D3; assembly: GCF_043995865.1. Lineage (NCBI taxonomy): Bacteria > Pseudomonadati > Pseudomonadota > Gammaproteobacteria > Vibrionales > Vibrionaceae > Vibrio > Vibrio sp. D3. The sequence goes on along the minus strand of NZ_CP171886.1, from coordinate 933,481 downwards.
GTATTCCAATCTTATGCTTTGTTTCCGAACCTAACTGTGCAAGAGAATATTGCAGTGGGTTTGAAGAACCAAGGTATGTCTACCAAAGAAGCGCTAGAGAAGGTGGATTATTGGTTAGAAACCATTGGTCTTCCAACCTCTGGCGAGAAATTTCCTAACCAACTTTCTGGTGGTCAGCAGCAACGTGTTGCTTTGGCTCGTGCATTGGCGTTGTCACCGGGTCTACTGCTACTGGATGAGCCGCTGTCAGCGCTGGATGCAAAAGTACGTGTTCACTTACGTGACGAGATTTGTAAGCTGCAACGCAAGCTTGGCATTACCACCATCATGGTTACGCACGATCAGGACGAAGCGTTGTCGATGGCAGATCGTATCGTGGTAATGAACCATGGTGTGATAGAGCAAGTCGGTACGCCTCAAGAGATCTACCAACAACCAGCAACGCGCTTTGTTGCTGAGTTTGTCGGCAGCATGAACTTTATAGAAACCTCAGTCGCAACGGACTCCCAAGTGCGCATTGCGGAAACCTTGATGCCAGCGCCAAGCTTGACCAATCGTAAGATCCAACGTGGTGACCGCTTCGACCTTGCGGTGCGTCCTGAAAGCATCAAGTTCGTTGAAAACTATACCAACTCTCTCCCAGTGCGAGTTACGGCTACCGAGTTTCTGGGGGCGTTTTTCCGCATTGATTGCGTATTGCAAAACGACAGCTCAACGAAAACCATCGTCGTGGATGTGCCTGTGGAAACGGTTCAAAAACTCAATATCAAGGCGGGCGATGTACGTTACATCCAGTTTGCTGAAGAAGGGCTGCATGGTTACGCCGTGCCCTCGGTTGATAAAGCGCTAGCGGCGTAGGTGTAAACATGGATGCGAAGACAATGACGATGAATAGCCTGACCACACAAGACAAAGCAAAATCCCTACTCGTACGTGTCAGCCGCGACAACCTTGTGTTGTTCGGTTTGCTCGCAGGCTTGTCGACCATGATGGTGCTGTTCATCTTAATGCCGCTTTGGGCAATGTTGACCAAGAGTGTGCAAAATGCCAATGGCGAATTTGTCGGATTGGAAAACTTTGCGACATACTTTTCCTCTTCAAGCTTGTGGGTGTCGGTGGGAAACACTTTCACTTTGGGCGTGATAGTGACCTCGGTAGTGGGCGTGCTTGCGTTTGGTTATGCCTACGCGCTGACTCGTTCATGTATGCCGTTTAAAGGTTTGTTTCAAATCCTAGGTACTGCGCCAATCCTTGCGCCTTCGTTGTTGCCGGCGATCAGTTTGATTTTCCTTTTCGGTAATCAAGGCATTGCCAAAGAGATGTTGTTAGGAAACTCGATTTACGGCGTGATTGGTATCTCGATGGGTTTGATTTTCTGGACCTTCCCTCATGCATTGATGATTTTGACCACTTCACTGCGCACTTCTGATGCCCGTTTGTATGAAGCAGCCCGCGCACTTAAAACTTCACCCATCAAAATCTTCTTTATGGTGACGTTACCTGCGGCGAAATACGGTTTGATCAGTACGCTTATTGTGGTTTTTACATTGGTTATCACGGACTTTGGTGTGCCGAAAGTGATTGGTGGAAGCTACAACGTTCTGGCGACTGACATCTTCAAGCAAGTGGTGGGACAACAAAACTTTGCTATGGGTGCGGTGACCAGCATTATGCTGTTATTCCCTGCGGTAATGGCATTTGGTGCAGACCGCTGGGTACAGAAAAAACAAAAGAGCTTATTTGACACTCGCTCGGTGCCTTATCATGCAGAACCTAACAAAGCGCGCGATAGCATCTGTTTGGTTTACTGCTGCATCATTTCTATCGCGGTGCTGGCGGTGCTTGGCATGGCGGTGTATGGCTCGTTAGTTACGTTCTGGCCTTGGAACAAAGTGCTAACGCTAAACAATTACAACTTTGCCGAAATGAGCACTTACGGTTGGAGCCCATTCTTCAACTCACTAACGCTGGCAGGTTGGACGGCAGTTATTGGTACTGCCATCATCTTTGTCGGTGCTTACTGCATTGAGAAAGGGCGTGCGTTTGGTCCAATTCGTCAGGTGATGCAAATGCTTAGCGTGGTGCCAATGGCGGTTCCTGGTATGGTGCTTGGCTTGGGTTACATCTTTTACTTCAATGATGCGAACAATCCTCTGAACGTGCTTTATGGCACCATGGCATTCTTGGTGATTAACACGGTAGTGCATTACTACACCGTGGGTCACATGACAGCACTGACAGCACTAAAGCAGTTGCCATCGGAGATTGAAGCCACGGCGGCATCGGTAAAGCTTCCTCAATACAAGTTGTTCTTTAAAGTGACATTACCTGTGTGTTTACCTGCGATTTTGGACATTGCGACTTACTTGTTTGTTAATGCATTGACCACCACTTCTGCGGTAGTATTCCTTTACTCAACCGATACGATTCCGGCTTCGGTCTCGATTCTGAATATGGACGATGCAGGTCAAACTGGCGCTGCAGCGGCAATGGCTGTGATGATCATGATGGCTGCCGCAATTGCGAAGATTGTTCAGATGACGTTGGGTAAATTGTTAGAGAATCGCACACAAGCTTGGCGCAAAAGATAAGGACACTTCGTGCAATACGTAAAAATTAAAGATTCGATTGTTGAACAGATTGAAGCGGGCATGCTATCGCCGCGTCAAAAACTGCCAGCAGAGCGTAAGTTGGCGGAATCGTTCGATACTACACGCGTCACTTTGCGTGAAGCTTTATCACTGCTCGAAGCAGAAGGTCGAATCTATCGCGAAGACCGCCGAGGTTGGTTTATCTCACCTGAGCCATTGCGTTACGACCCAACCCAAACGTTGAACTTCCCAAACATGGCAAAAGCGCAAAATCGCGTGCCAAAAACAGAAGTGATAGCCGCAAAAGGCACCTTGGCTAATAAATTGGCCGCTCGTTTGTTGGACCTTCAGCCGTTTTCAGACGTATTTCGTGTCGACCGCGTTCGTTACCTAGAAGAGCGTCCGGTGGTATTCGTAACAAATTACATTCGCCCAGAGCTGTTTCCGAACCTGCTGGACTATGATTTATCAAATTCACTGACAGATATTTACCGCGATCATTATGGCGTGACGTATCAAAAGATTCGCTACCGCATTTCAACCAGCACTTTGTTGGGTGAAATGGCTCAGGCATTGCGCGCGACAGCAGGCACGCCAGCAATGGTGGTTGAACGTATCAACTACAACCAACATGGTGAGTTGATTGACTGTGACATCGAATACTGGCGTCATGATGCCATCAGCATCGAGTCTGTCGCAGAGCTGAATTAATCTCTGTTTGCTGGTCATCTGTCTAGTTGGCGGCGAGCAGTTTATATCTCAAATTCAAAGGCTCCATATTGGGGCCTTTGTTGTACCCAAGCACCATGAGGGTATCTAAATATCATAAACAGGAAAACGGAATGGATCTCTTGGCAATAGCACTCGTTGTATTGTCTACGGTTATGCATGCTGGCTGGAATATTCTTGGTAAAAGCAACGCTGGTTCAGGGCTCGCGTTTACGATGGCGGCAAGTTTATCTGCTTGCCTTCTACTCACGCCCTACCTTATTTGGTATCTCTTTAACATTGGCTGGGCGACGTTGCCCAGCGTGTTTTGGGGAATGCTGTTTATCAGTGGTTTATCTCAAATCGTCTATTTGGTTGGTTTGATCGTGGCCTACAAGCACGCCGATGTGGGAGTGATTTATCCGATTGCGAGAGCACTTCCTGTAATGATGGTGGGCGCACTCACCGTCGCCTTAGGTTATGAGTTGAATGCTCAGCAGTGGTTGGGTTTCCTGCTTATTACTTTAGGTTGTGTCCTAGTTCCAGTGACCAGTTTTCGTCAAATTACTCTTGGGGAGTACCTGAATGTTGGTGTGTTTTGGGCCTTGATTGCGGCGTTTGGCACGACGGGTTACTCCGTTGTGGACAAGCAAGCACTGAATCTGCTAACTCAACAAACATCGACCATTCTTAACGACCACTATAGCGCGATTTTTTATCTAGGCGTGCAGTTTTGGGTTATGGGAGTACCGGTTTTATTGTGGTGTATTGTTTCGGGGAGTCAGCAAGAACTACAAACCGCTTGGATGATTCGCAAAAGTGCGAGCATGGCTGGCATCATGATGGCATCCACCTACGGCTTGGTGCTGTTTGCGATGACTATGACTGATAACGTCAGCCTTGTTGTGGCTTTGCGACAAATCAGCATTGTATTTGGTTTATTAATGGGCGTGTGGTTGTTGGCTGAAAAATGGTATTTCACGCGAGGCGTCGGGGTGCTGTTGATCCTGAGCGGAATCATTATGTCATTGAGCTCTGCTTGAGGTATAAGGCACCGATGTCGATTCGGTGCCTTGGCACAGCTAAATTTTTAAAATCGCAATTGTGCACCAAACATCACACCGCCAGAATCAAAATCGCTATTCTTGGCGTAGTTGTACTCTAAGTTCAAACCAAAGTGTTTATAGGCCCAAGCGACACCAGCGGCGGCTTCGCCTCCAAGGCTGGACTCATCATATTCTTTGCTCTGACCATTATTTTTAAATGTATAACTTAACGTGTAGTAAGTGACACCGCCTTTCCCGTAAAGCTCAAAGCCAGCTCCCAGAGGGTAACTTGCGTAACCGCTGAGTCGAGGTCCGCCATAACTGACATCGGTGATTTCTGTTAAGGGACTGATAAGTACGGAGCCAATGCCGTTAAATGCGCCCTTATAGCCGGCTTCAATACCAAAGTTGTGATCGAACATGTAACGGTAATATACATCACCAAGGAACATGTCACCTTCATCATGGCTATTGTTCACATCGTAACTAACATTACCGTAGCCTAAATTTGCTCCAACAACATGTTGGGTTGGTTGTGCATGAGCCGTTAAGGAAAGTGCGGACAGTAAGCATGCAATGGCGTACTTGTAAGACATAAAAACTCCGAATCATAAAATGAAAAACAAAACGTCATGTGCTGCGTTGGGTTAACGTAGCCTTGCCATGAACTCCGCTTTGGTATTGTCTAACCATTCGTAACGACGTCTATACATCGAGCGTTTAGAACGCGACATGCCTTCGATATCACGACGCGGGGCATTCACATCGAGTGAGTAGAAATGACGGTTGTATTCGGTGCCGCCCAACTCTTGCCAGAGTGCATCGTAATCCGTTTTGATTCGTCCTTTACTGTAGCGTCGTGCAGCATAAGTATGGGATTGTGTTTTTACCGCTAGAATCGTATTCACTTCCCAAATTTGCGCGAGTAAAGTAAGTAAACTCACCATCAAGCTTTTTGGTCTTTGCCCGTAAAGTTTACGAGTTAACTTTTTAATTTTCGCGTTGTTCTCTTCACTGCTGCGTGGCCCTTGCAAGCCGCCAATCATAATGCTGCGTCCAGATTCTATGTGGCCGAGAGTAAATGAGAGCGTATAGAAGTTGCCATCCTCCGCGCTGTGTAGCACTAGGCTCATGTCGCCTTCTTTTTGGTAACGCGCTTCGTACACCAATCGCACAGAGTACAATGTCTCGTCGATTTCAAATGATGTTAATGTTAAGCCAGTTGAATCGGTATAGATCTCTTCAATGGTCTGTTTAGAAAACAGCTCTGAAATGGTTTTGTAGTGATCAACCACTAGGTTTGAACGATCGAACGCTGAGTTATTTTTGATGATGTAGGGACGAAACGGTTTTTCTAAAAATCGGTGCGTACGTGCACAAAGCATCTCTAGCAATGACGATTCAATATTATCTGACAGATGCTTAAACGCTCGTTTGTAGTAAAGTGCGCGCAAGATGAACTTCGTTCTGTAGGTCCAAATTGGCTTATAGACATCAGCATAATCATCTGAGTAAATTGATTTGCTATGGTAAAAAATGGATTTGTTCGCGGTCATTTTCACTCCAGATTAACGTGTGCTCAACAGCCACAATTAAGAACCGACGGACGAGCAGCGAAGAACCCGAAAAAGGGGAAATACAAAGCACTACTAAAAGGGGAGGTTTTGCTGTGCCCGACGTTTATATAAGGTTTTGAACACTGTTCTTTTGTTGGGATTCTAAGAGAAAATTGACCTTAGGTATTGTATGGGTTGGTAAGGAAATGTCAGTTTGGAAGCCACTTTGAACGTTGTGATTACGAGGTGGAAAAATGCTCGTGTTGGCAGAGTATGATGCCGTGTTGCTAAGTTAAAGTGAAATGAGTTGAACAAGAATTGAACGTTATTTGAAATTATTTTGACGTGTTTCTGGTCTTTATACGTACCTTATGAATATCGAGCCAATTTAGGCCCGATATAAAGGTAAGTAAGGAGAGGTTTATGAAACGCTTAATGACTTTAGCAAGTATGATTGCTCTGCATGCGTGAAACCGGTAAATTCTAACCAGTAAGACGGTCTCGATTTTCCGATAATTTATATCCTTGCTGTTTGTTTTGGGGAGCACTGCTCCCCATTTTTGTATTCATTGATAGCGGAAACTTCCACTCTCTCAGCGCAACATTTGCTATCGCTCAGCGTTAGATATTCTTGCTCGTTGATTGTGCTCATCGTTTGTAAAGTGTTTACAGAAACGATACAACGCACTAACAAGGATATCCGATGACACACAGTTCATACTGGTTCAAACAGGCCATTGAAGCTGAACAGCCAGAAACGCCGCAACCATTACATCAAAATATTGATACCGATATTGCTATTGTCGGTGGTGGCTACACCGGACTTTGGACAGCGATTATGATTAAGCAGCAATCTCCTGAAAAACAGGTGGTTGTTATCGAAAAGGGCTTGTGTGGCTGTGGGGCATCTGGCGCGAATGGCGGCTGTATGCTGACATGGTCTACCAAGTTCCCGACGTTGAAACGGTTATTCGGTGAAGAACATGCTGTTTGGTTGGTAAAAGAGTCGGAACAAGCGGTGTTAGAAATCGACGCATTTTGCAAGCAACATGGGATTGATGCACAGCTATCACTCAACGGTGTTTATTATACGGCGACAAACCGAGCGCAAGCTGGTGGAATGCAGCCAGTTGTCGACGAGTTACAACGGCTAGATGTGAACAGTTGGCGTCGTTGCTCGGTGGAGGAACTGCGTGCCAATGCGGGTTCACCTCGCCATATTGAAGGCTATCACTCTCCGGTTGCTGCTAACGTACAACCCGCCTTACTTGCGCGAGGGTTACGCCGTATTGCTATTGATCTGGGTGTAGAAGTTTATGAGAACACGCCAATGACGCGTCTAGATTATGGAAAACCTGCCACCGTCTGTACACCTAAAGGAAACATTCAAGCGCAGCAGGTGGTGTTGGCATTAAATGCATGGATGGTGGAGCAGTTTAAACAGTTCAAGAACAGTATCGTGGTGGTCTCTTCCGACATGGTGATCACCAAGCCGCTTGGTGATACTTTGTCTCAATCTGGTTGGCAAGCGGGTTCGAGTGTCTTGGACTCACGCATCTTCGTACATTATTACCGAGATACGCCAGATGGCCGTTTGATGCTAGGTAAAGGCGGTAATCAGTTCTCTTTCAACAACCAAGTTGACGCGATGTTTAACAAGCCGACGCGTTATCAAACGCTACTAAAAAAATCATTCGACAACCTTTTTCCTCGCTTAAAAGGGGCTGAATTTGAGTACTCTTGGACTGGCGGTTCGGATCGCTCCGCAACGGGTTTTCCTTTCTTTGGCCAATTGGATAAGCAAAGCAATGTCTTTTACGGATTTGGTTACTCAGGTAACGGCGTTGCCCAAACTAGAATGGGTGGAAAGATTTTATCGTCGTTGGTGTTAGGGCTAGATAACGAATGGACGCGAAGTGGTTTAGCGCAAGGACCGCTTGGGTATTTTCCACCAGAACCAATACGTTGGCTGGGAGCAATGATGGTACGAAATGCTGTTCGCCGAAAAGAGGAAGCGGAAGACAATGAGAAACATCCGTTTGTTTGGGATAAATGGCTAGCGAAACTCGCAGGACCAGCAGGCAAAGCGGATAAGCTCGACTAAACTGAAGACTTTAGCCACAAACGAGACAGTTTGCAGTGAAAGTCATTGGGGGGCGATGTAGCCTTGTGTTAGCCTCTGTCTTTCAAGCTCAGATTTAAAAGGTGAGTAATATAATGAAAGTATTCAGCAACTTCGATAGCGGCAGCATTCACGTAGTGAAAGCGGACGACAAAAATGACATCCAACTTAAAATCCCTAATGACAATATGTCGGAATTCTACCAGTGGTTCCATTTCCGTCTAGAAACCGAAGCCGAGCAGTCGCACACGATCAAACTGCTTGATTTGGCTAAGTCGGCTTATCCAGAAGGGTGGCAAGGTTACGATGTCGCGGCGTCTTACGACCGTGAAGAATGGTTCCGTATACCAGCAGAGTTCGATGGCGACACGCTGACTTTCACTGTTATCCCTGAGCGTAGCTCAATTTACTTCGCGTACTTTGCGCCTTACACATACGATCGTCATTTAGATTTGTTACACATGGCACAAAGCGCGCACCACTGCCAACTAGAAACACTAGGCCACACATTAGACGGCAATGACATGAGCTTGCTAACGTTTGGTGAGCCAGAAGAAGGCAAAAAGAAAATCTGGATGATTGCACGCCAACATCCGGGTGAAACCATGGCTGAATGGTTCATGGAAGGTATGATCCAACGTCTACTGGACGAAAATGACACGGTTGCGCGTGCATTACTGGAAAAAGCAGTGCTTTACGTGGTACCAAACATGAACCCAGACGGTGGTATTCGTGGTCACTTACGTACGAACGCGGTAGGCGTGAACTTGAACCGTGAGTGGCAAACTCCGTCTATGGAGAAAAGTCCAGAAGTCTACCTTGTGCGTCAACGTATGCTGGAAACGGGTGTTGACATGTTTTTAGATATCCATGGTGATGAAGCGATACCGTATAACTTCGTCGCTGGCTCAGAAGGTATTCCTTCTTACGATGAAAATCTTGCCGCTTTAGAGGCATCATTTAAGCAAGCGCTACTGACTATTACCCCTGAATTCCAAGATGAGATTGGTTACGATAAAGATGAGCCGGGTAAAGCGAATTTGACGGTGGGCTCAAACTGGGTCGCGGAGCAGTTCAAATGCCTGTCGTACACGATCGAGATGCCATTTAAAGACAACAACAATCACCCAGATCCACTTTATGGTTGGTCACCAGAACGCAGTGTATTATTTGGGCAAGATGTCTTAGCTGCAACGCTTACCGTGGCGGATAAAATCTAGTTCGATAACTTAACGTCTGTTCATTATTTCGAAAACAGCTCATTTTAAATGAGCTGTTTTTTTATGCCTTCGATATCCATTCTCTCCTGTAAAAATTTGTTGCCATTCACAGGCTTAAATGTCGATTCTTAAATTTGAGAATATGGGTTTTTATGGTGATTTGCGTCACAGAAAACTGGTTATTTTGTGATATTCTCCGCAACGAATTGACTATGGCTAAACCAACGCAACGAGACTTTATTTCTCGGTTGGGTATGCGGATGAAGCTCATGAATAGATGGTCTTGAGGTTATCTTTCTCCGTTTTACGTCATTGGCGTTTGAATATCATTTTTTGATTCTTTCCTACGCTATTTAGCTATTTCTGTTCGAAGAAAAGAGAAAGTTACGGCTTCATATTTTACGGCAGTATGCTGCCTCGATGTGTTGCTTTGTGTACAAGAAAAAGGAAAAGAATAATGAAAAAAATCGCTATAGCAGTGGCTACTGTACTTGCTGGTGGTGTGATCTCAAACGTTGCACTTGCTGACACTTACATGGGCGGTAAAGTAGGTTACAACTCTCTAAATGATGCGTGTTACCTAAACGAACCTTGTGACGACGACAGTTTTGCAGCATCTATGCACCTGGGCTACAGCTTCAACGAGTACGTTGCAGCAGAGTACGGTGTTGATTACCTTGGTGACTTCACTGCAAACTTCAAAAAGCCGGGCCTAAACACCGTTGACGGTGATCTTTGGGCGTTGACGCTTGCTCCTAAATTCAACCTACCGCTAACAGATTCTTGGAATCTATTCGCGAAAGTTGGTGCTGCATACATGATGGCGGGTGACGAAAAAGATTTCGTACCAACAGGCTCTCTAGGTGCTGAGTACAAAATCAACTACAACTGGAGCCTACGTGCTGAATACCAACGTTACCAAGATATGTCTGATGACGTGATTGAAGACATGGATTCAGATTTCTTCGGTATTGGTTTTAACTACAAGTTCGGCTCTGAGCCAGTAGTTCAAGAAGAAATGGTTGAGGAAGTAGTAGAAACACGCCCTGCAACACGTATTGTTGAGCATGTTTACCCTGCTCAAACAACAGCGACAGTACAATTCGACCTAGAAAGTGCAGAAGTGAAAGATGCATCGACCCTTTCTGGTACCGTTGATCTGATGAACACTTACCCACAAGCTCAAGTTGAGATCACGGGTTACAGTGATACGACGGGTTCTGCTGCGTACAACCAGCAACTTACAGAAAAACGCGCGAAAGCCGTTGCTGACGAGTTCCAAGCAAAAGGTATTGCGGCTGAGCGTATGACAGTGAAAGGTATGGGTGAAGCTAACCCAGTAGCAAGCAACGAAACACGTCAAGGTCGTCAAATGAACCGTCGTGTTGAAGTAGTTGTCCCAGCGTTTGAATACCAAACCACTGAGAAAGCAGAATAATTCCTGCTTGAGAGACAGTTCCAAAAGCCAGCGTGTATCACGCTGGCTTTTTTGATCCCGCTTAACAAACTCAGCACTTTCATCGATTTGTCATCACCAGTTCTTACCATGGCTACTGAGTATTTGGGAGAGTGTTATGCAAAGTTTACCGCCGCTTAATTTGCTCCGAGCGTTTGAAGCCACGGCGCGATTACAGAGTTTCACTAAAGCCGCAGAGGAGCTCAATGTGACCCGTGCGGCCGTCAGTCAGCAGGTGAAATCGCTAGAGCTGCAGTTAAATGCAACATTATTCGAGCGCAAGGGTACGCACCTTACGCTGACCAGCTCAGCAAAAGAATACTGGCCGGTGGTTAACCATGTGCTTCAAACCTTATCAACCTCGACCCATCATTTATTTACTCGCCCACAGAACAAGCAAATTACCTTACATGTCGCCCACAGTTTTTGCTCGCAATGGCTAATGCCAAGGCTGGCCGATTTTCAGCGTCAATTTCCAGATGTTTCCTTTAAGATCTCGACAACCGCGAATACGGTTCCAAACGCCAGTGCGATTGCAGATATAGAAATTATTAACGGAGATGGCGATTGGCAAGAACAACAAGCTATTCAGCTTACCCAAGAAAACTGGATCGTTGTAGCAAGCCCCGGCTTTATTCAGTTAAATCCGATTGATGACCTCACGAAGTTGTCTCAAACACCTAAAATCTGCACCGGCGGTTATCATGAATCTTGGCAGGTGTGGTTTGCGTACCAAGGTTATCAAGGCAAGGTGAGCAAAGTGATAGCAGAATTTGAACATTCATTGCTTGCTATTCAAGCTGCAACCAATCAACTTGGTATATTGCTGGTGAGAGACTTTCTTGTTGAGGATGAGCTGCAACAGGGGATATTAGTGCAAATCGGAGATTGGGGTATGCCCAGCTCCGGCGCACACTATATGATGGTTAGAGCATCAGAAAAGTCACACGTAAACACCTTTGCCCAATGGTTAATACAAAGCCTTTGATGTTTTACGGTCTATTTTTACAGCGGTACTTATTCTTGCGATTTACCTAACAAAATGCGCGGTTTCTTATAGGGTCAGTCAACCTTCTCTAAAAGCTTTGAGTGTATGATGATCTAGCTTTACGTTATCTGATGCGCACTTAATCCACACAGGATACTGTTATGGAAACAATGCAAGGCGGTAGAGAAAATGCCATCTATCGAAAAGGGAATTTGATATCTCGTCCTGCCAGTTATTGGACGATGACTATCCATCAGCTACTTACCTATCTTCATTCACGAGGCTTTACGGCATGCCCTAAAGCGGTTGGTATTGAGAAAGGAAAAGAGTGGGTTAGCTATGTCGAAGGAGAGACTGACAACTATCCATTGATTGGCAACATTGCTTCTGTTTCCGCGCTCCAATCTGCGGCAAAAATGTTACGCGATATGCACGATGCATCTGAGGGTTTCCTTAAGCAATATCAAAATGAAACGCTGCACTGGATGCTGCCACCACGAACACCACAAGAGGTGATTTGTCATGGTGATTTCATGCCATATAACGTGGCACTCCATGGAGAGTTTGTCGTTGGTGTGTTTGATTTTGATACGGCGCATCCGGCGCCAAGAGTTTGGGACGTCGCTTTTTCGGTCTATGGTTGGGCACCATTTAAAACCGATGAGCACGATAAAATGGGCTGTTTGGAGCAACAAATTCAGCGCGCAAAACTTTTCTGTGACGCTTATGGCTGTTCGAGATTGGAACGGGAAGAGCTGGTGGAGGTGATGACACATCGACTCTCCGCGTTAGTTGATTATATGAGAGGGGGCGCCGCTCAAGGTGATGATAGGTTTCAAGCGAACCTAGAAGATTGCCATCATACCGCTTACCTCAACGATATCGAGTACCTAAGAAAACATAGACAAGTCATCACCCTAGGACTTTTAGGTTAGGGCTGGGTGATATCTTTAATGACATTGAATAACCACTGGTTTATCGGGGCTTGCTGTTGTGAGCGACGACAGCTCATCACGTAGCGAACATCAAGCTCTAACCCGCCAGGAAGCGCGATACTTCGGCAGCCCTTAGGCACATGTCCACTCATGGTTATACCAAAATGATCCGTTTGTAGGAGCACTTTTTGAATCATCGCAGGGTGTTCAATTTCTACCTTAGGTGTGGTTCTGAACCCCATATGGTTGAGCCTTTCCAACAACGGGTATCGGTAGTCGTTCCATCCCGGCGTTTTGAAAAGTAAAAAGGGGTAGTTTTCTAGCTCTTGGAAATGTTGAGCGGGATGCTCATCTCGAACAAAAAATACGGCTTTTCCTCGACCTAGTTCGTTTTGAATAATTGACTGCGGAAGATCCTCATCAAAATAATGAATCGCAATAGCGTTTTCACCCTCAGTTAATCGCTTTTTCGCGTCGCTACCCCAACGTAAACAAGAGAACTTTGCTTTTGGGGCGTGTTTTAGTAATTCTAAGTAAAACTTGTCACCAAAGTAATCCCAAAACAATGTGTTCGCATAAATAGTGATCGAGCCGTCAAAATGAGCGGGTGAAAAACTCTGTGGTTTGATGGAATCAATACTGGTGAGGATTTGTTCAAAATGTGGCATGTTCGCTTCGACAAAAGCGGTCGGTTCAAAGCCATTTTTAGTCTGAATGAACAAAGGATCATCGAGCTGCGCTTTCATTTTTGTCAGGTTTTTGCTGATTGATCCGGATGTCTTTCCGAGTGAATCTGCCACCAATCGGACGCTACGTAACTCATACATCCGTTTTAGTACCAATACGTTTTGAATGTCCAGATTAATGCTCATACATCGTCTCATTTATCTTCTGCCGAGAAATCATATCTCTGAATTTCTGAATAAAAGACAACGTTCGGTCAATTTAAGCATGCTGTCGTATCTTATGGTTTATTGAAGGCGACGGTGGACAGCAAATAGGCTTGGTCATATCAATTTAGTGGTTTGGATTTCCATTTGGTAAATGATGACTTTCCTCGTATGAACATGTTTCTGTTGTTACAGTTTTTTCATCGAAAGAAAGTAAGAACAAAAACAGAGGTGACGTATGAAAAAATTAATCGCACTTGGTTTGATGGTTTGCTCAACAAACATAGCATTAGCTGGCGATGGGTCATACACGGGCACGATTGATATGACGATGGCTACGAAAAATCAGGTCGACGTCGAGCGCGCAGATTCTCAACTGACGCTGAAAGGTCGAAATGAAACGGCTTATGGCGGGGTAATCATCCAAACGGATGCTACTACACAAAAAATTGAACTTCGTGGTCGACGTGATTAATCGAACATGTTGTTGTTAAGAAAATGCCGCGAATATCGCGGCATTTTTTATATTTTGAGATAGGTAAATCATCAAACTCAGCTTTGAACTTCAACCCCAGCTTCGATCTCGACTGGTTGCGCTTGAGTATCGCTTTCTTTCGCCGCATCAAGCATCTTGCGAATAATGAGTGACGCTGCCATTGCGATAGCGACCATCACGACAGCAAGGACAGTGAGTAATTGGAAATAATCACCATATACGTTTTGTACAATGTCTTGTGTGATGGTCTGTCCTTTCTCTAACGCGATAGAGGTTGAGAATGCAGCACCAATAATACCGCTCAATGCGATTGCCACAGAAAATAGGCTAACAGAGAAGTTTTCGATGTGCTTCGGCGCGACGGAAAGAATAAACGCTACGACCATCGAACCCACGATGACTTCTGCAATCGCCTGGAAGAAGTGAATAGCGAGAAAGATTTCTGGCATGATCACGACATCTTCACCCACGGTAGTCACGGCAAACGTCAAGATACCAAACGCTATCGCGGTCAGTACAAATGCCAAGGCGATTTTTGTCGCGGTAGAGAGGTAGATATCGCGCTTTTCCAGCAACCCAAAAAAGCCAGCTACGATAGGACCACCAACCATACACCAAAGCGGGTTCATTGCCATTGCTGCTTCTGGTTCGAGCGGAATAAAACCAAATAGAGAGCCTTTTAATGTGTTGATAGCAACCATGTTCATCGAGGTCATCATTTGTCCGTAGTAAACAAAGAAACAGGTTGTCAGCAAGGTCACAATTAAGATGGTCCCCATCTTCAAAGACTCAGCTTTGCTTGCTTTAAGCATCAGAGATATGAAGTATGCGATCGCCGCCCCTCCGATGGCGTATACGATATTTTGGCCAATATCCATGTTTGAAAACATGAAAAATACCAACGCGATCATTGCCAATGAAATCAATGCAAAAAGTACCCAGTTTTTTAAACTTACGGTTTTTTGATCAAGCTCAGAGGCTATGCCAACAAGATCTTTACGGAATACCAATAGCATGATCAATGCCGCTGCTGCCATAACAGCAGAGATGGTAAAACCGCCATTAAAGCCGATCACAAGGACAATCATTGGGAACAAATATTGACCTAAAAAGGCGCCAACATTATTCACTGAATAATTGATTGGGTATCCTTTTTCAAAATCTTCTTGTGATTTGAACGTTCGTTTATAGAGGCTAGGGTAAGAGGGTGACATCAGGCCGCGGCCATAACTGGCGAGCGCAATACCACACATTGAAAGTGGAACGTTAGAAGCAGAAGCCCCCAACACGAGTAATACGTAACCGGATGCAAAAGCGAAATATGCGATAGAAAGTGAGCGATAAGCGCCTAAAAACTTATCTGCAATAAAGCCGCCCGCGATCGCGAAAAGTGGCCCGATCGCCGAAAAAGCACCAACGATCATCATCGTATCGGCTTCGTTGTAATTTAGATCCTCTAGAAAAAATCGAGTTAGACTTACTAATACACCGTAAAATGATAAGCCAAACATCATTTGGCAGAACATCATGGATTTATTGAGTTTATTCCACATAATTTTGTACTCACATTAGCGGAGAAAGGTAGGTATTGTTATTTCTATTAAATAGTAATGAAACGAAAGATTGAGTATTGAAATAATTGTCGCATAACGTGGAAATGCTGCACTATATTTTCTAATGCTTATATGGCTAAATGCTAATGTGTTGTTCTAGATCAATTTGAATAAAGCAGTGCTTAATCCTGTTTTTGTTTAATTTTGTTGTATTTGTTACTAATTGGGACTGAAGGGGTTTTATAGGATTACGGCAAATAAAAAGAGGTCTTTCGAGAAAGGAAATTGCTGACGAAGTGCATCGCCAGCAATGATATAGCGGGCTTATTTGACTATTCGCATGGCGGTGCCATATGAATGACGGCCAAGCCACCTAAGGAAGTTTCACGGTATTTTTTGTTCATATCTTTACCAGTTTGATACATGGTTTCGATAACTTTATCTAATGAAATAAGGCATTTGCTCGTGCGCTTTAATGCCATACGAGAGGCATTAATGGCTTTCATTGCGCCCATGGCATTTCTTTCAATGCAAGGCACTTGAACCAAGCCGCCGATCGGGTCACAAGTCATTCCTAATGAATGCTCCATCGCAATTTCCGCAGCAATACAAATCTGCTCGTTACTGCCGCCTCTGAGCGCCGTTAAACCAGCGGCTGCCATGGATGAAGAAACCCCGACCTCTCCCTGACAACCCACTTCGGCGCCGGAAATTGACGCGTTAGTTTTGTATAAGATGCCGATAGCGCCAGCGACTGCAAGAAAGTCTTTCAGCTGTTTAATATCAAGCTCTTTGATGAAGCGATGGTAGTACATCAATACCGCCGGAATAACCCCTGCGGCGCCATTAGTTGGAGAAGTAACGACTTGTCCTCCAGCTGCATTTTCTTCGCTAACCGCAAAGGCAAAGAGGTTAATCCAATCCATGATCTCCATTGGATCATTCTCAACTGCAGCGTTAGCTTCGAGCTTCTTCAAAAGATTTGGTGCACGACGAGTGACATTGAGACCACCTTCTAAAATCCCTTCCGTATCGAAACCACGTTGCATGCAGAGCGACATCACTTTCCAAATTTGTTCTGCTCTTTGGCTAATTTCTTCATCTGAGCGGAATGCCAGTTCGTTTTGTAGAATCATACCTCCCAAACTAAAACCGTTAGTCTCGGCTTTTTCCAGCATCTCATCCGCTGATGTGAAAGGAAATGGTACCGCGACTTCATCTTGTTGCGTGCCGTTTTCTAGTTCGTCAGCGGTGGCGATGAATCCGCCTCCGATGGAATAATAAATTTCAAACGCCACTTGGTCTCCCGCAGCGTCTAGTGCAGTAATCGTCATTCCGTTTTCATGCAGGGGAAGGTTGTCACTATGAAAGACGATGTCATGGTCGTAGCTAAACTCAATCTGGTGCGTACCAGCGAGCAGCAGCGTGTTGTTGTCTATAGTATTTTGTAGCGCACTTTTAGCGCTACTCATTTTAATGGTATCGGGTTTATTTCCCATCAAACCAAGGACAGTGGCTCGGTCTGTGTGGTGCCCTCTCCCAGTGAGCGATAATGAGCCATAAAGGTCCACTTGCACCCGATGCACTTTCGCCATAGAGTCGCTAACTAGTTGAGTGAAATGGAATCCGGCAAGCATAGGACCATTAGTGTGGGAGCTAGAAGGCCCGACACCAATCTTAAATATATCGAAAATCGACAGCATAATTGACTTCCTTTAGCAGTGAACCTTTATAAAGGTCTCTAGAACAGTGTTGTTAACTAGATGTTAAAGCCTGTAGGCCGGGAGTGAAAGAAGATTTTTGTAACACTGCCAACTAAGCGCGAGATTTTGAAATGAAGTTAGACAATGTGGTCATCGTTTTAGGTAAACGCCTCGTCAATAGCAGATTGACCGTTGAGGGGGTAACAAGAGTCGAAGCCTTATCTAATGCGATTGCGTCATTGCCGACAGAGCGAACGGCGATTATTTTTTGTGGTGGATTAACGCAAGGCCAATGCATTTCTGAAGCAGATGCAATGTACAGTTATTTTAAATCTCTAAATGCGGCCGCTGTGCATCCGTTCCCTGAACATCAAATACTTTTAGAAAATCGATCTTTGAATACGTTCCAGAACATGCGTTACGCTTCTCGCGTTTTGTGTGATAGTGGTTTGTTCCAGTTATGGTCAGCGCGTTCGGTTGAGGTCACCTTGTTGTCGAATGACTACCACCTTGAGCGAATCATAGAAATCCAAACCTTGATGGATGAGCAGGGATTATTACGAGTACTAAAATCTGAGTGCGCATCCATGGGCGTTACTCTCAACTTACCATTGGATATCAACAAACATATCAGCGTACCATACCCACATAAAGGGCCTATGGCAGCGGCATTTTTATTACTGGATGAACTCACGACTTACCGAGTTTATTTAGAAGGGGTCAAGCAGGGAGCATTTTTACGAGACTTATCGGTTGTCCGAAAGAAGCCGCTTATGATCGCGAGACATGCCATTCAGCAATTGCTCGCTTTACCACTCGATAAAGATAGTTTGCAACAGATTGAAGATATGAAAAAGGCCATCGAAATGACGGCCTTGGATGAATCTTTAGGAGCTGCGGAACAAGCGTTAAGGATCGTTCATCCGATATTAACTGCATTGAACCGCCGCTTGGATCCTGAGTCTATTCATTAAGTTCGCGTTTTGTGCGGACTGCGCTCAATGCGATCAAACAGTAGCAAAGGAGTTCCATGCCTTCTTCTGAAATATTTTTAACATCACGGATGTAGTTCTCGTCCATCACTTGTTGCCAAAAACTGCCCATGCCATACAAGCGAGAGAAGACCAACAATAGCATCACGGCACCAATTAACAGTTTCATGTGGGGAACCGTTAAGATGGTCGCCATTTCGTTCATGGTACCTTTACCACCTTGGTAAGCTTTGGCGCAAGCCAGTGCGGTGACAGCGAGCGCAGGGAAAACCCAAGAACCATGACGAATCATGTCTGTCCAATAGTCTGTTTCACGAATAATGAGCACCGCGAAAAAGCCGGCAATCAAAATGGCCGCATGCTTTAGCTGAGGCTGTTGTTTAGATAGGCTAAAAAATGACCACGATGCAATCGCGAGCATCACAAGCTGGAGTGTTTCTGTTATGGAAAGCTCACCAAGGCTTGAACCCAACACGACATAATCAAGGCGAAGACTGAGGTTAACGAGAATACTGATAGCGACAATCATCAATGCGCTTAAACTCGATTTATAAATGATGCGCTTTGACTCTTCAGTAACAACGTTGCTTGGGGCTGACTCGGCTTCTTTTACTATTTGTGTTTTCATCTTGCTCACCTGTTCCAGAAAATGTGGAAGAAATGTGAATTAGTGTGATCTGTGTTTGGGATTTTATTGTCCAAGTGGAAAGTTATGTCAGAGGAATGTCAAGAATAGAACACTGTTCGATATAGTGTCGATATGCGGTAAAGTCAGAGGTATGTAAAAATGAAGTGAGAAAGTTTTGATAAATCAAATAAAAAAGGAGCCTAAAGGCTCCTAAGTGATAGAGGGAATCTGGCGTGTCGACAAAAAATTTTAGTAGTCGCCACTCTCACTTTCTTTATGATTGTCGCGATAGTATTCCCATTGCTCGACACGATTATCGTCAGACAGCACGCAGTAAGTCACACGTTCGCCATTTTCCGAAACGGTATCCAAC
Source organism: Vibrio sp. D3 (assembly GCF_043995865.1). Taxonomy (NCBI): domain Bacteria; kingdom Pseudomonadati; phylum Pseudomonadota; class Gammaproteobacteria; order Vibrionales; family Vibrionaceae; genus Vibrio; species Vibrio sp. D3. The sequence continues at coordinate 914,224 of NZ_CP171886.1, read as the reverse complement.
TCACCACCTTGCTGAACACAGTAAACGGCTGCAGGATTTGCGACGGAGGTATACTCAGTCGAGCGAGTGGCACCTTCGTAAGTTGAACAACCAGCCAGTACCAACGTTGCAGCCATAGCCATCATTAAATTTGTCTTTTTCATTCTTTATCTCCGCATGGGGTGGGCGAGTATTGTCTTGATTATAGGCAACTTTCAGAGATTATTGTCTTATCGATGTTAAAAGTAAGAGGGACGTATAAGAATTTAGATATTCTCATCTTTTACTGGTTATCACGTCACACTTCTATTTGTTGCGGATTGTTACGAAGGTTAGAACCGTTGCGTTCAAACCAATGTCTTGAACGCATTTGGACCGACAACGATGATTTAAAGCGTGAAGTTCGGTAATATGCGCGCAAAACATGACAGTGGTATTTTCGATGAGACACTTAAAATCGACCGTTCATCCGGACATTGAGCACTTGGACGACAAAATTATTTTTCAGCGCAATGCGGCACGCGCCATCGTACTAGATGGTGAAGATGTGTTGTTGCTCTATACAGAGCGTTACCATGACTACACTTTGCCAGGTGGTGGTATTGATGATGGTGAAGATGTGATTGCTGGACTAGTTCGTGAACTAGAAGAGGAAACCGGCGCGCAGAATATCCATGGTATTAAGCCTTTCGGAATCTTTGAGGAGTTTCGTCCTTGGTACAAAGACGACGCTGACGTAATGCACATGGTGTCGTATTGCTATACATGTAAAATCGATCGTGAGTTAGGCGAAACGGCTTATGAAGACTATGAAGTTAAAAATGGAATGCGTCCAGTATGGATGAACATCCACGAAGCGATAGCGCACAATGAAAAGACCATGGCAGAAAGCCCAAAAAAAGGTATGAGCATCGAGCGCGAAACGTTTTTGCTTCAGTTGATTTCTAAAGAATTACTATAAATAACTTAGCTCGCCTCATAGTGACTTACCCACTCGTTGCTCTGTTGATAGGTCAGCTTTTAAATCGATAAAAAAAGTCCGGACTCCCCCCCGGAACCCGGACTTATTCCAGACGCGCAAGCGAAGCGTCATCTTGATATTTTAAATTTGTTTCGAACTATGAAAACAATAGCTGTTTTACATTTAGTGTGTAAATAATTATTAGGTCCAACCATTGGTTTTCATGTTTTTTGCAAACGCAATGTGACGCATATCTACCCAATTGGCAAGCGCAATTTGGGTACCTTTTAATAAACCACTACTCTTTCTTATCTTTGAGATACCTTACCTCAACTTTTTTGCACACGTTTGCATAGAGATCACGAGTTTTCAAATTGGCCGAACATGATCTTGTAATTTTACGTTTTTCTGACATTGGATTTTGTCGTGATTTTTATCACAAATTGACCAACGGAGGTAGTGGACTAAAGTCGATCAGCGGTTGCGAAACCATCGGAGCATCTGAAGCAAATAAGAGTAAAGGTTGAAATGATGAGGATTGTAACTGACCGATATCTATCAACTTTTCCAGCGCGAAGAATCGACTAACGTATTGGCGAGTCTCTTTAGGTAGTGTGAGCTTCTGAAAGTCGTTACTGCCTGCTCGCTGAATAGCGCGTGCGACACGCCCTTCGCCTGCATTGTAGGCCGCTAATGTCAGCGCCATGTTTTGATCGAATTTGTTGTATAAAAACGTCAGATACTTGAGTGCTGCAGCTGTGCTTGCTTCTGTATCAAAGCGATCGTCTTGTTTTGTATCTACAGTCAACCCGAATCGTTGAGCTGTTGCTGGTATCAGTTGCCAAAGTCCGGCGGCGTTGGCATGAGAAACGGCTTTGGGGTTGTAAGAGGATTCCAACATTGGCACTAAGGCTAGACTCTTTGGTAAAGAGTGGCTTTGCAGTTGTTTGAAAATGTGATGAATCACCGGGCTGGATGAATCGAGACGCTTGGCAATTTGTGGCTTGTATGGGGCTAAAACTTGATATTGCGTTTGAATATCAGCTGGGCTTGGTTTCGCCTGACTGGTGATTGAAAGGCAGGATAGTAAGGCGATAAAAATAAAAAGGCCTACAGTACTCAGCCGAGATGGCGACTGAATCTGTAGGCAAGACGAACATCGTTTAGAACGATTTATCTTCATAAGTGTGTTGCACAGGTTGTTTGAGTTGACTGACCAACTCATGGAACGCCGCAGAGCTGTGGCCATTGCTCTGATTGTATTGTTGGCACTGACTTACCAACGTTTCCAATAGCGCCCATTGTTTTCTAGCTTGCATACCTATTTGGGCAGGCAAAGCATTGAAAATTCGTTTTACGCTGGCGTCATTACACGCTAACCCCAGCTCTCGCATACACTGGCTTCTATCACTGGCTGAGCGACTAAGTTTATTGAGTATTGGCATTTGTTTCTGAACATTGTTGCTCAGTGCCTCACCATCAAACTTTAAGTACAACGTTTTTTGCTGTTGAAGCAAAGGGATAAGTTGTTGATAGAGCTTGATATCCTCAGGTATTGAGCGAATAAATTGTTGAATTCGCTGCGATACTGCGCTTGCCATGATCTCTTCCTAGTGTGTTATTACTCGTGACCTGTATGGAATTGCATGATCGCCTTTGATAGTGCTTTTGTATCTAGGCTAAGTTCGCCACGCGCTAATGCGTTACGTACTTGTTCTACTTTTTCCATATCAACATCAGGTAGTGATGCCATTTCAGCTTGAGCGCGATCTATCGCTACGGTATTCGCTTGAAATGCAGGCTCGTGTACCTTGCTCTGTTCGACGACGTCGACAGGCTGTTTGCTTGCTTGCTGTAATTTTGTTTGTGGGACATGACCGCCCGCGACTTTGTCGATTTTCATGCTGTGGTCCTCATCATCATGTTCTAAATTAAGTAGGCGGTTAGGATGTGATAAACATTAAATATTTTTTTTGTACTCGAAGTTCAGCGTTACTGACGAGAGCCAAAATTAAAAAATGTTACTCTGAGTCCAAAATCAAAATTGAGTATGAACTTGGTTTAACCCGGTTACGACAGCTCTAATGACCTTGCCAGAACTTAGGTTTTCTACTTCAATTTGTTGCCCTTTCGCACCATCTTCTAAGGCGACTCCTTTCGTGCTGGCGCTAAACCCATTTTTGCTCGCAATCACTATGACTTCATTGCCTTTTTCGATTAAAGGTGGAGCCGATAAATTGGATGGGTTGACCACTTGCCCTGCACGTAAACGGCGAGAGGTTTCTAAGCCTATTGCTTGTCCTGGGCGAGTATAAAAATCGTCTTGTCGCGAGATGGTGCGCGTTTCCAGTTTAACGTGCTTGGCAGTCACAACTTCATTTCGACCGACCGTGGTTGTGGCAACCAAGACAGGCAGTGTCAGAGAAGATTTTATCGTGACGTTAATTCGCCAGGGTGAAGCGATGTCATCGCAACTTACTGAGCGCTTAAGGTTTCCAACTGGCAACGCTTGATTGTCGCGACCAGTGATGACCAGAGGCGATTCACACTCAGGTAGGTGATTCGCCGAGCCTGGCACCCACATGTCGAAATCCAGTTGGTATTCTCCCCACTGGTTAGAGTGAGCATTTTGGGCCACTTCTTGTTTGAAATGCTCTGCTACAACAGATTTTATCTCCTCAACGCTTAGGGTTCTGCCAGAGGTGTTGGCGAAAGTTTGTCCTGGTATTAGAGCAAGCAGAGTTAGCATTAATGTTGAGGAAGTAAGCACTTTCCCCTTGCTTTTAATGCTTTCCGTGAGCCGGAAGTTTGGCTTCCATCCTTGTTTGTAAATCATTGATATATATAACTATTTTTTATGGCACGCATCTTGTTTGTATGTTGGCGTATTCGAGCCAACTGTAAGGAAGATGCATGGCGATCACATTTGAAAATGCTTTAGGTGTACATCCAGAGGCACTTAATTTTCGCGTTCAGCGTACCAAAGTCCTTGCCAGTAACCTAGCAAATGTTGACACCCCTGGGTATTTGGCGAAAGACCTAAGTTTCACCACCGTAATGAACCAGGTGGCTGCAGGCGGTGTGAACAAACCAGTGCCTAAGTTTCAGGTTCAGGCCCAATACTCGGTGCCTTACCAGAACAGCAAAGATGGCAACACTGTAGAACTGGGGGTTGAACAAGCGAAATTCACGCAAAACAACATGGACTTTCAAACTAGCCTGACGTTTCTCAACATGAAATTTAATGGCTTAACGAAAGCGATTGAGGGACGTTAATTATGTCATTCACTGATATTTACTCGATCACTGGATCCGCGATGACGGCACAAACTGTGCGTCTTAACACGGTCGCCAGTAACTTAGCTAACGCGGACGCGGTGTCTGCAAATCCAGATGACGCTTATAAAGCGCTGAAGCCCGTATTCGCGACTGTGTACCAAAAAGCGCAGCTGACAACGGAAAACGGGGTTTATCCCAATGCTGAAGTTCGCATTGTTGACGTTGTGAAAAATGCGGGAGAAGCCGAGAAACGCTTTGAGCCAAACAACCCGTTGGCCAATGGTGAAGGTTATGTGTATTACCCAGATATCGATGTCGTGGCTGAAATGGCAGACATGATGTCAGCGACACGTAGCTTCGAAACCAATGTTGAAGTGTTATCAAATGTGAAAAGTATGCAGCAAGGTCTGCTTAGATTAGGGCAGGGCAGTTAATGAGTCTCGCACAATATACACCTTTATCGTCTGATGCTCCGGTGAGCACTAAAGCAAAAGAGAACAATGGCATTGCACCAAATCCTAAAGATATGAACAGTGCTTCTTCATTAGAGAACGAATTCATTTCTTTGATGGTGGCGCAGATCCAAAACCAAGATCCACTTAACCCACTTGATGGCACGGAATACGTTGGTCAGTTGGCTCAATTCTCTCAAGTTCAAAGTACCGAGAATATGTCCAAGACAATGCAACAGAGCATGATTCTCCTAGACAACATGCAAGTGCTATCGACAGCGGGGCTCGTCGGACAAACTGTTTACGTCAACTCCAAAGAATTTGAGCTTGGTGAAGGCGTACAGAACGGAAAAATCGAACTCGCTCATAGCTCAAACCAAGTGACGTTAGTTGTGAAAGATGAGTTTGGTCAATCTACTAAAGTGCCATTAGGTGCTCACGGCAAAGGTGACGTCGACTTTTCAATTAATCCTGAAGAACTTGGTCTTAAACCAGGCAAATACTCAGTGGCAGTAGAAGTGCAAGAAGGGCAAGCAAGTCCAAATGTGCTCATGGCTGGCACTGTTGAGCAAGTGCGTATTCCAAATACTGGCGGCGCAGCATTAGTCAATGTCCATGGCGTTGGCAACGTTCCTTTCTATCAAATCACTCAGTTTGGTGCTTAACCAAATAGGGAAATCAGAGGTCTTTTTATGAGTTTTAACATCGCACTAAGTGGTCTGGACGCGACCAACACAGAGCTAAACACAATCAGTCACAACATTGCCAACGCATCAACGTATGGTTTTAAAGGTGGCCGCACAGAATTCTCCGCAGTATACAACGGCATGCAACCTGGTGGTGTAGAAGTCGCGTCAATTTCACAGAACTTCGACAAAGACGGCAGTATCTCAGGAACTGGCCGTGCGATGGACTTGGCGATCAACGGTGGTGGCTTCTTTGTCACTAAAGACAACATGGGTCAAACGCTATACACGCGTTCAGGTGTATTCGCGACAGATAAAGATAACTTTGTTACAGCTAACAGTGGCGCAAAACTGCAAGGTTACAGTGTGGATAGCAACAACAACCTGATGACAGGCTCTGTGGGCAATATCCAAGTATCTACGTCATCACTGAATGCAAAAGCGACAGACGGTCTTGATTTTGTTGCAAACTTTGATGCAAGTGCGTCTGCCATTGATAAAACGGTAACGCCGTTTAATCCGGACGATCCAAACTCATTCAATTCGTCTTACACCACAAAAGTCTATGACTCGCTGGGTAACTCGCACACGGTAACTCAGTACTTCACTAAGACCGCTTCTAACTCTTGGGAAGTGAATGTTCAAGTGGATGGTGGTGCAACACCAGTGACAACGGTGCCAGTAACGTTTGACAAAGACGGTTCGCTTTCTTCACCGACGGCTCCGTTTAATGTTTCATTCCCTGCGGCAGGCGCAAACGCGATGAGTGTCGACATTAACTTGAAGGGCAGCACGCAGTTCGGTGCGAAATTCGGCGTAAGTACTAACAGCCCGAACGGCTATACATCCGGTGAGCTTGCAGGTGTACGCGTTGAAGGTAATGGCATGGTTTACGCGACCTACACTAACGGCCAATCACAGCTGCAAGGTCAAGTTGTACTTGCAGACTTCGCCAACACACAAGGTTTAGCAAAAGTGAGTGGTACGGCATGGACTCAAAGCTTCAGCTCTGGTGCGCCAATCACGGGTGTCCCTGGTTCAGGTACGTTGGGTGATTTAACTCCAGGTGCGCTAGAAGGTTCTAACGTTGACCTAACCAGTGAGCTTGTGGCGCTTATGACCGCACAGCGTAACTACCAAGCAAACGCGAAAACCATCTCTACCAGCGACAAGCTAACTCAAGCTTTGTTTAACGCGGTGTAATGGGAGTTTTGCATGGATAGCTTGTTATTTACTGCAACGTCAGGTGCGAGTCGAGTTCTTAAGGCTCAGCACGTGCGTTCAAACAACTTATCAAACGCTGATACTGCTGGCTTTCGAGCGGATATGGAGCGCGTGCGCAGTGTAGAAATGCAAGGCCCAGGTTTTGATGGTCGCACTATGGTTGTGACCAACTCTGCCTCAACGCGCTTTGATTCTGGCGACATTATGAAAACGGGACGCCCGTTGGATGTCGCCATCATGGGTGAGGGTTATCTTGCTGTTGAAACTCCTGCGGGTAACGAAGCGTACACGCGAGCGGGCAATATCCAAGTCGACACTTTTGGTGCCATGACCATCAATGGTTTCCCTGTTCTTGGTGAAAATGGGCCTTTGGTTGTGCCTGATTATCAAAAGATTGAAATCAGCGAGCGTGGTCAAGTATCCGTGATTCCGCCAGGTGGTGGCGCAGAAATCGTCGCGGGAACGTTGAAGTTGGTTAAACCAGAAATGAACCAACTTCAAAAAGAGAGTGACAGCCTACTGCACAGTGTAGATGGCGTGCCATTCGCTGCCGATGAAACCGTGCAACTTTCTCCTGAGCACATCGAGGGCAGTAACGTATCTGCCATTGATGAGTTGATTAGCGTGATGTCGTTAACGCGTAACTTCGAGATGCAAGTTCGCATGATGAAAACGGCCGAGACGTTGGCACAAGCTGGTAATAAATTAATGGCGGCGAGATAAGTCTCGCCCCGCAAGGAGTAATAAAAAATGCATTCAGCATTATGGGTAAGTAAAACAGGCATGGCAGCGCAGGACACGAAGATGACTGCCATTTCTAACAACCTAGCGAACGTAAATACAGTTGGCTTTAAGCGTGACCGAGTTGTATTCGAAGACCTTTTCTACAGCATTCAGCGTCAACCTGGTGCTCAAGTAGATCAAGTTAACGAATTGCCAAGTGGTATTCAGCTAGGTAGCGGTGTTCGCGTAGTCGGCACGCAAAAAGTGTTTACGCAAGGTAACACTCAAAATACAACACAAGAGTTGGACCTTGCCGTTATGGGACAGGGTTTCTTTCAAATCGAAAACTCGGATGGACAGATCATGTACACACGTAATGGTCAGTTCCATGTCAACTCTGAAGGCTTGATGGTTAATAGCCAAGGCTTGCCGTTAGAGCCACAAATTCAGATCCCAGATAATGCCTCTTCATTCTCTGTTGGTGTTGATGGCACGGTAACAACAACGACGGCGGACGATCCAACGCCACAGCAGCTTGGTCAAATCACACTTGCAAAATTCATTAACCCAGCAGGCTTAGAGGCCGTGGGTGGTAACTTGTTCCGTGAAACGGAAGCCAGCGGCCCGGCAGATGAACTGATTGCTGGTGAAGATGGCGCAGGCCTCATCAAGCAAGGTGCATTGGAAGGTTCAAACGTACAAGTAGTGGAAGAGATGGTCGACATGATCACGACTCAACGTGCGTATGAGATGAATGCGAAAGTGGTCTCTGCTGCAGATGACATGCTGAAGTTTGTTTCGCAATCAATGTAAGTATGAAATTGGTGATGATGAAGGAAAAAGCAATGAAATGGCTTTCTAAGAGTTGGGCAGTAGCCGCCGTGTTGCTGGTGGGATGTGCCGGCCGTCAGGAATTTATTCCGCCTGAGCCAAATGCCGAGGAATACGCACCACCAACGCTCGATTACACGTTGCCGGAAACTCAGTCTGGTAGCCTTTATCGTCACCAATACACGATGACCCTGTTTCAGGATCGTCGTGCTTACCGAGTTGGCGATGTGTTAACGGTTCAACTATCAGAAGAAACCTCATCGAGCAAAAAAGCGGGTACTAAGTTTGGCAAAAGCTCAGCGGTTAACTTCGCGGCGCCGACCATAGGAACGAAAACGTTCGATGAGCTAGGGGTTAGTGTCGATGGCAGCCGCAACTTTGATGGCAGCGCTTCAAGCTCACAGGGCAACAAGCTGCAAGGTGCTATCACCGTAACGGTACACGAGGTGTTACCTAATGGTGTATTGCGTATCAGTGGCGAAAAATGGCTGCGCCTTAACCAGGGAGATGAGTTTATTCGTCTCACTGGCATTGTTCGTGTGGATGATATTAATCGCAGCAACCAAGTTTCTTCTCAACGAATTGCTGATGCACGAATTACTTACGCAGGTCGCGGAGCTCTGGCTGACAGCAACGCAGCAGGATGGCTAACTCAATTCTTCAACAGCCCATGGGTACCTTTCTAATGAAGACAATGCAATCTTTCTTTACGTCTTTCCTATTGGTGTTGACCTTGGGATTACCAACCACTTCACATGCTGAAGTGGAAATTCCGATCATGGACTTGGTCGATGTACGCGGCATTCGAGAAAACCAATTGGTCGGTTATGGTTTGGTGGTTGGCTTAGCTGGCCAGGGTGACCGAAACCAAGTGAAATTTACTTCTCAATCTATCACCAACATGCTCCGTCAGTTTGGGGTTCAAATTGATGACAGTATGAACCCTAAGCTACGAAATGTGGCTTCTGTGAGCGTGACAGCAACCGTTGATCCAATGGCAGGTCCTGGACAAACTTTGGACGTGGTCGTGTCTTCTATTGGTGACGCGAAAAGCCTCCGTGGCGGTACGCTATTGTTGACGCCTTTACGCGGTATTGATGGTGAAGTGTATGCCATTGCACAAGGAAACGTCGTGGTGGGCGGTTTATCTGCAGAAGGGCGAAGTGGCTCCAAAGTCGAAGTTAACACGCCAACGGCAGGTCGCGTCCCGAATGGCGCGACGTTAGAGAGAGAAATCAAAACTGATTTCAACCAGCGTGATGAAGTCACCTTAAACCTGCGTAAACCAAGTTTCACAACGGCAAAAAATATCGCGCGTGAAATCAACAACACTTTTGGGCCTAACGTTGCTGTCGCGATCAATAAAGCGCGCATTGATATGCGTGCGCCAAAAGATACCCAACAGCGCGTAGTGATGATGTCGATGCTTGAAGAAATGAGCGTCGTGGAAGGCCGCAAGCCGGCTCGAATTGTCTTTAACTCTCGCACGGGTACGGTCGTGATCGGTAAGAGTGTCAAAGTAAGTGAGGCAGCAGTGAGCCATGGCAACTTAACCGTGCGAATTTCTGAATCACAACAAGTCAGTCAGCCAAATGCGTTTGCAAATGGCGATACGAAAGTCGTTAACCAAACGGATCTTGATGTGAACGAAGATTTAGCTCAAATGGTGATTTGGCCTCCAGGCACGGAGCTCAACACTATTGTGACTGCGGTAAACAGCTTAGGTGCCACACCTACTGACTTAATGTCTATCCTGCAAGCACTGAGCGAAGCGGGTGCATTGAACGCTGAATTGGTCGTGATTTAAGGAGTTAAGGATGAAACTAGACAGTACCAATGAACAAACTCAACTGAATTCGATGCTGTATCACGACAACAGCGCACTTGCCAACATCAAGCAGAGTCGAGATCAGGAAGGCGCGCTTGAAGTAGTGGCGGGTCAATTTGAGGCGATGTTTTTACAAATGGTGCTGCGTCAAATGCGCAGCAGCAGCGATGTTCTAGCGGATAAAGACAGCCCGTTTGCGAGCCAACAGCAAGGTGTTTTCCGCGATATGTACGATGGGCAACTGGCAATGGAACTGGCAAAAAAGCAGAGCTCTGGCATTGCCAATATGCTCATCCAGCAACTTAGCCCCTCTATGCGCGAAGTCGCCTTTGATGCTGCGCGTAACATCTCATCTGCAAACGATGGTAAAGGTGCGAATTCTGAATCTATCTCACAGCTTGATGCTAACGAGATTGAGGGGAACTCAAGCTTATTTAATACCGCCTCTCAAGCCGTCGCCTCTGTAAAACAGGTGCTCGGTGAGGCCGGTATGACTACCGCGTTTTCTCAGCCGTTGATCAGGAAAATGGAGCTGTAAATGAACCTAGTTAATATTGCCCTTTCAGGTTTAGGCGCGAACCGCGTGGCCTTAGACGTAACGGCACAAAACGTGGCGAACGTGAATACTGTGGGCTACAGCCGTCAACAAGCGTTGATGGCATCAGTCGATGACGGAAAAGCTAACCGCTTAAGCCCTGGTTTAGGGGTAGAGGTCACCAGCATTCGCCGCGTTACAGACCAATTTCTGATTAAGCAAACGTGGTCCACTAACAGTATGGCGGCGTACGCTTCTGGCTACACCAGCAACATGAGCCAATTGGAAAATACGCTAGGGGCCGATGGCTTCAGTATTTCTGCTGGTTTGGACTCTCTAAACGCTGCGCTTAACGATGCTACGGTTAAGCCTGAGTCGATCCCTTACCGTCAACAAATCATCAACGAATCTGAAGCGTTGGCGCGCCGCTTTAATACGTTGACCGAGTCTTTGCACAACCAACATAAAGATATGAGCGACCAGCGTAATGCGGCACTCAACCACGCGAATAGCCTCATGGAAAACATCGCGAAGGTAAACAAGCAGCTGGTTGAAATGCAAGGAACAGGCGGCAACCCATCGCAACTTATGGATGAACGAGATAAATTGATCGGCGAGTTATCTCAAACCATCGAAATCAGAACAACAGAACAGCCTGACGGCAGTGTTCAGGTAACGTTGACCTCTGGTCAGCCACTTGTGATGGGCACGGACCATGGCAAACTCGCAGCCGTTCCAGATCCTAGTGACCCTTACGTAGCAGACTTACACGTAACATTCTCAAGCCAAAGTTTTGCGATTGGTGACTCTCTTGGTGGCAAATTAGGTGCGATTAACGATTATCAAACCGATGTATTAAAACCAAACCAATTGGCTTTGAATGACATGGCGAAAGCATTAGCGGATGAATACAACGCTGTGCTCGCTACTGGACAAGATTTAAATGGTAACCCAGGTAAACCATTGTTCAGCTACGACCCTGCCAACCCAGCGGCAAGTTTGGATATCACTGAGTTGACTCCAGGTGAGCTTGCGTTTTCAAGTGATGGTACGCCAGGTAATGCGGATGTATTGCAGTCGTTGATTAATTTAAGCAACAAGCCTGTTTCTGTGACTGGCTATGGCTCAGTGAGTTTGAATGACGCATTCAGTTCTATGGTGGGTCAAACCGCGATTAAAGCACGCCAAGCAGACGCCGATTACCAAGCTAAGTTAGCCATGAACAAGCAAGCACATGCGGCTCGTGACAATGTGAGTGCCGTTAACAGTGATGAAGAAGCGGCTAACTTAATGACGTTTGCTAATGCACACAATGCCAACATGAAAGTGATCAGCACAGCGAATCAGCTGTTCGATTCTGTATTGCAGTTATTCTAAAGGAAACCCAGATGCGAATCAGTGACAATCAATTTAGCCAAATGATGCTGCAAAGCCTGCAAGGTAACAATGCAGGTCTGGGGCACGTGCTACAACAAATGACGACAGGTGAGCGTCTAACTAAACTATCTGACGATCCAATGGCATCGATTAAGCTGCTTAATTTGGATCGTGAAAACAGTGCCATCGCCCAATATCAAAACAATATCGCAAACGTCAAAACCACGCTTTCGAGTCAAGAAACACATTTAGACTCAGTGAAAGAGAGCCTAATGAGCATGCGTGATATTGCATTATGGGGCGCGAATGGCTCACTGACTGATCAAGACCGTACCGGTATGATCACGGAGCTAAAGAGCTATCGTGATTCAATTGAGTCGTCTTTCAATGCTCAGGATGAAGAAGGGCACTACCTATTTTCAGGCACCAAAACTGACACCCCTGCTATAAATAGCGCAAGCGGTAGTTATGTCATCGAAGGCAACAGCGATAAACGTGTCGTGACGATTGCGAAAGGCGTAACGATGGATTCCAACATGACGGCAAAGGACATTTTGGACCTTGGTGGCGGCAAAAACGTACTGGATCAAATTAATAATCTAATTACAGAATTTGAGAACCCGAGTCCGAATTTCCAAGCTGAAGTGGACGCAAGCCTGAGTGCCATTGATGATACGTTGGCAAGCGTACTTGGCACGATGACGGAGATTGGTGGTCGACACAATAACCTAGATTTGGTTGGCGGTGCTCATGGTGAGAATAAACTGTTCGTCGATAAAGTATCAGGTGACCTCTCAGCTCTGGATTACGGTGAAGCATCGGTACGCTTGAGCAATTACATGGCGGCTTTGCAAGCAACGCAAGCGAGCTATGTAAAGATCAATGATCTATCGTTGTTTGACCGTCTATAAGGTTAGGAAGTTCTTTTATGGTAATGAGTACAGTAGAGGTTAGACCCCATAGCATACGCTTGGGTGGGCAAGAACAAGCCTCTATCATGCCGACCCGTTCTGCAGACTCAAGTACTGCAATTAAACCGCGCCCGGCGCAAGTTCAGGCTGACACTGCGTCAGCCTACTCTGTCTCTGGGATTCAACTGACCCAGGGTCAGCAGCAAGCGACGGCAGTGCAGATCGCATCGAAATCGTTGCAGGTGATTGGCAAAGAGCTGACTCAAATTAAACGTGGTTTGACGCAAGCGGTGAATCAAGGCGTGCAAAATGTACCTGGCTTGCAGGATACATTGGTTCGTTCTAAAGCCACCATTCAGAACGTTGTGGAGCATGCTCGTTTCGACGGCCAGAAAGTGCTCAACAACGAACTGCATTTAAAGCTAGATAAAGCAGACATTCGTCGCTTTTCTATTCCTGGCTTGAACGTGCATCGCTTAAGTGACAAAGCTGAGCAAATTCGTTTGGATTTCCCTCAGGGTCAAGCGGTAATGATTCAGTTCGATGGACAAGCCGATGGTGCTCGAACTGTCAAAATGCTTGATCGAAGCTTGATTGCTTTAGGGATGCGTGCCTCATTAGCTGACGATGGCAGTATTTTATTTGAAGCCAGAGACAACGCTTATCAGCAAATGCAGCAGAAAGTGATGGTCACGGGCGAAGGGCACCGTTTTCCTGCGGGCCAGCCGAACGTTCTAAATCTAAAGTCAGAGCCAGATGGTATTGCAGAACTTGGGTTTGATTTGGCGTCACGCGATGGCATGAAACAGACGATTGCCAAAGTGAACCAGCACCTAAGACAAGTGCAAACGAGCTTGCAGGAAGCGAAAGCATTTCATGGAGAGTTGAATACTCAAATGCGCTCAATTCAAAATAAAACCGCGCAGCTTTCTGTGGATGATGTGAATGCAAAACTGGATGGTTTTGTGCAGAAGTCTGGTGAGTTTACCTCGACTTTTCAAGCGTTGAATGCACAAGCAAACGTGCGTCGTCATACGGTTGTTGCGTTGCTAAAATAACGAACACTCCAATGATTCCCGGCTTTGCATCGCTATCGCCCCCCAATAACGAGAACGGTGCATTGTCGGGAATCTCTCTTTAATTCGTTTATGGTTCGAGTGCTTTTGCCACCGAGCGATTCAATTTCTGGAATAACCACCCAAGCGCGATTAAAGATGCTCCTAAACCTAAGAAGCTGATTGCTCTCCAGAACCCATCCAGAGAACTAACATCCCATAAGAATACTTTTAGTGCGACAAAAGCTAAAACCACTAGACCCACGCGCTGCATCATCAACCCTCTGTGTGTCACACCGCGCCAAGTAAGCAATCCACCTACGAGCAAACCTGCTACTGAATAACTGAACAGTTCTGCCATGCTAGTCGGTTGGTACAGCATCATGGATGTGGTTTGCCAGAATTGACGGATAGACATACCTAACCAAATAGCAGCAAGTGCAAAGCCTAGGCTAGCAACCGCAAATCGATGAACCTGTAACGTATTCCAGCCTCTAAATGTTGCGATAAGTAGGATACAAGCTGGCAGCAACCAGCCGACGCTTAGCATATTAATAACGGGAAGAGCTTGGGCTGAGACGTTGTCAGTCACCAATGGCGACTCTGCCGTATTAAGCAAAATTATCAGCAATGCGAAGGCACACCAAAGCAGGTAGCTGTAGGCTTCATAGATGCGGCTTAAGCGTTGTGCAAATTGGCTACGGTAGCTGTACACCATACCCATAACCAACGCTTGGTTAGCAAAAACGATGGCGCTTGTGAAATCAAGGTGTCCCAAATAGCCGTACTGCCCAGTTAACCAGTAGTTGGTTTGGGTGAATAGCGCCATTAAGAATACATGCAAAAATGCGCCTTCAAACCAGTTGGTCAGTTCGAGGTCCACTTGCTTTAGCGTTGCTCGAGCATAGAGCAGGATGATGAGAGACGGTAGGTAACTCACAATAACCCAAGCCCAATGTCCTGCTTCTACGGGTTGCCATTCAGGGATGAAGGGTAAAAGTGTGAGGCGGATGACCAGTATCCCCATCGCCACTTTAATCGCCCAACTTGCGGGGCGAAATAACCCTGATTGCGTCTGCAACGCCATTACCGCAACTTGTATCGAGATTGCTGTCGTCAACCAGGTATCGCTTAACCAAACAAAGGCGATGCCTACGATTAAAGCGTGCATGACGGCAGAACATTCCAATGCTAGCGAATGTAAGCGCTGACCAAGTACAACGTAATAAACGGTCACCAATGCGCAGAATGCAGTCCAGTGCCACAGGTAGCCTTGCATAAATTCGTCGACATAAAACAACGTAATCAAACTCATTGCTGGAGCCAGTACCAACAGAAGTACGCCGCTAAGTTGCGATCGGTCACTGAGTGACTGGCAATAAGTTCGACAGCAGATCAGTGCAATACTGGTGGCCAATGCGAGTAAGATACTGGCACCATGTTCTGGCATATACAAAGCGTCAAACGCGACAGTGAGGACAACAAGTGCGGTCGCAGAGACCAATATGGAAGGCAAAAATACGCGCAATGACCAACCTGTGCGAACCGCTGGGAGCCATACTGTCGCAACGAGCAGCGCATAACAGTACACCATTTGCAGTGTGTCCAATTCTGGCATTCTAGTGACAGCCGAAAAGGTCAATAACGCAATCGCGAGAGAGGTAGCGGTCGGCGGATTTGTCCACTTATTCTGGCAGTGATGAGAGCGAGGATTGAGTGTCCAACCCAGTCTTGGAACGGCGAAAATAAGATAGAGCGTAATTGAGAGATAAATAGCCAGCCAAGAAAAAAGCGTCTCAAGCGGCATGCTTTCAATGAGCAACAGCATCCAAACAACATGTGGAAGCGCGATGCTTGGAGAAATCCATGCACTACGCACTTTTTGCATTAGCAATGTTGCCGCGACCGAGATCGCGCTGATATACCCAGCTAATAAGAAGTAATTAGGCTCGCTTCCACCAATCCATAACGGTGCGGTATATCCACCAATCAGACCAAGCACCGCCATCAACGGCCCTTGCTGTAAAGATAGAGCCAAGCTACAAAATGCAGCAGCGGCTAAGATGATAAGCGAGACACTAGGCGTCAGCATTTGATAAACAACAAACGCAAAGATAACCGTGCAGTAAATACCAGTTAGCCCGGTTCCGGTAACGGCGGCAGGCACATAAGTAAAGCCTTGGGCTCGTGTTGCTCGTTGAGGATTTTGTTGTTCTTTGCGGTGGAACCATTCTCCAACAAGCACCATAAGTAACGAGAGTACAAACGCAAAGGACACACGCATAAATGGCGAAAACTCAATGTGACTACCAATAACCTGTACGAGATACCCCCCACCAATTAGCATTGCCAGCGCGCCCACCCAAACCAACCAGTTTTCTTGAATGTTGCTAAACAGGCTCTGCACTCTACTTGGCAATATAGACTCTTGTTCTTGACTAAAAACGTCCAGTTGAACTTCGCTTGCCTGGTATTGAGCTTGATGTGTCGTGTTTGGATAAGATGCTCGGTCGGTAATCGGGTCATGCTCCTTAGAGGATGAGGAGTTTGCCTCTTTTGTTACCTCTTCAACGCTGGATTGTTGACGCGTTGGTTGGTTCGAGTCCTTATTTAGACTGACTCGCAGTGATGTTACCTCTTCACGAAGTTTGGTTAGCTCTTTTTCTAAAAGTGCTGCTCGGTTGGCGGCTTTCACTCCGATGAGGATGGCGAGCAACGCCATGAACAGTGCTAGTATTACGTACAATCCATTTCTCCTTGCGTACGTCGCGTGACACACGATTCTTAACTTTGAGCACGTACGCTAAAGCTTAGTCCAAGCGCTTTGCCTTAGCTTCATATAGTGCTAGGTTCCGCGCTTTCTTTAAGAATCATTCTACATAATGAAACTCAATGCGTAATGATGAATTCGACGAAGCGACATACTTGTGTGTCACTTTAAGATCTGATGAACAGAAATGAGTCGTTAAGTCATTGGGGTTCAACTATATTCATAATTCTGATGCGATACCCAAGTGACCTCAAAAATGTGCATTTCAGAGGCGTGCTGTCGAAGAGTCGAAGGTAAGCCGTTTAGTCTGCATGCCAAGTCATGCTTATTGAACCGCACGCCCGAGGTTATTTGGGTATAGCGCATTCACGCGAAAAAAGACAAAACAGGTAAATGATTAATGCAAGTGGGTAATGAAGCGCTGGTTCTATCAGCGGTTGGGGTCATTGGTTTAGGTTGTCAGTGGTTGGCATGGCGATTGCGCTTACCAGCGATTTTATTTTTGCTGCTAGCTGGGTTGATTGTCGGGCCATTTATGCAGTGGTTAAATCCAGATGAGATTTTAGGGAATTTGCTCTTTCCGTTGGTTTCATTGGCGGTTGCGGTGATTCTTTTCGAAGGCAGCTTGACCCTAAACTTCAAAGAAATTCGCGGTGTGAGTGGCTCAGTCTGGAGTATCGTTTCCATCGGGGCCATCATTTCGTGGGCAGTAACCAGTATTGCGACGCACTATTTCCTCGGTTTTACTTGGGAGCTCGCCATGTTGTTCGGCAGTTTAACCGTGGTAACAGGTCCGACGGTGATCGTGCCACTTCTTCGGACGGTAAGGCCTAACAGTACGCTTGCTAATATTTTGCGTTGGGAGGGGATCTTGATTGATCCACTCGGTGCGCTTTTTGTTGTGATGGTTTATGAGTTCATCGTATCGCACAGCGCGATAAATAGCGTCGAAGTGTTCGGGACGCTCATTGCCGTGGGCGTCATTCTTGGTGCGGCCTCCGGCGCAGCAGTCGCAACGATTATGCGCCGTGCGTGGCTACCGGAATACTTGCAGCCATTTGCGGTTTTGATGATCGTGCTCGGCGTATTTTCCGTCTCCAACCATATTGAGTCTGAAGCCGGATTACTCACGGTTACTGTAATGGGTATGTGGCTTGCCAACGCAAAGGGCATCAATATTCAACAAATTCTGCACTTTAAAGAGCACTTGACCATATTGCTGATCACCGGCCTATTTATTTTCCTTGCTGCACGCATCAGCTTGGATGATTTTGCTGCGCTGGGTAGTGGCGCGTTATTGCTGTTTGTATTTATGCAGTTGGTGTCGCGTCCGTTGTCGATTTTCCTCTCAACCATCCGCAGTAACTTGAGACTTAAAGATAAACTGTTCCTGTCTTGGGTTGCACCGCGCGGTATTGTCGCTGCCTCTATTTCGTCTCTTTTCGCGATCAAATTGACCGAATACGGTATTGATGAAGCGATTTTACTGGTTCCTATGACCTTCATGGTGATCATCGGAACGGTTGTTTTACAAAGTGCAACGGCACGTCCTGTCGCATTGATGCTGGGCGTCGCGGAGCCAGCGCCACGCGGCTTCTTGTTGATTGGTGCTAACCGAGTAGCCAGAGAAATTGGTCAAGCGTTGGCACGCTATGACCGCCGCATATTGATGACCGATTCTAACTGGGAGTACATCAGTCAAGTTCGAATGTTGGGGCTGGATTACTACTACGGGAACCCGATTTCTAGTCACGCAGATGACAATTTGAACCTGATAGGGGTGGGACAAGTCGTTGCATTAACGCCTGACCAGCATTTCAACATTATGGCTTGCATGCAATTTGTCGACGAGTTTGGTGAAGATAAAGTTCACTGCTTGCAAAAAGTGAAAACCAACGGCAATGGTAGCGAGAAGCACTCCGTGGCTCAGGAGTACCACGGTAAATTGCTGATGGGCGGTAACGTAAGCTATACCCAGCTGGCCAGTTTATTGAGCCGCGGTGCAGAGATAAAACACACGAAATTGAGCGACAACTTTACGTATCAAGACTATTTAGCGCACCACAAAGGGAACTCGGTAGTGCCGTTGTTCCATGTTGAAGAAAAAGGGAAAATTCAATTCTGTGATGACCCTGAGCAGTTTGCTCCAACCACTACAAGCACCGTTGTGTCTCTGATTCTGTCAGAAAGCGCAAAGTAAATTAGAGAAGTATGCGGCCCATTTTTATCGTGGTGTCTCGCACGCTGATTACTTCAACTTGGTGAAACACTCGCCTGCTTGTTTAAAACAGAAGGCGAGTTTCTCTTCCTATAATGTCAGAGTAAGTCGTGATTCATTACTGGTTTCGGAAAAGTAATCTCGTGAATTCAGAAAATTCGCATTGACGTTACTGATAAGGATCGCAATACTGCGCGACTGTTTTACTTTAGGGTGACATTATGGCTCCGCAAACTAACCGAAAAGATTTACATCTAGACGCTGTTTTACATCATGACATGAGCATGAAGCATAAAACGGCGGGCTTTGAGTCTGTCGAGTTTGAACACTGCGCGCTGCCAGAATGTGACTTTCAGGCGATCGACCTATCGACAGAGTTTCTTGGCCACCGATTGGCGCTTCCGTTTTTGATTAGCTCGATGACAGGTGGAGCAAAAGACGCAGAAGTGATCAATTGTCGTTTGGCTGAAGCTGCCAGTGAATTAGGCATTGCTATGGGCGTGGGGTCGCAGCGTATTAGCATAGAAGAGCGCCAACACGCAGGTCTAGGCAAAACCATTCGTGATTTAGCCAAAGATGTGCCGCTTTATTCCAACCTTGGAGCCGCTCAATTGCGCGACAAAGGTAAACTTGATAATGCGCAGCGTGCGGTTGAATCCATTCAAGCGGATGCGTTGTTTGTACACGTAAACCCAATGCAGGAAGCGTTTCAGAAAAATGGCGACCATAATTGGATTGGCGTCTTACACGCTATCGAGCAGCTTAAATCTCGCGTGAATGTTCCGATCATTATCAAAGAAGTCGGTTTTGGTATAAGTGGTCACGTTGCGCAGCGATTGGTTGACGCCGGTGTGGATGCCATTGACGTAGCGGGCGCGGGTGGCACAAGTTGGAGCGCGGTTGAAGGCTATTGCCAAGATAATCCGAAAATGCAGCGTGCAGCCGAACTTTTCCGCGATTGGGGCATCCCAACGGCAAAATGTTTGACTCAAATACGAGCACAGCATCCTACATTACCTTTGATCGCCTCAGGTGGTGTGCATAACGGACTTGAAGCGGCGAAAGCCATACATTTGGGCGCCAATCTCGTTGGGCAAGCGGGCGCAGTCTTGAAAGCGGCTACTATAAGCACTCAAGCGGTGGTCGAGCACTTTGAGCAAATGGCGTTAGAGTTACGTTTATCATGTTTTGGCACGGGGTCTTCTAAGATCAGCGCATTAACGCAAGCGCGCAGCCTATAGGTGTTTATGGTGTCATTTACGCAGCTTGGCTCAATAATTTTTCGGTGTCTTAACACGTAGACTGATAATTTCGTTATAGTTGATATAAAAGTCACTTCAACAAGTGACTGCTTAGTTCAGACCGTTGAATGGGCATTTGTTGGAGCGATTGAGTTTTATTTTAATATTGTTTGCAACTGGAACCTTAAATTTATGAAAAAACTAGTCATGCTGATGTTGGCGGCTTCTGCTTTAACCGCTTGTAGTGATGAAGTGGGCACTGAAGGCTGGTGTAACGACATGCGCGATAAGCCAAAAACAGAATGGACAGCAGACAACGCAGTAGACTTTGCGAAGCACTGTGTTCTTCAAGATGGTGTGGGCAGCGAGCAATGGTGTGAGAACTTGAAAGATAAGCCAAAAGGTGACTGGAGTGCAAACGAAGCTACCAGCTTTACTAAGCACTGCATTTTCTAAGCACTACACTTTCTCAACACGGCGTCTCTCATTAAGAGCGATGACTGTGTTAGACAAAATATTAAGAAAACACCAAGCGTCTTGCTTGGTGTTTTTGTATCGACAATAGCTTGAGCTCTCATGTGCTGAGCACACCTATCTTTCCTCTGAATAGAGTGTTTTACATTTTCGTTTCATTTTTGAAAACCTGTATTACCTGCCTTTAATTTTTCGCATTGCAGTGGCAAGGTGTCGGTGTATTCGTCTAATTCAATTAGATTCATAACAAAAAGGGACTCAAATGGAAGTACTCAAAGGCTCATGTCTGTGTGGTAAGGTGAAATTGGAAGTGGCAGATGAATTCAAGTACATGGGAAATTGCCATTGCTCGGAATGTCGAAAATTTACTGGCTCTGACTATTCATCGGCGGGCGGTATTACTCTAGATAAGTTGCTCATTATCCAAGGAAAAGAGGATATTCAAACTTATCAGAAAAGCGAAAATACCATGTTATGTTTTTGTCGCCATTGTGGATCGAGCCTGTATTCGAAAAAGAACAATGGGATTGTCAATATTCGCCTAGGTGTCTTGGATGATGCTCCATCCCACAAGCCAAATTTCCATATTTTTGTCGCGTCCAAAGCGCCGTGGCTTGAGATATCGGATAACCTGATTCAGTTTGAGGCCGGGCCCAAATAGAGTAGTAGCGGAAGAGAATTATTTAGTAACAGAGGGCGTTGCAACAAGTCTGCAATGCCCTCTGCGCTTTTATTTTTGAAATTAGAACAGAGATGATTATTTGGCGTCTTGCAGTTCTTCTAAGCCACCTGCATTGTGTAGATTCGTGAACCCTTGTGATTGCAAATGTTGATACGCTTTACCAGAGCGGTTACCACTGCGGCAGTACAATACGATCGCTTGATCTTTATCGACGTCTTGGAAATGTTTATCAAGCTCAGATAGAGGGAAATTGACCGCATTGTCTACATGCCCCTCAGAGAACTCTTGCGGCGTGCGTACATCGACAATCATTGCGCCTTTCTCAATCAGTTGCCACCCTTGCTCAGCACGCTCAGAAGCCGCAACGCTGAAAGAAAGCAAGCCAACGCACAATGTTGCAAGAAACAGAGATACGACCTTTTTCATTGTTTGATTATCCTTTTTAAGAGTATGTAACCACTCTAGATTTGATTGAACACATTTTCCATCATAAAGAGGTTTTAAGTGGTCGTGAATGTCAAAAGTTTCGATAGAAGATTTTATTCAATTCAATAAAAAATTTTTATGAAATCCACCTCTTGAACTCCAATTTTTCGACCTTATTATTCTCATCGAAAGCGAGCGGTCGACTCGCAAATCCATCTTGATGTTTATTCTGTCTTTTATTTTTGGTTCCAAGTAGGAGGCGCTTAAAAATGAAAATTCGTCCTTTAAATGACAAGCTAATTGTTGAAAGACAAGAGGTGGAAAATAAATCTGAAGGGGGAATCGTTTTAACTTCTCAGTCGGTGAAAAAATCAAACCGCGGGAAAGTCATTGCTGTTGGTTTAGGTAAACGCCTTGAAAATGGCGAACGCGCTGCGATGGAAGTCAAAGTGGGCGACCAAATCATTTTCAATGACGGTTACGGCGTGAAAACCGAGAAAATTGACGGCGCAGAATACTTGATTCTGTCCGAATCTGATGTGTTAGCAATCGTTGAGTAATTATTTTTGTAGTAGTTTTTTGAGGAGATAATTATGGCTGCAAAAGACGTATTATTTGCTAATGACGCACGTCAAAAAATGCTGAAAGGTGTGAACTTACTGGCGGATGCAGTAAAAGTGACACTAGGCCCGAAAGGCCGGAACGTTGTGCTTGATAAATCTTACGGCGCGCCAACCATTACCAAAGATGGTGTGTCTGTAGCGAAAGAAATCGAACTGAAAGACAAGTTCGAAAACATGGGCGCGCAAATGGTGAAACAAGTGGCGTCCAAAGCGAATGATGAAGCGGGTGACGGTACAACGACGGCTACTGTACTGGCGCAATCTTTCATCAACGAAGGTCTTAAAGCGGTAGCTTCTGGCATGAACCCAATGGACCTAAAACGTGGTATCGACAAAGCCACTGAAGCGGCGGTTGAGAAACTACGTGAAATGTCTAAGCCATGCAGCGACAAAGAATCCATTACCCAAGTGGGTAGCATTTCTGCAAACAGCGATCGCGCGATCGGTGAAATCATTGCAGAAGCGATGGAAAAAGTGGGTCGCAATGGCGTGATTACGGTGGAAGAAGGCCAAGGTCTAGACAACGAATTGTCTGTGGTTGAAGGTATGCAATTCGACCGCGGTTACTTGTCGCCATACTTCATTACTAACCAAGAAAATGGCAGCGTAGAGCTAGACAACCCTTACATCCTATTGGTGGACAAAAAAGTCAGCAGCATCCGCGAGCTATTGCCAGTGCTAGAAGAAGTGGCGAAATCTTCTCGCTCGCTATTGATCATTGCTGAAGACATCGAAGGTGAAGCGCTAGCGACATTGGTTGTGAACAACATGCGCGGCATCGTGCGTGCGACTGCGGTGAAAGCACCTGGTTTTGGTGACAACCGTAAAGCGATGATGGAAGACATTGCGGTACTAACCGCAGGTACGGTCATCTCTGAAGAAATCGGCCTAGAGCTTGAAAAAGCAACGCTAGAGCAACTAGGTAGTGCGAAGAAAGTGACCATCACCAAAGACACAACAACCATCGTGGGTGGCGCAGCAGAAGCAAGCGCGATTGCTGATCGTGTGGCTTCGATTGAAAAACAAATCGAAACAACCACTTCTCAATACGACAAAGACAAGCTTCAACAACGTGTTGCGAAGCTTTCTGGCGGCGTAGCGGTGATCAAGATCGGCGCTGCAACCGAAGTTGAGATGAAAGAGAAGAAAGACCGCGTGGACGATGCGCTACACGCTACTCGCGCAGCGGTTGAAGAAGGTATTGTTGCTGGTGGTGGTGTTGCCCTAACTAAGATCGCGAAAGAATTGGCGGATCTAAAAGGTGACAACGATGACCAAAACGTGGGTATCCGAGTTGCGCTACGTGCGATGGAAGAGCCTCTCCGTCAAATCGCAACCAACGCAGGTGACGAAGCTTCAGTTGTGGCGAATGCTGTCAAAGCGGGTGATGCCGATTACGGTTACAACGCTGCAACAGGTGAATACGGCAGCATGATCGAAATGGGTATCTTGGACCCTGCGAAAGTAACACGCTCAGCGCTTCAATTCGCAGCGTCTGTTGCTGGCTTGATGATCACCACTGAAGCGATGATCACCAACCACGTTGAAGACAAAGAACTTGATATCTAACGTTACCAATCGTTAGTGATTAAGTAAGTGTTAAAACAACAATAACATTGCAAAACCTAAGCGGGCTCGCTTGAGCCCGCGAATCAGTCATTTGAGGTAAGTGTTATGACCCGTTTACCTGCGTTTTCTTTCTCAATATCTGAGCCGAGCGGTAATGAAGCTTCGTCAACGTGGCCGACGGCTATTCACTTCCCCCTCGTTCCAGCTGGGCCAGAGTTTTCGATCGAAAATGCTCTGCCTAAACGTCCGACAGTGACAATATTCACTATCGATTTGTCTCAGTTATTTAAAGGGGACGCACGGGTCATTCATTAACTGCATCGAAACAGCCAGCGTAAGTTGGCTGTTTTTTTTCATTTCTGGGTGTAGGTCAAATTATTGATAATGTGAATCGTTTTCGTTTGATTGTCGCTACTTGTTCAATGTGTTAGCTTAAATTGGGACTGTTCCCAAGTAAGGTAATAAAATAATGAATAAGAAAATACTGCTTCCCTTAATGTTAGGGATTTCCGCTACTGCCGCTGCTTCTGATAACAAGGTTGTAGAAAGTGTCTTGATTGATGACATCGCGCTAGAAGGTTACGTGAAGAAAAGCTATGAGGTCGTGATGCAAAGCGAGCCTGAGCTTTTCCCGTACGCGTTTCGTGGTAGCCGTGTGCAAATGAAGTTACTGGTTGAGTTATTCCATAATTCAAAGAACGACAAAAAAGCGGCTCGCGTGATCACTCTAGGGAATGGTTATGTACCAGGTAATCCGGGTGTAAAACACACTTACGATGCTGCGATTGTGGACCGTTTTACTCAAAACTACCCAGTCGCGTTCGACTACAGTATCTATCAAGCTGGTGGCACGCCGGTATTTAGTGAGGATTACTCACCGCAAAACGAAGCCAATGATGTTTCCGTATCGACAACCACGGTTGCTCCGTCTATCGGCTTAACCGCGACTGCAACACCGGGCTCGGCACCAAGTTTTTCTGGCTCGTTGACGACCGACCTGGGTGTGGCTTATACGTCTCGCTACTCAAGTAAGGATTACGTCACCGCAGCCAAACCAAAGGCTTCCATGGAACGCGGTATGGGTGTTAAGTGGACCACCTCTCTTAGCCAAATTTACACCAACGATTACCAGTACTACGGTAAATGGGCGGGTGTTTACCACTACACAGGTTGTTCAAATGAGAACCTATTACCAGAAGAGAACTTGCCGCGTTTGATCTACGGTTTCAAACCGAAATTCCAGTACGTATTCACACCAGAATTTGAGCGCGGAGAAGAGCCAAAAACGGAGATGATCGCACGAGCTGGCATGAAAGAAGTTGAAGAAGGTTTCTCTCGCAATGCGTGTAACTGGTACGATCAAGGCACAACGAGCCACTACACTGAGGCACAAATTCGCTTCACGATTGATTGGGATAAGCTCACCGTTATCACTCAATAAACGTTTCACTTATCAGACCTAAGGTTTGTGGATTGTAATGCGGCTCTAGTAGCCGCATTTTTTATGGTCGAAACCTGATCGCAAGCGCATTAAGTCTTTAAGCCCAGCATCGCGCCGAAAATGACCAATCCCGCCCCACATAATTGGGCGGATTGGCAGCAATCAACACGTTGTGAAACCTTCAACGGCAACACTCAGCAATCATTTGCGCATTTTTATTTTTGCATACAAGCCTCGGTGGATGGCTTAGGCGCGGCGATGGGATCGTATCCTTTTGTTATAGAAGATATTAAGCGCGGTAATTTGGTCACGCCATTTGTTTTTGTGCTATCAGGTTGCAATTATGTTTTATTGAGCCAAGATAAAAAGCGTACAGAACTCGAACATAAATTCATCACGTGGTTACAAACGCAAATGGTAGAGTGTGTACCACTACCATCGCAGCAAAATACGCAAGGCGAATAGAAGGCGTAGAGCGTGATTACGTCAGTCAGTTTGATGGATAAGGGCTTAGGAAATTGGAAATGGAAAACCTCAATATTGTTGAAATCAAATCATTTGTTCCAGCGAAAGATTACGCGCTCTCAAAACGTTTTTATGAGGCGATAGGCTTTGATATGGCATCAGACTTCGGTGATGTGGCGTACTTCTCTCAAGGCAGTTGCGCGTTTCTTTTACAGAATTTTTATGAGCCAGAACACGGCAACAACTTCATGATGCACTTGCTCGTAGAAGACGCAGAAAGCTGGCATCAGCACTTGTCCAAAGTGGGTCATGAAGAATTTGGTTCGCGTTTAACTGAGCTGGTCGAGCAACCTTGGGGTATGCGCGAATGTTGTTTGTTTGACCCTAGTGGCGTTTTATGGCGAATCGGTCAGAATATGAATACTGATTAACGCCAGTCCTCTTTTCACCACATCTATATCGCGCAGGTATTGAGATCTCGATACCTGCGCGTTTTGTTTTTTGCTTAACCTTGCCAACGTTTCTCGCGCACTCACGCCTTTTTCGAGGTGGTGTGTGATGGACTGACCCCAAAAAGCTCCTCAAGCAACATGGCTTTGAGTTCTGCTCTGACTTCTGCCCCACCGATTAACGCCAAAAGTGCGAGTCCACCTGGTATGAGAATCACCATCAATATTGGTCTTAAAATATAAGAAAAGCAGAATATGGTCGGCAAGAAAATCAATCCTTGGCCTAGTTTGTTTAATACGTACATGAGCGATTCCTTTTGTTTTTATATAAAAATTGAGCGTGCTCATTTTTTATAATTGAGCGCGCTCAATTTGTCAATGTCAGCCGCTCAAGGTATGATCCTTTCAGGCTCATTAAGCAGATACATCAATGACGAAGCGACAACAAACCAGAGATAAAATCCTAAAAGCCGCGTGGGCATCTTTTGCTCAAAATGGCTATGACATGACGACCACAAGGCAGATTGCGAGAGAAGCAGGAGTCGCCGACGGTACGGTGTTCAGCCACTTCCCGACTAAACTGTCGATTTTGCGCGAAGGGATGCTGGCGCAACTGCAACAGATCAGCCAAGAAACGCTAGTCAGTGTGGAAGGTAAGACAGATATCGACATTGGTTTGGCGCTGACGGAGAAATACTATCGCTACTATTTTGCGAACGTCGAGCTGAGCCGAGCCTTGTTGAAAGAGGTGATTTGGGATTTGGATTATTACCAGTCGTTTAACCAAGCTTTGTTTGAATCTTCAAGCGGAAGCTCTGTTCTTGAAGACAAGATGCCGTTGATTTTTGACTGCTACTTCATGACGCTAATCGCACATTTGAGCCGTGCAGAACCGGATGTTGAAGCGGCACTTGAAGACCTTCATGCTAAGTTTCAGAAAATCATTGCGACTACATAAAATAGCCCCAACGCAGAATCCGAAAGAATATACTGCCTGTCATTTTATTTGCTGGACTCCCATTTTCTCGTTTCAGTTGGCGTCTCACCAAATAGCCGCTTGTAGCTTTGACTGAACTGCCCGAGATGAAAAAAACCAAAGTCAAAAGCGATTTCTGCAATTGTTCGATTATCTTCAGGGCTTTGTAGCACTCTACGTACTTGATTCAGCCGCATTCGGTGTATGAATTGCTTTGGCGAAGTATTACAGCAATGTTCAAAGGTGTACTGCAGTGTGCGGCGACTGACGTGCACAGCGTCACACAGTTCACTGACGGTGATCGGAGTTCTGTAATCTAAGTCGTGTAGCTGTTGCTTTATGCGGCGCATCACATGCTGACGATGAGAGATTGATATCGGGTGGCTTGCGCTTGGTGAACTGATTGAGAACAGTTCGAGAACGATGTCTTTTAAAACCACCTGATGTGTGCTGTCAGACCATCGCGATTCAGTGGGACCGAGTAAAGTACCCAAGTAGAATTTAAGTTGTTGAATGTGCTTTTCTGTTAGTCCCGCTAAGTGCGGTGTGTTGCAGCCGATACCGTCTAACTCGAGCTGTTTTTCTATGATTTGAACCAGTTTTCTGTCGAGTACTATCCCATAGATAGAAAACTGTTCAGGTGTCATTAACTCAAAATCTGCACCACCTTGTCTAAGCAAAAGCTGGCTTGCATTAAACTTGCTGTGATTTAGGTGTAGCGGTTTATTTTCCGCACTCAAACCCAACCAAATACCTCCCTGTTCAACCCTGCATTGCTGTCTTAGTGAGCGGTTACTGTCTTCTCGAAATACATGGAAATTGGGAAATCGTCGTTCTCGAATTTGACCTAAAAATCGGCCATCGCTGAGTTGATCGTATTCCTGTTGCCAGTTTATTAGGCTTGCAGCTTGTTGGTTTGCATCCTTTGTGTGATGGATGCACAGCATTGGTGCAGTTTGGGGTGTTTGGTCACTCATCCTTGTGATGCTCATTCCTTTTTTGTGAGTTATGTTGGAGCAGCTTTTATGTAACTCATTGTTTATTTTTGGTTTATGAATGTTGCCAGTTTTTGATAACGCTACGGAACACATTTGGCAATACTTTCTTAAAGCTTATTGATAGTTCAGCAAAAAGCGAACCAAATAGTGAAGAGGAAGAGCAATGACGGCAACTTATCGTCGGCAACAAGGCAGTAAAGTCTATACCTTTAAGTCATTGGCTGACTTGATGGCGAAAGCGACACCGGAGCGCTCAGGCGATGCGTTAGCCGGGGTTTGTGCTCAGTCAGCGGCAGAACGTGTAGTCGCACAAATGGCGCTGTCTGAGTTACCACTTAAAACGTTTCTTAACGAGGCGGTTATTCCATACGAAAGCGACGATATCACTCGCCTAATTATCGATACGCATGACCTTGAAGCCTTTAAACCGATTGAGCACTTGACGGTCGGGGATTTTCGAAATTGGCTGCTGAGTGAAGAAGCCGATGGTGAAACGTTGGCTAAAATTCGTCAAGGTTTAACACCAGAAATGGTGGCCGCAGTCAGTAAGATTATGCGCAACCAGGATTTGATTCTCGTTGCTAAAAAATGCCAAGTTGTCACGGCTTTTCGGAATACGATTGGTTTGCCGAGTCGCTTGTCTACTCGCTTACAGCCGAATCATCCCACTGATTCTCTCAACGGTATCGCAGCGACCATTTTTGATGGTCTGATGTACGGAAATGGCGATGCGGTTATCGGTATCAATCCGGCAACAGATAATGTGCCTCAAGCTATTAAGTTAATGAACTTAATGGATGAGGTGATTCAACACTATCAAATACCGACTCAGTCTTGTGTGTTAACTCATGTCACTAACACGATCGAAGCCATTGAAATGGGTGCACCAGTCGATCTCGTTTTTCAGTCGATAGGCGGCACGCAAGGGACGAATGATACCTTCGGAATCGACTTATCGATTTTGAAAGAGGCCCATGAAGCGGCATTGTCTTTGAATCGAGGTAGCGTAGGAAACAATGTGATGTATTTTGAAACCGGACAAGGTACAGCGTTGTCTGCGAATGCATTTCATGGGGTCGATCAACAGACTTGCGAAGCTCGTGCTTATGCTGTCGCGAAACAGTTCGATCCTTTGTTGGTTAATACAGTCGTTGGGTTCATTGGCCCAGAGTACCTGTTTGATGGCAAACAGATCATTCGTGCTGGGCTTGAAGATCATTTCTGTGGGAAGTTGCTTGGTTTACCTATGGGTTGCGATATCTGTTACACCAATCATGCCTATGCCGATCAGAATGACATGGATAACTTGCTGACACTATTAGGTGTGGCCGAGTGCTCGTTCATCATGGGTATTCCAGGGTCTGATGACATCATGCTCAACTATCAAACTACCTCATTTCACGATGCCCTTTACGCAAGAAAAGTACTCGGTCTGAAGCCAGCTCCAGAGTTTGAACAATGGTTAATGGAGATGCAGATTTTCGAGAGCGTGCAAGACGTTCGGTTAAGTGAGCAAGTCTCTCGCTCGTTTTCGGGAGCAATTAACCAACTGAATAAGGGGTATTCTCATGGGTAAAGTGATCACCATTGCTCAGTCCACACAAGATGAGTCTGAAGTTGTCACACACAACCCTTGGGGCAAGTTACGCGACTTCACCTCTGCTCGGATCGCTCTGGGTCGCAGCGGGAACAGTGTACCAACCAACGAGTTACTCTCATTTCAGCTGGATCACGCCCAAGCTATGGATGCAGTGCATTGCAGTTTGAATGTTGACTCTCTTGTTGCTGGTTTATCTGACTCTTACTCGATTCTTGAAAATACCTTAGAACCTCCTGTCGTAGTGAGCAGTCAAGTGAGTGATCGGCTTATGTACTTGCAAAGGCCCGATTTAGGACGGCAGCTCGATGAATCTTCTTGGCAAACGCTCAACTCGATAGCAAATGAGCATAACACTGACATTGATCTTGCGATTGTTATTGCTGATGGACTTTCTTCCGTCGCAATTCAAAACCATGCCGTGCCTGTTGTTACTCGATTGATTTCTCTTTTAAGCGCTGATGATGAACATCAATGGAAATTCGCACCTATCACAATCGTAAAGCAAGGAAGAGTAGCTGTAGGGGATGATGTTGGTGAATGTTTTAACGCTAAGGCCGTGCTGGTTTTAATTGGAGAGAGGCCAGGTCTAACTTCTCCGGATAGCATGGGTATGTATCTCACTTGGGGGGCTAAACGAGGCTCTAAAGATTCCCAAAGAAACTGCATTTCCAATGTGCGCCCTCAGGGGCTCAATTATGACGATGCCTGTGAACGCGCATTTTACTTGCTCAAGGAGGCTCGAAAATTACAACTGTCAGGAGTGAACCTGAAAGATCGCTCCGACATCAATGAGCCAGGTGGCGCAAGCGTTGAAGATAAACACAGCGACAACTTTTTAATTTCATCAAAGTAGAAGGATTTACTATGTCTAAACATCAGGAGTACTTGGCCAAAAGGCAGCTAAAAAGAGGCACCGCAGGTTGGATTTTACTTGCTGGCTTAGGTGTCTCGTATGTTATATCAGGTGACTTTGCCGGTTGGAACTTTGGCATCGCTCAAGCAGGATGGGGAGGCTTTCTTATTGCTGCTATCGCGATGGCAGTAATGTATTTCACGCTAGTATTGTCTTTAGCTGAAATGTCTGCGGCTATTCCTGCTGCGGGTGGTGGTTACAGCTTCGCAAGACAGGCGATGGGGCCGACAGGTGGCTTTTTCACGGGCTTATCAGTTTTGATTGAATATGCGCTCGCACCTGCTGCGATAGTAATTTTTATTGGCTCAGCAGTGAATGAATTGGTTGGTATCGATGGCCCTGTTGTTTACGCACTTTTCTACGCCGTCTTTATCGCTATTCATATGGCAGGGGTTGGCGAAGCTCTCAAAGTAATGATGGTCATCAGCGGTTTGGCTGTGCTAGCTATTCTAATCACTGCTGCTGTGCTTATTGGTCACTTTGATGTTAATAACTTATTCGATATTGCTCCGGCGACGGCTCAGGCAACAGAAATCTTGCCGTTTGGGTGGTATGGCGTATGGGCTGCGTTGCCATTTGCAATGTGGTTGTTTCTTGCGGTTGAAGGTGTGCCTTTAGCGGCAGAGGAGGCAAAAAATCCGGCGAAAGATGTTCCAAAAGGCATCATTGGTGCGATGTTGTTTTTATTACTAACCGCAACTCTGGTGGTCGTTCTTTTGGCTGGTGCGGTTGGTTCAAAGGTCATAGGCGATAGCGCTGTGCCATTAGTTGACGCGCTGAAGCTTACAGGCAACTCAACGATAGCAATGGCCGTGAACTTACTCGGGTTAGCTGGTCTTATCGCTTCTTTCTTCTCTATCATTTATGGTTACAGTCGCTTGGTGTTTGCGCTTTCCCGCGCGGGTTATTTGCCGCAAACTTTGTCATTAACCAGCGACAAAAAAGTGCCTTCTCGTGCGCTTTTGGTTCCGGGCGTTTTTGGGTTCTTGGTTTCTCTTACGGGGGAGGGGGACTTAATCTTGGCGATGGCTGTTGTCGGCGCGACGGTATCGTACGCATTAATGTCCTTGAGCCATATTTTATTGCGAATTAAACAGCCGGAGTTAGCTCGCCCATATAAAACGCCTGGAGGGATAATTACGTCGAGTATTTCTCTGGTGCTTTCTTTGATCGCAATGACAGGTGTTTATGCTTTTGATCCCTCAGCCTTTTTCATGACAATGGGATTGTTTCTTATCGGTGGTGTTTATTATGGGTTGTACAGCCGCAACAAATTGGTTGCAGCAACCGCCGAGGAAGAGTTTGCCATGCTTTCTGTTGCAGAATTAGAGCTTGAATCAGATGTAGCACGATAGCCATTCAATTCTTGTTCGCCACTACATCAAGGGAGCCATAGGCTCCCTTTGTCATTTCTATCAAAAGTGCATAGCGCACAAATGCATCACTTTAACTTTATAAGTGGTTAATCATGTGAAAGTCTAGTCTGGATAACTATGGCGCAGAGCCATCACAGGTAAAGGTTAAGTTTTCAAGGAAAGATCATGATAAACAAGGTATTTAATACACTTTTGGGGACAGAGTTACCGATTATTCAAGCCCCAATGGCTGGCGTGCAAGATAGCCAAATGGCCATTGCGGTGAGTAATGTTGGCGGGCTTGGCTCGTTACCTTGTGGAATGCTGAATAAAGAAGCCATCGTTAAAGAACTCCAACTTATTAAACAGGCGACCAATCGACCATTCAACCTCAACTTCTTTTGCCATGAAATGCCGGAATACGACGCTAACAAGCACGAAGAGTGGCAAAAAACGTTGCAACCGTATTTTGCTGAAGTTGGTGCAACCGTACAGGCTCAGCCAAACGCTCCGACAAGGATGCCTTTCAATCATGATATTGCTGACGCGATTGAACCATTTGCACCGCCAGTGATCAGTTTCCACTTTGGTTTGCCTGCCGATGACTTGTTAGCGCGAATTAGAGGCTGGGGAGGGAAGATCCTTTCGACAGCGACCACAGTGGATGAAGCACTGTGGCTGGAAGCAAAAGGCGTTGACGGCATTATCGCTCAAGGCTTGGAGGCTGGTGGACACCGAGGCATGTTTTTATCGGATGATTTATCTACTCAATTAGGCTTGATCGCGTTGTTACCGCAAATCGTCAAGCGTGTGAATTTACCTGTTATTGCAGCGGGAGGAGTTGCCGATAGAAACGGTGTTGAAGCCGCACTGAAGTTAGGAGCAAGTGCCGTGCAGGTTGGCAGCGCCTATTTGTTGTGTGATGAGGCAAAAACCTCATCTTTACATCGATATGCGATTGCCAGTGAGCGCGCGCAGCATACGGCGGTGACCAATGTTTTCTCGGGCCGACCAGCACGAGGCATTGTGAATCGCGCGATGTCAGAGCTAGGTTACATCTGTGAGTCTGCGCCGAAATTCCCATATGCTTCCATTGAAATGACTCAGTTAAGAGCGCTTATGGAGAAGCAAAACCGAGATGAATTTACGCCGTTGTGGTGCGGACAAAATTCGTCGGGTTGCAAAGAAGTTTCAGCGGCAGAAATGACACTATCATTAGTGGAAGGGATTGATTGGAATTGACTTATTCGTAATAAATAGAGCCCTTTGAGGGAAAGGGCTCTTAGGGGGAGGAGCTTAAGGTTTAAGCTTTCACAAGAGTCGCTGCATTACGCATCGCTTCTTTCGTTGAACACTCAACAACGTTTGCTTTTGCAAAGCGGTGAGCGTCTTTTACTTGGATATCGTGAGCTAGAATAACCAGCTTCGCGTTTGCTACATCTAGGTCTGTGATGCGGTTCTGGATACCGTTTTGACCTTGAGTTTCTACTTTGATTTTCAGACCCGCTGCCGCACCTGCTTTCTCTAGTGCTTTCGCTGCCATGAATGTGTGTGCTACGCCAGATGGGCAACAGGTTACTGCTACGATGTCGTACTCGCCTTCGCCTGCTGCTGGAGCCGCTTGAGCTTGTGCAGGTGCTGCTTCTACGATTTCGTCTTCTGCTTCTTCTTCAGCAACTGGTTTCCAGAAGCCAACGATAACTGCTGTTGTTAGTGAGCCTAGTGCGATACCCACAACGTACATTGGGATGTTGCTTGATACAGGTGCCGTGATTAGACCGCCCCATGGTGCGTGTAGCAGTACGTCTGTTAGGAAGCCGAACACACAGCCAACGATACCACCAGCAACGATTGAAGGAAGAACGCGTACAGGGTCGTTTGCTGCGAATGGGATAGCACCTTCAGAGATACCGATAGAACCCATGATTGCTGCTGCTTTACCTGCTTCTTGCTCTTGCTTAGTGAACTTCTTCTTGAATAGGAATGTTGCTAGTGCCATACCTAGAGGAGGCGTACAGATAGCGATACCAACACCGCCCATTAGCCATGGTTGAGTGTCAACTTGAGTTTGAGCGAATAGCGTTGCTACTTTATTGATTGGACCGCCCATATCGAATGCAGTCATACCACCAAGAATCGTACCTAGAACCACTTTAGAAGCGCCAGCCATAGAAGCTAGGAATTCGTTCATAGACGCCATGAAGATCTTGATTGGTTCACCGATACCCCAAAGAACGATACCTGCAGAGATAAGCGTACCAACAAGTGGATAGATGAAGTAAGCGCCCAACGCAGTCATGTTAGCAGAAAGAGGGATCTTCTTAAGTTGTAGAACTACACCACCAGCGATAAAACCAGCGACGATACAACCTAGGAAGCCGCCGCCCATGTCAGCCATGATGCCAGAAGAGATCATCGCTGGAGCAAGTGCCGGTTTGTCTGCAATTGAGTAACCAATGAAGCCACCAAGAATAATTGGGAACAGCACCAGACCTTTAATACCGATATTAGAAATATCCGCCAATAAACCGTCCGCAGGAACCGCACCTTTACCTGATGCCATTACCGCCAGCGCCAGTAGTACACCACCCGCAACGATAAATGGAAGCATGTGAGAAGTACCGAATAAAAGGTGACCTTTCATGGTACTTAGGAGTTTTTTGAAATCGCTATTATTGCTAGCTTGAGCTGTGATTGTACTCATAATTTCACGCCTTATGAATTAATTAAAATATTTAGTATTTGGTTTTCGTCTTTTGCGTTATGAATATCTTCAATAAACTCTTCGCTAAATTTTCCGAATAATTCTTGAAGAACATAAATATGGTGGTCGGCACCGTTATCAGGTGAAGCAATCATGAAGAATACGGTTGGTTTGACTCCCTCTTCGTCGCCATACTCGATGCCTTCGCGCTTTACGCCAACAGCGATTGCAGGCTCTGTCACCGCTTTGCTTTTTGCGTGTGGGTATGCGATGCCGTCCATTGAAGTCACGCTTAATGCTTCACGTGCTTCGATGTCGGTTAAAAAAGCCTCTTTGCTGCTTATTCGATTATTTTCGAATAGCATTTGCGCTAGCTCTTCAAAGACTTCTTTTTTATTATTTGCTTGAAGGTTGCCTTTAATTAAATTGACGTTTGTTAGTTCTGTAATCATTTTGTGACTCATTGGTACTGAAGTAATGAGTCAAATTTAATTAATGAAGTGGTTTTCGGAAATAGTAAAAAAAAACCAATAACTATACTTTTGTATCACCCAAGCTTAAGTGTGATAGCCGTCATTAATAACGAGGAATATTATAAAATTTATTATGTGATTTATATTCCAGTTATTTTGAAATTAATAATGAAGCTTAAAAATAAACGAGAAGGGAATCAAATATGGTTCAATTTTGCTATAAAAAAGAGGCTTTGTGCTAAATCTCCTCCAATAACCCTTTTAATAGCTCTATTTTCTATCTCTTTGAGAAAAGACATAAAGCGAGCAGCACTCTTGTTTTGAGCGCTTGTCGGGTTCAATGGTACAGGTTGCCCGTTGGCAATAGATTTATCACCACGCTCCTTCGTCGCGGAGCGGAGTGATGGCTTAGGAGAACTGCTAGTGAACTTAGCTAGTCCCTCCCCTTGAGACACATTGGCGAATGTCAGCTCCGAATCTGAAGCCAAGGGGAGGTTAGGAGGGGTTAGTACGCTGGATTTGGCTTATCCATTAAGACGGATTTTTGTACTTATGCAGCAAATCTAACGGGATATGGCAGTAGTCGTTTGGAAAGCGCGTGAGTCGGTCTTGGTGCTCATCATCACTTGGCACGTAGTTTGTGAGTGGCAGCACTTCTACGGCGATTTTATCGGCATCCGGTCTTGCTGCGATAAACGCTTTAGCAATCGTTAGGTGTTGCTCGTTTTGGCTATAAACACCGGTACGGTACTTTTCACCTACGTCTTCACCTTGCTTGTTAACACTGTGCGGGTCGATGATCTCAAACAGATACCCCATTAAAGTTTCAACCGAAACTTGTTCAGGGTCGAATTGGGTTTTCACGCATTCTGCGTAACCATCGTATTCGGATTGAGTGTTATCCGTCGTGCCATTTGCTCGTCCTGCTTCGGTGCTAATTACGCCGGGAAGGTGACGCATAAATTCTTGAACGCCCCAAAGGCAGCCGCCTGCGAAGTAAATCTCTTCCATCATTTTATCCTGTAAAACTTTGCGCCATTATGGACATCACTTTCGCTCAAACACAACTCCAACCATAGATTTAATGACTCATCGATGAGCAGTTCGGACATAAAACAGGAACAACTCGGTGGTGATTTGCTCTCTTTTTTGTGCTGCTTTTCCTCGTTAGATTGAGCGCAGTTAAGAGCTAAGGTGAATCCCAATGAAAATTGAACATATCGCGATTTGGACAGAACGTTTGGAAGAGTTAAAAGCCTTCTATGAGAAATATTTTAACGTGATGTCTAACGATAAATACCACAACCCAACTAAGCAGTTTTCATCTTACTTTCTTTCGTTTGAAAGTGGTGCACGATTGGAGTTAATGTCGATGGAAGGCGTGACCGCTTGTGAAAAATCTCATGCGATGCAGATAACAGGATTAGCACACTTTGCCTTCGCTTTAGGATCAGAGCAGGCGGTGGATCAATTAACCAAAACCTTAGTAGATGATGGTTACCAATGGATCGACGGTCCGAGACAAACGGGTGATGGTTACTACGAAAGCTGCGTATTAGATCCGGATGGCAACCGTCTAGAGCTTACGGTGTAACGCAGCTTCGCTTATTTCTATCGTTCACAGGCTGCTTTCATATGAAAGTATTCGGGCGTATACTGCAAGCTCATTAATAAGGAGTGAGCCTGTGAACCCAAGACAAAATGAAATCCTGCAATTAGTGAATGATCGTAAACGCGTTCAAGTCACGGAGCTTTCTGACATTATCGGCGTGTCGGGCGTGACCATCAGGCAGGATTTGAATTTTCTGGAGCAACAGGGCTATCTAAAGCGCGTACACGGCGCAGCTACCGCATTGCAAAGTGATGATATTGATACCCGATTAGAAGTCCGTTTTGATATTAAACAATCACTTGCAAATAAAGCGGCAGACTTGGTCGCGCCAAGTGAGACAGTGCTGATTGAAGGTGGGAGTGCAAACGCATTACTGGCTCGCACTTTAGCTGAACGCGGCGATGTGACCATCATTACCCCATCGGCGTACATTGCCCATCTCATCCGTAACACCTCAGCCAACATTATCTTGCTTGGTGGTGTGTATCAGCATCAAGGCGAGAGCTTGGTTGGCCCGCTCACCAAACTCTGTATTGAGAACATTCACTTCAGCACGGCTTTCTTGGGTATCGACGGATTTCACCAAGACACTGGTTTTACTAGCCGAGACATGATGCGTGCCGACATCGCAGAGGCCATTCTGGCAAAGAATAGACGTAACATCGTACTGACGGACTCCAGTAAATTTGGACAGATTTATCCTTCTTCAATTGGCAATACCAACGAAATATCGGTGTTGTTAACCGACAAAGCCGCTCCGAAAAGCGACATTGAGCAAATCAAAAAGCTAGGTGTGGAAGTGGTGTTGGGGTAAGTACTAATGGCTCTCCGACCATACTGCGAATTCATTTCCACTTGGTTCGGTGAAGTGGAATCGGCAGCCGCCGGGAAATTCGAAAATAGGGCGGATAATTTTTCCACCACATTGTTCTACTTTTGCCTGCGTGGCCTGAATATCTGAGCTATAAAACACTAAAAGTGCGCCACCATTTGTGGTTTGGTTTACAAACTCAGATTTGAAGAATCCGCCATCTAACCCTTGTCCTGAAAATGCAGAGTATTCAGGACCATAATCGATAAAGGTCCAGTCAAAGGTACGCTCAAAAAATTGTTTTGTAGCGTTAATATTGGTGGAACCAAATTCAACGTAGTTTAACTTCTCGTGTTGATGCATGGTGAAATCCCTATCCATTTGTTTCTTGCCTCTAGGCGAATTTTTCTACGATGATGTCATCCGCTTTTTCGACAAATAATGCGCCTTGATCCTTGAGCTCTGTCAGCACATTTTCAATATTATCAGGCAGCACTGCGCGAGTTGAAGCAAGGTTGACCACCACATTGTAGCCAAGATCCAGTGCTTGCATGACGGATTTCTTCACACAAAAATCTAGCGCGAGACCACCGATCACTAGAGTATCAATCCCGTTGAATTTTAGAAATTCATGTGCGCCTGTCGTTTTAGTATCGGCAATATCATGGAAAAAAATACCGTAAGGGTGCGCGTCAGGATCCATGCCTTTATTAACTTGAAAATCGTAGTCCAACACGGGTGGTAAACCGTCTAGCAGTTCAGAACCTGTTGTGCCAAGCACACAATGGCGGTTCCATTTTATATCCACATTGGGTAGACCGACGGGTTCAAGCATGTTGGCTGGTGTTTCTGCATCCCATTTTGCTTTCGGTGGGTGCAAGTCACGGCTCACCAGTTTTAATCGGCCTTTGGCATGATTACTCAGAAGCTCCGGTACGATTTCCAACGCACCTGCAACGGGTAGTTCATTTGGACATAACTCACTAAAGCCTTTCTCTGGATCAACGTCGATCACTGCTGTAGTTTGATAGTTTACTCGAACAGTCATGGCAGACTCCTTGTCTGTCTGATTGCCTGCGTTTATCCACGCAAACAGTTTTGAAAAAAGGTTACTTCGTCGCTGGTCAGCGTATATACCATTGCGGGTTTTCCACCTTTGCCTTTGTTGGTAGAAGCGACTTTATTGGTGGGTTTTAGTACGCCTGAATCTATCAAGCGGCGCTTAATCGTCATTCGGCTAATATCAATACCAAACTCTTGATAAGCAGAAATGATGTCGGCAACCAAAAACTCTTTGTCTAATGCAAACAAAAGAACCGATGTGTATTCAATGGATGCACGAAGCTTCTGCCACGCTTTTTCAATGGTTTTTTGATGGTCAAACGCGAGAGTCTCTTCTCCATTGAGTATAGCCTGTAGCGAAAACCATTTAAGTTGGCACTCTGGTACACCTGCATTGTTGATTTGCTCTACATTGTTACGATCGACCAAGGCGTAGTGCGTAATGTTTAAGCTCCAGTCTTCTGGATCACGCTTGGGATCGCCGTCGATAAACGCTTCACTAAAGTGACGAGGGTAAGTATGGATTTTCTCGCGGCAAATTCGGCGACGCGCCGCCTCAAAGTTTTCATCGGCCGGGCGTCCTCCTTCACTGGTTAAGTCTTTATCAAAGACAAATCCGCCCGGTAGTGCCCAGACTCCATGGTATGGCCGATTTGGATTTGAACGTTTAATCAACAACACTTCCAATCCCTTATCGGCACAGCCTGATAGCCTGAATGGAATAATGTCGACAGATACGATCATGGTTGGGTCCTAATATTGATTTGTAAGTAATCTAGCGCATAACAAGTGGTCAATCAATGGGTAAGTAACGAGTTGTGCGAAACGTTTTCGGTAGTGCTTCATAGTACGCCTTGAGTATAAATCTACGAATAAATCTGACTTATTCACAATCTGTGTGCGAATTCTAGACAGAAAAACCTTATAAAAATGAGTGGTTAGTAACAAAAGTTGACAAACTATAGATGGGTGTTTATTGTTTACGCAAATTAGTTAGTAACAAAAAGTTATATACCCAGGAAGGGCGTGTAGAAGGGCACCTAATGACCACCAAACTATTTTCTTCCCGCATCATTCAAAGCGCTTTGGATTTTGATGTCTACAAAGTCAATATGATGAGCGCAGTAACAGCGCTTTACCCTGATGCGATGGTGTCATACAAATTTATTGTGCGTAGCGAGGAAGATCTCTCTGAACTGCTACCAGAGGTAAAAGCAGAAGTTCTTAAACTGCAAGACATTCAATTTACGCAAGAAGAAATCGAATATATTAAGCGTGTCGCTCCTTACCTGAATCCTGACTTTGTTGATGCACTGCGCCATTTCCGTTTCAACCCACAAAGCGATGTCTCTTTCCATAATAAAGCCATGGCTGATGGCTCAAGCCAGTTACGCATTACTATCAATGGTTTGTGGCGAGATACTATTTTGTACGAAACGATCATCATGAGTATCGTGTCTGAAGTTCGTAGCCGTCAGCGTTGGTCAGATATCCCTGTAGCGCAATTTACCACCGTTTTAGAAGAGAAAGTTCGGTACCTAAAATCCGAACTAAAACGTCGTAACATCACTAACTTTAAGTTTTCTGATATGTCGACGCGTCGACGTTTTTCCTTTCAAGCTCAGCGCACCATGCTGGAGTTCTTGTGCCAGGAAGTGCCGGAATGTTTGACAGGAACAAGCAACTACCACTTAGCAAAAGAACTGAATTTGACGCCTATCGGTACCGTTGCTCATGAATGGTTTATGGGCCATCAAGCTCTGGTGAATGTGCGAGATTCGCAAAAAGTGGCTTTGCAACGTTGGCAAAAAATGTTTAACGGTGCACTAGGTATTGCACTGACCGACACGATTGGTATTGATGCCTTCCTTAAAGACTTTGATGAAGAGCTAAGTAACGCGTATTTCGGTGTGCGTCACGATAGTGGTTGTCCTTATAGCTGGGGTGAAAAAATGATTGCACACTACCAGTCGCTTAATATAGACCCATTAACAAAAACACTGGTGTTTACCGACGGACTTAACTTCGAACAAGCGTTAGATATTTGCGAGTATTTCCAAGGACGTATTCAGGTGAGTTTTGGTATCGGTACTTTTCTTGCGAACGATATGGGTGATTATGTCAATAAAGAGGGTGAAGCCTACCAGCCACTTTCTATCGTGATCAAAATGGTCACGTGCAATGGTTCACCAGTCGCAAAAATCAGTGACGAACCTGAGAAAGCCATGTGTGAAGATATCTTCTTTTTGATGAACCTCAAGCGCCGCTTCGAGCAACCTCTTGATTTAAATGAGTGTCGTAAACTGATTGATCGTCTAGAAACTGAAGGTCAAAACTATCTCATCGACGCGTAGGCGTTATCCCCCTTCTTGATAAGCACCCTCTATCGTTACGACAAATTTATATAGACAAACGTAGAGGGTGATTTCGTTATAGTAATACGCAGAAGTAACCAGATACAGCGTAGGAAAGCACTCGAAAATGAGGTTGTTTTTTTGATGTGCTATGTGCCTATGATTGGTGTAAATCGATACGTTACAGCATCGTGGAAGGTGTATTTTCATCGGACACTAAACTCAGTCTAATCACGTAGTTTATTCCCATGTACCATGAGGTCACTCGGGTATAGACGTCTATCTGCTTTTATGACTTTGGGCTTCGCGTAATTGCTTGAATCAGGAGTCAAAATGAACCTAGTAGTACATTTGCAAAAGAAAGCGATCCGAAAATATGGCTATGAGATGGCAACTCGGCAGGCATGGAAATGTGGCATCAAGGCAAATCTTGTTAAGCGCGTGATTGGCCTTTTTAAAGGACAAATTGTTTGTGTGGTTGAAGGTTGCCGAGCAGAGTTTTCTTCTCCTCTTAATAACCCCCTTCACGAAGATGACAAGCAAGGGCGATATGTGTTTGTTGGCGGTGTATGCTGGGAACCAAACAACATTATTGCTCCTGGTTTTCCTGACTTTATGTTTATGCACGTGCGTAACCTGAGTCACCGTCATAAGTATTTAACGGATGACGAACTATTTTTAAGCTTGGCTTAAAAATAAGCCTCATAGGTTAATCAAGCCTAATCATAATCAGTAATGATACGGTTTTAGCTTAGTTGACATTCTGTTGAGTGTTTCTTGACGTACCTTTTATAAAACAGTGTTTCTTTACTCGTTAATGACAGAGGGTTTGTTTTCGCCTGATGTGATTTCCTAATTGCGATTTACTATACCGCTCATCAAAGCAAACCATACTGGGATGTAAATCATGAATATGAAATCTATCGCAATTGCAACGGCAGTTGTTGCTGTACTAGCAGGCTGTAAAGACAAAACGCCACCAGCTCCAGCCCAAGCAAACATTACTTTGGTTGAAGCGGTGACTGAAACTGTGAAAAATCCACACCAAGTATGTAAAGACGTGGTAGTAACGGAGCAAGTTGCTCCTACGGATGATAATAAAATAATTGGTACGGTCGGCGGCGCAGCAGCTGGCGCGGCATTGGGTAACCAAATCGGTGGTGGCTCAGGTAAAGTGATTGCAACTGCTGCTGGTACGATCGCTGGTGCATTAACGGGTCGTAAGATTCAGGAGAACGTGCAACAAGGCGATGTAGTGACAACGACGAAAAAGCAGTGCCATACAGAATACACAACATCTGAAAAAGTAGTGGGTTACGATGTCACTTATGAAGTTTCAGGTGCGCCAACGACGGTTCGCTTAGCGAGCAAGCCAGCGACAAAAACGTTCCCAATTCAAGATGGCAAAGTTGTTCTTCCGCAATAACTAGCTCCTCAACCGAAGTAATTAACAAGCCCTTTTATCTTTGAGACGAAAGGGCTTTTTCACATAAGCGGTGTTTTCATCTATTTTCCCGCGGGAATGTGCAGCCAGAATTACCAGTTAATTTCAGCGTTCGATACAATCACTTTTCTAAAAGTACGAACGGAAAAAACATGGAAGATTTTTACCTGACCGATCGCGGTTTAGCTGGTTATTTCGAAGCGCAATGGTTCGACAAGTTCATCGAAGATAAGCAGATTGAGACGATAACCAGTCGCTCAAAACAAGTCCCACTCTCTTTTTTGTCATCA
This sequence comes from Vibrio sp. D3, assembly GCF_043995865.1. NCBI lineage: Bacteria > Pseudomonadati > Pseudomonadota > Gammaproteobacteria > Vibrionales > Vibrionaceae > Vibrio > Vibrio sp. D3. The sequence continues at coordinate 871,433 of NZ_CP171886.1, read as the reverse complement.
CCACATTGTTCCCAAGTCGCTGACTTTATTGCGCAGACGGCACTCGAGAGCGGCGTTCAGCAGTGTTCCCTACTTGAGGTTGGGGCGGCGCTGGGAAGAAACTATTATGAGTTAGTGCAACGCTTATCTAGCCTTAAAGAAGCGGCGCTGGTTGAGCCTTCAAATAGGTTAATAGATGGCTTTAAGCAGCTTTTAATAGAAGAACAACGGGTCGAGTTAACTTATCTGCACGATGTGAACACCATAAACACGTTAGAAGTAGAGAATAGAGATATCGTGCAAAAATGTGCTCATGTTGATTTGACGCTGATTAACCAACCTTTTGAGCACGATACTCTCCAGTCTAGCTTTGATTTAGTCGTATGTTTGAACGTGGTTGATCAATGTGAGTCGCTACTTAGCGTGATCAACGCTCTAAAAGAAGCCACCAAGGTTGGCGGGCTGATGGTTGTCTCTTGCACTTATCAGTGGAACGCGAAACACATCAAAAATGAAGACGAAGCGGTCGATGATATCAAAGAGTACTTTGCTGAAGGTTGGCGTTTAGTATCGGAAGCCGATCATGAATATCGCATCCGGTTTAATGATCGTTTTGCAAGGCAGTTTTTATCTCATGTGGTCGCTTACATCAGAATGGATTAGAGCTACATAAAAAAACCGAGCACTTACGACTCGGTTTTTTAGTCTTTGAGATAGAGCGCGATTTTAAGTAACGTGTGCCTCTTTTTGTTCTCGCTCTTGCTGAGCTTGCAGCTTTTTCTTGCGACGTTCTCGTTTAGAAAGCCAAACCAGCGGCACAACAATCATTATTGTTCCTATCGCCATGAATATGTCTGGCACTTCTCCAAACCAGATTAATCCCACAAACACGGCACCAATTAAGCCACTGTATTCAGCGCTGGCAATTTTGTTGCTATCAATCGAGCGGTAAGCGATCACACATGTTGCCGCATAAATCATGATGAACAAACTTGAGCCAGCAGCGACAGGGAAAGCACTCCAGTCCCAAGGTTCCGCTTCGATCAGAACAAGTAAGAAAGCCACGGGAATACCTGCCAAGTTTGTCATTAATAGCGTTTGCATCACAGACTGATTTTTTGGCAGTTTTCGAATGAGCAAGTTATTGATTGCTAAAGTAATTGCAACAACTAAAGCTGAAATCGCTGCCCAATCGATTTGGTCTGGACGAATGATGACCAATACACCGGCAAAGCCCATTATCGCAGCGGCGACCGATTGCTTAGATAACTGTTCTCCAAAAAATATCGCGGCAAGCGGCAGCATGATTAATGGCGCGGCGTAGAAGATTGCGTTCGCAGTTGCGAGCGGTAAAGATGAAATCGCCAAAACCATAAATATAGCACCAAGCAACCACACGTGAGCGCGGACAGCATGCCATTTAAATCCTTCAAGAAAATGAGTCTTTTTTGTCAGCAAGCAGACAGGCAGTAGGAAAAGCACTGCGGAAATTTGTCGGAAAAAGACAAACTGAAAAATAGGCACTTCATTTCCGACACTTTTAATTAAAGAGTCCGAAAGCACCGCAATGAGATTCCCAACAATTAATAGCAGCATAGCTGCGCCGACCGATGTAACTTTCACTTATTTCCTCTCCTCTTTCTTTGCCAAAGAGTAGGTGATGTCATAGGATGAAGTGAAGTGATATTTATTAGTTTAAGTATGAGATTTTTAGATAATGAAATTGCCACCACTCAGAGCGGTTCACTGTTTTGAATCTGTCGCTCGAAACTCTAGCTTTTCGCTTGCGGCTGAAGAGCTCAATGTGACGCAAAGTGCCGTTAGTCATCAGATACGATTATTGGAAGATTATTTGGGCGAGTCATTATTTATTCGTCAAGGAAGAAAGCTCTCTTTATCGGATACTGGTGCTCGTTATTTAGAGGATATTAGCCCGGCAATTAGCTCTATTGCGATGGCCAGCCAAAAGGTGAGAGAAGGGGACAAAGGCAGCATACGTTTAGCGATTTATAGCTCGCTTGCCGTAAAGTGGCTTATTCCGCGTTTGTCTGATTTTAAGCGGTTACATCCGGAAATCGATCTGACACTCAATATGGTTGTTGGTGATCCTGAGCAGACAGATAGCGTTGGTGATTGTTTTATCACGGTAGAGAAGCCAAAGCGCAACTATATGTCGGTGAAGTTATACGCGGAAACGCTGTATCCGGTATGCAGCCATAAAATTTGGAAAGAGTTACAAGATCAACCCATTCCAGAAGCGCTTTGGCGATATCCTATTTTGTCGACAGACTCTATTTATCGTGAGAGAGGAAAAGACTGGGCAGAGTGGTGCAGAGCAGGTGGTTACACTTTGCCAAAAGATGTCGATGTTCAACATTTTAGTCATATGTTGTTGGCAATTGAGGCTGCACGTTATGACCAAGGCATCGCATTTGCGAATGATTTTATGCTCAATGAAAGAGATAAAGCGCATGATTTGGTGTATATCCCTTCTCATGGATTAGAGACGGGGGACAGCTTTTATTTTATTCATAAAAAGAGCCGAGCCAAGCAGGCGGAAATTATCAAACTCACTAATTGGTTGAAGCAACAGTGCTTATGAAATGACTAAATTGTCATGATTAAGAAAGAAAGTGCAAGGTTGTGTTTTAAATATTTCATGTTTTATTGAGTTTTTATTCATTAACATCAACTTGGTTTTGAAACCGAGTGAAATGGATAGCATGACGTGCTTAAGGATGGGCAAAAACACAACCTCAATAATTAACAGGCAGTGAAATACAATGTTTAAAAAAAACATGGCTAATGACAGCCCTTCTAGCAACATGTTCTGTTGCAAACGCAGCTCCTTACGTTGGTGCATCGGTAGGTCAAGCATCGTTTGGTGATGTTAATGGCTCTATCAATGGTGGTGGTACCAACGCTAGCACTAAGCTTAAACTTGAAGATGACTCAAGCCTTTCAGGTAAAGTATTTGGTGGTTACAAGTTCAACGAATACATTTCTCTCGAAGCAGCCATTGGTGGCTACGACGCTTTAGACGGCAAAGTTGTTACTGTTGGTGATATGAAGTATTTATCGATTCAACCAAAAGCGACTCTACCTATTGGTGATCGTTTCAACCTTTTTGCTAAAGCTGGTCTTTCTTACTTCAATGCTGAATTCAAAATTAGCAACTCTGTGATTGACGGTAGCGCAGGCCATACCACCATTTCTGACAGCACTGTGACAGGCATGTACGGTTTAGGCGCAGAGTTCGCTATTACAGAAAACTTTGCTCTACAAGTTGAATGGGAATACATGATGCCTGAGCTAGACATTGCGAAATTTGGTAATGAAAAAGTAACGGTTGATGCTGACATCAACGTGTTCTCTGTAGGTATGAGTTACCGTTTCTAAGAATACTTATTCAAGTTACCTCTTGGCTTAGTACACGTTTTTGACTTCTGTTGGTCGAGCTGAGTCCAAGCTTTGAATATGTTTAGATATAGCACAGGAAGTTTAGTTGCTAAGCGTCCTGTGCTATTTTTGCTTTGGAATAACTCTTAGGAATCTTTGTGAACGATGTCAATCTTAGGTATCTGGATCTACTGTTAAAGCACTTTGAACCTCATCAATATCACTTCGTTACGCTGTCTGAGCTTGAAGTGGTAATTTGTACGTCAAGGCGCAATGTTTCTATTGTGATGAAAAAGCTTGCCTCTTACGGTTGGGTAGATTGGAAACCTGCAATTGGCAGAAGTAACGCCAGTCGTCTGAATATTACTATTTCCCTTCAACAAGCGATGACCGAATTTTTGGTTGAGGAGCTTGGTCGGGGAAGAATGAACTCGATAACAAAACTTATCGATTGGTTCGGCCAAAGTGCTGTCAGGGCGCTGACGATTGCCTCTGAAAAAGTGAACCAGTTGAATGAGTCAAATAACGCTATTTTGATCTCCTCTTATCCTTGGGTGTCTAAGGTCGATCCTGCGAACACTTATCGTCATACTGAACTGCATGTGGCGAAAAGTGTTTATGATGTTTTGCTGACTCAAAATTCCAATGGTGGCATTGAGCCTTCGCTAGCACATGAGTGGAAAATGGAAGGCAATGTGATGACGTTATGGTTGAGGCCTGGAATATATCGTCACGATGGCGAACTTCTCAGCATACAAGATGTTGTTTGGAGCATCGAAAGACTTAAGGAAATAAAAGGACCAGTACACGAGCTCTGGCAGTGTATTGACAGTGTGATTGCCGAAACATCGAGCTGCTTAAAAATCACATTGAAACATCCGAACATGTTTTTTCCATACATGCTAGCCACTCCTCACGCTTCTATTCTTTGTCGAGATGTTGTTTCTTTCGGTTCTGGTTATTCTTACCACATAGGCACCGGACCATTTAAAATCAGTGGTTGGAACCAAGAGAGTATGCTTCTTCAAGCACACAAAGAATATTTTTCAGCACGCGCGTTGTTGGACCAAATCACGCTGTCTCATGGTAATGTTAAGACCTTGAATATGTTGAGTTTTAACCAAACCTCTGATCACGTTGAAGTGAAAAAAAAATCAGCGCATTTTCATATTTGACCTATCGGCAGCGCGCGGACTCTAATCTCGCAAAAGAAGATTGGTATCAACTCGCCGATTACATCAATGCGCAAAAGAGAATCTATGAGGCGCAAAGTGCCGTTGACAGCATTCAGTTAGTGACTCAAGGGCAAGATTTACTAATAGCAGAGGCTATTGTGACGCCTAAGCTACAAGGTAAAGTAGCGCTAGCTGAGCCAGTCTGGACGATACCAAGTTTAATTCGTCACTCTGAGTGGTTGCACCGAGTGATTCGGGCGACGGGACTAGAGCTAGAGATCGTCATTATTGATGACATTAGTTTTCCTGAAGTCGTATCACATCGAGCGGACTTACTCCTAATTGAAGAAGTCATGGAAGCGCCGTTTGAGTATGGCGTATTTGAATGGCTATCGATAGCAACAGGTTTGCGTTTTAGTTTTGATCAAAGCCAGATGTTGATCCATCGAGAAAACCTTCGCGAAGCCATGACAAATGCTCAATCTTTACAATCTCTTTTAGGTGTAGAAAAAGCGTTACGAGAGCAGTATCTTTATTTGCCTTTATTTGTTGGCTATGAAGAGGTGACAAAAACACAGCAAGTGCGCGGTGTTCAGGTGAAAAATACGGGTTATAGCGATTTGCATCGTCTCTGGAACGCTCACTCTAACTAGCATATTTCGATACGGTGAGCATAGAGTATGAATACATAAAGCCATCGCAATGATGGCTTTATGTGGAATGTAGAGTTAGAAGTTGTACGACACACTCGCACCAACAACCCATTGATTTGCACTATCAACAATCGAGGAATCGCTGATACCGCTGCCTAGGCGAGTGTATTGTGTCATTTGGCTCACTTGCCAGTTATCGTTGATTGGCATGACTAGCTTGTAGCCTAAACCATAGCTTACTGTTGAATCACCTTTGTACGCTTTGCGGTTTGCATTTGCTTCGCGTTGTTTTACGCCAAAGTAGTAATCTACGTAGTCTTCACTTTGATAAGTTAGGTTAGCAAAAGGAACAAAATCAACACTACCGAAGTTCATAATGTGGAAGTAAGTCGCACCCGCTAAGTAACCTTTGTAAGCACCACTGATATCATGTTGAAGGTATGTTGAAATCACATTGTGTTGATCTAACGTAAAGTCAGTGTTCAAACCTAAATCGACAGCAAAGCGACGTTTATCCGTGCCTTTCAGGCTCTTTGCAATATCACCGTCACGCATGACACCACTGCCAACAAGGTAAGCACTCATGTTGATTAATTCATTGGTGTTACCGAAGAAGCGGTAGTTAATGCCACTTAGATCGGCGTTAAAGTCGTCACCATGGTAACCGCCATTTAGAATTGGAGCTGTATTGTATTTTTGATCTTTGAAAAGATCGCTGCCATGAGCCACTCCGACTTCCGCGTTCCAGCCACCTTCATTGTTGTAGATGTTACCGTTACGAATATAAGTATCACCAGCAACCGCTGAACCAGCAGCAGTCAGAGTTAGTAGTGCAATTAATGTCTTTTTCATCATTTTTCCGAGTTGTTCTGATTTGTTTTGAACACTGTACAAAATGAAGTTGTAAGCCTCTATCAGCAAAGCGTATGGAAATGTAATGAACCATCAGGATAAGAAGCGGAATGTAAGATCGGAGAAGAAAGATAAGAAAGACAACTGCCGTCGATGGAAAGAAAAAATCCGAGCTGGGGTAGCTCGGATTTAGATTATTTATCAGGTATCGATACGAACTTATTGTTGTTTCGTTAAGTTGTATAACGGTGCTAGGTCACCTGTTACTTTTTCGCCATTCATGTCTAGCTTCATAAGTACATTTTCACCAACAAAGTATTGGTTTGGTGCATCTTCGTTTGTCAACGTTACGATGCTGCCGTTTGCATCCCAAGTGAATTGGCCTTCAGACTTTGACTGACCGTCTTCTTTGTCTTGGTAGCTTTCTTCAAGTACGTAAGTGCCATCTTGATTTAGTGTGATGGTCATGTCGATACCTGAACAATCCGCACATGGAAGCGTACCTTTATATGTGCCGTTCCAGTCCAGGGCATTTTGTGCGTTATGCTCAGAGTCTACAAATGTTTCTTCAGTGATGACTTGTTCTTCTGCTACTGGCAGCGTGTCAATTGTCTCTGTAGTAACTTCTGCGCTAGTAGTGACTTCAGTTTCCGTCGCTTGAGGTACTTCAACTGCGCTTGTTTCGGCAGGTTTCTCATCTTGACAGCCTGCAAGAATGATTACCGCGCCTGTTAGTGCCAACATTGTTTTTTTCATTTTATCCCTCTTTAAATCAAGATTTTGTATGAGAGTAATAGTAGACATTTATCAGGTATTTGCGTCATCAAAAAGCAATAGAATGATCTATCTATGTCAATAAAACCGAATATGAGCGTGAAATTGTCAGGAAAATCAGAACAATGTAAATGTTGATTGGGATATCAAGCTTGAGTCTACAAATAAATATCTAGAGGGGCAGAGATAATGAAAACAGCCCACATTGCTGTGAGCTGTTTTATTAAATCAGTTAAGAGGCCTTATCGATGTTTGAACGTGAGGTGCTTCGTTTTGTGCTGTCTTCATCAGCGAATAAACCAGCAACAGTACGACGCTCTAATTCACCTTTCAAATGGCCATGCTCATCGACAACGGGCAGTGAGTATTCGCACGACATGGTTTCAGTCAATATTTGCTCAATGGCTGAATGGGGAGAGATGATAGGCACTTCTTCATAGATATCATCATCCCAGCTTGGGGTTTGAGTTAACTTCGTCGCGTCTAGTAACCCTTGTTGCGTTACCACGCCTTGATAGCCTGCATCGGTCACATGATAAGCATAATCACGTTTAACACGTTTCATCTCACTGAGCGCTTCTTCAATGGTTTTAGCGGCAATGCGATATGAAGGTGGCTGCATCACAGTCTCAACCGTCAATGCTCGCGCTCTATTGACGTCTTTTACAAAGGCTTCAACGTACTCATCGGCAGGATGCAGCAATATTTCGTCTGGTGAACCTTGTTGGACAAGCTCACCGTCTTTAAGGATCGCAATGCGATCGCCAAGGCGCAGTGCTTCATCTAAGTCGTGAGTAATAAAAACAATCGTTTTGTGTAACTGCTGTTGCAGTTCTATTAACTGATCCTGCATTTCGCTCCGAATCAGTGGGTCCAGCGCTGAAAATGCCTCGTCCATTAACAGTATTTCGGCATTGGTTGCCAACGCTCGTGCGAGGCCTACGCGTTGCTGCTGACCACCTGATAGCTGAGCGGGGTATTGGTTCTCATAACCCGTTAATCCAACGGTATCCAACCATTCGTTTGCTTTTGATAAGCGCGCTTCTTTACTTATTCCTTGAATTTCCAAACCGTAAGCGATGTTGTTGATAACAGTGCGATGAGGCAGTAAGCCAAAACGTTGAAACACCATCGACATCTTATGACGACGAAACTGCTCTAACTCTTTGTTAGAAAGTTGCATGACATCTACCCCTTCCACCAAAATCTGTCCCATGGTTGGATCGATTAGGCGATTGAAGTGGCGAATCATGGTGGACTTTCCTGAACCGGATAAACCCATGATGACGAAAATCTCGCCCTTTTTAATTTGGAGGTTGATGTCTTTTAGCCCGACCGTGTGGCCCGTTTCCGCTAACACGTGTTCTTTACTATGTCCCAACTTGACGCGCTCAATCACGCTGTCGGGTTTGGGTCCGAAGATTTTATACAGACCGCTGATTTCGATAAGTGGGCTAGTCATGCTTTAAATCTCCTAGATGGGCTTGAGTGCGTTTCGCATACGCTTGTGAAGCGCGGTCGAAAAGAATCGCTAGAGCGACAATGGCTAGACCATTTAAAAGACCAAGAGTGAAATATTGATTGGTAATCGACTTAAGAACGGGCTGGCCCAAACCTTTTACCCCAATCATCGATGCGATGACGACCATCGACAGTGCCATCATGATCGTTTGGTTGATTCCTGCCATGATGGTTGGCATTGCGAGCGGAAGTTGGACCCCCAAAAGTCGCTGTTTACTGCTGGCTCCAAATGCAGTTGCGGCTTCCAACACTTCTTTATCCACCAAACGAATACCCAAATTAGTTAAACGAATAACAGGTGGAATCGCGTAGATCACTACTGCGATGAGGCCAGGAATTTTCCCAATCCCGAGTAACATCACAACTGGAATGAGATACACAAATGCCGGCATGGTCTGCATGACGTCGAGTAATGGCGTCACAACTGACTGAATACGATTAGAGCGCGCCATAGCGATGCCGATAGGGATCCCGAGTGTGATTGCCAGCGTGGTACACACCGTGATAATACTGAGCGTGCGCATTGTGTCTTCCCACATGCCGAAGTAGCCAATCAGGATAAGTGAGCCAAAACATGCGATAGCCAGTTTCCAAGAGCGACTAGCGGCATAAACGAGGGCGGTGCAGACGCCTAAAACAACGACCCAAGGTGTTGAAATAAGCAGTTTTTCAAACCAGACAAGAAATGAAAGGAGCGGATCAAAGAGAGACTCGATAAGTTCACCATATTCACGAGAGAAATCTCGGTAGGCGCCATCGAGTGTTTTGCGAATTGCTCTAAGATCAGAGCGATCCATTTCTGGGAATTCGCTGAGCCAATTCGAGTCAGACATATTTACTTCCTTTTCTGATATATCTAGGTGCCCTCAAGAGACGTGATTCAGCAAGAATGACTGGGATCGTAGACCAAGTAATGATTGGTGGTTCGATAGGTCCTCCATCTATTGTTTTACCCTTTAGGCTCATTTCAATGCAGTCGACCTGCACTTTATAGTTACTTAGGGAGACACTCTTTTAATAAAATAATCATTAGTGTTCAAATGAATGATTTGATCGGATTATAGTTTTTCTTCTCCAATAAAATGAATACATTAGCGCGTATTTGTATGAAAAGTCTGCGCAAACTAACGTTTTTATTATCTAGATAATTAGAATTGATCTTTTTGCTCGTTTGTCACCAAATTGTAAATTTTTAGATGTCTAATTAATCCTGATGTCTTACGTATTTATCGTGTCGATTTTTGCAAACTTAGTTTATTGGCATATGCTAAAAATGTTATTGGCATATGCCAGTTTAAGGCGTAATTTGACCCTGTGTTTTCGAGGGATAATGATGGCAAGACCAAAGATAGAAAGACGAATATGCGGACGTGCTGCACACCATTGTTTCAAACCTAATGGCGTGCCATTTCATCAGTTGGAGCAAGTCGCCATATTACCAGAAGAGCTAGAAGCACTGCGTTTGGCCGATTTAGAGGGTCTTAGCCAGCAGCAAGCTGCTGAACAGATGGGCGTCTCTAGACAAACTTTTGGTAACACAGTAAAAAGTGCAAGATTGAAAGTCGCAAAAAGTTTAGTTGAAGGTCATGCATTAGTTTTTCCGGATGAGGAGTCAAACTTATGATTTATGCTATTCCTAATGATGGTGAGCGGGTGGCAAACCACTTTGTTAAAGCACCATATATTGCTATTTATTCTGATACTGACGGTATGCTAAAAAACTTAGCGAACATTGCTTCGATGCCACAAGCAGGTTGCAATGCGAAGTCTCAGTTAATTCAGTCTCTGCAAGAGTACAATGTGGATGCTGTACTTGTACGAAATATCGGTGAACGCGCACTAGCCAAATTACTTCGTAGTGGCACGCAAGTATTCAGGCTTTCTACCCGTAGCTCATTGGAAGATGTACTTGCGGTTCCAAGAGAGCCTCTCATTGAGCCGTCTCAAGGTCGTCCCTCAAACAATCATAAGAAAAATGCTCACAAGCCAAAAGGCGGTTGCGGTTCCTGTGGTTGTGGTGGCAAAAAATCCAAACCCTCCTTGCTGGCAAGACCGAAAGCCCCAACAGGGCTACTTAAAGTGACATCTCGCCCTGCTATACTTAAGCTAAAGACGATGGCTAATAAGGCAGGTTAATATGGTTTGGTTATTTACCTTTCTTGGTTTTCTCGCAATCATTTTGTTGATGTCGCTTGGCGTCATTTTCCACTACAAGCGTATTCAAGGGAGTTGTGGCGGATTGAATAATGTCGGTGTTGATAAGGTGTGCAATTGTGAAACCTCTTGTGCAGAGCCTGAAAGACGTTTGTATCAAATATCCGAACCTAATTCGTCATCTGAGCGCTAAGATCTTTTGCCCATTTCGGTAAGGTTTGTTTAAACCAGTCAATGTATTTACTGGTCTGCGGGTTCTGTCTCGAGACCAGTATATTCACCACTTCTACCGCCATCCACGTTTTAGCTATTGCAATCGTTCTTGCTAAATTACTCGCATCGCCTTGCTTTGCCGTCTTGGTATAGGTATGCGCCACACCAAGATAATCTTCGAATGTGCCCATGCCTTTGACTAGTGGCGCTAAATCTATCGCGATATGCCCTGTCGAAAAACGTTCCCAGTCGAACAGCACCAAATCGCCATTATCTCGTCGCCCCCAGTTCCCGGCATTGGTGTCTCCAGAGATCAAATTTTTGGCGTTGAAAAGCGGGCCGGATTGCTCTTGTAGCTGATAAAAGAACCGCTCTGTTTTTGCGTCTAGTTTGAGCGTGTTTAAAGCTTGGGAAGTGGCTGGTTGTGTCCACTGATGAGGATGATAAACACCGTCTGATGTCGGAGATAGTCTATGTATTTTAGCTAGTTGTTCTATCACGCGCGGCTCTTCAAGCAGGAATTCTTGATTGACAGAGTGCGGGATATACTCGATTCGTAACGTATTTTGTTGGTGATCGTAATCAATGAGCTCAGGTACAAGAATGCCAAGTTCATTGAATGGTTTAGCCTGGTGTTGATAAAAAGCGACCTCAACCTGTTCTACCTGCTGCTTTTCAATGAATGAAATGCCTTGTTTTTCTACCAGATAAACTTTGGCACTGCCCATCTGGTTAAGCTCTTGCTTTGACATAAGACATCCTGTCTTTTGATGGTGGAATCTTCACTTACCTTAAACGCGAAAGGTGTGTGTGCGCCAAGAATACTTAAAGAGAACATTGAAACAAAATAATGCAATGGTTTGAGTATGAAATTGTCGCTGGTGTCTAAATTTTGCACAGTGGCTTTTACGCATCGTTAACCACGTTCTACGCTTAATATTCGATTTAAACAAGGAGAACCAATATGGCTGTAATAAAGCAGGATATTCCAAATCGTGTAACGGTTTATCATGACAATGTCGATCAAGAACAAGAGCTGAAAAATGCGATGCTGCCAGAGAAACCGCGCTACTTTAACGGTGCTCCGACTTACAAAGCGAACAGCATCGAAGAGTTTGAAAATAAAATCAGTCAGATCGGTTTGTCTCTCGATAAATAAATTTTAATTTACCTAAAAGCGCCCTCATTTTGAGGGCGCTTTTTTATTTGATTGATTTGAATCGTAGGGAATTAACCTTGTTGAGCACTGCCTTGGCAGACTTGTTTTTGCACTGCTGGTGGCGCGGGCTCGTAATGGCTTAAAGTCATACTAAAACTGCCTTCACCACCCGTGATAGATCGCAATCGACGAGCGTAATCTTGCAACTCGTTTACTGGCGATTTGGCTTTCAACAACGTGAATTGGCTATCAATCGGTTCGGTGCCTTCTATTAATCCTCGATTACCTGACAAATCCCCAGACACGTCACCGACGTTTGTGGTTGGGACGTGTAACTCCATTTGGACAATTGGCTCCAGCACAATAGGATCAGCGTTGTTGATCGCATCTAAAAAGGCTTTCTTACCTGCGATGACAAACGCAATTTCTTTCGAATCGACGGAGTGATATTTACCGTCATAAACGGTGACTTCCACATCCTTAATTGGGTTGCCAGAAATCGCCCCTTCTTCGAGTACTTGTAAAATACCTTTTTCGACCGCGGGAATAAGCGCGGTTGGAATGGCGCCACCCACCACTTTGTTGATGAACTTAAATCCAGCGCCACGTTCGAGTGGACGAACCTTCAATTGCACTTCACCAAACTGGCCTGCACCGCCACTTTGTTTTTTGTGTCGATAATGCCCTTCGGCAGGCTTGGTGATGGTTTCAAAGTATTCTACGCTTGGTTGGCAGGTTTCGACGTCCAGTTTGTAAACGTTAGCCATCTTTTCTAATGCGACTTTGAGATGAAACTCCCCTTGGCCGCTGATGATGGTTTCGTTGGTGCGAGCGCGATGTTCGATGCGCAGCGAAGGATCTTCACTGGCGATTTTATTCAGTACATCGCCTAATTTTTGCTCATCTCCACGCTTAAGAGGCTTCAAGCACAAAGAATACATGGAGTCAGGAAGGTCCAACGTTTTGAGTTGAACACCATCTTCTTCGTGAGAGTCATGAACGATCGAATCGAATTCGAGATCATCCACTTTGGCTAAAACGCAGAAGTCGCCCGCAAGCGCACGAGGGATCTCGGTTCTATCTTTGCCCTGCAGTTGATATAAGTGCCCAACTTTAAATGCCTTATTGCTTTCGCCAATATAAAGCTGGCTGCCCGCATTGATTTCACCCTGATACACACGTAAGTAGGCAAGTTTTCCCATATATGGGTCGACGCTGACTTTGTACACGTGTGCGACGGTGTGCTCTAAAGTTTCGCAATTTACTTTGATTTTTTTGCCGTTCTTTTCCAATAGAGGAGGGTTACCTTCGTTTGGCATGGGCATGATCTCCGCCAAGGTACGAAGCAGAAGCTCGACGCCCGCGCCGGTTTGTGCTGAGACAAAACAGACCGGAATCACATGTCCAGTTCTCAGTGCTTCTTCAAATGGATCATGCAGTTGCTCTGCGGTGAGTTCGGAACCTTGTTCCAGATACAGTTCCATCAGTTCTTCATCGACTTCGATAACTTGGTCAATCAAGGTCTCATGAGCTTCATCTACCGTCGCAAGTAAGGTTTCTCGTCCCAATTCTGGTTCGAAATAGCAGTCAACTACAGATTCCCCGTCAGCCGAAGGTAAGTTGATCGGCAAGCAGTGGTCCCCAAAATGCTCAACGATGTTCTCCATCAATCTTTCTAACTGACTACCGTGGTTATCGAGCTTATTGATGATGATCATCTGACATTTTTGCTGCTCTTTAGCAAAGGTGAATAAGCGATCGGAAGTTTGGTTTAGTGGGGTTTGAGGGTCGATGACAAGGGCGGATGTTTCAACGGCAGGAAAGACGCTGATCGTACGGCCAAGTAACTCGTTTTGTCCCGGAGTGTCGATGATATTGAGCCGGTGTTTATTCCAGCGCAGTGCGACTGGCGTTGCTTCAATACTGTGTTGATATTGGATGGATTGAGGGTCGAAGTCGGTAACGGTATCGCCTTTTTCTACGCTGCCTAAATGGTGAGTGGCATCGCAGGTGAAGAGCAGTTTTTCTATCAGCGTGGTTTTACCGGTCCCGGTTTGGCCGACGAAAGCGATATTGCGTATTTTGTTTATAGGCATAGAGCCTCCTTGCAAGATGGCGTGAAAAACCTACGAATTGCTAGGAAGTGGGCTGCTATAGAAACCCACGCACTGCATTGGAGTAGGGCGGGATTACCGCCTATTCGTCTTCCATGTCATTTTCCGGATGACTCGATGCATAAGACCACCTTCTTGGACTACTGTAATCTTAGCATGCCGTAATAACCGTATAATTTATGTGATTTATTTCATGATGGGACTGATTGTTTTTTAATCGAGATCATAAACTCAGAGGTTCTGACTTTTGGATCAAAACCTCTGGATTGTTTAGGCTATTTGGAAAGAACGATTTCGCCGTCGCGATAAACCAAGCTCGGCGTTACATCTTGTCCGAGCAACACCGGGCCATCAAGATCGACAACGCTCGCCTGAGCAGCAATGGGTAACGCAGCACGCATCGCCAGCGACGTCCCCAACATACAACCGGACATGAGGCTAAAACCGAGTTTTTTTGCATCGTCGGCCAGCAATAATGCTTCACTGAGCCCGCCCGTTTTATCTAGCTTAATGTTCACCATTTCATATTTGCCAACCAACTGAGGTAATTGCTCTCTGGTGTGGCAACTTTCATCGGCGCAAAGTGGAATGGGGTGCGGAATGCTGGCGAGTACGTCATCACGGTCTTGTGGCAACGGTTGCTCGATCATGGTGATATTAAACGGTTCGAGTTGATCAAATACCGTCGCGAGGTCGAAGTTTTGCCACGCTTCATTCGCATCTAAGACAATTTGCGCGTGCGGAGCGCCATCGCGTACTGCTGCAACGCGCTCAATCACGTTTTCACCATCCAGTTTTACCTTAAGCAGTTTTGCGCCTTGGCTAAGGTAAGCTTGCGCCTGTTTTGCCATCGCTTGCGGCGTGTCGATAGAAACCGTCATCGCCGTCACAATCGCCTCAGGTAACGTAAAGAGGTCGTGAACCTGCTGCTTTTGGCTCAAAAGCGCGTGAAGATGCCAAAGCGCGCAATCCAATGCATTTCTTGCCGCTCCTGCGGGCAATAACGATTGAAGCTGGCTTTTGAGAGCCATGACATCAGCTTCGCCTTTGGCATACAAACTTTGCAGTTCATGCGCGGCGTGAGAAATCGCCTTAATTACCGATTCAACTGATTCACCATAACGAGGGTATGGCGTGCATTCTCCTTGGGCGATCATGCCTCGATGTTCAATTGTCACGCGGACTACGTGGCACTCTGTCCGACTGCCGCGAGAGATGCGAAATGGTGTCGCCATAGCAATCGTGACGGGTTCTACATGAATTTTCATCTCACTAGTTTTCCCTAAACCGCAGTTATTTTCTAAACCGTAAATGTTTCCTAAATCGTAAGGATCTTATCTGCAACCGCATCAACGCCAAAACGCACAGGGTCGGTGACGGGCACCCGATATTTTTCGCTCCAATCCTGGCATAGCTGGGCTGCATCTTCTTCGCTGATCGCCGAAGTGTTTAAGCAAATACCCACTAATTGAGCTTTTGCATTTGTGAGGCGAGCAGCGGCCAGATTCGCTTCTATCGTTTGTTCAATGGTTGGCAAACTCGCATGTGGCAAGTTGCGGATGTGCGGGCGACCAATCTCATGGCACAGTACCAGAGCGTCCGCTTGTGCGCCGTGAAGTAAGCCCAAACTTACGCCAGCAAACGAAGGGTTAAATAACGAACCTTGCCCTTCGATGATGTCCCAATCGTGATCGGTGAACTCAGGGCTGATCGCTTCTACTGCGCCGGAGATAAAATCGGCAACTACGGCATCAATTGAAATGCCACTTCCTGCGATGAGAATTCCGGTTTGACCCGTTGCTTTGAACTCTGCACGACAGTTTTTACGCTTCAATGCATGCTCAATGGCAAGGGCAGAGTACATTTTGCCAACGGAGCAATCTGTTCCTACAGTAAGTACTCGCTTGCCTGCGCGAGCTTTGCCATTGCCGACCTTGAGCGGGGCATCATAATGGCGAACATCATACAGTTTGGTTAATCCGCGTTGTTCTAGATCGGCAAGAGGAGAAAGTTCCGCCAAACGTTGGTGCATGCCCGATGCAATTTCAAATCCCATCTCTGCCGCTTCAAGTAAGGTTGCTTGCCAAGCTTCGGGAATGACGCCTCCTGGATTTGCCGTGCCGAGCACCAGCGTTTTTGCTCCTTGCTGCTGCGCTTGTTGTAGTGTCATGTCGGTTAAACCAAGCGATACGGTTTCTGGCGTCAGGCGGATTTGGCCAAGACAAATCTCAGGTCGCCATTGGTATATGCCACGCGCGGTTTTTGCTGCGAGTGGATCGGTTACATCGCCAAGAAAGAGTAGGTAAGGTTGAGCAATTTGCATGATGGTTCCCTTCGTCATCGTTATTGCTCATTAATGTAGCCAGACTGATTTAGGAAACCGAATGCTTATTTGTTAGGCAGGTATAACTTCAGGTTATACCTTTAAACCATCTGTTGTTTTAGGGCGGTGATAAATTGCTTTGTCGCAATGGATTGAGGCGTGTGCTCTGCGAATAAAATAGAGACAGAGAAGGACATATTTGGCTCCAAAGCATGCACGGAAACGGCATCATCTTGGCGATATTGTTTTGCAGTCCATGGGTCTACAATGGCGAACCCTGCTTGGTGTTTCACCAGTTCAGCCGCCGCGGAGTAGCTGCGTACGGTGATGGCATGTTGATAATGCTCGTCACGCGCCGACAAGGTTTGATGCAGCAATAAGCCCAGAGGGTCTCGGCTATCTAAACCGATAATGGGTAAATCGTGACTGATGAGTTCTTCTAAAATAACGACTTTTTCTGCGGGTATCGCTGCGCTTTTAGGAGCGATCAGTGCTAAGTTTTCTTTCAATAACACGTGCCCCATGATCGCTGGTGGTGTTTCTTCACCGAACGCGATGGCGACATCCAATTCATGTTTCAGCAACCCGGAGCACAGCTCATCGCGATTGGCCGTTAAGAGCTCAAAGGAGATGCCGTGCTCTTTCGACAACAACGCGACAGTCGGCGCTAACAAGTGCGCAGCCAAAACAGGCGGGGCACCGACTCGTAAATGTTGAGTTCCCTGTTTGACTTTGTTGGTCAGAGAGCGAAATTGTCCGAGTTGTTGATAGACCTTTTCTGCCTCTGGCAATAAGGCTTTGGCTTCTTGAGTGGGAACGAGACGTCCCTTTACACGCTCAAATAAAGCGAAGCTCAGTTGTTGTTCTGTATGGGCGAGAACTCGAGTGACATTAGGTTGGGAAACGTGCAGTAAGCGAGCAGCACCAGACACCGTTCCTGCTTGCATAATGGCGTAAAAGACTTCCAATTGTCTTAAGTTCACTGCGAATTCCTTCTGCTCATGTTGGTCGCCTCAGAATACCCAACCTTGCTGATGAGCGATAGAGGCAAAAGTGCTGGCGTAAAAAATAGTAAGACGATGTTGGTTGCCTTCCTATCTCGCTTTTTCAATTTCTCAACTTCTCAATTTCTATGTTTCACTTTGCTGCTGCATGAAGGGGCAGATCGTTAAACGGCTCAATGTCTCGGCTGAGTAATCCCATCAATACCACTGCTAATACCATGACAACAGCTGCGATTGCAAAACCGTATTGTGTTAGCTCGTAATGACTCAACATCGCGATTAATACATAACTGAGAGATTGAATGGTGGTGGAAAACATGCTGATGCCGCCATCAACACGACCACGTTGATGAACCGCTACGGTGTGATGCATCCAGTTGACTCTCGCAATGCGATTTAGCGCGTTAAACACACCAAACAGAGCTGTAAACAATAAGATGGTCAGCGGGCTTATCGCAAAACTCATTCCGATAAACGCCAGAGATACCATGACCATCGAAGCAAACATAATGTGGCTATGGGAGGCACGGCTTAGCACTTTGGTGACAATAAAGCCGGTTAGCAACGAGCCGAGGCCAAAACTGATGTTGAACCCTGCAAACCAATCGCCAGAGATGCCTTGTTCAGAAAACCAAATCGGCACCAGTTTGCTCAAATACGTCAATGCAGGATAAGAGAGGCAAGAGAGCAGAATAAAGCCATAAAATCGGGGTTCGAGACGGAATATTTGTTTGCTCTCTTTGAGTTGCGTGATGAAAGCAACGGATTTTGATGCCCTTAATTGTTGAGTATAAGGCGTCAGAATATAGAACATCGCTGCTAACGCAGAGGCGCTGGCCGCAAACAAAGCAAACTCTTTCATACCCCACATTTCAAGCAAAACAATACCCAACGCGCCAGCTCCGAGGGTCGTGGATTGCATTACAATTTCTTGCTGACCCGAAATTTTCGCATACTCATGGTGCTGATAATTTTCTTGGGTGAAGGCATTGTTGGTCGTCCATGCAAAATTACTCGAAACCCAATACACCAATTGCGCAAAAGCCAGCAACCAGTGTGACTCAAACCCTAACCAATAAGCAATGAACACCACCAAAGCCATACCCGATTGAATCCATTGATTGAGCACGAGTAGTACTTTGCGTGAATGTCGGTCAATTAAAGTGGAAAAGAAAGGCGTTGCTAGAAAAGAAATCGCGGTGCAGCTCAGAGAAACTAAAGCGACGAATGTACCCATGTTAGGTTCGGAAAGCATGACCCATGGCAGTGCCATCATGAACAAGCCAGAGGAAATGCTGTCGAATAAGCGGCCAGCTAAGTACGGCTGAGTTTTATTTTTCATTATGTTTGCCTCTAACTCCCGATGGATTTCAAAAGGTTGATGTCCAACTGTTCTGTGTTTGACAACCAAGTCGTTCGCGCTAAACACATTATCTTGAGATCGCCGGGGTTTAGCGTTAATTAAGATGGTGCAACTTTAAAACCTCAAGTAAACTTGAGGTAAAGTATTTTTTTAACAAAATTGATACACAGGGAGTCAAGGATGGAAATCAGCGTAGGAGAAGTGGCAAAACGTTCTGGAGTGAAAGTATCTGCCCTACATTTTTACGAGCAAAAAGGACTAATTTCGAGCTGGAGAAATCAAGGGAATCAGCGTCGCTATCATCGAAGTGTGTTGCGCCGTGTTGCGGTGATTAAAGCGGCACAGCAAGTGGGGTTGTCGTTAGAAGAAATCAAACATGCGCTAGATGAGCTGCCGAAACATCAAGCGCCAAACAAACAGCAATGGGAAGTCATGGCGAGCCATTGGCATGAACAGTTGGAGCAAAAAATTCAAAAGCTCAAAGCCCTGCAAAACGATTTGGGTGGATGCATTGGCTGCGGGTGTTTGTCGTTAGAAACCTGCGCGCTGCGAAACCCAGAAGATGTGTTAGGCAAAGACCACTCGGGTTCTAACTTAACGTTAGAAGAGTAGGTGTTATTCCTATTCTTTGTCGAAACTGTCCACCACGATCGCGCCCATTGACGCCGGCATTGTGATGACGATGACCCGTTTTATCGCAACCAAAGGCTCATTCATTAGTGGCAGCTTATCAAGACAGAAAAGAACTAACGCCACCACAACGGCCGCAATGAGGTACGCGATAACCACACGAAAAATAAAAATGGATACGCGATTTTTGATGTGGCTTTGGAACACGCTTTGATAGGCGAAAAAACTGAGGAAAATGACAGAAAGGCTTAACAGCATGAGCAGGTTTGCCATTGGCAAGCTTTCACCCAGTCGCCACGCCTCTTCAGAAAAAGAGATGGGTACGGCGAGGGCAAAAGCGCCAACCAACACTTGGCTGGCGTCTTCTAAGTTAAAGTGACTACTCATGCTGCTCATTCCATTATTCGTTTGCTAGGTGTAAGAGCTTTTCAAAGCGCTCGTTACCATGCAGCAATTCGAGGTCTCGCTCTTCGGCAAGCAAGTCACGAATAGATGGGCTGTATTCAATAGCGCGTTCCAAGTCTTCAATGGCTTGCTCTTCAATGCCAAGACGAGAGTATGCACAAGCGCGTTGATACAGTGCAGGACCATTGGTGTAATCGACTTCAAGTACGCGGTTACAGATGCTCAGTGCCCAGTGGTATTCGTTGATTTCCATCGCGGCGTCTGCTTTGTAAGTCAACGCTTCTAAATCACCTGGGCGAATCAGCAAGATCTCATCATAGATTTCAATACGTTGCTCTGGTGTTTGTGAGCTTTGTGCACGCAACCATAAGTTATGGATCTCGTTGATTTTCTCAATTTCTTTATTGTTTTCACTGATAATTCGAGTTTTGCGTTTTAAATCTCGCTCCAGTGCTACAAATTTCTTCTCGTATTCTTGGGCGATCTTTTCTAATCGTTTATCCGCCATCTCTTTGGTGTTGTGTTTAAACTCACGCAGAGATTGCCAGCCTACAAAGGCGATCAGCGATGCGACACCTGCGATGATGTAGAAGAAGTAGGTTACGGTCACGTTGGCATAGTTCAACGATTTATCCGCAACCGTCAGCTCGCGATCGGTGATCTCTGTGATCATTCGTTTTTCTAGGCTCTGATAGTCCTGACGCAGTGCTTTTAGCTCATCTAAAATATAGCGTTCCATTAATGGTCTATCTAACAGATCCGATTCTGAATACTTTTCGTCCGATGCCATTGTCGGCAAGGCAAGTATCAGCGAGAAAAAAATACTAATAAATAAGCGCATAAAACGTCCTTTCACGAGAAGAGTACAGATAGACCATGCAACAATAGCAAATAGCACAAACGTTTAGCAAAGTTATTACAAAAGAAATAATTGTCGTCTACGTAAAAGTCATATTCTTGTTGTTTTTCAGTTTGTTCCTTGTGGTTATTTGTCGAGATATCTTTTATTCTCCTTGCGAATTTATGATTAATGGAGTGAGCATGGACGCGCGAGCTAAGGATTACTTAGAGCAGTATCTAAAAGTATTATCACCAGAACAAAGAGCAGCCGTACCATCAGTTAGTGCTGACTATTATTGTGCCGATGAATACAACGCCAACGTATGCGCCGATTTGGTTCGAATTGGACAGAAAACCGCCTCTTGCAGTATGGAGCTTTGGTATCGAGAGCATGGCGAAAGCATGCCACAAGTGGGTCATTTACAAGTCGTCATGAATTGGAACGGGGCCCCCGTTTGTGTAATACGAATTACTGATGTCAGCACATGCAAATATGAGGATGTAACCGCAGAGTTTGCCTACGCAGAAGGCGAAGGTGATAGAACCTTAAACTGGTGGCGTGACGCGCATACTGCATTTTTTAAAGCTGAATGCGATGAGTTGAACATAGATTGGCATGAGAAACGTACGCTAGTTTTGGAACGTTTTGAAGTGGTGTATCCAGTCAATTAATCGCTGATAGCAGCACTGATTTGAAGTGCTGCTTTCTTGAGAGACCGCTTTTAGCGCTTGCGAGCGGTCACACTAAACATGTGCCAGTGTTTTGGGCTTCCGACTACTGTGGTTCCGTCTTCATCTCTTTCATTCAATGAAATGAGTTCGTAATCCGCGAATAAACTTTCCACTTCCTTTTTCGTTAATGCGGTAATGTTCGGATGCATTTCTGATGCAACCCAGGAGTCTTTTACTCCTAAGAAATCACCGCAAAAGATACCGCCAGGTTGTAAGGCACTGTCTATTTTGGTCCAAACTTGCTCAAAGCCTTCGTCCGGGCAAAAGAACAAACTGGCATTCGCGATAACCAGGCTGCATTGAGGGTAGTCAAACTCAGTAAAACAGCACTGTGAAATTGAGAAACGCTTCTGGCCTTCAAAGCGTGTTAAACAAGTTTTTACTGCATCTCCATGGCTATCAAATGCGTGAACGTTAAACCCCTGTTCGAGGAGGAAATGACTGTCTCGACCTATTCCGCAGCCAATATCAAGAGCGACTTTGCTCTCGAGTTTCAGTAGGTTTACGGCATTTTCTACGTTTGGGCGGTGAGGTTGGTTTAAAATTTTCTGATAGTACTCGTTCCATTGTGCTGACATTGAACTTCCTTGTATTTATTGTGTTTCCCCAAATCTAGTGTCCATTCTTGTATTGCTTTATCGGGGAGGTTTTGAAACATTGGCAATTGTTATAGCTGATCTTCAATTGGCAATATGCCGGAGAACCAAGCGCCCATTTTTCGCCATACTCCGGCCTCTGGTTCAGAATCATATTCTTTGCCTGTTTTTATGTCAGTCCAGACAATGTCTCCGTCGCGCAGAGTTAAGGCATAGGCGTTATTCGACAATTGATTCGGCAGTTGTTCTAGAAACATTTGCACATATTCTGGCTGTTCGATAACAACGGCCATTTCGGTATTCAAAGCGGCTGAACGTGGATCCCAGTTCATCGAGCCAACAAACAGCGTTTTGTCATCAATCGTCATTGCTTTTGCGTGTAAACTTGCTCTGCTGCTCCCCGTGAGGCTCCACTTGCTTTTGAGTTTCGCGCTCGCTTTTACTTCCCATAGCTTGACCCCAGCTTCGAGTAGGTCTGTTCGATATTTTGCGTACCAACCATGCACGGCAAACACGTCGTTAGAGGCGAGACTATTGGTCACTATCGTGATATCAACACCTCGCTTGGCCGCGTTACTCAATGCTTGAGTGCCGACTTCGGTTGGGACGAAATAGGGGGAGATAAGAACAAATGAATGTTCAACACTTTTAACCAGCTCTGTTAAATTATCAATAAGTTGGCTCTCTCGGGTCGCAACTTTATCGGGTAAGTCAAACCATACTTTTGCTTCTCCCCAGTAGAGCTTGAGATTGCCTTGTTTGAGAGCTTGGTACATATCCAGTTTAGTGAAGTCATAACGGCCGGTTGAGAACTTTTCCTCTAGCTGGAGTTTGTCGACCTGCTTTTGAATCGCCAGGTCGGTAATTTGCTGTGAGTCCGGTGTTATCCATTCCATTGGTATCGCATAGGCGCTATTCCAATAGAGGTCGAACTGATCTGCAGTTTGTTGTACCGCCTCACCATAGAGCAGTAGATCAAAATCACCAAATTCGACTTGTGATTCAAAAGAAAAGTACTCATTGCCGATATTCCTACCCCCGACAATGGCAGAAACACTGTCTGCAATCAGAGATTTATTGTGCATACGGCGATTAAGACGTTCAAAGTCACTGGCAAGTGCGAACCAGCGGGAGTCGCGATACTGATGCGGATTGAATAAGCGGATTTCGATATTAGGATGTGCATTGAGGGCTGCCATCACGTCATCGTTTCGCTTTTGCATATCGTCAAGCAACAGCCTTACTCGGACTCCACGCTTTGCCGCTTCATACAAGCGCCACGTTATTAGCTGACTCGTTTCGTCACCACGGTAAATATAGTATTGAAGATCAAGGCTTTTTTGTGCGGACTCGATTAAAGAGGTGCGAGCAAGAAGGGCATCGTGTCCTTGATTTAACGGGGAAAAGCCAGTTATTGACTTTGGGTCTTTCCCGTAAGCTTCAAAGTACTGTGCAAGCACGGAGTCACCTTGATACCCAAGTTGGAAGCTAGTGGATTTTTCACTGGGATCGTTCAATGACACGGATGAACATGCCGACAAAATTGTGAATAAAGAAGGGAAGAGTAGCTTAGCGAGTGTATGTAACAAAGTACATTTCCTTGTCTTACAGAGTGTTACTTATCGGAAATTATAGACCTAAGTTGCCGCAGCGTGCATCCAACAAGGTTGGATAACGGGCTATTAATCAATGAATTGTCATGTTCTCGGGATTAAGTTCACCTTTTTGAACGCAGATAATTATTTATTTTAATTATGATTGTGTCTGAATTGGTCATAATCACTAATATCTGGTGATTATGACCAATAGCACACTGGTTAAAATAGTTGAGTAATAATAACTACTTGAATTTTAATAAATAAATGCCTGGCACGTCCCTTGCTATTTAAAAGAAGAGTTAAGTCAGGGCAACTTGCGAAGCTAGTTAATTTTTTGTTAAATTTATTAACTTTGAATTGGCAATAACTCTGTAGTTAGCAACCGAAAAAGCAAGGTACGCGCTGCTTTGACGTCTATTCAAATGTAATTCCCTCACCATCATGCTTACAGGGAGTCAAAGATTTAATAAAAGCATGGTGATGAAAACAACAATAAAAAAGGATTTTCGATGTTAGCAAAACCCGTATTACGTTGGCTTTTACCTTTCGTTGTCGTTGGTGGATCTTATGCAGGATATGCTGCAATCGCCGCGACAGCTCCGGAAAAAGAGTCAACCAAAGATGCCATTACAGAGCCTACCGTTCAGGCCTCTTCTCTTTTTCCTACCGATCATAAAGTGGTGATAACCAGCCATGGTGAGTTAGTCCCTTTTGAAAAAACACACCTTTCCGCGCAAGTCAGTGGTGAAGTGATAAGTTGGCACCCTAATTTTGTAACGGGTGGGATCGTGAAACGAGGAGAAGTACTGTTCACGATTGAAAGTGACAACTACGAAGCGTCGGTTTTGCAAGCCGAAGCCAATTTAGCTAGCGCACGTGCGAGCTTAATTGAGGAGCAAGCCAAAGCGGAAGTGGCAAAACGCCAGGCCAAGAGACTGAGCGATAAGCAAGTGACAGACCTGTATTTACGTAAGCCTCAGGTTTTGAGCGCGCAAGCGCAAGTGAAGTCGGCTCAAGCAGCACTCAAACGAGCAAAAAGAGATTTAGAAAATTGCAAAGTCGTTGCACCTTACGATGCGCTGGTTGTTGAGCGTGACATTGGTGTTGGTCAATTTGTAACATCTGGCTCTCGAGTTGCAACGCTAAATAACATTGAAGTGGCGGAGGTGCATGTACCAATTGCCGGTTTTGATAGTGCATTTTTACCCGAATCCATTGGTGAGCTCACCGCGACAGTGACGCAGCAAGGTGTATTTTCTACCACTAGAGAAGGTCGAGTTGTTCGTGATTTAGGCATGATTGATAGCGCTACCCGAATGATTAACATGGTCATTCAAATCGCTGACCCATATGGTATTGATAATCAGCAGCCTCCAATTAAATTTGGCTCCTACGTTGAAGTGAGCTTCACAGGTAAGGAGCTAAAGCATATCTATCGCCTGCCGCAGGAATTAGTCAAAAATCGCACGGTATGGGTAGTGAATGGTGAGAATCAACTTCAACCTCGGACGGTAACGGTCTTGAGAGCAGAAGGTGAGTTTTTACTCGTGGGGGAAGGCTTAGAGCAAAGTGATAAGTTGGTACTTACCTTGCCGGAGTACCCTCAAAAAGGCATGGCGGTACAAATCGCAAAAAAGAGTGACGACTCCGAAACCGTCGTACAGTAAGTAGGAGTTTGTCATGGAAGATACTAAACAAAAGGGCTTAATTGCTTATTTTGCGAATAACCCCGTCGCTGCCAACCTTTTGATGGTGTTCATCATCATCATGGGTGTGGTGAGTTTTCTCTTTATTCAAAGGCAGATGTTTCCGAACATTGAGGTGAACTACATTGATGTTCGTGCGACTTATCCTGGCGCTTCACCTCAAGAAATTGAAGAAAGTATTCTCGTTAAGGTTGAGGAATCGATTAAAGATGTCACCGGGATTAAAAAAACGGTCTCAACGGCCTCTAGAGGTAGCGCGTATGTCTCTATCGAGGTAGACGTTAATGCTGATATCAAGCGTGTCTTGGATGATGTAAATCAACGCATTGATACTTTATCCAACTTACCTGCCGGCATGGAACCGATCAATGTCTACCAAGTTGAGTGGCGCCAAGATGTAATCGAAATGGGGTTAGTTGGGGACCGACCGCTTGAAGAGCTCAAACCCATTGCTAAGCAAGTCGAGGATGAATTACTTCAACTCAAAAATGTCATGTTGGTGTATTTGAGTGCACCAGAGGAAGAGATAGCGATTGAAGTTGATCCACTCGTTCTTCGTAAATACGACTTGACGTTGAGCGATATCAGCAGCGCGATCAGTCGTTATTCTGCCAACTTTTCTGCGGGCGAAGTCAAAACAAACTCAGGGATGATCGCAGTAAGGATTGAAAATCAGTACTACCGTGGTGATGAATTTAGGAATATTCCTGTAAAGCTTGGCGCAAATGGTGCGAAGGTTTTACTGCAAGATATCGCCACGATCAAAGATGGCTTTACGGAAGAAGAGCGCTACTTTGAATACTCAGGGCAAAATGCGATCTACATGTCTGTTGAAGCGACTCGTGATCAGAACATTATCCCTGTTGCCGAGTCTGTTCGTAATTATATCGAAGCAAAAAACAAGACATTGCCGCAGGACGTTAAGCTCAAAGTCTTAGTGGATACGACCTATTATTTAAATGGTCGTCTCGACATGATGTTGAAAAACTTGCTGCAAGGCGCAGCTTTAGTGGCGATTATGCTGACCATTTTCTTGCGCTTTCGCTTGGCAATGTGGGTAATGATTGGGCTGCCAGTGTGTTTTCTTGGCGCGGTGATGATGATGCCTGCATTAGGGATCACGGTAAACATCGTATCTCTTTTTGCCTTCATTATGGTGCTCGGTATTGTGGTCGATGACGCCATCGTGATGGGAGAGAGCGCCTACAGCGAAATTGAAGAAAAAGGCGGTGGCGTCGAAAATGTGGTTCGCGGTGTCAAACGTGTTGCCACGCCAGCTACTTTTGGCGTTTTAACCACAATTGCCGTGTTTGCCCCTTTCTTGTTGTCTAGCGGTATTGACAGTGCTTTCTTCTATGGTATTGCGGGCGTTGTGATTCTTTGTTTGATCTTCAGTTTGATTGAATCGAAGTTAATCCTTCCTGCTCACCTCGCACATACCCACTTTAAGCCAGTTAAACCTGGTGGCTGGCGTGACCGATTTAACCAACGCTTTTTTGGCTTTGTAAACGGCACTTATCGTAACTTTGTCACGACATGTACGCATTGGCGCTGGACAGTGTTTGCTGTGTTTTGCGGTTTACTGCTGATCAGTGCGGCTTTGATCAACGCGAATTATGTTCGGGTGATCCCTAACCCTAAAGTGCCTACTGACTATCCTGCGATCACTATTGAAATGAACGATACCGTTTCAAGCGAGCAGACAATCAGCGCTCTTAAGACCATCGAACGTGTGATGCAAAAAATTGAATCAGAGACCATCGCAGAACATGGTCAAGGCATGATTCGTGATGTGCTTTCGTACAACCGAAGCCGTACCGAAGGCCGTGTTTTAGTGCCATTGGTTGATGAGGAATTACGCCCGTTCAATACATTTGAGCTTGCTCGACGTTGGCGTGAAGCTATGCCAGTTATTCCTGGAATAAAGAGCATCAAAATCCGTGAGCAGAGCGCGGGTGGTGGTGACAGAGATGAGTTTGGTTACTTGCTGTTTGGTTCTAATATTAATGAATTGAACGAGGCCGGGCGTTACTTGATAGAGCGTTTACAGCAGGAAGAAGGGTTATACGATATTTCATCTTCTATTGATTCAGGAAGCAAAGAAGTTCTCCTTTCTCTTGCGCCTGTAGCGTACGATCTCGGGCTGGATCTCACCATGATCGCAGAGCAAGTGGGTGGCAGCTTCTACGGTGGTGAAGCACAGCGTCTTATTCGTGATGGTGAAGAAATCAAAGTTATGGTGCGTTACCCGCAACTGACACGTGAAGCATTTTCATCATTACGTTACGCTGTGATTACCACGCCAGCAGGTAAGAAGGTCATGCTGGGTGATGTGGTTAAGATCAACGAGCAGCCGGGCGTGAGTAGCATTCGACGTGAAGGCGGGTATCAAACCGTTTATGTCTATGGTTCGATAGACGAAGAATTGGTTGAACCTCAAGAAATCGTGAAGGTCATTGACGACAATATCTTACCGGACATGAAGCAAGTCTTCCCGAGTGTGAAAACGGAATTGGGTGGTGATATTGAAGAGCAGGCAGCACAGCGTAATGAACAGATTCTGTTCTTTATTGCAGGCATGATCATCGTCTACATCTTGTTAGCCGTACCGTTAAAAAGTTACACCCAACCGTTGATTGTAATGTCAGTCATTCCATTTAGTCTGACGGGGGCGATTTGGGGCCACTTCTGGCTAGGTTTGGATATCAGTATGATGTCGACATTTGGTTTGATCGCCGCTGCTGGCGTGGTTATCAACGACTCTCTAGTTATGACAGATTACGTAAACCAAGTGAGAGAAAAGGGTATGAACATCAAACAAGCGGTGGTTGAAGCGGGCTGTGCACGCTTTCGAGCGATCACGCTCACCTCCATAACGACGTTTGCGGGTGTATTGCCGATTATGTTTGAAACGAGCTTGCAGGCGCGTTTTGTCATACCAATGGCTGTAGCTTTGGGCTTTGCGGTGTTGTACGCAACGGTTCTGACTTTAGTGCTGGTGCCTTGTTTGTATTTAATGCTTGAAGATATTAAAAATATTTTCAGATCGATTAAGGGGTTTATTCATCGCTTTATCAATCGTTTCAGAAAGTCGCCAGTGACGTCGAGCGTTGAAGTAAATATATAGAGTTAACAAGCTTGATGTTAACGATTAGGAGCAGCCTTCGGGCTGCTTTTTTATTTCTGTATTTTGATTCAAAGCAGTTCTAGAGTGGGTTGTTACGTAATTTATTCGATGAAAGAACAGCGAGAAAATCTCCTGATAAACTATTCTTTTTATGAATACTTTTGCGTGTTTAATTCTCTTGGTTAATTTAACACTTGGTTAGCGAAATTTACCAGATGGAGATAATGATGAATATATTGCCTTGGTTAAGTTGTTGAAAAATAACAAAATAAAAGTTGGCATCGTATGTGCAGTATATAAATTGTAACTAAAACGAACTGCTAATCCTCAAGGAGCTTATTATGAAAAGCGTATTTCTATCTACTCTAAGTCTTATTGTTGTAATGTCATCACCAATCGCTGCTGCTAACACTTTAGACAAAGAGGAGTGGAGCTCAGATTTACGTCAGGACTTTTCTGAAATGAAGCATGAAGCTGTAGCAGATATTCAGCAAATGAATATGGATGCCATCCACGCACGCGATGAGCGTATCGTGAAAAACATTAAAGATGAGCAAGAACAGTTAGTAAAGGTAACGTGCCACAAAGAGAAAGCAAGCAAGTCATAACTGCCGATAAAGAGACTAACAGACGAAAATGAATCCAATACGAGTTCAGTGCTAGTTAGCAGTAAGCATTGACCTTTTTGCTCTACTTGCCAGCCTTTTAAGGCTGGCTTTTTTGTTTCTCATTTCATAGGTGGTCTCAGAGCCTCAAGCTTATTATCAATCGTTGGCGTGTTTGATGAGCTATCGCTGGAGCGGATGTAACTTTTAAAAGTGTAGATTTCAGTAAACTGGAGGCGATGTTAGATATTTTAAATTTAGAAAAGATCCGTTCTCCTTTTTGACCTTCATCATACCTTAGTATGTGCCTTACCTTTACTTGAATTAGAACTCATATTGCAGGCTCTCGTTTAAAGGTATTGATGCATATTTAAAGAACAAGAGTTAGAAATATGGGCCTTATTAAAACTTGTAAAGATGGCTTTCGAGGAAAGCCAGATTTTTCAAACTTGCTACATAATGTATTCCAGATAGATGACTTAGTATTGTCATTTGAGTGTCCGAACAATATATATGAAGGGCATGTATACCAAGATCTTGTGGAGTTAAAACAATTCGATGTTGACTCAAAAGAAGAACGGCATGAAAAGTTAATAAAATTGGCTTCTATTTATTTCTCATTTCAAAAAAAAATATTAAACCCTCTATTACCTATAAATAAACAAGGTGGTTTATATATTAGGCTAAGGATCAAGTCTGCCAATGAGGATATTAGTTCCGTCAATCAATTGTCTTCATTCATAGAAAAAGAGTATGTGGAGTTTTATCATGCTCTAGAGTCTCCTGAAGGATCTAAGAAAGGAGATCATACAGAGATGATGAATGATGCTATCGATTACGCAAATCATCGCTGGGGATTAAAGCCGATAAGCGAAGAAAAAAAGAGAGCGAAAGAAGAATTTCTCGTAGGAGAGTTTCTTCGCGGCTACCCCCCAATTAAATGCCAGGCTATTGATGTTGGAGAGAAAACGTACTCAAAATACGTAGAAGGTAACTTGGAGTATAAGAAGGACTATCGAAGAGTTTACAATTTGCATATTAAAAATGAGTTTTACTTTAGTATCGAGTTTTTATACGAAATCGAGCCTATGTTTGCTCAAAAAAAGTTTTTAGATTGGGTGAGAAGTGCTGATGAAACCTTTGAGAAAAAGGTGTTAGAGTTACTAGAATTGTCTCCGCTTGTTGATTCGTATACTACCTCCAAGGTAGAGAGATTGACCAAATAGAATTGATCCTGTGCGCTCTGACTTTCAACTTAAAGAAAAAAGCCCGCAAAGAATTTCCTCTGCGGGCGTAATAAAGGGCACCAAATTGGGTGTCTATTCATTTTGGAGGTGGTCGAACGTCCATATAAAACTGACAATAGGCTTGGTGAGAGGCTTACCACCAGCGCGACCAACGGAGCTAAAGTTAACATTGTTGCAATGATTGTTAAAATGTTAATTCTTCAATCAATGTTTTCATTATCGTTAGTCTGGATTGTGAATATGTTGTTCTATTGTTCCTGGAATGCTTGACTGTCGAATTTGAATACATCATGAGATATAGATGGCCCTTTCTTTATCCATTTTGGTTATATAAATCTTGTCATATCACACTGCTAAATCTTCATTATTTTTAATAATTCGACATGGCTTACGCCATTTTGTTACTGGTGTGTTTGTTTTTCGATGGTCTCAAATTTGAGTTCACGTATAACCAGGCAATTAAAGGAAAAGAGCAGCAGTTAGCTGCCCTTTATTGCTATAAAGACCGAAGGCTAATTCCAACGTAATAGCGTCCAATGTGATCGATTCGCGTGTTCTTTGAGGCGTGGGCATGGATTTACCAGGTAGGTGTAATCTGCGTATTCACATAAAGGCAAATCGTTGATTGAATCGGTATAGAAATGGATTTCAGAATAAGGCTCAGGCTGATTTTCTAGCCACTGTTTTAAGCGCGTGACTTTACCTTCACGATAACTAGGGACACCGTCGATTTCAGCAGTATAACGGTTGTCTTTCTCGATTAAATCGATGCCGAGTGCGGTTGGAATATTAAGACGGCGACCAACGGCTTCCACCAAAAAAGTGACGCTGGCAGAGATGATAACCATATCTATACCATCACGAGACAGTTGCTCAATCAGGGTTTTGGCTTGAGGAAACTGTTTAGCCAGAATATGGCTTTCAACACATTCTTCAACCAAGGCGTTTACTTCTTCAATCGGCATGTTTTCTAGTGGCTTCATGGAGAACGCTAGGTAATCTTCCATGTCCATTTTGCCTTCAGAGTATAAGGCCATTAGACGCTGATCTTCCTTAATAAATAAAGGATCAGTCGCGATGCCTCTCTCAACCATAAACTCGTTCCAAACCATTGCGCAGTCAGCGTTTATTAGGGTTTCATCCATATCAAAAACATACAAAGGTTTGGACATGTTTAGGCTCTCACTGGTTGAATTTCGTTTAGGTTAAAGAGTAGCTCTAGTTGGCTGCCATTCGCTAGTAAGCGTTCTGAAGAGCGGTTAAGCAAGTCCACAGTGAGCTCACACTCTTCAACGTTCACTTGATAGCGAATAACATTACCAAGAAGTTGGTGGTTGGTGATCGTACCTACTTGTGGCGCTGAGATGTGGCTTTCATATTGACGACCTTGCTCTTTTACATATATAGACTCTGGGCGAATCGCTACTTTCCATTCGGTATCAATGTTGAATAGTTGCTTGGCTTTATTGGCCTCTACAAGGTTGTAGTGTCCCATGAAACCAGCCACAAACTCGTTAGCAGGATGAGTATAAATTTCTTCAGGTGTTCCTGCTTGAACAATTTCCCCTTTACTCATTAGGAAGATACGATCAGACATAATCATCGCCTCTTCTTGGTCATGAGTTACGAAGATAGTGGTGAGATTCATCTCTTTCTGAATATCTCGGATTTGCTGACGAAGATGTTTGCGGATTTTGGCATCAAGCGCAGAAAGTGGCTCATCAAGCAATAATATGCGAGGTTTAACCACCAACGCTCGGGCGAGTGCGACACGCTGGCGCTGACCGCCAGAAAGTTGATGTGGATAGTGTTTTTCTTTACCTGCCAGATCCACCAGTTTGATGACTTTAGCTACTTCACGTCGAATATCATCATTCGCAAGCTTTTTCATTTTTAAGCCAAATACAATGTTGCCTTCAACGGTCATATTGGGAAACAGCGCATACGATTGAAAGACCATCCCAATACCACGCTCTTGCGGGACTTGATGCGTGATATCTTCTCCGTTTACCCAAATCTCGCCGCCATCGACAGGGTTAAGCCCTGCAAGGCTGCGAAGTAGCGTCGATTTACCACAACCGCTAGGGCCCAAAAGCGTAATAAATTCACCTTGCTCGATGTTAAAGTGAATGTCCTCAAATACGGTGTTATCACCAAAACGTTTAGTCAGATTTTTCGCTGTTACGTAGCTCATTGTTTGACTCCTCGGCTGAAACGACTTGCCAACCAAGTCAGGAAAAAAATAAATAGGAAGTAGGTCATCACTAAGGCAGACGTAAAGTGGCCGCTCGTCTGACGCATGTTATACAAGTAGATTTGCAGGGTTTCATAACGTGTGCCGACTAAAATATTGGCGAACACAAACTCTCCCAATAGAAATGAAAATGAAAGGAAAAGCGATGCCATCAATCCTTTTTTGAGGTTAGGTAAAATGACCATCAAAAACGCTTTGGTTGTGCTTGCCCCTAGCAAGTGTGCAGCATCCATTAAATCATTAAGGTTAATTGCTTCGAAGCTATTAGAAATCGCACGATACATGAACGGTAACGCGATGGTGAAATAAGTGCCTATTAAAATCCAAGGGGTACCGATAAGAGATATTTCACTGTCAGCATAAAGTTGAAGCAAGCCGACGGATGACACCACTGGTGGTACAGCGAATGGTAGCAAAATTAGTACGTTCATGAGCTTATCGAGCTTCGGGAAGTAGTAAAACACCACGAATATCGCTGGCAGAACCAGAAGCACACTGAGGGTTAGCGAAGCAATACAAATAAACAGCGAACGCCCAAACGCTTGCAAAAAACGTGGGTCGGTCAGCAATTTAACGTACCAATCAAAAGTGAAACCATCCGGAAGCACCGTGGCGCCCCAGCGTGATGAAAGCGAATAGACAAAGGTCGCTAAAATCGGGATGAGCATGATCCCAACAATGGAATAAACCACTGTTTTATGGAATCGAGTATTAACGTTGTGCATGACTACTTCCTACCTGCATAGCTTTTCGAAATGAGCCATTGGTTAATCACTGTGATAAAGGCAAGTAACGCCATTAGAATCACCGAAATTGCAGCGGCGAGATTAGGTTCAAGGAACAGGTCTCCCGATACCAGACTCGCAATTCGAATTGTGATGACGTTATAGTTACCGGAGGTCAACGCATAAACACTCGCATATGCGCCGATTGCGTTGGCTATTAAGATAATAAAGGTACCGAATAAGGCTGGTGAGAGCACTGGCAGAGCGATTTTCGCCCAATACTGTGATGTTTTGGCTCCCAGTAGCGCAGCGGCTGCTTGCCAATCATCACTCAGCGCGTCAAACGCAGGGTAGAGCAACAACACCGCCAGCGGGATTTGGAAGTAGATGTAAATGGCCAGCAGGCCCCATTTACCATAAAGGTCGAAATCACCGAGTAAGCCATACTGCTTGAGCAAAAGGGTAATCGCCCCATTGGTGCCCAAAATAATAATAAAAGCGAATGACAGAGGTACGCCCGCAAAGTTGCTGCTCATGTTCGTAAACGCAATCACACCGTCGCGGACTTTAGAATCGACTCTGCGTAGAGAAGAGACCAACAAAGTCGCAATGGCTAAGCCAAAAATGCTCGACCACACAGCTAACCACAAGCTGTTGCCAAACGCCTGCATCATAAAGGCGGAGTCGAGCACTTCAATGTAGTTATCTAAGGCAAACTCGCCATCGTAGATAAAGCTGTTTAACAGTACCCAAATCATCGGTGCGAGTTGAAATAGGTAGAAAAACAGCGCGAAAGGCACTAACCAAATGGCTGGCTTAAAGCGCTTTAACCAAGTATTTGCCAAATTTGAGCGTGATTCGCTAGAGCTTGGGGAGAGGACAGAACTGCTCATAGTGCTAACAATTCCTGAGTGTATGGCTTCGTGTGGTCAAGGTTTAGCAATTGACAAACGGTGCCACAAATATCAGTTTGCTTAATATGACAATCCTGATGGGTAAACTTATCGCCAATGACAAACAGAGGAACTTCTCGCTCTTCAGGTAAAATCCCACCGTGAGAAAGATCGTTGTTCATGCCATGATCGCTGGTCACAATGATTTGATACCCATCAGCAAGCCATTGTTCGATGTAGTTGGAAAGAATAATGTCTGCACCTCGCGCACAATTGCGGTATTGGCGAGAGTCTAGGCCAAACTTATGTCCTGTATCGTCGATATTCATCGGATGGATCAGTAAGAAATCAGGTTTATAGTTGCGACGTAAATACTCTGCATCCAGGAACAAGGCTTCATCAGGATAATGATCCCAATGGTAAAAGCAGCCGTGTTGGATATTCAGGGTTTCATCATGCGTGAAACGATCGCGAACAGGTTCAAATGGCGCGCGATTATAAAGCTCACTGACCCAGTGGTAGGCAGCCGCAGCGGTCACTTTGCCTTGGGCTTTTGCCAAACTGAAAATGGAATCGTGTTTGGATAGACGAACGATATTGTTGTTTACGATGCCGCTTTCTACAGGGCGAACGCCCGTTAAAATGCACTCATAAAGTGGGCGAGACATTGAGGGCAACTCACACTGCACAGGATAAAGCGTTGCGCGAGTTTCTTGTTGGGAACGACTTTGTTCTAGAAGACCATTGAGGTAGCCCATGCAATCACGGGCTACCTGATAGTTCAGTCCATCTAGAACAACAAGGATGACCTTATTGCTCATAACGACTTACTCTTATTGCTGGTGGATTAAGACACTTTCTTGCCATTGACGTGGCAGCTTACGTGCGGACTTTTCCCAAGCTGAGAAGTCAGTCACTGGGTGAACATTGCTGTATTGGTCGTTAGCAATTAGCTTGTCTTGCACTGCTTGAGGCAGTGTGATGTTGGTGCGGATTGGACGCGCATAACCTTCTGCTAAGTTGATTTGCCCTTGATCGCTGAAGATGTACTCACGAGCAAGCTTTGCTGCATTAGGGTTCTTCGCGTATTTATTGATTATGGTTGTATAACCAGAAATCACAGAGCCATCTTGAGGAATGCTCACTGTAAAGCGGTCGCGGTCAATTTTGTCGCGGTAGTTCAACGCATTGAAGTCCCACATGATCGCCACTTCCACTTCGCCTTTTTCTAGGTTGGCGATGTTCGGATCGGTAAATGAAAGACGACCTTGCTTCGCGAGTTCAGAAAAGAACTTGAGCGCAGGCTTGAGGTTGGATTCGTCCCCACCGTTGGCGAACGCTGCGGCGAGAACTGCGTTGTTTGCCTGTGCTGCTACGCCGACGTCACCTACGGTCACTTTGTAGTCGCCTTTTAATAGGTCATCCCACGTTTTTGGCGCGTCTTTTACGAGGTTATTGTTGGAGATAAAAGAAATAGTGCCAGTGTAAGCAAGTGCCCAATGACCATCTTCGTCTTTTGCCCAATCTGGAATGTCATTCCAAGTTGTTGGTTTGTATGGCTGAGTGACGCCTTTTTTAACCGCTACACGTGCGAAGGCAAAGCCTACGTCACCAATGTCTGCGGTCGCGTTTTTTTTCTCAGCTGCGAATTTTGCGATTTCTTGAGCCGAGCTCATATCCGTGTCTTGGTGCTTAAGGTTGTAATTTGACTTTAAATCAGCCCAAGTGTCTTTCCAGTTCGCCCAACTGTCGGGCATACCTACACTGTAAACCGCCCCTTCTTTTTGTGCTGCGGTAACCAATGACTCAATATCGGCTTCTTTCGCTACTGTTGGCGCAGCGAGCGTTACCGCAATGATTGCCGCTGGTGCGGTAATTGAACGACTTAGCAAAGTTTTCATTGTCTCCATCCTTCTGGACTAGGTCAGTAAGTTCGCTTTGTATGCTATGGATGGAATATGACGATTTAGAGCAAGTAATTTGACAGTTTTTATTAATTTCTATGGCACTTATATTTCATACGCTCGGTATGTGTTCTGTTGATTAATGTCATATTTTTGTTACGCACACGCCTTATGTTGTTCATCAAATTATCGTTGGACTAGATCAGAATGAGAGCGACAGGCACCAGCCAATTTGGTACCCAATTAGGAAAAATTAGAAGCAGCTTAAAGCAGCAGATTCTTTCCGGCATCATGTCGGAAGGGCAAAAGCTGCCATCAGAAAGGGAGCTCAGTGAGCTATTTTCTACGACTCGAATCACTATCAAAGATGCATTGGTGTCTTTAGAAACTGAAGGCCTGATCTACCGAGAAGAGCGTCGTGGCTGGTACGTATCTCCAGAGCGGATCTGTTACAACCCGTTGTCTCGTTCTCACTTCCATCAGATGATTCGAGAGCAGCATCGTATTGCAGAAACCAAGTTACTCAACGTGCGAAGTGAAATGGCCGCAGGTGAGTATGCAAAATCGTTAGAGGTTGAGAGAATGACCCCAATTTATGTGATTGAACGGTTACGTTTTATTGATGGGCGAGCGGTATTGTTTGTTGAAAATATACTCAAATCAGCACTGTTTGAAGGTATATTGTCCGAGAACCTCATCATGTCACTGACGGGTATTTATCGTGAGAAGTATGGCTACGAGACAAAGCGCTCTCGTTTTGATGTGATTCCAACGTCAGCACCTGCTCATGTCGCTAAAGCGTTGAACTTGGCTGAAGGACAGCCGGTTCTGAAAATTCGTCGAGTAAACTACAAACAAGATGGCAAATTAATGGACTGCGAATTCGAGTATTGGCGTCCAGATGCAGTGATGATTCGCATTGATAGCGTAGGATAAAGTGCAGAATTAAAAAGAGCCCAATGAAGGGCTCTTTTTCGCATATTGGTTAGAGAGGCGGTTTAAACTAGTCCTTGCTCTTTTGCCATTTTACTTGCGATGCCAGGCGCTTTCCAAATGCTTGGCAGCAAAATGAAAGACACAGGCACGGCGGTAATTACAATGAAAGACTGCAATGCAGAAATACCACCAGAGCCCATTGAGATAAGCGCGATAGCGACAATACCCATCATCAAGCCCCAGAATGAGCGAATCACTGCGTTTGGTTCTGTTGAGCCCGTCATCACTACACTGATTGTGTAAGTCATTGAGTCACCCGTCGTCACGATAAATGTTGTCGTTAAGATCAGGAACAGAACCGAAATGATCATTGGGTAAGGTAATTCACCAGTAATCGCTAGCAGTGCTGCAGGCAAGTTAAAGCCTTCAAACGCAGATGAAATCAAACCAGGGTTATCAAGTTCAAACGCAAGGCCACTGCCACCAACGATACTAAACCAGAAGCAAGTAATCAGCGGTGCCGCGATGCTAATAGACATGATTAATTGGCGAATTGTACGACCACGAGAGATACGAGCAATAAAGATCGCCATCATTGGGCCATAACCGATAAACCAACCCCAGAAGAATACTGTCCACCAGCTTAGCCAGCCTGTATCACCACGGTAAAGTGCCATAGGGAAGAAGTTATCCACCATACGACCAACGCCTTGCACGTAGCCATCAACGATAAAGCTTGTCGGCCCGAAGAACAGGATGTAACCAATTAACAGTACAGACAAAATGATGTTGTAACGACTGACGATTTGAATACCCTTGCTCAAACCGCTCAGTGCGGAAAGGGTATACATCAGGATCGCAGCCATAATAACCATACTTTGCGTTACGAACGTATCTGGCAGGCCAAACAATGAATTTAGCGCGTAGCTAATTTGTAAACCTAAGAAGCCGATAGGACCGATGGTTCCTGCTGCTACTGCAATGATGCTACATGCGTCAGCAACATCACCAATCCAGCCTTTAATGGCTTTATCACCAAACACAGGGTAAAGCAGAGTACGCGGCTTAAGAGGCAGGCCTTTATCGTAATGCAAGTGCATTAAGACAATGGAAGATAGACCACCAAGGATCGCCCAAGCTAAGAAGCCCCAGTGCATAAAAGACTGAGATAGGGCATTGATTGCGGCAGTTTTCGGTGAGGCTTCACCGTATAAAGGTGGGGCAGTCACAAAGTGCGCGATAGGCTCAGCAGCGGCCCAGAACACACCACCACCTGCAAGTAGGGTACAGAGTACAATTGACAACCACTTAAAGTTATCAATATCAGGTTTCGCTAGACCACCTAGACGCACATAACCAGTGCGACCAAACGCAAGAGCCAAACCAATAAGGAAATTCAGAAGAAGCAGTACTTGCCAGTAAGCTCCGAAATATTTAGTAGCAAAGCCGAAGCCGGTGTTAACCATTGCGGTTAGAGAGTCGGTATTCGTTAGGGCAAGTAAAACGAATAGAGTGAGGAAGCTACCACTTAACCAAAAGACAGGATTGGTGAGTTCGAGGCGCTTGAGCAGAGATGGGGGATGAATAGCAGAATAGTCAGCATCCTGAATAGGCGCTGTGTGGGAGGCGGCATTCGTCATATTTGACATAATTACTTCGCTTTTTAGGGCTATGAAGCCGTGCATTTCCCCTCACATCGTTTCGACGAAAAGTGTGAGGATGTTCAAAAAGCCGATGATGTTAACATGTCGAAGTTGCAAATATAACCTTAGATTTCGATTAATTTTTAACAGGTTAGCCAAGTTGCTGATTTTTGGGTAGAGATCAAAGGAAAGTGTTTTTACGTGAAGTGCACCGCATTTCGTATGTAAATAACATTTCCCTTGTTTTTGCATGGATTACTCAGGATTACATTGAGCAAACATGTTTCTTCTCCAAACTGAGGTTTACTCAATGGCTCATTTCGAACTTAATGGACAGTGGTTGCTTACCTCGCCACAGCGTCCCGATATTGAAATTCCAATGTCTATTCCGGGCGATAATATTTCGGCGCTTTTACAAGCAGAGCGCATTTCGGATCCTTATTTTGCCGATAATGAAAACAAAGTTCGTTGGATTGAAGAGTGTGAGTGGCATATCTCGCGTGAGTTTGAAGTCGACGCGTTTACGTTGTCTGCCAAGCAAGTTTGGATGACGCTAACTCGTGTCGATACCTTGGCAACCTGCTATATTAATGGTGAGTTAGCACTAACTTGCAGCAACATGTTTACTCAACAACGAGTTGATATCAAACCTTATTTAAAACAGGGCATAAATACTGTTCTTGTTCAATTCGCCAGAGTCGATATAGAAGGTGTGGAACGCGCCAAAAAATTGCCTTTCCCAATCCCTTCCGCAATGGGAAATAATCAAATTCTGCATATGAATTTGATCCGAAAAACGCAATGTCATTCAGGATGGGATTGGGGCATTTGCTTGATGGTATCGGGTATTTACGACCCCATTCAAATCGACATTGTGAATGAGCTTTGGCTCAAAGGCTTTTCGACAGAGCAGCATTGGCAAGCCGATGGGAGTGTGTTTCTTGATGTAGTAGTTGAAGTTGAAGTTGAAGTTGAAGTTGAAGTTGAAACGGACAGTCAACGCCATGAAATGATGGTTGAATTTAATGGCGAGCGTCAATGCATTCAAACAAAAGGAAGTGGTCACTATCATTGCCAGTTCCACATTTCGGAGCCTAAACGCTGGTGGCCATCGGGTTATGGCGAAGCTTATCTTTACCCCATTACCATTTCTTGCAGAGAGCAAAAGTTAACGCGCAACGTTGGTTTGCGTCAGTTAACCCTAAATAACCAAGCTGATGAACATGGCTCTGCGATGGAATTTATCGTCAATGGCGTACCAATTAATGCCAAAGGCGCCAACTGGATCCCTATTGACGCAATGCCGGGGCGAGAGTGCGAAACACGTTATCGCAACCTTTTGCAAAGTGCGGTTGACGCCAACATGAATATGATACGTGTGTGGGGCGGTGGTCAGTATGAGAGTGAAACCTTTTACAATCTGTGTGATGAGCTCGGCTTGTTAGTATGGCAAGACATGATGTTCGCATGTTCACTGTACCCATCTGATAATGACTTCTTAAAAGAGGTCGAAGGTGAGCTTCGATACCAAATATCGAGGCTTAAAGAGCACCCATCAATAGCACTTTGGTGTGGTGATAATGAAGTGATTGGAGCTATTGGTTGGTACGAAGAATCTAAGCACAACAAAGTCAAATACACGGTTAACTACGATCGCCTCAACCGCATGATTGAGCAGGT
The DNA here is from genome assembly GCF_043995865.1 of Vibrio sp. D3. Classification (NCBI taxonomy): domain Bacteria; kingdom Pseudomonadati; phylum Pseudomonadota; class Gammaproteobacteria; order Vibrionales; family Vibrionaceae; genus Vibrio; species Vibrio sp. D3. The sequence continues at coordinate 831,229 of NZ_CP171886.1, read as the reverse complement.
GATTACCGAACAAGATAGCGCTCGTCGTTTCTGGCCAAGTTCCCCGTGTAATGGTGAACTAGATTTCGGTGACGCGTGGCATGATGATAGTAAAGGTGATATGCACTTTTGGGACGTTTGGCATTCAGGAAAATCATTCAATGCCTACCTTGACGTGAATCCTCGTTTTTGCTCTGAGTTTGGTTTTCAATCTTGGCCATCTTTTGCAGAAGTTAAGCAGTTTGTCCCGGAGCAAGATTGGAATATCACGTCCCTAACCTTTGAACAACATCAGAAGAATCCTCGTGGTAACAGTATCATCACAGAGATGTTCACGCGTTATTTTCGTTTTCCTTCTGGATTCGAGAACATGCTGTATTTAAGCCAAGTTCAGCAGGCAATCGCGATCAAAACTGCGTGCGATCATTGGCGCTCCATTTCTCCAGTTTGTCGCGGCATGTTGTATTGGCAACTCAACGACAACTGGCCTGTCAGTTCTTGGTCTAGTTTGGAATACAGTGGTCGATGGAAGCAGTTGCACTACCATGCAAAACGCTTTTTTGCGCCGCAGTATTTGGTATTTTCCGAGCATACAGGCAAGTTGAGCCTGCATTTGCTCAATGATGCCAAAGAGCCCGCAAGCGTCAACGCACTGCTTAAGTGGGTAGATTGGCAAGGGGAAGAAAAGCAATGTTGGAGCTTAGAACAAACAGCCATAGCAGACAGCAATACGATTTTGTGGCAATTGGATGAATCGGTTGAGAAGGATGAACTTACGTCAGGCTTCCTCTATGTTGAAGCGCAAATCGGTGAAGACAGAATAAGCAACACATGGTTTAGTACTCACGAGCTAAAAACCTTGCCGATAGCGAAAGCCAATATTGATGTCTCGATTGAGGGTAGCCAAATTACATTGGTTGCGGATAAGCCTGCGTTTTTTGTTCATTTGGAAAGTGATGTTGATGGAAGGTTCAGTGACTCCAGTTTTACTCTGCTGACCAACATTCCAATGACGGTTGAGTATTTAGGTGATGATGTTTTCGGCATGCAACAATCGTTGAGGGTATACCACCTTAATGATTAAAACGGGCATAGAACATCTATATGCTGATATCTGAGAAGGGGGCCTTTGCTCCCTTTTTAGTTATCAAGTATCCGTTATTAAGCTCAGGTTGAGACAGAAGTTTATTTAAGTTTCTGATGAATACGGTAGCCAACAACAAAACCTATGTAGAATAGCGCTGCGAGAGTAAGCATTGCCGTCGCGTACGCCAGTAGGCTGTTTAACCCTAAACCAAAAGCCAGAGTGAAGGCGATACCATGAATGGCTTCCGCAGGGATTCGGTACCAAGCAGCGTGGACGGAAGATCCGAAGAGGATAAAGGTACTAAGTAAGACAATCGTGCCGCCTATAAAGCCGACCCATCTGCTGTTGTTCATGTTGTAATCTCAGGGGTTACCGAAGTAACGTAACAAAATATTTCAGAGCCGGCATTATACAACCGAGAGAGGGTATAGGTGGTAGAAATATTTGCCTCACAAACTAAGAGGCCATCTAAGTGGCCTCTTTTTAACCGATTTAACGGCATCCGTTATGATGCAAAGGTGTGAGGCTTGTAAGAAACCTAACCTTTGGCATTCGTTTCGGGTTGTGCTTCTGGTTGTAGCGTCCAATCACCACCAAGTGATTTGTAGAGCGCAATCGTAGCTTGTGCGGTTTGTAACTTTGCCGCGACTTGCTGATCTTGCATCATGCGTTGCTGACGTTGCGCATCTAAAACTGATAAGTGATCAATCAAGCCTGCTCGGTACAGTGACTTGGCTTTGTTGACGGCGTTATTGGTGGCTTTCAATGCATCATCGATTCGGCGCTGATTTTCTTGGCTGCGACCATAAGCAAACAGCGAGGATTCTGTTTCTGCCAAAGCCGCCTCTACCGTATGTTGATAAGACAATGTCGCCGAATCAAAACGCGCTTGGTTGATGGCTTCAATTGCCTCGCCACGCCCCCCATCGAACAAGTTCCAGCTTACGCCTGCCGCGCCCATCCAACCGAAAGAATCGCTACTGAAGAGATCGTCAAAGCTTGACGCCGACAACCCCGGAGCGCCCGTCAAAAAGAACTTCGGATATTGATCAGCAACGCTTGCTGCTAACTCTTCATTGAGCGCGGCCATTTCGCGCTCGGCTAAGCGAATATCGGTACGACGTTTCAACAGATCGGAAGGTAAACCGACCGGCACCATGTCTTGCATGACAGGTACACGATGCTGTTTTGACAGGCGAACTTCGACTTGCGTTAGCGGCTCGCCAAGCAGTACCGCTAAACGATGTTTGTGCGCTTGTTGTGCAATCTCTAACTGCGGAACGAGCGATTCCATCGCCGCAAGCGTGGCCTTCGCTTGGGCTAAATCGAGATCAGATCCGTAGCCGCTGCGCACGACTTTCTCGACGAGATCAAGTGTGCGTCGTTGATCTTCTAAGTTCGACTTTGCTAACTCAAGGCGCTCGCTTGCGCCTTGGTATTGCAAGTAATTGTGAATCAAATCCGCTGTGATCACCGTGTTCAAGCCGCTTTGATAGATCTGAGCTTGTTCGAGACGAATTTGCGCCGCGTTCGCTTGGCGGTCAATGCGCCCAAACAGATCAACTTCCCAAGCGATACTCGCGCCTGCAAATACGCCATCGTGTTGATTATCCATTAGGGTGACGTTACCAATTTGAGGTGGTAGACCCGGCACGGCATCACTGAGTGGATTCAATATCGGACCGAGTGAAGAGTCATTTTTACTGAACTGATAGTTCATGTAACCCGCACCGAGATTAATTGTCGGTACTTTGAATGACTCCACCATGGTTTTATAGTTGTTGGCCATTTTCACCCGCTCGGCCGCCACTTTCAGCGGAATGTTTTGGCTCTGCATGTCTTGAACTATTTGATTCAACACTGGATCGTGAAACTTAGTCCACCAAAACTCAACGTGTTGTGAATCGGTACTCAACCCTGCATTTTCGGCGTTCAAGTAGGTTTCTGCCATGCTGGTGGTCGGTGCTTGGTAGTCTGGCCCCACTGCACAGCCCGCTAAACTTAGGGCTAGAACGACAGGCGTTAGAATGAATTTTTTCACGATGACGCCTCCTCTAGCTCAGCGTTGGTTTGTATGGATGGTGCTTTTTCTTTATAAGCAAGGCGATACAGTGCCGGCATGACAAACAGTGACAATATGGTTGCGGCCGCCAAGCCTCCGATGATGGTTGCCGCCATTTGGTCAAACAGCAGATCTGACAGCAGCGGGATCATGCCGAGCGCGGTCGTTAACGCACCCATAGAAATGGCCATAGTACGGTTGACCGTGGCTTCTTTGATCGCGTCAGACAAGCTCTTGCCATTTGTGCGTTCGAGCTCAATTTGATCCATTAGTACGATGCCATTTTTGATGATCATCCCGGTTAGTGTGATAGCTCCGATCAGCGCCATAAAGCCAAATGGTTTATCGAATCCAAGCAGAGCAAACACAGCCCCTGATGCTGCCAGTGGTAGCGTTGCGAGGATGATGATTGGTTGCTTAAAGCCGTTGAACATCGCGACTAAAATGATCACCATGATCAGCATTGCTTTTGGTTGCTGCTTCATGATGTCGGTGACCGCTTTGTCTTCATCGTAATATTCGCCTCCCCATTCCATGCTGTAACCCGCCGGAAGTTGGATAGCTTCAACCTGATCTTTAATGGCATTTCTTACATTCGCTGGTGTGGAGTCTCGGCTTACACCCGCTTGAACCGTGATGGTTTTCACGCGGTCTCGTCGCCAAATCATGCTCTCTTCGGTGACCAGTTCGAATCCATCCACCACTTGACCAAGTGGAACGCTGTTAAAGCCAAGTAGCGAGCGCACAGGTAGCGTTTCTAGTGACGCCATGTTTTGCGATGTGCCACGTAACTGAATTGGAATCAGCTCATCATTCAGGTTCATTTGTCCGAGCGGCATGCCGTCTGATGCGCGTTTTAGCGCGAAAGCGACATCGGCGCGGTTAATTCCTGCTTGACGCATTTTGTCTTGGTTTAGAATCGGCTTGAGCACTTTGCTTTCTTGGCGCCAATCATCGCGAATGTATTTTGCATCAGGGTTTGAAGCAAAAATCGTTTTCGCTTCCGCCGCTAGTTGATGTAATACGGTTTCATCCGGACCAGAAAAACGCACCTCAACCGCGAACTTATCTTTGGTTGCTAGCTTCAGCGCTCGGAAGCGAGGTTCGGCATCCGGAAACGCCTCTTTCAGCCAATCATCGCCACGCGTTACCAAGTGACTGATGCTCTCGTAGTCTTTGGTGTTGATCAGAATCTGCCCGTAGGCAGGGTCGAGCGGCTCAGGCTCTACCGTTACCGAGAAGCGAGGTGCACTGGTGCCGACATAGCTAGAGATACTTTCCACTTCTGGTTGTGCGACCAACCATTCTTCAACTTTGCGCATGTCTGCCGAGGTTTGTTCAATCTTGGCACCATTGGGTAGCCAGTAATCGAGAAACACAATTGAGCGATCCGACTGAGGAATAAAGTTCACGGCCACATACGGGATTGCCACGGCGGTGACTAAAATCAACGGAACCAAAGCGGCTAATGCTTTACGCGGGTTGTCCACCGTCCAGAATACCAACTGTTTATAACGGCTCGGTTTAGTCTCTTCGTTGTTAGCTTTTGGCTTGATGAACATCCACGCCATTAATACCGTAAACGTCATCGCGACGATCCATGAAAGCAACAGTGACGATGCCACAATGTAGAACACAGAGCTCGCAAACTCGGCGGAGTCGGTTTTGGAGAACAACACTGGGCTTGCGCCCATAATCGCGATGACAGTTGCGCCTAAAAGTGGCACGGAGGTCTCTTTGACGGAATCAATCGCGGCGCGAGTTCGCTCGATACCTTTGTTGAGCTTGGCGATCATCATATCGGTGATCACAATGGCGTTATCCACCAACATGCCCAGTGCGAGAATAAACGTACCTAGCGAGACACGGTGCAAATCGATGCTGGCGATGTTCATGTATACAAGCGTGAGCAAAATCGTCAGGAGCAAGCTTGCGCCAACGATGGTCGCACTCTTAAAGCCCATGAAAACCAACAACACCACAAAAACAATCGCGACACTTTCAAGCAGGTTGCCAACAAAGTCGTCGATAGACTTTTGTACTTCTTCAGGTTGATAAGCAACGGTCGAGATGTCGACACCCAGCGGCAGCGTTGCCTGGTAGTTAGCGATGATGTCTTGAATCGTATCGCCAAGTGACACCACGTTAATGCCTTGAACTGGGCTCACAGCCAAGGTGACAGCGGGCTCTCCGTTGTAGTGGTTTTCTGCCAATGCTGGTGTTTGATAACCCATGGTGATGTCGGCGATGTCACCAAGACGAATCAACCCCGAGCCAAACTCTCCGGTGCCACCATTGATGATTAAATTGCGAATGTCTTCTAGAGACTGAAACTCACTGGTTTGCGCAATACGAATACGCTCTGTACCTGCATCGAATTTTCCCGCTTCGAACGTGCTGTTTTGTGTGCTCAGTTGGCTCCAAACTTGTGCGATCGACAAACCATATTGAGCCAGGCGCTCATCTGGCATATCGATGTGTACAACGCGAGGTTGAACGCCGTGTAGCTCGATCTTTTTGATGCCGTCGACGGCTTTGATTTGGCGTTGCAGCTCTTCGGCGTAGCGACGCAACTCTTCTGGTGCAGCATCTGTGCTGTGGATAGAGAAAAGCATGCCGTAGACTTCAGAGAACTCGTCTTGCACTACGCTGATCTGCGCGCTGGAAGGCAACTGCAGTTTTACATCGTCTACTTTGCGTCTCAATAAGTCCCATTCCTGCGGAAGTGCTTTGGAATTAAGGCTCTCTTTGAGGTCAACAAAGACCATAGACAAACCGGGACGAGACAATGAGCGCAAGCGATCCAACTCCGCCATTTCCTGCAATTTGGTTTCAACGGTATCGGTGACTTGGTGTTCGACTTCTTCGGCAGATGCACCCGGATAAAGGGTCACGACTACCGCAGTTTTTACCGTAAAGCTCGGGTCTTCTAACTTGCCTAAGTCGAAGTAAGAATAGATGCCAGCGATCACGCTCAATACGATAAAGAACAGAACGAACTTACGTTGGCGAATCGCGAATTCAGCTAAATTGATCATGGATTCGCACCTACAACGTCTTGATAGTCAGGTTTGGGGCGGCATCGCCCTCGCTCAGATAATGGCTACCGCTGATCACCACATAATCGCCTTGCTCAAAACTTCCGGTCACACACGCTTGGTATGCGTCGATAGAGTCAAGATAGACCGGCTCTGAATGAATAACCGCATCACGAACCACATTCACGTGCAGAGTTTGTTTTTCACCCAAAATTGCAGAGTAAGGAAAGCAATTGCTTGAGTGACTGGTGTTGAGCGCGGTATTAACCGTGACTGCTTTACCGTTGAATAGCGCACTGGAAATGGAATCGATGTCTAGCGTGACGGTATAGGTTTGTTTGAGCAGGTGCTTTTTCGGCGCGATTTCTGCTACGGTTGCTCGGTAGGATTGCTCCGAATCATACCAAGTCAACGATGCTGGCTGACCTAATGCGAATTGCGCAATCATATTTTCCGGCACGTCGATGTCGACTTCCCAACTGCCTTCTTGCTGAATTGACACAACACTGCCACCCGGCAAGGTTTGCTCATGTGGATCAATTGAAACGTCGGCAACAATACCAGTGAATGGTGCACGTAGAGTGGTGTAACGTAGGGCATCTTTTGCACGTTGGATGTTTTTCTCAACCACTTTGACGGCAGAGACGCTACGTTCGTAGCTGCTGATGGCTCGATCTAAGTTTACGCTGGCAATGGCATCATCAGAAGTTGCTTGTTTTACGCGCTTTAACTCGGCTTTCGCGAGTTTGTGTGCTGATTGTGCTTCTAACATGCGTGCTTGTAATTCTTCTAATGAGACTTGGTAGTCGTGCTTGTCCAGCGTGGCAATGACTTGGCCTTTTTCTACCAAGCTGCCTTTATTTACGAACACGCTTTCCACGGTGCCAGGTACACGAAAAGAGAGTGACGCGGTTTCTTTTGCTTTTACGATCCCGCTGAATGATTTGTTGAGTTCTTCATTCCTTTCGTTGACTTCAATTACTTGAACGGGTCTGGATGCGCTTGGTTCCTCAACCTGAGGTTGAGCTTGATTACAGCCGAGTAGAGAGAGCGCGATAGTGCTCAGCGCGGCGGTTTTAATTTGATGATTCATAAGATGGCTCCATAATTTCGGCGCCATCTTATAATTCACAGATGTTCAGATAATCATGCGTGTGCATGATTCAATGTCACGAATTTTATGACAATAAATGTAAACTACAAAAGTTTTGGAATTTTATTGCACAAATGTTCAATAAGTAACCGGCTAGCTTGGTTCAGCGTTTTCGGCTTAGGGTAGAGTAACCACCCCGTTTCTTCTGTGACGGCATATTGAGACAATACTTGCACCAATGCACCGGATTCGAGCTCATTTTTTACCAACAGTTTTGGGATATAACTGATGCCGCGGTCTAGCACTGTGGAGCTTTTGATAAAGCCGATGTTGTTGGAAATGAGTTTCGGTTTGAGCGCTACGTTTTGTTCCTGAAAGTGCCAAAGGTTGTCGACATTGCCATTTGGCCAACGAAAACAAATGCACTGATGATCGCTCAACTCTTCTAATGTAGCGGGCGTGCCGTGAGTTTGAAGATAGTTCGGTGAGGCAACGACACATCGGTCTAGCGTTAAGATCTTTCTGGCGACAATGTCTGAATCAAACAGCATGCCGCCGTGCAGCGCGATGTCCAACCCCTGCTGAAACATATCAATAAAGCCATTGTTGATATTGCGAATGTCGAGCTCAACCTGCGGATATTGATCCTGAAATTCAAACAAAATGGGTTGAAGAGGTTCATAGGTTTCTGGCAGAAGGCCAAGTTTGATTTTGCCTCTGACTTCGATGCTTTCGTTACTGGCTTGCTGGTTTGCCGAATCAAGCAAGGTGAGCACTTTTTGCAGATCTTGGTAGTAGGCATCGCCTTTGTTTGTCAGCGAAAGGCTGCGAGTGGTGCGGTGAAAAAGTTGCGTTCCGAGGTAACGTTCCAGTTCTCCAATGCGTCGGCTAACATTTGCTCGTGGCAAATCCAAAGCATTTGCTGCCGCTGTAAAGCTGCCAAGTTGGACGACTTTGGTGAACAGTTTTAGATCGTCAATTTTCACTCTTGAACTCCATACTCTTTGAGCGCCGTGCTAAACCCTGACACTCTAGAGTATTGATGTTTGGTATACAAAACTTATTATTAATTATCGAAATATAAATAAGGGCTTCAACATGTTGAGATTTATACAACGTCGCCGCATTAAGAAAGTGATTAAGCTAATGAGTACCAGATTGGTGGTGGGATACGGCAGTCGTGAGTACTTTTCCGTCGGTCAGGTAAAGACGAGCACCAGTGAGTTAAGCACGTGCCAACAAAAAATTGCGTTGGCGTTGTACGCGAATCCGCAAGATCTTGATTTGGAAAATCAACCAGAGTTGCAAGCCATCCGCTCTGATGTGGCGAATGACTTCTTTGCTGGTGCCGATTATACCGCTCAAGATGTGCTTAATTTATTCGGTGCTGGTGGCTGGAAAGGCGGCCGAATGGAAGATGGAATGTCTCATCATTTTGGTATGCACAGCCGATACTAGAGCGAGCTAACCTTATAAAGTCTTGTCAGTTAACTCGCTATATCACTTTGCCTTGTGAGGTGTCATTCCGATGCTTTGTTAAGCGGCACGCTTTACGAGGCAGAAGTGCTTTTTACCGCGTTGCAGTAACCAGTATTGGTCAAACAGTGGGAAGCTTAAACTCGGGTTATCAGCCGACACTTTTTCACCGTTTACACTGATGGCGTTGTTGCTGATGTGTTCGCGTGCAACACGTTTCGAGCTTGCTAAGCCCGACTCAATCAATAGCTCAACCAAATCTTGTTGTGTGCTCTCAATGCTTGGTAAACCATCTAACTCCAACTGTTTTAATTCACCCAAACTCAGTTGTTGCACATTACCGCTGAACAGTGCTTGAGTGATGCGCTCGGCACTAGATAGGCCGTCTTCGCCATGAACAAATCGCGTCATTTCTTCAGCGAGAATACGTTGTGCTTGTGGCTTGCCTTGGCTTGCTTGGTCTTGCGCTTGAATGCTGGCAATTTCTTCGCAGCTCAAGAACGTGTAGTAACGCAAGAAGTGGTAAACGTCGGCGTCTTCTGCGCCAAGCCAGAACTGGTAGAAGGCGTAAGGTGAGGTTTTGCTAGGGGCTAGCCACACTGCGCCGCCTTCGGTTTTGCCAAATTTGGTGCCATCGGATTTGGTGATCAGCGGCAGAGTTAAGCCAAATACTTGCTCACCATTTTGGCGACGAGTTAAATCGATCCCACTGACGATGTTTCCCCATTGGTCATTGCCACCGATTTGCAAACGACAATCGTATTGACGGTTTAGCTCGGCAAAATCGTACGATTGCAGCAGAGCGTAGCTAAATTCGGTGAAGGAGATGCCTTGGTCAGGTCGTTGCAGGCGTTGTTTTACCGATTCTCGGTTGATCATGGTATTGATCGAAAAGTGCTTACCTACATCACGGAAGAAGTCGATGACGTTGATCGCTTTCATCCAGTCAGCATTGTTCACCATGATCATTGGCTTGGTCAGTTGGTGATTCATCAACTGCTGAATTTGATTAGAAAGATCGTTAACCCAACCTGAGACGATTTCTGAAGAATTCAGGCTGCGCTCGGTCGCTTTAAAGCTCGGGTCGCCAATCATGCCCGTTGCACCGCCAATCAAGGCAACAGCTTGGTGTCCGGCATCTTGAAAGCGCTTAAGCATAATCAAAGGCACAAGATGGCCGATGTGCAAGCTGCCTGCTGTAGGATCGAAGCCGCAGTAAACGGTTTGTGGCTGTGAGAGAAGTGTCTGAATTTCTTCCAAATCGCTGGCCTGTGCAATCAAGCCACGATCTTGTAAATCTTGCAGTAATGGTGTCGTCATTCTTTTTGTCTGTCTTAGTGGTTGTTGTATTCAGACTAAAACGCGACACCTTTTGTCGATATATCCCTTAAGGGACAGTTTTTTATCTTGAATGGAGAATGAGGTGATTGAGGAAAAGCTGGAATAACTCACTCAATGAAGACACATTTAACTGCGAGTAAATGCGTTTTCGATGATTTTTGACCGTGCCTTGCACTAAGTGTAACCGCGCGGCAATTTCTTTGGTGTCAAACCCTTGAGCGAGAAGTGAAGCCACCTCTTGCTCGCGACGAGTGAGTGATTCTACGCCAAATGTTGCTAAAGCTTGCTCAATGGCTAATCGCATACTGCCAGAATAAGCACTCTGGGCAAAAACAGGCTCAGAAAAGGTAAACTCCGTTTGTTTCCAGTGCTGCTGACAAAGCGATTGAATTATCGGGAAGTAGGGCTTTAATTTATTGATTTGCTGTTGAGAAAAGTATTTTCCATCATTCATATACCCGAAGTACAACATGACCCAACGGCCAGGTTCGACTTCGACTAGCATGCTCAGTTCGTCTTTCCACCCTGTTTGATGATAGAACTGCTCGCAGTATGAAGTGAAGTCAACGCCTTTACGCGCCACGTCTTTGAGCGTAAATATGCCTTGTTGTTTTGTCTCGTTTAGTTTGAGAAAAAAAGGGTCATTTTGAAATGAGTCAGTAAGGTAGCGTTGAAAAAGTAACTCTCGCTCGTTCTCAATCGAGTCGTAGAGATAGATAGGATGTTTACCTTCTCGATAACCTAAAATAACCGCGCAATCAAAATGAAAAAGAGTGCGAATGACACGCATAAGCTTAGGAGTAAAGTTAGGCGTATTAAGAGCAGAAATTGCTTCTGCCAGCAGATTATTAAAGTTATTGTCAGGCATGGGATACCGAATCGCAGATGGTTTTGGGCAAGCATAACGAAAAGCCATCCAACGAGAAAGGGAAGTCACCATCTTCTGGTGACTTCCCATGAGAAAGTTGCACAAGTACTCAGTTTTGAGGAGCCATAGCTGCGTTAACTTATTGATAAGGGTGCATAACAACTGTCCTCTCTAAGCGATTAGTTGCTATGCATTAATGCGAGTTGGTGAGCTCTTCGTTAACCCAATATTTAGAGCCAGACACGTTGGCATCGATGAGCAAGCCTTTTGCATTCAACTGATAAACGGCGACGCCACTGTTAAATTGCTTTGAAAGTTGCTCAGAATCTTCGCCAGCTACAGCAGAGGCTTCACTGGTCGCTTCCCATCCTTCGTTGACGAACGTATCAAAGTCTTCTTTGCTCTCAAACAGAATCACTTGTTGGTAAAACTTGCCGCCAGCCCCAAGTGCGACGCCCAAACCAAACATATTCATATAAGTGCGTTTTTCTGTTTCCTTATTGACTGCGACACCTGACCCTGAGTTGGTGTGAAACAATAAAGACAATTTACGAGAATCAAAGACCGCGTAGCCGTAAGCGTTGTCGTAAATGGCTTTGGCCTCCGGCTTTTCATTAAACAACTTGAGCAAAGCACTATCCGCCATTAAGTCTACGGCTTGGCGAGCTTCTTCTGGCGTGTCGCCTTCCATCAGTTCATCAATTTTCTTGTCGGCTGCATCTATCCATTCTTTGCTTTTCTCGATACTAGCTTCTGTCCACTCGCCCGCGGTATTGATTGCTTCCTCGGACCAATTAGTGAAATCTTGCCACGCTTGCTTTGAAAAGGCTTTGGTATCGTCCCAAGCATCTTGCGCAGTATCAGAAACCGCTTCGCCTAGCTCAGACATTTTGTTGGAAATATCATCCCAATCTGCGTAAGCGGGAGATGCTAGGAGCATCAATGTGGTAATGAGTGCGATAGACTTTTTCATCAAATTCTCTCTGGAGTTGTCGATACATCTTCATTCTAGGTCATCAGACTTTGATAATGAAATTGACTAAATGGCGATCTTGAGAGAGGAATCACGAACTGATTGCGAAATGACGTATGAATAACAAAGCCCTCACAAGGGGAGTGTGAGGGCTTGAATTTTTAGCGCGTTACTTGCTGCTAACTTTACCGAGCTGTAACCAAGTATCGATAACGGTGTCTGGGTTTAGTGAAACAGAGCTGATGCCTTGCTCCATCAACCATTCCGCCAAATCTTCATGATCTGATGGGCCCTGACCACAAATACCCACGTACTTACCAGCTTTGGTTGCTGCGTCTATTGCCATTTTCAGCATGATTTTCACCGCCGCGTTACGCTCATCAAATAGGTGAGCAACGTCGCCAGAGTCACGGTCCAGACCAAGCGTTAGCTGAGTCATGTCGTTTGAACCAATCGAGAAGCCGTCAAAGTACTTCAAGAACTCATCGGCAAGTACCGCGTTGGATGGCAGTTCACACATCATGATGACTTTAAGACCTTGGTCGCCACGGCGCAGATCAAACTTCGCTAGCAAATCAATCACTGATGCAGCTTCGCTTGGTGTACGCACGAATGGAATCATGATTTCAACGTTCTTCAGACCCATTTCGTTACGAACGCGCTTGATAGCTTGAGTTTCTAACTCGAAGCAATCTTCAAACACTGGAGAAATGTAACGAGACGCACCACGGAAGCCGAGCATTGGGTTTTCTTCATGCGGTTCGTAGGCATTACCACCAACCAAGTTGCTGTATTCGTTCGACTTAAAGTCAGACATACGAACGATGACGCGTTTTGGCCAGAAAGCAGAAGCGATAGTCGCGATGCCTTCAGTCAGCTTGCTCACGTAGAAATCGATAGGATCTTTGTAACCACGAATGCGCTGTTTAATTTCTGCTTTTAGCTCATCGCTTTGCGCATCAAAGTTAAGTAATGCTTTCGGGTGAATACCGATCATCTTGTTGATGATGAACTCTAGACGAGCAAGACCAACACCTTCGTTTGGAATCTGAGCAAAGTCGAATGCGCGATCTGGGTTGCCCACATTCATCATCACTTTGGTCGGCAGTAGTGGCAGTTCATCAACAGAAGAGCGTTTTACATCAAACTCAAGTTCACCTTGGTAAACGTAACCCGTTTCGCCTTCTGCACAAGATACGGTTACTGTTGCGCCATCAGTCAGTTTGCTTGTCGCATCGCCACAGCCAACGATTGCAGGAATACCAAGTTCACGAGCAATGATTGCCGCGTGACAAGTACGTCCGCCACGGTTGGTAACAATAGCAGAAGCTTTCTTCATCACTGGTTCCCAGTCTGGGTCAGTCATGTCGGTAACCAGTACGTCACCTTCTTGAACCAGTGACATTTGGTCCAGAGAGTCAACCAAACGCACTGCACCTTTACCGATACGTTGACCGATTGCACGACCTTCAATCAAAACATCTGCTTTGTTCTGTAGTTCGTAGCGCTCAATCACGTTTTGTTCCGTTTGTGAACATACGGTTTCAGGACGAGCTTGAACAATGTACAGCTTGCCGTCGATGCCATCTTTTGCCCACTCAATGTCCATTGGACGCTGGTAGTGCTTCTCGATGATCATCGCTTGTTTGGCGAGCTCTTTGATCTCTTCGTCGTTCAGTGAGAACGTGTTGCGCTCTTCATCAGAAGTATCAACGATATCAACTTGTTTGCCGATCTCTTGGTTGTCAGAGTAGATCATTTTGATCAACTTAGAACCAAATGTTTTCTTAACGATCGGGTGTTCGCCCGCTTCAAGCATTGGCTTATGAACGTAGAATTCATCAGGGTTTACTGCGCCTTGAACGACCATTTCACCTAGGCCCCATGAAGAGGTGATGAAGACAACTTGGTCGAAACCAGACTCAGTATCAAGCGTAAACATTACACCCGAAGAAGCTTTGTCTGAACGCACCATACGTTGGATACCCGCCGATAGCGAGATACCACGGTGGTCGAAACCTTGGTGTACACGGTAAGAGATCGCACGGTCGTTAAATAGAGAAGCGTAAACGTGCTTAGTTGCTTCTAGTACTGCGTCGATGCCTTTCACGTTCAAAAACGTTTCTTGCTGACCAGCAAAAGAAGCATCAGGCAGGTCTTCTGCCGTAGCAGATGAACGAACTGCGACTGAAAGCTCAGGGTTGCCTTCAATCAGTTCTTGGTAGTTTTCACGGATTTCTTGTTCAAGGTCCGCAGGGAAAGGGGCCTCTAATACCCATTGACGGATGGTTGCACCTGTCTTACGCAGAGCTTCCACATCCTCAACGTCTAGTTCATCAAGTAATTGGTGAATACGCTCATCCAAACCTTCGTGGTCAAGGAATTGGTTAAACGCGTATGAGGTTGTCGCAAAACCATTTGGTACAGAAACGCCTGCGTTCGCTAGGTTAGAAACCATTTCGCCAAGTGAAGCATTCTTACCGCCGACTTTGTCGACATCATCCATGGATAGGCCATTGAACCAGAGGGTGTTCTTTTGCATGTCTTTCTCCAGAAACATTGCAGCTTAGTAGGGGGACTTAAATCGCTCTAAACAATCGCATGTTGGCTGTTATTACACGTTGACCATACATTGCTTCATTTAGATTGACATCAAAGGCAAACGATTACGTTCTGGCTAAAAAAAATTCAAAAGAATTTTTAAAGCTGTGGTGAACCTAACTGAAAGCCAAACTGATTTATTAATATTATGTTTACCATCCTACTCAAAAGATTTTGAAAAATTAAACAGAAATGCAAATAAATAACCAAAGTCGTGATGTGTTCTATGTTTCTGACGGTACGGCGATAACATGTGAGACATTAGGGCATGTTGTTCTCGGTCAATTTCCGTTCATTCCTAACGAAAAAACCTTTCCGTTCGTAGAAAGCCAGGACAAAGTTGCTGACGTTGTAAAAGAAATTGAAACTTCCTACCAACGCAATGGCGTCAAACCTCTGGTGTTTTTCTCTATCGTGGTGCCAGACGTACGTGAAATGCTGTTGGAAGCGCCTGCATACAGCTACGATGTGTTGGAAAGCATTGTACAGAAAGTGCAAGACGACATTCAGATGGCGCCAAAACCCAAGTTGCAACGTTCTCGCAGTGTAGGGAAAGATTCCGATACCTATTTCGACCGTATCGCGGCCATTGAATATACATTGGCGCATGATGATGGCATCACGCTAAAAGGGTTGGAGCAAGCCGATATCATTCTGCTGGGAGTATCGCGCAGCGGAAAAACCCCCACCAGCTTGTATATGGCGATGCAGTTTGGTTTGCGTGTCGTGAACTATCCGTTCATTGCGGAAGATGTGAAGATGATGCGTTTGTTGCCTGAGTTTGAGATCCATCGTCATAAATTATTCGGGCTTACTATCGACCCTGAACGTTTGACTGAAATCCGTGAGAATCGTTTGTCTGGAAGTGATTACGCCAGTACTGAGCAGTGTAAGTTGGAGCTAGACACCGTAGAGGCGTTGTTTAGAAGAGAGGCGATCCCATATATCAATACGTCCTCTCTCTCTGTGGAAGAGATCACCACGCGTATTCTTGAAAAAGCAGGGATGAAACGCCGTTTGTTTGGTTAATACGGGGCGCCAACATTGTCGTGTGCAAGAGGAGGCGAGTAACACCTCCTCTTGTGCATCTAAAGATGCCTTACACAGAATTAATAGTATTGGAACATCTTTTGGATGTCTTGATAGTTTTTGGTTTGAGTAAGTGACAGCATCAGTAAGATACGTGCTTTTTGTGGGTTTAGTGTGCCTGAGGCAACAAAGCCATATTGGTCGTCATCAATTTCAGCATCCAAAGTGGTTGAGCCGGTTGGTGTGCGAGAGCTTCTTACAACAACAACGCCATCTTTGCTCGCTTTTTCTAGCTCATCAAAGACCGTGTGGTACAAGTTACCATTACCCACACCAGCACTTACGATGCCGTCAAACTTCGCATCCACAAAGGCTTTGACTGGTAAGCTCGACGCATTTGCATAGTTATAAACAATGCCTACTTTAGGTAGTGTGTTGAGTTTTGATACATCGAATGGGGTTTCTGTCGTATGTTTACGCTCTGGGCTTCGTTGATATTTGGCATCGCTATTATGAATGTAACCGATAGGACCAAAGTTAGGTGACTGGAAAGTACTGACGGAAGTGGTGTTTGTTTTAGTTACGTCTCGCGCATCGAAAATAGTGTCATTCATCGCGACTAACACGCCGCGCCCTTCAGAATCTTCATCGGTGGCTGTCACGACGGCGTTGTATAAATTAACTGGGCCATCAGCACTCATTGCGGTGGAAGGACGCATTGCACCGACGATCACAACTGGCTTTTTGCTCTTGACGGTCAGATCAAGGAAGTAAGCGGTTTCTTCTAATGTATCGGTACCATGAGTAATGACGATACCGTCAACATCATCTTGAGCGAGCAGTTCGTTGACGCGTTTGGCTAATTTAAGCCATACCTCATCATTCATATCTTGTGAACCAATACTGACCACTTGCTCTCCGGAAATATCGGCAATGTTGGTCATGCTCGGAACGGCAGAAATCAATGATTCGACACCGACTTTACCTGCGGTGTAGTTTGACTCTGTCGCAGATTGACCTGCTCCAGCTATGGTGCCACCAGTGGCAAGGATTTTAATGTTCGGAAGATCGGATTGCGCGAAAGAGAACGAACTGATGCATAAACCGAGAGTTATTGTACTGAGGCGGAAAAGATTTTTCGTCATGGGAATCACCTGCTGTTAGGTTGGATGTTGGGGAACTCATCTATCCTAAAAACAGCGGGTTAGATTTTTTGAGCACTAGTTCAACAAATTGCAGATGAAGATCGTGATCAAGCAATCAGTTAAAGAACATTAATTCAAACAATTAACTTAAATAACGTGCTTCTTTAACAAGTGAGATGTACTAATAACGTGCATAATGCGTTATATGCTCTAATCTATTGATTGGGAAATAAAGAGGGAAGGGAGGCGCGATTAGGTTACTAAACACGAATTGAGAAGTGCAATTTCTTCAAAGTTTACAGTGTAAAAAAAAGCGGCTTTACCCCGGAACAGATAAAAGCCGCTTGCCAATGATGTGTTAATTCACATCTTATCGCATAATCATTTGTTCACGACCAGGACCCACAGACACCATTTTTACTGGTACGCCCATCAGTTCCTCAATGCGTAGAACGTATTTCTGTGCTGCTACTGGAAGCTCTTCAAACTTACGACAACCTGTGATGTCCTCGCTCCAGCTTTCCATCTTCTCGTAGATTGGCGCAAGAGATGCAGTTTGAGGCCAGATTGGGTTTTCGCTGTGGTCGCCTTCGTAGCCAACACAGATTTTCAGATCGTTAAGACCAGTCAAACAGTCTACTTTCGTTAGTGCAATTTCAGTTGCGGCTTGCAGTTCAACGCCATTCTTCGTAGCGACTGCGTCGAAGTAACCCATATCGCGCGGACGACCTGTAGTTGCACCGAACTCGCCTGCAAGTTCTCGGAAAGCATCTTGCTCTTCCATTGCAGTGATCAACGTACCAGTACCTACTGATGAGCTGAATGCTTTTGCAACCGCAATAACGCGTTCAGGACGAAGTGCTGGAAGACCACTGCCGATACCCGCGTACATTGATACAACGTTAGAAGATGTTGTCCAAGGGTACTCACCGTAAACAAGGTCACGACCCGCACCAAGCTGCGCTTCGAACAACAGTGTTTTGTCTTTTGTTTGTAGCTCTTTTAGAGGCAGCGTTACGTTGCAAATTGAATCGCGCCAAGGTGCAGACACCTCTAGCAACCAGTTCGCCATTTCTTCAGCGGTTTGTTCAAACTCGAATGTTGGGTAAAGCGCACGCAGTTGCGGAAGTTTCCAATCCATCATGAATTGAAGGCGTTCAACCAATACTTCTGGTTGCTTCAACCAACCAACAAGGATGCCTTTCTTCATTACGCGGTCACCGTACGCAGGTGCAATACCTTGACGAGTTGAACCGTATGCTTTGTCGCCTAAACGTTGTTCTTCTAGCGTATCTTCTAGTGCGTGTAGAGGTAGACACAGTGTTGCGCGATCAGAGATGCACATATTCACTTTTACGCCCGCTTCTTCAACTTCCGCAATCTCCTGAGACAGCAACGCAGGGCTGATAACCATACCCGGACCTAATACTGCCAAACAGTCTGGGTTGAAAACGCCACTTGGTAGCTGGTGCAGCTTGAACGTACCTAGGTCGTTAACCACGGTATGACCCGCGTTGTTACCACCTTGGAAACGAATGCTCGCAGAAGCTTGCTCTGCCAAAAAGTCAACGATGCGGCCTTTGCCTTCATCACCCCAGTTTGCACCCACAACAACGATAGACGACATAATTTAATCTCCAAAAACAGATGCAAAAATCTTAAGGTGTTCGCCATAATAAGAGAAATTAATTATACTCATTAGCTTGATAAGAATCTCATATCGGAATTGGCAATGTTAGATTTGAATTGGCTGCGAACCTTCGTAACTCTTGCAGAGGTAAAACATTTCGGCAAAACAGCGACGGAACTGCACATGACGCAGCCGAACGTAAGTTTGCATATCAAACAGTTGGAGCAGGCCACGCGCACTAAACTGATTGAGCGAAATCCTGTGCAGTTGACGCAAGCGGGAAAGCGTTTGTTAGATACGGCTCAGCGAATGCTCAATGAGCTGCAAATTTGTCAGTCGGATCTCAATGCCATCAATGATCTTACGCAGGGGACGCTTTCTATTGCGGCGAGCGATATCGTTTCACGTTTACTGCTTATCAAACCGTTCCAGCAATTCAAAAGTGAATACCCGGGTATCGACTTGGCATTGTTCAATACCACGTCTTCTCAAGCGGTGGATTTGGTGAAAAGTGCGCGTGCCGATATCGGCTTTGTTATCGCACAAAAAGAGAGTCAACCGCTGCATTTTACGCCTCTCACGCAAATTCACTGGTGTGCGTTTGGCGATAACATTTTTGAGTGGCAGGACAATCGAAAAGAGAGCCAGACGTTGATTCTGCTAGGGCACGACACGCGAACCCGTGAGCTGATAGATGCGTCTTTACCTGAGTTAAATCTGCCTAAGCATCGCGTGATGGAAGTGGGCAGTGTGGAAGCACAAATCGACTGGGCAGAAGCAGGATTTGGGACCGCCATTGTGCCGGATTTCTCTCTTGATCCGAGGCTAATGCTTTCCCGAGAAGTCACGCCTTTGCCTAGTTTTCCAAACACCGATTTCGGCTACATTGTGCGCCAAAATCAGGTGCTCTCCAAAGCCGCCAAACAGCTACTCACTTGGGTTGGAGAGAATGTGTCAGTGGTGGGAGAGTAACGGATGAAAGATGACGACATTATTGTTTCGCTGCCCTCTCTGATTCATCGCATTGGCGGTGAGAATGCTAAACGCATTAAAGTCATTGCGGCTGATTGCGGGTGTGACGTTAAGCGAGTTAGGCGCTCTCGTCATTGGCAAGTTTCTGGAGAAGCTTTGAACTTAAAAGCGTTACTTGATCAGCTAAAAGCAGGACAGTGTGAAGAGCTAAGGTTTGTGATGAATAAGTTGGAGAAAGGGTTATCCGTTCATCAGGACAAACTGGAACCGTTAGAAGAAAAACTGATTCGGTTGGTGGCGCAAAACCCAAATATCACCTTGGCGGAGTTAATGACAGAAACGCACTGTACGATTGCGCAAGCCAGAGCAGCTCGGTTTGAAGCGGAAATGCTCTAGCGTAGAATTTTTATTTACTCATTCTAGCAGCCAATGTTACGGTGCTGGCTATTACTAAAAATTAAGGCCATTTTTTATCATGGATATTTGGAAGCTCCTCCTTTTTATTCCCGCTTGCTTTGCTCTGAATATGACTCCAGGCCCAAACAACTTATTGGCAATGAATAATGCGCGTTGTTACGGTTTTCGTGCCGCGTTTGTCGCTAGTTTAGGGCGTATTACGGCATTTTCTGGCATGATCGCGTTGTCTGCCTCTGGGCTGGCAGTGATTTTGTACACATCAGAAATGCTGTTTTTAGCGTTAAAGCTGGTGGGTGCGTTGTATCTATTGTGGATTGCATTCAACCTTTGGCGTTCGGAATCGAGCCCGATCTCTGAGTTAACTAACTCACGCAACTATGCAGGGCTTGCGAAACAAGAGTTTACGCTTGCCGCCGGTAACCCGAAGGCGATTCTTATTTTTACTGCATTTTTGCCGCAGTTTGTAGACGTGAACGCCAACGTTCAAGAGCAGTTTTTTGCCCTTGGCTCCACGTTTTTGATTTTAGAAATGGTCGCCATTTCAATTTACGCGATTTTTGGTTTGTACCTTAGACATTGGTTCTCAAATCCAAAAATGGCGAAACGTTTTAATCGCGGATGTTCGCTGTTTTTAGCCGCATCTGGTGTGAATTTGCTACTAAGTAAGCAATAACGCATATCATTTCTGTAGCGTATTTTTCTATTAAAAAAGAGCCGCTGATGTTATATCAGCGGCTCTCTTCGTTGATGCATCTATTGTTTGTTGTTACCACATCAAGTCATCTGGCACGACGAAATCTGCGTATGGGTCGTCTTCTGCTGGAATGTCCGATTCTGGTTCTTTCTGTTCGATGATGACGGATTCATCACGTTGAGCAATTTTATTCGCTACTCCGCGTGGAATGACAACGTAGCTTTCACCGACAATCGCAATGGCTAGAATGCCTTTAATCAACTGTTCACGGATGAGAGCATCAACATACAGTGACTTAACCAAGGTGCCATGGGTGAAGTTGTACTTAATATCGCCATCTTTTAAGTCGATCTTGTTCATCTCAATCAATTGATTGATTTGCGCTTTGATCTCTTTATTCAAACGCTCGGCATTTTGCTGTTCGCTCAATTGTTTATCACGCTCTAACTGTTGGCGTTTATTCTCTTCAACCGCCGCTTTTACTTCGCGTGCTTGAACGCGTGATTTTTTAGAGCCTTTCTTCGCTTTCTTTAGTTTCTTTTCATTAACTAAGCCAGCTTTCAGCATTTGTTCTTGAAGGGTAAGTTTTGCCATGTTTCATCCAGTTAGTGCGCAATTTTGTGCATTTTAGCGAGTCCTTATCAGCAAGGAAAGGGCGATGATGACACGTCGGAGAAATTATCGGACTCAAGCAAACGCAATGCGTCCCAAAGCATCACTTGGTTGGAGCTTAGTACAGGAATACCAAAGCGGCTTGAGAAATAAGGCAGTAGATGCATGACTCGCATGTTCGTGCATGAAATAAATACCGCGTCCACAGTGCAATCAATCGACTCAAGCAACTGCGCTAAGGCATTTTCTACGTCTTGTCCTCCAATGGTTGGGATATGGGGATCGTAGTCGAGATTGAAATACCCAAAGGCCAGAACGTCAATGCCATGTTCGGTCATGGACTCATAAAGTGGGTGATTGACGTCATTGGTATACGGCGTCAGCATAACGATTCTTTGAGCTTGATGGTGTTCAAGCGCTCTCAGTGCGGCTTGCCAAGGGTTAGTTGTTATGGCTTCGGGTCTCTCTTGACGAATTAAATCAGTGATTTGATCGGAGCCAATGAGCACACTAGCTGACGTACAGCCAAACGCCATGACGTTGATTGGCCACATTGGCACGATGGTGCGTACACACTCGCGGATACTGTTTTGCATGTCTGTTAAGTGCAGAGGATCGACAGTACCTGTGGTGAGAAAGCGTGAAGTGTATAAGCGAACATCTGCGGGTAAATGCTCGCGCCATTCGTTTTCTAGCACATAGTCGGTCGCGAGTTGAATGAGTCCGATTGAACGTTGATAAGCGGAGACATCCGCCGAAAACTCAAACTGAGTGGTTAAAGATTGAAACGTACAGAGCTCTGGCATGTTACGGCCCTCAAAAGTGCGGTGGTTGCCCACCGCCAAAGTCACAGGGAATAAGTTACATCGTGGATTGAATGCTGGTGAGTTGTTGAGCGGTATAGTCAGCGATTGCGGTGTCTTGAACGCCAGTCCCTGTTAAATCACATACCGAAACATCGTCAACACGCCTTGAGTAGGGGTGCTTGCCGCAAATGATGTCGCCAAGTTCGACTAGGCTACGGGTCAGCGGTTTGTCTACACTACGTAATTCGCCAAGTGATTCTGACTGACTGATTCGATCAACCACCAGATGCTCAGCGTTTAGGATGACTGAGGTGGCAAGCTCACGTTTATGAGGGCTGTCTGAACCCATAGCGATCACGTGTGCTCCGGATGGGATATCTTCCCAATTCAGCAAAGGTTCTTTTGATGGTGTTGTCGTGACAATAATGTCGGCTTCTTGGCATGCTTGCTGGATAGAGGAGTGTACGGATACGGATAGATCGTATCGTTGCTCCATACGTTGTTTGTAAGCCTGCGATTTTGTGTTGTCTCTTGCCCAGATGTTCACTTGGGAGATTGGCCTAACTAATTTTATTGCAGCGACTTGGAGTTCTGCTTGAAGCCCACTGCCAATAACCGTAATTTTGGATGCTTCTGAGTTCGACAGGTATTTCGCGGAGATAGCGCCGGCGAGAGCAGTACGAATGTCGGTTAGATACCCTTCGTCAAACAATACGCTATCAACCAGCCCTGTTTTCGCGCTAAAGAGCACCATCAAACCATTTAGGCTGGGTAGTCCCAGTTTTGGGTTATCAAAAAAACCTGGGCTGATTTTTATCGCGAAGCGCTCATTGCCTTTGATATGCGCCGTTTTTACATCCACTTCGCCGTTATGTTCTTCGATTGCCATACTAAGAATCGGAGGCATGGTGACGTTGCCTTGCCCAAGTGCTTTGAAGCCATTTTCCACGGCCGCTAACGCATTAAGATCTAACTGAGTCACTTGCTCTATCTGAGATTTATTATAGATTTTCATTCGCACGACCTCGGTTATTCTTTGACTTGGCGGCCAATTTTTAATGCCGTCTCAAAAGTGTCTGAAGAGATGTTTTTTCCACTGAGCACCAAAACGACTTTCTTACCGCGTAAGTCCAGTTGATGCTGGTGAATGGCGGCAAGCCCCACTGCGGCTGCGCCTTCTACGGCAAATTTTTCTGCATCGAAAATATCTGCCATGCCTTTGGCGATGTTGTGTTCACTGACTAAAAACGCTTTATCCATGACTTCTTGCACGAGTTTGAAGGTATAGCGATTGTCTAAACCTATGCCGCCACCTAAGCTGTCAGCAAACGATTCGTGCTCTTCAACTTGTACTGGTTTTCCTGCTTTAATGCTTTCTACCATCGCAGCGCCTTTGTCCATGGAAACGCCATACACGTTCACTTTGCTGTTGTTTGATTTTGCGGCTAAGCCAATACCACCAATCAATCCGCCGCCAGATAACCCGGCGAAAATGACGTCGACATCAGGAAGATCTTCAATGATTTCTAGCCCAATGGTCCCTTGTCCGGCGATGATGTCTGGGTGTTCGAATGGTGAGAGATAGGTCATCGACTCTTCTTCTGTTAGCCTCAATGCTTCTCGCTCCGCGTCGTCTTGAGCTTGACCAACTATTCGAACTTCTGCGCCTAATGCTTTAATTGCGTCGACTTTGTTTTGTGGCACTAAATTGGACATACAAATCACGGTGCGGACTCCTAGTCGTTGCCCTGCATAAGCCACGGCACGGCCGTGGTTACCAGTAGAGCAAGTGACGACGCCATGTCGTTTTTGTTCCTCACTCAGTTTGTTCATGGCATGAGTCGCTCCACGCAATTTAAAAGCACCAATAGGTTGTAGTGTTTCCAGTTTTAACCAAATTTCACATTGATATTGTTGCGATAACAGTGGTGAGTGAAGTAATGGTGTGCGACTGACTAATCCGTTAATCGCTTTCTTTGCGGCAAAGATTGCTTGTGTTTCCATGTAGTACGTCTCTTAGGAGCGCCCCCTCTAATTTGGTCAGAGGGGGCGGTAATCATTGGTAGGTTTGTGAGTTGGTTAATTCGCGGCTATTTTGGCTGCCACTGTTTAGACGTGACGAGGTTATCCATCACTTTATTGACCGCTTGGTGCGCTTTGTCGACAATAGTGTCGATGTCATTACGGTTCGCGATAAGCGGTGGAGCAAAGCCGAGGATGTCACCATGTGGCATGGCACGAGCGATTAAGCCTTGCTCTAAACAGGCTGCCGCGATTTGCGGACCCACTTTCAAGTTTGGATCAAAGTGTGCTCGGCGGAGTTTGTCTGAAGAAAACTCCAACGCATGCAACAAGCCAACGCCACGAGTATCACCGACCAATGGATGATCGTTAAACGTCTCCGCCATGCGTTGCTGCAAGTAAGCGCCGACTTCGGCTGCGTTTTGCACCAGGCCTTCACGTTCAATGATATCGAGGTTGCAGTTCGCGGCTGCCGCTCCCATTGGGTGACCGGAGTAGGTATAACCGTGTCCGATAGCACCCCATTGGTCGGTGCCGTTTTCTAGCACACTCCAAACTCGTTCACCGACGATCACGCCAGATAGCGGTTGATACGCAGAGGTTAACCCTTTCGCTACCGTGATGAGATCCGGTTTCATGTCGTAGTGCAGCGAACCAAAATCGGAGCCGAGGCGGCCAAAGCCACAGACCACTTCATCCGCAATCAAGAGTACATCGTATTTGTCGAGTACTTTGCGAATCGCCTGCCAGTATCCTTCTGGTGGTGGCACAATACCACCAGTACCGAGCACTGGTTCTGCAATCATCGCTGCCACCGTTTCAGGGCCTTCTTCCAAGATCATCGCTTCGAGTTGATCCGCACAATATTGAGAGAATTCAAGCTCAGACATGCTCTCGTCTTCACGGCGATAGTAATACGGCGCCATGGTGTGCTTGATGCGCTCAAGCGGTAAATCAAAATGTGCGTGGAAAAGAGGCAGCCCTGTCATTGAACCCGAAGCGATACTTGAGCCATGGTAGCCGCGATCACGGGAGATAATTTTTTTCTTCTCTGGTAGACCACGAGCATTGTTGTAATACCAGACCAACTTAAGTTGAGTTTCGTTCGCATCACTGCCTGACATGCCGTAGTAGACTTTACTCATGCCTTCAGGCGCCATTTTGATGATGCGATCTGACAGTGTCACTAGTGCTTCGTTGGTATGACCGACGTAAGTATGGTAGTACGCCAGCTCTTTGGCTTGTTCATAAATGGCATCGGCCATTTCAGTCCTACCATAGCCAATGTTCACACAATACAACCCGGCAAAGCCGTCTATCAGCTCGATGCCTTCTGAATCGGTGATGCGTATTCCGCTTCCGCTCGAGATAATTCTTCCCGAAAGCTCCCCAGCCGCATACTGCTTCAGGTGGGTTGAGGCATGAAATACTCTCTGACGGTCGATCTCTAAAAGTTGTTGGGTTTTGTTGCTCATGATCCTTCTCCTCGAATAATTGGATATCCATATTTCGTGCCTTAACTGCCACTGACGGTTGGTAAAGCGCCTAAGCAGCAGTATTTGATTTCACTGTATTCTTCAAAGCCGTGGCGACTGCCTTCTCGTCCAAGTCCAGACTGTTTCACACCGCCGAATGGGATAGGGTGTCCAGTCATCTTGACGGAGTTCACGCTCACCATGCCAAATTCCAAACCACGCATGCAGCGCCAAATTTGGTGAATATCGTGGCCATAAACATAGGCAGCTAAGCCGTACTCAGTGTCGTTGCTCATTTCAATCACGGTATCTAAGTCTTGGTAAGGCAATACGCCTGCCACAGGACAAAAATTCTCTTCGCGATACACCGCCATATCGGGGGTGACATCGGCCAGTAATGTCGGCGCGAAGAAGTTTTCGCCTGGTACGGGCTGGTGGTATCCCGCTACCAATCGCGCGCCTTTGTCGAGTGCGTCACGCACCAAATCATGCGCTTTATCCACCGCAGCGCGATTGATCAGCGGCCCCATGGTGGTTTTTTCATCTAAACCATTGCCCAAAACAATGTGGTTCATTTCTTTGGCAAACGCTTCCAAAAACGCTTCGTACTTATCGTCAGGGACGAAGATACGGTTTGCGGCCAAGCAGTCTTGTCCTGCAGTTTGAAACTTGGCATCCACGGCGGCTTTGGCTGCTTGCTCGACATCCATATCTGGCAGCACGATGAAAGGGGCATTACCGCCGAGCTCCATACTGCACTTCTTCACGGTTTGTGCCGCGTCGCGCAGCAGCAACTTACCCACTCGAGTTGAACCTGTGAACGAGAGTGCTTTGACTTTATCGGAGTGACACAAGGTTTGTGACACCATCACCGCATCGCCAGTGATCACGTTAAATACACCAGGTGGAAAGCCTGCTCGGTCTGCTAATTCTGCCAAGGCCAATGCGGAGAAAGGCGTTTCACTGGCAGGTTTGATTAGCACCGGACAGCCTATCGCTAATGCTGCGGCGGCTTTACGGGTGACCATTGCATTAGGAAAATTCCATGGTGTAATCAGAGCTGCGACACCAATCGGCTCGCGTACCGTCGATAGCTGCGCATTCGGAATATGACTTGGGATGGTTTCGCCATAGCTGCGGCGAGCTTCCTCTGCAAACCAACGAACAAAGGATGCGCCGTAGTCGATTTCACCCAAAGCATCACCTAATGTTTTGCCTTGCTCCATAACCATCAAACGAGCAAGATCTTGTTTTGATTCTAAAATCAGATCGTGCCAACGCATGAGAATTTCAGCGCGTTCTTCTGCTTGCATTTTTCGCCATTGACGAAAGGCTTGGTCGGCTTCATCAATCGCTTGATAGAGTTGTTGCTGAGATAGCTTGGTAATGTAGCCGATGACCGTACCATCCGCTGGATTATCCACCGGATGAAATTGGTCACCACTTATCCATTTGCCATTTACGTACGCTAAACCTCTCACCAAACGTACGTCTTTCATTATCGCCATCATGTCGTGCGAGGCTTTTAATTCCTCAGCATGTAAGCTGTGCAGTGCTGTCATGAGTCCTTCTCCCAGCGTCGTTGTCCATAGTTAAACTGTAATGGAGAAGTGACCGAAATAATTTCTGATGCCGAGGTTTAAACCATCAAAACTTTCTTTTCCACACCGTTAGATATGGTGATTTTTCTGGTTGTCTTTTAAGCGTGTTTTCCCTTTTAGAACAAGGCGTTTTGGTTCACTTCTAATGTGCCTGCATCACGTTTGATTGTTTTCGTCACGATGTAAGTAAAGTAGCGCTCAATGCCCACTTCTGACTCTAACCAGTTGTCGATAAGCCGCTGATATTGATCAATATCTTCCGACTGAATTTTGAGTATGTAATCGACACCGCCGCCTGTGGCATAACAATCAGTGACTTCTGGTGAGTGTTGAACCAGTTGCTCGAAACGCTTGAACGCTTGGGCGCTGTGCTCTTTGAGCGTAACTTCAACCATGACCGACGTTCGTTTGAACAAAACATTGGTATTTACTTTTGCCCCGTAGCCTTCAATGATGCCTGCTTCTTCCAGTTTTTTGACACGCTCCCAGCAAGGGCTCACGGATAGGTTAATGGCCTCGGCAAGGTGAGATTTGGTAATACGGCCATTGTCATGAAGTATTTGTAGAATTTTTACGTCGTAGCGATCGAGGCGCATAATTGGTCTCCCTGTAAAATACCAATCAGTTCAGAATAGTTGATGATTGGTCAACCGCTATAAGGTGGCCCGAAGGCCACACCTTTTTCAGCTATTGATTGAACTCTTGTTCCAGTGAGCTCAGCACTGCTTTACCGCTATCGCCTGTAAGCTCGATGTATTTGTCCCGCATTGGCATAGACGCTTGTTTAAATGCTGCACGTTCGTCACTGTCGAGTTTGATCATCTGCATATCTGGTTTGGCTTGCTTAATTTGATCAAGACGTTTTTGGTTAAACTCATCCTGTTTTTCAAATATAAAGTCAGTCATACCAGCGATGACTTTATTGACCTGATCTTGGCGGTCTTGTGGAAGGGTTTCGAACCAGCTGTTGTTGGTAATGACAGTAGTAGTAAATTGTTGCTGTCCTGCCCAGATCATGTAGTCGTTCACTTCGTAGAACTTCATTTCTTCGATAGCAAAAACGGGGTTTACTTGACCATCGATCATTTTAAGTTGCAGAGCACCATAGACTTCTGAGTAGGGCAAAGGCGTAGGGTCGGCTCCAAACGATTTATAAGCCTCAACCAGCATTGGCGATGCCATCACGCGTATTTTGAAGTTATCAAAATCTTTTGGAGAACGAATCTCGCGGTTGGTCGTCCACACCATTTCACCTTCTGGATACATAGTGAGAAGTTTGAGGTTTTTCTGTTCTAGCTTTCCGCCGAGTGTGTCATAGATAGTAGGGCTTGAACTCAGCACTTTTTTATTCACATCATTGTCTTGCGAAAGGAGGTAAGGGATGGAGAACACCTGCATTTCGGGCACGAATGAACCAAAAATACCTGGCGACGCGTTGGTAAATTGGATAATACCGTTCGCAGTAAGCTCGGTAAGATCTTCTGACTGACCCAATGTACCGTATGGATAGACTTCCACTGTGACGTCGCCATCGGTTGCATTTTCGATGCGCTTTTTAAACTCTTGCGCATAAGCATCTTGCACCGAGCCTTTGACTTCTTCTAGAGCGAATTTCCACGTCTCTGCATAAACATTGCTGGTGGCAAAGCTGGCAGCGATCAGTACGGCACTCGTTAGGTAGCTGTGTTTCATCGGATTCATCCATTTCTTCCTTAATCAGTTTGTGAGTCAATTCACCAACGGCAGGTGATACACCAGACCCGATGTTGTGTCGTGTTTAGGGCGTGTTGACCTTTCGAGCTGATTTTTGCAGCGCTTTGTGGGTGGCCTACATAAAAAGCCGATAACGCAGTAGAAATGAACCACAAAGGCTGCCCGAAGGGTTCGAGCTAGGCGCCCCCGCAAAAATCGTTTTATGCTTTGTTGAAGACCATTTGCTTAGAATGACTAGGCTGCATAGTCTTCGCCGCGCCTAAAACGATTTTACCTCGAACAAAATTTAACCGCGAAAGGTCAATACGCCCTAGTAAGAGTTAGTTTAATTCGCCACAGTCTTCGGCAATTACGGCGACCGTGTCACCAATGTTGACCATGGCAGGGAAACGACGTGCAGCAAAAATTCCACTGCGCTGCGCTTTGTATTCGATTGGGTCGCTCCCTGTACGCTCGGTTGAATAGATTCTTGCCAGTACATCGTCTTGTTTGATGGTATCGCCTAGCTCAAATAAGTATTCGGTGATACCGTTGTGCTGGCTTTGCACGTAGCAACTTGCATCGGGCATATCAAGCAACCTAGTTGGCAGGGTTGGTTTTTCGTAATCACCTGATAAGTTGCCTGAAAAACGCAAGAAGTTACGAATACCACGGTCGGCATAAGCGATGGTTTCTGGAGTGCTGGTTCCGCCACCTCTGAGCTCTGTGGTGACGAAGATTTTGCCTTGAGATTCCACTGCGGTGTCGTACAGGCTAGTGGCGTCCATTTCGAGCAAGATCATGGTGTAAGGTGCGCCAAACAGTTTCGCACCTAAGATGCATGCTTCTTCTTGATCGAGGTTGTCGAGGCGATGGGCTGCGGCGAAAGGCACGATGTCTAACGTTTTACCACCTGAATGAATGTCTAACGCAAAATCGCACATGGGTACTAAGTAACGAGTAAAGTAATCCGCGATTTTTTCGGTCACTGAGCCTACAGGGTTTCCGGGAAAGCTGCGATTTAAATTCCCTTTATCGATAGACGATGTGCGCGAGGCATTTTGTACCGCAGGTAAGTTCATCATTGGCACAATAATGACGCGCCCTTGGATTTGCTCTGCTTGCAGCGAGTTTGCCAATTTAAGCAGGCTGGTAATGCCTTCGTATTCATCACCGTGATTACCGCCAGTAAGCAGCGCCGTTGGCCCGTGACCATTTTTGATCACGGTGATAGGTATCATGATGCTTCCCCAAGCGGAGTCATCATGGGAATAGGGCAGCGCTAAAAAGCCGTGCTGCACGCCTTCTCGGTCAAAGTCTACGGTGGCTGTGATCGAGCTCTTTTGCATATCGAGTCCTTTTTGTTCTTAAGCCTAGTTCAACAGAACTTACGGTTTGAAAAATTAGTGTTTAACAAATAAGTGGCGTGGAAAATCACACAGTGTTTTTGCACCATCACGGGTGATGACAATGCTTTCGGTGGTTTCTAACCCCCAGTCTTCAAACCATAGCCCCGGCATAAAGTGGAATGTCATGCCTTCTTTTAATACGGTTTTATCGGTGTCT
Source organism: Vibrio sp. D3 (assembly GCF_043995865.1). NCBI lineage: Bacteria > Pseudomonadati > Pseudomonadota > Gammaproteobacteria > Vibrionales > Vibrionaceae > Vibrio > Vibrio sp. D3. Next base: position 801,050 of record NZ_CP171886.1, on the reverse strand, counting down.
CGCAAGCTCATGGTTCGTTCGCCCCAGTCAGGAGGGTAGCTCAGACCAATTGGGTAACCACATCGGGCGCCTTCACGTGAGAATCCTGCTTTATCGAGGACTTGGTTCAATGCGTTGGCGATGTCGGCGCAAGTATTGCCTGGTCTTGCGACTTCTAAGCCTGCTTCGAGACCTAAAGTTAATGCTTCATCTGCACGTTTGAATTTGTCGTCCGGTTCTCCAAGAAAAATAGTGCGAGAGAGTGGGCAATGGTAACGGCGATGTGCCCCAGCGATTTCGAAAAAAGTACCTTCGCCTTTTTTGAAAGGTCTGTCGTCCCACGTTAGGTGAGGTGCAGAAGCATCAGAACCAGATGGCAAAAGCGGCACGATCGCGGTGTAATCGCCAAAGTGATCTTCATGCCCAAGTACTGCTTGGCGGTTAATCTCGGCGACAAGGTGATGTTTAGGCAATCCTGGCTCGATCATATCGAACGCGACGCGATGCATATTTTCAACAATGCGAGCTGCGCGGTACATATAAGCCAGTTCTTGATCAGATTTAACGGCGCGACACCAATTGACTAGCCCGGTTGCATCGAGAAGTTGAGCATTCGGCAAGTGCGTGGTGAGTGACTCGTAAGCGGTGGCACTAAAGTAATAGTTATCTTTTTCCACCCCGATACGGCCGCGATCCCAAAGACGCGGGGCGAGTACCGCTTCTACCAGAAAATCCATTGGGTGTAATGGTGGGTTCATTACATAATGGTCTGGGTAGTAGGTGATATTTTCTGCCGACATATACGCAGTTCTGTATGCCCCATTGGCATCTTGGCAGCGCCCAAACCAAACAGGCTCGCCAGATGATCCTACAACGACACATTGTGGGACATAAAAAGACCAACCGTCATAACCTGTCAGCCATGCCATGTTAGAAGGATCGTGAATGATAAGGACATCCAACTCTCGTTCTTCCATCGACTGCCGAACTTTTGTTAATCGGTCCTGGAATTCATCCAGTGTAAAATGCAAAGCAACGCCTCTCATATTTTCTCCTTGTTAAAAATCCGACGCCTTATGGGCCTTCGGAGACGTTGAGGTATTTCTACCTTCCACCAGGTCAGCCAGACCTGCGTTTAAAAACTATTGCAACTCACCACTGCGGCTGGGTTTGGATTAAACGATGCCATTTAACATGTTTGTTGAATCTATATATCTCATGTCAATCATTACAATTGTGGCTCATTTTTGTGCATTACACCGCATTTGATGGCTAAAAACTCGCCATTTGTTAAATTGAAGTTACAATGAGCATTAAAAATGAATCAATTAAAATATTGTGTCATGACAATTTCTTTGAACCCGATCATTCGCCCAGGCACCGCTAAGTACATCTCCATTGGCAATTATCTTGTCGAATGTGTCCGCAGTGGTTACCTAAAACCCGGTACTCGACTACCCACACATCGTGAGTTTGCGGAGCAAATTGGCGTGAGCGTACAAACCGTCAGTCATGCATATGGTTATGCAGAGAAAAAAGGTGCGCTCGAGTCTTGGGTGGGAAACGGTACGTTTGTAAAATCAGGCTTTGTGGATGAAAGCACGGACACGGAGTTCATGCTGACGCAAGAGATGAAAGAAACGCCGGATGAAATTGATATGTCGATCGCTCATCCGGTAGTAACCGATCGCCACATTACGCTTTTTAATCAGGCGTTAATGGAAATTGCTGGGCAAACAAACAATCGCAGTTTGATCAGTAAAGCAAAGCCAGTAACAGGTCAGCCTCATCATATTGAGTCCGGAGCGCGATTTCTCAGTAGCCAAGGGTTAGACGTTGGTACCGATCAAATATTACTCACAAATGGTGCATGCCATGGCTTGACCTTGGCTTTAAGCACCGTTGTTGAACACGGTGATTTAGTCGCTTGTGGCCACTTAGTCGATCATGGCTTGATCTCTCGCTCGAGGATGCTTGGATTTAAGTTACAGCCGCTTGAGATGGATGAGTTTGGTATCACGCCGGATGCATTTGAATGGGCATGTAAACACAAACCAATCAAGGCGCTGTGTTGCACACCGAGCATGGCCAATCCGAATAGTGCGCATATGGACATTTCGCGCCGAGAGGCGATAGCAAATATTGCGAAACAGTATGAGATCTACGTGATTGAAGATGACGTGTATGGGGCACTAGAGCCCAATCGTGTCCCACCTCTCGCCGCACTGTTACCCGAGCAGGCTTTTTATGTCACCAGTTTAACCAAAGTCGTAGCGCCAGGTATGCGTACGGGCTATTTAACGGTCCCACGTCATTTTTTGCAGCATGCGATTGGCCGTTTAGCTGCGACGAGTTGGTCTGCGACCCCGTTACCGTTTGAAGTCGCTCATTTGTGGATCGAAAACGGTACATTAAATCGACTTGTTCGATTTCAAGTCAATGAATTTGCCAAGCGCCAGCGAATAGCAAAAGCCACCTTAGAAGGGCATGTTTATAGCTCACACCCTAATGGTCAGCACATTTGGTTGAGGTTACCCGAGCAGTGGAGCAGTGATGATCTGGTCGCTTCGGCTAAGCGTTCTGGGGTGCAGATCACGGGGTATAAACCTTTTGTTCTCGATACTAATCAGCCAATGCCTTACGTGCGAATCAGTTTGGGAGCAGAGACTAATCGAGGTTACATTAAGCATGGGTTATCTGTGATTGCAGAAATTCTCGATACAAACCCTCCAACCTCTCACTTTTTGGTCTGAGCAGTATGCTCTGACCAATTTTTTCTGCGAAAGCGCCAAGTTCAGAAAATCTTTCTTATTCACCTGATTGACTTGATTGTCATGAAAAAGATAACGTTTCATTAACATTTTTGTTGATCAGGAGCAGCGCGGATGAAAGGGATTTTTCAGTGGCTAGATAAATATATACAGAAAGCGGAGGCGGCACTGCTCATTGGCTCGGTGCTTCTTATTGCGTTGAACTCAATTGCTAACGTGTTAGGGCGCTACCTCTTTAGCCAAAGCATCTACTTTTCAGAAGAACTCAATTATTTCCTCATTATTGCCGTCACGTTTATTGGTTGCAGTTATGCTGCCCGCCAATCTCGCCATATCCGTATGACGGCATTTACCGATATGCTTCCAAAGCGTATACAAACTTTAGCCAACGGCATTATTTATTTACTCACCGCCGCATTGGTGGCGGTGCTAACTTGGTATTCGTGGCAATACATTGGCAAGGTGAGCCAAATGGGGCGTCTTTCTCCTGCAATGCAAGTACCTTTGAGTTGGGTGTACTTAATCGCACCGATTGGCCTTTTCTTTAGCACGGTTCAGTTCGCGCGTGTGGGTAGTCGCCATATCAAACGTTCCATAATGCTGACAAAGCTTTCACGCTCATCTCGACCAGATGGCATCGGCTCTGCCACTAAGCAGGAGAAAGCGCTATGACGACCGCTCTTGTAGCAACGATGATCACGTTGTTGGCTTTTGGATTTCCGATGTTGGTACCGCTATTAGCGGCGACCATGTTGGGATTTATTGTTTTTCTTGGTCTGGGGCCAGATTTTATGATCCAGCAAATGCTTGCTGGCATCAAACCCGCTGCGTTGATCGCAGTACCGATGTTTATTCTCGCGGCAGAAATTATTACCCGAGGCGTGGCAGCAACGCGCTTGCTAGATGTCGCAATGGCGTTTGTTGGGCACGTTCGTGGCGGTCTGGCGATCACCTCATCGCTTAGCTGTGCGATGTTTGGTGCGGTATCTGGGTCTACACAAGCCACCGTTGTTTCTGTTGGCTCTATTATGCGACCGAAAATGTTGGAGTATGGTTACAAAGACAGCTTTGCTCTGGCTTTGATTATTAACGCCTCTGACTTAGCGCTCCTTATTCCACCGAGTATCGGTATGATCATCTATGGTGTGGTGTCTGGAACATCGGTTGCTGAGCTGTTTATTGCTGGTATTGGACCGGCGATCGTGATTTTATTGATGTTTTCTGCCTACTGTTATTTTTATGCAGGCAAAAGCTCTGTAGAAAATGCCCCGCGAGCCAGCTGGAAAGAGCGTTGGACCACAATACGTAAAGCGGTTTTACCATTTGGCTTTCCGATCATTACTGTTGGCGGTATTTATGCTGGAGTATTTAGCCCTACCGAAGCGGCGTCGGTTTCGGTGTTGTACGCTGTGTTATTAGAAATGGTTATCTTCCGTAAAGTGAAATGGAAGGAGCTTGGCGAAATCGCGCTTTCTACGGGCATGGTTACCGCGGTGGTATTTATCTTAGTCGCAGCAGGGGCTGCTTTTTCTTGGGTAATTTCATTTGCCCAGATCCCGCAAGAATTGTTGGGTATGATCGGGATTAATGATCTTTCGCAGACCGAGTTACTGGTCGTTATTTCAATTGCGTTCTTTATTGGTTGTATGTTCGTTGATCCAATCGTAGTGATGCTGATTTTGATCCCTATCTTTGCACCTGTGATTAAGTCCTCTGGCATTGACCCAGTACTGGTCGGCACCATCGTGACATTGCAAGCAGCGATAGGTTCTGCAACGCCGCCATTCGGTTGTGATATTTTTACCGCGATTGCCGTGTTTAAACGCCCTTATGTAGAAGTGATTCGCGGCACGCCACCGTTTGTGTTCATCTTGCTTTTGGTCTCTGTGATGCTGATTTTCTTCCCTTCGATTTCACTTTTCTTACGTGATTTAGCGTTTCGATAGTATCGACTAAACGCTCAAAGCCGCTGAATATCAGCGGCTTTTTAATCTATGCTCTCAAACTGGTTCAACTTATTCTGTTCTCCAGTCTCCATTGGCTAGGCGACTTTCCTGTCCAACTGCGAAAGTGGCGGCTGAATACCGCAGTTTCTGCATAACCCAGTTGCAACGCGATATCGGTAATACTCTGAATATTCTCACTTAAACGCTGCTCGGCGAAATCCTGACGCACTTGCTGCAACAGCTCTCGATAACTCGTGCTCTGCTGCTTTAGCTTGCTTTGCAGCATTCTCGGATGCAGGTCTAATGCTCTTGCAACGCGCTCCACGCTGCATTCTCCCGTCGACAACAAACGACCAATCATATTCGCTGCTTGATCACTCAGATTGTTAGGATAGCGGGTTTGTAAATACTTGAGGTGCTGTTGAAAGTGGCGATCCAGTGCGTCTTCGTCTTGGTGGTTCTTAGCGTTAAGCAGACTCGCTTTAAGTAGGATACCGTCAAACTTATCACCGAAACGCAGTTTGTTCTGTTGGGCAAACTTGCTTTGCTCTACTTCCAAGGTTGCGTGTTGAGTCAAATGTAGCGCGAAGTGGCTTGCTTCAATATCGAGCAAACTGGCGATAAACATGGCTAAGTGTGACACACTGAGCTGCATCAACTGCGCAATACCGCGGTCACTATTCACATCAATATTGAGCGACAATCGTACCCAATCATCTTGTGGCGTCATGTTGAGAGTAACGCCTGACGAATGCAGATAGAGATAATCATTCACCCGCGCCAATGCATCACCGACCGTTTCTGCGCGAGAAACCAACATCGGCAAATCGCCCAAACTTTGCAGGTTTTGGCGCTCGGCGAGTAACGCACCAAACAGCGGTTGTTGACAACGAGCAGCCGCTTCCTCCATCAATTCAGCCAACCTAGGGTAGGCGAGATAGGTATCGGGATCGCGAAACTGCGCGGCAGACAGGCCAACAGCGGCCATTATCTCTTGCGGATTCTGACCTAATTCTGAAACCAAGCTATCAAATTTATCGGCAGCGCCACTTCGTACGATATACATGTCTCGATTTTAAAATGTTAACAGGTTGTAAATCGCAATATATCAAATTTACTTCGTAAAAGGTCAAGTGAGTGCCAGTGAGTTGATCTAAGTTACATTTCGATAACAACAACGCATGGATGAGAAGCTGTATGGAACTTATCAATAAAACTGCCATCGTGACTGGCGCTGCGGGTGGAATTGGGCAAGCTATTATTGCAAAGCTAAGAGAGCAAGGAGCCAAAGTGCTTGCTGTCGATATTTCAGAGCAATCACTGCAAATGTACGCAAGTTTTGGCTCTAAGCAGTTGGAAACCTTTGTTGCGGACGTCACCGATTACCAACAAGTCGAAGCCATGGTGAAGTACGCGGTCGAACAATTTGGCTCACTTGACATCATGGTCAACAATGCAGGCATCGGCGCACCGAAACCTCTGCTTGAACATGATCCTATCGCCGACTTTGAGCCTATCTCTAAAGTCAACCAAAACGGCGTTTACTATGGCATTCTCGCCGCTGGACGACAATTCCAAGCGCAAGGTACACCGGGCGTGATCCTCAATACCTCTTCCGTTTACGCCCAAATGGCCTCCGAGATGACGTTTACCTACAACGTCAGCAAAGCCGCAGTCGATATGATGACCAAATGCGCCGCTTTAGAGTTAGCGCCTCTGGATATTCGTGTGTGCGCGGTCGCTCCGGGACGCGTTGATACTCCGATGTTAAGGCAATACGAAGAGATTGGCTTGTGGAACCACATCCGCAAAGAACAGATGCGCCAAAACTTTACGCAACCAGAAGAGATTGCCAACGTGGTGGCGTTTCTTGTCAGCGAGAAAGCCAACTGTATCAACGGCTGCACCATTAGCGCATCTGACGGTTTCGAGAATTTTAAGTACCCGCTCATGGGATAGATGGAATAGGCGAGCACGCCAAATTACAGCAATAGTGAGGATGTAAGTTATGTCATTACCAGAAGTTATTCAGCATCAAGATTTCCTATTAACTCTTAATACTAATGAAGAGTCGATCATTAAAGACGCGCTACCGGGTGTTGATGTTTACCCGCTGTTTCTTGACCCAGAAAATGGTACGTGGGTGATTCGCGCCAAGTTCAAACCGGGTATCACTCTGCCTAAGCACTTCCATACTGGTGTGGTGCATTTCTATACCCTGAGTGGCGCTTGGCACTACATCGAGTATCCAGACCAAGTCCAAACCGCTGGCAGCTACTTATATGAACCAGGTGGTTCGATTCATACCTTCCACTGCCCTGAAAGCTCAGGCGGTGCCGACGGATTTATGGTGATCCAAGGTGCCAACATTAACTTTGACGAAGAAGGTAACTTCATCAACATCATGGATGCGGGTTGGATTGAGCAAGTTGTTATTGCAACAGCGAAAGCACAAGGCTTTACCGCGCGTTACATCAAACCGGGTGCGATTGCTGGCCTAAGCGATGAGCTAGCGGAGTAACCCCATGCAACAGATGAACAGTATCGTAATGCAAGATGGTAGTGTCCGCCTGAAGCAAGTCGAAATCCCCAAACCCGCAGCGGGACAAGTGTTGGTTCGTAGTCTCGCCTGTGGCATTTGTGGCTCCGACCTTCACATTACTCGACACGCGGATGAGGTATTTGATGTATTCCACCAGCTCGGGTTGATGCCTGATGAAGCCGGTGAGCACGCTCAAGTGATGTTGGGGCATGAGTTCTGCGCGGAAATTGTCGAATACGGATCTGACACTCAACAGACGTTGGCTGTTGGTAGCCGCGTCACCTCAGTGCCGATGTTGCTCAGTCAAAATGGCGCGGGCGTTGGTGTTACTCCGGGTACTTATGGCGCTTACTCTGAGTACTTCCTGCTTGATGAAGCGTTATTGCTACCTGTCCCAGACGGAATGCCGTCTGAGGCGGCGGCATTGACCGAACCACTGGCGGTCGGTTTGCACGCGGTCAATCGCAGTGAAATCGAAACGGAAGAAACCGCGCTGGTTGTCGGTTGCGGTCCTATAGGGCTGGCGGTGATTGCTGCACTGAAACAACGTGGTGTGAGCAATATTCTTGCGGTCGATCTTCAGGAAGAGAAGCTGCAACTTGCCAGCGAGTTTGGCGCAAATCGATTGATCAGCCCGACCAAGGAAGACGAGATCGCAGTTGGTGAGCAGTACGCGATGAACTCACGTCTGGTCATTTATGAATGTGTGGGCAAACATACTTTAATTGATGACTTCATGCGCCGTGCTCCTGCCCGATCTCGAATCGTTGTATCAGGCATTCATACGGCTCCAGCGACCATTAACTACGCGTACGCGACGGTAAAAGAGCTCGATTTGAGATTCTCTTACTACTACCAACCGCACGAGTTTGAGCAATGCCTACAAGCGATTGCCGAACATAAGTTGCCTTGGCAGAAAATGCTCACCGCCAAAGTGGGAATCGACGGTGTCGAAGACGCATTTACACAGCTAATGACACCAAATGATCACATCAAAGTGGTGATCGAACCTTGGCGCTGCGGCGCGTTAGAAGTGATTTAACTCTTAGCCAGATTAAGCTAGCTAAAACCAATTTTAGTTTGGTGACAGCCCCAACCGTAGCAGCTAGGTTGGGGCTTTTTTTGTTAGGCCTGTTCTGCGCATTCCTGTTGCAGAGCTGGGTAATCGGTGTAGCCTCGTTCGTTTCCGCCAAACAACGTTGAGCCATCGAGTTCTGCCAACGGATGGTGATGTTGCAATCGAGAGACCAAGTCTGGGTTTGCTACGAATGGTCGTCCGAATGCGACAAGATCCGCGTAGCCTTTCTCTAACACTTCGTTTGCTCGCTGAGGATTGTAGCGACCTGCAACAATGATAGCGTTGCGAAAGCGTTTTCTAAGTTCGATTCGAAACGTCTCAGGAATCGTTGGTGCATCGGCCCAATCGGCCTCGGACAAGTGCAAGTAGGCAATGTCGCGCTCCTGTAGCTGCTTTGATGCCTCTAAGATCGTTGGCACGATATCTGGGCAGTCCATATCTTTAAACGTAATGAATGGTGCCAATCTCACTCCAACTCGATGCGCACCAACAGCGGCGATAACTGCATCCACCACTTCGATAAGAAAACGGATACGATTTTCTCGTGAACCGCCGTAGTTGTCTGTCCGATGGTTTGAATTGGTTCTTAAGAACTGATCGATCAGATACCCATTCCCGCCGTGGATTTCTACACCATCAAAACCCGATTCAATGGCGCGTTTGGCTGCGTTCGCGAAATCACCGACAACTCGGTTGATGTCCGCTTGTGTCATGGCGCGTGGCTCAACACAATCGACCATATTGCCGTTGCCTTGTTCATCCGCAATCCAAACTTGCGTCTCTACCGGAGCGAGCGCAGATGGCGCGATAGGCTGTTCACCATTTTGGAATGTTGGGTGAGACACTCTGCCCACATGCCATAGCTGACAAAACATCGCTGCGCCTTGTGACTTGACCGCTTGGGTCACACCCTGCCAGCCCGCCACTTGCGCATCGGTGTAAACGCCAGGGGTGAACGAGTAGCCTTGAGAATCGTCCGAAATTTGTGTGGCTTCGGAAATGATCAGCCCGGCAGAAGCGCGCTGTTGATAATACGTTGCCATCATCTCATTCGGGATGTTGCCCGGCTGAGTGGTGCGTGCGCGAGTCATTGGTGCCATGACAATACGGTTTTGTAGTGACAACGCTTTCAGTTGAGCTGGTTCAAACAGCTTATTTGTTCTTTGTTTCATGTTGCGCTCCTCAGATAAGTACTGGCACGTTGGTCGCTTTACGAGCGGTTGCCATCCAATGAAGTACGGCTGGATCCCATTGCACTTCGGGCGCACTGAAAAAGCCGCGTAGAATGGAAAACATAATGGCTTGATCAACCAGTGACGTTTGCTTTTCTGAACTTAGGTTGAGCAAGGGTTTAGTTTGTTCTATCAAGGCGGCGACTTCTTTCGCAATCGCAGGTGTATCGTTAATCAAAGCTTCAAAATTTAACGCTTCGGTTTCTTTTTTTGCACGCCATGCTTGTTTAGCGGTTTCTGTTGCAAATTCCGGTAACGTCATGTTTGACCAACGCGGATACCCGACTTTTTGTAGCGGTAAAAACGCTTGTTTTTGCCAGTCTAAAACCGGTGTTGAGGGTTGGCTGTTTTCGCTGGAAGATGCCAATTCAAGGACGTAGTTGATGATGTCTAAGCTTTCCGCCATGGCTTCACCATCGTCTTTGATCAAAAGAGGAACTTGTTTTGCGCCGATGAGGTTTGTGGTGGTGCTCTCGTCGTCATAAGCAATGTTGATGACGTCGAGCTGAATATTCAGCATGCCTGCAACAAAACGGACGCGGGCGCTAAAGGGGCAATGTTCATAAATGTACAGTTTCATTTTTGTTTCCTATCTCTTGGCTGGGCAGGGCGTGTTGTTGTGCGTTGAACAGCGTTACGGCGTTTAACTTTGCCCTGTCACATAACGTTCTGGGTCTAAACAATGTCGATAGGGTCAGTATATGGATTCGATTTAATTTGATAATTGGGTAATATCTGAATTGATTATTCAGTTTTTTCAAATAATAAGAGCGCGAAGATGGATAAGTTTTCGGATATGACGTTGTTTGTCAGCATCGTTAAACATCAAGGTCTGGCAGCGGCGGGAAGGGAGTTAGGTTTGTCTCCGGCGACGGTAACGGCAAGGCTGCAAGCGATAGAAGAACGCTATGGCGTAAAGCTGCTCAACCGAAGCACACGCCACGTATCACTCACGGACGCAGGGGCAATGTACCATCAAGCTTGTCTGAACATCATTGATAGCGTGAAAGAGACGGAAAACTTACTGCAAACGGGTATTTCGGAAGTGCGCGGAACGTTGAAAATTTCAGCTCCACGAGATATTGGCAAACAAATTATTTCGCCGATGGTGTCGGCTTTTTCTGAGCAATATCCGGATGTGACGCCTTATCTTTATCTTAATGACAATTTATCGAACTTGGCTGAATCGGGGCTCGATTTAGTGATTCGTTACGGTGAGTTAGCGGACAGCAATCTCATTTCGCGCAAGCTGGCGTCGAGTCAACGTGTGCTGTGCGCGTCACCTGATTATTTGTCGAAGCAAGGTATCCCAAACTGCCCACAAGATCTCGCGGATCATCGCTGCTTAGCCATGGTGCGCAGCAATGAAGAATTAAAAACGTGGCACTTTAAAGATGAAGAGTCTCACCAAACGATCACGGTCACGCCAAAGCGCTTTTCTGATGATGGTGAAGTGATTCGACAATGGGCGTTGGACGGTGCGGGGATTGCGTTGAAATCGATTTTAGATATTCAGCAAGACCTCAAACAACAACGTTTAGTAACGGTTTTGGATGGGTATATGAAAAACTTCAGCGCCTTTTCGCAAGGCGCAGAAGCGGATCTGCATGTCATTTATCAAAGCCGCCAATATCAACCGAAAAGAGTTCGCCTGTTTTTGGACTTTCTAGTTGAGCAATTTAGCGCGCTGAGTGATACCAGCAACCAGATCTAGATGCGATTCCGAGGTTTCTCGGCGGTGGCGATAAATCCCGACGGTGCCAGGGTTTGGTTCGTTTTCCATGGTTAAGCATCGTAAGCCAAAGGATTCCAAATACGGTTTCAGGTGGCCGGTATAAGACATCACAGCGACGCTTTCTTTCAGTACATCAATACTGGCGAGCAGAGAATCCACTTCGTAAGTCGGTCTGTCATCCAGTTGCTGCCTTTCGCGTTCATTTTGTTTCGGGATTGGGTTATCGATGACGTGAGCGAATTTCTTAGCGTCATAAGTGACTGAAAGAGCGGGGTATTCGTGCAGCATCTCTTCGGTGACGGTTTTCCCTAGCAGTGGATGGTTTGGGGAAACAAAATAGGCATCAACCGTTTGAAATAAAGGAATAAACGTAACATCGCATTTAGACGACAAGCCGACAATCTCGTGGCCGATGAAGAATTCAATCTGTTCGTTGATCAATGAATCCATCAAGCCTAAGTGGTTGCCAAATTCGACGTGCGTAGATGCCGAAGGCTGCTTGGTCAGATGTTCATTGAGTGCTTGTTTGACGAATAGCGGCCACCACGCATCGCCAGTACCCATTTTAATTTTTCCGACTTGGTACTGTTTCCGTTCATCAATGCTTTGCATCATTTGGTTGTATTCATGCTGCATCGCGTTGCTATGGCGATAGAGGATGCGTCCGTATTCGGTCAACACCATGCCATTAGGATGGCGTTCAAACAGCGTCACGCCGAGATTCTCTTCCAGCTTCTTTAAATTGCTTGTTACTGTTGGCTGGCTTAACCCTGCCATTCTTGCCGCAGCGCTGATGCTTTGGCAGCGTGCAACCAGTAAAAATTGCTGCAGAGATTTGTCCATTTTCTTTCCCCTCTAAGAACGAGGGGTATTTTGCACAATTTCATTTATAAATCACAAATCTGTAATCTCATTTGATTGAAATTATGCGCATTTCATAGATCTACATCACTGTTGGGGTTTGACGTATAGATGTTATCTATAGCTCGCTCCTGACTTCCTATTTTCCCATCAAAAGGGTGTTCTTTAGACTGTCGCCAAAACAACAATCTAAGGGATGAACATGAAACCGAGTTTTATTGCGCTTGCTGTCGCGTCTTGTATTGGTCTTGCTGGGTGTGGGTCAGATTCCTCTGATACGCCAGTGTCAGTCGACAAACCAATTATTTCAGCCGACTTATATTTACGTGGTTTAAATGGGGATTGGGGCACGGCAGAGCATGCCAAGCTAAACTATTTGGGTAATAACGAGTACGAAACCGTACTGCGCGTCGCTCGAGGTAGCAATCAGTTCAAGATTGCTGATCCGGGTTGGCAGATCCAATACACCTATTTTGAGGAGCCCGCGGCGTTCGATAAAGCTCAAGAGTACCTGCCAAAACCAGACACGAATGAAGCGTGTATGAACGATGATTGCAACTCTGAGATCACGTTTGAAGACAAAGGGTATTACAAGTTTTCTGTGAGCTTTGCCGATGAAAGTCGCGCGACAATGACTGTGACGAAAGCAACGCAAGAAGAAGCGGAAAAATACTACTCTGATGCGATTCTCGACCCTGCAATGGTGCATGAAGGGCATCAGAGTAAAGAAGTGAAACTGTTCGCCAATTACGATGACTCGAGTGATACCGTGATTTTTTCGGTGAAAGATCCTAAAGCTGAACTGCGTGAATTTGGTATTTCAACGACGACAGAATTGCGTGATGCGCTCGACCAAGGCTTAGTGATTAATGAGCAAACAGGGCCGCGAGTGGTGTCGGGTGATGTCGCGTTTGACGCGTTGTTTGCGTTGACGATGAAAGAGCTAGACCAGCTTGCCGTTTCTGAAATCAAAGACGGCAATTACAACTACAACAACCCAATCAAAGCGGAAGTTTTTGAGACGGGCGCGAAGTGGCATTACGTGTGGACGCGTGATTTGGCGTACGCAGCAGACCTTTCGCTTGCATTGATGAATCCAACTCGCGTGCAAAATGGTTTGAATTTCAAATTGTCCGCTTTCCGCGATACGACCGATCAGCAATACGATGGCGAGCAGATTGTGCAAGATACGGGCACTGGCGGCAGCTGGCCAATCAGTACCGACCGCACGACTTGGGCGCTTGGTGCAGAACGCTTACTTTCGGCATTGGATGGAGAAGAGTACAACCAGTTTGCTGAGCGCGCATATAAAGCCATCAGTAATACACTTGAAGCCGATCGCCTGGCGGCTTTTGATGCGAAATCTGGTTTATACACTGGTGAGCAATCATTCCTCGATTGGCGTGAGCAAACGTATTCAACGTGGACGCCAAACGATGTCAATGCGATTGGTAGCAGCAAAGCGTTATCGACAAACGTGGTTCACTACCGCGCGATTCAGCTCGCGGCTAAGTTGGCAGAGAAGTACGATTCAACCAACGCGGTCAAATACACCGATTGGGCTGAGCAGTTAAAAACCGCTATCAACGAGCAGTTTTGGAATGCCGAACGCGGTATGTACGTAAGCTATTTGTTTGATAATGGCAAAGACATCGCGGTCGACAAATACGACATGTTGGGCGAAGCACTTGCGATCATCAGTGGCGTGGCAAGTGATGCGCAGGCGAAACAAATCATGGCCAATTACCCACACAGTGAGTTTGGCGTGCCAGTTTATTTCCCTCAACAACCGGATGTGCCTGTGTACCATAACCGCGCAATTTGGCCATTTGTTACCGCGTACAGCTTGCGCGCCGCGCATCAAACACAAAACGTGGCTGCGGCGAACAATGCCATTCAATCGTTGGTTCGTGGTACAGCGACCAATTTATCCAACATGGAAAACTTAGAGTGGCTTTCTGGTAAGTCATTCATCATCCATAGTGATCATGGCGAAGATCCGAGCTTGGATGGCCCAGTGATTAACTCTCAGCGTCAGCTTTGGTCTGTGGGTGGCTACTTGAACATGGTGGTAGAGACCCTATTTGGCATCCATACCGAAACAGGTAAGTTGGAAGTGAAGCCATTTATCACAAGTTGGGTGCGCAATAACTTGTTGGCTCAGTCTGAACAAATCACGTTGGAAAGCTTTGCCTTCAAAGGAAAGAACTACTCGGTAACGATTGACTTGCCTGAAGCAAGTAAAGATGAAACAGGTTACTACCCAGTTGAAAATGTCACGATGGACGAAGAGGGGCATTTCCACGTGACACTGGGCGCGCTTGTGAATGTAGATAGCAGCATTACTTTAGTTTCTGGGGTGAAACCGTATGTGAGTGAAGATAGCCGCGTTTATTCTCCGCAAGAGCCAAAACTGGTAGTAAAAAGCGTTGATAATTCGGTTTCGATTGACGTGACGAGCAAGTACAACGTGAACTTGTATCGCAATGGCGAGCTGATTCAAAAGAACGTGATTGCTCAATCTTATTCCGATACGCCAACAGGTTTTGCTTGTTATTTGGCTGAAAGCATTAACGATAAAGGCTTCCGTTCTAACCCAAGCCAGCCAGTTTGTGTCGGTGAAGAGATCCGCATCAAACTTGATGGTGAATATCAGCCACTCAAAGACAATGTCTCAGTGGTTACGGTGAGCAAAGGCAGCGGCGTCGTAAAAGGTGCAGAGTCGTTTACAGCGCCTGTAACGAGCACTTACCAGTTCGATGCTTGGTACAACAATAACCTAGGGCAACTTAATACTGGCATCACGAACACCGTGAAATTATTAGAGGTATTGGATGATGCAGGTAAGGTGGTTGGCCAAGGTTACTTGCAGATGGGCCATATTGGTGAAAACCAAGGTATGCGTTACTCAACGCCAATTGAAGTAGCGTTGGAGCAAGGAAAAACCTATCAGATCGCGCTGAAGGACCACTTCAATATGAGTTACCTCAAATCGAATGAAACCTACATCTACGCTGGTGGTATTGAGGGTGAAAAGAACGAAGCGCAAATCGCAGATATTCGAATCACACCTTTAATGTAGGCTGTTTTAACAAAGCTGTGTTTTAGAAAACTGTGTTCTAAGAAAGACAAAGCCGCTGAGATTATCAGCGGCTTTGTTGTATTTTCTATCGGGGCCGTTTACAGATTAGTTTGCAGCCTGCGGACGAGGTTTACGGCGCTGACCTGACGGTTTGTTTCCTGCAGGCTTAGCATTGTTTGGCTTGCGGTTACCTGACGGTTTACCAGCGTTGCCACTCTTACTACCGTTTGGTTTATTTCCATTCGGTTTATTGCCATTTGGCTTGTTGCCGTTAGGTTTACGGTCATCTGGTTTACTGTTTGTACGACCTTGGCCTTCACTGTTGCCTTTAGGCTTGCCCGCACCACCTTGATTGGTGCTGTTTTTGTTGCCGTTGTTACCACCGTTGAAGCGACGTTTAGGTTTGTTTGCACCATTGCCTGCTTTCTTTTCGGTTGCTGGATCGTTTTCACCCGCAGCATTTGGCGCTTTTGGTTTTTTCGGCTTCTTAGGTTTTTTTGGTTTGATTGGTCGAGTATCCAGTTTAGATTCTGGCACTACATTGGTTGGCGCAAAACCTTCCAACTCTTTACGTGGTAGCACTTCTTGAATCAAACGTTCAATCGCAAACAACTCAGATGCTTCTAGCGCACATACAAGTGAAATCGCTTTACCTACTTCGCCCGCGCGGCCAGTACGACCAATACGGTGAACGTAGTCTTCTGCCACTTTAGGTAGCTCAAAGTTCACCACTTGTGGTAATTGAGGAATATCGATACCGCGCGCAGCAATGTCCGTCGCGACCAACACACGAATTTCACCCGATTTAAAATCCGCCAGTGCTTTGGTACGCGCGCCTTGGCTCTTGTTGCCGTGGATGGCAGCAGCCGGTAGGTTTTGTTCGATCAGGAACTTCGCCAGACGGTTTGCGCCGTGTTTCGTTTTCGTAAACACCAGCACTTGCTTCCAATCGCCGTCTTTGATCAATTTAACCAACATCGGTGCTTTCTTCTTCACGTCTGCTGGGTAGATGCTTTGCTCAACCGTTCTCGCTGTCGAGTTTGCCGGGTTAACGGAAATCTCAACCGGGTTGTTCACCAAGCCTTTCGCAAGGTCGCGGATTTCATCCGAGAAAGTCGCCGAGAAAAGTAGGTTCTGACGTTGTTTTGGTAGCAGGGCTAGGATTTTGCGAATGTCGCGGATAAAGCCCATATCCAGCATGCGGTCTGCTTCGTCCAGTACTAGCACTTCCAGTTGGTCGAACTTCACTGCATTTTGGTTGTACAAATCCATCAGGCGGCCTGGTGTCGCGACCAACACATCCGCACCTTTGCGAAGACGCTGCATTTGCGGGTTGATCTTCACACCACCAAAAACAACTGCACTGCTTAGTGGAAGGTGACGGCTGTACATAAACACGTTTTCTTGCACCTGAGCCGCAAGCTCACGTGTTGGCGTCAGGATAAGTGCACGAACTTGGTTAGCACGAACGCGAGGGCCGTTCGATAAACTCTCAAGAATCGGTAGCGTAAAGCCTGCAGTTTTACCTGTACCAGTCTGCGCTGCTGCCATTACGTCTTTCCCTTCCAAAATAGCAGGAATTGCTTTTGCCTGAATTGGCGAAGGGGTGTCGTAGCCTTTTTCTTGAATAGCTTTAAGGATTGGAGCAGATAGACCTAAAGAGGTAAAACCCATATGTATGATTCTCAATTGTAGAGTTAGATAACAACGCGCCGAAAACAAATCGGTACGAAAAGTGCGACATTCTGAGGCTTTTACGCGCTGGCTTCAACTAATTCCGTCATGGATAAATATTTGAACTGGATCTCATTTCTTTTTTGAACAAAAAAGAGCATAGAAAAGTGACGTAGATTCACTCTGTAGTTTGAATGTGTTACGTGTTCTTTCGGAAAAAACAGCGAGACAAATGGTGATTATTAATCACTCAAACGGCTTAAAAATACTTGTTTGATAAATAATCATAATGATTGAATGTTATTCAGTGTTTTGCCACTCAATTTTAATGGAAATTAGTTAGTAAAGTATTACCAGGTCTCAGATTTGATACATGTCGGTGTGGTTAAATGCTGAGCAGAAAGGAATCGACTGATATAAAACAATGAGCTTGATGTGAATGCAAGGATCTCATTCAGCATCAAATCGCACTATTATCCCAGCTTGCTAACAAAAGGTTGTACTATGCGCTTTGCTATCCGATTTCTCTACTCACGGCCTCCTTCACACTTTATTCAGAGATCTTTCAGCTTTTACTGCCTGAGTTAAAGCTCTCTAAATATTTGTTCTATTGTTGTATTTAACGGTGGCAAGGCTTGTCTACCTAGAGTGCTTTGTTACTGCAAGTTCTATATTTCTGATGTTATGAATTAATTTTGTGGTTGTGAGAACTAATAAAATGTCGTCAATAAATAACAATTTCTACTGGGTTGGTGAACAGCCTGTCAGTGAGTTAGCTGAAGATATGGTTTTGGTTAATCATATTGATGAGGTGGCAACGGGACTCGGTGGCATGGTGTGTATTGCTTATCAAGATCCACACCAAATAGATACCGCGCTGAAAGCGTTTTATCAGGAGAAAGGGCGTTGGTCTTGGGCGGTTTATGTCACCGTGGAAACCCCTTATTCTCGATGCGTTACCGACGGTGTATTTGAAGTTAGAGAATCAATAAAAATTTGGCGATCCATTCAGAGCAAGCTCGATGCCATTGATGAACCGGAAGTGTTAGATCCTTTGATTGGTTGGCTTGGGGTCAATCGTCAGCGAAGAGTGACTGCTTTAAAAAGTTTAGAGTCTATGTCGGTTTATTCGTACCCAATCATCGATATGTTGTTTCCTGATATTTATTCGACTTATCGATACGTGCTCTCAGAGCAAGGTCGCGGAGTATTAGAAGCGGAAGTACTGATCGACAGAATTCGTGTTTGTTCTCAATGTAATAGCGGGCACTTGAATTATGTAGAGGTGTGCCCGGATTGCAGCAGCATCGATATCGACTCTCAAAGCTCTTTACACTGTTTCACTTGTGGCCATGTTGGTGAACAACACAGCTTCCAGCGCCGTGGAAAGCTTGAGTGCCCTAAATGTTTGACCCAGCTGCGCCATATCGGCGTTGATTATGATCGCCCGCTTGAAAACCACGTTTGTAATAGTTGCTCCAGTTTATTTGTTGAAGCGGCGACGATCAGTCAATGTTTAAGTTGTGACTCAAAGATCAAAGTCGAAGAGCTTGTTGTCCGGAAAATTTACCAATATCGACTTGGTGAAGTGGGTGAATACATTTTCCAACACGGCAAGTCCATTCAAGCTCCTGAGCTCTCGATCAAAGGCAAAGTGGAAGTCAGCTTTTTCCAAAATTTGCTTGCATGGTTAAATAAAGTCGCGCTGAGACACAAAGAACAGCACCTTCTACTTGGACTGCATTTACCGACGATCGATGAATACGGTAAGCAATATGGCGATGCAAAATTATTCTCATTGATGGATCAACTGACGCGTCGTCTTAGCGGCTTGTTTAGAGATACCGATATCTGTTGTCAGTACAAACAGGATGTGTTGCTTGTCCTAATGCCAAATACGACCAACGCGAGCCTGTCCATTTTACAGCAAAAATTATCGGATCTGGGTGAGCTTGTTGAAGACGAAGAGTTTGAGTTGGATGTCTTTGCTTGGGACTTGCCCGATCCGATCATTGAAGACGGTGTTTCTGTTTGGATGGAATCGCTGATGGGTGAGATTTATGCTGCAAGATAGTCTCGTTCTGCTCGACTATCTTCGAGGCATGCTACTTCACAATGAAGAGCTATGGCTACTGCTGTTTCCCGTCATGATCATTATCGAGCTACCTCTATATTTGCTGGTGCTAACAGGGATATTTCGTTGGTCATATGCGCAAGAAGACCCAGAATTAAAGCGGTTTCCTTCAGTGAGTTTCGTTATTACTTGCTATGGTGAAGGTGATGCGATTGGGATCACTATCGATACGTTAGTTGAGCAAGTTTACCCAGGTCATATTGAAGTACTTGCTGTGGTTGATGGGGCGGTACAAAACCAAGATACCTATCAAGCCGCGTTAAATGGTGAGAAAAGGCATGCAGGCGTTCGTAATCGTAAAGTGCGCGTGTTGCCAAAATGGCAACGAGGAGGCCGGGTTTCAACACTGAATGCTGGCTTATCAATGGCTAGTGGTGAAATCGTCATTAACGTGGATGGAGATACGTCTTTCGATAACGACATGGTCTTCACCATGATGAAACAGTTCGCGGATAAAAATGTGATTGCGAGCGGTGGTGCGTTAAGAGTTCGCAACCATAACGCCAACTTGTTGACCAAAATGCAATCCTTGGAGTACATGCTGTCGATGCAAGCCGGTAAAACGGGGATGGCGACATGGGGAGTGCTCAATAACATTTCTGGCGCCTTCGGAGCGTTTCGGAAGAACCTGCTTAAGCAAGTAGGGGGCTGGGATACGCATACCGCAGAAGATCTCGACTTAACCATGCGCTTGAAGCAATACAAACGTCGTTATCCTGATAATCAGTTGGCCTTTTCGACGCACTCCATCGGCCATACTGATGTACCAGATACGTTGAAAGGTTTGGTATTGCAGCGGTTGCGTTGGGATGGCGATTTATTGTTTTTGTTTTTGCGTAAACACAATGAAGGGTTGTCTCCACGGTTACTTGGTTGGGGAAACTTCTTATTCACTTTGGCTTATGGCGTGATTCAAAACGTTTTATTGCCGCTGCTTGTGGTGATATTTAGCCTGTACATGGTGATTGTCTATCCACTTAAATTTGTATTGGCGTTGATGCTAATGCTCTATTTTGTCTACCTCTTCTTATCTGCTCTGATTTTTGTTGTCTACATTGGGCTTGTATCAGAGAGAAAAAAAGAGGATTTGAAGTCAGCGAAATGGTTATTTCTTTACCCTGTCTACCAGTTTTTCATGCGTTTGATTACCGCTTTCTCAATGGTTAATGAAGTTGTGAGGAGAAGTCATGAAGAGTCGAGTATGGCACCTTGGTGGGTATTGAAGCGAGGTAAAAAGTTTTAGTATGAAAGTTAACTTTCACTTAGATAAGAAAAACAAACCGCAGTCTGAGAACGGGATGAAAGTCGTCTACGGACAGGCAAAGCGTGGCGGTTATCGTCTCCGTTGGTACTTGATTTTAGCGATTGTAATCAGTCCGCTTTTGTTTATGGCTTATTACTTGTTTAGAACGCAAGTGTTAGTGACGGCGCCTGCCATAATCACGTCACATCCACTTACGGTGACGGCAACTCGCTCTGCCATTGTTGGGCCAGTGCCTGTGAATGTCGGTACGGAAGTGACTCAGGATCAAGCGCTGCTGTTGTTAAAAGATAACGCGTTGAATAAAGAGATTGATTTCATTAAAGATGAGCTGGTGAAACTGTCTAAAAATCAGGTGCAAAGTACTGATGAGCTATACAAAAGTGCTATTGAAAGCTCAGCCGAAGGCTTGAAGAAGGTCCGTGATATTCAGAAAAAATACGACCTTTACAGAAAGAAAGGGCAAGTGTCTGAGGTGGATTACGCCGCTATTGTGAGTGTGAATAACTCACTGAGCAATCAGTTAAGCAGTCAGAAAATTGCTTATGTGGATGCGATGCGTAACTTGGAAGAGTTAGAGTTAGCTGGTCCAGTGACACAAGAGTATCGTTCTTTAATGCGTGAGCTGGTAGTAAAGCGTGCTCAACAAGAAGATCTCACCTTCCGTTCCCCGATGAACGGTCGTGTACTCGATATTCATGTGCATGAGGGGCAAAATGTATCGGAAAATACGCCATTGCTCACGATTGCTCGCAACGTGACACCTGAAATTACGGCTTTTCTAAATCCTAAATACCTCGAATACAGTAATATGGAAACCAAAGCAAAAGTCGTATTTCCTGATGGTCGAAAGTTTAGAGCGACGGTATCGAAGCCAGTTGAGGTTGTGAACAAATTGCCTTCAGAACTTCAAAGCCCATTTGAAGGGCAGCCAGCCTATTTAAAAGTCACACTGAGCTTTGATGAGCCGTTGGAAAAAAGTCGATGGATTGAAGGGGTCGAAGTGGAAGTTCGCTTTTAACGTTGGTTGATTGAGTAGGAAAGGAGCGAAAGCTCCTTTTCTTTTTTGGTTGTTAACGCGCCTTTAGTCGCCTTTAGCATGCATTAAAAACGCGCTAGTCAGTTGCTGAAAGAGTGAATCTATCGAGGGGCGGTCGGATATATGATTGAAGAGCGGTGTGTGGACATCACCACGAATATCATCGTTGTAACCGCAAAGTTGATTACACAATTTTACCGGTGCGACAATCTTTTCAACGTCGGCATCAATCAGAATGCATGCTTGTGATAACACCACTTGCCCACCGCCTTTTTTCAGTAAAACGCGCTGCGCGGTTCCCACAACTTTTTGACCACCAATATTGAGGTTGTACTCGCCATCACAGTAGGAATAAGGCGTAGCATGGACATCTACTTTCACGCCCAGTTGCTCAAAGAAAACTGTCAAAATCGCACACAAATCGAGATACGCTTTCTTGATGTCGTAAGGCTCACCGTCTGGCCAGTGATAGATGTGGGATAGATTAATAATACCCGGTACTTGAGGGACGGGGGCACCGCCAGTTTTACGAGAAAAGAGTTTCCAGCCAGACGCATTTAACGCATGTTCTAACTCATTAGACACTGGCCATTTCTTACCCGCGGGAAGCACGAGCGTCGGGCTTTTTACTTGCCAAAGTAATAGCACTTGCGAGAGTTGGTTGGACTGAACTTGTTTAATGAGCTCATCTTCTTTTTCAAATGCATCAGCGACTTCCGTAGCCGTATAGCGAATTAGCTTATTTTTAGAAACCAAACTCTATCCCTCATCCGTATATTATCGCTACTGTTTTATCTTAGATGCCATGTGATTACTAGCGGTATACGCTGCCTTTAGAGTTTTCTTCGCTTCCATTATTTCTATTTAAAGGGGCGATAGAAATATTTTGTTGGTCATCACATAAGCAATTCATAAAATCCGCCATCTAAATAATTTTTAGGCGATATGACTATGAAAAAGCGAGTGATGTGTCTTGCGTTAGCGGCATCATTGACGGGATGTGTGACGTTCCCGACCCAAGAATCTGAGCAAGTCCAAGTGCTTTGGGACAACGTGAATGCGATTGAAAACTGCGAGCTAATGGGAACGGTAATTGGCTCGGAAGGGCACTTTTATGATTATTGGCTGCACGCAGATAAAGACATGGTTTGGGGTACGTTAAACCAAATGCGCATCAAAGCGGCAGATTTGGGCGCAGATACATTGTATTTATATGAGCCGTTGGACTTCTCCACATCGGTTACTATGTTTGCTAATGCTTATAAGTGCAAACAGTGATAATTTTACTTTTCCGAAAGCAAAGACAGGCGAAATGTGCCTGTCTTTGATCTTGCTGTCAAACAACAAGTTTACGTCTGTGCGCGTTGTGATGAGCACTTTTCAGCTAATTTACATTCGCTGTAGCCACAGCCGTCGTGTCAGAAAACGACAGCGTGAAGTCTTGTTCGGTATTTAATACTTTGGCTGGGAACTCCAAGCTTAACTGTGCGTGTGGTGCGACTTCTGAAGCGATACTGGTGACGAATTTTCGGGTTTCACCCGGAGAGATTGACAAGTTATTTCCCCCTTGTGATGAGAGCTCTGCGATCCCCATGGTTTCAAGTGTGTTACCCGCAGTATCTGCTAAGTTCAACAAAGATTCCGATTTATACACTAGCTCTCCGCTTTCGGTGCGATAGGCATTAAACGTGTTGAAGTTTGGCTGTAATGAACCTTGTGAACCGACGTTAGTCACGGAAAACGTCACATTAGAGCCATCAAAATTCTCGACTTTCACCAACACGTTACCGTCTTGGTAACGCGCTGCTGCGGCAGCACTGGCTTGCTGTTTCTGTCTCTGTTGTTCTTTCTCAATGTTGCTTAACTGTTCCTGCTCGTTAGCAATTCTATTTTCTGCCATGGCGTAAGATTGATCCACCATTGCTAGCAAAGCGGGGATTGAATACAACGTGAGACCTTCCAAATGGTCAAAGTCGATTTTGGCATGCTGAGTAAGTTCGTGGTTCGAGAACTGGCAGTAACCATCAATCAAGCTAACAAATGCGACTTCAAAAGTACCTTGTAATCGGCTCACTACCTGTGCGGCTTTTTCCAAATCTGAGCGTACTTTTCTGATCTCTTCCAATGTCTTTTGTGGTAAACGTCCATTGGGTGACACTTCGTTGGAAACCGAGACCAGTGCTTCGGTCACAAATGGATTGTTTTTGGCTGGAATCACCGTGGTGATGCGGTTGGATTTAGTGATGTCTTCGCCCAGTAACACCATCATTTTTTGCGATACGGCAGTTGTGTTGCCCGCTAAAACATCACTACAGTTTGGAGACGTATTCGCATACGCGGCGAATGCGGTAAAAAGTGAAAAGATAACGGACCAGCCAGTGGTGACGAGTCCTGTCGTGGTTCGAGTGTTCATCCTGATAACCCCTCTGTCATTTGGTGCGATTCACTGACGTAATTGCCAATCAAAAGACTGGCTCGCGACATTCAGAATGGTTCTGGTCAATCCTTCGTAGTGGGTATGCCCGCAGATGCTTTCTAGTCGTTTACTCAATCGCTAAGCCACGACTGAGTAAAGTGTCTGAAATTGAGAACATTAATGCTGCGAAGTTGATGTCTTTTGTTTGAAAGATAGACGTAACTTTTCTAACCATCAAATACGTGATTAGGTTCTCATTTTTATATGAGTGAGAGGATCAAGAGAAAACAGGTACTTACTGTAGAGAGTTGATTTGAGAGAAAATATAAATTTTTTTTGGGAACTTTTTTGATGCTGCCTTTGAGACTTTTTCGAATCTCAAAGGCAGATTCTAACGTATGCGCTCAATTACAAAGCGTTGAGTACATCCGCAAGTCGAGTGACAGCAGTCGTCAGCTCTTCTGGTGTGGCATTGGTAAAGTTAAGACGCAGAGCGGCTTTTACCTTTGAACCTTCCGGATAAAATACCGGGCTTGGCACCACAGCAACCCAGTTTGCAAGAAGGGTCTTCGCAAGTTCGAAGGTGTCGCATTCTGGAATTTCTACCCAGACAAACATGCCACCATCGACAGGTTTGAGTACGCAACTTTCTGGCAGCTGTTTTTGCAGCTCAGCAAACATGACATCGTAACGCGATTTGTAAAGCGCACAGATGGTTGAAATGTGCGTTTCGAAGTTGTCATGTTGCAGTAGACCATGCAGCAAAGCTTGCATAGGAATACTAGAGTGCAGATCGGCACCTTGTTTGATTTTGATGAGTGGCTCAAGGTAACTGCGTTTGCCCGTTACCACACCAATACGCAAGCCTGGAGAGGCGATTTTGGAGAATGAACGCAACACGATGGAGTGCTGCGGGCAGAAATCCGAAACCAGCGGTAGTGCTTCACCAGAAAAACGCAGCTCTCGGTATGGTGCGTCTTCAATGAATGCAACGTCGTATTGGATACAAAGCTCGGCAACTTTTTGGCGAGTCTCTAGCGCCCAGCATACGCCCGTTGGGTTGTGAAAATCGGGCACGGCGTAGAACATTTTTGGTTGCTGCGTGGCAAAACATTGCTCGAGTTCTTCAAGGTTTGGGCCACACTCGGTTTGCGAAACGGTCACGATGTTGGCTTGCACTAAACCAAATACCTGCATGGCTCCAAGGTAGCTTGGTGCTTCCATCACCACTTTATTGCCCGGATTCACGTACGCACGCGCAATCAAATCTAGCCCTTGCTGAGAACCCGTTGTGATCATCGCCAAATGAGATTCTGGTAGCTGATAATAATCGGTCAAAAAGTTAAGTAGCGGTGCGTAGCCTGCTGTTGCGCCGTATTGAAACACCTCTGGCATGTTCGCGAGGTTTTCGAGCGTCGGTTTCATTAAGTCGATCGGGAAGGTTTTTTCGTCCGGTAAGCCACCCGCAAGAGAAATGACGTTCTTATCGCTCGCTGCTGCGAGGATCTCTCGAATGTAGGATGACTTAGTTTGTTGTAATGACTGTGCGATTTCCATGTGCTGTGCTTCTCGTAATTGTCTTTTTTTATGTCAGAAATAGTATAGGTAAATTGCCAAGCTTGGTGTGTCCATTTATGCTGTTAAACATGTCTATTTATGCTATTTGAGCGAAAGTTTACTCCGTGAGCCATCAACAAGTTTCCAGAATCAATGACGTGCTGTTTTACATTCATCAGGATATTAGCAGAGAGTTATCGGCTAAAGAGCTAGCAGATGTAGCAGCCTATTCTGAACAACACTTCCATCGTATTTTTAAAGATGTAGTGGGGGAGTCCATCCATCAATATATCCGCCGTACAAGAATGGAATACGCCGCCAACCAACTGATGTTTGATACCAGCTCATCGGTGTTAGATATTGCTAACAAGTGCGGCTTTAGCTCGGTATCTTCTTTTAGCCGAGCGTTTAAAGCGACGTTCGCTATGTCACCTGGTGCGTGGCGAAAGCATGATTTACAAGTCGCAGAAAAACCGTATTTGAAGGATCCGGAAGTGGCTGCGGGTTATCATCGTGTTGCTAAACGCGAGTTGCCAGAACCTAAAATTATGGAGGTTCCACAACGCTTTGCGGCGTATGTTCGACATGAGGGCTATAACCGTTCCATTCGCAATGCGTGGCTGATTTTGAAAGTGTGGGCAAGTTCTGAGAATCGGGACTTTTCGGTTCAATACGGCTTGCATCACTCCAATCCTGCTTGGGTCGAACTCGACAAGTGTCGTTATGTGGCTTGTATGGCGATTGATACGCCGCTCAAAGTGCGTGGCGTCGTGAATCAAATGACCATCCCAGGCGGTTTACATGCCGTCTTTCGCTTAACGGGCGTATATGGTGAGCTTCTTCCTCAACTGAGTATGGTACTAGAGAAGTGGTTGCCTAACTCTGGCTTTAAACAGCGTTCTACACCCGCTTATGTCCATTATCATAAAAATCACTTTCTCAGCCATGATGAGGCGTTTGAGCTGGATTTCTATCTGCCCATTAGCTTCTTCTAAGGATGAAAACGAACGTATTATCTTGTGAGTCGATTTGTAGTGAGCAAAGAGCTGACCAAGAACGCCATGAAGAAAAGGCAGAGCTTGTGCTGACTCTGCCATTTCTAGGGGATCTTAAAAGTTTGCGTCTGTATTAGTACCAACGGATACGTTAAGTCCGCTAGTTGATTGATAAATGCTGAAAGTTTCGCCTGCGACAATGCCGTCTTCAGAATCGTCATTTGCCGTACAGGTATAACCGACCGAGTAAGTACCAGGTTCTACAAAACCGAATTCGTACTCGTAATTTGCATCATCAACGTCTTGAACCACGTTCGCTGCTGCGATTGGCATTGCTTGGCCTTCTGCGCTGGCAAATGGCCCCATGTTTTCTTCGGCGATATTTCCTTCATATAAGTAGATCGCGTGTGCATATCCATTTGCACTTTGGGTATCCGTTTCGCAGCTTTGATAGGTCAATGTTGCGACATCACCCTGAATCTCCCCCGTTGTAACCGTGTTAATTAAAGTGACGGAGGTGCGTTGAATGTTGTAGCCTTCGTTTTGGCCTGTTCCGTCTTTTAAGCCACGGCGCAGATCAAATTCAACTACGAACTCATTATTGTCAGGGTTGACTGCAAAGGTATTGTTAAAGAACAGTACTCCAGAGTCAGGATCCTTTCCGACACCTTGTGGGCAAGCACCATCACCTTTGACGGTCAGTGGGATTTGATTTCCTGTCGCTTCGTCAATCACATACGATGGGTAGTTTGGATGATCGCCATCATTAGCAAACACGCAGAGTTTATAATTACCAGTTGGTATCAGTTCATCATCCACCAATTCTTGTGCGTCACTGCCTTGGAAGTTGAGTAAGTTAACACTTAGGGGCAGTGGATCTTCACCATCGGGAAGGGGGTTACCATCTTCGTCGACCAAATTGCCTTCTTCGTTTGTTTTATACACATCGAATACTTGTGGTGTGCCACCATCAAGAGGAAGAAATGCAACTTTGTTATATGTGATCACCACTTCTGATACGTCATCAATAGGGGCATCTGATACGGACAAAGTAACAGGAGTCATTGTACTGACAGAGTCACTGTCTGAATTACAGCCAATAAGTGCAACGGCTATTGATGCACTGATTAGGCCAATTTTCATGCTGTTCATTAGATGTACCTTTTTATGAGAAGTGTATTAAATGTAGCCGATTATTGACAAAGTACAGAATAACAACGAGCGGAGTTACCGGGCCGAAAACAGCGACGAACCATCATTAAGACGTTCAGTAAAAGTGTGCTCAAATCGACGATATTGTGCTTAATGAAGTGCTATGGTTAAGAATGTGTCGCTCAAAAAATGAGCGGAGATATACATCAATAACTCTAGCCAAGAGGTCTCTATGTTAGGTGAAAATCACTCATTAACTCATGAATTCCCAGAACATTTGGATACCATTACTCAGCTTGCCGAAAACGATGCATCATTTGCTGAAACCGTTAAAAACTACAATGCTTTAGATAAGGAAATCCGCGTACTAGAACTGCAAGGAAGCCCGATTGATGATCACGAAATGAACGTGTTAAAACATAATCGAGCTGAGCTCAAAGATTGGCTCCACTCGAGAATTATGGGCTCTTAGCGACGCAATGATCATCGGCTCGTAATCTACGAGCCGATTTTAGTTTCAAGGGACGATGCCAAGTATTCCAACATTAGGATTGCTGAGCAGGAGCTTGGAGTGGTAGGTGGCCTGTTTTTACCCAAATGATCGTTTCTTGCTCTACAAAAGGAAAGTGCTCACTCATATGTGGACTGCGTATCCAAGAGTAGGGAGGATAGGTTCCTAGCTCGTCTTTAAATTCCCCCGATAACACAAAAATTTCTTCACCACCAAAGTGACGATGTGGTTGAAACTTCTCGTCTTTCGGCCATTTAACCAATGCGACATGTTCATGCTCAAAATCATGCAATGGCATGACTTTCAGCCCACCAATGCCAGGTAACCAATTCGCTTCGTTCGTGTTGATGCGAACTGTTTCAAGATCATCAGACTTGAATTGATTTAGTTTAACTAAAATCACACAGCCTTCTTTGCTATAGGGCGCATGTTGACTTCCAGGAGGGTTACGCAAGTAGGTTCCAGCAGGGTAGTCACCATGTTCGTCAGAGAACACTCCTTCGAGCACTAATATTTCTTCTCCGTGAGGATGAGGATGAGTCGAAAAGTGCGAGTTTGGCTCATACTTCACTACGCTGGTGGTGTGCCCTGATTCTTTGGCTTCTCTTTCCAAAGGTTTACGCCACACGCCTTTGGAAGGGCTGGCGATCCACTCCTGTTCCCCTGTTTCTATCACGATTCTTTTCGAGAAATCCATATTCAACATACTGAAATTCCATTACTTATCTAATGATTGACTCTCAATAGTATACGTATAAAAAACATCAATTGATTCACTTGTTGATAGTCAAAATCAGGGATTGAATACGAGCTCGCTGTCGGAACCAAGTTAAATTTCTGCTTGTGTAATGATAATTGTTATATTATAACATTGCAAAATTAAATGTTATAACATAACAAAAGGAAAGAAGTAGTGAATAAGAAATTGGTTTCTCTCGCGATCGGTAGCATTTTTGCGTCCCCTGTTTTTGCCGATACATTATCGAACCCACAGATTGGTGTTGTTGTTGATGGCTACTACCAAGATGGTCAACGTCATAATTCTGAGCGCGAAGAAGGCTTTGGCCTAGGCCATACGGAATTGAACTTATCATCAAATATTGACGATAAGTTTCACGGTGCGTTGACCGCTGTTCTTGAAAGTCATGGCGATGAGACAGAATTAGAGCTTGAAGAAGCATTCATCGAAACTTTGGCATTGCCATACGGTGTAAACGTGCGCGCAGGTCGATTCCTATCTGACTTCGGTTACCTCAACAATCAACATATGCACACTGACAGTTTCGTTGAACGCCCAATTGCTTACCGTACTTTCCTTGGTTCGCATTACTATGATGACGGTGTACGCGCAAACATCGTTCTGCCAACCGATCTTTACGTGAAGTTTGGTGTAGAAGCATTAAGCGGCAACAAGATGTCTTCTGTTGAAGATGGCTCTAAAGTTGGTGTTTACACGACAACGATGAAGCTTGGTAATGATTTCTCTGAATCTTCAAGTTGGCAGTTTGGTTTAAGTTACCTGCGTAACGAAAATGGTAAAGTTAAAGAATTCGAAGATCACGACCATGGTCACGAAGAAGAACATGACCACAGCCACGCTGCGGCTGTAACGGGTGCGAACCTATACGGCGCAGATTTTGTGTGGAAGTGGGCACCAGATGGTAATTACAAATACAGCAACTTCACGCTATCTGCGGAATACATGCTGCTAGACGGTGTAGTAGACAGCAAATACAAGAACGATGCAGAGTCACCAGACAACCTAAGTGCATACTATGTTTCGGGCGTTTACCGATTCAACCCAAGCTGGTCTACAGGCCTACGTTACGGCGAAGCAGAAAGTTATGATGGCCACGCACACGGCGATCACATGCATTTCACAGCACTGAATGATAAAGAGATGGATGCGATGATCGCATGGGATTCTTCTCATTTCGGTACGATCCGTGCGCAATTCACTCGCATTGATAACCAAGACAGCGAAACAGACAACGTGTTTACTCTGCAATACGTAATGACATTTGGAGCGCACGGTGCACATGCGTTCTAAACTTGCGATAAGTAAATGCAGTTTAGTGATGATGGCGGCGGGATCTGCCATCATCTCTTCGCCTGCTTTGGCTCTCAACATTTTCGTTTGTGAGCCTGAATGGAAAGCTTTTCTTGAAAGTCATGCCCCAAACGCCACCATTTACTCAGCAACCACGGCTAAGCAAGATCCGCATTATGTTCAAGCTCGTCCGTCTTTGATTGCCAAGATGCGCCAAGCTGACATGGCGATGTGCTCTGGCGCTGAGTTGGAGGTAGGTTGGTTGCCGATGCTTCAAAATCGAAGTGGCAATAGTGCCGTTCAAAATGGTGCTCAAAGCATGATTTATGCGACCGATTTCGTGCGTATGTTGGACTCTCATGATCATGTTGACCGCAGCATGGGGGACATTCATGCGCACGGAAACCCACATGTTCAATTTGCGGCAAATGACATGATTCCGTTGTCTCGCAAAGTAACGGAGCGCTTAAAAGCGATTGATCCCGACAACGCACAAAGTTACCAAGTTAATGGTATGAAGTTTCGCGCGAAGTGGCAAAAAAAGCTCAATGAATGGAATGAGAAAGGCGCGGCTTTAAAGGGTAAGCAAGTTGTCGGTTATCACGCGACGTATCGTTATTTGTACGATTGGCTCGGAATGAAGCAGATTGCCGATCTCGAACCTAAACCGGGCATTTCACCGACCACATCTCACCTGAAATCACTTACCAAGTTAGATGCCGACAGTTTTGATGCGATTGTTTACTCCTCTCATCAGGATCAGCGTCCAGCGAACTGGTTGCAGGAGCATACTGACAAACCTGTGATTCAACTGCCATTGACCGTTTCTGAGGGTGAAAGCTTGGATGAGATGTACGATCAGGTCATTGATGATTTACTGGATGTGTTAGTGCCACCCGTTCTAGTGAAGATCTAAGTCATGGCAGATTATGCATGGCTTTTACCTGCGGTTTTGTGTGGCTTAATTGCGTTAGTTGGCAACATCGTTCTGGGGCAACAAGTTCTTAATCGTCAGATCATCTTTATAGATTTGGCGGTGGCGCAAGTTGCGGCATTGGGGGCAGCATTAAGCCACTACTGGTTGAGCCAATACGCGCTGTTCTCAGGCTCATTCTTTGGTGAAATGATTGGCCCTTGGGTTATGTCTTTGATGCTTTGCGGTTTGATTGCCTTAATGGAGAAACGATACCAGCAACATTTAGAGCCCATGATTGGCAGCTTGTTTGTGGTGTCTGCATCGCTGGCGATCCTGCTGGTGAGCAAAGACCCACACGGCGGAGACTTTATTCAAGGCATTCTTAATGGGCAACTGTTATGGGCGATTTGGGCAGACGTTTGGCCTTTGGCACTCATTACCGCTGCGATGTTGCTATTGGTTTGGTTAAAACCTGCGTTTATGTGTGGTAGTGGTTTTTATCTGATCTTTGCTATCCTGATGCCCATTACGGTCAAGTTAACCGGCATTTATTTAGAATTTGCTTTGTTGGTGATTCCAGCTTTATGTGCGGCAGCATTGAAGGGAACTCGATTCTTTGTCGCCAGTATCAGCATCGGTATTGTTGGGATTTTATCGGGTATTGCCGCATCGGCTCGCTACGACTTACCAAGTGGTGCGAGTATTGTGATCACCCTGTTTATTACTGGAATGTTGTTTAATCTTTTGCTTCAACCTTTTCTGGTGAAAATAACAAAACCAGCTTTTGTAAGAGATTAAGAGACAAGTAATATTGGTCTGATGAAGTAGTATTTGAGTCATCAGATCAATACTTTTCTATCCAAGTCCTCCAATCGTGTAACTTTGCTCCTTCCAACACACTTTCTTAAGTTGATCTTGCCATAGTCATCAAGTTGCCTTGATTAGTTCACATCCGACTCCCAGACTGTTTCTATAGTTTTTATAAGATATAAAAGACCCTGCGTATGAGAAGCGCAGCTGTAGCGCGACTAGGCATAAAAACAAAAAACGCTAGGGATACAAGCGAATTTGTACTCTCAACATTTAAGGAAGACCAAGATGAAAGACGAAAAAGTCGCCGTCGTTACAGGGGCTGCTCGCGGTATAGGGCAGGCCATTTGCGAGCAATTACTCGAAGATGGATTCCACGTCGTGGGACTAGATATCTCGCCTGTGGAGTGGAGTCAGTCGCCAAACCTTTCAAGTTATCAAGTGAATCTCTGTGAGGCCGCAGCGGTAAGTGAAGTGGTCGACCGCATCGTCGCGAAACATCAACGCATTGATGTTCTGGTCAACAACGCCGGGATAACGAGAGATGCACTGCTGCCAGACATGTTAGAGCAAGACTGGGACAGCGTTATCGACGTGAACCTAAAAGCGGTGTTTTTACTCACCCAGCGCGTTGCACCTGTCATGCTAGAGCAAGGCGCAGGCAGTATTGTCAGTATTTCGTCTATCGTGGGAACGGATGGCAATATTGGTCAAAGTAATTATGGCGCGAGTAAAGGTGGCGTGATAGCGATGAGCAAAGGCTGGGCGAAAGAGTTCGCAAGAAAAGGCGCTCAAATCCGAGTCAACTGTGTTGCTCCAGGTTTTATCGCTACCGACATGACAAAGAGCTTGCCTGAAAAAGTCATTCAAATGATGGAAAGTAAAACGCCTCTGGGACGCATGGGCTCGGCGCAAGACATTGCCAATGGCGTTGCGTTTCTAGCGTCTGATAAAAGTGCGTTTATAACCGGACAAGTGCTCAAGATTGATGGTGGGTTGGTGTTATAGCTCGCTAATCAAAATCTCAAATAACAAACGCCCTTTACTTATGTGAAGGGCGTTTTTGTTGGGTAACGCTATTCGGGCTTTTGACACGTTCACTTTATTCGTTTCGCACTGCCGGATTTGTATGATTAAGTATAGAGTTAGAACATGTAATTCATTCTGGCATCGTTCTCTGTTATTAACCTAGCAATGTAGCTAATCAAAAATATTAACTTCGAAATAGAATAACTATTGAGGTATTAAAGTATGATTTTATTGCCCATGATATTGTTTTAAATGATAATACCACTAAATAATTAACTTTGAATACTCACTATGTACTTAAAAACTGTACTGTTTAGCGCGTCAACTCTTCTTATTTTGGGCTGTAACTCCGAATCAACTAACCCATCTACTGAAGAAAGCGGATGGATAGTTGTAAGCTCTCACTCCGAGCCAAGAAAACATCAGGTAATTTACGAAAAACATAGCAGGAAAGGTCTAAGTCTTGCCACTAGCGTTCCGGATCTTGACCTGCCTTTAACTTACCAATTGGCGAACCAAATTATTGAGGTCAAAGAAGAGCTTACATTTGGTGAAAATATTGATGGGAACCGCCTAACTTGGAAAGCTATTGGCAATTCTAAACTTAGAGAAAACCAAGTCCACTACGGAGTTAATAAAGATTACTCAGCTTCTAATGAAGGTATTGCTATCGGCTATGTTAACTTTGAGTCGAGGTTTGAGGCTGAAGGAAAGCTTGGAATCGAAAAGTTATTCATTGCGATGTATGACGATGTCAAGAGTGTCAAATTTTACTCTGGATGGGATAGTTCTAAAATATCTTGTTACCAAAATACGTTTGATGAAGACTTAGCTTGTTACGGTGAAATTTTAATTAACGACGATATAGTTCATGTTTTTGATAAATATCTGCCGTATGAATATGTAAACATGGTTTACGACACCGTTATGTCCAAAGGTCGAGAAGAGATAATTGAGGCAGATTTTCAACATCAAATTAAATACTTACTAGTCGCCAAAGAGAATAACGTTGAGATGCATTAGACTACATTAGCTTGATTACTTTTTGGTAATGAGTGGCTTTTCGAAACCGATGTGACCATGAGCAAGATTATTGGATTTTACAAAACTCATTTATGTTCAAAAAATGAGTTTTGTAGATATTAAAATGCATGGAGCCAATGCTCTCACTGATTCTATGAAGTTTTTTGTGCGCTCTAACCACAAGACAATCTATAAAAGACGTTGAGCCAACGTCTCTGCCACAATGCCACCTGTTAATAAGGCTGAATTTCAATGCCTGTTTCTCATTACCATTCAAATGTGCGCTGGTTAATGATTTTTATGTAAGTAACACCATTGAACGTGATAGAAGTAACAAATTCGCTTCCTTGCGGTAACGTTCCCGAAAATTTTATATATTATCGCCCCATTGACAAAAGTGGTAGAGACGCTCTGTATCTGAGCGCTCTGAAATTCAGGCTTTAGATGGATATTTAAAGTCACCATAAGTTTGCAATTTTTCTTGGGAACGTTTGCAGATAACCTAAGTATAAATTTACGTGAGACTATGGAAATGAAACTACACACTTTGACGATGGCAGTAGCGCTTGGGCTGGTTACTGCACCTGCATTCGCAACAACAGATGTTGACGCTCTTGAAAAGCGAATTAATGAATTAGAACAGAGACTTGAACAGACAGAAAAAGTATCCACAGAAGCAAATGAGAAAGCCTCAAGCTTTGAGTTTCATGGCTACGCTCGTTCCGGGCTGCTCATTAATGATGATCTGAATGGTGCAGTGGGTACTGGTCCTTACATGACGGCAGCTGGTGCTATTGGCGCCCCAATTGGACGATTAGGGGTTGAGGATGATCATTATGTGGAAGCAAACCTTATTCACAAACGCTTTGCAGATGATGGTTCCAGCGCATTGTTCCGAATCATGCTGGCAGATAGTACGGAAACCAATAACGAATGGACGGCGAGCGAGAGTCAATTAAACGTTCGTCAGGTATATGCTGAGCTAAACAAGTTGAGCATGTTCTCTGAATCAAGTGCGTTTGCTGACGCAACTTTTTGGGCAGGTAAACGATTTGACCGTGATAACTTTGACATTCACTTCTTTGACTCGGATATCGTTTTCTTATCTGGTACTGGTGCTGGCGTGTATGACGTCCAAATGAGCGATTCGTGGCAAGCAAACTTCTCGATCTATGGTCGTGATTTTGGTGAGATTGATAGCTCGTCAACGGATGTTGAAAACTATATCGCGACAATGAACAACCGCTTTGGTAATTGGCAATTGATGCTGAGCGGCATGACGTCTGCTGATAACAATGATCGCGTAGAAGGTGCAGCGGACAAAGGTTTACATGCGATGTTTGCCTACCATGGCGATACCTTCTTTGGCATGAGTGAAGGCTTCTCTAAAACTGGTATTTTGATGGGTGATGGACTGGGTGCGGAACTTAAAGGCATTGGTTCAAACGGTGATTTGCTAGAAGACGCAAAAGCCGTACGTTTGTTCAGTTATGGTGTAACACGCATCGGCGACAACTGGCGTGTAGCACCTGCGTTGCTAGCAGAACACAGCCAAGATCGCTTTGCTAAAAATGATGAATTCACGTGGGCATCGTTCAACATCCGCTTAGCGCAAGAGTTTACGCAAAACTTTGAGATGGTTTATGAAGGCTCATACCAATACATGGACCTAGACAATGCGATTGATAAAGCAAGTGGCAGTTTTTACAAAGCGACAATTGCACCAACGCTTAAGATGTCTACCGCAGCAGGTTTCTTTGACCGTCCGGAGCTACGTTTTGCTGTTAGCTACGTTGATTGGAGCGAAGACTTGAATGGCTACTCGATTAGCCAGGATGCGGGCGCTGCAACGATGGGTGATGGTGGTGAAGTTCTGTTTGCACTGCAAATGGAAACTTGGTTCTAAAGGGATCTAACCGAGAAAGAGTAATAAGAAAAGCGCTAACTGATTTCAGTTGGCGCTTTTTCATTAACAGGACTGACGCTCAATTGTTTTGAAGGTTAGCACCATCTTACTCATTTCAAAACTTCTGTTGGCAATTCTATCTAGTAACAGTTTCGCACCATTTTCCCCTGCTTTATCAAATGCATAGTTAAATGTTGATAAGGTTGGGGTGCACACTGATGCGAGCTCATCATCACCAACTCCTAGCACTAAAACGTCTTTACCCGGTGTTAACCCGAGCTCTTGAATCGCTCTCATCGCACCGATAGCAATACGGTCTGTCGCACAGAACAAGCCATCTAGCTTAGGGTTCTTTGTTAAGTGTTGTTTTGCCAATGAATAGCCAGAATCGATTGTAAAGTCACCACGAGCATGGAAGGCGAGCTCAAAACCATGGTGTTGCAGCGCTTGAGCAAATCCTTCAGAGCGTTGCTTATCTACCGCGATATCGTCACCTTGTACGCCAATAAAGCCCATGGTTTGGCAACCTTTTGCAACCAGTCTATTTCCCGCTTCAAACCCTACTCGTGCGTCATCATGAATGATGCTTGGAATATTAAACATGGAACCATCCTGACCGACGAGCACAACTGGGACCGCTGAGTTTTGAATTGCTTTGACCAGCTTAGAATCGAGGTGGGTCGCGTAAAGAATGATCCCTTCAACCCGTTTTTGGTTAAAGATCTGAATATATTCCAGTTCTTTTTCGTGGACTTGGTGAGTGCTAGCAAGTAAGACATGTTTCCCCGCTTTTTCAAGGACCTCGGTTAATCCATCGACGCCTTGGGATGTGGCATGAGAGGAAACCCGAGGAACAATGACACCAACCAGATTGGTCTTTTGAGATTTTAGATCTTTAGCGACTTGGTTTGGCACATAGCCACACTCAGCTACTGCTTGGCGGACTTTCTGTTTTGTCGCTTCTTTTACGCCATACTCATCGTTTATAACCCGTGACACTGTTGATTTTGATACGCCAGCCAGACGGGCGACATCATGCAGACTCGCCATTGTTCCTATCCATTCTGTTTTTCGTTTTTGGGATTGTTTGCAAAGAGAAGATGAAAGGCTCTTTGATAAGTAGCGATTCTAACCTCCTATACTGCTCTTAGGGAGAGAATTTGACGATCATTCTCACATTCTCTCTGCTTTATCTTTGATCATTTGGTTTTATTGAGCAAAAATCTGTTTTGCAAACGTTCCCGAAAATTTCGCAAGCTCAGATAATAATCCAATGGGGTATGAAATGAATTATCCGGCAGTAGCAAAAGAGTTGTTAACTCTATTAGGTGGTAAAAGCAACATCACCGCACTTGCACATTGTGCGACACGCTTACGCCTTGCCGTTGCAGATGAGCAAAAAATAGATGAACAAGCGATTGATAACCTTGAAGGGGTAAAAGGGCAGTTCAAAGTTGCGGGTCAGTACCAAATCATTTTTGGATCAGGCATCGTAAACCAAGTTTATGCAGAAATGGCGAAGTTGACGGGCATGAGTGAAATGTCCACCAACGACGTTGCGTCTGCTGGCGCAGAGAAACAAAACATCGTTCAGCGCGCAGTGAAGGGGCTGTCTGATATTTTCGTCCCAATCATTCCAGCAATCGTCGCTGGCGGTTTGTTGATGGGTATTTACAACCTACTGACTGCCCAAGGCTTGTTTATTGATGGTAAATCCTTGATTGAGGCCAATCCAGGACTGACAGACTTGGCGAACATGATCAACACGTTTGCAAACGCGCCGTTTGTTTACCTGCCTATTCTGCTGGCATTTTCAGCCAGCAAGAAGTTTGGCGGCAACCCATATTTAGGGGCAGCGCTAGGTATGTTGATGGTTCACCCTGACTTGCTGAATGGTTGGGGATTCGGCGGCGCATCTGTGTCTGGCAACATTCCGGTTTGGAATATTCTTGGTTTTGAAATCCAAAAAGTGGGTTACCAAGGTTCAGTGTTACCGGTTTTG
Organism: Vibrio sp. D3; assembly: GCF_043995865.1. Taxonomy (NCBI): domain Bacteria; kingdom Pseudomonadati; phylum Pseudomonadota; class Gammaproteobacteria; order Vibrionales; family Vibrionaceae; genus Vibrio; species Vibrio sp. D3. The sequence goes on along the minus strand of NZ_CP171886.1, from coordinate 763,349 downwards.
GTATCGGCATTCATTCTTGCGAAGGTTGAGCTAGGCTTACGTAAAGTCATACCTTCTGTTTTAGACAACCTTTTAACGCCATTACTGGCGATTTTCATAGCGGGTTTGCTGACGTTTACTGTCGTCGGTCCGTTCACGCGTGATATCGGTTTCCTATTGGGTGATGGTCTGAACTGGCTATACAACACAGCTGGCTTTGTTGGTGGTGCGGTATTTGGTCTTATCTATGCTCCGTTTGTTATTACCGGTATGCATCACAGCTTCATTGCGATTGAAACGCAACTTCTTGCGGATATTGCGACGACAGGCGGCACCTTTATCTTTCCTATTGCGGCGATGTCTAACGTTTCTCAAGGTGCTGCAGCGTTGGCGGTGGGCATAATGAGTAAAGATAAGAAGATGAAAGGTATTGCGATTCCATCGGGTGTCACGGGTTTGCTGGGTATTACAGAACCAGCCATGTTTGGTGTTAACTTAAAACTACGTTACCCATTTATCGCGGCAGTTTGCGCTGCGGCGTTATCAAGTGCGTTCATTACAATGTTTAATGTGAAAGCTCAGGCATTAGGGGCAGCTGGTCTTCCAGGCATCATTTCCATCACGCCAGATAAGATTGGTTACTACATCGCGGGTATGGTGATCGCGTTCTTGACCGCATTTGTTCTCACCATTGTTCTTGGTATGCGTGACCGCGCTAAAGTCGGTAAAAAAGCAGCGGCTTAATCTGAACTCCTTAAGGGTGGAGTCCCCCAAAATCCACTTCTTTTCCTAAATGTTTGGGGTGCTAGCCAAGCACTAATGGCTTGGCTAGCCTTTTTCAATTTTTACTTGGTAGTGAAGGTGTTCAACACGTTGGGCTATCAGGGCTTTAATTTTAAGGTAAGCAAGATGAATCAAGTGTGGGTAACTGGTGATGCTGTTGTCGATCTAATACCGGAATCTGAGACTTCTTTACTCAAATGTCCCGGTGGTGCACCAGCGAATGTCGCCGTAGCGATTGCTCGTCTATCTGGTAAGAGTGCGTTTTTTGGACGTGTGGGTGATGACCCATTTGGTCGCTTTATGAAATCAACTCTGGATCAAGAGGGCGTGTGCACGGAGTTTCTCGTTAAAGATCCTGAGCAAAGAACATCAACAGTGGTGGTGGATTTAGACGATCAAGGTGAGCGCAGCTTTACGTTTATGGTAAAACCGAGCGCTGATCAGTTTATGTCTGTTGAAGATATCCCAAACTTTAAGCAAGGTGACTGGCTGCATGTTTGCTCGATTTCACTGGCAAATGAGCCAAGTAGAAGCAGCACATTTGAGGCGATCAAAAGAGCAAAAGCCGCTGGTGGTTTCATTAGCTTTGACCCTAACCTGCGTGATGAAGTGTGGCAAGATCAATCAGAAATCCAAGCTGTCGTAATGAAGGCTGTAGCGATGGCTGATGTGGTTAAGTTCTCTGAAGAAGAGCTTTTGTTCTTAACTGACTCAACATCGATGGCGCAAGGTTTACAACAAATAGCCGCTTTGAATATTGCTTTGGTCTTGGTGACACAAGGTGCGAAAGGTGTTTGGCGCGTCTTTGAAAGTCAGAGTGAACTGATCACAGGTCAAGTCGTTAGTCCGATTGATACCACAGGTGCGGGTGATGCTTTTGTCGGAGGGCTACTGGCATGTCTGTCTCAGCATGACGATTGGAAAAATCATCCTGTTGTTAGCTCTGCGATTCAATGGGCAAATGCCTGTGGTGCATTAGCGACGACGCAAAAAGGCGCAATGACCGCGCTTCCGACCCAGACAGAATTGCTGCAATTTATTGGGCAATGATCTTCAGATCCAATTTCAGTTGAGAAAAATTATGAGCTTAAACAACCGTTGGACTGTAGAGCAAAGATATCGCCGACTTGAGCAAATCCCTCAGTGTGATATCGAAGAAATGACACTTTCACGTCAGCAAGATAAAGGCTTTCCTAATTTTCATATTGCCCCTAGATTTGGGCTGTTAAATGACCCAAATGGGTTGTGTTATTTCAATGGTGAGCACCACATCTTTTACCAGTGGACGCCTGTGGGACCAGTCCATGGAATGAAGTATTGGTACCACCTTTCTACTAAAGACTTCATCCATTTTACTGATCATGGTGTGGGTTTTCATCCCGACCAAGACTACGATTCACATGGTGTCTATTCGGGCGGTGCTTTGGTGGAAAACAACAAGGCTTTGCTGTTTTTTACTGGTAATAAGCGTGACCAAAACTGGAATCGAATTCCAACACAGTGCTTTGCCACCATGGATTCAGATGGCAACATTGAAAAGCATGGTGTGGTCATTGAGAACGAACATTACACGGAGCACTTTCGTGATCCAAAAGTTTGGAAGAAAGGCGACGACTATTTGATGGTGGTGGGTGCTCAAACCAAAACCGAGCATGGTTCAATGGCGCTCTATCAAAGCAAAGATTTGAAAACGTGGCAGCATAAAGGTCCTATCAAGACCAAGTTTTCTGACCTTGGGTACATGTGGGAGTGTCCTGATTTCTTTGAGATTAATGGTCAATCGGTGATGCTGTTTTCTCCACAGGGCGTGAGCAGTAATAATCCTTATGATTTCAAAAACATCTATTCTGTTGCGTATATCGTGGGTGATCAGTTGAACCTAGAGTCGATGATTTTAGAAAACCACCAAGATATTTTGCAGCCAGATTATGGGTTTGATTTCTACGCCCCACAAACCTATTTAGATGAGAATGGGCGTCGCATTCTTATTGCATGGATAGGGTTGCCAGAAATCGACACACCATCGGTCACACACCAGTGGGCAGGAATGTTGTCTCTTCCTAGAGAACTAACGTTGAAAGATGGTTTTCTTGTTCAAGCTCCGCTCCCTGAGCTGAAGAGTTTAAGAAAAGAAGAGGTGGTCTTTGCACAATCCCATACACTGGAAAGCACAAGTTGTTTGATCCAATTAGACCTTGAGGGCGATGGCTTTGAACTTGAGCTGAGTAACCTCAAAGGTGACAACATCGTCTTTAGTGCGACAGAGCACGAGTTTATGCTGGACCGTCGTCACATGTCTCATTTGTACGCAGAAGAATTTGGTGGTATTCGAAAAGCACCAAGATTGGACGCTAAGCAGACGATTGAGATGTATATCGACAATTCTGTCATCGAGATTTTCATTAATGGCGGCAAACACACGATGACCAGTCGTTTCTTTATTGATGACCTCAATACGGTAACGTTGAGAGGGTTGGAGCAAGCAAGGCTTTTCCCTTTGAAAGGTATTACAGGCTTGTTTGAGTCATCTTTATAATTGGTCATATCAAGCGGAGTGCCTTTTGATATACGAGCCTTTTGATATAACAGCTCCTCAGTAGGCATCAAAAACGCCCTTCATATCTCCATGAAGGGCGTTTTTTGTTCAAAATACCTAGGTAGATTATCTTTCACGCACGTAGGTCGTTTGAACTAAAGTATCCAAAACAACTTCACTCTTGGTGACTTTGAAGTTTAGCGGTTGTTCTAAATCCCCAAATAGAGGTGCGCCGCCGCCAAGTAGGATAGGGAAGCGCGTGATCACCATTTCATCGATAAGATCTTCTTTCAGGAAGTTCTGAATCGTCACTCCGCCGTCGATGTAAAGATCGTTAAAGCCTTTTGCGTTTAGCTCCGCAAGCACATCTTTTTGCTCGCCTTTTACTAGAAAGACTTTGTCTTCGTAGCCTTGTGGCACTTCTGTCATGGTATTGCTGAGTACAAACACAGGTTTGCTGTATGGCCAATCGCAATCAAAGCTCAGTATGACATCTAGGGTGTTGCGCCCCATTACCAAGCCATCAATACGCTCCATCAGTGAGAAGAAACCAGTATCAATGTTGTCTGGATTTGGTACTGAATGTAGCCAGTCGAGTTTGCCCTGCTTATCTGCGATGTAACCGTCCAGACTGGTTGCAATAAATACGATATTTGCCATGAGTACCTCATCAAAATGGTGATGCTTGAGCCAAGCTAAAGTATGGTTTAAAATTAATTCTACAATGTAGAATAAGTATGAGTTTATCGAGAAGATCAAATGTCTGTCAACGAAAAGAAACGCGGGAGACCAGCCGCTAAGCAGTCGCAGTTAAGCGCAGAAAGCATCCTAGATACAGCTAAGTCATTGATGAAAAAGGATAGCAAGGTACCAAGTATTCGCTCGTTAGCGACGCAATTAAATGTGGATCCTATGGCGATCTATTACTACTTCAAAAACAAGAATGCGTTGCTTGAAGCGTTGACCACATCGCTGGTGGAGGAAATTTATCAACCGAAAGTGAATGAAGATTGGCAAGGCGAACTCAAAAATTTGTGTGTTAGCTACATTGAACTGCTGCGTGAGTACAACGGGTTATTGCAAACCATGCTGAGCATGACATCGTATGGCCCTGCTCAAGTGTTTACCGAGCGCTATCAAATCATTGTTCAGCCTTTGGCACTGTCTCCGCAAGTGGAGAAAGACAGTTTGGATCTATTGGCAGATTACCTACACGGGTTCGCTTTCTCGATCAGTTGTTGCCACGGTACGAGTTTGATTCAGACGGAGATGATGGATGGGCCGTTGAATCTGATCTGTTCTTCGTTATTGGCATCTCGAACCTAGTTCACATTATCGCGACGTTTTTACTTATAGCGTGAAAGAAAATCCCATAACCAAAGGTTCTAACTAAAAGAGATTGCAGGACTTTTATTTAGCGAATTCGACCTAATATCTTGAGTATGCCTAATCGCAGTTGGCGAAGAGGTGATGTTAATAATGCTTGCTGGCGCGTAAGACCCGTCAGTTTGAAGATGCATTCAAACACAATAAGGGAAAACAATGGCTAACGAATACATTCCACCAAAAGTTTGGACAAACGATAATGAAAACGGCGGTCAGTGGGCGAGCATCAACCGTCCGGATTCTGGCGCACGTCATGAGCAAGAGCTTCCAGTTGGTGAGCACCCATTCCAACTTTACTCAATGGGTACCCCAAATGGTCAGAAAGTGACGATCATGTTTGAAGAGCTTTTGGCGGCTGGCGTAACGGTAGCAGAATACGATGCATACCTGATTAAGATTGGCGATGGCGACCAGTTTGGCTCTGGCTTTGTGGCTGTTAACCCAAACTCTAAAATTCCGGCATTGGTTGACCGTTCGGGTTCTGAGCCAGTGAACGTGTTTGAATCTGGCAACATCTTGTTTTATCTAGCAGAGAAGTTTGATCATTTCTTACCAAAAGAAGGCGCTAAGCGTGCTGAGGTAATGAACTGGTTATTCTGGCTGCAAGGTTCTGCGCCATATCTAGGCGGTGGTTTTGGTCACTTCTACGCGTACGCACCAGAGAAGTTCGAGTACCCAATCAACCGCTTTACAATGGAAGCAAAACGTCAGTTAGATGTATTAGACAAGCGTCTTGCGAACAATGAATTCCTAGGTGGCGATGAGTACAGCATCGCTGATATCGCAACATGGCCATGGTACGGCAACCTTGTGTTGGGTCGTGCTTACGATGCGGCTGAATTCTTAGACGTAGAAAGCTACAAAAACGTTGTGCGTTGGGCAAAAGTAATTGATGAGCGTGAAGCGGTAAAACGTGGTCGAATTGTGAACCGTTCATGGGGTGAAGAATGGGAGCAGTTACCTGAGCGCCACAGCGCAGAAGATATTGATAAGGTATTGAAGCTTAAACCATAAGCAAACTTGGCTCAGTCACTTCAAGTAAGTTTGTTTTCATCCGAACTCATACTCCAAAACTGATCAAATCCATAGCGCATCTTACTAGATGCGCTACTTTTATTTGAATTGTAACCCCGTTGAAGGTTATTCAATCTATAGATGGTTCTTTGCTTCTATTTGTCGTTTTCATATTCAACAAGCCCTCTGCATTTCTATTAACTATTAGCTGATGATATTCTAAAAATTTATGCTTTAGATAACCTTAAAGTTATAACTTAATTTTATATCTAGTATAAATAAACTTAATGATAATTAATCTTTGACATAACCTTTTATTTTGTGTGGAATATGCAGGTTAATCTATTTAAATCAAAATTTATAGATAAATAAAATTTAAATAATTTACTGAATTCTACATCTAGCTTTGAGCAATGTTTAATTACAACTACTTATACCATGAAAGAGGATATGTATAATGTCGTCGTTTGAGTCGTACTGGGTTGGGGTACGTGAAAGAATTGCTATACAAACTGAAGGTAACCGAAATTTAAAGTCTTTAGTGATAAAAAAGCAGAGAGTGAACTTAAATAACAGTGGCTTATCTTTTCGCGCTAAAGCCGGATGCCTTATCCCTCATTGTTACACTCAGTTTACTGATGACGATACAAACTCAAAGGCATCGAAAAAAGCCTCCCTTAGTTTTAAGAAAGGGAAATTATACTTTTCTCCTGTCTAGTAATAGATAATATTTAGGTTATATATAAATTAAATTTTTATTTTTATCTGAAATTCTGACAATAAATTATTATGTTGTTATGACCGAGATGAAGCATTGGTTAGTAAATGATTAGTTCGGATTATTAATTGAATTGTAGATTTTCTTAGTTGCCCCTAGTTAGATAGTGATAAAATTTTTAGCTATCTTTTCCCGTACAAGCTTAGTTTTAGATCTGGCTTGTACGGTTTTTTCTCTGAACACTAATTACATAGCATAACGGCATGATTTCTCGCCTCTTGTCTCATCTTTCTAGACGAAAGCTCTACCTGCCTCTCATTATTCTCGACAAACATTGAGTAAAAGTAACTAATCGTAACAAGGTGGCTGTAACTGAGCGCCGTTTCAATATACTCACTCTTTACCTAGGTAACCCTGCGCTTTGAATTCATTCGGGTACCGTTTGTAAGCCTTAAATGCTACTAAGATAAGATGTCATGATGAGAAAAAGTACTATATTAAACACAGTGTTAATTACAGGGTTCGCTGCTGTATCTTCGTTGGCTTATGCAGCACCAACCGTTGTGCCAAATGCACCGGAACTCAGTTCTCGTGGCTATGTTTTGATGGACTTTCACACTGGGAAAGTGCTGGTTGAACGTGATGCACATAAACGGCTAAATCCTGCGAGCTTAACGAAGTTAATGACGGCTTATGTGGCTGGTCAAGAAATTAACGCAGGTAATATTACTTTGGATGATGAGGTCGTCATTAGCCGAAATGCTTGGGCAAAAAACTTCCCAGATTCCTCAAAGATGTTTATTGAAGTCAATACTTCCGTTTCTTTATCTGACTTATACCGTGGCCTGGTTGTTCAATCAGGTAATGATGCTAGTGTGGCCATTGCTGAACATGTCGCAGGTAGTGAGTCAGGGTTTGTAAGCTTGATGAATAGTTGGGCTGCTAAGCTTGAATTAAATAACACGGCTTTCACCAACCCTCATGGTCTAGACAGTGACGGTTTATATTCAACACCTTATGACATTGCCAAGTTGGGTCAAGCTATTATTCGTGACTTACCTGACATCTACCCACTGTATAGCGAAACCTCGTTTACCTACAACGGCATTACGCAATATAACCGCAATGGCTTGCTTCGTGATCGCAGTATGAATGTCGATGGCATGAAAACTGGTTATACAAGCGGTGCTGGTTATAGTCTAGCGACTTCAGCGACTCAAGGTGACATGCGTTTAATTGCTGTTGTGATGGGAGCAAAAAGTGAGAATATCCGTGAATCCGAAAGCAAACAACTGCTAAGTTATGGCTTCCGCTTTTACGATACGGTAATGCCAACCGAGGCAGGAACGGAAGTTGCGAACGCTCGAATTTGGATGGGCGAACAAGATGAGCTTAAAGTAGGCGTTGCCAATGACGTTTATCTCACTTTACCAAAAGGGGATGTGAAAAAGCTACAAGCTGAAGTTGAATATAATGGCGATTTGGTAGCGCCAATTTCTGAGCAACAAGTGGTTGGTAAAGTGCTTTACAAAGTCGAAGGTAAAGTTGTGAATGAAGCCGAACTTGTAGCGTTGGAATCGGTGGAAGAAGGCAGCTTATTCAAGCGAATTTTAGACTGGTTTAAGCAATTGGTCGCGAGTTGGCTCTAAAAAACAGCTAACTTCTGCCATTATCACTCTATCTTGTTATTGTTCTATTAAATCAATTTACTAAGGCGGCCAACGTGGTCGCCTTACTTTTTTGGAATACTCGTTGCGCTAAAACATCGAACCTTCTCGTATGGGTCTATTTTCGCCTAATTAGAAGCGTTTTTGTGTTTTTGAGTGCGAGAGAAAAGAAACTAGAACAAAAATGGAGTGACACGTGCACAAGATTTTATCTTTGACATTGATTTTATCGCTCATGGGCTGCGCTATGCCTTACCAGCAGCAGGTCGATAGTGGCCAATGTGTTGGAGTAATGACCTCTCAGGATGCGTATGGTTATTTAAACCCAAACCATTACACGATGCAGGTACTCGCGCTAAAGCAAGAAAAAGATGTGAAAGATTACATTCGTTATATCGATCCTAAGCATCCGGTTTGGGTTAACTGGAAAAACAGCCGAGGCACGCGTTGGTATACGGTAACTGTTGGCGATTTTAAAACGAAACAGGATGCCTACAATGCGCTTTCTTCACTGCCGAGCCGCGTAAAGCAGTCATCCCCATTTGTGCTGACTTTTGCGGAAATGCAGCGTAAGCAACAAACGAGTGTTGTGAGAATGCGTTAGCCAACAAAAAACGGAAGCGATGGCTTCCGTTTTTGTATCTAAGGGTAAGCTTAAAGCGCCGCTAAAATCGTTTCTGCTTTGCTTGCTTCAAACTCTTTTGGTTCTTCAACGTTAAGTTTGGTCACAATGCCGTTTTCAATGATCATGGCGTAGCGTTGTGAGCGAATACCACCAAAGCCGCCGGTATCCATTTCAAGACCTAATGCTTTAGTAAAGCTTGCGTCGCCATCACCCAACATCAGGATTTCTGAAGCGTTTTGAGCTTCGCCCCAAGCTTGCATCACAAATGCATCGTTTACAGAAACACACGCAATTAAATCAACACCTTTTGCCTTCAACTCGTCGGCTAATACCACATAGCCTGGTAGGTGAGCTTCCGAGCACGTTGGGGTGAATGCGCCAGGTACAGCGAAGAGTACGACTTTCTTGTTTGCAAACAGCTCAGTCACGTCGTGGTTAACCATACCATCGGCAGTCAATTCGCTTAGAGTCGCAACTGGTAGAGCTTGGCCTTGTTGAATCATGATTTTATTCCTTTTTGTGTGCTAGTTTAGCTTTCTCAGTCTAGCGCTTATAAATGCGGTTAACCACAGAGCTTTTGTAAGGTTTTAGCACCTAAGTGTTTGACCCAAGATGTAGCACTGATGGCTTTATTGCAACGCTTCATGCTGACTTACGTATTGACTAACGAGATGGCGATACTTCGCTTTCAACTCATTATCGATGAAGCTAGCATCAATCGCATTCATTGTGAATTGAGCTAGTTCATTCTTACTCATTGGGTGTGCGTTGTTGACGGCTAAAAAGTTATCTGTCATGTAACCACCAAAGTATACCGGATCGTCCGAATTAATCGTCACAGCGACACCTTTGCGCAGTAGCTCGACAATATTGTGATCTTTCATATCGTCAAATACACACAATTTAAGGTTCGATAATGGACATACCGTCAGTGGCATTTTGCTTTCAATTAACGACTCGACTAATGCTTCATCGTCAACACAGCGAACACCATGATCCACGCGGCTGACGTGAAGCATTTCAATTGCATCGGTAATGTTTTGTGCGGGGCCTTCTTCACCTGCGTGAGCAACAGTCAGTAAGCCTGCTTCTACTGCTTGTTTAAATACTCGTTTGAACTTAGCTGGTGGATGGCCTTGTTCTGAAGAATCTAGACCGACACCAATGATCTTATCACGGTGTTTCAGAACGGCTTGCAGAGTCTCCATAGCGCTTTCTTCTGAAAGGTGACGGAGGAAACACGCAATGATTTGTGAAGTAATGCCGAGCTTCTCGTGCCCATCTTGTAGTGCGCGGGCGATCCCGTGGATAACGGTGTCAAAGTCAATACCGCGCTCTGTATGCGTTTGTGGGTCAAAAAAGATTTCGGTATGAATAACGTTATCCGCTTTACAGTGCAGTAAGTATTCCCAAGTGAGATCGTAAAAGTCTTGCTCTGTACGCAAAACATCCGCCCCTTGGTAATAAAGGTCAAGGAATGACTGTAAGTCTTCGAACTGATACGCGCTGCGTAGTTCACTCGGAGAAGAGTAAGGAATGTCGATGCCGTTTCGTTGTGCTAACTTGAAGAGAAGTTCTGGCTCAAGTGAACCTTCGATATGTAAGTGCAGCTCTACTTTTGGAAGACCTTGAATAAATGCGTTCATATTCCACCTTATGTGTATTGTGGATGCAGTTACTCTAAGAATAGGTATAGATAAGAATAAATCGAACGCTATCACAAAGAGTAAGACCCACGATGATCTCAACTCTTCGTAATCAGCACTTTGCGAGAACTGGTAGAGACCCCCAAACCATATCATTGGGGTTATACGAAGCAAACGAGGCGATTATACGCAAAATTCTCAATTTGGCTATACGCAAATAACCTAGTTGTCAGTAGTCGAAGGATTTTTCTAAGAAAAGTAACTGGCAACCGTATAAGTCACTTGGGTATAGAGGATCAAATTGGTTTTTGAGCGTGAACGAGGCTTATCGTGTTGTTGTAAGTGAGGAAAAAGAGTGAGGCTTCGTTTGAGCAAAGGTAGGTGGCGGTACCTTGCACAACGATGGAGCAGAGAGAGAATTGAGAGAGTCAAGGATAGCTTATAGATCAAATAACTTGTCAAATTCTCTTTGTTCCATAATGTCTTCTATACGGCGTCGCGTTTTTTGTTTTACCGCCGCCGCGTTTTGCTCAGACTCTTTTTTGTCTTTTTCTGCTTGCTTCTTACTTTTTCTAGCCATTGGATACCTTCCAAATTAGTTGCATCATTCATTAATGCATGAAAACTGAATTAGTTAACAGTAAAACTTCCTAACTTTGAACCTGAATCACAGAGAATAGTTCCAGATTGCGTTTTCTCACAATATTCAAAATCGATCATGTAGCTACGAGAATGAAGCTTAGGTAATACGTGCCTTCGTAAAATATCACCATTTAATTGATGTATTTTAGCGTTCCAAGAGGTGTGAGGTTGTTCTAGATTAAATTCAATTTCTAACATTTATTCTCCTGTTTCTTAGTGATTTTGTCTTTGTTAAGTAATTGATACCAATGCCTTTGACGGCCTGTTCTTTTTGAGGACATGATTTTTCCTATAAATAATAAATTAAGCAGTACTATCCTATTTATTTTAGGTAGCACAAAGCAATGCCTGATATTAGGCTGAGTGATTAAAGTGAGAATATTTTTGAAGGAGAGAGATTTGGTGCAGCATGGGCATGCTACACCAAGAAAAGCAGTCTTATAGAGGAGTTACTTCAGTCGCTTGAGGACCTTTTTTACCTTGCTCTACGTTGAAGCTTACTTTCTGACCTTCAGTCAGTGTTTTGAAACCGTCAGAAACGATAGCGTTGAAGTGTACGAATACATCTTGACCACCGTTGTCTTGAGATAGGAAGCCAAAGCCTTTAGTTTCGTTAAACCATTTTACTGAGCCGTTTACTTTAGACATAAAAATACCTTTGAATTAAACATTAAAATTTGAATTTGTTTTGTGGATCTTTTCTAAGCTATTGAATGTTCAATCAAGAGGAAGTTGTACGCAGGTGTCTGAATTGGGGGATTCAAGATTTTACTGAGAGGAAACTTAAACTAAATGTTGCATTAACAGCTCTCTTCTAAGAGCCAAGGCCTACTATACACCTTGTTTAGGAAATAGCTACACTTATTTTTAAATATATGTCGACAGCTTGGATAAGTGGGCTGTTCGAAAAATTTGAATAAGTAGCTCAAATAGCAAGGCTCATGATTATTTTTCTTCAATCTAAAATAGAACCATATCGATAGCCATGGCTGAACATGCGGTTTGCAAGCGGCCACAAAGGTAAACGAGGAGAAATAGTATGAGCACATTCAGAGAAATTCGTCAGCTTATTCAATCACAACCCACTGCTGATGGTGACGGAGTGAAAATTCGTCGAGTAGCAGGGTTTAATCATGCGAGTTTTTCTCCATTTTTGATGATGGATGAACTTAAGTCTGACGACCGTGCTGATTATGTGGGTGGCTTTCCTCCTCATCCGCATCGCGGCATCGAGACGCTTACTTATATGTTGAAAGGTCATTTCCAGCATCGTGACCACATGGATAATGTTGGTGAGCTTCGTTCTGGTGGCGCTCAATGGATGGCGGCAGGAAGAGGCGTCATTCATAGTGAGATGCCTATTATGCAGGAAGGTGAATTGCATGGTTTCCAAATTTGGATAAACCAGCCTGCGAAAAATAAGATGTCACCGGCTCAATATCATGACTTTCAACCTGAAACGATAACGGAATTCGAAACTCAAAGCTCGGGTGTTGTACGCTTGATTGCTGGTCATCTGACTATAAACAACGAACGTATTCAGGGGCCTTTAACAGAAACAGGTGTTGCTGCCACAGTAGCCGATTGGAGAGCGATGGTTGGTCACGCTTTGAATTTGACCACGGAGCAAGACCACAACATGATGATCTACGTTTATAAAGGTCGTGTTCAGTTAAAAGATCGTGAGATCAATCAAGGCGAAATGGCGATTCTATCGAAAGGTGAATGGGTTGAATTACAAGCCGAAAAGGAGAGTGGTGCTCTGATTTTTATTGGCGAACCAATCAATGAACCAGTGGTTCACTATGGCCCTTTTGTAATGAATAGCATGGAAGAAATAGAACAAGCAATCCAAGACTACAATTCAGGATTGTTTGAAACCTACTAGCGTCAACATCCTAACTCCCTTTTCTGTGAGTAGCGCAGTTATCAACAGTTTTGAGCCTGACTATTGGGCTCGACCAGAAGCAAATACGATAATCCACTGCCATCGAATTTGCGTTAGCCACGTCTAATCCACGTGGCTTTTTTCTACTTCTGATTCCATCGCATGATGGCTTCTTTTCCTGCTTCAATACCTAACTCATAAGCTTGGCGCAATGGTGCTGGCGAGCGACTCAATCGTTTTAATTTAAATGATTCAGGAGGACAAACTTGGATGATTTCGACTCCCGATGGTGGATTGTCGATCAGTGCTAACGTTTGATTGTAGCGAACTTCACGCGTCAACATCGGCTCAATTAATCCTGGCGTTTCTTTCAACATCCGTTTGGTTAGTGCGCTGAACTTTCCTTTCGGCTTTTGATAGCTAGAGGGTTGGCTGCGTAAAACCATAATCTTTTTGGCTCCTCGCTTTATTGCTTCTGCGACAGGAAGGGCATCAGAAACCCCACCATCAACGTATCGGGTGCCGTTCAGTAAGACACCATTTCGGTAAAGTACGGGAAGCGCGCTGCTGGCTTTCATTGTTTCTGCGAGCTCGTCGATATTAGGAGTATGGTACTCGGCTTGGCCATTGTCTTGACGTGTTACGCCTAAAAAGAAAGGTCTCGAATCCGCTTTTAGTACGGACTTGTCGATGCCAAGCTCTTCGAGAGTGACGTTCCACATCCAATCTAAGTTCATCATATCGCCGCCACGTAGAATCTGAGATGGTGAGATGAATTCTTTCCTTAAACTGTAATCGAGATAGATTTTTAAGTTGCGCCCGGGCATTTTAGCTAAATACGCCGCCAAGTTACTTGCGCCCGCCGATACGCCCCAAAAGCTATCAAATGGAGAGAAATCGTTAGCGAGAAAATGATCGAGTATGCCGCAAGAAAATACACCTCGCATCGCACCACCTTCGACAATCAACGCACGCTCTCCTACTTGTTCCATCACTGTGTTCCATTCTTTACCTATTGGATGAATAGAATGCAGCTTAACGCATAACGGTTTTATACCCAAGTGGTCCTAAGTGCTAGGGCATCTCCTTAAGTAAAAGAAAAGGGCATCGATGGATGCCCTTTTTATATTAAGCCTAGGGAGTTACAGGTTATTGAGCAGCTCATTTAGTGAAAGCGCACTGAATAAATATGTCACTCCCACACAGAAAGCGGCGCCTGTAATTCCGATACTGATCGTTGTTGTAATTAAAAGAAGTGTCATCTTAGACATACAAGATCAAACTCCTTTTTTATATTTAAGTGGGGCGTTGTGCGTCTGGTTATCGTTTTGAATCATGATGCAAGCGCCCTAAGTTTATTGTTCTAATAAAAGTGATGATCACTTGTCAAAAAAGCAGATAAATAGCACCCAAACTGTCGTTAATGCGAGCAGCGGAGTGAATACTTTCTGTATAGAGGCGCCATCGGTTAGGTTGTAGATTTTGATGGATTCGTTATAGAACGCCCGCTTGAACGCCTTAAAAGAAATATCATTTTTCACATGAGATTGTTCATAGTGTAGGTGTGCTGCGTCTGATAGTTGGTATTCTAAGTCTTGGAGTTCGTACTCTTTGTTAAGAAATGCCTCCCAAGCCGAAAGACGGGCTATCGTTTTTGGAGATTGATTACCCTTTAACTTCTCTAGACGTTTGGCATAAGCAGCTTGATATTTATCCACGGTGTATTCCTGTCTGAATAGACGTTGAGTTAGAACATTTGTAAAAAGAAAAACGAGCAAAAAAGGGGCTTTACGTTCTATGTCTGTGATAAATGCTAAGGAGCTCAATGGTCTATTTCTCTGATGTCGCGAATAATATTGATTGAACTTAAATGCGACAAACAAAATAATTTACTCAAGATAACAACGAATATTTGTTGCCTTTTAAAGAAAAGCGATAGTGATGCGAAGTGGTGGCTTTGATCGGGAAGAAACCCGCTTTCGTAACGGCTTGCGTTTACTGAGAAAAAGTAAACGCTGGAACTATCGCTGGATTGATGTGAGTTATTTATCGTCAAAAATCATTAATATCAACTATGCTTATAGTTCGACTTTTCGTAAATGAACTCAATTTGGAGGAGCAGAAATAATACTTATTTTTGAGCGTGGGTGAGCTTGTAGGGTTAAGCTAATCCATTGATTAATAAAAAGTAAAGTGGTACAGAGCTAGGGTGAACTTCAACTTAAAGGTGACGGTATGGATATACAATCAACCATTATTGAATATGCGATAGCGATAATAGGCTTACTTTTGACGGGAGTTGCCCTCTGAGCACGATTGCCCAGAGGATAGAAAGTATATTGGCTGTTTGTTAGCGGTTGATATTGTACCGAGCCATTGCAGCTTCTTCTGACGACACAACCGTTTTACCAATTGGTGCGAGTGAAATAACCGCAAGCTTCAGGTGTTGGAGTGCAAACGGAATACCAATGATGGTTACAAAACACGCTGCGGCGGAAAGTACGTGACCGATTGCTAACCAAAGACCTGCAAAGATAAACCAAAGGACGTTGCCGATAACGCCTAGAGGGCTCGTACCAATGTCCATTTCATTGGTCAATTCATCGCGTGAAATGGCTTCTTTTCCGAATGGGAAAAAGGAAAAATTACCCATAACGATACACGCACGCCCCCAAGGTATTCCGATGATACTAATAAAGGCTAAGATACCGAAAAACCACCATAGCAACCCCATAAATACGCCACCAAATACAAACCAAATGATGTTACCGAGTGTTCTCATTCTATTTCCTTTACTCTTGAATATGACGATGCAGGTTCCTGAGGGTATAGTAATGTAAAACTAGAACCACTCCGTTAATAAACGTGATCCGTTCCCTCATTCACTTGCTTGATAGAATAGCCGCATAAGTATTAACAGAGAATGAATGACTCCCTGAAGCTACGTTTGTTTTAGTATAGAGCGTAATACTCGATTAAGCATATAGCCAAGAATTAAGCTACCTAGAGGTAACTTTCTCGATATATTGATAAATTTGCTCTGCTAACTGATGGCTAGCAATGTTGCGTTTCACTACTTCACTAGCGATTTTTCCAGATTCAACGACGTGAAACCAGTCGAGCAACATCGCATGGAAACCTTTGCTCGTCAGCATTGGCGTCCAATCTTTCAAATTGATTTTTTGCTCTTGGTTCGCTTGCCATCGTTTCCCTTCAACGAAAGAGTCGAATTCCACTGCTTTGTTTGCATAACAAGCTTGAACGCGTTCCATAGTCATACCGAAATGACGATTCATCGAAGCGTGGAGTAAAGTATCTCCGTGTTGCCACTGAATATCTAAACGCGCCAATTGGTCACCCTCAAGTTGATGCGTTATGTAAGCCTCTTTTAAATCGGTCTTGGCTGTCACGTTAATACTATCTAATGGGTGAATAAAATCATCAAATATAAAGGTACGAATATCGCCTGGTAGTTGGTGACGGTTCTTTTCCCAGCGTAGCGATTTTAGGTCAGAAATGTTGCCTTGCTGTACCTCTGGCATGTGTTGGTTGTAAAGCGGAATATGACGTCGGTTGAAGCCCACATAAAGTGGTTGTTTTTCTTTTTCGGCAATATCGTACAGTTTTTCCACGTCATCAGCGGTGTCCGCTAATGGTTTGTCGACAAAGGTTGGGATTCCATTCTGCAAAAAGAATGCTGCGATTTGAGGATGTACGCTTGTTGCTGCATGAATCATGACAGCATCTACGCCAAAGTGCAGAAGTTGCTGGTAGTCTTGACAGGTCTCTGAGATTCGATATTGCTTAGCCAGACTCTCAAGTGCATTTGCGTTGCGGGTACAAAATACAAGTTCGATATTTGGAAGCTGAGTGATAACGGGAAGGTATGCTTTCTGAGCAATATCTCCTAAACCAATAATACCAATTTTCATCCTAGTCCTTATTTCGATGTATGGATGGCAGGTTGTAGTATAACGCTTGGCAAGCTGATGAGTTTAAATGCCTTGTTAGAAAAGAGCCTGACTCACATTTTGAGTCAGGCTTTGTTGGTCCACTTAGGAAGTCGTGCGGCAATCTTTGAATATATCCAACTTGCCGTCGTAGGCTTGGGTTTGTACATCCATAACGCCTAATAGAGAGTGGAACACGTTATCATGTGAGTACTGGCCTGCCTTTTGCGCTTCATCCGACAAACAGTCGGTGTTGATTTTTTTCGCTTGCTTAAAGCCGGAAGATAGCCACATGAGCAAAGGAACACGTTTTTGGAAGTCTGGGGCAAGGCCGTAAGGCATGCCATGTAAGAACAATCCGTTTTCGCCTAATGATTCACCATGATCCGATACGTAGATGAGAGCGGTATTATATTGAGACTCTAATGCTTTGAGTTTGTTGATGGTTTCTGCCAACACAAGATCAGTGTAGCGTATCGTATTGTCGTACGTATTCACGATTTGTTCGACGCTACAGTTTTCTATATCTGCACGTGGGCAGTCTGGTTTGAAAAACGCTTTGTCTCTAGGATAACGCTGGAAGTAGGTAGGACCATGGCTTCCTATAAGGTGCATGGCGACAACGCGATTGCCGTGCATATCCGCAACTTCTTGATCAAAGTGATCTAACAGCGCCATATCGTAACAGGTTTGACCGTTACACAGAGGACTTGCTTGCTTTCGGTTCACTTCAATTTTCTTGATCTTGTGGGCGACTTCTTTGTCTCCGCCATCATTTTCTTTCCAGATGAGGTCAACTCCAGCGCGCTGCATGATGTCGAGAGCATTATCTTGGTTATCTGCCTTGGTCCGTTCAAACTCGCTTCGCGTGAGCTGAGAAAACATGCAAGGCACAGATACTGAAGTTGCAGTGCCACAAGACGCAACCTCTTGAAATGAAATTACATCCAGCTTACTGGTGTAAGGGTTTGTCTCTCGCTTATAGCCATTGAGTTGGTAGTTCTGCGTTCGAGCGGTTTCTCCAACAACAAACACCAGTAGTGTCGGCTTGTTCTGTGCTTGCGTTACTGCGCTATCTGACTGCTTTGCATCGACTCCAATCTCGCGGTACGGCTCTGGCGTGGTGAAGTATTTCTCCTTCACATACCCGGTCGCGCTGTAAACGAATTGAGTGGGAATAATGATTTTTTTCAGATAGCTGTTATTGCGACCGACAGATGCATAGTCTTGGTAGTAAACACTGGCAATAACAGCAATTACTGCAAGAGATGACAACATCGACACCAACTTCGTGAGAGAAAAATACAGCAATTGGTGGCGCTGAGATTGCAACTTGACCTTATAGACAATCATCGCAGGGACGCCCCCCATAAGTAGCGTCCAGATTACAGAATAAGCACTCAGGTAAGAGCTTGCCTCGCTCGAATCGGTTTCAGCAATATTAGCAATCATTCCAGAATCGAAAAGCGTGCCATAGTTGTAACTTGCGTAGCTCACCATACTCGAAATTATGAGCAAAATAATAAAGAATGGCTTTCCAACCCAAGGCCAACTAAATAAGTTAAAAAGGAAATTGAGCGCGGCAAGAAAGAAAATGGGTATCGTAATAATAAAACCAATTTTGACATTATCTAGGCTTGAAAAAATACCATTCAGCTCTTTGTAAATAGGAATATTTACAACCAGCGCGAAATAGAATGCCAACAAGAAAGTAAAGGTAACGTACGAGATACCTTTTTGTTGCAAATTATGTGTCTTCATAAGTAAATGTCTTGAATCAAAATTAGAGCAAGAACGAAGCCCAAACAAAAAGGGCAAGAGTGAGCGCAACAAATACTGCAGCCGAGCCGATATCTTTGGCTCTACCACTGAGCTCGTGCCAGTCATCGCTAACACGGTCGACAACTGCTTCTACGGCGGAATTAATAAGTTCGACGATCAGGACCAATAACAGGCTACTGATCATCAGTACTCTTTCAAATGTGGTGACTGGAAGGAAAAAAGCACAGACGGAAAGCACTAAGGCTAGAATCAATTCTTGTCTGAAGGCGGCTTCGTATTTCCATGCGGCTTTCAATCCCTGAAATGAATAGCCGGTCGCATCCATGACACGGCGTAGACCTGTTTTTCCTGGCTTCAAAATATGACCTTACTACAGCTTAATAATTTAGATTGTGCATCTATCCAAACGATGAAAAGAGACTAATCGTTCTTGCGTGAAACATTTGTGAATGGCATCCATCACACAACGATATAGGGTTTGAATAAGAAAAAAGAGTTGAATTAATCAAGGTCGTAGACGGTATAGCCTTTATTCTGAAGGCATTTTCGCAGTACGAGAGATTGTGTCTTGGTGGAGTCATTGCTTCCACTCAACGCTCCGGCCCCTGCTCCTACAGCACCGCCTGCAGCGGCACCAACAGCAGCCCCACCTATCCCGCTTTCTATCACTCCAGCAGCTGTCCCAATTAGTGCACCTGTAACTGCGCCATTAGCGGCTTCAGATTTAGCAGCTTCCGCTTTGTCTACGTTGTCCGCATACCCTTGGCAATAAAGAAAATCTTGTTCATATTTAGCAGGATCAACATTGGTCATGTCGACAACAGGCTTTTGATTATAAGTACAAGCGGTAAGAGTAGAGGCAAGCGTCATAACCAGAATAAAAGGTTTGTACATGAGTATTATCCATTTGTTCTGTGAATTTATGGATTAAATGTACACTGTTTTATTGCTGAGCTCTGTCGCTGGAGTGTATTGAAGTGTCGTCTTCTGTAAAGGAGGAAAGACGTTAACTTAACTGTCTGATTTTGGAAGACGAAGTGTGAAGCAAGCACCACCAAGTGGGCTATGAGAAATCGAAACCTCACCATGTTGAAGTTCCATTATCTGCCTGACGATCGCCAAACCGAGCCCAAATCCACTCGTGTTCTTGTTTCGGGATTCATCCGCGCTATAAAATGCTTCAAAAAGGTGAGGCCAATGCTGCTCTTCTATACCTATACCATCATCATGGACATGGATTAAACAGCTTTGCTGATCACTTTTTATCTCAACCATAATTTGAGTATTTGCGTATCGCATTGCATTGCGTAGCAGATTATCCAAAGCACGTTTTAGCAGTTTTGGATCGGCAAATGCGCGCGCGTTTTCAGAGTTTGTTTCATTGACTGAGATAGATAATTTGGTCTCTTTTTGCCATCTCTGTTTTAACTCATTAACTAACTTGGCGAGTGCTACGTTTTCTGTTTGCAACGCCGTATCTGGGCGTTCCATTTTGGCGTAATAAAGCAGCTCTTCAACCATGTCTTCCATCTCGTCAATGTCCTCGACGATACTACGTACATGCTTTTTCTGTTGTTCGGTTAATGTAGAGTCCGATAACAAGTCAGCTTGCCACTGTAAACGAAAAATAGGAGTGCGTAATTCATGCGCAACTGCATTGGTCAGCATTTTATTGCTAGTGATCAGGCGAGAAACTTTGTCAGCCATCGTATTAAAGCTTTTGTTCAGTGTCCCAACGGATTTGGCGCTTGAGGTGCTTGCTCGTGCTTTGAAGTTGCCTGAAGCAAACTCGACCGTGACTCTTTCTAACTCACGAATTCGACGACTCAAAAACCAGATCAGCAGTATGCAATACAGAGCAAATCCGGCTAAAAAGAATAACCATACAATGTTGTCATCAAAGTTAATCGCCTGAATAACTGAGCTATCCGGATCATCGATCATTTTGAAAATAGGGGTGTCCGCATCTAGGCGGAACCATATATCCCTTTCTTCGTCGTAAGTAACGTTAACAGAGGTGTCACTTTCAAATGCTTTTCTGATGTCTTCTGGAAGTTCTTCGAGCGTGTGAGGAATCAACAAGCGATGGCTGGACGTGGCAAATTGCTCAAGCTGTTGTTGAGTGTATTCTAGTCCGTGCTCTTCGTAGATAGGATAGATAAGATCTTGGAAAGCTTGACCTTCTTGCTCTTGTAGCAGGTAATCGTAATCTGTGTTGATCTCATAGACTAAGAATTCGTAACCCCACAAACTCACCATAAATAGAATGATAAGACCGACAAAGCTTTCCAGATAAATCCGTCTCATTATTCATTCCATGCATCAGGCATAAATAGGTAGCCTTTGCCGCGAACCGTGATGATTTTTTGTGGAGAGCAAGAGGCATCGCCTAATTTTTTTCTCAATGTCACAATACGGTTGTCAATGGTGCGATCTGTACCGTCGTACTCAATACCACGTAGTGTTTTCGTTAACCACTCACGTGAGAGTGTTTTTTCTGCGTGTGTTGCGAGAACCCATAATAAATCGAACTCACCGTCAGTCAGCGCAATTTCTTCCTGGTTCATGACGCATGATTTACGTAATCGGTTTAAACACAGTACTCCAATTTGTAGACCGTTTTCGGACTCGGTAGAGGCTGCCTCTTTTCTTCTCAATAGCATGCGAATGCGCGCCAGCAGCACACGAGGTTTGATTGGCTTGGTAACAAAGTCATCGGCGCCAATTTCTAATGCGGCGACGTGATCGAAGTCGTCATCACTCGCTGTCAGCATCAACACTTTGCCTTTGTAGCATTCACGGATTTGACGACATACGCTCAGGCCGTCTTGTCCAGGTAGCATCAAATCTAACAAAACCACGTCTGGCTGTGTGTCAATAATCGCTTCGGGTGCGTCTGTCCCGTTGTCGATACATTTGACCTGGAAACCTTGTTCAACAAAATACTCTCCCAGCATAGCTTGTAATTTGGGATCGTCTTCCACGATGATTAAAGATGGTTTGACTTGTTGTGCGTTCATTTGAGTGATGTATACAATATTTAATATCACTGGAACTTAAACAAATTTACGAATTATTTCAAATAAAGCTTTCTCAGAATAAGGTTATCGGATGAGTTGATTCGATAAATACCCCAAGTAATGATTCAAACTTAATCATTAATCACATTATGAAGAGGCTAAAAAAGGCGCAACTGCTGCGCCTTAATATGGAATATTAGAGTGAACTTACGTTTTATTCGGTGGTGCACACGACGCTGTTGTCGCTGCCAAAAGCATTGGGAACATAAGCGTCGGCTTGAGGATCGTTTTCCCACTTTGCATCATTGAGCAAGTAGCGGAACTGAACATTCTGCTCTTTAGGTAAGCGCGTTTTAAATTTAAATTGACGGCTTTTCTTCACTAACTTCATCGGTTCTGGCTGCCAGTTGTTAAAATCCCCAGCAATATGGATGGAGTCCCACTGGTCTTTATCTAGCTCGAACGTGACTTCAACTTCATCTTTTGTCTTAAAGAATCTCTTTTTAAGCATTGATCTTTCCTTGTTCGTACAAAAACTGTTCTAACTATTACTCGTGTTTCATAACGATTTCAAGTTTTATCGAATTGTCGCTGGTATCAGGTGAAGAACTATCTAAATGATGAATAGCTTAATCGCTATGAGTTCTTGTGAGAGGGGAGCGGTATTGAGAAGCCTCAAGGGTAAGGAACCGTTAACGTACCAAGTTTTTAGGCGAGGCGGAACTCAGAGTCCGTATCTTGAAGTCAAACCGTTATCATGTATTATCTTAAATCACCATTTTTGTTGATGTAGCTATGTTGAAGTTTAACCGTACATTGTTGACCGCGATAGTTTGTTTAGCCGCTATGCTTTTGAGCAGTGTCGCTCCTATGGCGAAGGCTTCAGCCCCGGTGAAAACAATTGAAGTACGCGATATTATTGTTCAACAGGCTGCTCTGCACAAACAACTTGGCGTCAATGACGACTGCGTAGAATCACATCACGATGAGTCAACTATCAATAAGGTGCAACAGTCTCACACGAATTGTAGCTCTTCCTGCATGGTCAAAATTCCCGCCAACTTATCTCAAAACGACTTACTGCTTCTTCCTTACAGCCTTGCATTGATTGATAGGCCTTTAGTCGAAAAAGTAGTGACAGTGATCACCAAGCTTTATCGTCCTCCGATTGTTTAATTCCTCATCTCAAGCTACTTGGGGTTTCCCCCTTTTTACCAAATGAAATGATTTGGCATTTGAATGCCACAAGGAAATAAACAATGAAAAAACTACTTGCCTTATGTAGTGCACTTTTACTGACTTTTACCGCTCACGCAGCGCAATTTGAAGAAGGGAAGCACTACAAAGTTCTGGATGTTAAGAAAGCATCGAAACCTGTTGTGACGGAATTCTTTTCTTTTTATTGCCCACATTGCTACAAGTTTGAGTCGCTTATTGAGCGTTTAAAACCTGCTCTGCCAAAAGAGGCAAAGTTTGAAAAGGTACATGTGGGGTTCATGGGCGGAGATATGGCGATTCCGATGGCCAAGTCCTACGCGACGATGGTATCGCTCGGGGTTGAAGATACAATGATTCCTGCCATGTTTGCCCAAATTCATCAAAAGCGACAAGCGCCAAAAGACGAAGCTGAGCTGAAACAACTCTTCGTTGATAATGGCGTAGAAGGTAAGAAGTTTGATGCGGCGTACAACAGTTTCGCCGTAAACTCAATGCAGAAAGGTTTTGATAAGCAATTCTCTGCCAGCACGTTAAGAGGGGTTCCGGGTGTGGTTGTGAACAATAAATACATTGTTTTGGCCAACGAAATTCGTACTTACGACGAGTACAATCAATTAGTTAATTACTTATTGACGCTGTAACTGTAAATAGCATTGATGCTTAAAAATGGCGACGATAGAGTCGCCATTTTTTATGCTGATCACTTTCGCATTATCTAAGAACGCTTGTGCATGCTTGAGTCGGAACACTAGTCATAAATATGGCATGCGGATAAAACAAGCTAGCTGCAGTGATTGCGACATTACATGGCTGAGCAATCGTGGTTTTAATCACATTGGTAAGTACGGCACCTGTATTGTTTACTGTTTGAGCGGCGGCTTGTTGTGCCTGGTAAGACACGCAACCTGTCGTTGCATTGATCATCGCTGTGCTAAACAAAAGTTTGCGAAAAAACATATTCATATCCTTTGTGAATGCTTTGAAATACTTATATGTGGATTGATTCATAAATGAAACAAAACAGCGTTCAAAATATATGTGCATTCACGAAATGAACATTGTTTTATAAAAAGACGTTTTTTTGTGATCTTAGCACTGGACAGACCAGGCTATGAAACTAAAGCCAATCCGTGCATTACGATTACGCTGAAGGTCAGCTTGCTCCTCATTCCTTGATATCCCTTGGGCTCGGCGTCTTGTTCGACTTTCCTCACGAGTTTTTCTGCATACCAAACAGCAAGATACCCAATTGCTAAGAGTAGGGTAGCGACCGCGTAATGTTTGTGACCCTGCAGTAATGCGCCCCAAGCAAGTAAGACAAAAAGGTTGCTGAGAATTAATATATTTCTGCTAAGGCGGTGGTAGTAATGCTCAATGCCGTTACCCCAAAGGATGCCGGATAAAAAACTTAATATAACGGCGCTGTATGCGATGAAAAATTGCTGGCCACTTAAATTGAACAGTGAGATGTCAGTGAAAATCAGCCCTAAACTAAACACAAATGGAACCAGGCCTAAGTAACCGAGTTGTAGCATGGTTGAGCGTGTTGTCATGGTCGTCACCTTACAATTGTTGCTCTATCATATTGGTAAGCGTAGTACTTGTCGGTGATGTGGAGCTTGGAAAAGTGGCAATAACTTTGCCTTCAGAGCTAATTAGAAACTTATAGAAGTTCCATTTTGGTTTGATGCCAGCTTGGTTAGTAATCTCGCTGAATACGGGGTTTGCATCTACGCCTAATACTGAGGAGCGAGCCATCATTGGAAAGGTGACCCCGTAATCGAGATAACAGACTTTCGCTGTGTTTGTTTCGCTTCCTCTGTCCTGTCGGAAGTCATTGCTCGGGAAGCCTATAACGGTGAAGTTTTGCTCTTTGTAAGTTTGGTAGAGGGTTTCTAACTGCTCGAACTGAGGAGTGAAGCCGCACTGGCTTGCTGTATTGACGACCAGAAGCGTCTTTCCCTTAAAGCTTTCGCATAGGTCGACTTCTTCTGTTGAATTTAACAACCTTTGCTTACCTTGAAGAATATCAGGGCACTCAGATGCGAGAGCAAGCGAACTCATGGAGATAAAGCCAACGAGAGCGACGAGTTTCAGTAATCCTTTCATGGTGTTGTTCCCTTTGTTTTCAATAAGTATAACTACTCAAGTGCAAAGAGGAACGATCAAAAAAGCCGCACAAATGCGCGGCTTCTTTCAGAGCTGGGATTTAATTATGCCAGTTTTAATTCGAACTGGTTGCGGTACATCACCATGTCTTCAATAGTCAGCACTGGCATGTTGTGCAGGCGACCAAACGCAACGATCTCAGGTGCTTTTGCCATCGTGCCATCTGGGTTGGTCACTTCACATAGTACGCCAGCGGGTTGAAGCCCTGCCATTTGCATCAGGTCAATCGTACCTTCTGTGTGACCACGGCGAGTCATTACACCACCTGGACGTGCGCGCAGAGGGAATACGTGACCCGGACGAGCAAGATCTTCCGGTTTTGCGTTCGGGTTTGCCGCCGTTTTAATGGTCGTCACCCGGTCTGCTGCTGAAACCCCCGTTGTTACACCAACTTTCGCTTCAATAGAAACCGTAAATGCGGTTTGGTTTGCGCTGTTGTTGTTTACTACCATTGGAGGCAGTTCCAGTTTGTCTGCTTGAGCATCTGTTAAGCACAAACAAACGATGCCGCTACATTCGCGGATCATCAACGCCATTTGTTCGTTGGTGAGGTGCTCGACTGAATAAATGATATCGCCTTCGTTTTCGCGATCTTCATCATCAAGAAGAAGTACGCCACGGCCTTCTTTTAGAGCGATAAGTGCGTTTTCAACGCGAGTAATTGGGTCGCCGAATTCGGCAAGTAGTGATGACTGATTCATGGTTAACTCCTAAATTTCACCAGAATCAGGGCGGTATGAGAGATCGTCGTAAAATACGATCAAAAAGAAGTGCACCAGCACTCTTAGCAATCTGACTCGCTATGCTGGTGTATTCTTATTCTCTTTCATCCGGACTATAACCGTCGGCTCTGGCATCTCACCAGATCTGCTGACCTCGACGAATCGAGCGCTCGCGGGCTCACTTGAAAAAGTATACCGCCGGTGGGGAATTTCGCCCCGCCCTGAGAACAATTAAAAATGTGCCACTTCATCCAAGTTGTGAGGAAGTGGAGCTAGGATAGTACTGCGAACTGAATAGCTTGGAAAGTCGATTCCATCTGTATGATGGAAAAGTGTGCTATCGACGGAAATAATCTGTGCGAATAAAGTGATCAATCTGCTGCGGCACGAAGGTGTTGTAAATCAGGCTCGTATGCGTTTGCTTCACTTCGATATGATCTTGCATACCGTCCAGTCTTGTCTCTTCTACGGTAACGGTACCGTCCGACATGGTGTTGTCATTACGGATCAACAATGGGCGAGCGCCAATCGGCATCGTTCCTGCGATACTGCCGAGTTTTTGAGGGAAATCCCAAGCGTCATCATGTCTGTTTAATCCGTGGTGTGGCGAATTGCCTAAAATTGCACCCAATCCGAGATCTTGAATCCGACCTACTATGGACGCGCCTTTAAGAGGCGAACCGATAGCGACAACATGAGAGATTAAGCTGGTGGTTGGCTTTCTGTTGGCGAGATAGCGCTTAATCATCAAGCCTCCCAAGCTGTGCCCCACGAGCACGTTTGCGGTCAGTGGGTTAAGCGAATGGTCAATAGAATCAAACAGTGAAGACTCATTGATAGCAACAGTGTTATAGCTGAGTACTTGCGTTTCGTATCCGAGCTTTCGCAGCTTTTGGCTAAGAGGCTGCATGACCAGCCCATGCATATAAAGACCATGTAAGATGATGATTTTCATAATACCTCCTAGATTTATGACGTTGTAGATATCCTACTCTAATTAACAAAGAACTACTTGTGCTTTGTGGTGCATATTTACGTTTTGCTGAAAAGTTTGATCGGTATAGCAAGCGTATTAGCCCAGTAAATCCTGTACTTGTTGTTGCAATTGATGACGATTTAAAGAAGCTGGGCTTAACACTTCACCAATAACAACGTCCACTTTTGACCAAAAACGAGTCGGTCGTTTTGTGAGAGCATGTCCGCCTTTGTGGCTGAAAAAAGAACCCCAAAGCCCCTTTAACGCCATAGGGATGACAGGAACAGGATTACGTTCAAGGATTTTTTCCACACCAGGGCGAAACTCACCCAATTCACCGTTAGACGTTAAACGACCCTCAGGGAAGATACAGACAACCTCACCGTCGTTAAGCGCTTGTTCAATCTGCTCAAATGCTCGTCGGTAAGTATCGGCACACTTACGTGGGGAACAGATAGGGATAACACCGGCATGACGGAAAACATATTTAAGAACAGGCAGCTCGCTGATGGACTTGTCCATCACAAAACGAACCGGGCGAGTAGAGGTTCCCATCAAAATCAACGCATCGACATAGCTAACATGGTTAGCCACGATTAACGCAGCACCTTGTTCAGGAATATGTTGGCGCCCCTTTACTGACACACGATACATACAATGGCTGAGTAAATAACTGATAAAGCGTTGTGTAAATTCCGGTACTTGACGATAGACATAGATTGCCACGAAGAAGTTGCCTATTGCCATCATGGCAAACAGTTCCACAATAGAAAGCTCTAGTACGCTGAGTACAACGATCGAAACCAAAGCAGACACCACCATAAACAACGCATTCATGATGTTGTTAGCAGCAATGGCACGTGCACATTCCCCTTTGTTTGAACGCGATTGGATGAATGCATAAAGAGGAACAATAAAGATACCGCCGCTTACACCAACAAGGAACAGGTCAATCATGACGCGCAGATGTTTGGATTCGGCAACGAAGCTTTGCACATCATAAAAGTGCACCGGAAGTGATGGATAACTTGGGACTGCCCATAGCAAGTCGACGCCAAAGACGGTCAGACCAAGGATACCGAATGGCAAAATACCAAGCTCAACGTGGTTGAAAGAAAGTTTTTCACACAACCAAGAGCCTATCGCGATACCAATGGAAAATAATGCCAACAGTAAAGAAACGACAGTACTGTCTGCAAACAAATGTTCACGCGCAAAGTTAGGGAATTGAGTCAGGTAAGTCGCACCCATGAACCAGAACCAACTGATGGCTAGAATAGACATCCAAATGCCTCTCTGCTTTTTTGCCACTTTTAACGTCTTCTTTAAGCCAGAAATCGGTTCAAATTTCGCTTTGTCAGTCGATTGGCTAGGCATCGTTGGAATATTCACGCTGCTCATGAATCCAAGCAAAGACAAGGCAATCACGATACAAGAAGCAATCAAGGTACCATTAGGAATGGTTAGCAGCAGGCCTGCGCTAAGCGTACCTATAAGAATCGAAAGAAACGTGCCCATTTCAACCCAAGCATTTCCTTTAACAAGCTCATTTGGTTTGAGTGCTTGTGGTAGCAAGGCGTATTTTACGGGACCAAAGTAGGCCGATTGAGTGCCTGTCATAAACAGCAGAACCAGCATCAGCATAGCACTTTGGGTCGCAATAGCGGTTGCAGCGCAAGAGATGATAGCCAGCTCGATGAGCTTTAGACGCCGGATTAATTTGGCTTTGTCCATGCTGTCAGCGACGGCACCAGCATGCGCAGAGAATAGAAAGAAAGGTAGGATGAATAAGCCAGCCGCCAAATTAACAAATAGATTAACGGATATTGGTAGGTTATCAATTTGGCTGTAAGTCACCATCAATAACAGAACGTTTTTGTAGATGTTGTCATTGAGTGCGCCAAGACACTGCGTCACAAAGTAAGGAAAAAAGCGTTTTGAGAAAAACATGCTGGCCCCGATTAAACAAAGTCGAATGAGATGGAAGCACTTTATGCTCAATGAACGATTAAACCAGCTTTCTCTTTCAAGTGACGTTGGGTGTCACCAAAAGTAACGAAATTCGTTGCTTTCATTTCCATTTGTTTGTTGAGTTACTAATTTCGAGACTTCTGAGTAGGTTTTCTTTCCCATGGTTCAAACAGAGGGAACGTCCAACGACGCATCGCAATAATCAGAGAGGTGCCGTGCTTTTCGTCCATATCGAGAGAGCTATCACTTTGGCAAGCCTGATAAAACTCATCGATGACCTTTTGCAGTTTCTGTTGTAGCTTCTTATTGGTTGGTACGCTCATCAATCCTGTTGCCATGGAGAACTTTTCATCTTCACCGGAAAAGTAGCTTTGGAAAAAGGCGTCTTGAACTTGCTGTTGGAAGAACCGTTGAATAGGGCCGCCCATCTGCCACTTAAATGTCGGAGATATACGCAAACGAATTTTGTTATTTGTCTGCAAGTCGATGATGTTCAGACGATCCAACTGAGCAAGCTTTTGCACCAGTTCCAACTCATTGAAGGTGTATTGCTGAACGATTTGTTCAAACTGATAGCCATTTACAACACAGATCGCCACGAGTAGCAGGGCTTTATCGTCAACCAACTGCTTTTCTTGCTCTAATGTTAGCGACTCTAGACCTTTATTGTGCGCAGCCGCGAGCTTAAACAGTTCCGCCATTTCTAAGCCAATCAATTGGCAAATTCGCTCTAAGCGCTCAAGGCTAATGTGTTGACCTTCAGCGAGTAAACGTTTGACGCTTCCTTCACTTAAATCAAGGTGTTGTGCAACATCGGCATAATGCAGCCCAGCTAACTTTAGTTGGCGTTTAAGCTCTTTAATTAACGTATAGCTTTCTGACATTTATGCTGTCACCTCGTCGTGTAATTGCTCTATATACGCTTGCATAAAGGCTTTGCGTTTTTGAGCTTCGCGTCTCGCTGACTCCGTGTTCATAGTTTCAGCGATTTTGAATAACTTGGTTTGAAAGTGATCCAGAGTGAATTGTTTATCGTCGAGCTCTCGCTGTTGAGCAAAGATGTCTTTGTCATCGTAAAGTTGCGCATCAAACTCAGTGCTCACTTGTATACAGCGAGTAATGCCAATTGCGCCTAAAGCGTCCAGACGGTCGGCATCTTGAACGACTTTTGCCTCCAATGTGTTGGGTCTGATATTAGCGCTAAAGCTGTGTGCTTCTATCGCATGGGCAATGGCATCATGGTATTGCTGCGGATAATCGATACTTTCTAAAAACGCGACCGCTTTTTTGGCTGCAATGATTGAGCTCTGCTTGCGGTTTGGATGATCTTTCGGATAGGTAAAACAATCATGTAAATAGGCGGCGGGAAGCACAATAGATAAGTCGGCGCCTTCTTCCATAGCCAGTTTTTTTGCGGTGTTTACGACCCGTTGAACATGGCTTATGTCATGCGCCGCATCGACTTGCATCTCTTGCTGCATAAATTCCAAAAATTGCGATTCTATCTGGCTTAATAAGGTCATGAGTTATATCTACAACTAAAGTGAAGGCGGAAGTATGCCGAACGCAGAGAGGAATTTCCAAGTTCGATAGTGTAATTGAGATTTAGCCATCAGAACCTTATGCAACTTAGTGAGTTTCGGGTCATCTTAAATAGCATTTTTGTGCGTTCGGTTGGCTACTAAGGTGGTAAGACACAGAACAGCAGTGACGTTTGCCAATAGCAAAAGGGCCTGATGATTTCGTTAGACCCTTTTTCGTTTTAGTCGGTATTTTTACTAACCTTAGCGCTTGAACGTCACTTGCTCTGCTTGTTCAAGATGAATATGAGTCGTCGCAGGCTGTGTTTCTGCAATCACTTTACCGTGACGAACAGAGTAGCGAACCGGTACTTGGCGACGTACGGCGTCAAAACCATTTTCTGCAGGAAGAATCAGTAGGCTACCTGGTTTGCCTTCTTCAATTCCATACTTGTCTTGAATGTTCAGTGTACGTGCTGAATTGGTGCTGATCAGATCCAGTGAGTTGTTGATTTGGTCGTAACCCATCACCTGACACACGTGCAGACCCATATGCAGCACTTGCAGCATGTTTGCAGTGCCTAGTGGGTACCAAGGGTCGAATACGTCATCGTGTCCAAAGCAGACGTTGATGTTGGCATTCAGCATCTCTTTCACTCGTGTTACGCCGCGACGTTTTGGGTAATCATCAAAACGGCCTTGTAAGTGAATGTTCACCAATGGATTTGCCACGAAGTTGATACCGGACATGCGTAATAAACGGAACAGGCGAGATGCGTATGCACCGTTGTAGGAACCCATCGCTGTGGTGTGACTGGCCGTGACTTTATTCCTCATATCAAACTTGTGCGCTAATGCTGCCAGTGTTTCAACGAAGCGAGATTGTTCGTCATCGATTTCATCACAATGCACGTCGATCAGGCGGTCGTATTTTTGCGCTAACTCGAATACGTAGTGCAGTGATTCAATGCCATATTCGCGTGTGAATTCAAAGTGTGGAATCGCGCCAATAACGTCCGCCCCTAATTTGACGGCTTCTTCTAGTAGCTCTTTGCCATTTGGGTAAGAGAGAATACCTTCCTGCGGGAAGGCGACGACTTGGATATCTACCCACTCTTTCATCTCTTCACGCACTTCTACCATCGCTTTTAGGGCAATTAGGGTAGGGTCTGAAACATCTACGTGAGTTCGAACGTGTTGTACACCGTTTGCGATCTGCCATTTTAAGGTTTGTTTTGCGCGCGTTTTCACGTCTTCAATCGACAGCATTTCTTTGCGCTCAGCCCAACGTTCAATACCCTCAAACAATGTGCCAGAGATGTTCCAGCTTGGCTCGCCTGCGGTTTGCGTTGTGTCTAAGTGGATGTGCGGCTCGCAGAAAGGCGCCACCGCCATGCCGCCTTCAGCATCGATGGTGTCACCGTTATGATTAAGCTCCACATCGTTGCTTTCAATGCGCTTGAATTGACCATCTTCAATCAAAATTTGCTGCAGACCTTCTTGTCCTTTTAGCGTTACGTTTTTGATCAGTAGTGTTGTCATGATGGTTCCTTACGTTGGCTGTGTAGCCAGTGCTTTTTTGTTAAGAATAGGATTAAGAATCAGGAAGCTAATTGCGCCGCCAAGTACAGCGTTAATCGGTACTACGCCAGGAAGGAAGTGTCCAGCACCAACGCCAATCGCTACAGCGATAATGCCAGCCCAGTTTACGCTTTGGAACTGGGTGGCTTCAAAGTTTGCGTAGCGTTTACGGTTCGTGAAGAAGTCAGCGATGATCACGCCGCCAATCGGTGGAATTGCCAACGATAAGAAGGTTAGCCAGCCAACAAAGTTATTGTAGAGCCAGAGAGCGCAAAGTGTGCCAACAAGCCCGTTCGCCATCGAGATGTATTTACTTGGTAAGCCTGTGATGTTGGAAAATCCAAGACCCGATGCGTAGAGCGCGTTGTCGTTGGTCGTCCAAATGTTTAATCCAAGTACGATGATGGCGGGAATTAATAAGCCTTGCGCAATCATCACTTCAGAGATGTCTGATTGACCAGTCACCGACGCACCTGCCGCGCCAAAGATAAACATTAACGAGTTACCGATGAAAAATGCCACCATGGTGATCATCACGGCGCTGCGCGGCTTTTTGCCAAAGCGTACGAAATCCGCCGTTAATGTACCTGCACTAACAAAAGAGCCGACAACCATTGCGAGCGCTATTGAAAAATCGAGTGGCTCGGTTGGTTGAACTTGTTGTAGTTCGCTAATACCGCCAACGCTATTTACTGCCTCAATGACAGAGTAACCGCCAAGTAGCGCAATGGCAGGAACGGCGATTGCTGACAGCACCATCAGTGCGGAGATGCCAAAGTAAACGGTCGCGGTCATGAGCAAACCGGAGACGAGGATCAACGTGTTGGTATCGATGCCCGTTGCTTTATGCACCGGAATCGCAAACATCGCGACACCAACTCCAAACCACCCAACTTGAGTACCACCAAGAAGAGCAGAAGGAAGCCAAGATCCTTTAGAACCAAAAGAGAAACGAGCAAGAAGGTGAGTAGAGAGACCAGTAGAAGCGCCGATGTAACCGAGGAAAGAAGTGTAAATACCGAGGATTAGGTTACCGATGAGAACAGCGAGGAAAAAATCATTAAAGGAGAGCCCAGTACCGAGAGAACCCCCTGTCCACATACTTGCGGAGAAAAAAGTGAGTCCTAACATCACCATGGTTAGTGATGCCACGCCTTTTCTGGCCGTGTTGGGAACTGGTCCAAGACTGTAGTTATTGTCTCCAGCCATTATTACCTCCGCACATTGAAATATTAAATTATAGCACCTGGTTTTCAGGCAAACGGCGCGTATTATCGTGATGTAAATTTAATAGTCAATGATAAAATTGCAATTTAAACGTTTGCTGGATTTTTGGTGTCTATTTTTTCTTTTAATAACAATGGTTTGATTTTTAAATTATAAAAGTGAAAAGTTTATTTTTACGTATTTTCCATGACTTATAGACAGGTTTTCTATGTGAAATGAGTGTTTTGAATTGCCATTTGTTTTTATGGATTAAATTTATCTATAACTCTGGATTGTTCAGTCGATTTTTATGAAAAGAAAACGATTTCATGATGAGATTTTTGGTTTGGACGTTATTTGTTCTTTTTTGAGGTGTGTTTTCTTGGTTTTATTTCGTTTAGGTGCTTTGTTTTTGTTGAAGCTGGTATTTCTAATGGTTTAGTGGGCGAATATTTGAATTTTATAAACAGTAAACAATCTGTTGTGGGCAAGAAAAGTACAACCGAGCTCGGTCAGAGGATA
The DNA here is from genome assembly GCF_043995865.1 of Vibrio sp. D3. Lineage (NCBI taxonomy): Bacteria > Pseudomonadati > Pseudomonadota > Gammaproteobacteria > Vibrionales > Vibrionaceae > Vibrio > Vibrio sp. D3. The sequence continues at coordinate 729,828 of NZ_CP171886.1, read as the reverse complement.
AGAGAGCAATAGCCACATAAAAAAATAGCCAACCGCAAAGAGTGCGATTGGCTTATATACATGTGAACAAAATCAAGTTCACTAACAACGTCAGTTGGCTAGGTGACCCTCGGCTTAAGAAGGGTCGATTTATATAATGCAGTTACTGTGCCAACTTTAATATGCCCTAAAATACGTAGTTTCTGTGACATGCGTTGCTTAAAGTTTGAGTTTGTTTGCAATTTGCAACTGCGTTATGCAATTTGACTCTATTATGCTAATGATTGATTAATAAACAGTGGACTTTTTAGAGCATGACTAAACTCGCCGTTCCCAAAAAGGCGAAAAAACCAACCACATCTGTCACCGTCGTTAGAATAACCGAACCTGCTAAGGCTGGATCCAATTTAAACTTATCCAAAATAATGGGTATCAACACGCCAAATAAAGCAGCGGTAATAATGTTGACGATAATGGCCAGCGCGATGGTTCCACCTAAAACTGGCGATTGGAACCACAATCCGGCTAACCCGCCGATGATTAGCGCCCAAGCAATGCCGTTCAGTGAGCCAATACCCAGCTCATTTTTTAAGAATTTGAATCGGTTACCTGGGGTAATCTGATTGAGCGCCATCGCACGAACCATTAGAGTCAGCGTTTGGCTGCCTGCAATGCCACCCATCGATGCAACAATTGGCATTAGTACGGCTAAAGCCACCACTTGAGCAATCACGTCTTCAAATAGCCCGATAGTGACAGACGCTAAAATTGCAGTCAGCAAATTGATGCCCAGCCACACGCCGCGTTTTTGTGAGCTTTTTAATACTGGCGCAAACAAGTCATCGCCTTCATCCATACCAGTACCGGCCATTAAGCGCGCTTCGTAGATTTCACGTTGCGTACTCAATGCAAATTGCCAATCGACTTCACCAATCAGAGTTTGGTCTGCATCAGTCACAGGCAGAGCGGGCAGTGTGCTGTGCTCTAATGCTTCTACCGCTTCGGGAAGCATCATCTTACTGTCTAGCACCGTCACCGCTTCAATAACGAGTGTTTTCAAGCGAGTATCAGGATCACTACGTAAAATTTCGTAGTAATTGACTGTCCCTCGATACTGTTTATTACGGTTGATCAGGTAGACTTGTTGAGGCGTGTCGTAGCTATAGCGCTCCATTAACTGCTTAGCCGTTCCAATCGTAATATTAAAGGGCAGGGTGATGATTTTACGCTCAGCCCAGTGGCCGAGTTCTTCATCTTCATATTCGTTTGCCTGATCGTAAAGCTCTAACTCATCTTTTTCGATTAACGCGAGCGCTTCGTTGATGATCGACTCAGGCAACGAATCCGCCCATTCGATCAGCGATAAGTTATCAAGTTTAGCGAGGGTGAGTTTTAGCTCGACTTCAGATAATGCATTGATGATAGAAAAACGTACGTCGGCACGCATTTCCGTTAACACGTCGATATGCAGTTCTAGTGGCAAAGCTCGCCATAAGCGAACACGATCATCGATTGGAAAGGCTTCCAGAATTAGGGCGACTGCGCCAGGTTCGAGACCCGCTTCAATAGATTCATTGAGCGTTGCGACTTGATCCGCTTCTTCGGCTTGGCCAATTTGCTGGATTAGAGTGGAGAGATCTTGAAACTTGCTCACCGAGTACCCCGATAGTTAATTCGTTTTATGGAAGTATGGCATGTTATTGAGATGCACAACTATGCATCTTAACCTTGCTCAAGGTACTTGAAAGTAACAGAAAAACAATAGGCTATTCGCTGTTGATAGTGAGATATGGCTGTACCAATTGGCGAATGTTCACTTTTGCGCCAATTCTCGCTGCGAGCAAATACATTCCACCAATTTTACGATGTAAAAATAGGGCATCGGCAGGTGGGGTATGCCAGTACTCTTGTTCCATGCTCAAAATAGTGCCAGCTTCGCGAAGTTTTTGCGCTAAGCCACTGGCTTTAAAATCATATGGCTCATCAACTAACATGGGTTCACATGCCATTTTTACTAAATCGAGAATCGCTTGGCGCTGATCAGGTAAGATGGTTTGGCTGAAGAAGCCAATTTGTTCAAGCGCGTCATTCAAGCCTTGTTCGTCATTATTCATGACGGACGCAAAGGTTTGGCGATAGCCGGCACTGAATCGTTCGCTGTATTCGCGAGTTGCACCGAAATCTAACAAGCCGATTTGGCGAGTACTTTCAATGTACAAGTAATTGGCGAAGTTAGGGTCGGTTTGCACCATCTTGAATTCGAACAGCTCTCTGAACAGCAATTCGAGCAAACTGTGCATGACAAAATCTCGCGTACTTTGATCATAATGTTCGATGTGTTCAATGGGTACGCCGTCAATAAACTCCATGGCGAGAACGGAGTCTGAGCAACTTTCAGTGTGAATCTTTGGTACGACAAAGTGAGGATGCTCCTTCAAAGCATCATGGTAACGAATCGCAAATTGCGCTTCTCGGGTGTAATCGGCTTCATCATGCAGTTGCTTTTTGGCTTCTTCTAGTAGCCCTTTGTAGTCTACGGATTCTGGAATCAACCCAACCACTTTAAGCAACGTACCTACGTTGTTTACATCGCTATCGATACTTTTTCGTATGCCCGGATATTGTACTTTGACGGCTAGGTTATCGCCCGCATCGCTGTAGGCTTGGTGCACCTGTCCTATTGATGCACTGGCGATTGGTTTGAAGTTAAATGATAGAAACTCAGCTTTCCAACTCGTTCCTAGCGAACTTTCCATGACTCCGTTCAGTTGTTTTGCAGGCATTGGGTCTGCGTTGGAACGAAGACGGGAAAGAATATCGGCGAGTTCAGGTTCTAAAACATCACCAGCATCCATTGATAGCATTTGACCAAGCTTCATTGCAGCGCCACGTAGGTGAGCAAGTTGGTCTGTCAACCGTGCGATGTTTTGTGGCGTCAGCACGAGGTCTTTCGCTTTTGGTTTATTACCTTTGGCGATTTGTTTCGTGCCTTCTGCAATCACATTGCCTGCGACACGGGTAGCAAGTGAGGCGAATTTGCTGAATCTTGAGATGCGATGGGTAGGTAGGCTTCTTTCCTTTGCCGACATGAATCTTCTCCGCTATTTACTAACTAATTGTTATACGGGAAAAGGATATGTTTGGATACAAATGAAAAGAAAACCGCCAGCGTAACTGGCGGTTTATTAGGGTCTGTTGACCTTTTGCGGTTAAATTTTGTTCGAGATAAAAGCGTTTTAATCGCGGCGAGAGGTTTGTAGCCTAGTTATTCTAAGCAAAATCCTCTCAACAAAGAGTAAAGCGCTTTTAGCCGAACCCTTCGGGCAGCGTTTGTGGCTCCTTTCTACTGCGTTATCGGCTTATCAGGTAGGGCAACTACATTTCAAAGCCTCTGCCTTGTATAAAGAACCCACAAACTGCTGCAAAAATCAGCTCAAAAGGTCAACAGCCCCTAGTTTAGATAGAGTAGAAGAAGTACAGCTGAGACTTCATTCGAATGATGATCCCGCGAATCACATCTAAGAAGGCCATGAAGCCTATCGGTTTTTCACCGCTGACCCATGCGAGGCCAACAGAGCCAACAGGAATGTCGTAGCCTTCTGGCTCATCAATCTTAAGACGAACAAAGTGGTGTTTGTTCTGTAAATTCTTTCCAGTGGTGATACGTACGGAATCATCGAAACCCAGCAGATTACCTTGTGACTCACCTGTTGCTTCAACAATGCCTTCGACGGTCGCTGAGAAGATCTTACCTGGGTAAACGGACGAAGAGAATTCCGCTGGCTGACCCGGTTTGATGTTACGAATCGCCTGGTGGTTGACTCGCATCAGCACATACTTCTCGTTAGTGTACATGTTGATACGCGGCATCATCGATACACGCTGACCTTCACGCAGGATAAAGTTGGTGACAAAACCATCTGTTGGGGCATGAACTTTTGTGCTATTCAAATCCCATTGCGCTTTTGCAATTTGCTCTTCAGCTTGGCGCAGTTCGGCTTGTTTGGTTTCAACTGCGAGCTCTGCTTTATGAATCGCCAGTTTTGCACGTGAGATATCGACTTGTTTCTTCTTAATTTGAGACTCAAGGGTTAACACGTTGTGACGTGCCATATCAACCGCACTCGATTGTTTGTCGATGTCGCTTTCCGTGATGGTGTTTTGCACCACTCGGTTTTGCTCAACATAACGATCTAGCATCTTTTTCTGCAATTTGTAGTCAACGTTCGCCGCTTCCAATTGGCTCTTTGATGTTTCTAGATCTTGCACCAATGCTTGATGATTCGCTTCTTCAATCTCGATGTCGCCTTTTGCCGTAGCTAATGCGACTCGTGCAGAATCGGCGGATACGTTCGCCTGATTTAATGCGATTTCGTATTGAGTTGGGTCAAGTTCATAAATAAGCTGACCTTCTTTAACTTGTTGATTTGGCTTAATGTAAATGTGGTCAACTTTACCCTTCACATTGGTTGAATCTGGACGCAATTGGATGTGTGGTGACTGCACGACAGAACCACCGGATAAATCCATCGGGGTGAAGTTAATCAAACCTACCCATACGAACATCAGCCAACTCAAACCGCCAAGATAAGCGAACGATTTGGTTGCTTTGTTCCAAGGCATGCCAACCAAACGCAGCAGATAGATGAAGAGAGCCCATACCGCTAAACCTTCTAACATTACGCTTCCTCTTTTGGCTGTGTTTCTGTTTGCGGTTTACTTCTCCATGTATCACGCAGATTGATGATGGCTTTTTCCATATCAACGAATGCAAAGATCACAGCTAGCACCCAAACCCAGTGCCAGACAAACCCTATCCAGGTGAGCGCAGTGATGAGCCCTATCTGATGATGGTCTTTGCTGTGCGCCTTATTAATTGGCAACTCATGGATTTTCCAAAAGCCGTAACACGCGCCCGCGACACTCGCGATTAAAACGACGGCAGCGACAATATGTAACGCTGTATCTGCACCAGTTCCGACAAATGGGACACTCAGTAAACTCATTAAACACTCCTCTATCAAACGGTTGGCGTATTGTGATCTGGATTTGATTTAGGTCTTTCTTTGTGACAGATTCAATCAATAGAGGGTTAAATTTGATGTGATTGGTAATGAAGACGGTTCGATTTATTCGCGCGATGGGCATTCTAAACATGCATAACCTCGCGTTATCTAAATATAATTTGGGCTCGGATGAACTGGGGATTCCGTCGTCGGTATTTCACAACCCAATGACACTGATCCCGCTAAAAGCCGTCGCAGAATGGTATCGTTGTGTTGAACAAGCCAGCAGTGATCCAGATGTGGTTTTGAGTCTCAGCCGAGGTATTGAACTGCAAAAGCTTGGACCTGTGGGACGCTGGCTATTTTCTGGGAATGATTTAGCCAGCGCGATTCGACGCGTTAATTATGGTGCGAGTAACTTACAATCTGGGGCGTTTTTTGCTGGCGAACAGTCGGGCAAAATCATCAAATGGACTTACCACAATCCGTTTATAGAAACGTCAGTAAAGGTGCACGATAGTATCCGCGGTGCGGTATTTATGATTAAAGTGCTACGCGAATTTCTTGGTAAAGACTATCAGCCTTTGCGCGTCAAGATTTCAGGGTCGAGAAAAAATACTGAGCGATACCGGGAATATTTCGGCTGCGAGGTGGAATGGAGTCAGCCAAAAACAGAAATATGGATCCCGGGAGATGACCGATTAGCTTCCCGCCAAGTGAGCCATCGCGAGGACAGCCGTCTAGCGATGAGTTTTTCCGATTTGGATGATTTGCTTAATATGCCCGACCCAGAAGATGAGTTGAAAGTGATTTATGAAGTGGTGAACTACAGCAGTCATTATGGATTGCCAACGTTAGAGCGCGTTTCTTCTCTGCTTGATTTATCTGAACAGCAGTTTCAACGTCGTTTGCACAAATTAGGCCTCAACTTCTCGATGGTATCCGGCTATGTATTGAGTAATGTTGCGGCTGGGTTATTGAGTAAGCGCGTGAGTATTGATGACATAGCCATGCGCCTTGGTTACACCAATGTGGCGAGCTTCAATCGTATGTTTAAGAAACATCGTGGATTAACGCCCAAGCAGTATGCGGGAAGATTAGAAAAGTAATGCTTCACTTGTCTTTATGAAAACAAGCAATAAAAGCCCTCAAGGTAGAGGGCTTTGCTATTTTTGGTGTTGTTTAATGTAATGGCTATTTCTTAGGGCGCCAGCTTAGTGCACTTGCAACAGCGCCGATGGCAATCACATCCTTTTTTTGTTCACTAAGTTCTGGGAGCATTTGTACCGCAATGGTACCGTTCGTCTGTACGGCGGCAATTTCTTGTGTGCCTTCCTTAAAGCTATAACCCAATGGAATGTCTACCGCCATCATGGCGTCGGGACTAGTATGTACGGTTTCTACATTAAAGTGGGTGCTGCCAATACGCACTACGCCAGTCTCTTTTTTCTCAAAGCTGATGTCGATGAGAGCTGATTTTGGCTCCATCGCAAACTCACCGACTTTTTTACCATCTTGAGTAATGTCACAGGTGTAAGGATCATTCCCACCAAAATCGACGCCCATGTAGTTAACCGACATACCGCCTCCAGCGCAGCTCAGAAGCCAAGTTTCCCCGTTGTCGATACGAGTCACTTCTGCGCCCATCGCACCTTCTTTGAAAGAGATATGGTTAAACCAACTTGAGTTAGAAGCACTGCGTGAATAGTTGCCTTTGTACTTACCAGCAAAATCAAAATGACCATCTGCACCGAATCCCCAAAAATCTCCGTCGGTTTTGATCAGCATTTCTGGTTGTGCTTTTACGGCATCAGTACGATCCATGACGGCTAGGCCACCACAACCTGCAAGGAGTAGGGGAGCGAATAGAGTAAGTTTCTTCATGTTTTTCATCGTTTATAGCTCGGTTACATCTAAGATTTGGTCGGTGAATTGGATCTTTTGAATGTCGTACAACTCGTCAGTGCCTGTACTCGGGCACTCAACAGAAACGCTCTTTGCTTTGATAACGGTACATTCTGCCAGTTTGTGTGGCACGATATAGGTGTTGATACCACCTTCACCATAAATGCTGTTGTCTTTGCTGTTGCCTTCAAAGGTATTGTTTTGGTCATTACCGATGACATTCATTGCGTCGTCGCCAATGATCTTCACTCTTGTCAGCCACTGAGATTTGTAGGTGTATGCTTCTATCAAGCCGTCTTTGTTGGGAGCCATACGGAAGGTAGGCACTGTGCCTGGATTTGTCTTTTCTGTGTAAAGTTTGACGCCCGCAGAGTCGATGTTCGCGGTGTATTGCAAGTATCCGTGGAATAAGCCGCTGATCCAATCAACGGCTTGTGGATCTTGAGTTTGCATTTCTTCACGTGTTAACGCTTGGTAGCCATCTAAACCTTGTCCGTTTGCTTTTGCTACACCCATGTAAGCTTCAAAAGCGGCAGCAAAGTATTCGTGAGAATATGAAGGGCCCGTTTGTTTAACACTTTCAGGATCGAAGTCGTCCGATTTCCAATCGTCCCAGTCATACTGAGTTGGGCGCCACACCGTCGGTTTGCCCGCTTGAATATCGTTATAGATTTTTAACGCATGAGCTTGAATGTCATTTTGCAGTGCCGCAGTCCCCGTGTTAGGTGCAATACCTTGCGCTTGGACCAAGTGTAAAATTTCTTCAAAAGCGGCGTCTCGTTCGGCTTTTTTACCAAGATTGGCACAGTAATCGGCAAAATTACTCATGTAATGGCAATCGCCTTCAACTGTCAGTTCTCGATACATCAAAGATTGGCTATTCCTTAGCCAGTTTGGTGTTTCTTTACTATTTACTAATGTTGCCACGATAGATGTGACAAGTGTATCCATATCATCTTCGTTAAGTACCATCATGCTTACAACAAACTTTTCTAGAGAACTCGTATCAAAAGAGTGTGCTAAGCCCGAGTTTGTCACTGCATCGTTCAGTTTGTCTTGGCGAATCAGTTCGTTGATGAAGATTTTGGTTAGCATCTCATCATTCTGTTCGTCGTTTTCGGTCAGCATTAGTGTGGCATCACGCTCGGCTAATGTCTTAGCGATACGAGACTTGTCAGCACCGTACTTAGTGTCTGGTTGGTTTGTGAGAAGGTGTTGGATGATTTTGGCTGCACGAAAGATTTTTTCATTATTCGCACCGTCATCAACAGCCACAATGTGAAATGTATCATTGTTATTTGCTTCAGAAAGGGAGATTTTCACATAGTGGGTGAAGCCAGCATCAGCAGCCACTTTTAACTTGGCTGGAAGCTCTGTAGAAACGACAGTTGGGATTGTGACAGTGCTCAATGTTGGCGCTGGTGGTGTTGGAGGTGTCGTTGTTGATGGTTTCGAATTAGATTCATTGCCGCCGCAAGCAGTTAGACTTATCGCGCAAAATATGGCTAAAGGTGTTAATTGGGAATATCTCATTTCATGTTACTCGTAGACTTTATTAGAGCAAGAAACTTAGAAGCAACATAAAGTCCTGTCTATATAAGCAAACTAAGTCATATATATCGATATTGTTTTTTGGTAAGGACTATCATTCGATATATTTAAAAATATAGTAGATTTTTATTCCGAATTTTATTTTTATGTGAAGCTATATTCTGCTAATGAATAAAACATCAGGTTATTGCATGGTTTTAGGGGCGTAGAATGATTAGGATTATCGTATATGTATGGTTTGTAAGCGTATGTAAGCCTGCTTTTTATTAAAATTATCATTTAAGTGGGTTGCGCAGTATAGGACGAGCGATATACTCCCTCCATCATATTGGTGGAGTAAATGATTCATGGTGGGCAATACAATCTTACTGGTAGAAGACGACTCTGAGATTGCTCGATTAACCAAAATGTACCTCGAAGCCGAAGGCTATACAGTAACTGTTATCGATAACGGTCAAAATGCATTAGAAACGATTCACGGACTCAATCCGGACCTAGTGCTGTTAGATTTGATGTTACCGGGAAAAAATGGCGCAGAAATATGCCAAGAGGCACGTAAATTTTATCATGGGATTATCATTGTTTTGACTGCAACCGATGATGAAATGAGCGAGGTGAGCTTATTTAAGTTCGGTGCTGATGATTACCTTACCAAACCGATAAAAGGCAATATCCTTCTCGCCCGTATTGAAGCGGCGTTGCGTCGCTATCGTAGTCAAGCTGATACCGTTGAAGAAGAAAAGCTGAGCCGATATGGCATTAGCCTTTGTCTTCGTCGTTCCCAAGCATTTTATTTGCAAAAAGATATTGGTTTGACGAGTTCTGAGTTTGAAATTTTAGAGCTCCTGATGCTGAATGTCGATAAGCCAGTATCTCGTGAATCATGTTGCCGTCTTGCCAGAGGTATTGAATACTGTATTACTGATCGTTCGATTGATATGCGTATATCCTCACTAAGGAAGAAATTCTCTAAGGCTCATATCCATACCGCTACCATTAAGACCATACGTCACCACGGCTATATGCTGACAGGTAAATGACGCATGTTTTCCCTGTTTACTCGTCTATATGTGGGGTTAGTTACTGGCCTTGCGCTGACTGTTGCTTTGTTTCTCTTTATGGGGGAAGAGTACATGCGCAAAACAGAAGTCGGTGTTTTTTTGAGTGATGGTGCTTATTTTGTCGATCAATACATTGAGCAACGAGGTACACCGGATTCTCTCTACAAGAAGTTAACCGAAAACGGCAAGCAAGATTTCTTTATCTTTGATTTAACATTGGTTGAAAACTGGGACGGATCACCGCCTTGTCGAGATTGTAAGCTGCTGTACCGAATACAAGGGATACCTGTTTATCTTATTGATGGCAGTACCTATGCTGCGGTATTCCCTTTACCTAACACCTCGAAGAGTTTAGTTTTCAAAGAAAAAACGGATTTCTTTAGCCCAGATGTTGATTGGAATGAAGATTCTGAGATTGTATTTATACTGACTCTACTTTTGGTTGTTGTGTGCAGTTTAGGCATTATGGTTTACATACCTGTACGACGTCTTGACCGCCAAATTCGGCAACTAACGGCTGCACAACAACAATTTGGTTATGGTGAGTTGAATACGCGAGTCGATCTAAAGCAATTTTCGCAACCCGTGAAAGAGCTCGCCCAAGGCTTCAACTGCATGTCTGAAGAGATTGAGAGACGAGTACGCCAAACACACATCTTTACTCAAGCTATTCCTCATGAAGTGCGCACTCCGCTGAGTCGTATTCAGCTAGCGACGGATTTAGCTAGGCGCACGAGTGGTGAAATGCAGGCAGAGTTACATGACGATATTGAACGATACGTTGATGTAGTGACGGATTTAACTTCCGACATCGTCATGCTGTCTCGCTTGAGTGTGAAAAACCACTCTTGGGTCGATTCTGTTGAAACCATGGAACTGCCACTTTGGTGCAAAAGCCGTATGAATTACCTAGGCTTAGAGTCCGCCATGTTGAGAGCGGAAAATGAACTCGCGAACCAATTGATTCACTTTCAGCCTACTTTGGGTAACCTCGTCCTCGATAATTTACTGCAAAACGCCAAGCGTTACGGTGAATCCTGCGTTGAGGTGACGATTCGAATGGTAGCGGATTGCTGGAGCATCGATATTGAGGACGATGGTCCGGGCGTACCTGAAGCGATGCGAGAAGAAGTATTTATGCCATTTTCGCGTTTAGACAAAAGCCGCAACGCCGACGTGAAAGGCTTTGGTTTAGGGCTTGCCATCGCTACCAGTGCAGCGAGGCAATTAGGTTGGGAACTTTCTGTCGGCGAGAGTCACTTAGGCGGCGCACGTTTTACGGTGCTTATTCCTGCCAACGATTAGAGTAGGCATTGCGGTAGTCTGGTTCAGCGATACCTTCATACAAATCTTCACAAGCTTGCAGTGGACCTACGACAGTTCGGTAGGGTAGGACACCTGCCCAAACAGGAATGTCCATGTCTTCCGCATCGTCGTTGACGCCAAAATTGCTGATTTTCACAGATGCCTCTGTGAGTGGGATACGCAGCAGCATGGTGGCTTTGAGCTCTTTTTCATTGCTCAAACGGACTTGTTTTGTTCTCCCTGGAGCGATCTGTTCGATAAAGTGATTCAACAACCTGTCTTTCTCTTGGTTATCCTCCACCATCTCAAACTGGCCAAAGACCACGGCGCTACGATAATGCGCACTGTGGTGAAACGCACTTCGAGCCAATACCCAACCATCAAACAAAGTAAAGGTTAAGCACGTTTGCACTCCTTGTTTGAGTGAGCGTAACAGTCGACTGTTGTTGGCACCATGGATACACACGTAATCATCGACACGCCATGCCAGCATAGGGATGACCACAGGGCCTGATTCGTTGGTTATCGCAATATGAGCGATTAGGCTTTCATCTATGATGGCGTGCAGTTTGCTAACATCAGAGACTGCTTTATGTGCGCCTTTCTTAATTTCCGTTCTATTGGTGTTGGATAGCATTGTCTCTCCTTGTTTGCTCATGATTACGAGCGATTGATCCTCATTCTTTGATTGCAATGTAGCGTTTAACTGGTAGCTTAAAGAGAGCCAGTTTTAACTAATGGATGGATCCAGTTTGTCTTTGATTGATATCGGTGACCTACATTTAAAAGAAAGTGATGGAACGCGTCAGCAAGCGTTGTTTTTTGCTATTCGCAAGAAAATTGTTCAAGGATTGTGGGTGAAGAATGGGAAGTTGCCTTCTACGCGGAAGCTTTCACAGGCGCTTAATCTAAGTAGGAATACAGTGATTTCTGCCTACGAACAGTTAGTGGCGGAAGGGTACTTGAACAGCCAAAAAGGTTCTGGCTTTTATGTTGCCGTAGAACTGCCGGAGCAGTACTTGCCTGAACCTAATTCAGTTCAGAGAGACTCATCACCGAAAACTCACTTTGATATCAACCTTGCATTTGCACCAGGTGTGCCGGATTTGGACGCATTTCCGATGGCACAATGGCAAAAGTTACTTGCTCGCCACATGTCCCGCCCCTGCTTGTTGGGGAATCAAGATATTCAGGGTAGTTGGGCATTGCGCAGTGCTTTAGCTGACTACCTCGCATCAAGTCGCTCAGTGAATTGTTCCCCAGAGCGCATTATTATTACCTCTGGGGCGCAGCAAGCGTTGTCAATTGCGACGATGGTAGTGCTCAAACAAGGTGATAAGGTTCTGATGGAGCAACCAGGTTACGCGCAAATGCGGAAGTTGATTCAGTTCCAAAACTATCAATTTGAGCCTTTGTTCGTAAGAGAGAAATTAGGTTTAGATGTGGAAGCTGTGACCTCAAGCGATGCCGATGCGCTGTATATCACACCAAGTAATCAATATCCGATGGGTACCACACTCAATACCGAGCAAAGAGGGAAGATCATCAACTGGGCGGTCGAGCAATCAAGTTGGATCATCGAGGACGATTATGACAGCGAATTTCAGTTTGCTCATCGTCCCTACACCAGCTTACAGGGGCTAGCAGCTCAAATGGGTCGAGATGATCGTGTGTTGTATGTGGGTTCCTTCAGTAAAGTAATGTTTAACGGATTGCGGCTTGGCTACCTTGTGGTTCCTGAACGTTTAGTAGAGCAATGTTTGGTGGTTAAAGATGCGTTAAGTGGTGATTCACCGACGCACACTCAAGAAGCGTTGGCAGATTTTATTACCGAGGGTGGGTTGTTGCGCCATATCCGAAAAATGCGCCGACTATATAAAACCAAGCATGAACAGATGCATTTATCCATTCAACAGCATTTTGGCGACAGTGTTTGTGTCGTTAGCCAAGCGGCGGGGCTTCATATTACGTTGAAATGGCAAAACGGTATAGATGAGCTGCGTTTTACAAAACTGGCAGAGCATGAAGGGATCATCTTGCGACCTTTGAGCTATTATGAACATCCAGGTTTCCAAGCACGTCACTGGCATGGTGCCGTGCTTGGTTATGGCAATATAGCGTTAGAGAACATAGACGCTGGTATCCAACGTTTAGCCCAAATTTTTCGACATGGGAAGCGGTGACTATTCAACTGCGCGTGTTTGTCGTTTATGTCGCCACTGTTTCCAAGGCAGTAAAAGTAGAGTGAAAATGCCAAGTGCATAAAACATTGACCAGCCTAAACATATAAAAACACCGGTACAAAGCAGTAGAGAAAGTCCCGCAAGCGCTTTACCAAACCCACGGAGCAATTTATAAGCGGCTAACATCGCCAACATGTAAACCAAAACGAATACACTATTTGCTAGTTTTAGGAAAAACTCCAGATCGAGCTGCGATAGCGTTCCTATCACGCAAGATATTAGCAGTACGCCGCCAACTAATAAGGTGGCTGAGAAAGGGACACCACGACGCGAAATCTTGGCTAGTGGGCTGTAAGGACGATGTTCCCGAGCTTGAGCCCAGACCATTCGCGCTAGGCTCTGTGTGTATAAGTTAACGCTCGCGAAACAAGCGGAGAATCCGATCAAACTGATTATCCATTTGGCCCCATCGCCAAGTAGTTGAGCACTCAACCATGGAATCGATGCATTATCGAATTGAGCATTACCATATGCACCAAACTTTAAAATAACAACAGAGCAAGCCCAGTACGTAGCTCCCGCTACAAAACAACCGACAATAATGGCGATAGGGAAATCTCTTTGAGGGTTTTTGAATTCTTCCCCCATATGAGCAAAAGCCTCTATGCCAACAAAACACCAGAACATCACGCCAAGCGCTGCGGTAATAGGCCAAATTGACTCTTGTGTGATAGCTGGCATCACGAGATCGGCGCTGTTAACGTCGCCTTTCCATAAAAATGTGCCAACGAGCGCAAAGACACTCAAAGCAATAAGAGTTTGTAAATGACCTGATGACTTAGTGCCCATCAAGTTGACGAACACAAGAAGTAATACCGTTAGAATTTGTTCAAACAGATTATTGCTAATAGGCTCTGGCAATATTTGCTGTAGAAAGCCTGCGGCGAGTGCAATCGCGGCCGGAACCCCTACCGGAATGACACTAACAAATAGCCAAGCTACACTACTTTCCAGCTTGGCGTTAAATGCTTTACGCACAAAAAATGCGGTTCCGCCCGCGTTGGGATATCGCTTGCCTAGCTGGGCAAAAGTTAGCGCAATAGGACAAATGGCGATGAATAATAAAATCCAGGCCCATAGTGAAAAATGACCCGCTATGCCTGCTGCAATAGCTGGTATCATAAAAAGCCCCGTTCCCATTAATGTTGTGGATAGTTGGGCGATACCGGATGTGAGTGAAATGTCTTTTTTGAGCTGTTCCATGCTAATTGATTCATCCAATGTTGTAGGGCTTATGACGAAAACGCTTGTGGCTTCTAATTATCTCATTTATTGGAGTTTAATGAGCCCGCTAGTGCGCTGAGTGCATAAGAAGCGTATTTGATTTCAATGCGTTATCGCTCTTTTATTTGAATGGATAACGGTGCTCATCTCATGCTTACCAAATAGCATATCCAAAATCTTAATAACAAAATGATTTACTGAGCCGTCAATATGACGGTTGTTTTAAATATTTCCAACAAAATGTTGGTTTCTTATGCAGTTAGAATCGGTATAGAATGAAAAAAATAAGGAAAGCTTGGTAAGTATATGGACAAGTTTGATCACAAGATTGTGGATCTTCTCCGACACAACGCTCGGCTGTCGGTGACTGAAATTGCGGATAAAGTGAACCTTTCTCGCTCTGCGGTGACTGCTCGTATTCGTAAGCTAGAACATGACAAAGTGATTCTCGGGTATCACGCTGAAATTGCCTCTTCAGGTGGGGACTCGATTTGTGCTTATTTTGCTCTAAAGTTCGATAAAGCTACATCCACGTATTATTGCGAATCATATGCCGACGAACTATACAAAATCGATGGCGTAAAATGGTGCCATGCAATCAGTGGTGAAACGGATATGATGGTTTTTGTCGAAGTACCTACGATGACTCGTTTGAACGAAATCAGAGATCAAATTCAACGTTACCCAGAGCTAAGGCACCTCATGACTCATACCGTTTTAGCTGAGTTCTTTAATACGACTGGCAACCAGTTTGTGAAATAAGCATCATGGGTGCCATTATTTATTAAACCTTCTTGAGCCGGTATGTTAAACAACATCAATTTGAATCTACTTAGGTCCTTGCATGTACTTTTAGAAGAGTGTCATGTCAGCCGAACTGCAGAACGTTTGCACATTACTCAGTCTGCGGTTAGCCGACAGCTTGCACAATTGCGCGATCTGTGTGGTGACCCACTGCTTATTCGTCAAGGTAATCAGCTGATACCAACCCCGCGAGCAATAGCATTAAAATCAAAGCTTGATGCGTTACTGGCTGAGTTTGACCATTTACTCGATGACAAACCTTTTGAGCCGCAACTGTGGCAAGGCGAGCTGGTTATTGCCTCAAGTGATTACGTGGCACAATACGTTTTGCCCGATATTGCATCTCACTTAGGTGAACAAGCACCACAATTGGATTTGGCGTATCGACTGTGGCAACTAGATTTTATCGATAAGCTTCACGAGTTAGGAATCCATCTTGCTTCTTCTATGTATCCCACTCAGCCTGAAGGTGTATCTAGCATCAATATTGGTTCTGATAAGTCAGTTTGTTTGATGAAGGCGTCTCACCCTTTAGCTGGTAAGGCTTCGATTTCTATAGAGGACCTCATCAGTCATTCGCATATTCAAGTGACGGGTGGGGGAGACAAAGACTCAAGTACTGATATGGCACTAAAAGACAGGGGGCTGATGCGTCATGTTACCTTTAAAGTGCCTTTTTTCTCTGCGGCGGTAAATCGTTTGGTCTCAAGTGACCACTTGATGGTAGTTCCGGAGCACATTGCAAATAATTTGGCCAAGCACTGGCCTTTGGTTCATAAAGCGCTTCCTTTTGAGACTCCTACCCATGAATATTGGCTGATGTGGCATCCTAAATACGACAATGATCCAGCTCATCAGTGGGTGCGAGAGCAAATCCACGCGGTGATGAAAATATCGGAATACTCCATTCATTAGGTTATGATTTTAAATCATGACTTTTATGCGAAACTTTGATTTCAAATTATAGCTCTTCAATTGATAGATTGAGTTCAAATGGAGAGAGGTTATTTATGACACTAACAGTTTGGTTATCACTTTTTACCGTGTGTTTACTCGGCGCTATGTCACCTGGGCCTAGCCTAGCAATTGTGGCAAAACATGCTTTGGCTGGTGGACGCATCAATGGTTTGGCAACGGCTTGGGCACACGCTTTTGGAATTGGCGTTTATGCCTTTATCACGCTGATTGGCCTCGCTGTTGTTTTGCAGCAAAGCCCGATGTTGTTCAAGACGATCAGCCTTGCAGGCGCGGCATATCTTGCATATTTAGGGTTCAATGCGCTGCGTTCGAAAGGCGGTGTGGCGGCGAAGTTGGAGTCAGGCGAGGAAACAACGGTAAGCCAGTCTGCTCGAGAAGGTTTTTTTATCTCGATTTTAAGTCCTAAAATTGCTTTGTTTTTTATCGCATTATTCAGTCAGTTTGTAGCGCTAGGTAATGATTTGAGCAATCAAATGATCATTGTTGCTACACCATTTGTTGTGGACGGGCTTTGGTATACCTTTATCACCCTAGTGTTATCAAGCTCTAAAGTGGTGGACAGAATTCGTTCTAAAGCAGTGTTAATTGATCGTTTGTCAGGGATTGTTCTCATGCTATTGGCACTTCGAGTGGTCGTAACCGTATAAGTTTGCAAAGAGAACAAAATATTAAAGGCAGCCCGGACGGCTGCCTTTTTCTGCTCTCAGTAAACCCTCATATAATTTACGTAATCTTGACGCTAAATGCAGCTAAAGTTAATACTATCAATAGTGTTACTTTGGTTCACATTATCATTTGTAGTAAGCGCAGCTTTCCAACGCACTGTTATAATTAGAACGAGAGCCACTTAACGTTAATACTAACAGTGTCGCATATTAAGTCGAGAATGCTTTATTGGGTAAAACGGACTTTCCTCTTACTTATCCTATGAAAGGGGTAGAGACTTCATGACCGTTTAGAAGGTGAGAGAGCAATATGCAAAGAATAGTAAATCTAGCTCTAGTAGTAATTTTGACCAGTGTTTGCAGCGTTGCTTGGATATTCCTTTCAACAAAGAGCATATGGGTGTTTTTTGAACTGTTTGTATTCACGATGCTTGGTTTTGGGCTTTTGTACGCGCTACTACAAAAGGTTGATCCTCAGCACTTTGACTTCGTTTTAAATCACATAGAAGAAATAAAGAGAGAAGGCAGAGAAGCTTGCCAAAATGGGACCCCGAAAGAATCTAACCCATACTCTGGTGTTGATGGTGATTTGTGGGAGGCTGGCTACACAGCCTCTCACAACACAAAGATAAAACAATAAGCCGCTAGTTGCTTATTTGACGTTGTGCTTTTCAAAAAAAGCACCCTGCCATTGTAAAGACAGGGTGAAAGCAAGAAGTTTATCAGGAGCAGTCGGGGGGAGAGAAACTTATATAAATTCTATTTACTTATCGGCGAACCTCTTCGAACTCACCTTCAATAGCATTGACTTTACCAGTATTGAATTCATACTCTTCATGCATTTCTTTCTGCATTTTCTTCACGCGCTTCTCAATACGCTTGCCTGTAATTAACGCTGCGATGGTCAACGGAATCGCAATGATCAAGCTAAAGACTAATGTAAAAAAGCCCGTAATCAGTGCTAGTGCGGTAACAATAATCCGATTCATAATCATGACCTCTCTGTAATTCATGTGTTCAGATTAATGCTGTGAACATGAACAAAACATGAATGATAGTCTTCACTTTGTCCGGAGAGTGTCAAATGAGCGAAATGAAAAAACGCCTGAGGGTGATCAGGCGTATAAACGGGGAAAAATATTAGTAATGCGCTTCGCGCTTATTATTTAGAACAAATATGAGATATTGTCCGTTACGCTATGTGGTTAACGTTGTGGAGCAAAGTTCACCTATCGAGGGAATGTTTGGTAACGAACACCCATCATTTGTTCCATACAGTGCACAACTTGGCAGCTGTAACCGAATTCGTTGTCGTACCAGATGTAAAGTACGCAACGTTTGTCTTGTGCGATAGTCGCTTGACCATCCACGACGCCTGCATGGCGAGAACCAACTAAGTCAGTTGATACAATTTCTGTTGAATCGGTGTAGTCAATCTGTGCCGAAAGCTCAGAGTTCAATGCCATTTCACGCAAGTAATCGTTCAGTGAATCACGGTCTACGTCTTCACCTAAGTTTAGGTTAGCGACTGCCATCGAAACGTTTGGTGTCGGTACGCGAATTGCGTTGCCTGTTAGCTTACCAGCTAGCTCTGGCAGTGCTTTTGCTACTGCTTTAGCTGCGCCAGTTGAAGTTAGAACCATGTTCAGAGAAGCACTACGTCCACGGCGGTCACCAGAGTGGAAATTGTCGATCAAGTTTTGGTCGTTTGTGTATGAGTGCACGGTTTCGATGTGACCAGAAAGGACACCATATTTATCATTCAGCGCTTTAAGAACCGGCGTGATTGCGTTTGTGGTACAGCTCGCTGCAGAGATGATGGTGTCATCTTCTTGAATAACTGATTCATTTACACCGAATACAACGTTTTTGATGTCACCTTTACCTGGTGCCGTTAGCAGCACTTTCTCTGCACCTTGACACGCTAAGTGTTGGCTTAGACCTTCAGAATCACGCCAAACACCTGTGTTATCAACAACAAGCGCGTTGTTAATACCGTAAGCAGAGTAGTCCACTTCACTTGGATTGTTTGCGTAGATGATTTGGATGTAGTTACCGTTAACGATCAGAGCTTTACGTTCCTCATCGATCACGATGCTACCGTTGAACTGACCGTGGACTGAGTCACGACGCAGTAAGCTAGCACGCTTCTCTAAATCGCCTTTTTTACCGCCACGAACCACAATCGCTCGTAGTCGTAGTGGGTAACCTGGGCCACTTTTCTCGATCAGAAGGCGAGTTAGTAGTCGACCAATGCGACCAAAACCATAAAGAACTACATCACGCGCTTTCAATGAAGAGTCTGCATCGCGTGCGCCATCGAGTGCAGTGATAAGGAAATCATTAAGAGATGCAGTATCGTCATGCTCATTCCAGTACTTAGTTGCCAATTGGCCAACATCGACACGACACGAAGAAATGCTCATTTCACATAGCGCTTGAATGATAGGCATCGTGTGCTCAAGTGAGAGTGGGCTGCCTGTATAACGTCTTGCAACGCGATGAGTTTTGAGAATGTCTATAGTAGTAGCATTGATAAGCGTTTTACCAAACAGAACCACTTCGATTCCTTTTTGACGATATAGCTTACCAATTAGAGGGGAAATAGATTCAGCAATCGTTTGGCTAGTTTGCCAGTCTTGGAGATATTTCTCTGGACTCATTGTTGTATTAGACCTTTCACGTTTTGGGGGCTAACCATACTCCCTGCTGTTGCCTCTTCGGCAGCGTGCAAGAGTGTGGTGGGTTATGTAATCGGGTTGTAATAGTTATGTTTGCGGATTCTAAGGTCGGAGCCCTTATTCTGCTAGGAAAATTAAATCCAGTGTAAAACACTAGTTAAGGTCGTGTTAGTGGTGAATTAATGTGACTAAAGCGGTGGTTTTCACGTATTGACATTTAAAAAGTCATCCACTTTTTTCGCGATGATAATGTGTGTTTTCAAATTAGTTTTGTTGTCACTGTGAATTCGTTTGCATTTTTGTGTGATTCGTCTCGATAAGGCAACGAAATAGGTGAACATATGGTTTGGAATTTTATGAAAAGTGATGTGCATCTTAGGTATGAGTGAAACTTCACTGTTTATACTCAGCTTGAAGATCGAAAAGTATGATTCGAGTCACAATTACCATTTCATTGACCGATGGCGAAATAAGCGGAATGACCATGGTTTTGGTAGGTGAATGTTGTTTTAAAGTAACCATGTCGTATATGCCCTTCAATGCTTGAAACTAGTCTAGTATTAAATAATCGGATGAGATCAACCATTGGGCTGGTGGATGTTGAGATTATCAATAAAAACACGCTTAGCACTCCTCGCACTATTACCCACGGTGGTGATAGTGGTTTTTGCAGTTCAGCAGTTTTCTGACAATGCGTTGCGCGTAAGCCGTCTCAATCAAACGGTAATCAATATCCAAGGTTTCCAGTTGATATCCCAAGCCTCTCATTTTATTTACTCCATAGAGAAAGCACGCCGCCAGCCTACGCTTCAAGCATCAGCCGCACTTAATATAGAAGAACAAGACGGTGTTATTTCTTCCATGCATCAAAAATTCGTCAGTAACCCCAATACCGCTGAATATGCTGATGAGCTGAAAGAGGCCATGCTAGGGGTATTATCAGGTAGGTTGGACGAGATGGATGACCTTGGTGATTGGGCATTTCAACTGCTTCAAAATATGTCGCGCTCTTTGCTACAAAATCATCAGTGGTATGGCAGTGAGGACGGCATTCGAATGCAGAATTTTATTGCTTACCTTGCTCAGTTGTCTTTTTGGACACAGAAAGAAGCCTGGTTGACGCATCGCCTAGTTCAAGATCCTAAGAGTCGGTTGAGTCAGAGTCTGTTTTTTCAGGCTATTGATCGACAACAGCAAAATTTGGATGCGTTTTTAAATTTAGGAGGGTCATACGATCAAGTTGATAAACTGCTAGGCTTGTTTACGTCGCCCAGATATCAGAGAAATTTAGCATCTCGTGGGCGATTAATGTCAGGGGACATGTCACGTAGTGACTATGAAGCGTATTTGAGAGAACTCGATTTCCGTGTGCAACGCTTGCAAGTACTCATTGATGGGTTCACGAAACAAACAGAGCAGTCGCTCCTAACACAAGTTCATGAACAAAAGACCAATATTGCGATGATTACCTCTGGCGTTATTTTGGTTATCGTCATGCTTTGTTGGCTTGGCTTTGGCACTTGGTTTCGGGTTAATAGCAAACTAGATGCGATTATTCATACCTTAACGGCGCTGATCAACGATGAAGAGAAACAGACGAAAGTCAAAGTCGATGGCAGTGATGAACTGACTATTTTCGCTCAGCAAGTGAATCGAGTGGTTGAAGAAAAGCAGAGACAAACAGACGAAATACTCCATGCTAAAGAGTCAGCAGTGTCTGCTAATCGCGCTAAATCAGTATTTCTTGCCAACATGTCGCATGAAATACGTACCCCCCTAAACGGTATTATGGGCATGACGGAGATACTCTCTCAAAGCGAGTTATCTTCCCATCAACAAGAAGTCGTTGATGACATTGACTCTTCATCTCAAACATTACTTACCTTGCTTAACGATATTTTGGATCTTTCTAAAATCGAATCTGGTCGACTGGAGTTGTCGTTAGTCGAGGCCGATATCCGAGAGGTGGTGTACCAGTCGATGGTTTTATTTCAATCCAAAGCCACATCTAAACAGCTAGAGCTGGGGATTAACTTAGCTGAAAACATTCCAACTCGAGTGATGGTTGATGATCATCGAATCAAGCAGGTCATCACGAATCTGGTATCGAATGCGGTCAAGTTTACCGAAAGCGGTCATATACATGTTGATGTCAGTTATGACGAGTTACCGGAGAACGAGCGCGGAACGCTGATGTTTAAAGTCGAAGATACCGGGATAGGCATTGAACAAGATAAGTTAACGACGATTTTTGAACCCTTTACTCAGGAAGATGAAGGGGTGTCGAGGCAGTTCGGCGGAACGGGACTGGGATTGGCAATTTGTCGTCAACTGGTATCCATGATGGGAGGGCAGCTTATAGCGACATCCACAAAAGGAGTGGGCACATGCTTTGAATTCTCTATTGAGGTTGATGTTATTCCGGTGTTTGGCTGGCGCTCGGACGTGATAAATAAAGGGCTCTTGATCTGCACAAATTACGATTACGCTGATCAACTTTTGAAAGAGTGTCGATTAGCGAAAATCAATCTCTTTGGTGCGAATAATGTTAATGAAGTAAAAGCAATAAACGATGACTTTGATGTCATATTTCTGTGCCATAGTGACGACTCCAATACGGATGAAGTCTTAGATGAATTGTCACTCAAATATGATCTTCGTCGTGTGATTATTTGTCAGCATCATCTATCCACTCCCTACGACAATGCAGAAAGAGTACATGCTGTGCTCACATTGCCTTTTCTTGGCAATCGATTTAAGCATGTCATTGACGACTTAGCGAAGGTAGAAAAAACCATTTCAAGTGACGCTGTCACCAATGGTATTCCAAAGTCTGAATATCGAACGTCGCGCTCTCACAGGAGGATCTTAATCGCGGAGGATAACTTGATGAATCAGAAAATAGCGAGTTTCTTTCTGGATAAAGCAGGATATGACTATTTGATAACAAGCAATGGACAAGAAGCGTTGGAAGCCATCACAAAGGGAGAAGAATTCGATGCAATTTTAATGGATTGTATGATGCCGGTGATGGATGGACTGACCGCGACGAAAGAAATTCGTCGTTGGGAAAAGAAAGCCGGGCGTGAGAAAACGACCATTATTGCGCTCACCGCGAGTGTTTTGGAAGAAGACATTCACAACTGTTTTGCTGCAGGTATGGATGCTTATTTACCTAAGCCTTATAAATCGAATCAGCTATTTGAGCTCTTCAATGAATTAAAACTCGCCTAAATCGATAACATTTCAAGACGATAAAGCCCCAATCAAAGGGGCTTTATTTTAACCATGTATTGTTATGCGTTTGCTTGAGCGCCAGCGAGTTTACGTATGGTTTGTCGATAGGTTAGGTAAGCGGAAATGCCCGCCAGAATGTTGCCGATACAAGCTCCTAACAGTAGACCTCGGATTCCCCCCATTTGAGCGCCAACCCATAAGCAAGGAAGGAAAAAGACAAACAAGCGTAGCGCTGAAATGGTGAGCGCGGTGTAAGACTTACCTAATGCATTGCAAAGAGAAACCATCAACATACATACACCTAGTGAACCTAAGCTGATAGGAACAATCAGCAAATGCATTTCTAATACTTGCTCTACTTGAACATCACTGGTCATCAGTAGTGCAAGTGGGTTTGCGACGACAAACGTAATGGCTGCGATCAAAAGTTGAAAGCCCAGAATGAATTTTACGGCAATACTGACTAGCGATTGGATATCTTGGTAGTTCTTTGCGCCAAGTAAGCGCCCGACCATTGGGGGCATAGACATTGTCAGCGCTAACACCGAAACGATAGCAAAGAATTCGTAGCGTGAACCGAGCGCCCAAGCGGCGACTGCTGCGGTCCCGAAGCTTGCCAACAACTTTGTTGCTAACATGGACGACAACGGAGGCAGCAGTTGGCTGATCATCGCAGGTCCCATGATGTTACCGATAGACGCAACACTTTTAGCTACGTTGAGGTCTTGCCACTGCGTTGTTGCCCAGTGATTCTTCTTTACGCGAGGCGCGACGACTAAAATACCAAACCCAAAAGCAACGATGGTTGCTATTGCTGCTCCGTTAATACCTAAGTCAAACGTGAAAATAAATAGTGGATCGAGCACAAGGTTCACGCCGCTGGTCACCATCATCATTGTGCCAGGCAACATGGTGTTGCCGTTAGCTCGGCAAATACTGTAGTAAAAATATAAAACCGCGCCAGTCCATGAACTTAGCAGCCACCAAGGCCAGTAGCTGTCGATAATCGGCATCACAGACTCTGGAGCACTTAATAGAGATAAAATGGGGTAGCGCAAAAGCCAAATTAGCCCTCCAAAAACGGCTACACCGATTGAGCCAATCATCAAAACTAAGCCACCGAGCTGTTTGGCATAACGACTTTCATTCGCACCAAGCGCTTTAGAAATGACAGCAGTCGTGGCGATACCTAAACCGACTTGAATGCCGATAATGACCATTTGCAACGGAAGAGTAAAACCTTGAGCGGCCAAAGGTAAAATGCCGAGCTGACCGATAAACGCACTATCTACAAGCTGAAAGCTCATTAAAGATAGAACGCCAAATAGCATTGGCCAAGTCATCGTAAATAATTGTTTTGCAAGTGTTGGTTGTGTACTTGTCGTAGTTGAGGACATAGAAAGCTGAATGCGTTAGGAATAAGAGTTGGATTGATTGTACACGGCGCTTAGTTTAGAGACAAAAATAAACCCCGAGTAAGGTAGCCTTACTCGGGGTTGGAAAATCTAGCTTACGTGTTTACTTTTTGCCGCTAGTTTGCTTGTCTTCTTCAGTCAGTTCGCGAATACGACGGCTGATGTCACGACGTGCTTTAGAGATTTCTGCACTTTTGATGATGTGGTCATCAACACGATCTTCGTAGTCTGCTTTCATATTTTTGATGATTGCGACGATTTCATCGTGAGTCATTTCTGGTTTGATGTAATCTAGAAGGTTTTCTAGAAGGTCAACACGTTTGCGGTTATCACGAACTTTCTTTTCGTTATCAAGCAGCTCACGTTTTAGTTTGTTTTTACGACGAGCTTGGTTAACGATTTCAAATACGCTACTCATAGTTCTCTTTCCTAATTTTATGAATATCTTCCTCGATTAAAGCACAACATCCAGTGGCATAACAGTCTTTAGATCAATCACAATGCAGAGTTGAACATTTCTCAACCAATTGCGATGTGTCCACATAATCACGCTTCTCTAATCGAGTTTTGGGCAACATCGTAGAATCCATCGATTCATTGTCATAACGTGGCCTTCACTATATTATCAACACCATTGAATGCAAAATGATGAACTTGATATGGACTCTGGGAACACTGCGGAGCAAGTAAGTAGTCAAGATAATGAGCAAGCCACTCGCTCTGTGGCTGAAAAGTTAAAAACAGCGTATATCAACGCTCGCGAGCAACTCGAAATCATCGATGTTGAGCTGAATCGTTCAAAAATAATGATGGTTGATCAAGATGGCAATTTGACGAAAGTGCCAATTCTCTCGGAGCATTGATACCTGACCCGATTCGCAAAGGGTGCCAGGTCTTGCGCTATGCTTTAGCCTGACACCGACACCTGAATCGCTAACGCTTCTTGCATCTCTTTGCCAATGTATGATGCATGATATCGAAGCGATTTAGGTACCAAGTCAAATGCAAAAATAATAAGGAAATGCATTATGAAAGTTGAGCTAACGGCAATTGAAGCACGAGTCATTGGTTGCTTGATCGAAAAAGAAGTCACCACCCCAGATCTTTACCCCCTCAGCCTAAACGCATTAACCAACGCGTGTAATCAAAAAAGCAACCGTGATCCCGTAATGTCGCTCTCTGAGTCAGACGTTCTCGATGCCGTTGATGCTCTAATTGAACGTAGGCTCGTCAGTGACGAAAGTGCGTTTAACAGCCGTGTTAGCAAGTATCAGCACCGTTTCTGTAATACGGAGTTTGGTGATTTAAAACTGACAGAACAAGAGAAGGGAATCGTATGTTGTATGCTTTTGCGTGGTGCTCAAACGCCTGGGGAAATTCGCACTCGTACCAATCGTCTCGCGACATTTCATGATGTAAAAGAAGTTGAAACGGTTTTGGAGCACTTAGCAAGCGAAGAAAAAGGACCATTAGTGGTCAAGTTACCGCGTGAAGCCGGGAAGCGAGAATCACGCTATATGCATTTGTTCTGTGGCGACGTTGACGTCTCTGAGCTAGCAGTGCCAGTGTCAGCGGCTGGCTCTAATTCTGATCGAGTCAGCCAGCTAGAGCTCGAAGTTGCTCAGCTTAAAGAAGAGCTCGATGAACTTAAAGCTAAGGTCGAGTCACTACTTTCATGATTGAAAATACAGCGCAGCGTTGGAGTGTCTATTTGATACGAAATAACCGCAATGCGCTGTATTGCGGTGTCACAAACAATGTTGAGCGAAGATTCAATCAGCACCAAACGGGCAAAGGAGCGAAAGCTTTAAAGGGAAAAGGTCCCTTGATATTGGAGTGGTCTTCGGATTTTGATTCAAAGACACTTGCCATGCGGGCTGAGTATTATATTAAGCAACTAACAAAAGCTAAGAAAGAGCTGCTTGTTACGTCAAAAGCAAGTATTGTCGTTGATGAAAATCAGCAGATGATGTTAGAAATGGCTTTATCGAAATAAGCGTTCGCGATATGCCGAATAACAAAGAAACCGTCCACTGAGGCGGTTTCTTTTTAGTTTTGGAGTACCATGTAAGAACAAACTGACGCATAATGGGTTGGTGTTCTGTTTAAACACTCAGAGTATGAAAAGGAGAAATGATATTTTGTGACCTTGTAATTAGGTACACAATAAACGTTTATTCGTTCCAACTCAGACTAAAAACCAATTTATTATTGAAACAGGCACTCAGAGGAAGGTAGATTACAAGAGTAAAGGATGACTCGGCTAGGTAACGAATAGAGCTGAATTAGGCTCATAAAAAGCTAAAAGAGCAGTAGATGAAAAAAGCGTTAGTATTCTCCCTGATGTCAATGGCCACTGTCGCGCCGATAGCGCAAGCCACTCAAGTCCTCAATGGGTATTGGGCATATCAAGAATTTTTAGACCAGTTTCCAGAACAGAAGCAGTTAACGAATGCGTTGGCTGACGCCGTGCGAGAGACTCCTGTTCCGGTTGAAAGAGACAAAAAGCGTCCGTTAAAAATTTCTGTGGTTTATCCAGGCCAACAGATTTCGGATTATTGGATTCGAAATATAGACGCATTTGAACAGCGTTTAGATAAACTCGATATCGACTATCAACTTAATCAAGTATTTACCCGTCCCAATGCAGATATAAAGCAACAAAGTTTGTCTTTAATGGAAGCGCTGAAGAGCAACTCCGATTATCTGATTTTCACTCTCGATACCACTAGGCATCGTAAGTTTGTTGAACACGTCTTAGACTCAAAGAAAACCAAGTTGATCTTACAAAATATCACTACACCGGTAAGAGATTGGGAGGATCACCAACCGTTCCTTTATGTTGGTTTTGATCATGCTGAAGGCAGTCGTGAGCTTGCAGTGGAGTTTGGTAAGCGTTTTCCAAAACAGAGCCATTATAGTGTGCTCTACTTTTCAGAAGGGTATATCAGCGATATCAGAGGCAATACCTTTATCAATCAAGTCAACCGTGATAACAACTTTGAACTACAATCTGCTTACTATACCAAAGCGACAAAGCAGTCTGGGTATGAAGCAGCAAAAGCGAGTTTGGAAAAATACCCTGACGTCGATTTTATTTATGCGTGTTCTACAGATGTGGCGCTAGGGGCTGTTGATGCGCTGAAAGAATTAGGGCGTGAAGATGTCATGATCAACGGCTGGGGTGGCGGCTCTGCAGAATTAGAAGCGCTTTCGAAAGGGGAGTTAGACGTTACTGTTATGCGTATGAACGATGATACTGGCATTGCAATGGCAGAAGCGATTAAGTGGGATCTTGAAGGGAAACCCGTTCCAACCGTTTATTCTGGTGATTTTGAAGTCGTCACGAAATCTGATTCTCCAGAAAGAATTGAAGCATTAAGAAAACGCGCATTTAGATACTCAGACAATTGATGACAACTACATCAAAAACAAGAAAGCGTCGCTCATTGTCGACGCTTATTACGAAAATAATCATTCTCGTACTTGCTCCGATCATTTTAGGCATCTTCGTTCAGAGTTATTACTTCTCGAAGCAAATTATTTGGCAAGAAGTGGATAGAACTAAGCAACAGACGTCAGCGCTGATTCTTAATATTTTTGATAGCCATTTTGCTGCGATTCAGATTCATCACAACAGTAACTCGAAGAGTGATGTTGTTTTAGATTTTTATACAGAACGGGATGAAGAAGCTCTCAATTACTTTTTCATGAGTATTGACCAGAGTGATCCTTCCCATACGCCAGAATTTCGCTTTCTCACCGATCATCAAGGCATTATTTGGGACGATGGGAATGCGCATTTCTATGGCATCAATAACTTGATTCTCAATGGCCTCGCGAGCCAAGTGACTTTTAGCAACAATTGGTATTACCTCCCCTCACATACCCCAATGGGAACTCGCCATCTGTTACTGCGTCGTGTGCCGGTTTTACAACCTAAAACCGGTGAAGTGATGGGGTATTCTTACAATGTTGTTGTTCTAGATAACAACTTCGGGTTGATGGAAAGACTAAAAAACGAAGGGAACGTTGATAATGTTGTTTTGGTGGCCAACGATACGCCACTAGCCAGCTCACTAGTCGGAGATGAAGCGTACAAGATATTTGATGTTCTGAAGCGGCGAGAGTCTCAGCAAAAGCTCGACCAGTTGTTGATCATTAAAACCCCTATCGAAGTCAATGCTGCTACGACGGATTTGTGTTTACTAACCGTGCAGGACAATCAGAGTGTTGTGACACTGCAAATCCAGCACCTTTTAGCGATGTTGGCTTCAGTTATCGGGATGGTGATGATTGCGTTGATGACCAAAGAGTGGATTGAGAATCGAGTCGTCGAAGAGCTTGGCTCGTTGATGGCATATACTCGTTCGGCTCGTGAAGAAAAAGGGTTCGAACGGTTTGGCGGGTCGGATATCGAGGAGTTCGATCATATCGGTTCGACACTAGAAAACACCTTTGAAGAGCTGGAAGCGCAAAAGCGTTCATTCCGCGATCTGTTTAACTTTGCGTTATCGCCGATTATGGTGTGGTCAGAGTCTGGCGTACTCATCCAAATTAATCCGGCAGCCCGCAAAGAATTGGTCATGGAAAACGACATTGAAACCATGCACCCAGTGTTTAAAGGCTTCAAAGAAAAGTTGATGCCGCACCTGCGAATGGCAGCTCAAGGAGCCACGTTAACTGGCGTCAATGTACCAATTGGAGACAAGGTATATCGCTGGAACTTATCGCCGATTCGAGTTGACGGTGATATCAGCGGTATCATTGTTCAAGGTCAGGATATTACGACGCTTATTGAAGCGGAAAAACAAAGTAACTTGGCACGTAAAGAGGCAGAAAAATCCGCCCAAGCACGTGCCGATTTTCTGGCTAAAATGAGCCATGAAATCCGAACGCCAATCAATGGCATTCTAGGAGTTGCTCAATTATTAAAAGACTCGGTCGAAACGGAAGAGCAGAATAACCAAATTGACGTACTCCGACATAGTGGTGAGCACTTACTTGCTGTTTTGAATGATATTTTGGATTTTTCGAAGATTGAGCAGGGTAAGTTTAATATTCAAAAGCACCCGTTTTCTTTCACTGACACGATTCGAACGTTAGAAAACATTTATCGTCCAATTTGCGAAAATAAAGGCGTTAACCTTGTCATTGAAAACAAGATTGATCCCAATGTTGAAATCTTTACTGACCAAGTTCGTCTGAACCAAATTTTATTCAACTTAGTCAGTAACTCAGTTAAGTTTACCCCCTCGGGCAGCGTACGCTTGCATGCTGAACTGGAGCAGTTCTACGGCGCCGAAAATAGTGTGTTGGTAGTGGAAATTACGGATACGGGCATCGGCATAGAGCCTGATAAGCTAGACCAAATGTTCGAACCTTTCGTTCAAGAGGAAGCAACGACCACTCGAGAATACGGTGGCAGTGGCTTGGGACTGACCATTGTGAAAAGCCTCGTCGATATGCTGGAAGGTGACGTTCAAGTACGTAGTCAAAAAGGTTTGGGTACGACCTTTGTTATTACAATGCCAGTGAAAGATCGTGAGCGAGTGCTCACCCCTCTTGATTCAAGCTTGAGAGTTAAACCTGGTGAGTTATTCGCAGAGAGTCTAAAAGTACTGTTGGTAGAAGATAACCATACTAATGCCTTCATTCTCAAAGCATTTTGTAACAAGTACAAAATGCAGGTTGATTGGGCAAAAGATGGATTGGAAGCGATGGAGTTCTTAAAAGATCATACTTACGATTTGATTTTGATGGACAACCAACTGCCGCATCTTGGAGGAATTGAAACAACCAAAGAGATCCGACAGAAGCTGAAGTTAGGCACGCCAATTTATGCTTGTACTGCCGATACGGCGAAAGAAACCAGTGATGCTTTTATGGAGGCGGGCGCGAATTACGTATTGCTCAAACCGATTAAAGAAAATGCGCTGCATGAAGCCTTTGTTGACTTCAAGCAGCGATTCTTAATTGAACGAACGTGATGAACTCATTCGCTATGAGCCTTAATTGATAATTCAATCGCTCACTAAACCGAAAAGCACAACGCCATCACTTAGGGTTGTGCTTTTTTGTATCTCAATGCTTCACTTGTTGATAAGCCTGGAGTGCTGATATCACCTTCAGTGTCGTATATCACTACTATTCAACCCAAGTACTACGTTGCGTTACGCAAACTTGTTCCCCAATGGCATATTCTATGTGATTTAAATCACAAAAACTTATTTACTTAGCGTGCTAACTATTTTATATTACTTAGCAAGCTAAGTAATTGAGTAGATCTTATGATTCAAGACATCAACAGTTTGCGCGACCTTTCTCTGGCTGAAAAGTTATCTCGTGTTGCCCGTTTGTGGAAAATGGTTGCAGATCGCGAGTTGGAGCCTTTAAACCTGACGTACCCGCGTTGGACTGCGTTATGGAAACTTTATCGAATGGGCGACAACGTTAGTCAGAAGCATTTGGCTGAAGCGCTTGAGATTGAGTTAGCATCGCTGATGCGCACATTAAAGCTATTAGAAGAGCAATCTCTGATCACTCGCCATTGCAGTGAGCATGACAAGCGAGCACGCATTGTTAGCCTTACAGAAGAAGGTAAAACCCTACTCAAGCAAATGGAGACTCGAATTCTTCAAGTACGGAGCAAGCTACTGACGGAAATCAATGACCAAGAGCTTCAAAAGCTTTCATTGATCCTAGATCAGATTGCTCACAATGCACTTGATTCACTTAGCGAATAAGTCAGAAACCCGAATTAAAAGAGAAGTAAACGCCTATGACTCCAGATCAAAAATTCGCACGTTGGATCAAGTATTCTTGCGTCGCGTTTGTCCTTGTCTTTGCCTATTTTCTAGTCGCAGATCTCGCCATGCCATTGACGCCTCAGGCAATGGCAACGCGAGTGGTAACTAAAGTAGCTCCCCGTGTGAGCGGACAGATTACGCATCTTTATGTTGCCAACAACCAAGAAATAAGCCAAGGCGATCTACTATTCCAGATTGATCCACAGCCTTATCAGCTCGCCGTAGAAAAGGCTCAACTTAACCTTGAGCGTGTGATTCAAAATAATGAACAGCTTGATGCCTCTATTGCAGCAGCAAAAGCGGACGTTGAAGCAAGCAAAATTGTCGCCGAGCAAAAAGTTCGCGAAGCCAAACGTCTTGATACATTGTTTCATCGCAATGGCACCTCGCAACAACAGCGTGATGACGCACAAAGTAGTGCAACGGCAGCCAGAGCAAACTTACTGGCCGCGCGCGCTCGTTTAAAAGAGTTGGAAGTAAACCGAGGCGATTTAGGTGCAACGAATGTAAATATCCGCGTGGCACAAAACCAGCTAAAACAAGCGGAACTTAATCTGTCTTACACTCAAGTAGTGGCCGAACATGATGGCGTTGTCGCTAACTTGCAGCTGGAAACGGGTGCCTATGCGGCAGCTGGTACGCCTCTTGTGGCTTTAGTCTCGGATGACGTGGATATTATTGCCGACTTTCGTGAAAAGAGTCTGCGGCACTTCAATCAGAACAGTCGGGCGTTAGTGGCCTTTGATAGCTTGCCAGGTGACGTATTTGAAGCTCGTATTACGAGTGTGGATGCAGGGGTAAGCTCAGGCCAGTTTGATGCGGATGGCCGTTTAGCGACACCGACAGACTCAAACCGCTGGGTGAGAGACGCGCAGCGTTTACGTTTACATTTAGCTATCGATGAACCTCAACAGCGCGCATTTCCGGCCGGGGCACGTGCGACTGTGCAACTGTTGCCAGAAAACTCGTTATCTGGCTGGTTAGCGAGATGTCAGATCCGATTTTTGAGTCTTCTTCATTACATTTATTAACGGGGAGGCGATATGAAGTTATGGGATCATCCCATGTCGGAAAACGACTTCCGTCAGTGTTTGCGCATTGCAACTGGCGCGACCATTGGCTTCACCTTATGTAAGGTCTTTGGCTGGAATTATGGCGTATTTTTTACCGTAACACCGATGTTGTTACTTGGAATGGTACCAGTCATGAGCCTGCATGCTGCACGACAGCTGATTTTTTCAGCGGTCGTATGCGGATTGGAGGTCGGTATTCTTGGTGGGCTATTTGGTGGACATCCTGGCATGATGACGATCATCGCCTTCGGGTTGTTTTTGTATAAGTTCGCCTGTATGTCAAAAGGGAGCTTATTCC
Organism: Vibrio sp. D3; assembly: GCF_043995865.1. NCBI lineage: Bacteria > Pseudomonadati > Pseudomonadota > Gammaproteobacteria > Vibrionales > Vibrionaceae > Vibrio > Vibrio sp. D3. The sequence continues at coordinate 697,594 of NZ_CP171886.1, read as the reverse complement.
TCTTTGGGGCAAATAGCGTGCTGAGCTTAAGCATCATGCTGCATTTTGCGAGTTATCCAACAACCGACTTAAATGATCTGATATTCAGCAACCTACAAGCGAATGTTATTTCAGTGATCGTGGCCTACGTCGTGACATTTTTGATCCCTGATGCAGAGCCTCGTCAGCCACCGGCAAAACCATCTCAGCCTAAACAGAGTCACCGCATGCGTCATGAAGCCCTTATGGGGGCGAGTATCGCTACAATGTCTTTCCTTGTATTCCAGCTATTTGACCTCAGTGATTCTATGTCCGCTCAGGCGACAACCTTGCTTTTATTGTTTCCTATGCACTGGAACGGTGCTTTAGGGTATGCGCGCAAAAGAGCAATGGGGACCTTGATGGGGGTAACCTTTGGTATTGCTGGGCAGCTCGTACTATACGATTGGTCGGATACCTTGCTGTTTATCGTCCCATTGCTGTGGATTGGCGCGATGATGTTCAGCTATATGCATGTAAAAGAGTCTAGTGGGTCAGGAGCTGGGTTTGGCGGATTAACTACATTAGGTATTTTATTTGGCCAATACCTTACTCCGGATGGCGATTTAATGTTCAGCGCGCTGTATCGCGTGAGTAGTATTTTGTTTGCTATTGTTGTCACTCTGCTCGTGACCTATGCGGTGCACAGAGTGCTCAACAGCTTTGAGGCGACGCGCTTTAGCCAGCAGTAAGTTCAGACGTTACTGGTTAGAAAGGACTGCTCCAGTAACTCTGTTTTTAGCTCGTGACTCATCGCTATTGGGCTTTCAAACTTAATTCCTATTACCCAGCCTTTCACCAACTTCTTAATGTTGGCAATGACACACCGATTTTCTTCTCCGATATAGTGACTTAGAGAAGAGTCGATAGTGACACTTTCACCAACGTTGAATTCAGGCTCTATAAAGGTTGAGATACCAATACCTGCCAGTGAGAAGTCGATAAGGCTACCGTCGTAAACATTCCCCGCATGAACAATCTTACAATCCATTTGCAGCTTATATCGTTCGTGTTCCCGGACTGGTTTGGTTGCAAATGTTCCTGGAATTCGAATAAATAAAAGGGGCGAAGGACGAACCGCAGTTGTTAGCACACTGGATTTAAATGCAATGACATGGCCTAACTCCGTATCTGATACACCGCGCACGATGACATCGGCGTTTGGGAGTTTTCTCATCACTTGCTCTTCAAGCAAACGCATCGGTATATCAAGAATCAAATACGCGTTCTCTTTCATCCCAAGATAGGTGGTGGAATACGTATACTGGTCCTTAGGCCCAAACTCGAAATTAGTCGAAAGTTTCATTCCCGGTTTGAGGAATCTATGCAGTTCATCTTTAGTATGAGTGGCAGGCATTACATTGGCGTTTTAATTATTGGTTAAATCGAGGCTATCAAAACGCCATTTTGTTATTCAAGATAGTAGGACAAAAGTTTTTGTAAAATTATCGCTATCTGTGAAGTGGTGGGCGATAAGTTTGGCTCATTCCATCTTTCATAAAGATTTGGCTTGCCACAATACTGCCGCAGGTTACCAGCATCAGCGCTAACCAAGTAAGTGAATCTGGTTGTTCACCAAAGATTGGAACGGCAAGAAGTGTCGCGACGACTGGAGTTAATGACCCAAAAGCAGCACTGGCTTCGGCGCCAATAATTCGGATTGCATAGATAAAGGTAAAAGAGGCGATTAAGCCTGCGCCGACACCTTGCAACATCGCGTGGCCAAATAATTCTTCCCACGGCCACTGACTGATCGGCGTTATCGCTAGGTAACTATCTACCCATCCGAAGCCAACCGCAATGATGAGCAGTGCCAAAGACGCGATTGCAACGAATCCAGCACAGACATGCGCATTAAGGTTAGCAACACGAGCACTGATGGTGAAAACAGCCCACATAATGCTACCGGTTAGAAACAGGATGTGGCCTTGTAATTGAGACCAGTTGTACTCTGCACCGCTATTAGAAAGAAGAAATACGAAAATCCCTAACAGCACCGTAGAAAGCCCGATTAAGCGGTGAGCACTCAGCGACTGTTGATAGCACAACACCGCGATAGCAGAAACAAATAATGGCAAAGTACCAGGTACTAATGCACTGCCGTGCGCCACGGGAGCGAAGTGCATAGCTGTGCCGACGACCAGCAGGTAGGGCAGGCCACTCCCTACCACAACACCAGTTAGGTAGCGTTTAGGCACGACGCGAAGCGCCTGCTTATGCTTAATCACAAATGGTAATAAAATTAAACTTGGGATGAGAAAGCGAACTAGCGCGATATCGGCTGGCTGCAAGTTAGAAATTGCGCCCCCTTTTAAAGAAATAAAGAAACCAGACCAAAGCAGTAAGGTTGTTAATATAGCTGCGTACCCCAAGATCATTGTCGGCATGTCCATTTGTAAATGATGTGTTAATTGTTGAATAAAACTCGTGCCAAAGGGAGGCAAAGTTTGACGTAATTAAGCTTGATGTTGGTGATAAAGCGCGTATAAATGTTAATTGTTAGTGATTATTGGCACGGAAGGATAAATGGACAAAATTGACAGGCAACTAATCAACTTGATGCAGAAGGACGCAACCCTGACTACGGCAGAGCTCGCTGACAAAGTAGGATTATCGGCATCACCTTGTGCAAGACGCATTAAGCGTTTAGAGCAGGAGGGCGTAATTAGCGGTTATCGAGCCATTGTGTCCAGAGACACGGTGGGTATTGCGATGACTGTATTTGTTGAAGTCAGTTTGAACAACCACCAAGCTTCTTCGATTGATGAATTTGAACATGCTGTTGTTGAAATGGACGAGGTGATCTCGTGCCATGTTGTATCAGGGGCTTATGATTATTTGTTAGAAGTGGTCAGCAAAGATCTCGCTGGCTATGAAACATTCACTAGAAAGCTACAACGATTAGAAAACGTAAAAGATATCCATACGCACTTGGCTATTAGACAAGTGAAAGGAAATGGAAGCTTGCCGATTTATGCATAAGAAAGATGAAATTTCTCGATAGACTTAAGATTGCTCACTATCACCGAAAGCGATACCGACAGTTCGGTACAGACAGAGCGCGAACGCTGGGATGGAGAGATAAGTACAGCCAAATCAGTCGATTTGAAGCCTTGTGCCGTGGGTTAACGTTAGACGGTTCAAGTCTTTTAGATATTGGGTGCGGCTACGGAGACTTATTAGCGTTTATTGAGTTCAATAATCTGCGCCCCCAAAGTTATATTGGCATTGACCAGCAAAAACAGTTTATCTCTGAGGCCAGAAAGCGGGACTTTCGTACTCAAAGTGAGTTCGTATGCGGTGACTTTTCAACGTTGGTATTGCCCCGTAGTGATTATGTCTTTGCTTCTGGATCATTGAATTATCAATCCGCGAATCCAAATCATACCATTGAGATGATTGAGAAAATGTACCGGACCGCAGAGAAAGGGTGCGTGTTTAACTTATTGGATGAAGAAAAGCTGCCGAGCATGAGAATGCTCGCATCGCATAATAAAGTTGGAGTGTTACGCTATTGCCGATGGCTATGTCCAGACGCACAATTGATTGAGGGTTATTCCGATCACGACTTTACGATTGCGATGATCAAAAAAGCGGAATCAGTTTCCTGACTCCGCCTTATAAATTCTTAAGCCTTATTGGTGCTTGTATTGTGAGATTTCACAGTTACCTGTGTATCTATCAACCTTGAATGAGAACGCAGCTGAATGGTATTCCCTCCCATCACTCCAAATTGTTTCTCCGAAGATTTTACAAAGGTCCAAATCGCTGATTGAACCAAACTCTTTTACGTGCCTAACTACTGACAAAAACTTGGCTTTGGTAGCATTAGGACAGTCCCTGTTACTTAATCGATTGATAACCATGGTTGTAGCATCATCTCCAGCCAAATGTGACTTTTTATTAAATTTTATTAATGGGTAAATTAACCAAAAATTGGCCATAAGTAAAGCATTATTGTGACGTATGTCTCTATAAGTTGCCTCTCTTGGTCATGGTTTAGTCAAGTTTGTAAAAGGGAACAGTCCCATTTTTTACATATAACGTTGGGATCACTAAAAGAGGGAATTAAAGCACGAATAACGTCCAATATTGGAGTGAAAACCCGACATCGTCTTTTCAAAACGGGCTCGATTTTTACCTCGAAACATCTTGAGCGTATTGAAGCGATCTCGCTTCTTTATCATAGAGTTGCGCTAGTGCTTGGTACTGTGAAGAAAGGTGTTTGTAATCCTCGGTAAGTTGCAAAGCGTTGGTGTTATACCACTCCGCAGTGATTTGATTGGCAGTTTCGTTTGACTCACGGCACTTTTGGGCAAGTTTCTTCCATCCATTTGCTGACCATTGAGATTGTGTGCTCAATTTAATCAACTCATTAGCTTTAGTCGTGAGTTCTTCTTTATATTGAATGGAGGCTTTTAATTGAGTTTTGAACGCATTTTGGTTCGAGCGGGCGCGCCAAAGTAATACGAGTTCATGTAGGGAAAAGGTTTGGGACAATAACTGACGCTGCTTATGTTCGGCTAAAAGTGCATTGAATACCTCAACATGCTTATTGTAATTGGACTCTAAACGATTGAATTGGGTAAGATTGTCATTCCACGACGATGGGTTACATTGAATATTGGCGTGCCCCATAATGGGGAACAGAAGAAACAACAGTATCCAATTGAGTTTGTTGATCATTATTGCTCGCGTTAGTTGACCGACCCTTTTGAGTATATACCCAAATTTCCGCGACATGCGTGTTGCCGGTGAGATAAGAACAAAGAATGAAAAGGAAAAGTACATGAAGAAAATTCTCATCGCATTGATTGTCATACTGTTGCTCGGTGGGGCGGGTGCTGGATACTATTTCTTCTTTATGCAAAAAGATGAACCTGAAGCGCCAAAAGCTGCGCAAGTGGAGCAAGCGCCAGTGGAAGAAGAAATATCCAAACCGATTCTGGATTTAGAAACCGCCCCCCCTGAAGTGACCGAATACTATGTCATTGAGCGTCGAATCAATGTTTACAATAAGCCAAATGTTAATGCTTTGGTTGTCGATACGCTCTATAAGGGAGAAAAAGTATCGGTGTTAGAAAAAGTGGATGGTTGGTATCGAATCTCTGGTTACCTTGTTTATGAAGAGGGCGGTGAAGAAAAAGCTGAGTGGTTGAATGCCGAAGGATTATCTGATGCAGAGCCAGTTATTAAAGAACAAGAGCGTTTGGAAATACTGGATGGATATTTGCAGAAGTCGGATGATTTAAAAGTCCACTTGGACATCTTCCGCAAGAAAACCCAGCAATTGTTAGACGATGAAACCTGTGATCCGAGTGATTTTGAAGAGCTCGGTGGCTGGGTTCGTTCGGTTACTTATGACAAGCGCAATGTGTACTTCATTTATTGTGGTGGTTTGGAGCAAGAGAACAAAATCTATTTAGATGTCGATAAAGGCGATATCTTTTACCGTTAACAGAGCGCCTTTAGTTTAAAGCCTCTAGAGATTTATAACTTTTTAGTTGTGAACCATAATTAATAGGAATACTATCATCGAGTCGAGTGAAAAAACTCGACTCGTTTTGTTTTTAGTGAGTTCTTATGTCTCAGATTTGCTTGAAAAAATTGCTTTTTATGCTGCTTGCGATGGTATTGCTACCAGCGCATGTTTTTGCTGCGCAAATCGATCAGAAAGCTCATTTACCTTACTTTTCTAAGCTGCAACCATTTGTTGCGAGTATTGCTTTTGCAAATACCTCAATCGATTTTTCTGAAGTCTCAGAAGAAACGACGCAGTCTCCGATTTCTGAAAGTCATGCAAGACTCGATACGCTAGCTCTATTTAACACTCAACGTTGGGTTTCTCACTTACGTGAAGGCCTCGATGATGAGCATGTTGACGTTGTTGGTGACCTAAACACGCCTTTCTATGTTGACGCAGGTTATGCCTACAGCCTGATGGATATCAATTGGCGTCAAAACCAGTACACTTTTTATCATTTCACAAGCGATCATCGCATTTCTGGTTGGAAAGAGACCAACGCAATGTACGTCGCACTCAATAGTCAGTTTTCTGCCTAAACACCATCTATTTGCACCATTGTGCACTCTTAACACGACGATTGTATTCAACAGGGCGTAACCGTCCTGAGCATTTCATACCCTGAATTTATTCTGGGGGCATCTGTCGTGTGTTAAGCCTTGTTATTAAAAGCTTCACTTCGTAGTGAAGGGATGATGTTTACATGAAAAAAACACCAAAGCAGCAAAAGAACAGAAAGCTGATGAATCACTATTCAGCTTGGAAATATGTCGTATTAATCACGACGGTCATTATCTTAACGTTAAGCGCGATTCCGACTTGGTTCGGTGAGCAACCATCGATCCAGCTAACGTTTTCAAACCAAAACAGCAGTGAAATGTCGGTTGTTCAGTTGAATCAACTACTGAAAACCAATCACATCTCAGCAGACAAAATCATCGAAAAAGATGGCAAAACGACCATTGTATTCGATGATGAAAATGCGCAAAGCAAAGCTCGTGCGTTACTAAACAATGAGCTAAATAAAGAAGACAGCATTACCTTCTCATATGTGTCTGTTGCTCCAGAGTGGCTGAATGAGATGGGGTTTAGCCCAATCAAACTCGGTCTTGACCTTCGCGGTGGGGTACAGTTCCTCTTGAATGTCGACGTAAATAAAGCATTTGAGGAGCAACGTAATGCTTTGATCGATGAGATCAAAGCAAGCCTGCGAGATCAGCGCGTGCGTGGTGTACAAATTCGCGCAGAAAGTGGTAACCGCATTGCGGTAAACAGTGAGAGTGATACCGCCCTGGCTGAAGTAAATAAATTCTTGCGTCAAAACTATCCAGGTTGGGTGGCGAAAAGCTCGTCTCGCGGTTTTGTTCTTGAGCCAAGTGAGCAGAATATTCAAGAGTTCCAATCAACGACATTGCAACAAAACTTGAAGATTATGCGTGGTCGTATTGAAGAGCTAGGCATTACGGAAGCATTAGTTCAGCGTCAGGGTAAAGACAGCATTCGTATTGAGCTCCCGGGAGTACAAGACCCAGCACAAGCGAAAAACGTTATTGGTGCCACTGCGAGTTTGGCATTCTACGAAGTGAAAGATGCAGGCCAAGCGCGAAGCGGCCAAGATCTTGTGCTGAAAGATAACGATGGCCGAACTGTTATTCTGGAGAAACGACCAGTCCTAACGGGTGAGCACATTGTTAACGCTCGTGCAGGCGTCGACAATATGGGTATGTCTGAAGTTAACATCTCGCTTGACCACGCGGGCGGTAAAAAGATGAGTGATTTCTCTGCAACGCATATTGGCAAGCCAATGGCGACGGTTTATCGCGAATACAAGACAAACGATCGTGGCGTAACAGAGCGCAGCGAGCGCGTTATCAGCGTTGCGACTATTCAATCTCAACTTGGTAGCCAGTTCCGTATTACCGGCGCTGGCAGCATGGACGAAGCGCAGCAGTTAGCGCTATTACTTCGTGCGGGGTCGCTAACAGCCCCGGTTACTATCGTAGAAGAGCGCACTATTGGTGCTTCTTTGGGAGCTGAAAACATTGAAAATGGTTTTGCGGCACTTGCTTTAGGTATGGGGTTAACACTGACCTTTATGGCCCTTTGGTACCGCCGCTTAGGTTGGGTGGCGAATGTGGCGCTTTGTGCAAACATGCTTTGTTTGCTTGGCTTAATTGCCTTGTTACCAGGTGCGGTGCTAACGCTTCCAGGTATTGCAGGGTTGGTGTTAACCGTTGGTATGGCAGTGGACACCAACGTTATTATCTTCGAACGTATTAAGGACAAAATGCGTGAAGGCCGCAGTTTCGCTCAAGCGATTGATCTGGGCTTTGATAGCGCGTTCTCGACCATCCTTGATGCCAACATTACTACCATGATCACCGCCGTAATTTTATACGCCATCGGTAACGGTCCAATCCAAGGCTTTGCTTTAACACTCGGATTAGGTTTGTTAACCAGTATGTTTACAGGCGTATTTGCCTCTAGAGCAATGATCAATTTAATTTGGGGCCGAGATGCCCGTCGTGATGTGAGGGTTTAATCATGGTCGAAATGCTAAAACAAAATATTCGTAAAATTCGCCACTTCACTACGCTAGTTTCTATCGTTTTGACGGTGATCGCACTTGGTGCTCTGGGCTTTAAAGGGTTGAATCTCGGCTTGGATTTCACTGGTGGTATGGTGACAGAAGTGAAAGTCGATAAGTCGTTAACCAACCACGATCTGCTTGATGCACTACAACCAAAACTTGGTGAATCAACCTCTGTCACCCGCACAGGTGAAGATGGTCGTTGGCTCATTCGCTACTCCGCCCCTGAAGAAGGGCAAACTCTGCCAAGTGTGGAAGATGTATTAAAGCCAGTTTCACATCAAGTTGATGTCGTCAGCAACAGTATTGTTGGTGCTCAAGTTGGCCAGGATTTGTTTGACCAAGGCGGTTTAGCACTATTGATTTGTGTGCTGAGCATCCTTGGTTACTTGTGTTTCCGTTTTGAATGGCGCTTAGCGAGTGGCTCTGTATTTGCTCTGGCTCATGACGTAATTGTCGTCCTCGGCTTCTTCGCCGTTACCCAAATGGAATTCAACTTAACGGTTTTTGCTGCCGTATTGGCAATTTTAGGTTACTCATTGAATGATTCGATCATCATTTCAGATCGAATTCGTGAGCTACTGATCGCGAAACAAAGTTGGAAAATGGAAGACATCAATGACCAGGCTGTCATCGCGACGTTCTCTAGAACGATGGTGACATCAGGCACAACACTGATTACTGTTGGTGCACTATGGATTATGGGGGGAGCACCGCTAGCGGGTTTCTCAACCGCGATGTTTATTGGTGTGCTATCAGGTACATGGTCTTCCATTTCCATTGGTACCGTATTACCTGAACTGTTCAAACTAGAACCGAAGCACTACTTACCTGTCGAGATTGATACCGCGCCGTAAGGCGAGGTGCTGAAGGTTAAAAGTGCTTGCGCCACTCAGTTTGAGTGGCGTTTTACTTTGTGCTATTTCACACGCATCAGGCGGTGTTTGACGTGACCTAAATCGAACTCAATGATTTGAGAGCGCTTCATCGATTCAACCAGGCGCAGCATGGATGTGTGATAACATTTCTTTTTCATCCATTGCAATGGCTCAGAAAAGCTGTCTTCGTTTACAACGTAAGATTCGCCTTTGTGTTCTCCAGCATAAACGTTTACGACCCAAACTCGGGCCTGAAAATCTAATACTTCACTTATGTTTCGCGTAATTTTTCTTAGGATATTTTTCATCATTTCCAGCGTTGCTTTAGCTCAGTAATAGCCAAACACCAACCCCCATCATTAAAGTGCCCGCGATACGGTTCATCAGACGCACATTCTTTGATTGACCCAACACGCGTTTCAGTCCTTTGCCACCCGTGGCATACAGAGACATACAAATGAACTCAAAAAGAAGGATGATGGAGACAAGCACGATCAGCTGTGGAGCAAGAGCCGCATTTTGATCGATAAAAGGCGGCAGTAGAGAAATCATAAATGCCCAGCCTTTTGGGTTTGCGATAGCGGTAACGAAGCCTTGCATGATGAGCGCGACATTGCCACTTTTGGGTTTTTCTAAATTATCGACATTTATTGCTAACTTACCTCGAGATCGCCACATTTCTACACCAAGATAGAGTAAGTAGCCGCCACCAATAAACTTTAGTGCGATAAACATCCAAGGATAGTTGAGCATGATCGCTGCGATCCCTAGTACTGCCGAGACTGAAACCAGCGCGACACCGACGAGTTCACCAATCATCATCCATAATGTGCGGCGATAACCGATACTCATTCCTAGCGTTAAGGCGAGCGTCATGCACATTCCTGGTGTAATTGAGACAAAAAAGAAGGTAGGGATGAACATACTGAGCAATGCAAGATTCATGTTTGTTGATAACTAAGTGATTTGATAGAAGCCACAAAGATAGTGCAAATTGATAAAGGATACTATCCCCAAATATCCCCAAATAACCTCAAGGTGCTTAGGTTCAGCGAGAATGACTTGGCTCACAGGCACGGCAACGATTTGAAGATCTAGTGGTTCTAAATCAAAAATCGTTAACAAAGGCTGTGGGATAAGGAAACTCGCCCTGCGGAGCATGTCACTGACACGATTTCTGCATCTTGACGTCATTTGGGTATAACATCAATTTACTGGGTTAAAGAATCTAGATGATTGCTTTAGGAGATGGCACCATCGAATATTGCACCGTACCGGTACTTCAATAGATAAAAAGTGATTCGATACGTTAAATGCTAGTTAATTGATGTTATTTGGATATTTAAAATAAAACTGAAATTATTTTTTAATTGCTGCGTCATAATAGTGCGAACTGCACCAAAATGAGACGTTTTCTTCTATTGTTTACATTCTAAATATACCACTTTTCATAAGCGAAACTATAAATATAAAATTAAGTTTATACTGTCTTAAATATCATTTAAGTTAGTAATTAAATGATATTACTGACAATTGCTTATATTGATATTTGAATTATTATTCTAATCGTATTTATAGAGAACAACTCTGAGCATGAGAGTGGTATCTGAAATCATGAGATGATGTAACGTCCACTGTTCGGTATGTAACTTATTGATAAATAATGATTAAATTTATGTTCTGATAAGCTTGTGTTTAACTTTATTTTATTTAAAACAATGACTTATAAATAGTTAACCATTTTATAACATTTCATGTTTAATGAGATCTAAATCAATCTTATGCAAATGGATTAGTTTTTTATTTGAAATGTAATATTTCTGGTTTAACTTAAAATAAAAGGCATCACAGGATTGATAGCCAAAAGAATAAATAAACACGTCAGTTGGTGATTTATTTTATCAGTGTATTTAGTTTGCTTTTTTAAATGCCGTTAAGAATGGAGTCTTCGATGAAGAAAGTCGCTTTGATCACCGGATCAAAAGGCGGAATTGGTTCTGCTATTTCCTCTCAATTAGTGAATGATGGTTACCGTGTAATCGCTACGTATTTCACAGGCAACTATGAATGTGCGTTGGAGTGGTTCAACAGTAAAGGGTTTACCAAAGATCAGGTTCGCCTTTTTGAGTTGGACGTAACAAACACTGCAGAGTGTGCAGCAAAGTTAGCGCAATTGCTTGAGGAAGAAGGGACCATTGATGTCGTTATCAACAACGCAGGTATCACACGTGATGGCGTGTTTAAAAAGATGACTGCGCAAGCTTGGAATGACGTCATTAATACCAACCTCAATAGTCTATTCAACGTTACGCAACCTCTGTTCGCTGCTATGTGCGAAAAAGGCGGTGGTCGTGTTATTAACATCTCTTCAGTCAATGGCCTAAAAGGGCAGTTTGGTCAAGCAAACTACTCGGCGGCGAAAGCTGGGATGATAGGTTTCTCTAAAGCGTTGGCGTATGAAGGTGCTCGTTCGGGTGTGACAGTAAATGTTATTGCGCCAGGTTACACTGGTACACCAATGGTTGAGCAAATGAAGCCAGAAGTATTGGAATCCATCACGAATCAAATCCCAATGAAACGCCTTGCTACACCAGAAGAAATTGCAGCATCAGTCAGCTTCTTGGTCAGCGATGCAGGAGCCTATATCACCGGTGAGACTTTGTCGGTGAATGGCGGCCTATATATGCACTAAGGAGAGAAGATGATGGAAAAAGTATTTATCGTGGCGGCGAAGCGCACTCCAATTGGTGCCTTTGGTGGCAGTCTTAAAAATACCTCTGCTGGCAACTTGGCAGCAGTAGCGATTAAAGGCGCGTTAGAAGCGGCAAAGTTGACTGGTGATAAGATTGATGAGGTGATTGTTGGCAACGTTGTCGGCGCAGGTCAAGGCATGGGAGTCGGTCGTCAGGCGGCATTGTTCGCTGGGATTCCGGACGCGGTTCCTGCGTATGGCGTAAACATGGTTTGCGGCAGTGGCATGAAAACGGTCATGGATGCAGTTTCACATATCCGTAGTGGCGATACAGAGATTGTTGTTGCAGCAGGTGTTGAGGTCATGTCTCAGATACCGTTTGCCGCGCCAAGTAGTATTCGTGATGGCAACAAAATGGGCAACCTAGAGCTGAAAGACCTGCTCGTAGCGGACGGTTTAACCGACGTTTATAACCAATATCACATGGGTGTGACGGCAGAAAACGTTGCAAAAGAAATCGGCCTAACCCGTCAACAGCAAGACGAGTATGCGCTGTCTAGCCAACAGAAAGCGGTGGCGGCAATCGAAGCGGGTAAATTCAAAGACGAAATTGTGCCCGTAGAAGTAAAGCAACGCCGTGAAACGGTGCTATTCGATACCGACGAATACCCAAAGGCTAATGCGACTATGGAAGCGTTAAGCAAGCTGCGCCCTGCTTTTGACCGTGAAGGCACTGTGACTGCGGGGAATGCATCAGGTATTAACGATGGTGCGAGTGCAATTATCGTCGCGTCTGAGAGCGCAGTTAAAGCACATGGACTCACGCCTATTGCTGAGATCGTAAGCTATGCGCAATCGGGACTTGATCCGAAAATCATGGGTCTAGGTCCAGTGGAGTCAGTCAATAAAGCATTAGCAAAAGCGGAATTAACGGTAAACGACATTAACGTTTACGAGTTGAACGAAGCATTTGCTGCGCAAGCACTTGGCGTGATTCATCAGTTGGCGGAAACTAACCAAGTTCCCGTTAACGCGATTCAAGATAAAGCGAACTTTAATGGTGGTGCTATCGCGCTAGGTCACCCACTTGGTGCATCGGGCAACCGAATCTTAGTGACGCTTGTTCACGAGCTTCATAAGCAAAATGGTCAATATGGTGTTGCATCACTTTGTGTGGGCGGCGGCATGGGGACGGCTGTGGTTATAAAAGCAGTTAAGTAATTATTTAAACGGACATTTTTAATTCTTTCTCTAGGAGATAAACCATGTACACAGATTTCTTCAAAACCTTTAGCGATCAAACTGAAAAAAATCTAGAACCTTACTTGAAGTTCAACAAGCTAGTGACAAAAAACGTAGAAGTGTTGACTGAGCTTCAACTGAATGCAATTCGTACTTACAGCGAAGTAGGCCTGAACCAAATGAAAGCGGCATCAGAAATCAAAGACGTAACGTCATTGACTGCTTTCAACAGCCAGCAACTAAGCGTTCTTACTAAGCTTTCTCAACAAATGATGGACGACAGCAACAAGCTTCAAGCTATTGCAAAGGAGTTCAAAGAAGACGTTGAGAAAATGACTTCGGAAAATCTAAAGACTGTTACTCCAGCGTAATTTGTCCGATTCTCGCCGCCTTAGGGTCTCTAGACCCTAATTTGGGCGGCGTTGTTTTTTCCGAATATAGGAGTAAGACTATGTTTCAGCACTTCTTTTCGGACTATCTTGTACAGCTTCGACAAACCAATCAACAGTGGTGGCATGATTTCGAAGTGAACAAGGCAGTCGTGAACTCTCCTTTAAATAAGGCCATGCAAGAAGTGAACTTGGAAGACACTGCCAAACTCTTCGAACAAGCTGTAAATCAGCCTGCTGCGATCTTAAAACTGCAAGCAGAATGGTGGGAACAGCAGCTACAAATTTGGCAGAATGTCGCGTTGGCGGGTAACCAAAAACAGATCATTGAAGCAGAAAAAGGGGACAAGCGTTTTTCTAATGAAGCGTGGCAAAATGAGGTGATGTATAGTTTCATTAAGCAATCCTACCTGTTATTCAGCAAGACTTATTTAGATACAATTGAGTCACTCGAAGGTTTGGATGAAAAATCTAAAGAGCGAATACTTTTCTTTTCTCGTCAAGCCATCAATGCACTTTCCCCTTCGAATTTCATCGCGACGAATCCAGAACTCTTGAAACTGACACTTGAGCAAAACGGTCAAAACCTGCTGGCTGGCTTAGAGCAGTTAAAAGAAGACGTTGAGTCCAGTGCGGACATTTTGAAAATTCGTATGACGAACAACAATGCGTTCCGCGTGGGTGATGACGTGGCGACCACTCCGGGTGATGTGGTTTTTCAAAACGAATTGTTTGAGTTGATTCAATATCGACCTCTAACAGAGAAAGTGAATGCGACGCCACTGCTCATCGTTCCGCCTTTCATTAATAAATACTACATCCTTGACTTAACAGCGAAGAACTCAATGGTTCGATGGTTGCTAGAGCAGGGACATAGCGTATTTATGATGTCTTGGCGTAACCCAGGCAAGGCACAAGCGCATGTAGAGTTTGGTGACTATGTGACAGAAGGCGTCGTCAAAGCCGTCGCCGCAATTGAAGATATAACGGGCCAAGAGCAAATCAACGCGGCTGGTTACTGTATCGGTGGTACGGTTCTGGCGAGCACGGTTGCGTACTATGCGGCAAAACGTATGAAGAAGCGTATTAAGTCAGCGACTTTCTTCACCACATTGCTCGACTTTTCTCAGCCAGGCGAAGTTGGCGCGTACATCAATGACACCATTGTGAGTGCAATTGAGGCGCAAAACAACGCAAAAGGGTATATGGACGGTCGTTCATTAAGTGTCACATTCAGCTTACTGCGCGAAAACAGTTTGTACTGGAACTACTATGTCGACAACTACTTGAAGGGCAACAGCCCAGTCGATTTTGACTTGTTGTACTGGAACAGTGATAGCACCAACGTGAGTGCCGCCTCTCATAACTTCTTGCTTCGTGAGCTCTATTTAGAGAACAAGCTGGTGCAAGACAAAGGCGTCAAAATTGGTGGGGTATGGATTGATCTAAATAAGATCAAAATTCCTAGCTATTTTGTATCAACGAAAGAAGACCATATAGCGTTATGGCAGGGAACTTATCGTGGTGCCCTGAACACTGGTGGCAACAAAACGTTTGTTCTCGGTGAGTCGGGTCATATTGCGGGTATTGTGAACCCTCCAGCGAAAAATAAGTATGGTTATTGGTTGAACGATACTTTGGATGATTCGGCTGACGAATGGTTGAATAATGCCGAGCACAAAGAGGGGTCGTGGTGGACACATTGGAATGAATGGCTACTTCAATTCAATCCAAAAGAGCAAGTCGAACCATTCCCTATTGGCTCGGAAGACCACCCAGCAATCGATGAAGCACCAGGGCAATACGTCAAGCAGGTTCTGCCAGTAAAAGAATCTTAAACAACTCCCTATAGCAGTAAATTTTAGCGACCTTTATGGTCGCTTTTTTTGGTCGTTACTGGTTACCTTATTATACCGATTGAATATATGTATCGGTTGAGGAGATTTTGGGCCGAAAGTGACGGTGAATAAAAAAGCGCCGAGTAGATACTCAGCGCTTAGTGTCAACAAATAGGCAAGTTGACGGGTAGAAGTGCGTTACGTTACACCTCTTTATCCTTACCAAATGACAGCAGCCAGAGAGAGATTGCTGCTACTGCCACAAAGCCGGAAAGAATAATCACAGGCATGGCGCTATAGCCAAG
Organism: Vibrio sp. D3; assembly: GCF_043995865.1. Taxonomy (NCBI): domain Bacteria; kingdom Pseudomonadati; phylum Pseudomonadota; class Gammaproteobacteria; order Vibrionales; family Vibrionaceae; genus Vibrio; species Vibrio sp. D3. The sequence continues at coordinate 682,118 of NZ_CP171886.1, read as the reverse complement.
GATATGCCAAATTACAGATTCTAAAGTACTCATGGTAAGTCTCCTTAGTGCCAGCCTTCAACGCCGCTCATGTCCGGTAGTTTGTGCGCGATGCCTTTGTGACAATCTACGCAGGTTTTCTCTCCAGAAGCTAGCGCAGTAGAGTGCTGCTCCGCTGCTCGTGAGCCTTGTTGAGAGTAATCCATGTAATCAAACTCGTGACAGTTACGACACTCAAGAGAGTCATTCTTTTTCATTCGCGCCCACTCTCGCTCAGCAAGATGTCCTCGACGCTCTTGGAACTTCTCTGGTGTATCGATAGTACGCAGAACATAGTGAGCGAATAGCTCTTTGGATGCTTGTACTTTACGAACGATCTTATCTGTCCATTCATGAGGAACGTGACAGTCTGAGCAGATGGCACGAACACCAGAACGGTTAGAGTAGTGAATTGTTTCTTGAATTTCAGCAACGATTGGTGCGTGACAGCCAGAACAGAACTCTTCTGTGTTGGTTGCCTCCATACCTGTGTTGAATGCGCCCCAAAATAAAAGACCGCCAGCAAAACCTAAGAACAAAACCACACCAGCGGCAGATTTACTTGGGTTCTTCAGCCTTTTCCAAAACGCTTTAAGTATTTTCATAAATAACCTCTTCGTACTCGCGTTTCAATTACTGAAGCGAATCAACTGCCTCGAACTTGTTTTCAACTAGTGGCTTAGCATTAGTTTGTGGCACGTGGCATTGCAAACAGAAGTAACGACGAGGAGACATATCCGCCAATACAGCATCTTCTCGGTTTACATAGTGCGTTACGCTAATTTTAGTCGCGCCTGACTCTTTTGCATTTTTCCAGCTGTGGCACGCAAGACACTTGTTAGCATTTAACGATACTTCGTAGTGACGGATGCTGTGTGGGATCAACGGTGGTTGATAAACAAAGCTATCTTCAACAATCTGGTCTTTTGGGAAGTCTTTGAACTCATCTGCTGGGCGTGTGTCTTCCAATTGAGACATTCCACGTAGAGACTCTAGACCGCCAATACCACCTGGATTATCTAACTCAGCTTGCGCAATGCCTGTCACTAAAGCACCTACAGATAAAAGTGCGACAAGTAATTTTTTCATCATTTCATCTCCGCCTTTATGGCTTAAATTCTTTATTAGGCCGCCATAGTGACGGCCGTAGCATTCGGTATCTGAAGGTTAAGCAATCTTAGTGATTTTGACTGGACACTTCTTAAAGTCTGTCTGTTTAGACAGTGGGTCAGTCGCATCTAGGATGAGCTTGTTAATCAAAATACGTGCATCAAAGAACGGTACGAATACCAAACCTTTTGGCGGACGGTTACGACCGCGAGTTTCAACACGAACGCGTACTTCGCCGCGTTTGTTTGCCATGAGTACTTCTTCACCACGACGAACGTTACGCGCTTTTGCGTCTTCAGGGTGCATGTAGCACACTGCGTCTGGTACTGCTTTGTATAGCTCAGGTACACGACGAGTCATGGTGCCTGTGTGCCAATGTTCAAGAACACGACCAGTACATAGCCACATATCAAACTCATCGTTTGGCACTTCTGGTGGCGCTTCATATGGTGCAGAGATAATCTTCGCTTTGCCGTCAGCATTGCCGTAGAAATCCCAACCAGAACCTTCTTTTGCGTATGGATCAGAACCTTCTTTAAAGCGCCATTGTGTTTCCTTACCATCAACAACTGGCCAACGTAGACCACGCACTTCATGGTAACGGTCGTATGGTGCTAAATCATGCCCGTGACCACGGCCAAACGTTGCATATTCCTCAAACAGACCTTTTTGAACATAGAAACCGAAGTGGTGGGCATCGTCATTCAGTTCGCGAGCTTCTTCGATAGGGAACTTGTCAACATTACCATTGCGGTATAGTACATCGTACATGGTTTTACCACGGTACTGAGGCGCTTTCGCTAGTAGCTCTTCAGGCCACACTTCTTCCATTTTGAAGCGTTTCGAGAACTCCATTAGCTGCCATAGGTCAGATTTTGCCTGACCGACCGTGCCCACTTGTTGGTACCAAGCTTGAGTACGACGCTCTGCGTTACCGTAAGCACCTTCTTTCTCAATCCACATTGCTGTTGGAAGAATAAGGTCTGCTGCTTGCGCTGTCGCTGTTGGGTATGGGTCAGACACAACGATGAAGTTTTCAGGGTTGCGGTAACCTGGAAGACGTTCTGTGTTGATGTTTGGACCCGCTTGCATGTTGTTATTACATTGAACCCAGTAACAGTTCAGAACACCATCGTTCAACATGCGGTCTTGCAATACGGCGTGGAAGCCAGGTTTTGGTGGAATCGTCCCTTCTGGCAGTTTCCAGATGTCTTCCGCAATCTTACGGTGTTTCGGGTTAGCTACTACCATGTCTGCAGGTAGACGGTGAGCGAAAGTACCAACCTCACGAGCGGTACCACACGCAGATGGTTGACCCGTTAGTGAGAATGGGCTGTTACCCGGAGTCGAGATCTTACCGGTTAGTAGGTGGATGTTGTAAACCAAGTTATTCATCCACACGCCACGAGTATGTTGGTTCATACCCATCGTCCATAGAGACATCACTTTCGTATTTGGATTGGCGTATTGCTTCGCAAGCTCGATAAGCTTCTCTTTTTCAACACCAGAGATTTCAGAGGCTTTCTCAGCTGTGTAAGGTGCAACAGACTTTTTGTACTCTTCGAAAGAGATAGACGTTAGTTTGCCTGAGTTAGGATTCTTCGCTGCTTTTTGTAGCGGATCATCGTCACGTAGGCCGTAACCGATGTCGGTATCTGCTTGAGTGAAGTTAGTGTGCTTGTTCACGAAGTCCCAGTTTACCGCATCGTTTTCGATGATGTAGTTCGCGATGAAGTTAGCAATCGCTAGGTCAGACTGTGGATTAAAAATGTAGCCGTGATCTGCCAACTCAAATGAACGGTGGTAGTAAGTAGAAAGCACGTTCACTTTAACGTGAGGGTGACTTAGGCGACGGTCAGTAATACGAGTCCATAGAACAGGGTGCATCTCTGCCATGTTCGAGCCCCATAGAACGAATGCGTCTGCGTTCTCAAAGTCATCGTAACAACCCATCGGCTCATCGATACCGAATGCGCGCATAAAGCCAACTACAGCAGAAGCCATACAGTGACGAGCGTTTGGATCAATGTTGTTTGAACGGAAGCCAGCTTTCATTAGCTTTGACGCAGCGTAGCCTTCCATTACTGTCCATTGGCCTGAGCCAAACATACCTACGCTTGTTGGACCTTTTTTCTCGAGGGAAGCTTTCCATTTCTCAGCCATGATGTCGAAAGCGTCATCCCAAGAGATAGGTGTAAATTCACCGTCTTTGTGGAATTTGCCATCTTTCATTCTCAGCATCGGCTGAGTCAGACGGTCTTGACCGTACATGATCTTAGAAAGGAAGTAGCCTTTGATACAGTTTAGGCCTTTGTTTACTGGTGCTTCTGGGTCACCCTGTGTTGCTACCACTTTGCCATTTTGAGTACCAACAAGAACAGAACAGCCTGTACCACAGAAACGACAAGGTGCTTTGTCCCATGTGATTTTGGTTTGATCAGAGCTTGCAATCAGGTTGGCTGCAGATGCTGGTAGTGTCACACCTGCGACAGCAGCAGCTGATGCAGCCGCGTTTGCTTTCACAAACGCACGTCTTGTCATTTTCATACTTCACCCTCGATTTGGGAATGTTGTGTTCCAGTGTCTTCTTCATCCGTTTCTTCAAGCCCAGTTTCGATTTGGTGATAAACCAATACCGTGCTCAAGACATTCGGTAAATTGTTAATGGCATCGATAGTGTCTGTGATAAAACCTTGGTTCTCGGTTTCAAGCACGACGATAATCTTGCCTTCTGGACTATCACCATAGATTTCCGCATTTTCATGTGCTTCGATCTGTTGTTTGATTTCGTCCAGATGTTCTGGCAGTACGTGTACTACCAAACTTGAAATATGCACTTCATTTAGTGACATATAGCTCTCTCATTTATTGCCTTTGGCCGACGACATACGGCTTAGGCTGTTATATTGCTCACATTGATGGATGAAGTCGGGCACACTGAAACACAGGCGCCGCAGCCGTTACACTCATCAAGGTCTAAATTGGGTTGTGCTACTTTCCCCAGCTCTAATTTGAACTGAATTGCCATCGGGTCGCACATATCCCCACAGCTTCGGCATTCGACATTTTGTTTTGCTAAGCAGCTATCGTTGATGCTTGCTTTCGCTTGCCAAGGTTGCTCTGTTTTTGGCAAGAAAAGGGGCTCACGACAGGCGTCTGCACACTGATAACAAAATGTGCATTCATCAATAGAAAAATCGACCGAAGGGAATCCGCCATCACTTTTAGTTATAATCTTTGTTTCGCAGGCCTCAATGCATTTACCGCAGCGAGTGCAATCGTCCGTAAACTGTTCTGGCTTGGCTAACCAAGGCAAACGTACGGCGTTGTCGGGGTGCGCTTTTCTTGCAAAGAGTCTTCTTCTGGAAAGGTCTACCACTTAGTCACCTCGAAACTTGGAACCCAAACTAAGCATAGTCCACAATTTTCATTAATAAACTGTCATTTAAACTAACGAAATTGTAGTTTTTGACATATTTGTATAAATACCTCTTAGGAGGTAAATGGGATGCAATATTGTTTTGGATCAATAAATTCCGTCGCAGGTGATCACATATTGATAAAGTTGAAAGGTAATGGGTTCATTGCACGTACAAATAGGGTTGTTAATGGGCGAGGAACTCAGATTGTTTAAAAATGTGAAAAAGTCAGTGACGCGCACGATTGCGTCCGCGATGCTTCTTATTTTGCTGCTTTCAGTTGCTACGACTGGTTTTGCAATTTTTACGTTAGCGTCAAGCTTGAATGATGCAGAAGCCGTCAATGTTGCTGGCTCAATGCGAATGCAAAGTTATCGTTTGGCACATGATATTCAGATTAAATCTGTTGATTACTCTTCACATATTGACGCATTTGAACATTCGATATACTCACCTTCCATGAAAGCACTCCAGCATTGGTCAGTGCCAGAAGACATTACTCATGATTACTACCGTCTTATTATGAGATGGCATGAGCTCAAGTCGGTGTTGAGAGGAGACAACCCGGCGGAGTACCAACTCCTAGTGGCTGGTTTTGTAAAGCAGATCGATGAGTTTGTATTTAAGCTGCAAAGCTTTTCGGAGCAAAAGCTGATTAACTTAGCTTGGATTGGCGGGTTAGGGTTAGGCGGTATCCTTTGTGTCAGTATGTTTGTTGTCCATTTTGTGCGCCTCGAAGTTGTACGGCCTTTGCGAGCTTTAGTTTTTGCTAGCGAGCAAATTAAGAATCGCTCATTTAATATATCGCTTGATGTATCCAGCGATAATGAAATGGGGATCCTGACTCGAACCTTTAATCGGATGGCGACGGACCTTGGTAAATTATACCGAGGGCTAGAACAAGCGGTTGATGAAAAAACGCGTAAATTACAGCATGCGAATCAGTCTTTAGAAGTATTGTATGACTCGTCGAAAGAGTTAACGGCTTCGCGTATTAATCAGGATAACTTCCAAGCCATATTGCAACATATTGCAAGTCTTGAAGGCATTAAAGCGGTCAAACTTGAAATAGAGCAATTGGGAGAACCGAGTTGGATATTGATGGAGGGGGAAGAGTGCTGCCACGAGTGTGATGAAGATTGCCACAGTAAGGCTCTAACGTTGGACGGTGAACACTTAGGCTATTTGTATTGGAAGGCCGGGTTACCTTGTCCGAACGAAGCTCTTATTGACAACTTTGTGCAGATTTTATCGCGTGCCGTGTATTACAATCGAGCCCAACGCCAAGCAGAACAAATCCTACTGATGGAAGAGCGAGCCACCATTGCTCGGGAACTGCATGATTCATTAGCTCAAGCACTCTCTTATTTAAAAATTCAGGTCGCTTTATTAAAGAGAAGCGTAAAGAATTTGCCTGATGAAAAAGCGATAGCTCAGGCGAATCAAGTCATTGCCGAGTTGGATACGGGCTTATCTGCTGCTTATACCCAACTACGCGAATTACTGACGACGTTTCGTCTTACGATTAAAGAGGGCAGTTTTGGCCAAGCATTGCAAGATATGGTCGAAACGCTCAACGAACAAACCGTCGCTGACATTACGTTAAAAAATAGACTTTCTTCAACTGAACTGGATGCACACCAGCAGGTTCATTTACTACAGTTGATAAGAGAAGCGGCAATTAATGCCATCAAGCATGCGCAAGCAGATAATATTCACATTCAATGTCTTGATAATGATGGAAAAGTCACAGTAACCGTTACCGATGATGGAATAGGCTTTGAACATCAAGACGAAAAATTAAATCATTACGGTATGAGTATCATGCAAGAGCGAGCCGCTAGGCTGCATGCCGATCTTCATATTGAAGCATCGATCAACAAAGGCTGTACCGTAAAACTAGAATTCCAACATAGTAAGGAAGTAAACAGTGACAGTGTGTAAAGTAATGCTGGTGGATGATCATCCACTCATGCGACGAGGTATTCATCAACTTTTAAGCTTTGAGCCTGAGTTTGAAGTCGTTGCAGAAGCAAGTAATGGCGCAGATGCGGTAGCGAAAGCGCATGAGCTGGAACTGGATCTTGTACTTCTTGATCTCAATATGAAAGGCATGTCAGGCCTCGATACCTTACAAGCGCTACGTGCTGATGGTTGTGAAGCTCGAATTGTTATCTTAACCGTATCGGATAGTCCTGCTGACATAGAAGCAATAGTTCGAAGTGGCGCAGATGGCTATTTATTGAAAGATACTGAGCCTGATGAGCTGGTTGAGTTGCTAAAACAAGCGCATCAAGGTGACAAAGCTTACAGCCAAGAAGTTTCTAAGTATTTGAGTGAGCGTTCAGGACAAGAGGACGTTTTTGATACGCTGACGGATCGCGAAACGCAGATCTTAAGAGAGGTGGCAAGAGGTTTCCGCAACAAGCAGATTGCCGATCGTCTTTTTATTTCTGAATCAACGGTTAAAGTTCATATGAAGAGTTTACTTAAAAAGCTTCAAGTTCCTTCTCGTACTGCGGCAACCGTTCTTTATCTTGAGCGCTTTGGCGACATCAAATAATACAGTTGAAGAACAATCCCAAACCACCAATGGAATCAATCGTTTAGCGTGATTTTAATAATAAAAAAACCGCCTTAAAGGCGGTTTTTTTATTTGTCTGGGCGAATAGAGTACAAGTCACTGTTGTGCTTACCGCACTCTAAATAGTACTGATAAGCCACTTTTTTGCTTTCAGCAATGACTCTCATGCAGTGCATTTTCCCCTGTTCAAAATATCGAATCTCATATTCTACACTGGTATCAAGTTGCTCAGCGGCTGCCATACTTCGCCTCCATAAACCATCCAAAAAACATCCATGCAAATTATATGCCGTTATAGGGAGCGTCGTTCGGTGTGTTTTTTAGCCGATAATTGCGCTCTAACTCACTTTTTTGCGGATAGTTGTGATCAAAAAGTTAATTTCAAACTCTATATATTATTAAGGTGGCAATCAATATTTGTCACACTGGTGTAAGTTTGCCGCAATATTAAGTGATACAAGTTGAGTATAGAACTTAATCAATAGAAAAGGGAATACGAATAAGTGACTAAATTACAGGGTGTATCTAATAAGGTGCTTGGTTATGGCCTTCTATTTTGTTTCGTATTTCTTCTTGCCGGATGTACGAAGAAGTTTCTATACAGCAATATCGATTGGTTCGTTATCGATTACATAGAGGATTATGTTTCTCTGCAAGGTGAACAAGAAGTCTTGGTCGAAGAACGCTTATTATTGTTAGCAGAATGGCATAAGAAAGAAGAGTTACCGTTATATATCGATCATTTAAAAGAGCTTGAGAGATTAAAAGCGAGCGATATAACCCTAAATTATTTGCAGGAAAATCGAGATAGAATGCGAGCGCATTACGATAGAGTGGTAAGCAAAGCAGCACCAGACCTTTTTGCTTTGAGTTTACAGTTAACGAAAGATCAAGAACGGGAATTTCTGAGTAATGTACAAGAGCATTATCAAGAGCGAAACGCAAAATATGCGGATAAAACGGAAGATGAAATACGTGAAATTATTCTAGATAACACAGAAGAATGGATGGAAGAGTGGTTGGGAAGCCTATCAGAAAGTCAGCGCCAATTAGCTCAAACGTTTTCTCAACAAGTCACTCTTAACAGTCCTTTATGGAGAGGTTATCGAGCAACGATATATCAAGAGCTCGAATATCTGTTCTATAACAAGTCCAATGCTGTCACTTATCAGGATATATTTATGCGCCTGTTGTTCGAGCCAGAGAGCTATTACAGTGAGCAGCTTTCTAAAAATATTGATTCTAACTTTGTGCTGGTCGATCAACTGACATTAGATATTTCTCAATCTATGACCGATAAACAATGGCGTCATTTTCGCGGTAAGGTAAAAGAGTGGCGAGTACTAGCTGAGGAATTATTAGATTAGACTCATACTTCAATTGACTAGGGGATGTGCAGTAGCCTTTCTTATGAAAAAATGATTCAAAGCAAATTCTTATTGAGCTAAGAGCGTAACATAGCTTGAGGTTTGATGAGGTAAGGTCAGCTTACTGATGGTTGATAAAGCCTCATCGTATAAAAACAATGAGAATAAATATGAAACATTTAGTTGAAAGATTTCTTCGCTACGTCACGTTCGATACCCAATCAAATCCACATGTTACGCTTTGCCCAAGCTCGCCTGGTCAGCTTGTGTTTGCTGAGTTGCTTAAGAAAGAGATGATCGAACTTGGCTTAAGTGATGTGACATTAGATAAAAATGGCTACTTGATGGCTAGACTGCCAGCTAACGTTGATTATGAGGTGCCGCCTATCGGCTTTATTGCCCATATGGATACCGCGCCTGACGCCTCAGGAAAAAACGTAAAACCGCAATTTATTGAAGATTACCAAGGCGGCGATATTGCGCTAGGGTTGGGGGATGAAGTGCTATCTCCGGTGCAATATCCAGATTTACATCATCTACATGGCCACAATCTTATCACCACCGATGGCACTACATTACTTGGCGCGGATAACAAAGCTGGTATTGCTGAGATTCTCTCTGCGGTCGCGCTGTTACTAGAAAATCCAGACATTCCACACGGCGACATTTGTATCGGCTTCACACCAGATGAAGAGATTGGCCGAGGCGCAGATTTATTTGATGTTGAAAAGTTTGGCGCGAAATGGGCATACACTATTGATGGTGGCCCGCAAGGTGAACTGGAATACGAAAATTTTAATGCGGCAAACGCCGATGTAATCTTTCATGGTGTCAGCGTTCACCCTGGTACTGCAAAAGGTAAAATGGTTAATGCGATGAACTTGGCTGCGAAATTTCAAGTTCAAATGCCCCAAGATCAAACTCCTGAAACAACAGAAGGCTACGAAGGGTTCTTCCATTTAAAATCGGCAGAAATGGGCGTGGCGCGAAGCGAACTTGGTTACATTATCCGAGACTTTGATCGTCAGGGGCTTGAAGAGCGAAAAGCCTTTATGCAGAAACTCGTTGATGATATGAACGCGGGCTTACGCCATGGTTCTGTAGAACTGAAAATAACAGACAGCTATTACAATATGAGAGAAATGGTTGAGCCTTACCCGCATATCATTGAGCTAGCAAAGCAAGCGATGGAAGCGTGTGATGTGGAGCCAATTATAAAACCTATTCGTGGTGGTACAGATGGCGCTCGTTTATCTTTTATGGGGTTGCCGTGCCCGAATATCTTCACTGGTGGTTTTAACTTCCATGGGATTCATGAGTTTATTTCGGTTGAAATGATGGAGAAGTCAGTGCTTGTCATCGTCAAAATTGCTGAACTCACCGCGAAAAAACACGGTTAACAGACCAGGTCGAGCGGTTCTTGTCGATTGAATGGGGAAAAATAGCCCAGAGTCATCTGGGCTATTTTTAAATTCAAAAACGAAACATTAACGTACGTCTTTGTCTTCAATTTCAATGTCTTCTAGTGGTAGCCAGTCGACTTTCACACCCGCTTGATCGAACATGTCTTGGCTGACTTGGATTTTATCTCCCCAGCGAGATAGAAAGTCTTCAGATTGCTCAGGGCAGTGCACGTGTGAGATCCCTGTTTGAATGATCTTTGCCGCGCAGTTAGGACATGGAAAATGCGTCACCCAAATATCACATCCGTCTAAGTCACGTTTTGAGAACAAAATTGCGTTCTCTTCTGCATGTAGTGTTTTTAGATATTTCAACTCGCGTTCATCGGTATCGACACTGTCAGAAACACCGTGCGGGTAGCCATTAAATCCAACAGATACAATGCGATTCTGTTTAGTGATCACTGCACCGACTTGTGTTGATGGGTCCTTACTCCATGACGCCACTAGTTCTGCCATCTGGTAAAAGCGTTTTGCCCATTTAGAAATCATAGTCATCCTCTCTGTCGAAGGCGTTGAATTAATTGAATGATAACCCATTTATATTAAAAAAATAGTCAAAATCGGGGTCTTGAGTATGAAGGCGTCATTTTTTGTCTTTTTAACCATAAAACGTTCTGATCTTGAGCACCGAATCTCACTTTCCGTCTTTATACGATATCTTAATTCGCGTTTCCTAGCGCCCTAAATGCACGATGCCTGAGAGTGTATATCAAATAGTTATGATTGAGCTGTTTGTATGTTGCTCATTAAATATCACTGTTAACTAAATTACTTTATTTTCTTTTTGTTTCTCATGTTTACATTTAGAAACATTTTGGGGGCTTTTGAGTGAAGTTTTCAGTTGCAGCAAGGAGTAAGGTTGATGGGAATTCAACAATATCCTGTTCTATAAAGACGGTAAATACATGCAAAAGAAACCACTTGTCGCACTAATGGCGGCTACAGCAATCCTCGCTGGATGCGGGGAAGCTAATAATGCCCAAAGGGAAGGCCAAGCGCCTCTCGTAGTGACTCAGGATGTCACGGTTATCGACTACCAACCGAGCAAGTCTTATATCGGTCGCATTGAAGCAGTAGAAGATACCAATATTACCGCGCAGATTTCTGGCTATTTAAAAGCTCGTCACTTTGAAGAGGGGCAAATGGTAGAAAAAGGGCAGCTTCTTTATTCTATCGAGCCATCTTCTTTTGAAGCACAAGTCGCGAGCGCTAAAGCGGCACTTGCACAAGCAAAAGCCGCGCTAAAAAAAGCGGAACTAGACCACACCCGAGGTAAAAACTTGTTGCCTCGCGGTAGTATCTCTCAATCTGAGTTTGACGCCTTAACTGCGGCACTTCTTGGTGCGAAAGCCGAGCTAGAAGCAGCAAACGCTCAGCTTAAGCTTGCTGAAGTTAACCTTTCTTATACTCAAATCCGAGCTCCGTTCAGCGGTCGTATTAGCGATACCAAAGTGAGTACCGGTGATCTTGTCTCCCCTTCATCTGGCGTGCTGACGACATTGGTGAGTTTAGACCCAGTGCATACTTCATTTAGTGTGAGTGAGCGCGAGCGCTTAGCCATGGGTATGGATCAAGTCAAAGGCGACGGCTCAGCAGAATCAAACAGAGTTGAAGTTCAGCTTGAGCTGGAAAATGGCCAGTTTTTTGAGCATCTCGGTAAGCTCGATTTCTTAGGTAATCGTATTGATACCAAAACTGGTACGATTGCAATGCGTGCGCTAGTGCCAAACCCAGAGCAGAAGTTACTTCCGGGTCAGCACATCAAAGTGAACTTGAGAGATAAGAACACGAAAGACGTTATTGTTATCCCACGACGTGCCGTACAGACTGACTTAGAAGGTGACTTTGTGATGGTGATGGCTGAGGGAAGTGTGGCAGAGCGTCGTAACGTCGAGCTTGGACCTCAGGTTGAACAAGGCATTATCATTCGAGAAGGCCTCGAACAGGAAGATACGGTTATTACACAGGGCCTACAGCGTGTGCGTAATGGTGTAGAAGTGCGCATTCAAACACCTGCTGAAGATAAGCAGTAGGGGGCACTATGTTAAGTCGTTTCTTTATTCAGAGACCTAAATTCGCGCTGGTTATTTCGATCATATTAACGCTAGCAGGCGCGATCTCACTGGCGATTTTGCCAGTGGCGGAGTACCCACAGATAAGTCCGCCATCAGTCAGCGTTTCGGCATACTACACCGGTGCGAGTGCGGAAGTTGTCGAGCAGGCCATTGCGGACCCCATAGAGACGTCGGTCAATGGCGTTGAGGACATGATCTACATGTCCTCAAAGAGCGCGAACGATGGCTCATACAGCCTAAACGTCACGTTCGATGTCGGGACCGATCCAGACATGGCGCAAGTAAACGTGCAAAACCGTGTGTCACAGATCGAGTCAAAGCTGCCTCAAGAAGTGCGCATGGTTGGTGTGACGGTGAAAAAGCGTTCACCTGACTTGCTGATGGTACTTAACTTCTATTCACCTGATGGCAAATACGATGATCAGTTCTTGATTAACTACATTAACTTGAATGTAAAAGATCAGCTGGCTCGTGCGAAAGGTATCAGTGAAGTTAACGTGATTGGTGGTGGCGAATACGCAATGCGTGTTTGGTTAGACCCTGAAAAAATGGCCAACCTTAAGCTAACTACGTCAGACGTATACGCCGCTTTGGCTGAACAGAACGTTCAAGTTGCGGCAGGGCGTGTAGGTGCTGCACCATACAACAATCCACAAGAAGTTCAGTTTAACCTTGTGACCAAAGGTCGCTTGGAAAGCGTGAGTGAGTTTGAGAACGTTGTCCTTCGAGCTAATCCCAATGGATCTACGGTTTATCTGAAAGATGTTGCTCGCGTTGAACTAGGCAAAAAGTTCTACGATGGTAACGGTAAATTCCGTGGTCAGGACGCGTCAATTGTTGCATTATCTCTTCAATCAGATGCGAACGCGTTAGAAAGTGGTCAGGCCGTCATGGAGCTGCTTGAGGACTTGAGTAAAAACTTCCCTGAGGGCATGGCGTATGAGACCAGCTACGATACAACCGTGTTTGTATCTGAATCGATCAAAGGGGTAGTCAAAACACTGATTGAAGCGATTCTATTGGTGATTGCTGTAACTTACTTGTTTTTGGGTAGCGCGCGCGCAACGTTGATTCCTGTTGTTGCGATCCCCGTTTCTCTGATTGGTACGTTTGCCATCATGCAGGCGACGGGCTTCACCATCAATACGGTCACTTTGTTTGGCTTGATCCTCGCGATTGGTATCGTGGTGGACGATGCGATTCTGGTTATCGAAAACGTCGATACCACCATGGCGAAAGACCCAACCATTTCACCCCGTAAAGCGACATTGCTAGCGATGAAAGAAGTAACGGGCCCAATCATCACGTCGACCTTGGTTTTACTTGCGGTATTCATACCAGTCGCGATGCTGCCGGGTATCACTGGTATCATGTATCGCCAGTTCGCTTTGACCATCTGTATTTCGGTTGTGATCTCATCCATTAACGCATTGACGCTGTCTCCAGCACTTTGTTCTTTGGTATTGAAGCAGGGTGGGGGCAACACCGCTAACTGGTTCCAGGCTTTCAACCGAGGCTTAGAGCGTATCACAACGCGTTATGGTCAGGTCGCTGGTTTCTTGGTGAAGAAATCTTTGCTGCTCGTGACGTTCTTCATAGTCGCTATCGCGGCGGTCACTTTCTTTGCGAAAACCACCTCAACAGCGTTTGTTCCTCAAGAAGATAAAGGCATTTTGCTGGTTAACGTTCAGCTACCAGATTCAGCTTCTTTATCTCGTACTGAAGAAGTCACCAATGATTTAATGAACATGATTGGTGAAGAACCTGGTGTTGATGGCGTGACGGTTGCGAACGGTTACTCGTTTATGACAGGCGCAGCAGCATCAAACGGTGCTTCTGTATTTATCAAATTGCATGATTGGGATACTCGTAACTCGTTGCAAGGGGAGCACTCTGCCAATGCCATCGCGGCGCGTATTAACGGTCGTGCTGCAACAGAGTTGCCTCAAGCGGTTGTGTTTGCGATGGGACCTCCGGCGGTTCCTGGTATGGGCGCTGCGTCTGGTTTTGAGTTTGTGCTTGAAGATACGCTAGGGCGAAGCCGTACCGATTTGTCGATGGTCATGGGAGAAATGATCCAAGCGGCCAACCAAGCCCCTGAAATTGCCTACACGTTTAGTACGTTCCGCGCGAATGTCCCGCACTACTACGTTGATATCGATCGTGAGAAAGCACAGCAGTTGGGTATTTCACTGTCGTCTATTTTCCAAACCTTGCAAGGCAACTTAGGTTCGCTTTATGTGAATGACTTCACCATGTTTGGTAAGAACTTCCGCGTAACCATGCAAGCTGATAGCCAGCACCGTAGCAGCATGGAAGATCTAGAGCGTTTCCATGTTCGTTCTTCGAACGGCGATATGGTTCCGCTAAGTACGCTAGTGAGCTACGAGCAAGTGTTCGAGCCTGATGTGGCATGGCGTTACAACATGTACCGCAGTGCTATCATTCAAGGCCAACCAGCTCCGGGCTACTCTAGTGGTGATGCGATTGCCGCAATGGAACGCGTTGCTGCAGAGGTTCTTCCGCAGGGCTACACGTACGAATGGACAGGTATGGCTTATCAGGAAGTACTTGCGGGTAACCAAGCCATTTATGCGTTTGCACTGGCTTTGATCTTCATTTACTTGTTCATGGTGGCACAATATGAGAGCTGGAGTATTCCATTAGCCATCATTTTGGTGGTGCCAGTAGCAACGTTAGGCTCCTTCTTGGCGTTGAATCTGACTGGGACACCGCTTAACTTGTATGCGCAAATTGGCCTTGTCTTGCTCATAGCCTTGGCGGCGAAAAACGCAATTTTGATTGTGGAGTTCGCCAAGCAAGAACGTGAAGAAAAAGATGCTGATATCGATAGTGCAGCGGTTAAAGGAGGCACGTTACGTTTCCGCGCTGTGAATATGACATCTTGGTCGTTTATCCTGGGTATCTTCCCGCTGATCTTCGCCGCAGGTGCAGGGCACGTGAGTCAAAACTCGCTCGGCGTGTCGCTGATTGGTGGTCTATTGTGTGTGCTTCTAGCAGGTACATTCTTGATCCCAGGCTTCTACGCTCTGGTGCAAAGACAGCGTGAGAAAGTTCATGGCGGCAACACCAAGCTGGTTCCTCTTGATGATGAGTAATCACACCCGCTGTGCACAGTAGAGCACGAAGTTAAAGTCGAAAAAAAGCCCGAAGCAATGATTGCCTCGGGCTTTTTATTTGTAGGGAAGGTTATTTTAGCGCGGTTTTAAATTGTGCAACGGCTTCGTCCATATCATGAGCTTGAGCAGAAACAGAGTTCACTTCGTGCAAGCATTCCTGAGCAGATTGCATGTTGTTTTCAGATATCGCGTTAAGCTCGGTGATTGAGCCACTAACTTGGTTCATCACGATACCTTGCTCTTCAATCGCTGAAGCAATGCGCTCCGAATTGCCCTGAATTGCATGCATGTCAGTGATGATCTGTTGCAGGCTAGAATCCAGTTTTTCAGAGGCATTAAGCGTTTGTTGTCCTTGATCGTTACATTGATCAATATCCGCCACGACCGTCGACATTTGAGCTTGAATATCAACAACAACTCGCGTGATTTCCTCGGTAGATTGATGAGTTCGGCTAGCTAGGGCTCGTACTTCATCGGCAACAACGGCGAAGCCACGACCTTGTTCGCCCGCTCGCGCGGCTTCAATTGCTGCATTGAGAGCCAGTAAGTTAGTTTGTTCCGCAATTTCTTGGATGATGTTCACCGCACCACCAATTTTATCTACATGTTGGTTCAACGAGCCAATCGACTGCTGACTGTTCGATAAAATACTGGTCAATTGACCAATGTTGGTTACAGTAGTTTCAACAACACTTCGGCCTTGTTCGGCATTATTCGCGGCTTGATGTACACCCTCTACCGCAACCGACGTGCTTTCCGATATTTCGCCTATCGTTGCCACCATTTGCTGAACCGCAGTAGCCATCGATGCAGTGTGGTCAGTTTGAGTATGGAACTGCTCCATAACCCCTTCTAGCTCACGATGCATATTATCGGTACTGGCCGTTAACTGCGCCGATTTTTCTTGGGTGCCACTAATTAACTGCTCAAGCTTATCCAACAGATCATTGAGGTGGTGGCTGATATCAAATAGCTCATCTTTGCCTTTCAAGTCAGAGCGCAGTCCCATGTTGTTTGTTTCGCTAATGCTTCGAATGGTGCCAAGCAAGCTGTTTACTCGTGTATTGATTGAGCGAGAGATCTGCCAAATCAATGCGAAAATAACACCTAAGATCAGGGCAGTAATCACTTGCTTGATGGTCGACATTTGTTCATCACGCTTTGCAGCAGCAGAGCTAAGGGCTGTCGAAAAGGTTTCAAATTGCTCTTCTACAGCATGAGATAATGCGCGAGTTTCACCAAGTAGGCCTTGGTCGTAAGCGACCCCTACAACTTGTTTTTGTGCCGCTACTAGCTTACCTGTTTTGATGAGCTCCGGAGCATATAGCCCAACAAGCAAATCACTATTGAATTGACCTGATTTGACTGCAGAGTCAAAACGAACCAACGCCAGCAATTGCTGGTGGTCGGAGCGTTGCTTGGCTTCTAACAGTGCTTGCTCGTAACCAGAAAGAAGGCCACTCTTTGCATCAAGTCCGTAGCGTTGGTAAGCACTGACCAGATTCTGAAAGCCCTTTTGGTATGCAAGAAGGTCTTGTTTGAATCGTTGACTGGAAGGTAATTCATTGCTCGTGAGTATGCTCGCAAGCTCTTTTTCGGTATTTAGAAACTTATCAACATTCGCATCAAATTTGTTTAAGTATTTGTCATTACTACGCAGTAAGAAATCTTTCTCGTTTCTGCGTAAGTTGAGTAAACGTATTTCTAGATCGCCAACGAGTTTGATGGCGTGGTTAAGTTCATTGCTCTTATTGGCGAAATGGGATGACGTACCCAAAAGGGCCACGATGCCTAAAATGGCGATAACTCCGAGGAAGTAGAGTTTTTGCCTAATAGTCATATTGTTGTTTCCTGAATAAGTAACTAAAAAGAGAAATCCAATGAGATTTCCCAAGGGCTAGCAAACGTTGTTCAACTAACATGTCGAGAAAACGACATGCATTAATACAGCACTTTCTTACGTTGCTGCTTTTTCGCTCCATGCTTGTTCTTGGTATCAAGTCTTCGGCGTTGAGAAGCGCGGGTTGGTTTCGTTTTAATACGCTTCTTCTCCTGTAAGGCGGCAGCTTTAATTAAAGCTTGAAGCCGATTCAGGGCGTCTTCCTTATTTTGTTCTTGCGTGCGAAATTGTTGCGCTTTGATGATGATCACGCCATCTTTAGTTATACGACAGTCAGAAAGAGCAAGTAATCGTTCTTTGTAGAAGTCAGGTAAGCTGGAATGTCGGATATCAAAGCGTAAATGTATAGCGGACGCTACCTTGTTAACGTTCTGGCCACCATTTCCTTGAGCTCTAATTGGGGATAATTGAATTTCCCACTCTTGAATTGTGACGGAGTTCGAAATTTTGAGCATGATAAGTAAATGCCGGTAAGGACGATTGAAAGAGCTGATAAATTAACATCACAGATGTACAAATAGAAGAAAAGACATGAGCACGATTGATTTTAGGCCCTATGAGGGATTCATATTTGATATGGATGGTACTTTAATAGATACCATGCCAGCCCATTTGGCTGCTTGGCAAGCAACCGCAGATCGCTTTGATTTTCCGTTTTGTCAGGAGTGGTTTCACAGTTTAGGGGGCATGCCGAGCTTTAAAATTGTTGAGGAGCTAAACCGTGTGCATGAGCTTTCATTAGATCCTAAAACCGTCGCTACATTTAAAATGGAAACGTTCGCTGCTATGGAGCTGCACGGGGACGTTATTCCGTGCACTAATATCGTGTTAGAAGAATATTTAGGCCACAAGAAAATAGCGGTCGGAACTGGCAGTCAACGAGAAAGTGCAATGCGCTTACTGAGCCACTCCGGTTTATTGGACAAGTTGGATGTTGTGGTAACAGCAAGTGATGTAGAGAATCATAAGCCTTTTCCGGATACCTTTTTGGTGGCGGCCGAGCATCTCGGGTTGGAAGCGTCACAATGTCTTGTATTCGAGGATACCGAGCTAGGTAAACGAGCGGCGCATGCAGCGGGTATGGATTGCGTTATGGTGCAAGATAACGAGTTAATCTTTTTTCCAAAACCATAGTAAAAAGAGCGATAAAGCGAGATCAAAATGGGGTGCAAACGCACCCCATTAACTTTTACAACATCATAGATAAAGTATCATAAATGTTTATTCAGGTTGAACTAGCTCTTGGTATTCAAACGAAGGAACCACAACCTCTACGCGACGGTTTTTCTCACGACCTTCACGAGTGCTGTTGTCAGCAACTGGGTTTTCTTCACCCATGCCTTTCACAGTTAAACGATCTGAGTCAATGCCTGCAGCAGTTAGGTAATCCGCAACAGATTGAGCACGACGCTCAGACAGTTTTTGGTTGTAAGTCGCAGGACCAGAGCTATCCGTGTAGCCAGTGATCTCTACTTGAGCTTGAGGGTATTCGTTCAAGAATGATACGAAATTGTCTAGACGCTCCGAAACAGACTCTGTTAGCTTAGCACTGTCGAATTCAAACGTACCTGTACCGTACTCTTCTTTGTGCACTTTGCTCATCATCACTGGTTCTGGATCTGGCTCAACCACTTCTTCTGTTACAACTGCCGCAACCACTGGCGCAGCCGCAAATTTGTAGTTAAAGCCGATACCGAAGAAGTTAGCGTCCATGTCGTCCCATACGTCATCAGACAGGTCTTGATAGCGTTGATATTCTGCGCGTACGCTCCAGTTTCTGTCGATAGTGTATTCAGCACCTAGCGAGCCAGTTGGAACGAAATCTTTTTCGTCATCAGACATCATGTAAGCACCACCTATCTTAGCGAATAAGTTCCAAGATTCGTTCAAGTGCCAGTTAAATTTAGGTGCGAGAGTTAAAGCCGTTAAATTGCCGTCGATCGTATTAACTGTATTAGCCCCTGACTTAAAGTTAGCTTTGTAATCGCCTAAGAAGTCGACACCATACTCTAGCCCGATGATATCGGTGAAGTCATAACCGATATGTAGTCCAGCACCAAAAGCTTCATCATCACAAGGGCTATTTAGATAGCAAGCATCGTCAAGTGTAGTCATGCCTACTTTGCCCCCGATATACATTTCAGCTTGAGCAGAGTTTAAAAGCGCGCTACTACCAGCTACCACTGCTGCTACTGCAATTGCTACTTTGTTCATAATGTTTCCTTGTATTGATTGCATATTAACTTCTACTTCGTTTTATCAAAAAATTAGAAAAAACCAGCGTTTATAAGAAATTAGTTTAATATTCTAATCATTTCATATCAAGCAACAATATCTTTGAACTTGATCAACATTTACTAACCAATAACACCTCACAAACTTCTGATATTTCTTACATTGTAGTAAAGATTTTTGGGGTCATAAGAAAATTGATGATTATTTTGAACTTTTTTTCGTAAACTTTATTTTACATTGTGCGCGGTAGTTAACGGGTGGTTTTTATTTGCATTTATTTGCAAAAACTGATTGCAAGTCTACGCCTAAGCCGATAAGTTACTTAAACGCTAGACAGAAAATGACCAGAGCCCTTGATGCTGCTCGCTTTGTGAACAATGTTGCAATGAGTTCAGTTGGCAAAAAATTGGGTCGGAAATAAAAACCAGGAAGTAGAAGTAATGTTTCAAACTGATGATGTAAGAATAAATAGAGTAAAAGAGTTATTGCCACCTGTAGCAGTATTAGAGAAGTTCCCAGCGACTGAAACCGCTTCTTCGACCACTTTTGATTGCCGTAATGCCATTCACAATATTCTTGAAGGAAAAGATGACCGATTACTTGTAATTGTTGGCCCGTGTTCCATTCACGATCCTGCTGCTGCGGTTGAATATGGTAAAAAGCTAAAAGTATTACGTGATGAACTTGGGGAACAGTTAGAAGTTGTGATGCGAGTTTATTTTGAGAAACCGCGTACAACGGTAGGATGGAAAGGTCTGATCAACGACCCTTACCTAAATGATACCTACAAGCTGAATGATGGTCTGCGTATTGGACGTAAGCTTCTTCTTGATCTTACCGATATGGGCTTGCCGACCGCGAGTGAGTTCCTAGATATGATCACGCCTCAGTACGTGGCGGATCTGATCAGTTGGGGGGCTATCGGTGCTCGTACGACAGAATCTCAGGTTCACCGTGAGCTTGCTTCTGGCCTTTCTTGCCCTGTTGGGTTTAAAAATGGTACAGACGGGAACATTAAGATCGCGAGCGACGCGATTCGTTCTGCAAGTGCTTCTCACCACTTCCTATCAGTAACAAAATACGGTCATTCTGCGATCGTAGAAACCGCTGGCAATCCTGATTGCCATATCATTCTCCGTGGTGGTAAAGAGCCAAACTACAGTGCAGCGCATGTTGCTCAAATTAAAGATGAGTTAGACGGCGCAGGGCTACCGAAAAAAGTGATGATTGATTTTAGCCACGCTAACAGCTCGAAGCAGTTTAAACGTCAAATGTTGGTATCTGATGACGTATCAGAGCAAATCGCTGGTGGCGAAGAAGCAATTTTTGGTGTGATGATTGAGTCTCATTTAGTTGAAGGTCGCCAAGACTTAGTGGATGGCAAAGCGGCCACTTATGGTCAGTCGATTACCGATGCATGTATCGGTTGGGAAGACACGGAAACCGTACTTCGTCAGCTTTCAGATGCAGTAAAAGCGCGCCGTAACAAATAAGCTCAACAGAAAGAACTTTTTTAAAGAGCCAGAGGCATTGTGCCTCTGGCTCTTTTTTATTGAGAATTACTCGCATCTCTTTCTATTGTTTCTGCTTTCCTATATGTTATCTGTATGCGCTGTAACCAAAAGGAATTTGGAATTGAATCGTAATGTATGGCTATTATCCCTTTGCCAAGCCCTATTAATGACAGGGAATATTTTACTCATATCTGTTATTGCCCTTATTGGCAAAACACTTGCGCCGTCATCAAGTTTTATTACGTTGCCCGTTGCGCTGCAATTTTTAGGACTGATGGCTGCGACGATCCCAGCATCACTGATTATGGGCAAGTTAGGACGTCGCCTTGGGTTTAGTCTCGGTAATGTTATTGGCATTTTGGGTGCCAGCCTAGCGACGTATGCGTTAAGTCAACAGAACTTCTATCTATTCTGTGTTTCTACCTTTTTGCTCGGTGTTGGTATTGGCTTCGGTACGCTATACAGATTTGCTGCTATTGAAGTGTGTGAAGAGTCGGCAAGACACAGGGCGATTTCGATATCTATGGCGGGAGGGGTACTAGCGGCGATACTTGGCCCTAATTTGGCGGTGTATTCGCAGCAATGGTCAAATGATGGTTTGTACATTAGTGCTTTTGCCGTGCTTATTGGACTTTATATAACTGCGTTGATCGTGCTGCAAACGATTCGTTTTCCACCAGCACACACGCAAGTTCTACATACTAAAGCGGATAAAGTGGGGGACATTATCCGTCGACCTAATTTCATGCTAGCGGTTATCGCCGCAATGGTTGCGTATGCGGTAATGAACATTTTAATGACAGCAACGCCTCTGGCGATGATTGGTTGTGGCTTTGATTTTGACAAAGCGGCAGGAGTGATCGAATGGCATGTGCTGGGCATGTTTGCACCGGCGTTTGTCACGGGACGCTTGATAGAGCGGTTTGGCGCGAAGAATATGATTTTAGCCGGTGGATTGCTATTTGTTGCTTGCATTGGAATTAACATACACGGAGTGTCCATTTGGCACTTTAGTCTTGCTTTAGTTCTGTTAGGCGTTGGTTGGAACTTTATGTTTATCGCGGCAACTGGGTTATTTAGTCAAAGCTATGAAGCGAAAAACAGGAGCAAGGCTCAAGCATTTAATGAATTCTTCGTGTTCAGTTGTGTCACTATCACTGCATTACTATCTGGCTGGCTTGAATCCACCGTAGGTTGGCAAAACCTTAATTTGTACGTTCTTCCTTTTGTGTTGCTCGTCATCGTGATGTTTGCTTTGAAAACGAACAAAGAAACGGAATCCCAAACGGCTTGATTAGATCTTCTATACATGGCCCGGCATAACGTGTCGGGTTTTGTTTATTAGCTCAAATCCACAACTTCTTCTTTATATTTTTATTGATAATGTGAATTCCCACACTAAAAATGTCGATTTGATAAGACTTTTTATCTAACTTTTTGTAATAAAAATAAAAATACTGTATATATCTTGCCGAAAATCAATAAAAACTACAGAAGTTTCGTCTATGTCAGCCAATATTTCTCATAAAGCTCAAGAAACTCTCGTGAGGGAGTCTGAGGAACTCGTCTCAACAACGAACCTACAAGGTGTTATTACGTATTGTAACGAAGCCTTTTGCCGTGTTGCTGAGTACACTCACGAAGAACTCGTCGGTCAGAATCATAATATCGTTCGCCACAATGACATGCCTAAAGCCGCTTTCGGCGATATGTGGGCACGTCTTAAGCAAGGCAAAGCCTGGCGCGGCATGGTTAAGAATGCCACTAAGTCGGGCGGTTACTATTGGGTTGATGCCTATGTCACCCCTATTTATGAAAATAACCACGTTGTTGGTTATCAATCTGTGCGCGTGAAGCCAAAGCGAGAGTGGGTTGATATAGCCACGAAAGCCTACAAGAGTATGCGCGCCGCCGAGAAGTCAGGTCGTACTTGGTCGTTGAAACTCAATGAAACCATTCGCTATGCGATTCTACTTGGCGCATTGACCGCACCTGCTGCCGCATATGCATTGTCTATTGAAGGTCCATTGGCTTGGCTTGCAAGTGCACTACCTGCGAGTGTTCTAGCGTTGTTATTCCGCCAAGAGTTAATTGATACGCCTCAACAACTGAAAAAGTTACAAAAGCAATACGACAGCGTGAGTCGCTTGATCTATTCCGGCAACACGGCGTTTTCGATTGCTGATTTCCATATCAAAATGCTGTCCGCTAGAATTCGAACCGTGTTGGGAAGAATGACAGACTCCGCACTGCCGTTGCAGCATTGTGCTGAAGAGTTGAGCCAAACCACAGCAGAAGTTTCGGCTGCATTAAATCAGCAAAACACCGATATTCATCGCGTACGTGATGCGACTCAAGAGGTGGAGTCTTCGGCGAATTCAGTCTCTTCTAGCACCAATGATGCCCATATGCTAATTGATGACACCTTGAAGTCATGCTTGATGGCGAAGGAAACCATCGATCAAACGCACACCAATCTAACGCAGTTGAGCCTTCAAGCTGAAAAAGCGACGGAAACGACGTATCAGCTGAGTGATCAGGCGCAGAAAGTGAATCATTTGATGGAAGAGATTGGTGGGATCGCAGAACAAACCAATTTACTGGCACTTAACGCGGCAATTGAAGCGGCGAGGGCGGGTGAGCAAGGTCGTGGTTTTGCTGTTGTTGCCGATGAGGTGCGCGCGCTCTCTGGTCGCACATCCAATGCAACTGAACAAATCCAAGCGTCTATCTCTGCTATGTTGGCGACGATACAAAGTTGGCAAAAAGACATTCTGGCAAACAAAGAGCAAACGGATACATGTTCTCAGGTTGCCGAACAAAGCGCGCTTCGTTTGTCTGAGGTTGAACAGATGATGCAAAGCATGAGTGGGTTGATGGTCGATGTGGCGGAAGCGGCGAATAACCAGCTGAAGCTATCCAGCGATGTAAATCAGCATATTCACTCTATTGCTTCTACGGCAGAGCAAAACTTGGCAGCAACGCACTCCGTAGAGCAAAACAGCCGTCAGTTGAAAGAGCAAGTACAAGATTTCTATCAGCTCGCGCTTCGATTTGAAGACAAATAGCCGTAACGAAAGTCGTTGTGTTCACTTTCTGGCTGTGTTTACACAAATAGGGGCCAGATAAAAGAAAGCCCCGCCATTGCTGGCGGGGCTTTTCAGTTTTCACATTCGCAATAGAGAAAACTGATTATCTTTTTACTGCAATTACGCTAGTAGTTCTTTTGCTGTATTTACTACGTTTTCAGTAGTGAAACCGAACATTTTGAATAGTTCACCTGCAGGTGCAGATTCACCGAATGAAGTCATACCGATGATGCGACCGTCGAAGCCTACGTACTTGTACCAGAAGTCAGCAATACCTGCTTCGATAGCGATACGAGCTGTTACGTCTGATGGTAGAACGGCTTCACGGTAAGCGGCGTCTTGTTTGTCGAATGCATCTGTTGATGGCATTGAAACAACGCGTACTTTCTTACCTTCAGCAGTTAGCTGTGCTGCTGCTTCTACTGCTAGCTCAACTTCTGAACCTGTTGCGATAAGGATTAGCTCTGGCTTGCCTTCGCAATCTTTCAGGATGTAACCGCCTTTTGCGATGTCAGCAACTTGTTCAGCTGTGCGCTCTTGTTGCGCTAGGTTTTGACGAGAGAAGATAAGCGCAGTTGG
Organism: Vibrio sp. D3; assembly: GCF_043995865.1. Classification (NCBI taxonomy): domain Bacteria; kingdom Pseudomonadati; phylum Pseudomonadota; class Gammaproteobacteria; order Vibrionales; family Vibrionaceae; genus Vibrio; species Vibrio sp. D3. Next base: position 657,625 of record NZ_CP171886.1, on the reverse strand, counting down.
TGCATCTTTACGTTCAATCGCTAGTTTCCAAGCCACTGCTGATTCAACTTGGTCACATGGACGCCATGTGCTCATGTTTGGCGTTAGACGTAGCGATGCCATTTGCTCAACCGGTTGGTGAGTTGGGCCATCTTCGCCAAGACCGATAGAATCGTGCGTGTATACTTGGATGTTCTGAATCTTCATCAGAGCCGCCATACGCATAGCGTTACGAGCGTACTCCATGAACATTAGGAATGTCGCGCCGTAAGGAACGAAACCACCGTGTAGCGCAATACCGTTCATGATCGCCGTCATACCGAATTCACGTACACCGTAGTGGATGTAGTTACCAGAGAAGTCACTTGCTTCTAGAGACTTAGAACCAGACCACATGGTTAGGTTAGAAGGCGCTAGATCAGCAGAGCCGCCCATGAACTCAGGTAGTAGAGCACCAAATGCCTCTAGAGCGTTTTGAGATGCTTTACGTGATGCAATGTTTGCTGGGTTTGCTTGAAGATCGGCAATGATTTGGCTTGCTTTCTCTTCCCACTGTGCAGGAAGCTCACCGTTTACGCGGCGTTTAAATTCAGCTGCCAGCTCAGGGTACGCTGCTTCATAAGCTGCAAATTTCTCGTTCCACGCTGCTTCCTTAGCTGCGCCTGTTTCTTTCGCTGACCATTCTGCGTAGACTTCTTGCGGAATTTCAAAAGGACCGTGCTCCCAACCTAGTTCTTTGCGTGTTGCTGCGATTTCTTCTGCACCTAGTGGCGCACCGTGACAATCGTGTGAACCAGATTTGTTTGGTGAACCAAAACCGATGATTGTCTTAGTACAGATAAGTGTTGGACGTGGATCCGCTTTCGCCGCTTCGATTGCTGCGTTGATCGCTTCAGAATCGTGACCATCTACTGCCGGGATTACGTGCCAGCCGTACGCTTCAAAACGCTTAGGCGTGTCGTCAGAGAACCAACCTTCAACGTGACCGTCGATAGAAATGCCGTTGTCATCCCAGAATGCGATCAGTTTGCCTAGACCTAGTGTACCAGCTAGAGAACATGCCTCGTGCGAGATACCTTCCATTAGACAGCCGTCGCCCATGAACACGTAAGTGAAGTGGTCAACGATGTCGTGGCCTTCTTTGTTGAACTGTGCTGCTAGCGCTTTCTCAGCTAGAGCCATACCAACCGCATTAGTGATGCCTTGACCTAGAGGACCCGTTGTTGTCTCGATACCTGGCGCGTAGCCGTACTCTGGGTGACCTGGAGTCTTAGAGTGAAGCTGACGGAAGTTTTTCAGATCATCGATAGATAGCTCGTAACCGCTCAAGTGCAGTAGAGAGTAAATTAGCATTGAGCCGTGACCGTTAGACAGTACGAAACGGTCGCGGTCTGCCCACTCAGGGTTTGATGGGTTGTGGTTTAGGTGAGAGCGCCAAAGAACTTCAGCGATATCAGCCATGCCCATAGGTGCACCTGGGTGACCAGAGTTAGCTTGTTGAACACCATCCATGCTTAGTGCACGGATTGCATTTGCTAGGTATTTACGATCCATAGTGATTACTTCTCGATAAGGGTTTAAATAGAGGGAACTCGTCGAAACAAGTTCAAATAGAAAATCTTGAATAAGCGCTGATGGTAAAAGCGAGTAGACGGGCTACTCGCTTTTGGTAAGCAATTAAAGCTTAGCTTCGATCATCGCTTCTAGTTTACCTTGGTCAACGGCGAAGTTGCGGATGCCTTCAGCCAGTTTCTCAACCGCCATTGGGTCTTGGTTGTGTTCCCATAGGAACTCAGAATGAGTCATTGGTGCAGGACGCTCAGTTGCGCCTTTAGAATCAACTAGCTTCTCAACCACTTCACCTTCTGCAGCTTCTAATTCTGCAAGTAGAGCAGGAGCGATAGTTAGACGGTCACAGCCAGCTAGTTCTAGGATCTCACCGATGTTACGGAAGCTTGCGCCCATTACGACAGTTTTGTAGCCGTACTCTTTGTAGTAGTTGTAGATCTTAGTTACAGACAGTACGCCTGGATCTTCTGAAGCTTCGAAGTCACGGCCTTCTTTCGCTTTGTACCAGTCCATAATACGGCCAACGAATGGAGAGATTAGGAATACGCCAGCTTCTGCACAAGCACGCGCTTGAGCGAATGAGAATAGAAGCGTTAGGTTACAGTTGATGCCTTCTTTCTCTAGGATTTCTGCTGCGCGGATACCTTCCCAAGTAGACGCTAGTTTGATAAGGATGCGGTCGTTAGTGATGCCTGCATCGTTGTACATTTTTACTAGTTGACGTGCTTTCGCTACGCTGCCTTCCATATCGTAAGATAGGCGCGCGTCAACTTCTGTAGAGATACGACCTGGAATAGTTTTTAGGATTTCTTTACCGATGTTTACTGCAAGCATGTCACAAGTGTCTTGAACTTGTTGAGCTTTGTCGTTGCTCTGTGCTTTAGCATATTCGATTGAAGCATCGATTAGAGGTGCGTACTCTGCGATTTGAGCGGCTTTCAGGATAAGAGAAGGGTTAGTTGTTGCGTCTTCTGGTTGATACTTTTTGATTGCATCAATTTCGCCAGTGTCTGCTACTACAGTCGTTAGTTTACGAAGTTGCTCTAACTTGTTGCTCATAATCGATCATCCTATTTAAATGGGCTTAAGCGTGATTTTTGTTATCACAGCTTGTGCATTTGCAAGCGAGTTAGCTAATCGTCTCATCGCATTTAATGAGACATCTGCTCAGCCAACTACGGAAAATTTCGTTACCGAACAAATGCAATGAACATTTGATCGATAGCTGAGTAAATGATGTGTCCATATTTATCCTATCTATGCTGAAAGTCAATCGCTGAAATCGACTTATAGTGAACTTCATCAACGTTTTTTTACTGTGTGTGTAGTGGTTAACCCAAATAAACGTTTGCCCTTATTGTTCAAAGGTTGAGCGTTGTACGTGAGGGTAAAAAATTGTAGTGAGAAAATGTTATTGCGATGAGCAAATGTAGCGTTTAAATTGATAAAGAACATATACTAAGTCGATGAGCATATGCTCACTTATTGCATACAATATCGATCCTCTTAAAGGGCGAGAGAAACCATGAGCAGTTCTAATCAAGATATTTCCATTGAAAACACGGATTTGTTGACAGAGATTTCCGTCGCGTATTATCAAGACGGTGCGACTCAGGAAGAGATATCGAGAAAATTTGCCATATCACGCGCAAAGGTCGGGCGAATGCTCAAGCAGGCGCGTGATGAAGGCATCGTTGAAATCACCGTTAAATACCACCCGGTGTTTAGCGCCAAGATTGAGCAACGTTTGATCGAGCGATTCGGCGTTAAGCGTGCGCTTGTCGCTCTTGATCAGCCAAATGAAGAGGCACAGCGACTACAGGTGTCGGGATTGGTGTCCAATTATCTCACCAGCACGCTTAAAAACGGCATGGTGGTGACCGTTGGACAAGGGCGTAACGTATCTTCCGTCGCTCACCATATTGGTGTTATTACGCCGCGTGACTGTAAATTTGTATGTGGTATCGGCGGTATTCACCCACGTGGTGGTATGTATAACGCCGATCACATTTGTCGTCAGTTAGCGAAAAAGTACGGTGGAACGTCCGAAACTCTCTATGCGCCGGCTTATGCAGAGAACAGAGAACAGAAGTTGGCTTTCATGCAAAATGCAACCGTGAAACAAACGCTCGACCTAGCACGTAAAGCTGATGTCGCTTTGGTCGGTATTGGTGACATGAGCGAAAACAGCTACATGGTGGACTTAGGTTGGTTTACGCCTGATGAAGTGGTTCAGTCGAGACTTCAACAAGGCGTGGTCGGGGACTTTGCAGGTTATGATTTCTTTGATATTCACGGTAATGTTGCCAACACCGTAATGAGTGACCGAGTGATTGGCCTTGGTATTGAAGAGTTTCGCCCAATATCGGAAGTCATCGCGATTGCAGCGGAGAACAGTAAGCCGCTCGCCTTACTTGGAGCATTAAGAACCGGAGCGATAGACGTGATCGCCACAAGCGTCAGCAATGCATTAACGGTACTCAACTTAGATGAGCAAATGCACGGCAACGCGGCATCTGAGAGTTAGCACAAATAATATGCAACTTATGTAATCAGGCTGCGAGGAGTTATAAATGACTCGCAGCCTGATTTCGTTTTCAAGTTAAAAATATTCTCTAGGAGTAGCTTTAAATTTGTACATCTACTCTGGAGAACACAATGAAAAAGACACTTCTTGCTGCACTGATTATGGGGCTGACTGGTGCGGCGCAAGCTGAGCAAAAAGTCGTGGCGGGTTACTTTGCGGATTGGCAGTACGCAAATGCAGAAAACCCATACACGGTGAACGATATTCCCGCCGATAAGCTGACACACGTGATTTACGCGTTTCTTAGTATGTGCGGCCCTCATGCCGGTGCTTCTGAAACGGTACAAAAACTGGTTGCCGAACAATGTGAAGGAAAAGATCCGTATACGGCGATCATTGTCGATACAGAAGCGGCACTGGAAAAGAACTTTGGCGCTGTCTCCGTTAACGTGCCATACAAAGGCCACTTCGCTCAACTTGCTGAAATGAAGAAACAACATCCTGATCTCAAAATTCTCCCTTCTTTTGGTGGTTGGACAATGTCCGAACCGTTCCATGCTATGGCAAAAAACAAACAAGCGATGGATCAATTCTCAAAAACTGCCGTTGAGTTGATTGCTCAATATGATTTCTTTGATGGTATTGATCTGGATTGGGAATACCCTGGTGGTGGCGGTTTAACAACGTCGCCTTGGAACCCTGACACCAAGCTTTCTGATGAGCAAAAAGTATCTGAGCGTGAGGCCTTTACCTATTTGGTGAACACCATGCGTGCAGAATTAGATGAACTCACAAATCAAACCAAACGTGAATACGAGCTCTCTACTGCTGTTGGCGTTGGTCCAAAAGCAGCAGGTATCGATTGGAAAGCCGCGGAGCCGTACCTAACTAACATGTTTGCGATGACGTATGATTTCCTTGGTGGTTGGGGGCAGCAAACCGGGCATACTACCAACTTGCATGCGACTGAGCGAAGCTGGTGGGGCATGGGCGCAGACGTGTTCATCAATCAGATGATTGAGCTCGGTATTCCAAGTGAGAAGCTGGTGATTGGCGCTGCGTTTTACGGGCGTGGCTGGCAAGGCACCAAAGACTTCTCGGGTGGTTTACCAACGCAAGATCTTGTATCCGAGCAAGGAGCGCAGTTTGGTACGGGTGAGAACGGCTATTTCATGTTTTGGGATTTGGTGAAGAACTATGGAGCGGAGCAGGGCTACGAGTACAAGTATGATGAGCAATCTCAAGCGCCTTACTTGTGGCATCCTGTAAAGAAAGTCTTTATCTCTTACGAAGATCAACGCTCGATCAAAGCCAAAGCAAATTGGGCTAAACAGGCGAACTTAGGTGGCATTTTTACCTGGGAATTATCAGGCGACCCGAAAGGCGAGTTGGTGGAGGTGATGTACCAAGAAATGAATAAATAAAACCTTCTAAGCAAAGCGATCGTAGTTATTCAACTACGGTTTCTTTGCTTTGGTTCTGCTTCGTAAAAGCGATCAAGTCTTCAAGCGATAAAGGTTTAGAGTAGAAGTAGCCCTGAATCAAATCACAACCGCAAGCTTTTAACTCATTCAGTTGTTGCAGCGTTTCTACTCCTTCAGCCAGTACTTTCATTTCAAAGTTTTTGCCGATAGAAATGATATTCTTAACCATGTTCAGTGCTTTTTTGTCATGCTCAATGTGATCGACAAAGCTCTTGTCAATCTTCACCTCGTCAATAGGTAGCGTACGCAACATGCTTAATGAAGAGTAGCCAGTCCCGAAATCATCGAGCGAGATTTTAAAGCCAAGAGCATGCAAGCGCTCGCAAATTGGTGCGAACTTTTCAAGATCTTCAATAAACAGGTTTTCGGTGATCTCTAGGGTAATCTTTGAACATTCGATGCCGCGTTTCTCAATAGCATTCATAAAATTAGTAATGAATTTGGCGTGAACAAACTGTTTGACCGAGATGTTAATAGACATCTGGATAGGTGTATCAATATTACCAGTCAGTTTAGCCATATCTGTCAGGCTATTTTCAATGATTTGTTCACCAATACGAACCATCAACCCAGTGCTTTCTGCGACGGGAATAAATTCACTTGGTGGGACTAAGCCGAGCTCATCATCACTCCAACGAATAAGCGCTTCGACACCATAAATATCGCCTTCTAGGTTTAACTGAGGTTGATAAACCATATGAAGCGCTTGCTTATCTATCGCGAGCCTCAGGCGTTGCTCAATTTTCATTTTACGCAGATGTGTAGCTTGCATCTGTTGATTGAACAGGCTGTATACGTTGCGTTGTTTTTTCGCTTGATACATCGCAATATCGGCTGACAGGAGCAGTTCATCTAATGTTTCACCATGGTGTGGATAGCAGGCAATACCAATACTGCAACTGAGCAGGAACTGACTGTCATTGACTTCGTAGGGTTCTGATAGCGCATTTATTAAGTCGCTCGCTAGTCTTTTAACGCTTACTTCATCAATTCGATTCGTTAGAAAAATAAACTCGTCACTGGCTTCACGGATGATTAATCGGCCATCGTTAACAAAGGTGTTTAAGCGGATAGATATTTGTTTTAGAACTTCGTCGCCAAAGTCATGACCATGTGTGTCGTTGACTGATTTGAAATTATCAATATCGATAAACATCAAAGAAAAAGGATTCCCTTTCCCAGAAAGCCAGTGTCGAATGTTTGCGCGTAGGTACTCTCGGTTTGGTAATCCAGTGAGATGATCGTGGTTCGCTTGATAGAGCAAACGCAGTTTTGTTTTATGTTCATTGTTCGCAATGGAGCGGAATAAAGCGTAAAAAGCACCTTGGACGATAAGAAAAACAATCGAGTACAGTGAAAACTGTTCGTAAAATCCGCGCTTAATAAAATTCAAATCTGTCGAGGAAGAGGCCCAAAGATGATAATCAGGAAGGTATCTCAATGTGATTAACTCACTCAGGCGAGAATTGTCGACAACAATATTGAGCGCTCGTGTGAGCTCTTTTAGTTGCGCCATATCCCAGCCTGAATCTTTTGTGATTTGAGCCATAACGGCTTTTATATCTAAATCATTGGCAGGTTTTAAGTAATCTTCTAGGGTTGTGTCTTCTGACGAGCTAAAAGTAAGGTAGCCATCACTGCGGATCAATGTGACCCGGTTGTGCTCATTGGCATGGATGTCGTTACGAAAAACCGAAGATGAATTCATATTAAAGCCAGCCGTCATCACTGCTTGTACAACACCATCTTTATTTGGAATTGCTTTTCGGATCGGAATCACAAGTGAATCTTGAGCTGGCATAAAATACGTTCGACCTATAATCATTCGGTCGGAGTTGAGTGCTGCCAAAAAGGTATCACGAGTCAGTGGATCTTGTTTTAGATTATGCAGCTTTGCCAAGATCAAATTGGAGCTTACGGCGATGTAGTCTCCATCGGGGTTAGTTAGGCCGAACCCAATAATCGCCGGATGGATACTGAGTAGTTTGTCCAGCATCGGGCGAGTTTGAACTGCGGCTGTACGAGTAAAGTCATTTCTCTCGACCAACTGATGACCAATGACTTCAAGTAACGATTCTTGTCCTTTCAGAAGTGATTCGACAGAAGAGGCAAACAGCTCCAATTGTAGGAGCTGCTTATCTTTGTACTTATTCAGGGTTGACTCATAATGGTAGCGGCCAAACAACACGAACAGCACGGCGCTTATCGTAAGTAGCGCCATGTATAGTGTCCAAATGTTCTTCTTTAACCTGACCATGCCGCTTCGATAGCTCCTAGATTAGCGAGTAATGGGTAATGAGTGGTCTGCGCCCCATTCTGTCCATGACCCGTCATAGACCGATAAATCACGCCAACCTAACTGGTATGCTGCTAGCAGCAAAATACAGGCCGTTACACCTGAGCCACAACTGAAAATGATTGATTTATCATTATATAACGTTAGTGCACTAAATGCTTGTTTCAATTCCGAGTCTGCCTTTATAAAGCCATTACTCAACAATGTTTGGAAAGGGAGGCAAACAGAATTAGGAATATGACCAGAACGCAGTCCTTCTCTTGGCTCTGGTACCTCGCCTAAAAAACGTGCACGTGAGCGAGCGTCAACAATGTTTGCACTGCAATTGTTTGAGTACTCTAATATTGCATTTGCGTCCAAAAAAGCATGTTTATTTAATTTCCCGGTAAAGTTTCCAAGCTGCTTAGCTTCTGACAAGACATCCGTGACAGGCAGTCCAGCCTCAATCCAAGCCGGGAGGCCACCATTAAGCACTTTGACATTATCGTGTCCTATTGCCTTAAACATCCACCATGCGCGCGGAGAGGCGAGTGTTCCGGAGTTGTCATAAACAACAATAAGGTCTTCGTTGTTCAGGCCAAGTTTCCGAGCGCTGTTATTAAATCCTTCTTCTGTTGGCATCATATGAGGGAGATTGGTATCTGGGAGACAAAAGTCATTGTCGTAGTCGAAACGCAATGAGCCTGGAATCCACTTATTGGTGATCTTTTTCCCTTCGGAAGGAATTTGAAAACGAATACTCGCGTCTAGAAGTTTTACATTTGGTTGGTCTAATAAAGCATGAAGTTCTTTGGCATCGATCAATGCTTGCATGGTTAAATCCTTCTGATTTGGGAAGTCCGCACAGTATCTTTACTCACAGCGAATGAATGAAAGGGATGAGTCAAAACTTGAGCGGGATGCTTGGTGGAACAACGCAATAGAGCCCACTGGACAAGATGCGGACACTGGAACCGTCACTCGTTGTTGCTCTATCTCAGGTGAATTGATAGTGAGGTACCGACGTTGACCATCAAGGGACTGAGTTAAAGTGTTGCTAATGACGGTGGCTGAAACCGTGTTTTCATCCGTCTGCTTAATGAGCAACAAGAGCACAAGTAGGGCAATGAAACTGCTGAAGACCAACATATAGGTTTTGGGATTATCCAATTTGCGCTCCATTGCTATTGTTTCAAGTAATCATTTTGTTTTACAACAAAAAAATCGCATGTTCAAAGAACGATGCGATTTTGTCTTAAAACCTGTGGCTTGCGCCAGTCCCGAGTATCAATGCTCACCAATAGAGCATCTTACATGCGCCATGTCGTATTTCCGGTTGAGACGACTTTTTGCAGAGGTTCTGAGCCATCGTAGAACCAAATTTCGACTAACAGGTTATCTTGGCTATCCGAGGTGGAGAAGTCTAAGTTAGCTTTCCCACTCGTCAGCGCAGCAGAAGCAACATTGCTCGAATATTTCGCTTGGTAGGTTCCAGAGGCATCTTCACGGTACTCCTTATAAATGCTCAGATGTGCGCGCTGTAAAGAGTAACCACTAATATCTACCGCAAGTGAGCTTTCTAACCTTGGGTCATAATCGAACCCATCTGGTACGTCTAAATTTTGCATGCTTGGCTCTTCAACAATAACGGTAGTTTGAGCTGGAGGTGGAGTAGCGCTATCGTTGCTTTTGTCTCCACCGCCGCCACCGCCGCAGGCTGTTAACGCTAATCCCATGATGATTGTGATTAAGTTTTTCATGATGCTTCTCCTATGGAATGTAACGTTTGTTTGCTTTAGGTTGGGTATGCCAGTTTGCTCCTTCTCGCCCACCAGACTCGGCGTAGGTGGCAAACTCTGGGTAAGCGTCAACTAAGTCAACTTTCTCTAGCGGCCAATTCCACTCTTCGACGATAAGCAATGCCCAAGGGAGGTTGTTCGCTGTTTTGAAGTACACGCCTCGAGCCGGGTCACTTGCGTCTACGCCCACGCCATATAGGTTTGCGTCATCAAACTGCTCAGTTGGTGCTTGGTCTGGCAAATGTACTTCCCATTTTCTACCTGGTTGAAAGGTGATGCCATCGCCGTGATATGTATTGGGGGTGGCAAAGATAAATGGGTCATAAGGCATGGCCTGTAGCGCTGAGCGGTCGGCTCCTTCCTTAAAGTAGATGGTCAGTGTGAAAGACAACGCGACGTTATCATTACAACCCGTTTGGGTTCGAAAATACGCACATTGACTTTGCGCATACTGACTGAGGTCGTCACTGATAATGAAGATGGCTTCTTCTGATATCGCTTCTAGACCGTTGGTCGGTTGTTCTTTGCCATTAAACGTTAGCTTTGTTAAGCCGTTTTCAATGCTTGCTTTCGAAACGCCAGGTAGACGAATAGCAAAGCCATTTTTATAGCCAGCCCCATAGGCGGCCAGATCTCCGCTAATTTGGATATTTTCCACCGTGCCGTCCATACGTGTTTCAGTCATACGGAACTTAATGACTACGTCATTCATGTCGTAGTCAGCGGTGTAAGGCCAGTTGTCTTCATACGCGACCGTTGCGTAGGAATCGGCACTTGGGAAGTGCTGTACGGATACGCCGTTTTCAGTGATTGTGATTGGGTAATCTTCTACTTCACCTGATGTTGATCCGCCATCAAAGTTCAGACCAGTTTGTTGGCTAAAGCGGAATCGGCTCCAGCTAGGACCTGCGGTTGCTAGTTCAGAGACGACAAATGGAAGCGTATTGCTGCCTGCAGAGAGTAACTCATCGGTGAATACTTGCTCACCTTCGTCAGCAAAGTCACCATCTCGGTTCCAGTCAAACCAAGCTGACAAGTAGCCGGATGTGGATGCAGTTACGTTCACTAGTGAACTTAACCCTGGGTCGAGTGCGGTAACAAAGCCGACGCCATCTTCATCTGCTGTACCAACTTTGTTATCTCCAGACGGAGCCACTTGTCCATCGGCATCACCATCTGGCGCAATGGTGCCAAGCCAAGTTATACCATCAACAGCGTGGCGTGGTCCGTTAGAAGAGAGCAAGGTAGCGTAAGTGTCAGGTGCGTCACCAAAGTCAATTGGCTCGTCTTCGTCAATAACAGGAGCGTTCGCGCATCGGGCACCGTCATTTTGGCTGGAACTTGGACCGTTAGACACAAACTCTACAGCAGGAACAATGCCCGCAGCGATATTGGCGGCATTATTTTCTGATAAGTCGACGCGATAAATTTTGCCGTCCTGGTTACGCGATACGTAGTAGTTTCCGTTTACATCAAAGTAGCCTGCACCAAAGGTACCCGTTTCCCCTGTATTGCCGATCGCGGTTGCTTGGCCTGTTTTTGTATCGAATTTATACAATACGCCAGACCCATTATCGATACCATAGAGCGCACCGTCGCCAGGGTGGAACGCAAAATCGGTTAAACTCACACTTGCATTTGATGTGATTTTATTCAGGGTTAAGGTAGCATTTGGGTCCGTATCTAACGGCGACAGATCAATGGAAAACAGCCCTTTACCTTTGCGATACAAGTAGTATACGTGGTTGTACACGTCACCGACAAAAAACGTATGGCTAGGAAGCCCTTGTACGTTGAGAGTTTCTGCTTGAAAGTCCTGGCCTAGACGTACGATTTTCAAGTTGGTTGTATCGTAACCATAGATGTATCGATCAGTGAAGTTGAAACCGACGCCGTTAATACCAGATGCTAAGCCCACATCGTCGGTCAGTAACTTGGTTGATCCGGTAACCAGATTAACGCCGTAAACTTGCACTGGGGTCGATTGGAATAAATATGCTTTGCTCGGACAAGTGTCGAATGGCGCTGCGCTTACGTATGCGCTTGCGAACAGAGATCCAAGTAATAGTGATGTCCTTTTCATGATTCGCCCTCTCATTGGTTTGTATGATATGCAATGAAAGGAATGTGCCAGTTTTTAACTTGCTGTTTATAATGAATTTTATATCGGTAAGTTATTTGGTTCGAAATATGAATCTCAGAATAAGAAAAAGCTCAACGTTACGTTGAGCTTTTTGAGAATCTTCATTGATAAGCTGACAGCGTTACTTAGCCACAAACAGGGCAGGTCGGCATTTTCATCAAATTCATTTCCCGCCAGGACATGCTAAACGCATCGAGAATGAGGATCTTCCCTTTTTTGGGTTGGCCGTAATTTGCAATCACCTTGATGGTTTCCATCGCTTGTACAGCGCCAACAATACCCACAACAGGCGCCATTACGCCAGCTTCAACGCAACTTAATGCACTGCTGCCGAATAGCGCGCTCAAACACTGATAGCACGGTTGAGTTGGGTCGTCGTACGTAAACACACTCACTTGGCCTTCCATACGAATGGCTGCACCAGAAATAAGCGGTGTTTTTGTTGCAAAGCAGAGTCGGTTGAGTTGATTGCGAGTGTCGACGTTATCTGAAGCATCGACCACCACAGTGTGTTGTTCAATCAAAGCTTGAAGTTGAGCATCATCGAGACGTTTAGCAACGGTGTTTACTTCGATATGAGGATTAAGTTCCCGCAACGCATCCGCCGCGGAATCAACCTTTTTACGGCCAATATCGGCGTCGTGGTGCAATACTTGGCGTTGTAAATTGGAGAGCTCAACAATATCGTCATCGATAAAAGTAATATTGCCAACACCAGCCGTGGCAAGATATTGGCTAGAAGCGCAACCTAAACCGCCAGCACCCAAAATAAGCACCGAGCTTTGTTTGAGCGCTTCTTGCCCCTCGAAATCGAACTGACGAAGAATGATCTGGCGGTTATAGCGCAGCATCTCCTGGTCGGAAAGAATATCCACGGTATGTTCCTAGTATAACGTTGAGTTAAACAGTTGGATTTGAACCGTTTCGCCAACTTCCACACGGCCACGCTCACGTTCCAACACAACAAAGCAGTTTGCCAAACTCATTGAGCGAAAGGCTCCTGAACTTTGGTTGCCAGTGGTTTCAACGACAAATTTACCGTTTTCTAGAGTATAGATACCGCGTTGGTAGTCTGTACGTCCCGGCGCTTTCTTAAATGCAGTTTTAGTCGTAGCAGGGATAGACTCAGGTGCTTTCCATTCAGTGTGGCCAGCCAATTTAGCCAACATTGGTTGAACAAGTACGTACATGGTTAGCACTGCAGATACAGGGTTACCTGGTAGCCCACAGAACCAAGCAGTACTTAACTTGCCAAATGCGAAAGGTTTACCCGGCTTGATTGCCAGTTTCCAGAAACCGATTTCGCCAAGTTCTTCAAGAATGTCTTTGGTGTAATCTGCTTCACCAACGCTGACGCCGCCAGACGTTACAACTACATCCGCGAGAGTTTGTGCTTTTTCGAATGTTGCTTTTAGTGTTTCTGGGCAGTCAGGGATAATGCCAAGATCAATCGCTTCACAGCCAAAGTTTTCGATTAGCGGCTTAATACCGTAACGATTACTGTCGTAGATTTGACCCGCCTTGAGTGGCTCACCCAATGGTTTAAGTTCATCACCTGTGGAGAAAAATGCCACCTTTGGCTTACGCACGACGGTGACATGGCTGACACCAAGAGAGGCAATCATTGGAATATCGCGTGGTGTTAGGCGCGCGCCTTTTGCCAATACGATATCGCCTTGCTTGATGTCGTCACCCGTAGGGCGGATGTTATTTTGTGGCTTCACATCCGTTTGGTTGAACTGAATACCAGCGTCGGTCACTTCCGTATTTTCTTGCATGATAACGGCATCACAGCCTTCCGGAATTTTCGCGCCAGTCATGATTCGAACACAAGTGCCTGCCGGCCATTCACCCTCAAAAGGCTGACCTGCGAAGGATTTACCTGCCAGAGGCAACACTGTAGACACTTCTAGGTCTTGAATACGAATGGCATAACCGTCCATCGCTGAATTGTCGAAAGGGGGCACGTGAATTGGTGATAAAATATCTTCAGCCAGCACAAAACCCAGAGCGTCAGCAAGAGGAAGAGAAAGTGTCGTTTGGATAGGTTTGATTCGCGATAGCATCTTATCCATCGCTTCTTCAATTGGCATCAAGCCAGGTGCGTCGCAGCAGCCCATTGAGATAATCCTATGTTCTTTTGTTTTGTGGCAACTCTACCATAAAAGGGGACCGAGTAAGAATGTCCACCTATAAAATATGGGTGTAATTATTCAAAAATCCGAGTATCCTTGTCACCCATCCGAAAGGGGTAAAGTTCCTACGGAGCATGAGAAAATAGCTCAGTGTATTCTTGTTATGTGCCTTGGCGTTATAAACATCGGACTGAGCGACTTTAACGCTACGGGATGAAAACACGGCAATTGTATTTCACACCGAGAGTGGTAGTTACAAAAGAGGAAGTGGAATGTCAGGTCTTAGCGAGTCAGCAAAGTTAGTGAAAGAAGCGCTAGAGCAACGCGGGTTAGAAACACCAATGCGCCCTAATGCCGTTAGCCGTGAAGAGAAGAAGGAAAAGATTGAATACCACATGCGTGAGATTCTTGGTCTGCTTCAGCTCGACCTTACGGATGATAGCTTAGAGGAAACGCCACACCGCATTGCAAAAATGTACGTGGACGAGATTTTCTCTGGTTTGGATTACTCCAACTTCCCCAAGATCACAGTTATCGAAAACAAGATGAACGTGAGCGAAATGGTTCGCGTGAAAGACATTACTGTGACCAGTACGTGCGAACACCATCTTGTGACAATCGACGGAAAAGCCGCTGTTGCTTATATTCCTCGCGGTAAGATCATTGGCCTGTCTAAGATCAACCGTATTGTTCGTTTCTTTGCGCAACGCCCTCAAGTTCAAGAGCGTATGACCCAGCAAATCCTTGTTGCTTTGCAAACATTGCTTGAGTCTGACGATGTAGCGGTGACTATAGACGCGACGCATTACTGTGTGAAATCACGCGGTGTGATGGATGCCACCAGTGAAACCACGACTACAGCGTTAGGTGGTATTTTTAAGAGCAACCCAGCGACCCGTGCTGAATTTCTGCATGGTCTGCGTTAATCAAATCGACAAATAAAATTGAGAGAGGATGGCGAGTTGCCATCCTTTTTTATATCTTTTATATCCAAATCATCGTCAAGTGAGTCGCAATAAATAGTAATTATGCAATTGTGTATTGACAGTCACATTCGTTACTCTTAATATATGCGCCCAATGAACGGTTACAACTTGTAATCGTTTGTTTTAAAAAGAGATATTTCTCTAAGTTCAGCTGATCTCGGTCAGTTGTCTTTCTATTTTCTAATAATAGAAAGACAACAAATTTGGGACTCGGCATGACTACACAAAGCACTATCAGCACCTCCTCTATTTCAGCTCCAGTTACAGAAAGCAGTTGGCAAAAGAAAGCCATGCTTAGTGTCGCTTTTTTGATGGCGACAACCTCTGTGGGTCCCGGCTTTTTGACTCAAACCGCAGTCTTCACAAATATCTACAAAGTCGACATGGCATTTCCTGTTTTGGCTTCCATTTTTATCACGTTTGGTATCGTGATGAACTTGTGGCGTATTGTCGGCGTTTCTGGCATGCGAATCCAAGACATTGCGAACAAAGTGGCACCCGGCATGGGTTATGGTGTTGGTATTCTCCTTGCGCTTGGTGCAGTGGCGTTTAACTTTGGCAACGTGAGTGGCGCAGCGTTAGGCATCAATGTGCTAACGGGCGTGGACACAACATGGGGCGCACTGTTTACCGGTGTCGTTGGCTGTTTGTTGTTTGTGGTTCATAACGCCTCCAAGCGAATGGACCAAATGGCCCGCTACCTTGGCTTGTTCATGATTGTTCTGATTGCATACGTTGCAATGACGAGCTTACCTCCGATGGGAGAGACACTAAGTGCAGCGGTGATGCCTATGGATGTTGGTAGTTTGCTTCTGCCTACGTTGACTATCGTTGGCGGTGCAGTTGGCGGTTACTACACGGGTGCACAACGCCTAGTAGACATCGGCTTGAAAGGCAAAGAGAACGTGCCTTCCATCACCTCAACAGCGTGGGCTGGTATTTCTATCGCGGTGGTTATTCGAATCCTACTGTTTTTGGCGGTGTTTGGCGTTATCGCGACAGGCGCAACGCTGGATACGGCTAACCCTGCGGCGGATGCTTTCCGTCAAGGTGCTGGCCAGCTTGGTTACTTCATCTTTGGCTTAGTACTGTTTGTAGCTTCCATCACGTCTGTGGTTGGCAACTCTTACATGGCTATATCATTAATTAAGACGCTTTTCCCAGTTGTGGCGCGAAACGAGAAAGCGTGGTGTGTTGGTTTCATTATCCTAACCTCGCTAGGCACGGTAACCATGGACATGCCAATTCTTCTTTTGATGCTAGCGGGCCTAGTGAACAGCATTATTCTTCCTATCGTTTTGGGCACTGTATTGGTTGCGACAAAGCGCAAAGATATTGTCGGTGACTACCAACACCCAATGTACTTAACGCTAACTGGAGCAGCGATTGTTATCGTAATGGCGGCATCGAGTTTGACTAACATTGGGAACTTCATGGCGAAGTTTGTGGGTTGATGTCTTATTGATGAGATGAACAGCGGCCTCAGATGAGGCCGTTTTTTATGCTTGTTTAGAGGGCGACTTAACGATTTCTGGCCAATACATTTTGACGTAACCTGCCGATACCCAAACCACCAACACAGTCGCAATGCTGAGCTCTAAAAAGCCAAAATCGTGTAGCCAGTGCCAATGTGGATGCGATTCGGCAAAAAAGGAGGTTAAGCGGTGCATCGCAATGGCACTGATCACGGAAGGAAAGGTTACCGCCGCGATAGAAGGTTGAAACTTCAATCGAAGTAAGCGGAAGTAACACAGGTAGATCAATAACGTCATTGTGATAGCAATCCCTGCTAATGCGCCAGTCAGTATCGGATCGGGCAGGGGAAAGTTCACCAAGTATGCCGCCAATGACAAGTTTACCGGTGCGGCCATAATTGCGAGGGTCGGCCTGGCTCGTCTCGGTAGAGATCCGAAAAACACCAAACGATAGAGCACCAGCGGTAACATAAAGAAATAAATGCCAATGCACATCATCGCTAAGGTTTCAGAGAATAGGTTGTGACCCAATTGGGAGCCTGCTAATGAGCTGCTGATCAGTCCCACTGGATAGAGAAACCAGCTAGGTACAATATTCGACATTTTGAAGTTCATTAGCTGAAAGCTAAAAAACAGTACCATCATAGTAAAATGCAGCAAAAGTGCCATAAACCAGAGTGGATAAGCAATGATTGGCGCTACAGAAGCAAGATAATCTGCAAGGATCAGTAACGCCATACTCATGGGGGCCATTAAGCTACCGCTCAATGGGTGACGAATGTCGACCATAAATAATCGTGGATTCGTGGCATATTTTATCAGCACAGGGGCGAGTAAAAGCGCGCCGAGTGACGCTAAAAATGGGCGTATTGGTTCACCAATTTCAGGGACATAGAGTGCCCAAGCTTGTCCTAAACCTATCATACCTAGCGCTAACGCGGCTTGAGACGGCGGAACGCTATAAAACTGCACAAGTCTTCTCCAGTTCAAATCTACTCCATTTGATTTTTGCCTGAATGAAACGAAACGTGATGATTTGGATGAAATGCTCTATTTGAGTAGCGAATACTAGCAAGTTTAGAGAGTGCTTACTCATGAAAGGTGGTGAGGAAATATCAGAGAATGGTGTTTTTGTGAGTTTGGTATCGAATATTTTGGAAAAGATGTAAAAATGTAGAGTTTATCGCTCCAAACCCTTCGATAGTCTGGAGCGAAGTAATAACCAAGCGAGAATTATGTCGATTGGTTTTCAGGAAGATCCTGCTGACGTAACTTATCGTTTTTGATTGTACGATGTAGCAACTGGCTGTAAATCGGTTGTCCGCCAAACAACTGAGCAATAATCACGGCACCTAAACAAGTAATGATAAGTGGTAGAATTAAGTAGTAGTTATTGGTCATTTCAATCACCAACAAAATGCCCGTGATCGGTGCGCGTACCGTTGCAGCAAACAGGGCCCCCATGCCCGCAATAGCAAATACGCCAGGTTCGATATCAAGCGTAGGAAGCAACACATCAGCACTCGCTCCGAATGCATAGCCAAACAAGGTCCCCAGAGCAAGCATAGGTGCAAAGATACCACCCGGCGCACCAGAGCCAAAGCATAGCAACGTCGTGATGACGCGACCAAAGAAAAGCAGAACTAAAACGGATACCGAGTAGTTGCCATTGGTAATATCAGGAATAAGGCCGATGCCGCCGCCAGTTAGCTGCGGCACGTATAAGAGAAGCAGACCAAAAATGCCACCAAGTAGTGAACCCACAATTAAATAGCGTTTACGATCGTTTTTGTGAATTGCGACAAAACTGTCTTGTGCCACGGTAATCAATTTATTGAAGATCACTCCGAATACGCCAAACAATGCGCCAAGCAATAAAAATAACCAAAGGGACTGAAGCTCTGGAGAGTGATATTGCGGCATTGTGATGACAGCGTCTTGCCCGTTGATGGCACGAAACACAATATTGGCCATAATAGCAGAGATGATCACCGCGCGAATTGAGATCAGAGAATAGCGAAACTGAGGTCGCATTTCCTCCACAACGAACATAATGCCAGCGAGTGGGGCATTAAAGGCGGCAGCCAAACCACCAGCGGCACCTGAAGCGAGTAGGGAATGACGAGTATCGTCATCTTTCACACGGAAAATATCGGTCACCATTCGACCGACAGCACCGCCCATTTGCACCGTTGGGCCTTCACGACCGAGCACCATTCCGGAGCCAAGTGCGCCCATGCCGCCGAAGAATTTTACTGGCAGGACTCGCCACCAACGCACAGGGCGAATGTTGTCCATCGCGCCTTCAATTTCAGGGATACCTGAGCCCGCCGCCTCTGGGGCAAAGCGGTGAACAAGAAAGTAGCCAATAAAAGCAAGCAACGCGCTGATCAGCACCGCAGCAAGCCAAAGAGGAAGTACGCTACCGATTTCGCTTCTCAGCCATTCGGTACGGGTTTCAGAAACAAAATGAACCGCAAGTTCGAAGTAAGTGCCGACAAAACCAGCTAGTGTGCCAACGATTGCGGCCATAATCAGGACAGAAAATGATGTGGACCCTCGAGAGACAAACTGGTTAATCGCATCTTTCGGTACGTGCGCTAACACAGATTTCACAATTCTCTCTCGTTTGGTCATTAACAAGTTCTCCTGTTGCTGGTGGAAGGGACGCGAGAAAGTATACGCTTCGCAGAGTCTAGACCTAATCAATAAAGATGCAATTTAGCTTTTCACTATTGAGTGTTCGAAGTGTCGCGATATCATTCATTCACCAAAACTGTGCTATTACTCTCATAATTTGGGATAAAAAACTTGTTTTTTGAGCAAAATGAACCATGCTTTAGGTGTAAAGCAACATGACTGCTTCAGAAGGAGGGATGTGAGGTTTTACACACAATTTGGATGGATTCAAACCCTACGGTAAGTCCTCGTTTTATGTTCGGGATGCATCAATAGACATCTTCGATTCGCACACTCACGATTGAGTAACGAGGTAGAGGCGCACGCAAATGTGCGCCTTCTTAATTTCTGCTCTACAACTTTCCGCACTACCTGCCACTATTTTTATCTTGAACAATTTCTACTAGTCGGTAATGTCTGGGTTCGATGTTAATCAACCAGAGTAATTCATGCGCTTTTATCCTCGAGTCCTGTTTTCTTTATGTTGTTTTTCGGTAACGTTTCCAGCATTTTCGACGCCGAGTTGGTGGCAGGACACGTTGTCTTCAATGCCGTACTCCAATTTAAAAGGGCGTATAGAGACAAGGGGAAGCTGGTATCGCTGTGACGTGCAGCAGCAAGATGTTTCAACGTATATCAGCACATTTTGTTTGGACGATTTTTCGTACTATCAGCAGCATCTGTATGGTGAAGTTGTTTTGGGAAAGGACAGTGCTCAGTTCTCTTTTTTGACCGAATATCAATGGCAAAGTCTCAATGACTTAATCCTCAATTTAAGAAAAGACGGATTAGTTTTACGCAACATAACTATCGGACAAGAACACTATGGCGTCGTTGAAGCGCTGGAAAAGAAATCTTCTGAGCTTGTCGATAAAGAAGTTATCTTGTTGATAAACCGCTATCCGCAAGAAACGATTCGAAGCTTATTTTGGGTAAAACCGGACGAGTTTGCGTCGCCATCACCGTCTTTAAATGTGGAATTGCACAGCGATGGCGAAATTATCGATGTTAAAGTGACTCGTTTTTAGATTCTTTATGGAGAGATAGGAAGGTCGCCATCGCAGACTCGTCCAAAAATCCATCCGATTTTTTGTGCGCACGCAGGTATTGATAGCCAGCGATGAGCTTACGGTGCTGTTCTTCTGCCTCATCTGGCAACGGCTGATTCATAACGTGTTGAAATGCAAGTTTGTACGCATCCATATCTACGACTTCAGCGCGGCGATATAAATAACCACATCCGGTCGCTAACCATTCAAGAGAGCAGTTGGCTCGCATCGCAATTTGATTTGCTTTCGTTAGGCTCGGTTCACTGCCTTTTAAATATTTGCGTATTAAAGCTTCAGACACATCAACGCGTCGTGCAAATCCGCTGATGCTTTCTTCTCCGATCAAGGTGGCTAGGCGTTGGGCAAAAGACATATTTCGTACTCCAGTTCGAATTGCCAAAGTTTACCCGTTGAGCCGATGTGAAAACAAGACTACGATGAACGCAGATCAATTGAAGGAGAAAAACCATGGTTGCAAAAGTTGTGACTGCACCAAAAGGCCCTGAATTCTCAGAGCTGGTCCAAGGATATTGGCGTGCAGTTGATTGGGGCATGACTGCTCAAGAGCGTTTGTCATTCCTCAAGCAACATATTGAGTTAGGCATTACCACGGTCGATCACGCAGACATATACGGTAATTACGAGTGTGAGAAATTGTTTGGTGAAGCACTTGCTCTCGATAAGAGTGTGCGAGAGCAGATTCAGATCGTCACAAAGTGTGATATCAATCTGTGCGGAGATAAAACACCAGAGCGTAAGATTAATCACTATGATACGAGTTCCGCTCACATCTACCAATCGGTGAATAACTCGCTTGAGCGTTTGAATGTGGACGAAATCGATGTGCTTTTAATCCATCGCCCTGACGTGTTAATGGATGCCGATGAAGTGGCTGAAGCATTCTCAGAGCTACACAAAGTGGGTAAAGTGAAGCACTTTGGTGTATCTAACTTTACTCCACGTCAGTTTGAATTGTTGCAATCCCGTTTAGGTAAGCCTCTTGTGACTAACCAAGTGGAAATTAACCCGCTTAATTTTGAAGTTGCACATGATGGAACGCTTGATCAAATGCAAATGTTGCGCACGCGACCAATGGCTTGGTCTTGCCTCGGTGGTGGCTCAATCTTCAGTGGTGACAGTGAGCAAGCCGTTCGTGTTCGCAACGAATTAGAAGCGATTCGCGAAGAAGTGGGGGCGACTAGCATTGACCAAGTGATTTACGCTTGGGTACGTCGTTTGCCATCTAACCCAATTCCAATCATTGGCTCTGGTAAGATTGAGCGTGTGCAAACGGCAGTAAATGCGCTGAATATCGAATTGACTCGAGAGCAATGGTATCGCGTATGGGTGGCTTCTAAAGGTCACTGTGTGCCATAGACGTGACATTTTATTGATGAATACATTATTCAAGGCACCCTATGAAAGGGTGCTTTTTTATTGCTACGCGATACCGATTTACCCAGTACTCATACTGAGCAGATAGAGTGGGAGTAAAAACGGATTTTTAATTTAAAATGCAACTTTGTGCTTATTTTTAATGGAGGCGTTTTATCCATGTTTGTTTCATGTCACTAAACAGCGAATGGGATGTTTGCTTTTTCGCCATTTTGTTCACTCATCCATTCATATTGCGTATGCTTATTGAATAAAAAAAGAAATAAAAACTCGTCAGTTTTCTCGTATTACATGCTGTAACAATCTGTTAGACTCCGGCGCAGATTGTGGAATATAAAAAGGTGATTGAATGTCTTTTCCCGTACTCATCTGTGATGATTCAGCGTTAGCACGCAAACAGATGGCGAGATCACTACCAGCCACATTGAATGCCGATATTACGTTTGCTATCCACGGAAAAAATGCGCTAGAAGAACTCGAAAAGAACGAGTTTAAATTGATGTTTCTTGATTTGACCATGCCAGAAATGGATGGCTTTGAAACACTAGAAAACATGCAGCGGTTAGGGAATAAAACTCCCGTGGTTGTGGTGTCGGGGGATATCCAACCTAAAGCGAAAGAACGTGTGTTCGCACTGGGTGCAAAAGCGTTTATTCAAAAACCGATCGCCAAAGATGAACTCAAGAATGCGCTTAAAGAGTTGGTTGAGCCAGAGCCTCGTCCTCAAATTATCACGCCAGTTTCTATTGAGTTACCGATTTTACGTCGTCGCGATATTTACATGGAAGTGGCGAACGTCTCTATTGGTCGAGCCGCAGATGCATTGGCGCGTCACTTTGATGTGTTTGTGCAGTTACCGCTTCCGAACGTTAATATCTTCGAAGTGAGTGAACTACACATGGCTCTCCGTGACTTAGCGTCGCATGACAACGTATCGGGCGTTTGTCAGGGCTTTTGTGGCGAAGGTATTGCGGGTGAAGCGCTGGTGATTTTGAGCGATTCGAGCGTATCGGATCTCAAGAAGTTGATGAAAGTGCCAGCTGATAGCGACGAACTGGAAGAGCTTGAGCTGCTCATGGATATTTCCAATATCTTGGTGGGGTCATTCTTAAATGGCTTGGGCGAACAATCTGAAGTGCGATTCTTCCAAAGCCCTCCAGTGCTTCTTGGTCAGCATATATCAATTGATTCGATCATTGAGTCTACGACGGGCGCATTCAGCCGCACCATGACATTCGAGGTGAGCTACAACATTGAGGGAACGTCAATCCGTTGTGATTTATTGTTTATGTTCGTCGATGAATCTTTGCCGCTGCTCGATAACAAACTGTCATATCTAATGGAGGAGTTCTAATGTTGAATATGCCAGCAGAGTTTGAACAATTCCATTGGATGGTAGACATGGTACAAAACGTCGACATGGGGCTCGTCGTCATTGACCGAGATTATAATGTGCAAGTGTGGAATGGGTTTATGACTCATCACAGTGGTTTGCAATCTCATGATGCAATTGGTCGTTCTATCTTTGATATCTTCCCTGAAATCCCGCAGGAATGGTTTAAGTTAAAAACAAAGCCCGTGTATGATTTAGGTTGCCGCAGCTTTATTACGTGGCGCCAGCGTCCTTACTTGTTCCGCTGCCGTAACGTACGTCCTGTCACTCAGCAAGCGGAGTTTATGTACCAGAACGTTACGCTGAACCCCATGCGTACACCGACTGGAAAAATTAATTCGTTGTTTTTATCTATACAAGACGCGACGGCTGAAGCATTGATGTCTCAGAGTCAGTAGCGATAAAAAACTTTCTCAAAAGCCAAGGTTCGCCTTGGCTTTTTTGTATACTTATAATTGTGTTTCCTAATGCGCAGAACGTGAAGATGGACTTTAATCTCGCCCTAAAACTCTACACCTCAGAACAAGTAAAAAACGGTGAAACGCTGGCAGCGCAAATGGCTGGTGTTTCTATGTATAGCCTAATGCAACGCGCAGGTATGGCTGTGTATGAGCGTTTTTTACACTTGTATCCCAAATCAAAAAATATCTTAGTCATTTGTGGCAAAGGGAATAATGGTGGTGACGGATACGTATTTGCCTCGCTTGCTAAACAAGCGCAACTCAATGTACAGGTTTTCCAACTTGGTGATGTGACTGCGCTCAAAGGTGATGCTTTACGCGCATATCAAGATTGGCAGTCCATCGATGGTGTTAACAATGATTGGGATGAGTGGAATACCGCATTGCTAGAAGCCGATGTGATCATTGATTCCATGTTAGGCACTGGTTTAAGTGGTGAGGTTCGTTCGGAGTACCGTCGCTACATTGAGCAAATCAATCAAATTCACACCCCAGTGATTGCAGTCGATATTCCTTCCGGGTTGTGTGCAAATACAGGTGCTATTTTAGGCGATGCCATTCATGCTGAGCATACTGTAACCTTCATTGGTGTTAAGCAAGGCTTGTGCACCGGACAAGCGAGAGATCGAGTTGGTGAACTCCACTTTTGTGGATTGGGTGTAAATGTTGAGTTTGATTCTATCGAAGTAGAAAGTGCACTAGGTATTGATCATCAGGTTGTTTCAAGGTTAATGCCCAAGCCAAACCCGACAGCACACAAAGGTGACAATGGCAAACTACTTTGCGTCGGTGGTAACCAAGGTATGTCAGGAGCGATTCGTTTATGTTCCTCCGCTGCGGTTAGAGCCGGAGCGGGTTTAACTGCCGCAATTACTCACCCGAGTAGCCTTATTCCAATACAGATTGGCTGCCCAGAAGTAATGAGCCAAAGCATCACCGCTGACTTACTCAGGGATACTGAGAACGACTTAACCAAACGCATTCGCTGGGCTGAAGTATTGGTGTTTGGTCCAGGTTTTGGTGATGATGAGTGGGCTTATCAAGCCTATCAATATCTGGCTCAAGAACAGAAACCTAAAGTTGTTGATGCTGATGGGCTCAATATTCTAGCGATGCTAAGCCAACGATGTGATGGCACTTTGGTGTGCGACAACCAGCGAGTGATCACGCCGCATCCTGGAGAGGCAGCTCGACTATTAAATGTAACCACTCAACAAATAGAAAGTGACCGATATTCTGCTGCAAGACAACTGCAAGAGCGTTATGGCGGTGTGGTGGTTTTAAAAGGCGCGGGAACACTTATTTACGATGGAACGAGAATGTACGTCTGCCTAGCGGGTAACGCCGGAATGGCGACGGGCGGAATGGGAGATGTGCTATCTGGTGTTATTGGTGCGTTGCTAGCTAAAGGGTTACCCATTTCCATTGCGGCACGTTTAGGTGTGGTACTCCACAGTCATGCTGCGGATATAAACGTGAGTCAGCATGGTCAAATTGGTCTTTTGGCAAGTGATGTTATAGGCACACTTCGTACCGCTATTACTCAACAAATCGATAGGACGTAGCTAGATCTCGCCCATCACTATGAAAAAATGATCGATTTTTTTGGAGTACTTTTTCCGAATTAGCAGCGCATCTTAGTATTAGGTGATTGAGTTTTAGGCAGATTTGAGAGGTGATGCGTTTTCATTTTAAAGGTATGACGCAAAGGTTTGCGCAATAGGTTAACTTAAACGTTTTCTTAAGTTGTTGATAATTATAAATAATGAGAAAAAATAACGACTTGAAGAGTGTTTTTGATATGCGATTATCAAGATGGTATCACAAAAAAAATTCAAATATCAGACTTGTAGGAAATAAATCACAGCCTATAATGCTGAAAACCGGAGCGTCTGCCAACGCTCCGGTTTTTTTGTGTCCGAAGAACAGTGAACTCGTCTGCCAACGAAATCACTACGCACTCTGAGATGACACATATACATATGAATCAAGGAATTACACAATGCGTATCGAACAAGAACTTAAGTTAGGTTTTAAAGATGTACTGTTTCGCCCGAAACGTTCTACCCTTAAGAGCCGTTCTCAAGTAAATTTAACCCGCAATTTTACATTCAAGCATAGTGGTCGTCAATGGTCTGGTGTGCCTGTAATCGCAGCAAACATGGATTCGGTTGGTAGCTTTGCAATGGCTAAAGCGCTAGCTGAGCATGGTGTAATGACTGCTGTTCACAAACATTACACGGTAGAAGATTGGGCTGAGTTTGCTAAATCAGCTGATAAAGCAACCCTGAATAACGTAATGGTGTCTACGGGAACATCTGACGCAGACTTCCAAAAAACCAAAGATATTATGGCGCTTTCAGATGAATTTATTTTCATCTGTATCGACATTGCAAATGGTTACTCAGAGCATTTAGTCGAGTATGTTGAACGCGTGCGAGCAGAGTTCCCAGACAAGGTGATTTCTGCGGGTAACGTGGTTACTGGTGATATGTGTGAAGAGTTGATCCTCGCTGGTGCAGACATCGTGAAAGTAGGCATTGGCCCTGGCTCAGTTTGTACAACTCGTGTAAAAACGGGTGTTGGTTACCCGCAGCTTTCTGCAATCATCGAGTGTGGCGATGCAGCGCACGGCCTTGGTGGCATGATCATTGGTGAC
Source organism: Vibrio sp. D3 (assembly GCF_043995865.1). NCBI lineage: Bacteria > Pseudomonadati > Pseudomonadota > Gammaproteobacteria > Vibrionales > Vibrionaceae > Vibrio > Vibrio sp. D3. The sequence goes on along the minus strand of NZ_CP171886.1, from coordinate 631,617 downwards.
GGCGGTTGCTCATGCGCAGGTGATGTATCCAAAGCATTCGGCGGCGGTGCGGACTTTGTTATGCTAGGCGGCATGTTAGCGGGCCACGAAGAGTCAGGCGGCGAAGTGATCGAGAAAGACGGCGGGAAGTTCATGAAGTTCTATGGAATGTCGTCGAAGAGCGCGATGGAGAAGCACTCAGGTGGTGTTGCTGGTTACCGCGCAGCCGAAGGAAAAACCGTACTATTACCTTACCGTGGAAGTGTTCACGGCACTATCCAAGACATCCTTGGCGGCGTTCGCTCAACTTGTACATACGTGGGTGCAGCAAAGCTTAAAGAGCTAACCAAGCGTACTACATTCATCCGCGTTCAAGAACAAGAGAACAACGTGTTCGGTAAAGAGTAAATCGACTGAATGTAACAAGTGTTGAAACAACCATAAATTGATATTTAAAACCATGTATTGATATTTGGTGCAAATATAATTGATATTGCCTCTTCATAAGTCTATGACTTTTTAAGTTTATGACATTTTTGAAGGGGCAATTTTATATCTGCTTTATGATGAGGTGCTTGCTACTATTCCGGTTTAATCTAATACTGATTGAATAATATCGAATGCTTCTTCTATTTTTTGGCTAGGGATAATGCCAAATCCAAATAAGAGGGCATTAGAATGATTGTTGATAGAAAAATGCGATGATGGATAAACCGCTACATTGGATGAAGCAAGCTTATTTACCATTTGTGTCGCGCACCCCGATACTTCAGCTGCTATATGCAATCCAACTTGGCTTGGAATACGTTGTAAGCAATCTACGTTGTCAATTAATTGAGTGAGCTTATGATACCTTTTGCCTTAAGCTTTATTCATATTAACTATAGTGACGATGTCACTATTTAAAAAACAGAAGAGGCTCATTATAGAGCCTCTTTTTAGTGTGATGGATATCTGCAACCACCACACTTCCTTATCAACTCATCATTCAGCAAGTCGCCAACTAGAATCGGAAACCTTTTAGTTTCATCCTTGTAGGGAAGATTGCCTCAATAGCTGGCTCTTTCAATTGTTAGCAGAGATGCTCATAACTGTTTTGTTTGAGCAATTCGGTTAAGTCGCCTTGACCATATTTTAGAGTTGCTTGATGTTTTTGATGTCGAGTGACCTGATCAAAAGTAGGTCGAGTCACTGAACGAAAAACGCCCACGGGTACGGGAAAGTCTGGATAGCTCAAGTTAGCAAGCGCATAAGCATAGTATGACTCCTCGTATTGACTGGAGTGGAGCAAAAGGTTCGGGGCCTCTGATTCGACAATCTCGAAACCAAACCCTCTATTGATCAACGCTTTTGAGTGTGTTTTACCAAACAATAACGGTTCATTATTTGAGAGATAAAGTAGATGTTCGCTTCTATTAGCTGGGCCGTTGTAAGGTTCGTGCACTTTATCGTTAAAAATGACACAGTTTTGCAGGATTTCAACTACAGCAATGCCCGAATGCGCGGCGGCAGCCTCTAACACCATCGTCATGTGTGCAGGATCATTGTCTGATGTTCGTGCTATGAACGTAGCACCTGCGGATGCTGCCAATGCCAAAGGTTTAAGCGCTTGATCGGGAGAGCCTTCAGGACTCGACTTAGAAATGAAGCCCTGTTCGCTTGTCGGGGAAAATTGGCCTTTGGTCAGTCCATAGACAGCATTATTAAAAAGCAAAATTTTAATGTCTTGGTTGCGTCGAATCGCGTGAATAAAGTGATTTCCGCCAATACTCAGTGCGTCACCATCGCCGGTTACGACCCAAACATCTAACTCTGGATTGCTCGCTTTTACACCAGTAGCGATGGCAGGGGCACGGCCGTGAATCGTATGAAATCCATAAGTATCGAGATAATAAGGAAAACGAGATGAGCAGCCAATCCCTGAGATGAATACGGTGTTCTCTTTAGTTCGATCTAATCGTGCTAGAACGGATTGCATCGTTTTTAATACGTTAAAATCACCACAGCCTCGACACCATTTGACTTCAACATCAGATGCGAAATCTTTGCGGTTGAGTACCTTAGCCGTCATTTTTAATATCCTTCAGGTGGTGGTTAATAGACTCAATGACCTCGTGAACTTTGAATGGTAACCCCTTAACTTGGGTTACGGAGCGGGCAGAAATGGCATATTGTGAGCGAATCACTTTAACGAGTTGCTGGTTATTCAACTCAAAAACAAGCACATGTTTGAATTGGCTAATGATCTCTTCCAAATTGATTGGAAACGGGTTTAGATACTTAATATGGGCGTGGGCAACCGATGCGCCTTGCTTTCTCAGATGCTCAATTGCGGTCGACACAGAACCTTGCGTGCCTCCCCAACTTAGTACTAGCAGTGAGTCTTGAGTGCTGCCTGTTAGCGTTTGTTTAGGGATGAAATGGCAGATGTTATTTACTTTTTTTGCTCTTTCATCAGTCATGCGCTGGTGGTTTTCAGGATCATGAGAAGGGTTGCCAGTAATCGCTTGCTTTTCCAATCCTCCAATGCGGTGCATTTTCTCTTTTGTACCAGGCGTGACCCACTCTCTGCTGTAATACACGTCATCACGGACATAGGGATAAAACGGGCTTATTTTTGCTTTTGTTGCCTCGGCAGTGAGCTTAATCTCATCAGGGTTGGGCACGAGCCAAGATTCGGAGCCGTTTGCTAAGTAGCCGTCACTCAATAAGATCACTGGCGTCATAAATGTAGTGGCAATTCGACAGGCCTCGATTGCCATATCAAAGCAGTCTGCAGGAGAGGCAGGAGCCAACACTGGGAGTGGTGAATCCCCATTTCTACCATACAAAGACAAAAGCAAGTCTGATTGCTCTGTTTTAGTCGGTAGACCAGTTGAGGGGCCTCCACGTTGTACGTTGATAACAACCATTGGCAACTCCGCCATTACGGCAAGGTTAATGGTCTCTGCTTTCAAACATAATCCAGGGCCAGACGTTGATGTGACTCCTAAACCGCCAGCATAAGATGCGCCTAAAGCTGAACAAGCAGCTGCAATCTCATCTTCTGCTTGGAATGTCGTAACCCCAAAGTGTTGATAGGTTGATAGCGTGTGTAGAATATCTGAGGCGGGTGTTATGGGGTACGAGCCCAAAAATAGCTGGCGTTGGAGTTTTTCTGCTGCGCATATTAACCCAAGCGATAATGCTTCGTTCCCTGAAACAGTGCGATACAAGCCTGCTTTATCTGCTACGGGAGCAACCTGAAAACAGTCGCTGAATATTTCGGTTGTTTCAGCATAATTAAATCCCGACTTTATGGCTAAAGTGTTTGCCTCTCTCACTTGCGAATTGTCAGCGAATTTATTATTTAGCCATTCAATGGTCGGTTCTAGCGGACGGCTGTAAATCCATAAAACAATACCAAGCATAAAAAAGTTTTTGCTTCGCTTCACTACTTTAGGCGCAATGTTTAACTCAGAAAGAGATTGAACGGTTAAACGCGTAAAACTGTCACTAATCACTCGATAATCTGCGAGGCTACCATCGCTCAATGGGTTAGATTCATAGCCAGCAAGCTCAAGGTTTTTTTTATTAAAACCATCGAGATCAATAAGCACCAAACCGCCTTCAACGAGTTGTGAGATTTTGGTTTTTAATGCAGCGGCATTCAGAGCGATTAAGACTGAAAAATCGTCGCCAGGAGTATAAATCTCTGTTGAGGCAAATTGCATCTGAAAAGCCGATACTCCAGATGTGGTTCCTGCCGGAGCCCTTATCTCAGCTGGATAATCAGGTAACGTCATGACATCGTTTCCTTGTTTCGACGAGTTGTCTGAAAAGCGTTCTCCAAGTAATTGGATACCATCTCCAGAATCGCCAGCAAAACAGATCACTTCGCGTTTAAGTTGAATTATTGTCATTAAAACCTCTTACCGTGTTAGAGCAAGTTCAGTATGTTTCATTGCACTTAATGAGATGCAATGGAATTAAAGGTTGGAGAAAATGCCGTAAGCCCGAGCATTTTGAGTGTAGAGTTAATGGTGTTGGCTTTATTTGTCGTCTCTGAGGTCAGTAGAAATATCTATAGCTAGGTATGCTTTTCCGAAATACTAGAAAAGTTTGCATGACACAAAAATACTTTTTCTGTCATATTAGATGTGATTATTTTTCATTAATTGTGAGCGTTATGGATAAGTTGTCATTAATAAAGTTGTTTGTATCTGTTGTGGACTTAGGGAACTTTACAGCAGTCGCGAATCAATTAGGGCAGTCGCCTTCTACTGTTAGTAAAGCGATTGCTCGCCTAGAACAGGATTTGGGTGTTCGTTTAGTGCACCGTACAACACGTCAACTCCAGCTCACTGAAGCGGGATTTAACTACCTTGAGACGGCAAGAGAAGTGATCAACTTGCTCAAAAGTAGTGAAGAGCAGCTTCATCAAAGTATTGCATCTCCGTTTGGTACACTTCGTGTCAGCCTTCCTTTATCGTTCGGGCAAAACTATATAACTCCGCTGATTCCAGAGTTTTGCGAACGTTACCCTGAAGTGAAGTTGGATCTTAGCTTTTCCGATGAATACACCAGTATATTGGAGAGTGGGATGGACGTTGCTATTCGAAGCGGGAGACTAAATGACAGCAACCTGATTGCGAGGCGATTATGTCCTATTGATATGGGTATGTTTGCCAGTCCGGAGTACATAAAGAAGTTTGGTCGGCCTCAGAGTGTTGAAGCGCTTAACCAGCACAAATGGATAATGTACCGCTATAAACAATCGGGGCGCTTGCTTACCTTGACGATGCCTTTAGATGGGCAATTAGTAGAATTTAGTCCTACACATCAAGTGACAGTAGACAATGGTTATGCGATGGCCTCTTTAGCGAGTTTAGGAGCAGGGATTGCACTGATGCCCCAATATCTTGCTCGAGACTTAGTACAGCAAGGTAAACTGATGTTGGTTTCTGAACCTCAAAGAACCGATGGTCAGGGTGTCTATATATACTATCCAAGTCGTAAGTTTGTGCCCGCGAAAGTAAAAGTGTTTATCGACTATATTATTCATAAACTTGATGAGCAGGGAGAGGCGATCAACAGCAGTTGGATGCTGAACCATTAAAGCTCTTACTGGAGGACGATAGCTTTTTCTGAAGTTTAAGCGTGTTACGTGCCAGTAAGTTTTCTACATTTAGTTGTGCCCACAAAAATATTAACTCATGGGTCTGTAAACAAAGATTTGCATCATTAAGAGCCGCATATAGCAGCTCTTTTTTGTCCTGAACTTGGAAAGTGGCGACAGGACTTGAAGCGCTCAGAGGGTTACGAGGACTCGCTTCAGATAAATGAAGAAAGATCGAACCGAAGTATTTTATTGCCGATTTGACTGCATATACCGTTGCCATTCCGTTGTTAATTCAGCTTTTTCTTTTCTCGCTGCAATTAGCATTTCTATATTAACGTCAGTGTTTGGGTGCTTTTGAATGTATCGCTCGTAATCAACCGGAATACCATTAATGTGCAGTTCAAGGTGTAAATGCGGCCCTGTTGTTCTTCCTGTGTTACCCGTTTTTCCTATCACTTGTCCTCGGCTGATCTTCTCGCCAACGTGGACGTTGCGTTGAGATAAGTGTAGGTAGCGTGATACCGCACCACTTGTGTGGCGGATATTAATGTAGTTGCCCGCAAAACGGTTGTAACGAGACTTTAAAACGATACCATCAGCAATACTACGAATCGGTGTACCTACTGGTGTTGCATAGTCAGTGCCTAAGTGCGGAGTCGTTATATTAGTTACTGGGTGTGTTCGTTTTAAGTCATAGCCAGAGCTTACTCTGTAGCTTTTATCAAAGGGGTCTGAAAATCGGAGTTTATTTTTTATTGACACGCCATGTTCATCAAATATGTTACCTTTCCCATCATTGATAATAAATAAATCGGTTTTACTACCTAAATAGTAAAAAGAACTAATATAGGTTTCATTTCTACTATTTAACTTAGTTCTTAAGATAAAATGGTCATCTCTCTTAACTGAATCAATAATATTAAAGTTACTTTTAATAAGGGCCAATAGCAAATTAATCTCTTTTTGACTTATCCCTGATTTTAACAATGAAGCGACAAACGAGTACTCAACCACACCTATGGTGATTTTTTGTCTAAGAGTACCCACCTCAAAAGGCGTTTGAACTCCCTCATTCTTGAACTCCAAAGGCTTAACGGTAGGCAGTCTATCCATGGGAGTGAGGATGTGGTGAGAAAGCGACACGCCAATAAAAATGAGTAAGGCAATGGTGAGAAGGGTTGCGGTAGGAGTTCGCATACTCCTTTTTATTATCAAAATAGTCATTAGTTTTGGTGGTTTATCAAGGCTGACAGTTGTGCGTAGAGTATAATATTTTAAATAAAACCTAGCATTAAAGTATGGCTAATTCCTCCGTTTTAACTAAGTGAATAATTATAGGTGATGATTTTAATTTAATAATTTAGTAAAAGTGACGGTTGGCCTGGTGTTTTTGGCTTTTTAAATGGTGTTATTGTCATGTTGAGAAAATATTTTACAATAATATAATCTCGGCAAAATATATTTTGCCAAATTACTATGTTCGCTAAAAATACGCTGAAATTAACATTAGGTCTTACGCTTACATCTCTTTTATTGAGTGCATGTGGTGGTGGTGATGGAGGAGACAACACACCTCCAGCTAGAAGCAAAGGAAGCATTTCCGGTATGGTTTTTGACGCCCCTGTAAATGGCGCAAAGATTGAGGTTTTCGAGTTCAAAAATGGAAACTTAGGCCGGAAGTTGGCTAACACGACGTCTGATGCGTTCGGAAACTATCTGCTAGAGTTTGAATCGTCTTCAATGCCTCTTTTTGTTGTTGCAAAAGAGGGGAGTTATACCGACCCGTTTACGAATGAAACGGTATCAGTGAGCAATGCGAAGACACTTAAATTTGAAGGTGTTGTGAACTTTAAAGAGGGGAGTGAGCAAAAGTTAATGCTTACTCCGCTGTCGAACTTGGCAGCAGGCTTGGCAAAGTACAAAATTTCTCAAGGATCCACAGATGAGAGTGCCTTTTCAACTGCTTTGGATAGTATCAATAGCATGTATGGGTTTGACGTAAATGAGACCAAACCTATTGATATAACCAAAGGTGGGCAAAGCAGTTTTGCTAGTGCTGGGCATCAATACGGCGCTTTATTAACTGCATACTCGTCTTACTCTTACGATCTTATAAAAAAATACGGCAACAGCGATAACGTCTACACTTCAATGCATTTCGCTGACATCCAATATAGGGATGTTATTGCAGATGGTGTTCTTGATGGTCTTGAAGTGAGCCAGACTTCAGGAGCAGTGACTCCCCTCAGCTTTGGACAGAAAAAGATAAATAGCGACATTTATACACGTGATTTATCTCAGCATGTTCTGATCGTGGTAAACGATCCAAGTGTCAATATCTCTGGTACTGATGCCGCAGACTATGTCGACTTTAGTAAGAAGCTTAATGACTTAGGTACATATGGCAGTACTGATGGCGTCATTCCACCGCGAGATGGTACGGATATCGATACAGATGCGCCAATAGTTACTCGTACGGACAGTGATGTGCTCGCTGGCACCGATAAAGTTGATCTAAAGATTGTTGATGCTATCGGTGTAGAAGACGTATCCGCCTTTATTCAGTATCAGGTTAATGGCTCTTGGTCTGGTGAATTTCAATGTAACGACATACAAGATTTTGGAAGCACATTCTGTTCGGTTGAATTTGATGATTTTGAAGTTGGCCTTCGAGAGACCAACGTTAAAGTTAACATTAATACCAAAGAGATCGATAGTGTGGATATGAACCCTGCCACAGGGCTCTCAAACGTAACAGCAGCACGATTAGTCTTATATACAGCGGATGTATTGGGTAATGAGTTAATTCCAGGCAGCCATTCGGGTCTTCATATCAACTTTGAATGGGATAACGATGCGCCTGTTATTGATATTACATCGGCGAGTGCAATTAATAATCAACTTAAAGAGTATGTTCTGAAAGGGGTTGTAAAAGAAAGCTCGCAAGAGATAAGTTCGGTCAGTATTTCATTTAAAGATGGCTTACATGAGGACGTCACATGTTCTCCTGTCACTGTAGAGTCTGGAAATGCTTGTGAGTTTAGCAAGGCTTACCCAACTGATGAATTCCTATCTACGACGGTCTTTGAGGTTCGAGCGAAGGATAGCAAAGGTAATACGGGCACCGCTCAGCATGCAGTAAGTCGTGACGATCAAGCGCCAGCACAAACGATTACTTATCCTGAAGGTGCGTCAATGACGTACGTAAATGTCGGTTTAGATGGTGAACGAACCACTTACGATGGTATCTACTCTCAAGATACGTATACCCCAGACAATGTTCAAGCAAGCCGCGATTTCCTAAAGATTGACTATGCGTACGCAAGTATAGGGATTCAGAACTCATTAAAAGGGATAGATTTTAGTAACTTCAACGCTAATTTATTGAAAGAGAATAAAATCCCTTATGTTCGTGTGAAAGTATCAGACGTAAATACCGATACGGTTTTAGGCTCCAACGCTAATAAGCTTAAGCTCGTCGTCAAGTACTACGTAAGCCAAAACAACGATAACAACTACTCACTTCAGCAAGTTATTGATACAACTGCATCAGATGACGATTACATCGCAAAAATTCCGCACGAAACGCTGTTAGACAGTAATGGGCGTGTAGAGGATGTCATCTATTACATTCCATTTGTAAGAGATATTTTGGGTGACAGCTTTAAATCGGTATCAGAAAACAGTAGTCAGAAGTTAGTCATTCAAACCGTCGATGAGTCTGATAACGAAAGCACTCCAAGAGAAGTATATTTTAGAAGTAGCTTTGATCTGCCAACTATAAAAGTGGTGACACCATTTATTGGTGCGCGAGCTCAACTTGAAGGGTTGAGTCCAAATGGTGAATTCACTTCACTTGCGAGTTGTACCACTATCCAACAATTGGAAAGTGACCAATCAATGGCTCTTGACGTCGCGAGTTGTGAAACCACAACTGATGTTGTGAATTATGACTTCATGCGTGTTCGTTTAATTGGTATCGAGGGCAGCGAGCCATACTACTATCAATGGAAAAGAGATCCAGGAACCAAAAAAGTAACGGTTGATTTAAACAAGGCCAATATTGGCGTGTACTTTAAGCTCAATGGCTCTCAGACTTACTATATTACTGAACTATCGACATATCAGACTAGCTTGTTTGATTTCCAGTGGGATCAAGTCACTGCCGGAGAGAAAACTTCTGAGCGTGCGATTCAAATTCTTGATGAGGTGCGCTACGCGTTATCAGGCACGAACAACAACTCATTCTTTGGGTTTGATCCAACGGTTGTGCCTTATGCAACTAACGAAATGCTTGCTACTAAAGCGATTCCAGAAAAGCCATCAAACGATTATCTACACCGATTTCTTGTCGAAGCCATCGATAGTATTGCTCAAGGAATGCCGAGAAATAACTCATTAGATTTTGCCTCCGCTATTTACGATGATTTGAGCTTTGATGGAAAAGCGAATGGTATTGGTGTTGGTGGACGTCAGGTTATGCTCGATTCTTATCAATTCGGTTCCGATACTTATCGAAAGGATTTAGCGCAATCGTATTACGAAATCATGGCGAGCAAATACGGTATTGAGACCAATATCGCGCAGCTCTATGCTGATGATATTTCGATGGCTAATCCTAACTTAAATGGTAAGAACATTTTTGATACAGAGGGTAGCAGTATCGATATCTTGCCTCCACAGCCAAAATTAACGATTGAAAGCGGTCGAGAGACGATGGTTGGCAATAGGCTTTATATTGCTGGTGAAGTTGTTTCTAAAATTATCCTAGACGATCCTTCTGGTATTGTAGAAACCGACGCTTATGGTCCGAAGTTTAGCACGATGTGGTATCAAGCCAGTGAGCCAAACATTGAAATACCGCTGGACATTAACATTGTAGAGAACCCTGGCAACAGCAATGCTTATCGAAAAGAGTACCTCTTTACCCTTAACTCTCAGTCTAGTGAACTAAAAGATATTGTAGAGTTTGCTGTGGAAACCAGTGCCATGGACCCACATGGTAATGCGTATGGTTACGATGGCAAAGATCCGTTCATAGAAACGGTATTTATTGATAATGATTTCCCTAAAACGAGTTACCTCCCACCTAATGATGTCGATGGTAAACCTGTAGAAGACGGTATTTATTTAAATGCCAAAAATACCCATGAATTGACCTTCAAGGTTGAAGACGTTGTGGGTGACAAGCTTTCTTCAAGAGGTCTTGTTTTCTACCAGCAAACGGGTGAAAAAGTCACATACACACCAGAGGACTTTGCGAATAACTCGAAAGACGCCTTTAAAGTCAAATTATGTACGGGGGAGCTTTGTTCAAATCAAGGCGCGACGATTTACCCGGGTGATGGTGATTGGCTAGTCGTTGCAGCGGCAGAGGATAATTTAGGTAACTCCGTTTCAGAGTTAACTAGCACGGCTCCGAGATTCAATATTCGTATCGACTCTGAAGCTCCTATTGTAAAAAGTGAGCAGGTCCAAAGCCGTTTAGGCGGTAACAACCAATGGACACCTGTCATTGATTGGGGGACGTTAAGCCCCGGCAATAATGTAAAAATAGATCTTCGCCGAGGGTCTGGTCAGGCACTGACATTAGAAAGCTGTGACCCTCTAACAGAGACGTGTGACGTACCATACCTAGTTGGTGAACAACCTGACGTCAAAGTCCAACTGGTTTCAAAAGCATTTGATTACGATGAATGGAATGAATTTTATGTCACTGCGACGGACAACGCTTACCCTGCCAATGTTAGTACAACAGGGAAATTCACATTCCAAGTCGATAACAAAGGTCCAGAAATCATCCTAAATACGCCTTGGGTTGAAGACACATTGTCCAAAGAGAACTATGTTGTCGGGCGTGAGTTCAACGTGCGATTTAAATCTGTAATAGACGATTCAGACATTGAGCAAGTCTCTCTATATCAGAATGGTAAAGATTCGCCAATTAAGACAATTGTGCCAACGGATTCATCTAAAGAGTTTGTAATGTCTCTCATTAAGAGTGACACAGATAAAATAGACATTTCTGAAGATGAAAAAACGACGTCACTGTATGTAAAAGCAACCGATATTTACGGTTTTGAATCTAGTTCTAACACGAGCAAGGTTATTCTTGATCGTGATGGGCCAACATTAGGGTTAAGTGGTTTCAATGCGAATGACTACTACTTAGGAAACTATGTCTTTGACCTAACGGCGTTAGACCTAAATGCCAACGGTGATGTTTCAATTAATGGCGTAAATCGAGAAAGCCTAGAGTATTGGACGTTTAGCTATCTTGAGCCATTACCTGGATCTCCAGGTAAAAAAATCAATGAAGATCTCAAAGTGAGCCTTGGTGATTTAGGTACGGGTACACACAAGGTTCGTTTAAAAGGGTCTGATGTTCGTGGCAACACAACCTTAACCAGTGGTGAGCAAGATTTTACCGTTAAAGTGTACAATTCCATCCCGCAGGTAACGCTAGCGATGAGTTACACGGATGGAACGCCAATTACAAACAACACCATCTATCAAGATGGAAATATCGTACTTACGCTTGATATTGTTGATGATAGTGGCGTTGATCGAATTGACTCAACGTATAGATTTTCTGGAGAGCAAAACGGGACTAACTTTACGTTCTCAGAAACCGCAGATGGCACTTGGACGGCAACGCTGCTTTCTACACAAATTGCCAAAGATGGTAACTATGAACTTGATATAAAGGTTTACAACAAAGTTCGTTACCTTGACGAAAAAGACAGAAAGGTTGGAAAAGTAAACCAAACCTTTAGCGTACAGCGTGAAGGCGTGGTTCTCTCGGTTGCAAGTCCGCTGGACTTCCAAAACTACTTATCTGATGGTGTTCTTGATGTCACCTTTACTACATTGAGTGCGGTCAAAGCCAAAACGTTAGAGTGTTGGGTTCGTGAAGAGTACAACTCTCTAGATGCACCACCAACTAATGAGCAACCAACTTCTGGTGTTATCAACGTATCGCAAGAACCTTACAGTTGTAGTGTCAATGTTGGGCAAAACATGACGAAAGCACCTGTCACTTTGATCACTAAAACCTTGGGTACAAATGGGCGTGAAACGATCAACAAGTTCAATTTTTCGATGGTGGATATTGATGCACCAACAGTCGTTGATGGTAACTCATACAGTTTTAAAGGAAGTGATGTTTGGTTTGATGAAGCTTTGAAGAAGAAGATGCTCACATTTGAGCTCTCTTTCAATGATGCTTTGTCAGGCGTGAATACTGAAAGTTCAGATAAATATCCAAAGTTGGTTCGTAATCTTGGCAACAAAGCTTATACACCAACGACCTGTGCCAAAGGTGTTGGAAATATCAAGTGTACGTATTCTGAATCCTACGCCGATATTATTGATGGCCTGAGTACAACTCAAGAATACAAAATCAAGAACGTATCTGATTTAGCAGGAAACTTGACGCCAGAGCATGATCTGCTGCTTGAATTACCTAAAGGTTCGGTAGTCGTTGAAATTACTGATCCGGTTGGAAACACAACCATTAATGGTCAGCAGCTTGTCGCTAAATTCAGAATTAAGTTGTATGAAAACTCTAGGCTAGACAATGTGATGGCCAGATTTGGAACGGAATCCTACAACTATAAAGATAATCCGGAGAAGTTTGCGCAATTGGAAGTGTGTGCAGATGACCCAACCTACAAGTGTTCAACATTTACGAGTGAACTTCCTAGCGATGCTGATGGAAAAACGATCAGGACAATTATTACCGCAACGGATGTGTGGTCGAGAGTCGGTGAAGCGACCGTTGATATTAAAGTTGACAACACACCTCCAAGTGTTGGCGATGAGATTATCGTAACCGAATCGCCAACAAATCCTGATAATGTTCGTTTTCGTTTTGATATAACGGACACTGGTAGCAGCCTCGCAAAAGTAAACTACTCGGTTTTAAACCCGAGTTATCAAGAAGAAAGAGTAGAGGATGGGAATGGTTCATCTACGTACTTTGAACTACCGAAATCTCAGTTAGAGGGGCGTGGTTCAATCACAGTAGACATCAAAGCGACAGATAGCGTCGGACTGTATTCTGATATCAGAAAAGTCATTGATATTAGTGTTCCTAAAGTCACAGTTGATTTCGATGGAATTACGAGTTTGCAGGGTGGGAAACTGTTTTTAACCAAGGCGAGCCAGCCGTTTACGGTATCTACGGTGGAAGGAGAAAGAGTGAAAGCTTCACAATATTCTGTGGAGCTTATTCCAAGCCTCGGTGATTCCTTGCGTTACTCAGGTGATGTTATCTCATCTAGTGGTAATGGAATGATGAACTTTGCCGTCGATAACCAAGGGGTATATACCCTTAAGGTGACGGTGACGGACTCAGTTGGAAGAGAGAATACAAGCTTTGAATTACTAGGCAAAAGTTATGATGGACAAGTTATCGAGTCTATTGTTGATTATGACGTTCCAAGTATTTCTGGCTTAAGTGCTAATCAAATCTCTAAGATACCGACAAACGATAAGTATCAGCTAGAAATTAGTGCATACATTACAGATAAAAATTTAAATCTCGTCACGTCAAAAGCGGTGAGTGGTGGCAGCACTGTGGCTCCTCAAGCGATTACTGAGCCGACAACCGAAGCGGGGCCTTATGTCATAAGCTATTTGTTACCTAAAGGCGATCATACGATCACGGTGGCAGCAACAGACAAGGTGGATAACAATAGTGAAAGTTCTATTGACGCGCATGTGGAAGCGGCAACCGTTCCCGGGCTAAGTATCTCTACCGCCTCAAGCGCCCCTCTTTTTGGAGGCGAAGAGATTACGCTCGCGTTTAACTTTACAGAAGAAGTTACGAACTTTGATATCTCAGATGTCCATCTTGTCGCTAGTGATAGCGGTGCAACAGGAACGTTAAAACAAGATACTTGGTCGACTTCAGACAATATTACGTGGACGGTTAACTATGTCAGCCCAGAAAAACAAGATAAAAATATCACTATTCAGGTAGAAGACAATAGCTATCAAAGTACCAACACAATTCCTGGAAAAGGAAGCAGCTTAAGTATCGCGGTTGAAGGAACCTTACCAAAACTGACCAATGTGACATTTAACCCCGAGCACCAGAGTGTGGGGCAAAGCGTGAGTGTCTCGCTTGAGTTTGATAAAGAGCTCCAAGAGGCGACCGCTATGCTTGGCGGCAATCGCATCAGTTCTCTGTCCGCAACGGCAGATAAAAAGGTCTGGGTTGGTGATGTACAAGTTCCGAGCACCACGCTGTTAAGTGTCGACTTGGTTGTTAGTCAGTTTAAAGATTTGACTGGTAACATAGGGAAGGATAACACCGCTCACGAATTACCTATCACGCCGACCTTAGCCATCACTCCAGTGGGCAGTGTGGATGAAACGCATGCCGCCACGTTACAATTCGAAGGTACGTCAACACGTTTTGACGGACAGTCCCTGCGTCTTGAAGTGAAAGCCCAAGGCAGCGCTGCCGTATTGAAAAGCAGCAGTGCAACAGTACAAGCCGGTGGCATTTGGACCAGTGACGCGATTGATATGAGTCATCAAACCAATGGCACTTACACCGTGATTGTGACAGGGACGAACTCAGCGGGTATTGAAGTGAGTGAAAGCCAGAGCTTTACACTCGCGCAATCTCTGCCAACCTTGACTAACGTGACGTTTACTCCTGAGCACCAAGTCATCGGCCAAAGCGTGACGGTAACGCTGGAATTCGATAAAGATCTGCAATCCGCCGCGGCGGAGTTAGGTGGCACGACGATCACCTCATTAGTGGCAACAGCGGACCCAAGCGTTTGGACTGGTGATGTGGTGGTACCAAGCACGTCAGAGCTCAATGTGGCGTTGCTGGTTAGTGACTACCAAGACTTATCAGGGAATACCGGTAGCCAGAATACGGCTTACTCCATGCCTATCACGCCGACCTTAGCCATCACTCCAGTGGGCAGTGTGAATGAAATGCAAGCCGCCACGTTACAATTCGAAGGTACGTCAACACGTTTTGACGGACAGTCCCTGCGTCTTGAAGTGAAAGCCCAAGGCAGCGCGACGGTATTGAAAAGCAGCAGTGCGACGGTACAAGCTGGTGGCACTTGGACCAGTGACGCAATGAACATGAGTCACCAAACCAACGGCACTTACACCGTGATTGTGACAGGGACGAACTCAGTTGGCATTGAAGTGAGTGAAAGCCAGAGCTTTACATTGGCGCAATCTCTGCCAACGTTGACTAACGTGACGTTTACGCCGGAGCACCAAGCCATCGGCCAAAGCGTGACGGTGACGCTGGAATTCGATAAAGATCTGCAATCCGCCGCGGCGGCGTTAGGTGGTACAACGATCACTTCATTAATGCCAACCGCGGACCCAAGCGTTTGGACTGGTGATGTGGTGGTACCAAGTACGTCAGAGCTCAATGTGGCGTTGCTGGTTCGTGACTACCAAGACTTATTAGGGAATACAGGTAGCCAGAACACAGCCTACTCTATGCCGATCACGCCGACCTTAGCCATCACTCCAGTGGGCAGTGTGGATGAAACGCAAGCCGCCAAGTTACAATTCGAAGGCACGTCGACACGCTTTGACGGCCAGTCCCTGCGTCTTGAAGTGAAAGCCCAAGGCAGCGCGACGGTATTGAAAAGCAGCAGTGCGACAGTACAAGCCGGTGGCTCTTGGACCAGTGACGTAATTGATATGAGTCACCAAACCAATGGCACTTATACCGTGACTGTGACAGGGACGAACTCAGTGGGTATTGAAGTGAGTGAAAGCCAGAGCTTTACATTGGCGCAATCTCTGCCAACGTTGACTAACGTGACGTTTACGCCTGAGCACCAAGCCATCGGCCAAAGCGTGACGGTGACGCTGGAATTCGATAAAGATTTGCAATCCGCCGCTGCGGAGTTAGGTGGTACCACGATCACCTCATTAGTGGCAACCGGGGATCCAAGCGTTTGGACTGGTGATGTGGTGGTACCAAGTACGTCAGAGCTCAATGTGGCGTTGCTGGTTCGTGACTACCAAGACTTATCAGGAAATACCGGTAGCCAGAACACGGCTTACTCCATGCCGATCACGCCGACCTTAGCTATTACGCCGGTGGGCAGTGTGAATGAAATGCAAGCCGCCACGCTACAATTCGAAGGTACGTCGACACGTTTTGACGGTCAGTCCTTGCGTCTTGAAGTGAAAGCCCAAGGCAGCGCGACGGTATTGAAAAGCAGCAGCGCGACAGTACAAGCCGGTGGCACTTGGATCAGTGACGCGATTGATATGAGTCACCAAACCAACGGTACTTATACTGTGATGGTGACGGGGACGAACTCTGCGGGCATTGAAGTGAGTGAAAGCCAGAGCTTTACACTCGCGCAATCCCTACCAATGCTGACTAACGTGACGTTTACGCCTGAGCACCAATCTATCGGCCAAAGCGTGACGGTGACGCTGGAATTCGATAAAGATCTGCAATCCGCCGCGGCAGAGTTAGGTGGCACAACGATCACTTCATTAGTGGCAACCGCGGACCCAAGTGTTTGGACTGGTGATGTGGTGGTACCAAGCACGTCAGAGCTCAATGTGGCGTTGCTGGTTCGTGACTACCAAGACTTATCAGGGAATACAGGTAGCCAGAACACGACTTACTCCTTGCCAATCACACCAACAATACATCTAGATGCTATCAACGATGTTACTGGAGTGGAAAGCGTGACAGTAAGTGGTAGCAGTGAACGGTTTGAAGATGGTGAGTATATAGATATCAAAGCAGTCGACGCTGATGGTACAGAGGCTACAGGCATGGCAACCGTATTTTCAGACTCATGGACAATTGACTTAGATCTTTCAGGACTGAAAGACGGGGCGGTGACGATTTATGTGAATGGTACCAACAAGCTGTCTGCCTCTGCTGAAGAGGCTCAAGCAACATTTAACTATGATCGTTACGCAAGTACGGCCTCTTTAGGAGCTGTCTATAACCGATATTTTGGCGAGAACAGAACCTTTAAAGATGCCGCATAAATAAAGCGAGCGTTTAGCTCGCTTTATTTATTTGGGACTTTTTGTGATATTTATCAAAATAATTGCCTTTATTGATAAGTTACTCGAATTAATGAATCGTCTTAATACAAGGCTGAATATCTATAATAACTAGGCCAATGTTGCTTTTAGGTGTGTATGACGTGATTGTGATGGTCGCTCGGTAGATGCTGTGGTGAATGTGTCGCGTTGAAAATCTTTTTAAATATTATATATTTACGCTCGTTTCTATACTCTGAGTATAGTGTTCTGCATGAGGTCGATGGGTAATACCTCGTCTCTTTAACTCGCGATGAAGCAAATTTAATCCTAGCAAGCTTCAGAGCAGTTACTTTTGTGAGTGCGTAATGCGCTCACCTTTTTATTTAAACTTCCTCAGTAACAGTCAATTTGTTGTTTGTTGCTGAGGAGGGCATCTCATCAGCTTCTGACTTTCCGAGCGCTTACCTCAAGCTCACGTTATTACGATTTTTGTTAACTTCAGTCCATAAATTAAATTTTTTTAGAGAGTAAGATTTTACCATTTTGACAAATCGGGTGATGTTACTGGCTTTCATTGTGGTTAAATCGCATGTTTTGATAGTAAAAATCACCATTTGTTTGGTGTTTTTGAATTCGGGTAATTTTTCTATCTCGTTGAAAATCAATGGCTAAGTAAGTAGGATACGCAGACCAAATCGTACCAGTAAGCCTTATCAGCTTAAACGTCACCGCAACCATATTTACGATGTTGGTTGTGGAGAATTCAAATGCATTTAGTTTGCAAATTTATACCTAGCTCGAAGCTATCCTCCAACGAGCTATCTTATGTTCTTACACCGGACGAGTGTATAGGACAGCTTTCGCGTTTGCGAAATTCAGATGACATCCTTAGAAACCTCCCTAAAGAATTGGCGCAAAAGATTTCCATCTCTGCCAAAAAAACGACCAGCGCATTGCTAGCTGCTATAAGAATCGAATTGGGGAAAGGCAATTGGGTGTCATTATCTACCGTTGCTCGTCGGTCGCCATTGACGGACTCTCAGCTGCAAAGCTTCCCTAGACTTAAATCACTCGTTGACTCTGTATCTGCTTCGAATGAAAGCAAAGCTTTTAAAGCAGGATACAAGCAGGTTACTGACGATGTTGCTCTAGTTCGCCGTTACACGCATGTACCTTCTGAGCCAAGCCCAGACCAAAAAATTGTTGTCGAGTTTGCGGGACAGTGGTCTAGTAATGCAGCATGTTTGATGTTGGGAAAAACCGACGCTCAAAAAGAAAAAGTGACTGTAGGCAAGGCTGATACCGAGAACAAACACCGTAGCCTTGCCACGTTTAAAGATCTGGATGCTGAAGGCAAAACGCTTTATATCAAAATCCCTTGCTCTGACCAGCCTCAGCCAATCTTGCTTAAACTCGCCGAAGACTTGCAACCCGTTGATAAAGAAACTCAGATGGATGAGTGGGATAACGTGTTGGTGCCTGTGAGACCATTGGCTTACTTAGATGGCAGCAACGACAAAGCAAAAGCTTCTGACCTGCGTGGTGGTTTCCTTTATGTGTTTTGGAAAGGGAAGCTTTGGCGAGAGATGGCTATCACCGAGAAAGGTTACTACCAAGATGTTGACGTCGAGTATTACCGTACCCTAGAGCAAGAAGAAAAGAAAAAGGACACACATCAGGTAATACAAAGAAGCGCAAGCGGTTTTGCCATGGCGCATTTTTGGGCACCTTACAAAATATCGGGTGAAGTCCAGCAGGGAGAAAATGGACTCAAGATCATTTTCTCACCAAAGCAAAAGCGCTTTGCTCAAATTGAAGCATTAGAATCGGATGCTGCTTTGCTAGAGAAATCCAGCACGCCATTAGATGAATTAAGCAGTTACAGTGACGCGCAGTCATTCAGTGCACGAGAATTCACCTCCGATGTAGACAGTGCCGCCATCCACAAAGTTACCGAGGATGACATGCCATGGCTGAGTGACCAGCAAGCCATAGTACGTAGTTATGACCAGAGTAATACGGTCATCGCTTATGTGGATGGAAAAAACAGTGGCCTATTATTCCGGGTGGATGTTGGTACGTCTGGCATCACCGCTTTGAATTCACTCTATGTAATCGATCACAATAGCGATTATAAAGACGTCTTTGATTTAGAGTTTTATGAAGGGGAAGACCACGACTGGCAGCAAGCGCTGTTAAGTGGGCTACCATCGGACGGGGTCTTTACTATGTCCCTGGTACATGACCAAGACCCAGACAGTCGTCACGTACTTTTTGATCGGGTCGCTTACAACGATTTATTTGTTGAACCTGAGAGCGCTACTGAACGTTCGCCCGAAGCTCAGCCAAACGATAAGCCTAAAGATATGACTGCAGCAGAAAAACAACGCTTTGAGTCATTAGTGCTGGATTGGTCGTTGTAACCTAAATAGAAAATGGATTAAGAATGAAAAAGAAAATATTACTCGGCTTGGGTTTGACGACTGTTGTTGTTGCGGGTGTTGGTTACATTATTGCTAAGCCGTATTTTGATGAGAAAGCTCGAATAGAGAGCATGGCAGACCGCCTAGATTTGTACAAAGGTAAAACGGATACTTGGCTTTACCAGTACGATTTTGAAATACCGGATAACCCAAATGTTGCAGATTGGAATACTGAAAATGTGACACTCCCTCAGGTCCTGTTTACTATCGAAAACCGAGAAGATAAATCCAAGGTCAGTTACTGGGTATTAAATATTGATGGTACTAACCCTCAATTGCTGATCCCTGAAGGGATATTGCCTCCCCCGCCTAATACTGGGATTGATTATGCTAAATATATGTCACGATCGCCAAACGGCCGCTATCTTGTTGTCCCTCAGAAAGATAGTACCGTGCTGTATGATCTAGATAATGGCGAAATAACTAACATTAGTGAGGAGTCTGGCTCAACTCGTCACGACATCATGTGGGATACAGACAGCACACAAGTTGTTGTGAAAAAAAGAGATGAGCTTCTTCTGGTTAAGCTAGACACCAAAGAGGTAGTGAAATTTACTGATGTAAATGGTTCATACGCACGTTACATGACCTCTTTTGCCAAGCCTTATATGAGCCAGTCAGAGCAAGCGATCTATTTGAGTTTTAATTCGAGTTTGGCGGGGTTTGGCTGTGGGTGGGAGAATGACGAATACCTTGAAACTTTTGGGGAGAGCGATGTACCCAAATGCGGTAATACATTCGTGTTTGATGCAAAAACCTTAAAACTGGTCGATCGCGGTGACTTTACTCCGGATAGCTACGATTGTAATGTCTGGGGCGGAAAGTATGGAGATGGTTTTTATTGCCTTGGAGGTGCGGCATACCGCTCGGGAAGGCCCTCTGAAAAAATAGGCGATTTCCCTGCTACAGTGGATTTGTTGGCTTTTAACGGTAGTGATATGTGGTTCGTCCCTGTTCACGGTCGAAACATAACCCGCGTATTACACCAGCCCACCGATAATAGCCCTACTACAGAAATGATATATGGGTTCGTAGGTTTTAGAGATGGAGAACGAGTTAAAAAATCCGCCTATGGCTTTGGCTTTAGCCGTAATGTGATTGAGCATAAAGAAGCGGATAATTGGAGCGAGTCACTCTATCCGCTACCAAGTTATGCTGACATCGAAAAAGCAAGAACCGTTCTAGAGGAGCGTAATCATGGCTAGGGCTAAGATTGAACAGCACTCTCTCTACTTGATGGGACAATTGGTCGGACCAGGCGGGGAGGCCATTACTGGCAACGGGCTCTATCCATTGCCCGGTTTTGCGTTAGCCCTTCCAGAGTTAACAGTTGGTCAAGCTGTGGATGGTAGCAATAGTAAGAATGCGTCACCACTATACTTCAGTGATTCATCAGGTCGGCTACAAGGTTGGAATACCAAGGTTCAATCAGTTAAAGAGCTTGATGGGAATAAGCTTTCTTCTTCACCACTAACGATTTCTAGCACGACAGATAAGCTAAAACCCGTCTATATCCCACCTTACTTAATTCCCGCTGCGGTTATGTCTGAAGATACTGCTTGGACGGAACGCTTAGCAGCCTTGGCCAAGGATGTTGTAAGTTCTAGTGATGAAAGCATTGAAGTTGGCGTAGTAACTAACAGAGATATTGAACAGGACCAAAAGCTAAGCAAAGACCCTGCCGAGAGGCGATTTTTAGCGCCCGAATTAGCCGAGTTTTTTATCCATAAAGCTGAAGCAGCAGAGGCGCAGTTTGGGCAAAATAAAGGCGCGTATAAACGCCTGTATGAAAAAATTTATAGCAAAAACTATAATCATAATTTTTATTATCTGCGTATTCCTCAAGTTTGGACCATCAATTTATTCTTCTCTGCCGACTATTTTGAGGGAGCAGAAGTTACTTTGTCCGGACAACCAGAAAACTTGATCATCCAAGGGGATGCTAAGGATATAGGCAATAAAATCACTAGCCGAGTAAGGCCGGTTACATACTTTGATATTGCTAATCAGGCCAGTGACTCTGACGTTGCAAAGGAAGTAACCCAATATGTCGCCACATTCTGGATAACTGGCGGTCATCTGGATGAGGATGATCAAATCAAGCAATTAGTCCGCTTTGATATAGATTTAGAGGGAATTAAGCGATATTGGGATGCATTACTTAAACCTTCAGATAGCCAGATGGCTCAGGTTGCTAAGTTAAATATCCCAAACAATTGTTACTCATTATCTGAGCAAGTCTTACACCTGCCTATTTATTCAATAGCAGGGCGCAGCATCATCCTTTCTGGTGATCCCATCTCTGTTGAGGAGTCACTGTTCCAACATGCGCCAGAAACATTTAAAGGCTGGCTCGATTGGAGTAAAAATCTCCCCTATACAAGCGAAAACAAACCTGCTACTGGTGTGCAACCGTCGATTAATATTCTAAATTCCATCGGTAACTATAAAGCCGTTATCGAGGCTTCAGCGTCTGGCGTGATGGATCCATTCAGTATGACGACGGTTCATAAAGCATTTAGCGCAGGTTTGAATCGAGAGCAAGCTGAAGATAAGCTCTTAAATGCTTTAAAACTCGCGGTCGGTATTGATGCAAAAGCAAAGGGTTTCTTAGATTTTGCGCAAAAGCTGAAGCCACCGGCTCAAGATACGCTTGGATCTGTTGAAGATTTAGCAAAAGCACTTAACTGGTCAAATCACTTTGGGAGCGCGTTACCGAGCGTTTATACAATTCCACCAGCGTTACAGCATTTTTGGCATAAGGTGGACGATAAGATCGTAACTCCTTTAAAGCCCGCCGTTCGGGCTATTGAATATGCACTTGATAAGCCTTTTGGCTTTGCTGAGTTTGTTTCTAGCGGTCTTGAAATTCCGAAAGGTATCGAGAATTCCGAGGCGGCGTTTAATGCCTATATTGATAAGTCGAAGGAATATGGCCAGAAAACACAATCGGTAATATCAACACTTTTATTGAGCGATGAAAAAGATCGTCAGGCACTGCTTGAGTCTGAAGCGGAACATAAAAAAGCGCTCCTTGAAGCATTCTCTGATAAAAGTGTAAGTCATAAAGTGCTGTTAAATGGTAGGCCGCTGTTAGAGAAAAAACGGGCAAAAGAAGGTGAGGCAAGCTATCTCACGCTGTTTTTTGAATTTGATAGCGCAAATGATGAACTTACCAATTCTGATAAGAAGCTCGTTTCTAAAGTGGCTGAATATCTGCGTAATACAGAATCAGAAATGTTGCTGAACATTGAAGGATATACGTGTGATATTGGCTCGGTGGAATACAACACTAAACTGTCGAAAAAACGTGCTTCGGCGCTGAAATCATCAATTTTAGAAGATCTTGGCACTGATGCTATTAAGTGGGACCATCGAATATCTGCGCTTGGTAAAGGCGTTTATGCCGATAATGATACGAGTAATAGGCGCTTAAGTCGTCGAGCGGAGATGAAGTTCTACCTCAACTCTGCTTTTGAATATCCTGCTTGTAGAAGTTGGCTGCTAGCTCTGGAGAAAAATCGACAGAAAGCGGTTTTAGCAGAGATGAAAGTCCATGAGGAAATTTGGAAATTTTCCGGCCAAGCCTTTGATATTGCATTAGGCTTTGCTGCGCCAATGCTTGGTCCAGGTGCTGCGTTAGCATATGGGTTGTATTGGTCAGGTGAAACCTTGGTTTCTACTTTGGATGGTGCAGCCAAAATTCTTAATAAAGAATTAGAAGAATACAAAGAGAAGCAGAAACGTTTTTCTGAATTTGATGTGGTAGGACAGGCGTTACTGTATCGAGGTTTACCTGCGTTCGATGAACTGAGTGTTGTTGGCAAGGCATATATAAAACGCGCTATAGCGCTCAATGGGCTGCTGCGATTGCTTCTACTTGAATCTCAAATAAAAGAAGAGAATAAAACAACTAATTACGTTTCGGAATATTACGCGGTTAATCACTTGACGTCTGGGCAAAGAGATCTTGATATTGAAGGCTATATAAAGACCTATCTTTTAAGTGATGAATGGGATTTGGGGGGAACTTGGCTTCCTTCTTTCCACCTTGATGAAGCGTGGCTAGAAACAAAGAATATTTACCGTAGTGCTTCGGAAAGTGTGCTGAGTTTTGCTGCAATGACGAGTTACGTAACATACCGAGCGAAGCAATCTCAGACTGGGATAAAAGCGCTTGAACAATCGCAGGTATATCAAAAATTCTGTCCTATACATACTATTGCGGACCCTAGTTTAACTAAGCTTAGATCTCTATTAAAAGCGCCAGATTTATCTAAGCTTGATGACTCCATGTTTGCTGGGCATATGGTTTCCGTAAAAGTCAATGACGAGTGGCTCCCACTCGAAGACAGGGTTAACAGCGGTGAAGCTATTACGCCGACTATGCCAATTAGAGTACTTATTATTCTTGATATGAAGGACGAAACGCTGACCAAGTTCAAAGAAGAAGGTTTGCTTAATCTTGTGCCTGTGGGTGTTAGACCTGTGAGGCAAAATAGGTTCTTTGATGATTTTGGCTCTTACACTACTGAGTATGTTCGTGAAATTGCACTGGAATCACTAGTTGAAACTGAGAGGGCGTATTTAACAGAGAAGCAAATGTTAGAGACAGATACGACACTATACGGTGTTGTTGTAAGTCCTACTTATTACTTTGGATGCAACATCATGAGTGGCATCAAGCCTATTGCAGATGACTACGGTAGCAAAGAATGGAAGTCGGTGTTTGGTCAGGTAGATGAACAACACTCAGCGTCTTATGTGATGCGTTACCTTTTAGAAGTTGGTGTGCCTAACGTTGCTAAAACAGAAACAAAGCTAACATATAAAAGAGAGCTCGTATTTAAAACACAAGATGGTGAGGAGCTAACTTCTAGTACGAATAAGGCTTCCATCTTTAATTTAACAATGTCGAAAGAGCATGAATTCTTATATGAGAAAACCTTCTTAGCAAGAGCAGGGAAAAAAGCAGTAGAGTATCCAGAATTATTCTCAGATGCTAAGGCAAACTTGTACATTTATGATGCTAGCGTTAAGAGCCTCATTCCCGGAAGTGAGCACGACGACATAATGGAAGCGCTCGGCTGGACAAAAAAACAGCCATCCTATGATCCTTCGGCTCAAGCCTCCAAGCTGCTACTTATTGTCAGCACTAAATCGGTTGCTAATGTGGAGATAACTCTTGAGCAAGGGGGGGTTGACACTCACCGTTTACCAGTGGATATTCGTTTGAAAGCAAACGACGCAAGAGGTCGCTACAGTTTTGAGCATCAAGATGTTGATCTGTATCCACTAGGAAAGGTCGAAGTGAATCTCGTGAAAAAAGAGGTCTTATTCAAACCTAAGTCGGTTCCGCAAAACTTGACTGACATTTCGAAGCATCTTTCGAGCAATATAAGTAAGCTTGTAGACGACATGGTAGTCAAGGAAGGAGGGATATTCGATTTATCACCAAACTTTGTTGACACTGATCTCTATGCAGTCGAGATTTCACTGAAGTACACTAATGCAACTGGGAAAGAGATGGCTGGCTTGCGCCCGTTTATCCCTAGTGAAAACGAAAAGCCATATATCATGCTCGATATCGATGGGAAAGCAGGCTTATCTTTAAACGCTTCATCACAGAAGCTTCCAGTACGAGCTATAAATACAACGGCGCCAACCTTGTTCAACTCACGAGAGATCCACTACAACCCAAAGTGGTATGAGATGAGTAAAAAGGAGTTTAAAGCTATTTCTGAATATACTGCGGGAACGACTGACGATGCTGATTCCAATTTGGCAAATTCAACTCGTAGCAAGATGTCCCACAAAGCTACTCCGTTGAGTGTTTGGATGAATGCAGAGCCTGTAATGAAAGACTACTCTGTCGCTAGGGATCTTCCATTATCTGCGCAACGAGAGCAAATACTTAAAAAGTGGTTACTTGATGGAAAATAAAAAACCGCCTTCGGGCGGTTTTTCTTTTCTTATGACTTCATACTGAATTTAGAATTTTCTTTTTAAGCCCCATCAACCCGCTGCAGAAATGTCGTATTTCTTCATCTTATGGTTGAGAGTGCTCATTGGCAGCGCCAATTGTTCGGCAGCTTTCTTGGTGTGCCAATTGCAGGCATTTAAGCAATCGATGATCACTGTACGCTCGTATTGGCTAACGACGTCCTTAAGGCTCTTTGAAGCGTCTTCTAAATCCGCTTGTGCCTGCCGCTCGTAAGCAGGTTGGTCTGGGGTAGGTGAGGCTGCTTTCATGTCGATACTTGGCACATCTTCTGGGATTTGTTCGCCAAACTCGATGTGAGTAATGGTTTCAAAATCAGACAGTAGCACCGAGCGCTCGATGATGTTCTTAAGCTCACGCACGTTCCCTGGGTATTGGTAGGCAAGCAGCTGTTTACGTACGTTGGCACTTAACCCTGGCGCTTGCGGCAAACCTAGCGTGTTAGTCGTGTGTTGCACGAAATGCTCAGCAAGGGGAATAATGTCCGACTTGCGTGCTCTCAGTGGTGGTAATGTAATAGGGAAGACATTCAAGCGATAGAACAAGTCGGCACGAAATCCGCCATCTTTGATTTGCTGCATGAGGTTACAGTGCGTTGCCGCGATAACGCGAACGTCCACTTCAATCTCTTTGCTGGTGCCGATAGGGCGAACTTTACGTTCTTGTAGCACACGTAGCAACTTTGCCTGCAGTAGCATTGGCATATCGCCAATCTCATCCAAGAAAAGCGTGCCGCCGTTGGCTGCTTCAAACAAACCGACTTTGTCTTTGTCCGCGCCAGTGAATGAGCCTTTCTTATGGCCAAAGAGTTCTGACTCTAATAACTGCTCTGGGATTGCGGCACAGTTCTGTACGATCAAAGGTTGTTCTGAACGATTAGAGTTTTCGTGAATGTATTTCGCGATCACCTCTTTACCAGCGCCCGTTTCACCACGCAACAGCACATCGACAGGAAGAGATAGCACCTTATCAAGACGATTCAAGACATTGAGCATTTCTTCGCTCTCTGCAATAGGACCTTGATAGGCTTTCTGGGTACGTTTTTTGAGCTGAGTGTTCTCGCGTACTAGGGCTTGATTGTCGGCATTGAGATTTTTTATTACTTGCCCGTATTGCTCTAACCAAACGGCTTGGCGAATATTACTCGCAGCCATTCGACAAAACTCCGTCAAGGCTGCCTCGTTGTCGATGACGTTCAAATCGAGTAAGACTAACAGCCCAATGGTTTTGCTTTCGCTATCAATCAAAGGCCAAGCCAGTAAGTTCTCGCTTTTTAATCCCAGTGTCTGTTCTGTTTGATAGATGCTTTCACAGTCATAGCCGTTGTACTTATACAACTCGTTAATCAACACCACTTCACCATTACGAATGGCAAAGTTAAATGGGTCGTTTTCACTGGCTGAGTCTAACTGCAATGCTTCCCAAGGATGGGAAACGATTGTTTTATCGTTATGGTGAGCGGTACTTGGAATCAACGCCTGGCCAGTCTGGTCCAAAACATAAATGATGCCATGTTTTGCGAGGGTCATTTGTCTCGCAGCGGTCAACACAGCATCCAATGTTTGGGTAAGCTGGCTGCGATCAGCCAAAGACTGACTGATCGCAAGTAGGGCGTTACTAAGTTCGCTATGGTTAGCTGAACGCATAGGTTAGTGTTCCTTGCTCATCGACAGACACTTCGATTTGCGTATGTGAATCATCCTTGTCATGCACTAATAGCTGAGTCGATAGTTGCGGCAGCAACTGACGGTTGATGACTGCGTCGATGTTACGCGCGCCCGTTTCAGCAAGGCGGCAGTTACCTAGTACGAACTCAACCAAGCTTTCTTCGTAGCTTAGCGACAACTTGTGATGGCTCTGTAGACGCTGAGAAACTTTGTTCAGCTTGTGGTGAATGATTTCTGTCATTGCTTCATCAGACAGCGGAACAAACGGAAGCACAGACATACGCGCCAACAGCGCCGGCTTGAAGTGTTGGTTCAAAGTAGGGCGAATAGCTTCTGCGATGATGTTCGCATCGATGTCTTTTGATTGATGAACCAAAGATTCAATCTCGTGCGTTGCAAGGTTACTGGTCATGATGATCAGCGTGTTCTTGAAGTCGATGGTGCGACCTTCGCCGTCGTTCAGCGTGCCTTTGTCGAACACTTGGTAGAACAGGTTCAACACTTCAGGGTCGGCTTTTTCCACTTCATCAAGAAGAACAACAGAATATGGACGTTGACGAACCGCTTCTGTCAGCATGCCGCCTTCACCGTAACCTACGTAACCCGGAGGTGAACCGATTAGGCGAGATACCGTGTGCTTCTCTTGGAACTCAGACATGTTGATGGTCGTCATAAAGCGCTCACCACCAAACATTTGATCAGCAATCGCACGAGCTGTCTCGGTTTTACCCACACCACTTGGGCCAACCAGCAGGAATACGCCTGTCGGTGCGTCTGGGTTACCTAGGCCGGCTTTTGCGGTTTGAATGCCTTCAGACAGTGCATCGATAGCGTATTCTTGGCCTTTGATATTTTGTGTTAGGCTTTCTTTCAGTTTTAGCGTGGTTTCTGCTTCGTCTTGAAGCATCTTACCCATAGGAATACCAGTCCAGTCCGAGATAACGTGGCTGACTTCATCTGGGCCCACTTCAAAGTGAACTAGTGGGTTGCCATTGCGGATTGCATCTAGCTGTTCTTGGCAGGCCGAAATTGCAATGCGAACGGCTTCTTCATCCATTTCTGCATATGGAGAAACGTCTTGCTCTTGTTCTGAATCTTCTTCTGCAACAAGCTCCTCTTCATTTTTTTCGCCAAAGACCAGTTCATGCAAGCGAGAGCGTAGAGCAATCATCTCTTGGATCTGCTCTTTTTCTTTGTGCCATTGCGCTTCTTGTTCTGCTAGCTCTTCTTTCGTTGTTTCCATGGCCAGTTTTAGGTCTGGAATGTTAGCAAGGCTGTGCTTGTCGCCAGTTTGCTGCAGAGCATCACGCTCAAGTGCTTCAAGCTCGCGCTGTTGAGCTGCAAGTTCTTGTTGCAGTGTCTCTACAGAAGCAGGAATGGCATTAAGGCTGATGTTCACTCGTGCACACGCCGTATCTAGTACATCGATCGCTTTGTCTGGCAGTTGACGACCAGAGATGTAACGAGCAGAAAGTGCTGCCGCAGCAGTGATAGCATCGTCACGCACGTAAACGTTATGTGATTTTTCATAAGCAGGGCGCAGACCACGAATGATCAATGCTGCTTGTTCAGGAGACGGTTCGTCGAGTTTCACCAATTGGAAACGACGCGCAAGAGCAGGATCTTTCTCGAAGTACTTCTTGTATTCCGACCATGTTGTCGCAGCGATGGTTTTCACTTCACCACGCGCTAGGGCTGGTTTTAGCAAGTTTGCCGCGTCGCTGCCGCCTGCTTGGTTACCACCGCCAACAAGGGTGTGTGCTTCATCGATGAATAGAATGATTGGAGTTGGCGAGTTTTTCACTTCATCCAATACTGCGTTTAGGCGTTTTTCGAATTCGCCTTTTACGCTTGCACCAGCTTGCAGAAGACCCATGTCCAGGCCGTAAAGCTCAACACCTTTGAGGTTGTCTGGTACGTCACCTTGTACAATCTTAAGTGCCAAACCTTCTACTACTGCGGTTTTACCAACGCCCGGTTCACCAACAGCAATAGGGTTGTTTTTACGGCGACGAGCAAGAATGTCCACGATTTGGCGGATTTCTTGGTCGCGGCAGAAAACAGGGTCGATTTCGCCTTTGCGTGCTTTACCAGTGAAGTCGGTTGTGAACTTGCTCAGTGCTGAACCACCTTCACGAGCTTGTGTTTTCTCTGAAGTAGCAACTTGCGCCTCAATAGATTGGCTTGTTAGCTCTGCAAAGTTACGCTTAAGGCTGTCAGGGTTTACCGCTTCAAGGATAGAGGCGTAACCATGTTGGCCGTAACGGAGAGGGTTGCTAACAAGAGTAAGGAGTAGGGCGCCAGAGCGGATTTGTGTTTCGGATAGATCTAAAGAAGAAACCAGCCAACTTTCTTGCAACCATTCGATTAATAAAGCAGAAAAAACAGGTTTGCTGCCATTTCCTTTGGCGTTGGTGTCGAGTGTGGATCGAACCGATTGTCTTAATAAGTTCTCAGAACAATCAAAATGACTTAATAAGACGTCAAAATCACTATTTGGCCTTTCTAATAGACTCAGTAAATAATGCTCAATTTGAACTTCGTTTGCTTTTTCAGAGACTGCAAGTGCAGCGGCGTCTTCTAATGCTACTTTTGCAATAGGGTGTAGACGCTGAATTAATGAAGAAAGGTTTATATTTATCATAGCCATTTTATTCTTTAGAGGAAAAGAGGTAGCGGCTATTATACTAAAAGTGATTGCGTTCTTTTTTTATCAAGATATTTTGACTATCGTTTGTTGGTTATTTTTAATGATTATTGTGACATTAATGTTTGTGGTTATTTTAATGGTGTTGTTATTCTAAATTAATTGATAGTAAAAGTGTCGGATTTATTAGTTTTAATGACTTTATTTACACAGTTTTATATGGTTATTTTCACTTTTTAAAATTAGAACAATTTATTATTATCTTAATCCAACTTTTTGGTTTTTTATCCAATAAATTGTACTCAAGATATTAGTGAATAATGTCTGAATTTGTTTAAGTTGTTGTTTTTGTTTTATTTTTAAAGTTGGCACGGACTTTGATTATACCAAGTGGTCGCGGTGATAAGCGATTTGGTGATTTAAACAAAACAGATTTTAGAAAAGGAAATAGCGATGCCAACTCCAGCATATATGTCTATCCAAGGTGAGACTCAAGGCCATATTACTAAAGATACTTACTCTGCAGATTCAGTAGGTAACACATGGCAAGAAGCTCACGTTGATGAGTTCCTAGTACAAGAACTTGATCACGTGCTAACTGTTCCACGTGATCCACAAAGTGGTCAGCCAACTGGTCAACGTGTACACCGTCCACTTGTTGTAACTAAAGTTCAAGATCGCTCATCTCCACTACTATTCAACGCACTAGTATCTGGCGAAAAACTTCCTGAGTGTGTGATCCGCTTCTACCGTACTTCAGTTCAAGGTAAACAAGAGCACTACTACTCAATCAAATTGATTGATGCGCTACTTGTCGATATCCAAACTCGTATGAACCACTGTCAAGACGCAGCAACAGCTGACCGCGTGACAGAAGAAGTGCTTAAGTTCAC
This sequence comes from Vibrio sp. D3, assembly GCF_043995865.1. Lineage (NCBI taxonomy): Bacteria > Pseudomonadati > Pseudomonadota > Gammaproteobacteria > Vibrionales > Vibrionaceae > Vibrio > Vibrio sp. D3. Next base: position 600,828 of record NZ_CP171886.1, on the reverse strand, counting down.
TTACCGTGCGATCGAAGTAACTCACGAAAACTGTGGTACTGCAGGTAACGACGACTGGCGTGCTCCACGCGAAGCTTAATTGCTCGTCGCGTAAAGATTCAGGGCCAACGATTGTTGGCCCTAATTCGATTATTTGTATCAGGTAAAAGATATGGTGAATGACGTAGAATTTAAATTTGAAGTGCCTGGATGTGGGCATGAATTTCGGGTTGAGAGCTTTCATGTTCATGAAGAGTTATCTAAGCCTTTCCACATCAATCTCTCATTACTTTCACTTGATCCAGATATCTCGTTCGATGAGTTAATACGTAAAGCAGGAACATTGACACTTTACGGACAAGGTGTTGGGGCTGCGCGTGTGTTCAACGGCGTGGTGAATGAAGTTCGTTACTTAGGGACTGGACGTCGTTTTTCTCGTTATCAATTAGTATTGGTTCCTCAAGCTTGGTTCTTATCTCAGCGCCAAGATTGTCGTATTTTCCAGCAAAAGTCAGCGCAAGACATCATCACAGAAGTACTCGATGATGGGGCAGTCACCGATTACCGATTTGAAGTGTCGGGTACTTATCCTCCAAAAGAATACGTTCTGCAATATCGTGAGTCTGACTTGCACTTCGTGCAGCGCATGATGGCTGAACACGGTATGTGGTATTACTTTGACCATAGCGATTCAAATCATACGATGGTCATTGTCGACAGTAATGACGCGATTGCACCTTTGATAAGCTCACCACTAAATGCTTCATACATTGGGCCGATTGTTTATCATGCCGATGGTGGCGGTGTTGCCGATCGCGAACATATCTCTGATCTCGAGTTAGTTAACCGCGTTAGAACGGGACAGGTTACGTACACAGATTACAACTACGAACACCCTAAAATTCCACAAGAGATGACACAGGCTGGCGAGCTCGACCAAGATCTCAAGCAGTTTGATTATCCTGGACGATACGTTGACCCGCTGATGGGCCAAGTGAGAACCACGGAGTGGATGTCGGAACACATAGTCGATAATCAACAAGTGGAAGCAACGAGTGACGTAATGCGCTTAGCATCTGGTTACAGCTTTAACGTCAGTGACCACCCACGTTCTGAGATTAACCGCGATTACCTCATGTTGTCTGTAATGCACACAGGGCAAGATCCGCAAGTGCATGAAGATGAAGCGAGTGGTATGCCAACCACTTACTACAACCAGTTCTCATGTATTCCACGTGATGTGGTTTTTAAAGCGCCTAAACTAGCAGCACCAGTGGTTGATGGCCCTCAAACGGCGGTCGTTGTAGGACCAGAAGGTGAAGAGATTTACACCGACAAACTTGGTCGAGTGAAAGTACAGTTCCATTGGGATCGCTATGGCGATAACGATGAACATTCAAGTTGCTGGATCCGCGTAAGCCAATCCATGGCGGCGCCAACTTGGGGCGCAGTGTACTTGCCGCGTATTGGCCATGAAGTCGTAGTGACTTTCCTTGAGGGGGATCCAGATCGCCCGTTAGTTACGGGCGCAGTTTACAACGGTTTGCATTTCCCACCGTACTCTTTGCCAGAAAACAAAACTCGTACCACGTTCCGCACGCAAACGCACAAAGGAACAGGTTACAACGAGTTGAGTTTTGAAGACGAAGCGAACCAAGAAGAAGTCTATATTCACGCTCAAAAAGACATGTCGACCAAGGTGCTCAACAACCGTTACCGTGATATCGGTCAAGATGAATTCCTGAAGGTTGCACGTCACCAAACGAATGAAGTTCATGGTGACCATAAAGAAACCATTCATGGGCATAAAACGACACAAGTAAACAGTACGTTTACCGAGACAGTCGAGCAAGACGTTACCGTCACATACAACGCGAATGAAGCTCAGTATGTGAAAAACAATTCTGACTTAGAAATTGGTGATAACCGTACGACTAAGATCGGCAAAAATGATGACTTAGATATTGGTGAAAACAGTAACCTTACTATCGGTGCGTCTAAGAGTTCAGACATTGGTGCTGATGATAACCAGACGGTTGGTGGCAACTTAACGGTATCAGTGAAAGGTAACACCGCTTATAAAGCCGATGGTGCGACGCAAATCATCAGTGGCGACAAAATTGTATTGAAAACGGGTGGTTCCTCTTTAGTGATGAACAGTGATGGTTCAATAAAGTTATCAGGCTCGGCTATTACGATCGAAGGCAGTGACAAAGTCGTCGTGAAAGGTGGCAACGTAGTGGTTAACTAACAATGGAAAAACAACCTCTTACAACAGAAGTAATATCAGAGCAGCAAGCCGAATCAACGGCTTGCTTTTCGCGTTTTGGAATAATAGTGGCTATCAATGAGTCTACGGGCAGTGTACGAGTTGATTTTGATGGTAATCCATTTAAGCAGCCACTCACTGCGAGACTAGGACGTGGCTTTCGTCGTTCTGAACTGCAAATGGCTATCGATAATCGATTAAGTTGTCGAATTGAGTTTTTGAACGACGACTTAAGCTTGCCTCTTGTGACGGACATTTTTTTCTCCATTCTGGATGACTCTGATGAGTTTGTATTGCGAGCGAAGAAGATGGTTATCGAGACAGAACAAGAGTTGGTAGTCAAAAGTGGTGAGACAGAAACTCGCTATAGCGGGCGCGATGGACGAATTACCACTAAAGCGAAGTACGTCACTTCTCAAGCAGAAAAAGCACAAAAAATTCAAGGCGGAACGATCGCAATTAACTAGTTACATCGCGTTAGCTAATGGTTTTGTGTTAACAAGTCACGCCGAGTGAGCTAATTACTTCGAGTTAACTAATTGCAATCGCGTTATGGCACGCTAATAACGGACAACTAGATGCGACAAAGAATCGGTGTCGAGCACCTAAAGGCACCCATAACCAATCAAGAAGTCGAAGGCGCGTTAGCAAAAGCTGAGCGTGCTGTGAACGACCTTTCCCAATTGCCAGTAACGTGGCTGGATTTCTGTAATGAAAAGCTGTCCATTGCTTCTGAAAGTATCGGGTTTTTAATCAGGCAGCGAGTTCAAATTCACAAAAGGGGTTATCCAAGTCGTGAGTTGGAGTATCTCAAACTGATCGAACGCCAAATTGAAGAACTGGAGCAGGTGTACTTGTCGTTTTATCGATTAGCGCCGGGCTTACTCCATCAATTAAGAAGCAAAGAGCCAGAAATCTATATCTGGCTCATGTTACAAGGAGAGTTAGGTTCAGATCTTGATAACCTTTTGTGTGGACTGAGTTTGCTCGAAGATATTGACGCTAAAACTGCAATGGTCATTGCCGTACAATCTCCGGTTGAGTCTATGGATAGCACGCTTTCGGAGCTTATTGAGGGTAATGCGACATCCAGTGCGTTTTACTTTGAATGCTTACGTGTCCGCCAGACATTAAGTGTTTCTCTCATCAAGCGCTGGCACAAAGCCAGCATCATTAGCTCTCATGTTGCTTTGCCACTACTCGCTTTACAAGACGTGAAAGAGGGGATTGATTGGCTCAATGACAATGCAGGCAGCGAACAATATCTATTTGAACGTTTGATTACCAAACGTGACAGAGGTACTTGGTTCCGTCAGTGCTTTGGCATCGAACCAAGTGGATTACCATCAGCGCAAGTGCTCACTTATGCCAAGTTGCTTGAGTTAAAAGAGTTTGAGGCGTTTGATATCTCTTCTCCATTAGCACCTGTTGATTTTGCTCTGAGTGGTGATTGGAAGTTGATGCCCCAAATCATCGAGCACTTGGAAAGCCTAGGGGAAGCAGAGGGTGAAATTTGGCTTCAAGCCTTGTATGTCGTCTACGGAAAACTTCTTCCTCTGACTCCGCAAGATGTTGGTGTCGAGTATGAATGGGAAGAGATCGTCGATCTTCTCAATGAGTGGGTGGAAGATGAAAAATATATCCAAAATCTACCAAGCCGCTTGGGTTACGCATTGAGCTTCGAGTCTACGTTAGCTGCGATGCAAGATGCTAACGTTGATGTGCTGTTCCGCGATTGGCTATGGCGTCAACTCTGTATTCAATCCAGAGCCTACGTGCCTTGGGATATGGCAATGCCGATTCATCAACAAGACTGGAACTTTAACAATTTAAAGACCGCACCTTCTGCGAGCGAACGATTCAACTTAAGGAATAGCAATGCAGTTATGGGATATTGAGGCGCACCCTGAGCTATCACTTAAAGGTCGTTTTCAACGTGACGAAAACGGCGATGAAGTCTGGGTTGTGGTCGCCAAACGCACATGGCAATTCGATGGTGTGGTTTGGCACGAATTAGGTGAAAGTGAAATCTTCGATGATCCCCAATATTTGGGCGAAGAAGGCTTCTCTGCGATGAAAGTTGACCATGAGTTCGCGTATACTAAAGACAACACAGATGTACTTGTTTACGGCAAAGCGCGCAGCTACGCGAAAAAGCCAGTGACATACCAAGAGTGTCGTGTGCTGATTGATGGTCATATCGATAAGAGTCTCGCTATTCACGGGGAACGCGTATGGGTTGAGCATGCTGGCAGTATCACGCTGAGTAACCCAGTCCCATTTATTGAAAAAGACATTGATTACACTTGCGCGATTGGTGGTGATTTACGCAACCGAATTGGCGGTGGTATTGCCGATTCCAACAAAGAGTTGCTTGAGCAGAAAGTGCCCTCGGTTTTTTATCCTCGAGAGGACTGGAGTGCCACCGCGAAAAAACTACGTGTTGCGGGTTTCGGGCCCGTGCCTCCGTTCTTTGAGTCGCGCCAGAAGCTGGCCGGCACGTTCGATGACGATTGGATTGAGAACCGCAAGCCAATGTTGCCACTCGATTTTGATAAGCGGTTCTTCCAAAGCGCGCCTATTGATCAGCAGTGCAAAGGCTTTCTTCGTGGGGGGGAGCGTTTGATGATGAGTGGCTTTTGTCATGATGACACGCTTTCATTCCGCATTCCTAAAGAGAAATATCGAGCAACTGCCGTTTTTAATAACGATAGCTATCAAGTTGATATGGTGATGTACACCTTATTCGTTGATGCTGAAAAGAAAACCATATCAATCAGTTACACCGCTGCGTTTCCTTGTCAGGGCAAGGAGCATTTGTTGGTGTCGACGTCTATCGCTAAGTTGGAAGAGGTAAGCGAGCATGCATAATTCGACAGGCCGTTACGTGCTAGGGATGGAAGTGATGACGCCAACCGGTATGAATTTAGATATTGCTAGTGCAGTTTCGTATGCTGATTTAGGAAGATTCGACCAATGTGTAGGGGATGATGGTATCGAGCGTTTTACTTACGCCAAAATCGAATACACCAAAGAAATTGAGCAGTTTGAGAAAACGTGTGAGTTAATAACCCACTTGCTTGATTCATTGTTAGCGCAGTTACCACGTTCATTGAGACCAATACCTTTGCTTATAGCGGTGCCTGCGTCTGTTTCACTAGTAAAGGTGCAAGAATGGCTTGGTGAAAGTCACTACGCTGACTTTCTCTCTGTGGTGAATGCAGTTCATGCCAGTGGGCCTAGTTTCGTTCTCCAGGCCATGAAATCATTGGATAAATATGATGCCATGATGTGTATCAGTGTCGATTCCTTGGTGAATTCGATGCAAACACTCATCGACGATGCGATGGTAATGAGTACGAATAATCCATGGGGCGTTATTCCGAGCGAGGGTGGGGCAGGTTTAATTCTTTGTCGCAGAAATACCATAGAGACATTGAAACTTAAGCCTCAAGCGCAGCTTGGCTACATTGATACGGAATTAAACACTTCAGACCGAAGAGGCATGTTTCGACTTGTTCAACGTGCGAGTAAAAAGCTCGATTCATTTGGTGAAGTGTATTCCGATATGACGAACCTTCGCATGCACACGGAAGATTACGGCTTTGCTCTGGGGGCTAAAGCGGAACGGTTCACGAATCCAGAACAACCGCAGCTTATTAACGAATTGTGGGGCACGTTGGGCAGTTGCTCTTCTCTAGCCTTAATCGCCTTTGCGGTCAGAGATCACCATTTTAGACAACCAACCACGTTGTTAATGTTTGACTTTCATGGTGACAAGGGGATTCTCCAGTTGCTGCAATGTTAGTAGGCACTCATCGATCAAATGGCAATGAAAATACACTCATATTATTAGGTTTACGTTTGTATCATGAAAAAGCGTATAACTGATGCAGTGAAAGCGTAAGTAAAAAACTCTAATAAGTTAGTAATAATAACTAAAATAATAGGCTTACTGTTTGTTTTAAATACTAGCCTTGATACAAGTATGTTCAAGAAAATATTATTCAACTCTAATAATATTTATTCTATAAAAGAGTACTAAGTGTCTAATAATCAGAGTACAGCCAAAGGATATATCGATCAGTTGGTTGTGAAAGCTATTGAGAAAAAGAAACTGAATGAGCAAAGGCTAGCAGAAAAAAATAAGCCGAAGCTTGAGTACGTGCTTTTTTCACAGTTTGATGTATTAGACAAGCTTCCTTCTAAAAATGGTAAGACAACGGTTTACCATCTTGCAAAAAAAGGGCAACCAGAGAAGCAGATCTGTTGCAAAGTTATCAATGATGACTCGCCAGAATTTGCGAGCAAAATGTTGGTTAACGAAGCGAGTCGATTAGAGCTTTCCCAACATCCGAGCGTGGCTAACTTCATAAAAATCGGCAACGAATTCGAACGCCCATATTTGATGTACGAGTGGATCCAAGGTGAATCACTCGCAGAAAAGATGGAGCGCCACTCTTCTAAAGGTTTCCGCCACGACCATATCGCTTGGGTGGTATATCAACTCGCTGGTGCCTTAGAGTTTATGCACACAAGAGGCATCTGCCATCTTGATATTAAGCCATCCAACGTACTAGTGAGTGAAGGCGATTACGTTAAACTCATCGATTTCGGTGCTGCTCGTTATATTGGAGAAACGGAACCTTACGCAGAAGCAAGCTTGAACTACGCTTCACCTCTTTATATCGAAACTGGCATCGCGGAACCGCAAGATGATGTTTACTCCCTTGCTTTGCTCGCTGGACATTTATTTTTGGGTTCAATATTTGGTGATACTTGGAATAAACAATTAAAAGACCGAAAGCGTCCTGCATTGATCCCGGCTCATATTTGGAAGTTGCTCAAACAAGTCATCAATAAACCAAGAGGGCATGGCTATACCGCTATTTCTTTCGCCCAGCAGTTAGCACGAATCGATACTCAATCGATTAACTCAAATTCTAACGCACCAATTTTCAGTAGCTTGCGTAATGCGGATCTTCTGCTTACACACTGTAAGTCGAATGATAAAACAGCGTACGGACGCTTTAAAATATTAGAGGCGAGCTTAGTGTTGAGTGTGCTGGCAATGACAGGAAGTTATTTGTATCAGCAAGATTCGGATGCATTGGATGCTATTTTTGCCCAAGAAACGACACCTTTAAGTCACACAATCACGCCCACAGATACTGCTTCTTTTTTGGCTGAGCCGCCATGGAAAATCAAAGAAGTATTAGCAAAAACTGAGCAGAGCGTTGATACGACTGAAGCCTACCGAGAAGCGTATCGAGTTCAGCAACTAAGCCTTTCGGGTTTATATAATGAAAAACAGACTCAGTTGAAGTCTTACCAAGCTTTAGCTGATGGACTACCACAGACATTAGTGGATTTACGTAAGGAGCTTGTCACGTTGCGAGAGGAACTCGTTCGTGATGGTGCATTGTTTCCTGATGCGGACGAAACGCTGACTAAAGTGATGTCGGGTTTGAATGTCGCCTCTGTTGATTCCATGAAAGTATCTGCCATTGCTGGCAGTCGTGATAAGCAGATTGCTCACTTAATTTTAGATGGTGAAGCTAAGCTCGCAGAAGAAGAAATGAAAGAGGCGTGGTTATTAAACCAGTCACAGGCATATTTCTATAGCCAAATCTTACCAAAGAGAGTGATGGAAAATATTAATGACTCCATTGATAAACATGCAGAAGCTCACTTTTATACCAAAGCGATTGAAGAAGCTGAATTAGCCAAAGACTACTTTGGTAATACGCCAGAACTAGAAAAAAAAATAACAGACTTAATCATCGCAAGAAGCGAATTTATTTTGTTTAGTACGGTGATGGAGCAATCCATTTTCGACAAACAGAAATTGCATGAGTCCCTTGCTGATTTAGAACGAAATGCGCCAAGAAAATTTACAGAAATCACAAAAATTCTAGATAGCATGGCGTCGGATGCGATTAATCAGAGTCATCAGTTTTCTAAGCCTGCAAATGGTGCCATTGCCGTAGCTCGTGCATTGAGAGACTACTTGACTGAAGGAGATGCGAATTTTGTCCAACATTGATACTGATCACCTTCTTAAACCGATTTCTGATGAATCTCCTGCGGGTAACGATGCTCGTTACGAGTTTTGCTATGAAATGATGGAAGCCGAGGTAAAAAAGTTCGGCTCTCTATTTGGCGAAACGGTCGACTGGAATGTAGTAAAAACCAATGCAATGGAAGTGCTCGAGCATCATAGTAAAGATTTAAAAGCACTTTGCTATTTAGTACGAGCGCTTGCCGAGGAATCTGGGCTCAAAGGTTTTGAGCAAGGTCTGAAACTGCTTAATGAGGCGTTAGCTTGCTTCGGTAGTGATCTTTACCCGTCACGGAAACGCGGTAGAGACGGTGCGGTGGAGTGGTTGAACCATCAATTTAAATTGATGAGCACTAAGCTTGCGGACAGTGCGCAAGCTTGGGAATTAGTTTCAGGCTGTATTTCGGCGATTGAAGAAGTGCAGCGTCAGTACGACGATGTTTACCAAGATTCCGAAGCGGACTTCTTTGAGATTCGTACGCAGCTTAATGTTTTATCTCAACAAGCGGCGGCCGATGACCAGAGCGATGACTCAGTCGCTAACATCGAACAAGCGGCACCTGCACCAGCTGCGGTAGAAACGCCAGCACAGAACGATGTTCAAACCGTTCCAGCGAAGACGGTTCCGCCGGCCCTTAAACCTGCGCCAGTTAAGAAAGCCGTAGCGAAAGAAGTCGATGTCGATACAGATTTCTCATCGCCTACGGCTTCAAAACGCACGTTAAAAAAAGTCGCGGAAGTCATGCTTCATGCGAATCCAAGTGATCCGCTGGCTTACCGAATTTATCGTCATCTGACTTGGGATGACATTGATGGTCTACCTGACCACCAAAACGATCAAACGCCATTGAGCTTGGCGGTATCGTCCGATCAACAAGCGGAATACCGCGACAAAGCCAATCAGGAAAGTGACATCGACACGATTAAACGTTTGGAGCGCACGCTAACTGACGCGCCATTTTGGCTCACGGGCCACCATTTCGTGTATTTGATGCTTACTAACTTAGGTTTTGATGACGCAGCACTTGCCGTGAAACAAGAAGTAAAGCGGTTTGTTGAGTCACTGGAGGGCATCGAACGCCTCTCTTTTAAGAATTCTATACCATTTGCAGATGAAGCAACATTGAGTTGGTTGTCTACTCAAGATGCTACTTCATCGGCAGCACAAACTGTCGTACAGACGGTTGTGATCGCTGAAGAAGATTCATTGCTGGTGGAGGATATCACTCTAGAACATCTAGGGGAATATGCCGCAGAACTCGCCCGCAAACTTGAGCTGGATGGCTCAGGGCGTGGACAGTTCATGCTGTATTTACAATTGATAGCAGCTTACCAGTCTGTTGGATTATACCCGTTGTGTTTGCCGTATCTTGAGAAGGGGTGGGAAGTACAAAATGCGTTTAATCTCGCGAGCTGGGAACCCCACTTATCGTCGCAGTTAGAAGACCTGATTCGAAAAACACTCCATCAGTTATTCAGAAGTAAGGATCTTTTACCTGAGAAGTATGAAGAGTGGAAAGCAATTTATGACTAATTAAAGAGTTAGATAAGGAACGAATTATGTCACGTGACGGCTCGGTGGCTCCTAAAGAGCGAATTAATATCCGTTATGTTCCAGCAACTGGCGATACGCAAGAAGACGTAGAACTGCCGCTAAGCATGATGGTGGTTGGCGACTTTACTGCACGTGCAGATGAGACGCCAATTGAAGAACGCACTCCAATCAATATCGATAAAGACAACTTTAACGAAGTGCTAGAAGGCATGTCTCCAAACGTTAAAGTGAACGTTGAAAACCGTCTTTCTGATGAAGAAGGCGGCCAAATCGGTGTTGATCTAACGTTCCAAAACATGAAGGACTTCTCTCCAGAAGCGATCGCGAAAAGTGTACCTGAATTAAACAGCCTACTTGAGCTTCGCGAAGCCTTGGTGGCGTTGAAAGGCCCTCTAGGTAATGTTCCTGCATTCCGCAAGAAGATCGCATCAGTACTTCAAGATGAAGACGCGAGAAAGAAACTGTTGGATGAACTAAGCATTGGTAACGACCAAGACGCGAAAGAAGAGTAAGGGATATCATGTCTGCAGAAGCACAAGCGCCAGAACAAGAAGCAGCCTTAGTTGAATCAGGCTCACTTCTGGATAGCATTCTTAACGAAACTCGTTTAAAGCCAAGTGATGAAGGTTTTGATGTTGCAAAACGCGGCGTAGAAGCATTCATCAGTGAGCTACTAAGCAGCTCGAACACAGAGAAAGTGGATCAGTCTTTAGTTGATCTGATGATCTCAGAAATTGACCAAAAACTGTCTAAGCAAGTTGATGCAATTCTTCACAACGAAGAAGTTCAAGCGATTGAATCAACGTGGCGCGGCCTTAAGTACCTGGTTGATCACACTGACTTCCGTGAGAACATTCAAATTGAATTGATCTCTGCAAAGAAAGATGAAGTTCTTGATGACTTCGAAGACGCACCAGAAGTGGTGAAGTCTGGTTTGTACAAACAAATCTATACGCGTGAATATGGCCAATTTGGTGGTAAACCTGTTGGCGCAGTCATTTGTGACTACGATATGTCGGCTTCGTCTCCAGACATCAAACTGATGGAGTACATGGCAAACGTGGGTGCAATGTCTCATGCACCATTTATTACATCGGCGTCTGCGAAGTTCTTTGGTTTAGATAGCTATGAAGAGCTACCGAATCTAAAAGATCTTAAGTCAGTATTTGAAGGCCCACAATACACTAAATGGCGTAGTCTACGTGAACACGAAGATGCACGTTACCTAGGTCTATGCACGTCTCGCTTTATGCTACGTACACCTTACTCTGTAGAAGATAACCCAATTAAGGCGTTTGACTACGATGAGCAAGTAACAGACAGCCATGACAACTACCTATGGGGTAACTCTGCGTACGCGATGGCATCAAAAATTAGTGAATCTTTCGCTAAGTACCGTTGGTGTCCAAACATCATTGGTCCTCAAAGCGGTGGTACTGTGCATGACTTACCGGTTTACAACTTTGAAGCCATGGGTCAAATCGAAACTAAGATCCCAACTGAGATTCTTGTTTCTGACCGTCGTGAGTACGAGCTAGCAGAAGAAGGCTTCATTGCGCTAACTATGCGTAAAGGTTCTGACAATGCGGCGTTCTTCTCTGCAAACTCAGTTCAAAAACCGAAAGTGTTTGCGAACACGCCAGAAGGCAAACAAGCAGAGATGAACTACAAGCTAGGTACTCAGCTTCCTTACATGTTCATCATCAACCGTCTAGCACACTACATCAAAGTGCTACAGCGTGAGCAAATTGGTTCTTGGAAAGAGCGTTCTGACCTAGAAATCGAACTGAACAAGTGGATTCGTCAATACGTTTCTGACCAGGAAAACCCGCCAGCGGAAGTTCGTGGTCGCCGTCCGCTTCGTGCTGCTAAGGTTGAAGTATCAGACGTAGAAGGCGACCCAGGTTGGTACAAAGTATCAATGTCTGTACGTCCTCACTTCAAGTACATGGGTGCAAGCTTCGACTTGTCTTTAGTTGGTAAGTTAGACCAATAACCCATTGCTGAAACCATAAAGCAGCCAGTAAAGACTGGCTGCTTTTTTCGTAGGAGTGAAGATGGAAAAAGGTTATCGCCTTTTAGAGCGGATTGAGCTTGGTGAACCCAAAAACTGTTACGAGAAAGTCGTTTCTCACAAGCATTTGATTGAATCTATTCATTCTCATCTCGCAGACTTGCTGAATACCCATTCTGGGAATGCAATGATCGACAATGAGTATGGTTTACCAGATTTTAATGACGTACTTTCTAACAACACGAACCTAGTTCGCCACATTCAAAAAAACATCACGTCAACCATAGAACGCTTTGAACCGCGACTGTTGAATGTCGAGGTTAATTATCGTGAAGATCACCATAACCCGCTACAACTCGGCTTTGGTATTCGCGGCGAAGTTTCCCATAACGGCGGTAAAGTCCCAATGTCGATAGACGTCTACATGGGAACCGACGGCCAATTTAACGTTTAGTAGGTGCCACTTGAGTAACAGTAAATACTTTCAAGATGAACTCACGTATTTGCGTGAGTCGGGTAGTGAGTTTGCCAAATATCATCCGAAGTTAACTCACTTTCTCTCTGAGGGAACCTTTGACCCAGATGTCGAACGACTGCTCGAAGGTTTTGCCTTTCTGACAGGTCGAATCCGCGAGAAGATTGATGATGAATTGCCTGAGCTGACGCAATCTCTGATGACTTTGCTGTGGCCACATTACATGCGTTCGATTCCGTCTTTGTGCATTAGCGAACTAAAACCGCATACCGGAAGTGTTACTGAGAAAACCGTGGTGAAACGTGGCGCAGAAATGGCGAGTGAACAGGTAGAGGGCACGCAATGTTTGTTCCGTACTTGTTACGACGTCAATCTATACCCAATTACGATCACTAACATCGAACAGACCAACAGCCGCACCAGTTCGATGATTGATGTGACTTTATCGACGGAGCACGGTCTTGAACTGTCTCGGATCGGTTTAGACACGCTGCGATTACACTTGCATGGCGAGATTCATATTACTCGAACTGTCTTCTTATGGCTGTTCCGTTACCTAGATTATGTCGAATTAGATGTTGGTGGTGGTTACAAACATCGCTTAGGGCCAGAATACGTTAAGCCAGTTGGGCATGAAGAGGACGAAGCGCTCTTGCCATACAGCAAAAATTCATTTGCAGGCTATCGTTTGCTGCAAGAATTCTTCTCTTTGCCAGATAAGTTCATGTTCTTCGACATTAAAGGCTTAGAGTGGTTAAAAGGCATTCCACAACGTAGCACGGTCAAAATCAAATTCCACTTTAAGCGTGCATTACCGTCAGAAGTGGTGCTTAAAGATAAACACTTGAAATTGCACTGTACGCCTGCCGTTAATTTATTTGAAAAAGATGGCGATCCAATTCGTTTAGAGCACCGACGTAACGAGTACAAGGTACGTCCGCAAAGCAACACTCAGGAGCATTACGAAGTCTATTCCATTGAGCAAGTGGAAAGCTGGAGTAAAGACGAGCGTCGTCGAAAGTCTCTGATTGAATTTGAATCATTTGAGCATCAAATTAACCAACGAGATAAGCGCGAGTTCTACAAATCTAAAGTCGCTGAGCGTGTAAGCGGTAGAGGTCTTGAGCGCTACATATCATTTCATACTCATAATGGGGACATTGCGGAACTGGGGACAGAAACGGTACTCATGAAACTGCAATGTAGTAACGCAGATTTGGCGGAACGTTTGTCAGTGGGGGACATCACTTACGCGACCCATAAATCACCGACCTATGCGACGTTTGGGAATATTACCAAGCCCACTCAATCGGTCAGTCCGCAAGTGAATGGTGAGCTTCAGTGGCAGCTAATTGCGAATATGTCACTCAACTATTTATCGCTGGCAAACATTGATGTACTTAAAGTACTTCTCTCTACCTATGATTTCCACTCTCGTGTTGACAGACAAGCGCACCGTGCATCCATTCATCGACTTGATGGGGTTATCTCTTCGGAAATGAAACCAATCGACCGTGTGTTTCGTGGCGTTTCGGTACGCGGCAATCAGTTTAAGTTGGTCACCAATTCCAAATTTTTTGTCAATGAAGGCGACATGTTCTTGATGGCAACGGTGCTTAACGAATTCATCCGTTTGTATTCGAGTGTGAACTCCTTTACCGAACTGGAAGTGTTTGATGAAGCGACAGGCGAGGTTTATAACTGGGCAAGTCTTATCGGACAGCAGACGATACTATGATTAATACACTTTCTGATAAGTCGAATGAGTTTAGTTTCTATCAAGCAGTCTTGCTGCTAGAGAAGCATTATCAACTAGAGCCGAACTCTAACTTTGTCGCCGTCGGTGAGAACAAGTACTTCCACCAAGAACGTATTGAGTTCAGCGTTTCGCCAAACTTATCTTTTCCAAAGAGCGATATGGACTTTATTGCTCATATGGAGAGAAATGGCCAGCAGTATTCTAGAGTCGAAACTAACTTTCTTGGCTTGCATGGTTCAAGCTCACCACTTCCTGCTTCTTATACTGAGAAACTGGCAGGGCGAGATCCTGAAGACAATCCGGTAAAAGATTTCTTTGATTTTTTCCATAATCGGTACACCAGTTTGTTGTATCGGGTTTGGAAGAAATACCGATATCACGTGCAGTACCAAAGCGGGGCAAGTGATGCCTTCTCTGGACGTATTCTGCACTTGGCGGGCCTATCTAGCGTAATGCAAGATAGTAAGGTCGCAGAGTTAGATCGAGCGAAAATACTGTCTTATGTAAACCAACTTTCTACGCGTACGCGTTCGCCGAAGCTGATTTCCGGTATTGTTTCGCATTACTTCTCGTTGCCTAGTGTGCGCATTGAAGAGTGGGTATATCGCCGCGTAGAAATCGCAGAAAGCCAACGGAATAAACTCAACCGTGCTAATTGCATATTAGGGCAAAATTTGCACTTAGGACAAAGCATTGCGGACTTAAACGGCAAATTTAATCTCTGCATCGACAGCATCGATTTTGAAACATTTAAGCAGTTTTCCTACGATGGTGAGTTACACAAAACACTGGTTGGCCTGATGCGTTTCATTTTGCGTGACCCGATGTCGTGGGACTTAAAGTTGACAGTTAACTTAGATAGTATTCCAGAGAATAAGCTAGGTAATGGGGAAGGGAACCACTTAGGACAAACATTCTGGTTAGGTAACCCAAGTGATAAAGATGCCAAAATCCGAGTTATCGGAAGCATATAAGAAAGCCGCTCTACGAGCGGCTTTTTATGTTGTCATCAAAAAGGTCAGAAAAGCTTAACGGCTGATCGGCTGGTGAAGTACAACGGTAGTATCAAGCCTTTGAATCCCGTTAAATGACTCAATTTCGTTACAAAGATGATGAATAGACTGCAGATCGGGCGCTTCAATTAGGGCAATAATATCAAAGTTGCCACCAACAACGCTTGTTAAGCGAACCTCAGGGATTTCTTTAAGCGCATTTGTTACATCATTTTTCTTACCCTTTTCACAAGATATCAATAGATAGCTTGCGGCTTTGCGCCCTTCGTTTTCTACACGAATTTGTGCGGTATAGCCTTTGATAATACCGGTCTTTTCTAAACGATTAATCCTTTCTGCTACTGCTGTACGAGACAAACCAATGTTTCGAGATAGATTCGCAATAGACTCACGCCCGTTTGACAATAGACTTGAAAGTATTTTTCGATCTAATTTATCTAAACCTTGTAAAGTCATGTTTGAAATCATGTGTTCTGCCTATTTTGTTTTTATATTGTTATTTAATCGACTCTGGGAGCGTAAAGTTATATAGCTCAGCAAGAGTGAATGGGTTTTTCTGCGTCAATGGAGTGATGCGTAAGCTTAAGTCCCTCCCTGACACTTTTATGTCACTGACAAAGCTGCCGTTATGAGTGTTTGTCAAGGTCGAGTCACCTAGCAATCTGTATATCGCCCATTGACCACTCTTATTTAAAACGTGCTGTCTACCTTCGTCGGTTACATCCTGGAGTGTGATACTAATATTGAAGTCACCATTTTGCGGTGGCCAGGCCATTTCACGAATTCGGCTTGGACCGTGGTAGTAACTCATATTGGTATCCGCAATTTTTAAACTGGCTCTAATTGCACTAGAGTCAAGGTCGAGTACTCTTGCACTAAACGGAATATGAACTCGGTTGGTGCTTTTATTAATTAATGTATCTCGAATGACATTATAGTTGCGTAGTTGCACTAGCAGAGCTGGAGAGATTGGCATCGTCTCACCATCTACCTGCTTTGGCGTCCACAAGTTCGTATCGTAGAACGGTGCAAAGTTTTTCTGAATAAATGTGTCTAACAAGCCACCTGAAGCAAATAGCAATTCGAAATCTTCAATTGAGATTTCCTCGGTCGCTGTTAGGTCAAATGGATATTTCCCCAATCCAATCTCTTTAAATTTGGTATAAATTTCACTGTACCACTGAGTTTGGATGCCTTTTGCGGACTCTGTAATCATTACTGACCAGCTTTGCTGAACCACATCTAGTAACCAGCTGCGAACGGGTTCTGGTGATTTTTGGGCTATCTGTTTAAGCTTTATTAATGGGTCCGCCTCAGTACTGTTCATTCGGTGCTGTGCTGCTGCTAGCGCCGCCATTTGTGGATCTGGCGCGTCGGCGATGTCCTTCATGTAGGTGCGAACACGGCTCAACGCTGCAACGGTCTCATCCCAAGGAGTAGGGGAGTTTGGTGTCTCACTCACTTGAAGCTGGTTTAATAGGTGAAAGGCTTGCTCAACACGTTGCATTAGCAAGTAATCAGGCTTTACCACTTCTTCTACGGCATCTGATGCAGAATCCGCTGCTGCCGCGAGTTTCGGGTCCAGTTTTGAAATTAGATCGCTTTTTTCGCCAACGGGTGAAAATTGTGTGTTGGCATAGACCTGCTTCAATACCGTTGTCATTGGTGAAGAAGGCCCAGAGATTAAGTCTATCGCGTTGGTCAGGTCACCAACGTTGTCATAGTTTTGGACTTTGAGCTCACTCAGCGCATTACGCCAGTTATTGATGTAGTCATCAGTATATTTTTTTCGCACTTCTTCTTTAAAGGCTTCTTGCTCTTCGTTGGTAGGGATGACATGTTGCGATAGACCTAGAACCCAGTTGTCGCTGATTACTCGTTGTGACATTAAGTCCACGCGTGGTCGATAAAAGGTGCTGAAACCAGTGGAGGTATAGATCTTATCGACGATTAAGCGTTCGCTATCGATTGGCGTATTAAATACATTGCTAAACTCAAAACCGACGGCTCGTTGCAGATCTAATGTTCCTAAATCAATAGAGCTTGCTTCGTTTAAAATGCCTGCATACACGAGGTCGACATTCGAATTTGCAAGTAATGAGCGACGTGTTGCACGAACAAGATCCATGTTGATATTGATTGGAGCAAATTGTGTGCGAAAGTAGGCGTCTAAGTAGCGCATGGCCTGATCAACGACGTCACTTTGGTTACTCAAATCACTCATCATTTGGAGTGTTTGATGACGTAAAAAACGGATATCACGCTTAGATGGATCATTAAGCATTAAATACCCCTTCAATAGAGGTAAAGCGCGCGTGAAAGCGTTTTGATTTTGTGCCAATTGTAGGCGGTAACCTTTCTCAATCAGAGGTATTAGCTGCTGAGCGACTTCCTTAAGTAACGCTTCGTAGGCAATGCGAGTGCTTTGATCCAAACGGCTAATATTGAGTGGTAATATTTCCTCATCTAAAGCCTTAGAACCTTTAAGCCATGCCCCATAAGACGGTTCTATCGCTTTGGTTGCATTTTCTAAAAGCTCACTAAATCTTGCATCGTGCTCTGCTTGTGATTTGTCATCAATACTTAATAGTTGATTCATCACATGTAAGTTACTGTCTAACGTAGTTGCAAAAAAGTAACTACCGCCAGCAAGCAGAATAATGGAGCCGAGTATGGCTAAACGGCTTTGTCTCTGAATTAGACGAAGATACGTCTTGTTTTCTCCCGCAAAATCGCTTTCAGGCAATATTTGCGAATCAATCAGAAAGCGAGAAAAATACGGTGTTTCCGTCAACTGGGTATGCTCAGAGGCGATAATTGGTAAGTTGAAGTAGTTACTACAACTTTTTGCTAGTAAATTGTATTTACGACCGCCTTGTAAACTTGAGCTAAAGAAAATTTCACGGATATCTAGCGAATAAACACCGTTGTTAACATCACACAGACGCTCTAGAACATAGCTGACTTCAGACTGACATAGCTCAAACTGCTTAGGGAAAGCGAGAATTGCCTGTTTCTCGTCGATATCTGTTGAGTTAGCTGATGCATCTAGCGCGTTACTTTCAAGCACTTTAACTAGATTTCGGTAACTATCACGATAGTATTCTGAAAAAACACCTTTGGCCTCTTTCAGTGGGATAGAAAGGAACTCTACACGTGTCTTAAGAGAGCTAAAGTGCATGTATTCTTTAAATCCATCTAACTTGTCTAGCTTCGACATAATTAGATAAATGGGTAATGCTGACGACGTTTTAGAGTTGATAGTGCTCAAGCGCTCCAATAACGACGAAATAGTGTACTCTTTTTGTTCTGGCTCAGAGACGATCATGAACTCGAAGTCGATAAAGAATAAACAGCCAGAAAATGGTTTTCTAGGTCGGTGGCGAATCACTTCTTCGATGAATGTATTCCATAAAGAAGCATCACTGCTTGATATTTCTTGAAACACTAAGCGTTGGTCAGGTTTGATGTATACAGCGCTGTCAGATTCGTACCATTCAAAAAAATCATTCTTAGCGGTTCTGGTGCGATCCATTGGTTTAATTGCACTAGAATTAAATAAAAATTGACGTCGCCCTGACCCTTTATTGCCAAGCATCAGATAAATTGGTTTCTTGCCTGAGTTAGCAAGAAGAGGTTGGATAACCATAGAAAGAGCTTCTTCCTCAGTTTCCAAATTTTGAGCTTTAGCGCTGTTCTTTTTTTTCAACCATAGTGTGAATTGAAAAGTGATGTAGAAAATGGCGATAACACCAAGGCTCAGCCAAAGATACAGTTTATCTGCATCTTTTAGAAAAAGAAGATAAATAGCGGTAATGGTTATCGCCACTAAAAGCGTTAATATAGTAGAAATCACAACTGGATTTCTAAACAGTTTTTGTTTGAACATAAGCCTAAAACTTCTTTAATTGTATTGTTATTTATTGTCAGTTTTTTCAGCTTGTAGCTGACTCAATTTATATAGGTAGATGTTCAGTAAAAGGGTTGCGCGGTCAATTTCCTTTTGCTGTGAATACTTTTCAGCGTATTCAATACGACCTAGAAGCGGGAATAGTGAGTTACTATATTCGTACGCCGTTTTAGAGTTCTTATCTACATTCTGTCTAGCTACGTTGGCAAACACCGTTCTTGCGTCTGAGAATCGCTTATACACATCCATAAACTGGTCTTCTAAATGAGCGCTCTGTGTCAAAAAGTTTTGACGTAACTGCTGGGCAGAAGATGAATCTGGATAGATTGCGATTAATTCATTGGTCAAGCTATCGAGCTCGCTGACGTTACTTACTTTGGCCGAGTCTAAAAACCAGTTATTCATCATAATATCTACGCGATTAATAGTTGGTGTTTTCAGTGACTGGGCATATTTTTTATTTTCGTAATCTAACGAGGCGACCAACTTTACAAGTTCATTAAGTGAAGCTTGACTAATTTTTTGCTCCAGCGTTCGATAGCGTTGTTGTTCGTACACAAAATGTGAACATATCGCCGTAACAATCAAGCCAATGATGAAGTAGATCATAAATCGGCCGGACTTTGTTGGGTTCGTTTTTTCACTGTTATTGAGGGGGGATGGCGAGTCCGGGGCAGGAGAGGGAGATACATTCACTTTAATTTCAGGTGTTGCCTGTGCGGAAGCTGAAGCGTTAGTATTTGCTTGTTTTTTCTCACGTAATTCTATGGCATGTTGTTGTTCTTTTATCTGTTCAGCCCATTGATTTAAGATACGACGAATGCGACCAAATGAAGGCGCTTGAATACCGTAATGAAGGCGAAGCTCTTCCTCTATTCTTAAACACAACTGGTGCGCAGCTTCAATCAGTGGAAGTTCTTCCGGCAACGCACGGTGCTTATTAATACGTTTTTCAGTATGCTCCACCATCCATTCAATTGCGCTCATTCGTGCTTTTGACTTTGAATGTTCAGGGTATGCGGTGTTCCAATAGACCACACACACATCAAGCAATGAATTTAACCCTTCAACAAGGCCTCTTAGACCATCGTTATATGTTGATGCGACCGTGAAGTAGCAGCAACAACGTAAGTCTTTAGCGTGAGTGCTCAAGATTTTTTTTGAGAGTGTTTGAACCGTTTTCCAAGAGACTCTTCCGGTGACTTTATTAAGATTATTTATTTGACGTTTTATTTCGTCAAAGTCTTCAGAGCCATTAGGGTTAGAGCCGCTTGGGTTATTTTCATCGATTGGTCTTCGAGCGAAGTCGCTAAAAAACATAAGGCAAATTCCAACTGATCATATAGAAGTATTAAAGTATATAGGACTCCACTGCTGTTATATTAAATTGTAAGCAGTGCATTACCGAAGTGATTCTATAGATAAAAGAAGTTGTTTAGATAATAAAAACACTTAAAAAATAAATTAAATTATCCTTAGTGTGATCTTTGTTCATAATATTAATGTCAATAGTTCGATTTGTTTTTAAGGAGAGCCTTATATATGACGAAGTCGATCTTTTGAGTTAATAAATGTGATTAAATTGTTAATTTTGTCTGTTTTTTGTTCGCCTATGTTCTTTAAAATAGCCCTCTTAAATTGGTGATAGAGCCTTCTTAATTTTTATTTAATTAAATAGGTTTACAGGCTCATTGCTTTAACTCAGTTCGGTCCATTAGTTTTTGTTTGTAGGTAAAATAACCAACCCTGTAGTTGAAATGTATTAAGTTATAGGTGTTTTTTTAGGCTTATTGAAAAAGAGAATATAATTGATATCTTTCGCCTCTAAGTAGAATATCGGTTTTCCTAGAGGGACGAAATGCTAAAACCAAGTCAAATCGGGCTGATTTCAGCCATGTGTCTATTTTCTTCTTTTGCAGTCGCAAAGGGAGAGCGTTATGGACTCTCTGCCAGTATGTTGACTATCGATAGCATTAATTACGAAGAAGGTAACAGTGGTGAACAAGACACTCTGAGGTTTGGCTTGGTTCATTCTCGCCCTATTGATGAAAATAATAACCGTTGGCGCTGGTGGTTAGGGCTTAACTACCTAGCAGAAGATATCGAAGCGCCAGCTAGCGGTCTATATCAAGAAGTAACTAACTATGAACTTCGTATTGTACCGCAATATGCGCTGGCTTCTTGGAGCGTTTTCACACCGTACGTAGGTGCTGGTTTATCTGCAGGTTACTCACAATATTCAAACCGTTGGCAAGTTGACCCAGAAGGTTACCGCTATAAGAGTGTCGAGGACATCGATCAGTTCGAGCTGGGTGCAGTTATCGCCGTTGGTACGGTCATTAAGCTAGGTAGTAACCCAGATGCTCATATACAAATCATTCCTCAAGCCTCTTATATTCTCCCAGTTATCAATGATGGGATAGGTGGGCTTGAACTGTCTGTTTCTATGCTATTTTGAGGTATATAGATGCACTCAAATCAGCTAGTTCTATTTATTTCTAAATGCCCAGAGGAATACACGGGTGCTAAGCACATTGAAATGCCCGAGAGTGGTGGTTCAATGGGGCGTTCACCAAGTTGTAGTGTGTCTTTAACCGATCACAACCGTTTTATATCAGGCACTCATTGCCTGATCAGTGTGTATGGAGATACCTACTATATTAGTGACGTCTCCACTAATGGCACTTTGGTTAACGGAAACAAAATACTAAAAAATCAACCTGTTGCGATAGTCGATGGCGATATTATTTCTTTAGGACAATATGAAATTGGCGTTTCTCTGGAGCATGTTACCTCGACACAAGACATTGCCGCTGATATAGCCCCTGAGCGAGTATCCAATGATCCTTTGGTTAGCCTCGGAGACGCAGTTGTCGAAGAAGAAGAAAAAGTAGGCGCTTTAGAAGATTTGTTTATGGAGACTAAACAGGATGACATTGATTGTCATGATCCTGTTGCGCACCTTAACTTTTCAATGCAGCGAGATGATGATTATTTAATTCGTGACGATGAGCATCCAGAACCTGAACAGCCTAAAACGGTGGAAAGCACACGTCAGGTGATCGATGACAGTTTCAGCATATACTCCGAGTTCGATCAGCCAAGCCTCATCCCTGAAGATTGGATGGCTACGGAGACCAAGAGTAACGCATCAATAAAGGGTTCGTTAGGGGTAGAGAACGGTACGCCATATAGAGAAGATATTGTCTCAGAAGAGACGGTTCAACCCCAAACGACGATTCTAGATAGGGCAGTTCAAAGACAGCATCATGCACCTAACTCCACCGAGACGGTCGTCGAACATACTGCTACGGGCTCAAAATGGGAAGAGATGACACAGTCATTTACTCCCTCTTCTCAAGCTAATCAGCCACTTCAAATGCCTGCGGTAGAACCTACGATAAACAGTACGACTAAAGAGCAAGCGGGTATCGAAGCAACCGCCTGTTCTCAAGATATAGCACAAGCGTTTTTTGATGGTTTGGGTATAAGAAATCCTGAGCTAATGACGAATGAAGCTCAGTTGTTCAAACAAATGGGCACTTGTTTGCGCTTATGTATCGATAACCTGCAGAAAGAATTACACGAAGTAGAGTCCTTGAAAGAAGAGCAGAGTACGAGTGAGTCTAACTCTAACATTGCGGAGCTGATGCTGACTCTCAATAGCCAACATCTACTGGCTCCAAATGAACTGGTAGAACAAATGCTTGATGAGTTGAATGACCACCAAGTCACGTTTAATAAAGCGCTGAATGAGCTCATTTTAGAACAATCAGAGACGAACGATCCCGTTGCATTTGCTAACAAAGTTGCGAGTCAATCTTTGTTCTCAACGAAGTCAAAACTGTGGGGCGAATATTTAGATTTCTACTCTAACAATCGTCGCCTGCTCAACGAAACATCCTTAAAAGGGCTGATTAAGAAAAACTATAACAAAGTGATTAAGGGAAACCATGCGTAGTATCGCCGTATTACTCGGATTTGCCATGTTGTCCGGTTGTTCCATGTGGGATCAATTTAAAGAGTCCACGGGTATCACACCAGAAACTTCGTCCATTGAATTGGTTATTGAGGCGTCACCTGTACTCAATGTGAGAGATGGGGGGCAGTCATCTCCGGTCATTCTCCGCCTTCACGAATTAAATTCGCCAGTTTTATTCCGGAGCTTAGATTTTTTTGCGCTGTTTGAAAACGATAAAGCGTCGTTGGGTGATGAGTACATCAAACGTTATGAATATCAAATACAGCCAGGTGGAAAAGTTCATGAAATGCTAACGCTAGACCCTGACACTCGTGCCGTCGGTTTTTCTGTGGCCTTTCGTGATATTGATGGTTCGTCATGGCGTAAAGTTGAAGTCATTGAAGAGAAGAGCGAGTACTACATCAAGCTCAAGTTAGAAGGCAGTGAGTTAATTTCTGATAATACTCGCGGCATTGAACAGGTTTACTTTTAAGGGATAGAAACATGTCTTTATACAATCCAGTTGTTTGGCAAGATGGAATGTTCATGAAGCCGCAGCATTTTCAACAACTCGATCGTTCGCAAAGTAAACTGTCGAGTATGTTGAGCAGCAACGCATCTCCTTTACATTGGGGGATTAAGCGTTTGGAAATAAATTCACAACTGCTAGCCCTCGGTAAAATTGGTATTACGCGTGCAGAAGGCATCCTACAGGACCGCACGCCATTTGAACTTCCACTGCTCGCTGAACTACCAGAAGTGAAAGATGTGGATCCTTCGATTGCCGATAAAGTGGTTTATTTGTGCTGTCCGTTACCATCGGAACGTTCTGAGTTATTTGGCACTAAAAAAGACGGTGCACGTTATACGATGGAATCTCAAGAAGCGGTTGATGCTTGTTATGATTCGGAAGACATGGCAAATATCGTTGTCGGCAAGCTTAACTTTTGCTTAATGTACGACCATGAAGATAAAAGTGCTTACACGTCTATTCCGATCCTCAAGATCTCGGAAGTGAAGCCAGATGGTAGCGTGATCTTAGATGATAGTTTCATTCCTACCTGTATTGATATTCACGCATCTACGGTACTTAATAAGTTCGCGACGGAGTTTGCTTCTATGCTGAAGCACCGCGCAGAATCCATAGTTCAGCGACTGGGAGTGGTGGATCAACAAGGCGTATCATCAGTTTCTGACTTTATGCTATTGCAAGCGCTCAATAGATACGAACCCTTGTTTTGGCATTTTGCAAACACAGAAGCTGTACACCCTGAGTCTTTGTATCGAATTCTTCTTCAGGCAGAGGGCGAGCTTTCGACGCTGTGCTCGACGACACGCCGACCTATTGAGTTTACTAAATACAATCATGGTGATCTTACTAGCTGTCTTTCTCGCGTTCTAGACAGTGCGAAAATGACATTGAGCGTGATGTCTGAACAAAGAGCAATTCCACTGACCTTAAAAGATCAGAACTATGGCATCAGAACGGCAGCGATACCTGACAATAAGATCACTGATACGACGACCTTTATCCTCGCAGTTAAAGCCGACGTAACCTTGGATGTCCTGCATACCCAGTTTGTCAGCCAAACGAAGATCGGCTCAATCGATAACATTCGCGACTTGATTAACCTTCAACTGCCTGGGATTGAGATCAAACCAATGCCAGTTGTGCCACGCGCGCTGCCGTATCACGCTGGCTATACCTATTTCGAGCTCGATAAAACGGGCGAAGAGTGGATGGCATTGAAGAACACTGCTGCGATTGCGATTCACGTTGCGGGCGATTTCGCTAACTTATCATTGCAACTTTGGGCCGTTCGTCTATGAGTTACGCAGAAACAGACGTCACCGTAGTCTTATTCCAACCAGAGCCTGGCAAACCAATGGAGGTAATGCCAGCGCCTGACTTATCGAGAAACATCGCAGTACAAGATCTATCTATCGACAACATGGGCATTAACCCGCTGGTAGATCAATTCTCATGGTTGATCGCCAGTCTGTCTTGCATGTCTTCGATCCCTTGGCTTGATGACCCGATGCCGTTTCGTGAACAAGTGGCACGTGAGATTCGAAAAGGTGAACGAAAACTTAATGAAATGGAGCTCGATCGTGCTTCGGTTCTTGTTATTCGTTACTGCTTGTGTGCGGCGATTGATGAATCTGTTTGTCGGCAAGAATGGGGGGCAAATAGTCACTGGAGCCAGAACAGCTTACTGTCTGAATTCCATAACGAAACATCTGGTGGTGACAAGTTTTTCGTTATTCTCGATCGCTTAAAAGCCGACCCTCGCAAATACCGTCACGTTATAGAGTTTCTCTATTTATTGCTTCAACTTGGTTTCCAAGGCAAGTACGGCCGTGAAGAGCGTGGTAACGAAAAGTTAGCGGAAATTGGCAGCACCATTTATCGATTAGTGCGAGATGACCGCCTAGCAGAACAAGAAAAAGTTTCTTTAATCAACCTTAAAGCTAAATACCTAAAGAAGCCGTTAAAAAGGGTAATTTCACCCAAGCTGATCTTGAGTCTTAGTGCGATTACGTTTGCGCTTATGTATGCGGCAACCTACATCGTCATAGACTTAAAATTCCAGCAACTGCTTGAAGTGTATAGATAACCAGAAATCTAAAAATGAGATCTTCTGCCAGTTTTAAGGTTTGCTGTGAATATCACTGGTCTTTTAGTGAAATTCACTAGTCATTTAGAGAGATTGCAATGTGCGATCTCTTTTATCATTCAATCAATAAAATTCAAATGGATTGGTTATGGGCGTAACAGTTGGTGCGAATGGACTTTCGATAGTTCATAAAGGCTCAGGTGGTGAAGCGAATGCAACGCTCCCAGATGTTTGTTTAACTAAGGTCGGCAAGCCAGTCGTTCCTATCCCTTATGGCAACAATGCTAAATCAGCAGACCTTGCAGGTGGGACTACGACGGTCTCTATGGATGGCGGTAACAGTGTCGCTATCAAGGGCAGTACGTTCTCAAAAAGTACTGGCGATGCGGGCGGTGACAGAAAAGGCGTTGCCTCAGGCACGATAGAAGCCGAAGCAAAATTCATTTCAGCTTCACCAACGGTTAAGTTTGAAGGTAAGGGCGTATGTCGCCTGTCCGATCAAATGACCATGAACAAAGCCAATACCATGTGTTTGGGTGGGGCACAAAACCCATCGGTTTCTGTTACAGAAGAGCAGGAAGGGACGTATACGGTTGACTTGTACCTTTCTTACTCAGACGGTGAACCCGTTCAAGGCGCAACTTACACTCTCACAGATCAATCTGGCGCCGTATTTGAAGGAACATTAGACAACAACGGTAAAGCATCGGTTGGTGGTGTTGCTCCGGGTGAGTTTGCCATAGAGTATGGTGAGGACAGTCGCGACTTTATGCCGAATGTTCCAACTAAGACCAATCCGAACTTTAACCCGAGTGCGAACGCTCAACTGATCATTGAAGAAACAAAGAAAGGCGAAGTTGGCTTCTGGGAAAATGCTTGGACGCGAATGTCTGGTGCTGCAAGCTGGGTTTGGGGCGTCATTCTTGGTGACTTTAACGATGATGCCTCCGTAGAACAGATCATTGCCAATACGGCCCTGACCATGATTCCTGTTGTCGATCAAGCAGCAGATGTCCGCGATTTATCAGCGAACATTATGACGTTGTTGAATGAGGAAGAACGTGAAAAGTCGGAAAACTGGCTGGCTCTTTCATTAACGCTTATCGGTTGTGTCCCGACATTTGGTAGTGCAGTCAAAGGTACGTGTAAAGTAGCCCTTAAAGGCGGAAAAGGAACATCAAAAGATACTTTACTGGCTGTTTTAAGAGGCATGGGTAAAGGCGATCCAGAGAAGTTCTTGCGTACGTTAGATTGGATGGATTATGCGAAACAAACCAGCCAGATTGTTAGTGATGTTTTAAAACCTTGTATTGAAGTGGCAACCGAGTTGGCGTCTTACGCAAACAGAATGGGTGCAGATGAGCTCGGTACGTATTTCTTGAAGTTAGCGGATGAGGTAAAAATCATCGATAAGATGGTTCCGGACAAGCTTAAAGAAGCGATGGGCGAGTTTGATGATCTTTTTGCTCGCATCTTAGGTAAGGGCGAGAAAACCTATCCAGCAAAAGTAAAACACAATACAGGTGAGTCTGCTCAGTCAGGAAAGAACTCTGCGAAGGCGAATGAAGATAAAGATAAGAAACCGATCAAATGTAAGGTTTGTAAGCGTATTGCGGGTAGAAAGAAAGGTCAATGCCAAGAAGCGTTGAAAATGTGAGGATGTTATGGGGATCATCAAAGATAAAGGTCGTTGGGAGCGTTCTAGTTTAAGCAACAGCAAAGTTAAATCGCTGCGTAATAAGCATCCACTTAACTTTCAAACTTACTCGATGGCTGCTCACCACTTAATTTCTTGCGAGGTTGCAAAAAAGTTATCAAGCATCAGAAAAAAGCAAATTGTTTACAAGGGTTATGATATTAACTATCTGTATAATTTAGTATTATTACCAACGATTGACCAAGTTTCATGCCAGTATAACGTACCATTGCATAAATCAGGGCATACCGATCGTCGCCTCGAAGAGTATTTTCAGAGAGAATCCGGAAAAAACCTTGAAGGCGAGCTGTCCGAGTTAGAAAGTGGTCTCAAGCAAGAGGCAGATGCGGATAAATCAAAGTTGCTAGCTGGAGATTTGTCTATGGTTGCTAGTGTGCGAGGTTATCACAAGGTCGTTGGCTCTATGTTAGCTAAAACGTTAAAAAATTTAGATTGTGACACAGAGGCTCAAGAGTATGTTGATAGCTTGGATGAATTATCTATCGATATTGCCGATCTTTTGGGTTGCCACAAACTTCATTTGATTTCACGTGGTAGGCATTTGACTCCTTCAGGTGGAGGTTGTCATATGTGTAGAAGTGGTAAAGTAGGCACACCAAGATTGCATTACTTGAGTGGAAGCAGAGATTTTGATGAACCAGTGCCTAGTCAAGCCAAGGTCAAAAAGTTCTGTTTTGAAGGGGCATCATTAAAAACAATGGGAGAATTAGTTTAGCCTATGAACTTTTCAATAATTAGTGAAAACTTTCATGAGTCTACAACAAGTTTTGTTTGTATTGACAGTAGAGAACCATTGTATAGCAAAGCGCAATTTGAGCCCACAAGCTCTTTAGAGCCTATTGTTTGGGAATCTACGGATGGTTTTATTAAAGGTGTAGGTAATATTGCGGATAATGGTGATCTCTGTGTTAGTAAGGAGTTCGCTGAACTGGTGATGAGTTTTGACCCTTATGGGATCGAATGTTACCCCGCAGAACTTAGATTACCAGATGGCTCGTTATCAAATCGTTATTTGTTGGCACTAAATAATGTTTTAGATGTTATTGATGAATCTAAATCTAGAATGAGAAAGTCACCCAAGAGAAATAAGATGTTAGTTATGGAACTTTATTTATCTGAGGAGAAATTAAAAAAAATCCCTCTTCAAAATAGAGTTTTGTTCCGCGTTAAAGGGGCAGAGACCGCAACAATTTTCTGTGAAGAAATTTTTGATCTTGTGAGTGGCACTGAATCATTTAGTGATTTAAGAGCTTTTAAATTGGATTGTGATAAGGAAGTACCAAAGTACTGAGGCTTAAAATGAAAGAACAATATCATTTACTAACTAAACAAGACCTAGGTAACTTCCCATTCCAACAAAGCCCTAAGCCAATAGTGCCAGTAGAGCCAGATTTGCTTTTGGAAATGACCTTTTCTCCAAAGCTATTTATCATCAGTGATATTGCGTCAAAAGTAGAGAAACTGGTCGTACACGGAGTAGAGTGGTTAGACGCTCGAGTGGATTGTTCCCCAAGCCAGCCATCTGATGATGAAATTAAAGTTTACGAAGATTATCGAATGCCTTATATCCATCAAACTTATAAATTGACGGACAAAGAAAAACAATACGGTATGTTGAACTGGTTAGATATCGAATCAACAAAGTTTGACTTCTCTAAATTAGAAAATATTCCTTTAGAAGAACGATTAATATTTAAACTAGAAGAAGATTTTGGCTTCGTTTTCATTCACCAAAGTGTGATTGACCTTCTTAAAAAAGACGTCAAAGACGTTTGGATAAGAGATGTATAATTAATAGCGCCGAAAGGCGCTTTTTATTTTCTTTAAAATAAAGTATGGTCTCCCTCCTTTTAAAATGGTAAGTGTTGAATAATTATACAGTGGTTAGGTAAATGAATAAAATAACTAAACTCGCTTTGGCTTTGTCCGTATTGACATCTGTTGTTGGGTGTCAACTGGTGTCAAATACGCCGATGCAATCGACAGCAACGAAGGAAATAATTGAAAAAGCAAAGGCAGAGTTTGATGGACAACGCTTTTATAAGTTGAATGAATATGATGAAGAAATCAACGTTTCAGATGATGGGGTCATTACCTTCAAGTCTTACTTACCACGCAGCGGCGGCTATGAATGGGTACCAATTGTGATACGCGATACTAGTTTTCGTGTTTCTTGCGATTATTTTAGTGAATATGTTGAAGCTGGAATGGTTGTTCAGGTTCAGTTTGTAGGTAAACGCGGGCGCATTGAAAATTACGACAAGCAACGTTGTGAAGAGTTTGGCGAGCCAACATGGCAATAAGATCTATGGATAATTAAAGCGCCGACAGGCGCTTTTTATTTACGCCTTAATTAACGTTAGAAGAGGTTTAGACCAATCTTCGGAAGATTAGGCAAGCAATGCGTAGTATCTGGTTAACGAAAAAATACGAAAGTTGCAACAATGTACGTGTCAGTAAAGTAGGAGCGATAAAGCCTCCGCGTACTGTACTCATCGTGTGTTACGTTAATTAGGAGTGTCTACCATGAAAAGCCAGAACGACAATCAAGCAAGTTACCAAGATGAACCTGATGAAGGTCGTCGCAATATGATGAAAATGACGGGTGCCAGCGTGGTTGCTATGGGGGTCGGATCGCTCTCAACGAGTTCCGTTCAAGCTGAGACGCAAATAAATCTTGGTGACACCTGGGATAAAACATTTACGAAAAGTAACCAAGTTCAACATCGCAAAGTGAGTTTTAAAAACCGTTATGGCATCACGTTGGCAGCGGATCTTTATCGACCTAAAAATAAAAGTGGCAAGCTTGCGGCTATCGTCATTAGTGGTCCATTTGGCGCTGTGAAAGAGCAGTCTTCAGGGTTATATGCTCAAACATTAGCCGATCGAGGCTTCATTACTTTAGCGTTTGATCCATCGTATACCGGAGAGAGTGGTGGTGAACCAAGAAACGTTGCATCACCTGATATCAATACAGAGGACTTTAGCGCAGCTGTGGACTTTATTGGCCTACAGAAAGACGTTGATCGTCAGAAAATTGGTGTGATAGGCATATGTGGTTGGGGCGGCATGGCGTTAAACGCAGTTGCTGCAGATAAACGCGTCAAAGCAGTCGCAACCAGTACGATGTATGATATGACCCGTGTAATGTCTAAAGGCTATAACGACAGTACGACGTTTGAACAGCGCACGCAAACGTTAGAGCAGCTAAGCCTGCAACGATGGGAAGATGCCGAAAATGGAACACCTACTTACGGGCCAGTATCGCTTGAGTTAGTTGGAGGTGAGCCCCAATTTGTTGTTGAGTATGCAGCCTATTACAAGTCTCCTGAACGTGGCTTTCATCCACGAGCCATTAATTCAAATGCAGCATGGACACTCACAACGCCGCTGTCGTTTATGAATATGCCAATTCTGACCTACATTGAAGAGATATCTCCACGCCCAGTGTTGTTCATTCATGGCGAAAAGGCGCACTCTCGCTATTTCAGTGAAACGGCGTATGAAGCGGCGGCAGAGCCTAAAGAATTGATGATCATTCCAAATGCGAATCATACGGATCTCTACGATCAATTGGATGTGATCCCATTTGATAAATTAGAGAGCTTCTTTAAGGTTAATTTAGTTTAGATCGCCCTCTAGAAGACAACTGAGGAGCGGTTACTATTGTGCTCCTCAGTTCCTATTGATTGAAAAATTCTCTAGATTCTCGGTGAACCATTACGGAGAGTATTTCATTATTATACTCACAAGTCGGTATGAACTTGTTTTGTAGAAAACGCTAATAAAATCGCTAAACAGCTACATGCTAATAGAACGACACCTAAGTTTTGTACTGTTCCAGCCATCGCTAATCCCGTCCCGATCATGATGTAGTACATGAGCCCAAATAAAGCACCTGCGCTACCTACCTGTTGTTTATAATCAACGAGTGCATCACTGAGTATGTTGGGTATCGCAATCCCATACGACATGACGACTAACATCATTGGAGCAACAAACCAGATTGATTGGCTCAGAATCAACACACCGACTGATCCCAAACTAAGCAATACTGCGGAGAGCCAAAGTAGTTGGTTTTTTCGAACATTTTTAGACACTAGGGATTTGTTTAAATAACTCCCAAGCAGAGTGCCTAACCCCAGTACCATGCCACTGTATCCAAATTGTTCGGAGCTATACCCAAGTGCTGAGAAAGTAAATGCGCCAAGCTGGTAATAAGAAAATAGAGCAATGTTATACAAAGCAACCAGTAATCCTGAGCGCCAAATTCGCGCGTCTCTTACCATTTTCCAGCTAAGTTGACGCAACCGTACTGGTGTCTGTTCTTTCTGTGTTTCAGGAAGCTTAATAACGTTATAAGCGAGCAATAATAACGCGATTAAAAACAAGGCAAAAAACACATAACGGTATCCACCAAGCGCTGTAAGCTGCCCGCCTAATAGCATGCCAACTACCGGGCTGATTGATATACCCATCCCCATTAAGCTGAAGACTTTACTCAGTTCTTGACCGTCAAACGCGTCACGAAGCATGGTCTGTGTGACAACGGAACCTACCGCGATACCAAATGCGCTCAGGGCTCGCGCAGCCATGACAACAGCAAAACTCTCGGTTTGAGTTGCGAGTAAAGACGCAAAACCATAGATAAAGAGCCCAATTAACATGGTAGGCCTTCTTCCCAGTTTATCTGCGAGCACTCCCCAAACTACAACGCCAATGGCAAAAGCTAGGAAGTAAATCGACAATGTTTGGGCTGCTTGTGCGTGGTTTACATCAAATGATAGAGCGATTGAGCTCAACGCTGGGCTATAGATGGTTTCTACAATTTGTGGAAACATCAACATAACCAGCATGAGCCATAAAGAGGGCTTAGTATTCATATTGTTACCCATCGTTAATGAAGTTGGCGGGCAGTATAAATGAGGCTATGATTGATCTAATAACAACATAAAAACCAAATACATCAACATTCGGACAAAATGGCACTTATTGACGAAGAAACACAATTTGACGCAGACAAAATTTCTAATTGTGTAGTGGGAATTGCTGCGGATATTGGCAAGCACGACTCAGGTATGCATCAGCACAAGAAAGGGCAATTGTTGTACGCATCTCAAGGTTGTATGAGTTTTGCTCTGAAAGATTCGATTTGTATTCTGCCCCCGACAAAGGCGGTTTGGATCCCACCTAATACGCCGCATCGCGCACTGATGACGAATGTGGTTGCGTATCGATCTTTGTATTTTGATTGTGAGGTGTTTGCGTGTCCGAGTAAGATCACGATGATAGAAGTAAATACTTTACTCCAAGCCCTCATTGATAAAATGTCATTTTGGGAGTGGGGTAAACCTAACAGCGAGATGGTAAATACGACGGCGCTTTTTTGGGAGGAGTTTTATGCTGCGAAACGTTATTCGTTTCAGTTGCCTTTGCCATCACATCGGCGTTTAGCAACGTTTCGCCGAGAGGTGGTGGAACCTTCATTTCTCGCTCCTTCGCTTACTACTCTTGCAGACAAAGTGGGGGCAAGTACTAAGACGGTAACACGATTATTTAAGTCGGAAACGGGTATGAATTATCAAGATTGGCGTCAACAGTGGAGGCTCTTAAAAGCAGTTGAATTGTTATCAACGGGAATGCAAGTCAGCGCCGTTGCTGATTGGCTGGCGTTTTCGTCAGACAGTGCTTTTATTGCATTTTTCAAAAAGCAAACTGGGCAAACACCTCTGACGTTTATGAAAACCAAGCCCTAAGCATCAAAATACTCACACTCTTTCTAGAACAAATCCTAGGTTCATAGGCTCAGCCTATGAAGCGTACATAGAGAGATACCAACGTGCACGTTACTTGTGTTTACTCGGCAGCTGACGAAAATATTGAGTAGCAAAGTCAATAAAGGCTCGGATGCGTTTTGGTTGATGTCGGTCGTGATGGTAAAGGAGTGAAAACTCCACACTCGGAATGCTCCAGTCGGTAAACACTTCTTTTAGCTTGCCTGTCTGGAGTTCTTGTTGGCAATAAAGCGCTGGCACACGGATGATACCATTTCCCGCCAACGCTGCTTTTATCATTACTCTGCCACTCTTACATCGTAACTGTCCACGTATCTGGTGTTCCGTCGACTGCTTTGTATTCGTATCCTCAAATGCCCACCGTGTCACACTACCTGTCAAACAAACGTGTTTTTCTAAGTCCTTTGGATGTGAAGGATAGCCATATGTTTCTAAATAGTTTGGGCTTGCGTATGTCCCCATTTCCACATCGATCAGTTTGCGAGCGATAAAGTTGGAGTCGTCTAACTTTCCCATTCGAAAAGCGATGTCGAATTCATCCGCGATTAAATCGACACGATGGCTGCTGAAATCTAAGTTAATGCTCACTTGTGGGTGTTGGATTAGAAACTGAGAAACGATATCTGCAACAACGTCTTCTCCTAAATAACCCCCCACGCAGTTGATACGAATTTCGCCTCTTAATTCTTCTACATCATCAACCACTGCCATAACAGCTTGATCAATATTATGAAGGGCAGTTTCACACTGTTTATACAGAACCTTGCCTGCTTCGGTGAGGTTCAGTGTTCGAGTGGTCCTTTGTAGCAAAGTGACACCAATCTGTTGTTCCAGATTTGTTATTTGACGTGAAACGTGTGAGCGAGAAACGCCAAGTTGCTCTGCTGCTTTCGTGAAGTTTCCTAGTTGAGCGATTAGGACGAAAGAGCGAATATCCGCAAGGTTGATGTGTGTTTGCATGATGACTTCTGCGTAATTCAAAAAAGTATTGTTGCAGTATAACAACAGTGTTTCAACTAGGTCGGTATATATCAACAAACAAAGTTTTCTTAAACTTATCGCCATTGAGGTAAACCGTTCTATTAAGGATTCAAAATGAAAAAGTTAATTGTTATTACAGGCGCTAGTTCAGGCATTGGTGAAGCGATTGCACGTCATTTCAGCGAACAGGGCCATGCTCTTCTTTTGTTAGCAAGACGTGTAGAACGTTTAGAAGCATTAAACTTACCAAATACGCTTTGTGAAAAGGTAGATGTGACCGATAAAGCTTCTTTTGAAGCGGCAATTGAGAAAGCAGAAGCGTTGTATGGTCCGGTAGATGCACTTGTAAATAACGCAGGCGTTATGCTTCTAGGCCAGATAGATACTCAGGACGCATCGGAGTGGAAGCGCATGTTTGATGTGAACGTACTTGGCTTGCTCAATGGTATGCAGTCCGTCTTAGCACCGATGAAAGCACGCAACAGTGGTACGATCATTAATATCAGCTCTATTGCGGGCAAGAAAACATTCCCTGATCATGCCGCTTACTGTGGTACCAAATTTGCGGTTCATGCGATTTCTGAAAACGTACGTGAAGAAGTCGCATCATCGAATGTTCGCGTTACGACTATTGCACCTGGCGCTGTGGAAACTGAATTACTTTCCCATACTACGTCTCAAGATATTAAAGATGGCTATGATGCTTGGAAAGAGGATATGGGGGGCGTGTTGGCAGCCGACGATATTGCACGAGCAGTGCTGTTTGCTTATCAGCAACCGCAAGGTGTATGTGTTCGCGAAATTGCTTTGGCACCGACAAAACAGCAACCTTAACATTAATTTACAGCGACTTCTGGATCATTAGGGCTGTGAATATTTGCACACCGATTCGTGATTGATATGGCATCTTTCAACTAAGTCGTATGAAAATTTAGGTTACCCATTTAAGTCCGTAGCCTAAGTGTGTTATTGCTTATACCCAAGTTACTCAAGGTGAGAAAAAACTTTGAGTAATTTGGGTTTTTATTTGGTCTCAATTTTTAGTATGTCGCTCTATTGGGGTCAGCGGGCCACAGTCGTAAAGAAAAGGAGAAGGTGACGTAAAGCAAAATGAAGCAATATCCATAGCTTAATGAGAATTGATTTCATCAACGTCACAAGCCGTTACAATTATCCGTTAGGTATTATACTTTGTGGGTGGTTAATATTTAACCAAACAAGGAGGTGTGTATGAAACGATTCGCGAACATACTTTTTGCAACACAAGGATTGCCTGGTCATAGTGAGGCGCTCGAACAAGCGATGAGGATCGCATCCAGCAACAAAGTGCCTGTTTCAGGGCTAATTGCGTGCCCCGACTTCCCCGCGGATATGCTCCAGTATCAGCAAAGTTATGAGCAATCGCTACAAGACTCCCTCAAACAAAGCATTCAGGAATACAGACAGAAGCTCGATCTTTCTGAAGATGATCTGGCATTTCCTCTTACTGTGAAAAGCAGTGAAAAACCCGCTGTCTGTATCATTAAAGAAGCATTAGCTGACAACAAAGATCTTATCATCAAAGAAGCTGAACCACTCGGTGAAGGCGCTGAAGGCTTCAAAGCCATTGATATGACACTGTTACGCAAATGTCCTTGTCCATTATGGTTACACCGACCGATTGATAAGCCGAGAGACAAACGCCGTGTGGCTGTTGCTATAGATCCGTTAACGGTGAGCGATGAACAGCACTCATTAGCGGTGCGTTTACTTGAATTATCTCGTTCAATAGCCGACACCTGTGACAGTCGTTTACATGTGATTTCTTGCTGGGAATATTACTTAGAGAATTACCTACATGACAATGCTTGGATTCAAGTCGATGACGCTGAGTTGAAACATGAACTCGACAAAGCAAAAGCCGATCATAAACAAGCTCTACAACAACTGCTGGAAGAGTCGGGGATTACGGGTGAAATTGTGATTCATCATTTACACGGAAAGCCTGATGAAAAAATCCCGGATTACGTAGAAAGCATAGAAGTGGACGTTCTAGTCATGGGTACCTTAGCGAGAACAGGGATATCTGGCTACGTCATTGGTAATACGGCTGAAAACATTTTGCAATCTATAAACTGTAGTTTGGTCGCTCTTAAGCCCGATGGTTTTGTATCGCCGATTCAGTAATTGGTGTGTAACAAACCTGGGTTTAAGTGGTTGTTTTAGGTAAAGGAGGGAGACGGAGTTCTAGAACATGGAATTATCAGTGTATCAATAAGTTATCAGAGGAGAGTGACATGAAAAACCTATGCCCGAAATGCCACACAGAAATGATAGAACGTTCGAACGTTTATGTTTGTCCGAGAAATGATATCGGTGACTGCACCTACGATGCGTTCGAGTTAACTGATGACGATAATCCATACACATTCAGTCGAGAACACGTAAGTAGTGATCTACGTTCTTACACCGTAGCGGACAGCAAGTAGCTGTTTGTATTAACGTTCCTTTAAGTAGCATTCAGTGATTGCTGTTTGCTACTTATCCCTTGGTTTTATGATCTTTTTTGAAATACTTGGGCTAAAACAATCAAGTGGAGCTTTTTATCTTTGCGCCAAATAGGGCGAACTTTCTTATAAAAATGAATGGGCTGCGATGTTGAATAGCATAACGGGTAAAGAAAACCTGCCGAAAAATCTCGATAATCAGTTGGTCTTACTGATTTTCCCTGTGCTGCCAATTTTAATCTTCTCTTTTCTTTTTTACATCTACACACCCGCAGGCGTAAGCTGGAATGCGGAATGGATACCTGGCCTCGATATTAACTTCAGCTTTAGGTTAGATGGTCTGTCATTCCTTTTTGCTGGGCTGATCAGCGGGATTGGCGCACTGATCCAAATATACGCTTTGGCTTACTTACGAGAGAGTGATAGCCGATTTTCCTTTCATTTATACCTAACCCTATTCATGCTTGCCATGCTAGGGATTGTGATGAGCGATAACATCCTGTTGTTATTTGTTTTCTGGGAACTCACCACCATCACTTCTTACTTACTGATTGGTTTTAATCACGAAAACACAACGTCACGAAAAAATGCACTGCAGTCGTTGATCGTTACAGGTGCTGGTGGATTAGCGTTGTTAGCTGGTCTTATCTTGTTGGGAGCGATGGCAGGGAGTTATGAGTTACATACGATCATCGCTCAGGCGGACACGATTGCGCAGCATGAATGGTTTATCCCATCTCTCGTGCTCATACTACTTGGTGCATTTACTAAATCTGCGCAGTTCCCGTTTCATTTTTGGCTACCTAACGCGATGGCAGCGCCCACTCCAGTCAGTGCGTATTTACACTCGGCAACAATGGTAAAGGCGGGCATTTACTTGTTAGCGCGTTTATCGCCAGTTTATGCTCATAGCGAGGTTTGGTTTTATGCCCTAGTGATCACAGGGAGTATCACCGCCGTTTGGTGCACGTTTGTCGCATTAAAACAAACTGACTTGAAGCTGATGCTAGCCTACAGCACGAATGTTGCTTTGGGTAAATTAACATTATTACTAGGTATGGGCACAGATTTGGCCGTGAGTGCAGTATTGATGTTTATTCTCGCTCACTCTTTCTATAAAGCAGCGCTGTTTATGGTGGTGGGCAATATCGACAAAGCGACAGGAACACGAGATATTGATCAACTGTACGGCTTGAAGTCAGTGCTCGTCATCAGCATGGTTGCGGGGAGTCTGGCAGCATTGTCGAAAGCTGGGTTTCCGCCGTTGTTAGGCTTTTTGAGCAAAGAGTACATGTACAAAGCCGCCGTAGAGCTCAATAACTGGATCGCCTTTGTACTTTTAATGGTCAATATATTGATGGTTGCGCTAACCATTATGCTTATTGCGAGACCATTCTTTGCTCGCCGTGATCTCGTGCCAATTGAAACGAAGCCAGTTGAGACAAAAAAAGCCATGTGGATCTCGCCTTTGCTCCTGGCACTTGGCAGTCTCATCGTTCCGTTAGTCGGTTTAAATTGGTTAGATCACCACATCATCTTTCCTGGCTCTGCTGACATTCTGCCTGCAGCCGATATTAAAGTGACATCATTATGGCATGGTGTGAATGTACCGCTGGTCCTAAGCGTTATCACGCTAGTATTGGGGTATGTGGTGTACCGTGTTTATCCTACTGTGTCTGCATTTTTTCAGCGGTTACATCTATTCGTCCCCAAAGCGGAGAATGTTTTTGAACGACTATTAGATGACATGATGACACTGGCGCAGTGGCAAACGGCGCTGTTGCAGCAAAAGAAGTTGAGTCGTTATGTCCTGCTATTTTTCGCGGTACTCGCCGTCGCTTTACTTGGTCAGGTAGCATTTATTCCTCTGCCTTTGTTTGAACAGCTTTCAAACGTGGCTTTCTATGAGATTGGCATTGCCTTATTGCTGATTGGTGCAGCGCTCGTATGTACGTTGTCTCACTCAAGGCTTCTTGCGATTTCTGCGCTAGGTATGATTGGTTTTATGACCACGCTTGTTTTTATGATCTACAGTGCTCCGGACGTCGCGAAGACTTTACTGTTAGTGGAAACATTAATGGTGGTCTTTTTAGCATTGTTAATGCGTCATATGCCGCGTTTAACCACCGTGCCCAAGCATTCAATAAAACGCAAATTGGCGAATGTTTGTATAGCGGGCGTGATAGGTGTTTCGATTACTTTCCTCTTGTTAGGAATCACGTCCCAGCCGATGGATTCATCGGTGTCGGAATTCTTTGCGGAAAATAGTGTCCCAGGCGGGCATGGGCGCAATATTGTTAACGTTATTCTGGTCGACTTTCGTGCGTTTGATACATTGGGAGAGGTTGTCGTCGTTGTCATTGCTGGGATTGCAGCAGTGAGCTTGCTTAAGACAAGAGCGAAAAAGCAAAACCGTATTCAATCATTAATTTTTGCAACCACGGCACATATCGTCGCGGCGCTCATGCTCGTGTTCTCAGTGTATCTGTTATTACGTGGTCATAACGAACCGGGTGGTGGCTTCATTGGTGCATTGATTGCCGTTATTGGCTTATCGCTTCTCATGTTCGCGGAATCACCGAAATACGTTCGTTCTAGATTGTATTTCAAGCCGTTTTTCATTGCGTTATCTGGCATTACATTGAGCTTAGTATCTGGTGCTTTGAGCTTTGCGTTTGATAAACCGTTTTTGACCGGACTGTGGTGGAAAGATGTGATACCACTGGGTACGCCGTTGGTTTTTGATGTTGGTGTTTATCTTGCCGTTATAGGTGGCGTGATGGGGATGCTGCTTCGTATTAATGAGGAGCTAGAGTGATGGAAATAGTCTGGAGTGTTGTCGTTGGAGTATTTGTCGCCGCAGGCGTTTACTTAATGCTGGAAAAGCATATCTTGCGTCTTTTGTTCGGTATCATGTTACTCAGCAGTGCGGTTAACCTTGCTATTTTTACAGCGGGAAGGCTGACTCCTGGAGAGCCGCCACTGATTGGCGATAATGCTATTTTGCCACCAGATGGCGCAGCAAACCCATTACCTCAAGCGCTAATTTTAACTGCGATAGTCATCGGTTTTGGGCTACTTATTTTTGCTTTAATGTTGCTCTATCGAGCTTATAAAGATTCTGGAACCGCAGATGTCGATGAAATGCAACGTTCTGAGGAGGGTCAATGAGTTCGATTTTGCTGACGTTACCTGTTGTTCTTTCATTGAGTACGGCGCTGACCATTTTCTTTGTACGTCGCTCAACAAAAAGTGCTGAGTGGTTAAGTGGCGCGAGTGCGATTTTGAACCTTGTTGTCGCAGGCCTTCTCACAGAAAACATCATAAGTAATGGTATTCAAGCCGTTGCTTTTGGCCAGTGGCAAGCACCGTTTGGTATCGTTTTTGTCGCAGATTACTTCAGCGTTGCCATGGTGATGATTACGGCGGTGATTGGTGCGATATGTGTTTTCTATGCCATGGCGGACCTTCACCGAAAACCTTCCTATAGCAATTACCATGCGTTGACGCACGTGTTGCTTGCTGGTGTTTATGGCGCGTTCCTCACCGGAGATATTTTTAATCTGTATGTTTGGTTCGAGGTCATGCTCATCGCGTCATTTGGTTTAATGGTATTAGATGCAACGAAAACTCAAATTGATGGGGCAGTGAAGTATGTGATGTTGAACCTGATTTCGACGCTAGTGTTCTTACTTGCCATCGGTTTGTTGTATGGCGCTACGGGCACCTTGAACTTGGCCGATCTCTATACCAAAGCGGGAGAGAGCGAACTGAGCATCAACATGATGTTGTCCGCCTTGTTTTTGTTTGCCTTTTCTATCAAAGCGGCACTCTTTCCTTTATTTGCTTGGTTGCCAGCTTCTTATCACACCTTACCAAGTGGTGTGGCAGCGCTGTTTGCTGCGTTGCTTACTAAAGTCGGCGTATACGCGTTAATACGAGTCTTCACATTAGTATTTCCGCTCGCCGAGAGTGGTTGGCAGCCGACGTTGATTTGGATTGCTGGCCTCACCATGTTAACTGGCGTTTTGGGGGCGGCAAGTCAATTCGACATTAAGAAAATTCTTTCTTTTCACATTATTAGCCAAATAGGTTACATGATAATGGGATTAGCGATTTACACTCCTTTAGCTTTAGCTGGCGCTATTTTCTACATTGTTCATCACATCATTGTAAAAGCGAATTTGTTCTTAATCGGTGGCTTTATTGAGCGCAAATATGGGTCTAGTCAACTTGAACATTTGGGCGGGGTATATAAAGCAATGCCTTGGTTAGCGTTCTTGTTTCTTGTCCCTGCGTTTTCTCTGGCAGGATTTCCGCCGCTTTCTGGTTTCTGGGGCAAATTCTTGGTCATCAAATCGAGCATACAGGCTGAATATTACTGGTTAGCAGGTACTGCGCTATTGGTGGGGTTGCTTACCGTCTATTCGATGACGAAAATTTGGAGTGAGGCATTCTGGAAAAAGCCGTTTAGGGAGAAAACAGAACAGACTCTGCAGGTCAAAGTACATTGGTTGTATTGCGTTCCAATTGCCGTATTGACCATGTTCACGTTGGTCATAGGCTTGGTGGCGGAGCCTTTTTATCAGTTTTCTGTTCAAGCCGCTGAACAACTGTTAAATCCGAATGAATACATTCGAGCGGTATTGGGAGGAAATCCATGATCTAT
Source organism: Vibrio sp. D3 (assembly GCF_043995865.1). Taxonomy (NCBI): domain Bacteria; kingdom Pseudomonadati; phylum Pseudomonadota; class Gammaproteobacteria; order Vibrionales; family Vibrionaceae; genus Vibrio; species Vibrio sp. D3. Next base: position 559,566 of record NZ_CP171886.1, on the reverse strand, counting down.
CTATTCCTCAATCTTTTCTTAGCATTAGCATGGATGATGTTAAACGGCAGCTATTCGAGTCTGAATTTTGTTGTCGGATTTACGGTCGGTTTTTTTGCCTTACGGTTGAGCCAACCATTTGGATTAAAAACCAGCTACTTTCGACGTTTTGCGTCGGCATTCAAGTTACTGGTGTACTTCGCTTATGAAATGATCATATCGGTTGCAAGAGTCGTGTGGGATGTCGTGACGCCAACGCATTTGAGCCAGCCAGATATCGTCTATGTCCCTTTGGACGTCGATTCAGACCTTGAAATCACCTTACTTGCGAATATGGTTTCTTTAACACCGGGCACACTCAGTTTGGATGTTACGCCTGATAAAAAGCATCTTATCGTTCATGCCATGTTTGCGCCTGAGCATGAAGAAGTTATCCGTGGAATTAAAAACGGATTAGAGCATCGAATTTTGGAGGTGACGCGTGGATAGTTGGCTGCAAATAAGTGTCACTTTTTCCTATGCAGGGCTATTACTCAGTTTTGTTATGGCTTTCTTCCGTTTAATTTTAGGACCAACGCTGGCTGACCGAGTTGTGGCGTTAGATTTGATTTCATTTATCACCATCGGTTTTATTACGGTTTACACCTTAGACAGTGGTGAGGATGCCTTGTTAGATATCGCCATTACATTAGGTTTGGTCGCATTTCTTGGCACAATCGCATTTGCGCGTTTGATCGTTAAAAGGAAGGAGAGAGAATAATGGATGTGTTGATTGGGCTGTTTTTATGTTTAGGGACGTTATTGATTCTAAGCGCTAGTTTAGGTGTGTTGCGGTTGCCAGATTTATATACCCGAATGCATGCCGCAACCAAAGCCGGTACCGTCGGAGTTAGTTGTTTACTACTAGCGGTTGCCCTCTCAATTCCTGAAGTCACCGTGATCTCCCGAGTTATCGGTACGATGTTGTTTATCGTTCTCACGGCGCCTGTCGCCTCCCACTTGCTCGGCAGAGCAATGCGAGAGGTCGGATATAAGATTTGGCGCAATGATTAAGTTTTTTCTTGTTTAACCAATAGTCACTATTGATTCAGCTGGCTAATTTCTTCCAGCACTTCTGGGTTAGCAATGGCACCAATATTTTTTACAGCTTGCCCGTTCACCAGTTGTTTCACGGCTAGTTCAACCAGTTTTCCTGATCGCGTTTTAGGAATATCACTGATAGCAAAAATTTGGCGTGGCACATGGCGTGGTGAACATTTTGATTTTAGTGTTTGGCGAATTGAATCGGTGAGTTGTTGGGTTAACTCGACCTCGTGAGCGAGTTTTACTAGTAACCAGATTTCTTCAGACTGCTGGTTTAACTTGCCGACGGCGATGGAGTCCTCGACCTCGGGTAACGCGTTCACTTGCTGATAGATCTCAGCGGTGCCGATTCGTACGCCGCCTGGATTCAATGTCGCATCGCTACGGCCATAAAAAATAAAGCCGCCATGTTCGGTTTGCATCACATCGTCGCCGTGGTGCCAGATATCAGTAAACTTGCTCCAATAAGCGTTGTGATAGCGTTTGCCGTTGTCGTGCCAAAACCCAATAGGGAAGTTAGGTAGTGAGTTATTGCAAGTCAGTTCGCCGCGTTGCTGTGTAATGGTTTTTCCCTCGTCGTCCAAAACACGCACGTCGATTCCCAGCCCTGCGCCTTGGCATTCGCCTTTGTACACCGGTGAAATAGGGTTCCCAAGTACAAAACACCCACAAATATCCGTGCCGCCAGCAATGGAAGCCAAATGTAAATCCTGCTTGATGTGCTGATAGACATAATTAAATTGTTCTGGGTAAAGCACTGAGCCGGTCGAACACAGGGTTGTGAGTGATTTCAGGTCGTGTTCTGACTTGGGAGAGTAATTCGCTTGCTCTAGCGCCTCTAAATATTTCGCTGACGTACCAAACAGTGACACGCTATGTTCTTCCGCTAATCGCCATAAGATGGAGTGATCAGGGTAAACCGGGCTCCCATCGTAAATCACTAAGGTAGCACCACTCGCAAGTGCTGAAACATGCCAGTTCCACATCATCCAACCACATGTTGTGTAGTAGAAAACCTTGTCTTGTGGTTTGATATCGCAATGCAGTTGATGCTCTTTGAGGTGATTGAGTAGGGTGCCGCCCACGGAATGGACAATACACTTTGGTTGCCCCGTTGTGCCAGAAGAATACAAAATGAATAACGGGTCATTAAACAGCGTTGGTTGATATTGAATTGATTGTGGAGAAAAGTGGTGAGTAATATCGGACCAAGAAACAAACTCAAAAGTGCTAGCATTCTTAGCGTTTTGTAAATATTCGATTTGGCATACGCTAATAGTAGCGTCTTCGGAGGTACTGCTTAGCTTATTACTAAGAGTGGTGTTTTTGTCCGTCATATCGAAAGCTTTGCCTCCGAACTGGTAGCCATCACAGCAAAAAAGAACTTTCGGCTTGACCTGGCCAAAACGCTCTACGACGCTATCGATACCAAAATCAGGCGAGGTTGAAGTCCAAATGGCACCAAGACTGGTGGTGGCCAGCATGGCAATAACGGTTTCTGGTAGATAGGGCAAATAGCCTGCAACGACGTCGCCTTTACCAACGTCACAAGTGAGTAGCCATTGCTGAACGACAGACACTTGTTCGAGCAATTGTGTACCAGTGAGTTGCTTGTGTTCACCGCTTTCATTAGTAAAAACGATAAACTCACGCTCAGGTGTTTGTTCGGCCTGAGAGAGGAGATTCTCTGCGTAGTTCAGCGTGGCGTCAGCAAACCATACGGTGTCCCTATTTACATGGCTCTGAGTAGAATCTGTCTGTGTCCATTTGGGAGCACCAAGGCTTTTGACTTGCGAGCCAATATTTCCAATGACGTTACAGAAATGCCAGGTATGTCGCCAAAATTCGTCATGGTGGTCAATGGACCACTGGTGTAAAGACGTGTAATTATTGATTGAGATATCTTCGGTTTGGTGCGCATTAACCGTCTCGATAAATCGTAGCAAGTTGCTATTGCTGATGCGCTCAGCAGATGGTGACCAAATAGGTGCAGAATTTTGCATAGGTCCCTCTAATTTCGATTCTTTTTGAATATGACCAAAACAAAATAAAGGGGCGAACATAGCAGTGTTCGCCCCTTATCTGATTGTTTAAAGTTGTTCGGCAAGCTGAGGTAGTACCTCAAATAAATCACCAACCAATCCATAGTCGGCAACTTCAAAGATAGGAGATTCAGGATCTTTGTTGATCGCGACAATCACTTTGGATTCCTTCATCCCTGCAAGGTGCTGGATGGCACCGGAGATCCCAACTGCAATATAAAGCTTAGGCGCAACGATTTTACCGGTTTGACCCACTTGTAAATCGTTGGCAACAAACCCTGCATCAACCGCCGCGCGAGAAGCGCCAATGGCAGCACCTAGTTTATCGGCAACTTGTTCGATCAACGCGAAGTTCTCTTTGCTACCGACCCCGCGTCCACCTGACACAACCACCTCTGCCGCGCTTAATTCAGGACGCTCTGACACGGTTTTATCGACAGAAACCAATTCAACCAATGGAGTTGAGATGGTGACTTGCTGATGCTCGATATCAGCTTGGTTGTGACAAGTAACCGGCTCAAACGCAGACGCGCGCACTGTGATGACGCGAACCTTGTCGCTGGTGGTCACTTTGGCAAATGCATTCCCTGCGTAAATAGGGCGGATAAAAGTGTTTTCATCGATAACTTGGACAATATCGGAAATTTGCCCAACGCCGAACTTCGCTGCTATTCGCGGTGCAAGATCTTTCCCTTTTGATGATGAGCTAGCCCAGATTGCGTCAAAACCTTCAGCAATACTCACCACAATAGGTGCGATACTCTCGGCAAATTGATGCTTAAGTTGCTCATCATCGACACAAATTACGTTTGATATACCATCAACGCGACAAGCTTGCTGAGCGACTTCTTCACACTGGTGGCCCACTACGATCAAAACATTGTCTTGACTGACTTGTTTTGCTGCATTAACCACTTTGAGTGTGTCCGCATGCAATTGGTTATTGTCATGTTCCGCTATGATTAAGTTCTTCATGAAATCACCTTCGCTTCGTTACGCAGCTTATCGAGAAGCTCTGAGACAGATTCAACCTTGATGCCACCTTTTCTCTGCGCTGGTGGTGTGACTTCTTGAATGGTTTGGCTAAATACCACTTCAACACTCAGACTGTCAGGTGTGATTGTATCTAACGGCTTGCGCTTAGCTTTCATGATATTAGGCAATGAGGCAAAACGCGGTTCATTCAGGCGTAAGTCAGTACTGATCACTGCAGGTAAGTTCATCGCGACCGTCATCAAGCCGCCATCCACTTCTCTCACGACCTGAACTTTTTGATCTTCTATCTTAACGTCGGAAGCGAAAGTTGCTTGAGGCCAGTCAAGTAGGGCGGCCAGCATCTGGGCCACTTGGTTGTTGTCGGTATCAATCGACTGTTTACCCGTAATCACAAGCTGTGCTTGTTCTTGCTCAACCAGAGCTTTGAGCAGCTTAGCGACGACTAATGGCTCTATTTTGTCTTCAGTATCGACATGAATAGCGTGATCGGCACCTAACGCAAGCGCAGTACGTAGTTGCTCCTGACATTGGCTACCGCCAGCACTGACAACTATGACTTCATCTGCAATACCTTGCTCTTTTAGTCGTACGGCTTCTTCAACGGCTATTTCGCAAAATGGATTAATCGTCATCTTGACGTTATTGGTTTCAACATCGCTATGGTCCGCTTTCACACGAACTTTAACGTAGGGATCAATGACCCTTTTGATTGGCACTAGTATTTTCACGTTAGATTCCTTTTTACAGTGAAGACTATGTGTTTACAGTGAAGACGATGTGATGACGTCTTTAAAATGATGTTAATTTACCTTTACGTTTGCGTCAACTTTAAATATATTGTTGGTTAACAAGTTGGCAACATGCAAAGAAAAAGGAATGCAATCATGGAAAGAGACTGCATGGAATTTGATGTTCTGATTGTAGGCGCAGGTCCCGCAGGCTTGTCTGCGGCATGCCGAATCAAACAATTAGCAGCAGAAAAAGAACAAGACCTCTCTGTTTGCGTGGTAGAAAAAGGCTCTGAAGTTGGGGCACATATTTTATCGGGTGCGGTGTTTGAAACGCGAAGTTTGGATGAACTGTTTCCAGATTGGCAGGAGAAAGGCGCGCCGCTCAATACCAAAGTTAACCAAGATAAAACCTACTATCTGGGCAACGAAATTAATGGTCATGAACTGCCTTCTTGGGCAGTGCCTAATACGTTACATAACGACGGTAATTACATTATAAGTTTGGGCAGTCTATGCCGATGGATGGCGTTGCAGGCCGAGAACTTAGGGGTGGAGATCTACCCAGGTTTTACCGCCAGTCAAGCGATCATCGGTGAAGATAGTCGTGTTTGTGGTGTGGTCACGGGAGACATGGGGTTAGACAAAAATGGTGAACAAAAAGGAAATTTCGAGCCTGGTATTGAGCTGCGCGCGAAGTTTACTTTGTTTGCTGAAGGCGCGCGGGGTCATATTGGTAAGCAGTTGATTAACCGATTTAATCTTGATGAAGAGAAAACGCCTCAACATTACGCTATCGGTTTTAAAGAGCTGTGGGAAATCCCATCAGAGCAGCATCAGCAAGGTTTAGTAGTGCACGGATTAGGTTGGCCGTTATCAAACGAAGCCACAGGTGGCAGTTACCTCTACCATTTAGAGGGAAACCAAGTTGCCGTCGGGTTGATTGTTGACTTGAACTATAAGAATCCGCACTTGAGTCCATTCGATGAATTTCAACGTTTTAAACACCACCCGTTGATTGAGCAATACCTCAAAAATGGTAAACGCATTAGTTATGGCGCAAGAGCGATCACCAAGGGCGGTTTCCATTCGCTTCCCACGCAACAGTTTGCTGGTGGCTTGTTGATTGGCTGTGATGCAGGAACGCTTAACGGCGCTAAAATCAAAGGCACGCACACCGCAATGAAATCTGGCATGCTTGCCGCTGAAGCAGTATGTGAAGCCCTTGAGAGTCAGTCTGTTACTGTTGATTATCAAAAGCATTTCAAACAGTCTTGGCTGTATGAAGAGCTTTATCAAGCACGTAACTTCTCAAGTGGCATTCACCGCTTTGGATCGTGGCTGGGCGGTGGCTTAGCGCTGCTGGAACATAACGTGTTAAAAGGCAAAGCTAAGTGGCATATCCGCTGTGATAAGCCCGATCACCAGTCTCTGCTATTGGCGGAAAACAGCAATGAAATTGTCTATCCAAAGCCTGACGGTGTGTTAAGTTTCGATCGCCTTTCTTCTGTCTATCTATCCAATATCTTCCATGAAGAGGATCAGCCGTGCCACTTACGTTTGGCGAACCAGCGCATTCCCATCGAGCAGAATCTTGAGTTATATGCAGAGCCAGCACAGCGCTATTGCCCGGCAGGCGTGTATGAAATCGTGCAGGGAGAGCAACGGCCAGAGCTGCAAATTAATGCGGCGAACTGTATCCACTGCAAGACCTGTGACATCAAAGATCCAAGTCAGAATATTACCTGGACACCGCCGGAAGGTGGTGGTGGCCCTAACTATCCGAATATGTAGTCGTCTGAGAATAATTTTTATTAACAATTTATTTACTTAAAGTTTGCGTTAGTTCAAATCTTTCTCGATGAACTCGATTGCAACTTAATCTTTCAAGCACTATTCTGATTTTAAATTGACGTTTACGTAAACTGAATGCAAAGTTGATGCATAGGTGTAAAAGCGGTTACCAGTATCAAAGTTAGGTTTGATCAAATAGTGCTCAATGGAACGCACTTAAATAACGAAAGGGAGATCAACTATGGTATCGGAATCGCCTCTGTTGCAGGTAAACGATATTTCATTGGCTTTTGGTGGGGTGAAAGCTTTAACTGACGTGAGCTTCCATGTGAATGAAAAGGAAATCTTTTCAATCATTGGTCCAAACGGTGCAGGTAAAACCTCAATGCTCAATTGCATCTCTGGTCGATACACACCAAACAAAGGCTCTGTAATCTTCGCTGGAGATGATGTAACCAAACGAACACCTAGCCAACGAGCTGAGTTAGGGTTGGGAAGAACCTTCCAAAACTTAGCGCTCTTTTCTCATATGTCAGTACTGGACAACATTATGGTTGGCCGACATCACCTACTAAAAAACAACTTCGTCACGGGGCCACTGTATTGGTTCTCTAACGCACAGAAAGAAGAGATGGCGCACCGCAAGTACGTGGAAGACGTGATCGATTTTCTAGAAATCCAGCACATTCGCAAAGCCACCGCTGGCACACTTTCTTACGGTTTACGTAAACGTGTAGAACTTGCTCGTGCCATTGCCTTAAAACCTAAGTTGTTGCTGCTTGATGAACCGATGGCAGGCATGAACTTGGAAGAAAAGGAAGACATGGCGCGTTACATCATGGATTTAAACGAAGAGTTAGACATCACCATCATCATGATCGAGCACGATATGGGCGTGGTGATGGATATCTCTAACCGCGTATTGGTGTTGGATTTTGGTAAACACATTGCTATGGGCGAGCCAGAAGAAGTGATGGCCAACCCGCATGTGAAACAAGCGTACTTAGGCGAAGAGCTACCGACATTAGAGGAGAGTGCATAATGGCACAGCAACATAATGATTGGGCAGATATAACCCGCTTAGATACCTTTCCAAAAGTATTGCAGCACAACGCCAAGCACTGGCCCGAGCAAGTCGCAATGCGTGAAAAGGAGTTTGGTATTTGGCGAGAGTTCACTTGGCAAGATTATGAAAACCGAGTGAAGTGGATGGCTCTGGCGCTTCAAGATTTAGGTGTTGGTGAGCAAGACGTTGTTGGTTTGCTGGGTGATAACCGCCCGGAATGGGTATGGGGCGAGTTGGCCGCACATGCGATCAAAGGTTTCTCGCTGGGCATCTATCAAGATTCCATGCACGAAGAAGTGGCGTACCTCATCAACTATGCCAAAGCAAAAGTCGTGATTGCCGAAGATGAAGAGCAATGCGACAAGCTACTTGAGCTCGGTGATGAGATCCCAAGCGTAGAATTCATTATCTATTGTGACCCGCGTGGAATGCGCAAGTACGACGACCCACGACTGATTGATGTTGAGCAGGTCTATAAAAAAGGTCAACTGATCGACAAAGCGGATCCGGATAAATATCTCAATATGGTTGCGGCAACCAAAGGCAGTGATCTTTCGATTCTTTGTACCACGTCGGGTACGACTTCCAAACCAAAGTTGGCTCAGCTACACAGCGGCACTTTCTTAGATCACTGTGCGGCTTATCTGCGTGCCGACCCGCGCTCTCCAGGCGACAACTACGTTTCTGTTCTGCCTTTGCCTTGGATTATGGAGCAGGTGTATGTGGTTGGTCAGGCGTTGATTTCTCGTCAAATCGTTAACTTCGTGGAAGAACAAGAAACCATGATGTCTGACTTGCGCGAAATTGGCCCGAACTTCGTGCTGCTTGCGCCGCGAGTGTGGGAAAACATTGTGGCAGACGTGTCTGCACGAATGATGGATTCCACACCGTTTAAGCAGAAGATGTACAAACTGGGCATGAGCTTAGCGAATAAAGCGTTGGAGCAGGGTAAACGTTCAAAACTCGCTGAATGGATTTTGCTACGTGCTCTGCGTGACCGCTTAGGTTTCTCGAATCTAGCATCTGCTGCGACGGGTGGTGCGGCGATGGGACCGGATACTTTCCGTTATCTGCAAGCGATCGGCGTACCACTCAAGCAGCTTTACGGTCAAACCGAAATGTGTGGTGCGTACACCGTCCACCAAGCCGATGACGTGGACTATGATTCCGTCGGCGTTGCGTTTGACAATGCAGAAGTGAAAGTCATCAACCCAGACAGCAATGGCGTGGGTGAGATCATCGCGAAAAGTACGGGCATGTTTACTGGTTACCTGAATAACCAGGAAGCGTATGACGAAGACGTACAAGACGGATGGATGCACACGGGCGATGCGGGTTACTTTAAAGACTCTGGCCACTTGGTGGTGATTGACCGTCTGAAAGATATGTCGGAAACCAGCCATGGCGATCGCTACTCTCCGCAGTTCATTGAAAACAAACTCAAGTTCTCGCCGTTTATTGCAGAAGCCGTAGTGGTGGGCAAAGGTCGACCTTGGCTATCCGCCATCATCTGTATTCGCTACGCGATTGTTGCGAAGTGGGCAGAGCAGCGCGGTTTGGCATTCACTAACTACACCAACTTATCCGCTCAACCAGAAGTGTATCAAGCGATTCGTGAAGAAGTGCTGAAAGTGAATGAATCCTTACCAGATGCACAGAAGATCAGCAAATTCATTCTACTTTACAAAGAGCTAGATGCCGACGATGGCGAGTTAACTCGTACGCGTAAAGTGCGCCGTGGTGTGGTTGCGGAGAAATACGGAGACATCATCGAAACCATCTACAGCGACGATCCAAAAGTAGATGTCGATACAGTGATCACTTATCAGGATGGCACCAAAACACGCATTCAAACGTCGCTAGTGATTGAAACGCTTATTGAACATGAGCCAACACTAGTGGATAGCGAACAACGGAGGATCGCATAGTGAATACGGATTTATTACTGCAACTCGTCATTAATGGCGTGATCGTTGGCATGTTGTATGGCGTTGTCGCCATGTGCTTTGTATTGATTTACAAATCGACCCAGGTGGTCAACTTTGCTCAGGGTGAGTTTTTGTTGATTGGCGCGTGGGTATGTTGGGCGGCATTGGTACACCTACAGTTACCATTTTTTATCGGTTTTTTACTCACGCTCGCGTTCATGATGATTTTTGGTATCGCCGTGCAAACCATTGTGCTCAGACCGTTGATTGGTGAACCGATTATTTCTGTGATCATGGTGACCATCGGTCTATCGATGTTTTTCCAAGCGCTGATGAAGTGGATATTCGGCGTCTCTGCTGTGTCGTACCCGCAAGTGTTTGAAACCAACGTGGTGAATATCGGAGGTTTGAATGTTGAGTTTGCTTACATTCTGAGTTTGATCTTCTCAATGCTCATCATGGGCGCGTTTTACTGGTTCTTCAAATTCAGCAAAATGGGTCTGGCAATGCGCGCAACGGCATTTAACCAGCAAGTAGCCCAGAGTCTTGGCATTTCCATCAAGAAAGTGTTCGCCATCAGTTGGGCCATTTCGGCAATGGTATCTGCAACAGCAGGGATTGTTATCGGTATCGTTAACGGCGTATCTGACGCGCTATCCATTATTGGTATCAAAGTTTTCCCAGCCGTTATTTTAGGTGGCTTAGATTCGGTAGTCGGCGCAATTGTCGGTGGTATCACCATCGGGGTGCTAGAAAACTTGGCTGAGTTTTTTGATAGCCAATACCTGCAAGTGGGTAACCTGTACAACATCGCACCATTCTATGTGCTGTTAATCATTCTTGCCTTCAAGCCATATGGCCTGTTTGGTACCAAAGATATTGAGCGTATTTAAGGAGAAATAACATGGCTCAACTTAGCATGCGCCCATGTGGGGATTTTCGAACCACATACAAAAGCGATACGCCAATTTTTGAAACCAAAACCATCAGAAGCCTTGCGATTGCAGGTGTCATCGCCATGCTGGCAGCACCGCTGGTCTTGGATATTTACTTCCTAAACCTGTTTATTCAGATTGCATACCTCGGTATCGCGGCATTGGGCTTAAACATTCTGGTTGGTTTTACAGGACAAATCTCGCTAGGTCACGGTGCGTTCTTTGGCTTTGGCGCCTTTGCATCGGCTTGGCTAAATAACCAGTTCAACATTCCAGTCGTGTTTGCGATTCCGCTTGCGGGTTACTTAACCATGATTGTGGGGATGCTGTTTGGTCTGCCAGCGGCTCGAATTAAAGGTTTATACCTAGCTATCGCAACGTTGGCTGCGCAGTTTATTTTAGAGGACTTCTTTGCTCGTGCAGACTGGTTCAGTGGCGGCTCATATGGTGCTGGTGCAAATCCTATCAATCTGTTTGGCTTTGAGTTTACGACCGATGAAAGTTTCTTCTACATCGCTCTGTTTGCGTTGATCTTTATGTACATGTGGGCATCGAACTTGATCCGTTCTCGTGATGGTCGCGCGTTTGTCTCGGTACGAGATCACTACCTGTCGGCAGAAATCATGGGTATCAACCTAACCAAGTATCGTCTGCTCTCATTTGGAGTGTGCGCATTCTATGCGGGCATCGGGGGCGCACTCTACGGACATTATCTAGGATTCGTTTCAGCAGAAGGCTTCACCATCATGATGTCAATCCAGTTCCTGGCAATGATCATCATTGGCGGTTTGGGCTCAGTCAAAGGCACATTGATGGGTACGATATTTATCGTAGTACTGCCAGAAGTGTTGGAGTTTGGCGTGACGGGGTTGGCTGCGTTTAGCAATAACACTTCGTTCGTTGATGGGCTTGCTTACTTCAAAGAAATGGCGATCGGCTTGGTCATCATGCTGTTCCTTATTTTCGAACCTCAAGGGTTATCGCATCGCTGGCAACAGATTCGAGCATATTGGAAACACTATCCGTTCTCATATTAACGTGGAATTAAGTGGAATATACCTCAATAACAAGGACAACGAGTTATGAACAAAGGACATTTAGCGACAACGTTGGTGCTATCTTCGGCACTGTTTACTACCGCCACTTGGGCAAAAGACTCTGTATTTGTCGGGCAATTGGTCGACTTTTCTGGACCAACAGCCTACGTGAGCAAGCCCTATGGTTCTGGCGTACGAGACGCATTGCGTTGGATTAACCAAAACGGTGGCATTAACGGTACTGAGCTCGAATTTGAAACGGTAGACATGGCCTATAAAGTGCCAGTAGCCATTTCCAACTACAAACGTTGGGTGGCGCGTAAAGACATGGTTGCGCTACAAGGTTGGGGCACGGCAGATACCGAAGCACTCATCTCGTTTGTGACCAAAGACAAAGTCCCAGTGTTCTCTGCCTCTTATTCAGGTCACTTAACGGACCCAACCGGCAAGAACCCAAAAACCGCGAAACCAGCGCCTTATAACTTCTTCTATGGTGCGTCGTACTCAGATGCGTGTCGTGCACTAGTGAAGTGGGCGAAAGAAGACTGGGAATCAAAGGGCAACCAAGGTACGCCAAAATTTACCCACATTGGTGATAACCATCCATTCCCGAATGCGCCAAAAGAAGCGTGTGCAGAATATGCAGAAGAGCTTGGTTTTGAGGTGCAAAACCCAGTCGTTGTGTCACTAAAACCTGGGGACTTCAAAGCACAATGTCTGTCGCTGAAAGAGTCTGGCACTAACTACGGTTACATTGCCAATATCGGTAGCTCGGTTATCTCACTCGTGAAGTCTTGTAACACGGTTGGTACAGAGTTCCAGTACATGGCGAACATTTGGGGCGGTGACAAACCAGTACTTGAAGCGGCGGGTGACGGCCTTAAAGATTATGTTTTCCCTGGCATGACGGCGTTTTGGGGAGACGATAATGAAGGCATGAAACTGGTTCGTGAGATTTCTAAGCAGTCTGAATCAGAGCCTGGCGAGTTTAGAACTCACCACTACATTCGCGGCATTTGTTCTGCGTTCTACATGAAAGAAGCGATGGAGTGGGCGAAAGACAACGGTGGCATCACGGGTGAAAACATCAAGAAGGGCATGTATGTCCATGACAACTGGGTCCCACAAGGCTTAGAAGGTGTTTGTGTACCTGCGAACTGGAAGCCGGAAGATCACCGTGGCACAACAACCGTGAACGTGTTTATGGGTAACAACAACGGCGGCGCAGTCGATATTAAGAAAGCGTCCCAAGTGACGTTGTCACGTCGTGACGATTGGCTAGGTTACTAATCTACGACTTATTAATAACAAAGCTTACTGAAAATAAGGATGGGTGAGAGAACACTCTCACCCTAGCAAGGAGTAGCTTGATGGCTGAATTAGCAACGAATATCGAACCGGCAGAAATACTGCTTTCAGTGAACAACATTGAAGTCGTCTACGACGAAGTAATACTAGTACTTCGCGGTGTGAGCTTAGAAGTTCCAAAAGGGCAGATTGTGACCTTACTGGGCGCCAACGGTGCGGGTAAATCCACGACGTTAAAAGCCATTTCTGGTTTGTTGAAAACCGAAGATGGTGAAGTGACGCGCGGCGAAATCAACTTCATGGGCGAGCGCATAGACAACAAAAGCCCGGAAGAGATCGTCCGTTCGGGCATCTTCCAAGTTATGGAAGGGCGCCGAATTGTTGAAGACATGACGGTGATAGAAAATCTTCGCTTAGGCGCTTACACGCGCACGGACAACGAAGTCGAGCAAGACATCGAAATGGTGTTTGATTATTTCCCTCGCCTTAAAGAGCGCACCGGTCTAGCGGGTTATTTGTCAGGTGGTGAGCAGCAAATGCTGGCGATTGGTCGTGCACTGATGGCTCGCCCGAAAATGATCTTGTTGGATGAGCCGTCGATGGGGCTTTCGCCGCTGTTGGTGAAGGAGGTGTTCAGCATTATTAACAAGATTAATAAAGATCAAGGCATTACCATGCTTTTGGTTGAGCAGAATGCCAACTTTGCCCTTCAAGCGGCCGATTACGGTTACATCATGGAATCAGGCAAAATCGTACTGGATGGCAGCAAGCACGAACTGCTAAACAATGAAGATGTGAAAGAGTTCTACCTTGGCGGCGGCGATGAAGATCGCAAGAGCTTCAAGAATCTGAAATCTTACAAACGTCGTAAGCGTTGGTTATAAGGAGCAAGGATGAACGAACTATTTGATGCGAAAGAATCGTTGTCTCCGCAGGCACGAGAAGAATCGCTGTTTCAACGTCTGCCAACGTTGATTGAAAATGCAAAAGCCAACAGCGAACATTATGCGACGCATTTTGCTGAGTTAGATCCTACATTGGCGAATAATCGTGAAGGGCTTACCCAGTTTCCAATTACGCGCAAATTCAATATGCCAAACCAGCAGCAACTTAAACCGCCGTTTGGTGGTTTAAATAGTGTTGCGATTGGTCAGATGGCGCGTGTATTCCAATCACCGGGGCCGTTGTATGAGGCACAAACGGATGAGATGGATTTCTGGCGTATGGGGCGCGCGTTTCACGCGGCTGGATTTAGTGCGGGCGATTTAGTGCATAACACGCTCTCTTATCATTTCTCGCCTGGTGGATTTATTATGGATGGTGGCGCAAGAGCTTGTGGCTGCGCGGTATTTCCGGCGGGTGTCGGGAATACCGAAGCACAAATTGAAGCGATTAAACAGCTGCAGCCAACGGGTTATACGGGCACACCTTCTTACTTGCTGACGTTGCTACAAAAGTACCAAGAACAATACGATGAGTCGCCGAGTTTTACCAAAGCGCTGGTCTCTGGTGAAGCGGTCACCGCAGACATGCAACAGATGTTTGAGGACAAAGGCATTGCAGTCTCTCAAGCCTACGCAAGTGCAGAGCTTGGTTTGATTGCTTATCAAGTGTCTGGTGAGCAAGGCTTGGTGATTGCCGAAGATATTATCGTTGAAATCGTTAATCCTGATGGCATTCCTGTACAACCGGGAGAAGTCGGCGAAGTGGTCGTGACATCGCTCGATGAGAAGTTTCCGCTGATTCGCTACGCAACGGGAGATTTATCGGCATACCTAGAAACGGGCTCGGATTCGCCACGCACGAATGCGCGAATTAAAGGCTGGATGGGGCGTGCGGACTCAGCGGTGAAAGTGAAAGGCCTGTTTGTTTATCCGCATCAGATCCAAGAAGTCTGTCGTCGCCACGATATTAAAGGCTCCTTGAAAATTGAGCGTGATGGCTTCAACGATACCATTACTTTCTGCTGTCATGATGCTCACGTATCGGCAGAGGACATTCAAGCGACACTCCAGTCTGTCACCAAACTGAAAGGCAATATCCAGTTCGTGCCGAACCAGGCTGAGCAGCCGTTAATTAATGACCTGCGCAGTTAATCCGTCATTGTAAACCGCAGTTATAAAAAGCTAACAACGTAAAAATCAAAGGCTAGGAGAGGGGATACCACATTGTGCTGCGTATCCCTTTCTTTTTGTGCCAGTACAATCAAGAGGGCGATAAATGAAGCAGGCACCGACCATCAATCAACAGTTTTGGGATAATTTGTTTACCCAAGGCACCATGCCGTGGGATGCCAAAACCACACCTCAAGAGCTAAAAGCTTACCTAGAAAACGCGCTTCATAGCGGTCAGTCTGTATTTATCCCTGGCTGTGGCGCTGCTTATGAACTCAGCTCTTTTATTCAATATGGGCATGACGTGATCGCGATGGATTACAGTGAACAAGCGGTGAAAATGGCGCAATCGACATTAGGTAAGCACAAAGATAAAGTCGTGCTGGGGGATGTATTTAACGCTGACTCTACGCACGCATTTGATGTGATTTACGAGCGTGCCTTTCTTGCTGCACTACCGAGAGACCAGTGGCCAGATTACTTTGCTATGGTGGATAAATTGCTGCCAAGAGACGGTTTGTTAATTGGTTATTTCGTTATAGATGATGATTATCACTCTCGCTTCCCTCCATTTTGTTTGCGAAGTGGGGAGTTGGCGCAACATTTTGAACCAACGTTTACACTTATTGAATCTTCACCCGTTACAAATAGTGTGGATGTATTTAAAGGTAAGGAGTATTGGATGGTGTGGCAGAAGTGTTAGTCGCTTTTAATCTTTTTGAAGAAGTATTCGCGGAAACTTTCTGGCTCTTTTTTAATCGCTGAAAAGTAAGTCACAAATGTATGATATTTGGTCGATGCCATGAGCCAGAGAGCGATAATAGGAAAAAGTACAAAACTAACAAAAAAAAGTTTATGTTCATCTTCAAGAAGGAATAGGCCAAGAGCGTAAACAAGGAGCTGAAAGTAAATATTGATTAAGTTGATTTCTGCCGCTTTAGGTTTGCCTCTAACAATCATCATGTTTGGGATAACAAGCAGTAGAGTCATGATCCCAGCAAAAGAAAAGTTTAGAGCCAAGAAAGCATCAGTTGTTAAGTGCTCAGACGACTGGTCAATCAATATTGCCAGCAACGTTACTGCCATGCCGCCTCCCATCATAATCAAGGTAATGACTGCCACGCCAACAAGAAAAACCCAAATAGAAAGGTAATGGTTGTCAAAAAACTCTTCTGCCTTCAATCTCTTAAACCTCATCGATACGTACTGTGAAATAACAGAGGTTACTTCACTCTATTCCTGTAGAGGGGATGCTCACATAGAAAGAATACGTATGTAAAATATCAATAAGCGTTAGTTTTAAAGGCGGGAGTTACCCCCATAATAGGTCGAAAGGTATTTCAGAATGGCTTCGCGATCATCACCCGGCAGTTCATCCCATCGTTGGCGGCTTAGTCCTTGTTGTGTGACCATGTGTAACGAATGACAGGCTGAGCAGACTGCCGCGACGAGCTCCATATTCTCTCCCGGCCTTAATATCCCATCACCTGGCGATTTAACCTCTAATCCTGATGACGTCATATTCCAATTGGGTGGTGTCGGGTTTTTCGTTGCAAGCCATGCAATGATAGCCGCGCGCGCACCGGGATCTGTTACGCTAGGGAAGATCATGTTGGTCCCTGGCGCGAAGTTATTCGGAGCGGATAAAAATGCGTCCAACTTTTCTGCGTCCCATTTTCCTTGATGTTGTCTAATTCCGTTGCTGTAATTGAAGCCCTCAAAACTGGCGATATTGCGCTCTGCTAGCCCCCATAAGGGCGGGCCAACCACCGTTACGCCATTCGGCTCAAACTGATGGCAAGCTTTACAAACCATGGCTTGCTGCTCGCCTGCTGCAATCAACTCGTCGTTACTCGCAAGGACAGGGTCGCTCAACAAAGCCAAATGGGTGAAAGCGAGCGGGAGTACCCGCTCTGATGGTTGTTTTGTTCTCACCTTGTTATGTCCCCTAAGTTCTCACTATTCTGCTACTGACTCTTTAGCTTCGTACAATCAATGCGATGCGGTGGAAAGTGTTGTGAGGTAACCTTTCGGATTCCATGCGATGGCAAAAGGCTGGCTGATACCTTGATCGTCAGTTGCTTTCGCCCACACTTCGTAGTAACCCGCTTGAGGGAACTTCACCTTAGCATTGAACGTTTGCCAAGCACCGTCATTGGCAGGAGCTGCGAGGTCGGCATCCATCCATGTTGCGCCAAAATCAATCCTTTCTCGCTGCACTACCGAGAGACCAGTGGCCAGATTACTTTGCTATGGTGGATAAATTGCTGCCAAGAGGCGGTTTGTTAATTGGTTATTTCGTTATAGATGATGATTACCACTCTCGCTTCCCTCCATTTTGTTTGCGAAGTGGGGAGTTGGAGGGGTATCTAGAACCGGCATTTAAGCTTGTGGAATCCTCAGTGGTGGCAAACAGTGTTGAGGTTTTTAAAGGTAGGGAGCACTGGATGGTGTGGCAGAAAAGCTGCCGTATTTAAACGCTATGGCATCAAATAATGAATACAAAATCAGCGTCACATAATGCATATTTTAAAGACAATTATTCTTGTGGTAACGATAAGTGTTGTGAATTGGCGAAGTTGTGAGAAATGTAGATCATGTCCTTTGAAAACATAAGGATATATAATATGGACAAATCATTTTATCTCATCGATAAGCCTACCTTCTTAGGCTCACTCTTTCTTTTACTCAGCGTAGTTATACCTTTAATTTTATTTCCCACACAAGGTGCGGATTGGATAGCTTCGGCCAAATTTTTCATGACCGATAAGCTTGGTGTGTTATACCTCGCACTGGGTATCGCAGCAATGTGTTTTATGATTTACACGGTGTTCAGCGATCTTGGCCAAATCAAACTTGGTGAAGCCGACGAGCAACCAGAATTTGGTAACGCCTCATGGGCTGCAATGCTATTTTGTGGAGGTATTGGTGCAAGTATTCTGTATTGGGGGTGTATCGAGTGGGCATACTACTATCAATCACCACCATTTCAGTTGGAAGCAGGCAGTGAAGAAGCCATTCGCTGGGCCGCGACTTATGGTCTGTTTCACTGGGGACCGATCGCTTGGTCAATTTACCTTATTCCTGCTCTGCCTATCGCTTACTTCTTTTATGTACGCAAACAACCTGTTTTGAAAATCTCTAGTGCGTTAATGCCTGTATTAGGAGAAAAGCGTGCAAACGGTGGTATTGGCAAGTTTATTGATGTGTTGTTTATTTTTGGTATGTTGGGTGGCGCGGCGACTACGCTTGGCTTAGCAGCGCCTCTTATCAACGGTGGTCTACATCATATCTTCGGTCTTCCAAACAATACCTTCAGCCAAGTGGCTGTATTACTTCTCTGTACTGCTATTTTTGGTTACTCCGCGTATGCAGGGCTTGAGAAGGGGATCAAATTCCTTAGTAACATTAACTTCTGGGGTGCGATGGGCTTGTTACTCTTTGTACTTGCCGTTGGGCCAACCGTGTTCATGTTAGAAACGGGCTTAGATTCTATTGGTCGTATGTTGTCTAACTTCTTTGTTATGGCTACCTGGGCGGAGCCGTTTGGTGGTTATGGTGAGTTTACAGATACACACTTCCCGCAAGACTGGACTATTTTCTACTGGGCATGGTGGTTGGTCTTTGCTCCTTGTATGGGATTGTTTGTTGCGCGTATCTCGCGTGGAAGAACGATCAAACAGATGGTCGTAGGTTCGATATTTTACGGTTCTTTAGGTTGTTTCTTATTCTTCATTGTTTTAGGTAACTACGGGTTATCGTTGCAATTGACGGGTGAGCTTGATGTCATCGCAATCCTCAACGAATCGGGCGCACCAGCGGCTATTTTTGCAACGTTAGACACATTACCGTTAGGGCCAATCGTTATTGGTGTTTTTACACTATTGTGTATCATTTTTACGGCGACTTCGTTTGACTCTATCTCGTACATTCTTGCGTCTGTGGTTCAAAATGATGTGACGGAAGAACCGATGCGCTGGAACCGTTTGTTCTGGGCGTTTACTTTGTCTTTTCTGCCAACCGTCCTAATGTTCATGGGAGGTTTATCGACATTACAAACCGCTGCGATCGTGGGCGGTTTACCGTTGTTAGTTATCTCGGTGATGTTGATGGTGTCCTTTGTTCGCGCGGCGAGCCTAGATATTAAACATCAAGCAGAATACGAAGAGCCAACCATTAACATTGAAGAACTGCCGGAAATTGACCCTTGGTCAACAGAGGGAATGGCTTTGGCGAAATTTGAGCGCTTTAAAGACTTAGCTCAACAGGCGGCTGAAGAAGAGCGCGAAGCAATGGCGGCCCTGATGAGCATGCGTAAGAGAATTCGCGCATTCGCCTTAGAACACAGCTGTGAATCTGGGTTTTCGGACCATCATTTACCAGAAGAGATGCAAACAGAGCTACAACAACTAACCGAAGCGCTTGAGTTGGCTCAACAGAAGAAACAAGAACTGTCTGAACAAGCCCAAGAATCTCGAATGGAATTTAATCATGTGTTATTAGGCGGCGCGTCGGCAGGTTTAGCAACGTCGCAGGCTTAAGAACAGACACACAAGAGCCGAGTACAAACTCGGCTCTTTTTTGGCGTGGATACCTTACAGTTAAAGATTCTGCTCAGTCAGTGTTAATGCTTATACTATTTTAGGTTGACCATCTGATGCGGTGGCACCGCCGTCTACAGGTAGGTTTACGCCATTAATGAAAGATGCGTCATCACTTGCTAAGAAAGTCACGACGGACGCAATTTCTTCAGGTTCGGCGGCTCGGCCGAGCGCAATGCGCTCATTGAATTTATCGCGGATTTCCTGCGGCCAGCCGTTCGTCATGTTGGTTTTTACTAAGCTTGGGCATACGGCGTTAATTCTTACACCCTCCGCACCATGGTCCAATGCCATCGCTCTAGTCAGGTTGACCACAGCGCCTTTACTCGCGCAATAGAATGCGGCACCCCAGTCACCACCCAAACCAGAAACGGACGCGGTATTCACCATACAACCTTTCGTTTTTAAGAGTTCAGGTAACGCAAACTTCGCGCAATAAACGACGCCGTCAATGTTTACACCAGAGATCTTCTTCCAGTCTTCCACACTACCTTCAATCACTGAACCAGGGACAT
Organism: Vibrio sp. D3; assembly: GCF_043995865.1. Lineage (NCBI taxonomy): Bacteria > Pseudomonadati > Pseudomonadota > Gammaproteobacteria > Vibrionales > Vibrionaceae > Vibrio > Vibrio sp. D3. The sequence goes on along the minus strand of NZ_CP171886.1, from coordinate 539,440 downwards.
GTACGCCAGCATTGTTTACTAAAATATCCAGTTTACCGAAACGGGTAACAACATCAGAAATCAGTGCTGCGACTTTATCTGGATCAGAAACATCAATGGAATGCGCAGACACGCGCTGTTTATCAAAGCTCTCAACGGCGTTTGCCAACTGCTCTTCATTCCAATCGGCAAGAGCGACGTTTGCGCCTTCTTCATACAAACGTTTTGCGATGGCCAAACCAATACCATTGGCAGAACCAGTCACGAGTGCGACTTTATTTTTTAATCCTCTCATGCGATTTCTCCTTCGAAACTTACAAAAACGGGATCTTGATTTTTCTCTGTGCGCGGCAACATCAGTTTGTCGTTGTCGCTGTAATCTACGGGGATAGCCACCACTGCTGGTCCTTCAACGTCCATGGCTTTATTCAATGTCGGTAGCAATTCGTGTTGACTAGTCACTGCGAAGCCTTTCGCGCCAAATGATTCGGCGTACGCCTTGAAATCAATTGGTCCAAATTTCACACCAGAGCAGCGCTGATATTTGTTGATCTCTTGCATTTCTACCATGTTGTAGGCGTTATCAACCCACACAATATGGACGATATTGCAGTTCAGTCTAACCGCGGTTTCTAACTCCATGCTCGATTGCATAAAACCGCCGTCTCCCGATATCGATACCACTTTGCTGCCAGGTTTCAGTAGGCTGGCACCAATGGCCCATGGCAGTGCAACGCCCATCGTTTGTTGGCCGTTAGACACCAGCATTTGGCGAGCTCGAAAACAACTTAAGTAACGAGCGATCCAGATGTGGAAGCTCCCCATATCAAGACATAACGTGGTATCTGGTGTGATGATAGATTGCATGGCTTTAATCAGTGCCAGTGGATGAAATCCTTGCTTGTTATAGACATTGGGATAGGTTTTGATCACTTGCCGTTGCAGTGCTACCTCTTCCAGTACTGAAAGTGCCGTTGGGGAAAGGCGAGCATATTCAGAGATGTAGCTGCCCATTTTGTCTAATGACTGCGCAATGTTTCCGACGATTTCAACACAAGGCTGATAATTAAGTTGGTATTCTGCCGGTTCAATATCGAGGTGAATCACTGGGTTGCGGTGGCTGTTCCAAAGCTCAGGGTCATACTCTATTGGGCTAAAGCCGATGGTGAGAATTAAATCGGCATCACGCAGTAAAACATCGCCGGGTTGGTTGTTAAATAAACCAACACGACCAGCAAAGTGGTGATAGTAGTTGATGTCTACCGTGCCGGCGGCTTGGTAAGTGCCGACAACGGGTAGCTGCGTATTTTGAAGAAATCGGGCGATAGCAGCAGCGTTTTGGCTGCGGCTCGCGTGAAGGCCAAGTAAAACCACACAACGCTTTGCTTTGCTGATTCGACTGACCGCTTCTTCGATTGCTGCGATGTCTGCGCAACCAGGCTGTGTGTAAGGCGAGGGGACAATAATGTCCGTTTGGGTTTGCTCGGATAAAACATCTTGGGGGAGACTCAAAAAGCAAGCCCCAGGACGACCTGACTCTGCGATACGAAATGCGTTCGCCATGATCTCGCTTGCGGCGTCTACGTGCTGCACTTCAGCACTGAATTTGGTTATAGAGCGAAAAATACTGACGGTATCCATGCTCTGGTGTGTTTGTTTTTGCTGGTCAGTTCGTTTCACCGCACCACCGATAGCAATCAGTGGATCGCCTTCGGAGTTTGCTGTTGCAACACCCGTTACTAGGTTTCCACAGCCTGGACCTGACGTAACCATTGTGACGCCTGCTTTGCCGGTTAGTCTTCCCATAACGCCCGCCATAAACGCGCCGTTAGCCTCGTGACGTACCGGAATCATTTGGATGTTAGTGTCTTCAATCGCATCGAACAGTCGATCGATTTTTGCACCGGGAATACCGAAAATGTACTTAATGCCGAGAGACTCTAGCTGTTGAGCGATCAACTGAGCTCCATTTTTATTTGAAGGTTTGGATTGCATTTGTTGTCCTTATTATTTGCCTGACTTTGTTACTTTTCCGCCTTTTCTATGGCGGTATTTATATCTTCCGGAGCCAAATTGGCACTGAGGAAGTCTGTCGATACTGGTGTATCAATCACTAGCCGCGAGACTTTGCCAATCTGGAGGAACCCTGACGAAATGCTGTAATCCTGAATATGACCACCTCCTTGGCGGTCATCGGTAATAAAGTGTTCGTGATAGCCGGGTACATTGATGCCAGTCGTATATTTAGGACTACGAAAGCCAGCGACCACGCCTTGCTTATGCGTGAAGCGGAACGTTGGTTGTTCTTTGACCACTTCAAGCATTGGCCGATAAGGGCGTGTTTGTTTAGGTACGGTGCGAGTACGAACTGAATCGAAAACGCCATCAATGCGCACTGCGCAAAATAGGTTATCGCTTGGAACCATGTCGTCTATGAGGCTATGGACTTCATGACGTGACATGCGCGATGTTAGTGGCAGCTCGATATCAGGCTTAAAAAAAGTCATGACAGCAAAGGGCGTTTTTTGCGCCAGGTCTGCCGGGTTTGCGGAGCCATCCGACTTGAGTTGAAAAACTTCCTTATCAAAAGCAATCAACTCACCATCCAATTCATTGAACGTACCTAAACCAAAATCCCCATGTTTCAGCAGTTCTTCTATGGTTGTTGAGCCTTCGTAAACACCAGCGATCAAAGCACTCATTAACGAAGTCTGATAAATCTCACCATCTCCGGTAACGTGATGGTATTCAGAAAATTCTTTCGCTACTTCAAGCGAACAAGCACATAGAGGGTTATAAAATCCACGCATGAGTAAGACCAGTTATGCAATGAAGAGTATATTTAGATTGACTTCTACACGGTGCTAAATCCAATATAAAAAAGATTTATTTTGATATGGAAAATATATGGAATTTCGCTACCTGAAGTATTTTGTCGCGGTCGCCGAGACTCGTCACTTTACCCGAGCAGCTGAACAGCTAGGGATTGCGCAACCTCCTTTGAGTCAACAAATCAAAAAGCTAGAGCACGAGCTTGGCGTGGACCTATTTAAGCGCTTGTCTAGAGGAGTAGAGCTGACCCATGCTGGCCAAGTCTTTTATACTGATGCGGTAAATATTCTTGCTGATGTGGAACGCGCTAAAGCAAAAGCTCGACAGATTGCCCGTGGTGAAAATACGCAGGTTAAAATCGGGTTCGCAACGTCAACATCAACCTGCATTAAGGTATTAGAGAGGGTGGGGCGAATTCAAGAGGATGGAGTTCACTTACAGACGGCGGAACTGTCAATGCCAGAGCTTGCCGCTCAGTTAAAAAGCAAACAACTTGATCTCGCAATCATGCGGCTACCCTGCTACGCCAGTGAGCCTTTTGAGCACAAGGTGTTGTTTAACGACCCGTTTGTCGCGGTGATTCCGGCGGGGCACGAGCTGGCAAAGTATCCCTGTATCCAGATGAAACAGTTGAGAGACCATAAAATTTTACTGTTTCCACGAGAGACTGGACCTGCATTGTTTGATGGCATGAGCACACTTTTTGCCGACGCAGGAGTAAGACTCGAACCACAGTTTGCAGCACCGCAACTTCGTACGACGATTGCCATGGCGCAGGCTGGGTTAGGTATTGCTCTCGTTCCGCGTTCACTGGCTGAACATCTCGATGATTCTGCGACAGTCGCCGAGATTGATGATATCCCTCTCACTAGTCGTGTTGTTGTTGCTTGGGAGGCATCTAATCTCAATAAACAAGCGTTGAAAGTAGCCATGAACATCGGTCATGTTGAGGCTCTGCTTTAGGCCAAATCATTAGCTCAACACCGCTTGATCAAAAGGCTTCGTTTTATAAACGTTTTTGTTCTTTGGTGATCCAAATACGATATACACTTAATAAGCCGTATAATATTTTCATTGTGATTTGTTTCACGTTAGAGCTGTTTAAATAGATATTATTTTATCAATATTTACTGTATGACCCATCAATAATCATAGAATTTTAAATTCCAGTTAGACTTGAATGTATTGAGAGAGTAAAAGTTAACTCAGTTTCATATGTCAGCCAGCTGGAAGGAATTGAAAGTGTTAGATACAAGTGTCCAAGAGACATTAATTAACGGCATTGAATTAGATATTGATATTACTCCGACTTTTTCACTTGCTGCTCAGCAAAACTCTTATCCAATAATTAAGTCTATCCGAGTGAGTTACCCTAAAAAAGAGGAACAAGAATCCCCCACATATCGGTCGCTTGTTCTTAAACTCGAAGGAGTTGAAGGCTGGCTAGATGAAACATCATGGCATATTGATCGCTTAGAGCCTGGTGAGGTAGTAAGTTTAAAAGTAAAAGAGTTACAGTTTCCCTTTGATAAGCTGTTTGGGTTAACTGAAGAAGTAAAACTATCTTTGTTTTTTAAATTGATGAGTGACGATGGGGAGGTACTCAAAGAGTGTAAAGTTCCTCTTGATGTTCTGCCTGCTGATTATTGGGGCGGAGAGATACGTCAACCAGCTCTGTTAGGTGCATTTGTCAAGCCCAACGGTGTATATGTTGAATCTCTTATTCACAAGGTTACACAAGTTCTTGAAAAAGGTGGCTATGGGCGCTCTGTCGATGGCTATCAGTCGAATACACGTGAAAAGCCGTACCTAATGATCGCAGCTTTGTGGAACGTAATTTTTCAAGAAAAGCTAGCTTATGTAAGCCCGCCTAAGGGGTTTGCGAAATTGGGTCAGCGCGTTAGGTTGCCTTCTGATATTAGTAATTCCAGAATGGCGGCTTGTTTGGATTTGTCTGTGTTGTTTGCTAGTTGTATCGAAGCAATGGGTTTGAATCCTGTCGTGGCAATCACGGAAGGTCATGCTTTTGCGGGTGCTTGGCTTATTGATGAAAGATTACCTATCTTAACAAATGATGACCCGCAGGATGTAAGAAAACGGATAGATAACCGTGATTTAGTGTTGTTTGAAACGACTTTAGTTACTAGTGACTCTCCAATTACTTTTGAGCAGTCGAGAGAGCATGCTCGAGAATTGCTATCAGAAGAACATGAAAAACAGTTTGTGATGGTCATTGATATTGCTCAAGCGAGAGCGCAAGCGATAAAACCACTCTCAACCGTAGAAGCTACACGAGAAGAAAAAACGTCAGAAGATACTTCAGTTGAGCTGATGTTACCTGTTGTTCCACCGTTACCCCCTGTGCGAAAAGAAGAACAAGTGATAGAGGAAACTCCAGAAACTAGGATCGATACTTGGTCACGCAAGCTTCTTGATTTAACAAAGAAAAATAGCCTTCTTAACTTTAGTGACCGAGCCATTGCGATCAAATTGTATTGTCCTGATATTGCTGCGATCGAAGATATGTTGGCAGATGGCGTAAAATTTAAGTTTCAGTCTGCACAGGAAAGTCCTTACTTTGACTCTGAGCGCGATAACGAATTGTTTCGTCTTCAGTCAGGGTCTGATCTCCATCGAAGTTACGCGTTCAATCAAATTCAGAATAAGATTCTGATTGCTAATCAGTCACCTAATCGATTAGAGCGAAACTCTGTAGAGTTGTTCCGAAAAGCAAAAAATGATCTGGAAGAGGGTGGTTCGAATACGCTTTTTCTAGCGCTTGGCTTTTTGAAATGGAAAGAGAACCCAGAAGATACAAGAAGTTATAAAGCTCCTCTATTATTAATTCCCGTAAAGCTTACCCGTCGTAGTGCTCGTGCGTCTGTTTACGTCGAGCAACTTCAAGAAGAAGAACCAATTTTTAATCTTACTCTTATTGAGTTTCTGCAATCCGAGCATGATATCAACCTAAGTGAATTTCGAGATGAATTACCGATGGATGATAGTGGTATAGATGTACCATATGTATGGCACAGAGTAAGAGACGCCGTTAAGGAACAAGCTGGTTTTGAGTTAGTGGAAGAGCTAGTTTTAGGTTCTTTCTCTTTCGCTAAATATCTGATGTGGAAAGATCTTAAAGATCGGTTAGATGATCTCAAGGAAAATTTATTTGTTAAGCATTTAGTTGATAACCCTAGGGACCCATACCCTCAAGAGAGCTCGTTTATCGAACGAGAAGAAATTGATGAGAAATTAGATCCTGCCTCGATTTATACTCCTTTGAACTGCGACAGTTCTCAGTTGGTTGCAGTGGATGCTTCTGCTCGTGCACAAGATTTCGCTCTGGAAGGGCCACCAGGAACCGGAAAGTCAGAGACTATCGCTAATATCATTGCTCATAATATCGGGCTCGGGCGAAAAGTACTCTTTGTCGCGGAGAAAATGGCTGCACTGAATGTGGTATATCGCCGTTTACAGAAAGTAGGTTTGGATCATCTTTGCTTGGAACTACATAGCAATAAAGCGAACAAACGAGCAGTTCTTGAACAATTAAATAAGGCATGGCAGAAAAGAGAAGGTTTAAGCTCTGAAGAATGGGAAGCGAATATTATAGAGCTCAAGTCGAGGAGAGATGAGCTTAACAATTATGTTCGTGCTTTACATGGAAAGTCAGCATTTGGAATCTCAGCCAGAGACGCTATCTCTACCGTTGCTCTAAATGGTGAAACCTTAAAAGTCAAGCTAGATTGGCTCCCTGACATAACAGCAGCTCCTATTTCTACAAAAGAGGATTTAGTTAGGCTTAAAGAGTTAGTCGGGAGGCTAACACTAGCATTCTCTGATATTAAGAGCTTGAACATCAACGTATTTATGCCAGTTTTTGCTACTGAGTGGTCGAATGTTTGGCAGTCTAATTTACTTGCTGTTATTGATGACTGGTTAAAAAACTACGATGTCTTAATAGATTGGACACAACAGGTTCAATCGAGTTTTTCGCTTACCTCGATACGCCAAACGCTTAAAAATGTTGAAGCACTAGAAAGTGCTTATGAGTTGGCAATGATCGCAACGTATGAAGATATTGCATTCGCTGTAGATTCTGGTTCAAAAGAACGAATTGCAGCCATTCAAGAGTTGTCGGTATTAAAAGCAGATTACGACCAGCAGCTTAAAGACATATCGCATGGCGTGACTAGCGACAACTTGTCTAAGTTACCCACAGAGAGATGGCTGCAATTGGCTGAAGAAGCTAAAACAAGTTGGTTTAAAGCAATATTTCGCAAGCGTAAGATAAATCGCGAAGCGAAAGAGTTTGGCCTGTCTCAAATTGAAGATTTGTTACTTCTTGAAAAAATTGCGACGGTTCAGAAGCTCAAGAGCTCAATAGAAGAACATATCAACATTATTGGGGATTACTCGGTCTGGAAAGGTTGGGATACGTCTCACGAAATATTAGAAAGCACTGCAGTAACAGGGAAAAAAATTCGTGAGATTGTATCTAACCTGGTTAGCTTGACTGATGAACCCTCTGAAATATTGATTCCGATAAGAAAATGGTTTGTAGATGGGAGAGAGTTTTTAGAAGAGTCGAAAGTATATTCAAGCCTAAATAACTTTTCCAAGGCGGTAAAAGAATTCAAAAACTCGAATTCGATTGTTGCGGAACTTGGAGTCAGTATACCCGAGCAAGCTGAACTTGAATCACTATCTCGGAATTTTAATGATATAAAGACTCAGTCAAACAAGTTGAAAAACTGGTGTGAGTGGCAATCAGCCAAGCAAAAGGCGTATGACAATAAGCTTGATGTAATGGTTAAAGCTCTGGAATCAGGAGTAAGTAACCCTGAAGAGTTAAATGAACAATTTCGAGTTGCTTTTTCTTATTGGCTCGCCCCACTTCTTATTGATGCCAGCGATGAGCTTCGAAAGTTCAAAGCTTCAACGCATGAACAAACAATAAAAGAGTTTCAAGTGGTAGACGAACGTGTTGCTAAGATTACAAGCGATTACGTGGTTGCACTTGCTTCGAAGAGTGCTCCTACACAACAATCTACGGAGCAGAGTTCGAAACAATTTGGTGTATTAGCTAAAGAGCTTCAGAAAAAAACTCGGCATATACCAATCCGAAGTTTGATTAGTGAGCTAGGTCATTCGTTATTGGATTTGTGTCCATGTTTAATGATGTCACCACTGTCCGTTGCTCAGTTTTTGCCCTCTGATTTCAGAGGATTTGACTTGGTTGTTTTTGACGAAGCATCACAAATGACCACTTGGGATTCTGTAGGTGCTATAGCGAGAGGGAAAAACGCAATCATTGTCGGTGATCCAAAACAGATGCCCCCAACAAACTTTTTCTCTGCTCGAGGGAATTCTGATGATCCAGATGAAGAAGATCTAGAGTCTATTCTTGACCAAGCGCTTGCTGCGAGGTTACCGCTTAAAAGGTTGATGGGGCATTATCGAAGTAGGCATGAAACCCTTATTGCTTTTTCAAATAATAAATATTATGAAAATTCATTAGTAACTTATCCTTCTTCAGAAACAAAAGATTCAGCAGTTTCTTTGCATCGAGTTAACGGAATTTATGCTAAAGGAGCGGGTCGCAACAATACGGCTGAAGCAAAAGCAGTCGTAAATGAAATTGTTCGAAGATTACTGGATAAATATGAACAAGATAAGTCTATAGGTGTAGTAACTTTAAATACTGATCAGCAAAGAACGATTGAAGATCTGTTAGACGACGCAAGAAGACAAAACCCTGCTATCGAAAAGTACTTTCAAGAGGGGTCAGGAAGAGATCCTGTTTTTGTTAAGAACCTAGAGTCAGTTCAGGGTGATGAGAGAGACGTAATCATGCTCAGTCTCGCGTATGGTCCTACGGAACCAGGAGCCAAAACGATGAGTATGAATTTTGGGCCACTCAACAAAAGCGGGGGAGAGCGCCGCTTAAATGTTGCGATTACTCGCGCAACCACGGAGGTTGTTGTCTTTAGTAGTTTTGACTCTTCAATGATTGATTTAAGCAGAACGAACTCGGTTGCCGTTGAGCACTTAAAACACTTCCTTGAATTTGCAGAAAAGGGGCCAATTGCTTTATCTGAGATTGCTTCTGCAGAGCATGGAGTCGATCAATTTGATAGTGATTTTGAAGAAGCGGTAGCTCAAGCTTTAAGAATTAAAGGTTGGAAAATACAAACACAAGTAGGAGTAAGTAAGTTTAGAGTTGATCTCGGAGTACTTCATCCAGACAAGCCTGGCAAGTACATAGCTGGTGTTGAGTGTGATGGGGCTACGTACCACTCTTCTCCTGCAGCCCGAGATAGAGATCGGGTAAGACAGATAGTTTTGGAAGGTCTAGGATGGAATATTGTTAGGTTATGGTCGACGGATTACTTTATTGATCCTGAATATGCAATTGAAAACATTGACTCAAAACTTAGAGAAATACTTGAAGTGGAAAGGGAGCGAGACATACTGCTAGAAGCAGAAGCAGAAGCAGAAGCAGAAGCAGAAGCAGAAGCAGAAGCAGAAGCAGAAGCAGAAGCAGAAGCAGAAGCAGAAGCAGAAGCAGAAGCAGAAGCAGAAGCAGAAGCAGAAGCAGAAGCAGAAGCAGAAGCAGAAGCAGAAGCAGAAGCAGAAGCAGAAGCAGAAGCAGAAGCAGAAGCAGAAGCAGAAGCAGAAGCAGAAGCAGAAGCAGAAGCAGAAGCAGAGGGAAAAGTAGTGTTAGCGAAAGGTCCTTCAACTTTAAACTCAGGCACAGGTTTTTGTCTTGAACAAACTGGGATCTCTGGTAAAGAATTTGATGAAATCGAGAACGCTTCATCGATTACATTGGATGCCGCAAATTATTTTAAACCTGAATACGTTGATAGGCTCACTCAACTTGCTAAAGACATCCTTATCGAACGCCCTGGTATTACGCTGCATGCACTTACCCTTGAAATAGCCAACCTACATGGCTTAACACGTACAAGCAAAAAGCAACTCGAGTATATGAGAAAAATACTTGATACTTTCGCTGGTATCAAAGAGAGCGATGGGTACTCTCCAACACTCTGGGTTTCGCCGAGTAATATGGTCGATTTGATTGAGTGGCGGGGTGTAGAGGCATTCGGTTATGAACGAAAGTGGAATGAGCTGTCGTATGAGGAGGCTTTGGGGCTTGCTAAGTTTGCGATTCAGAAGAACCCAGAAGCGCCAATAGATGTTATTTGCGATGAGTTAAATATTAAGAGACGTCATGAGACATCCTTGAACCAATTTGCTATTTGGCTAAAAACCGTTAATGAATTTGACGATCAGAAATAGCTAATACATATGCTTGTCAGGCCTGATGCCTCAAAGCTTAGGAACTGACAAGCCTTTCTCGAATACTTTATATACGCAGTTAGATTAAATCATTAACAAGGATGTGTAATGAGAAATAGAAAATGGATATTTGCGGCTATTTTGCTTATTGGAGGACCTTCATTATTGCCCTTTAGTTTGGAAGTGATCTCAATAATTGAGCTGTTTGGTCTTTTGGGCTTGTGGACAATTTATTCATCTTACGCTGAATATTTGGTGAATCACCCTTGGTTTAAAAGAGGTCTGCGTTTAGCAACCAGCTGGGAATTTCAGCCTCAAATGCTGTTCTCGCTGAGAGAGCTTAGGGCATGTCCACAGTTAGTTTTCCACATGCTTCCTGTTCAAAGTGTGATGATCTGGACTTTGAACATTATTTTTTGGGCGAGTGTGGCTTGGTGCTACAGAATTTAAGCGAACAAATTGTTCAAGAGGGGTTCGCAACGCATGGCATTTTTACTGTGCGTTGGTTTTAGTGATTAAGGCGGTATGCAGTGGTATCAGTATTGAGTCGCTCACCCGTTAACAAGACGCCAAACCGCAAGGATGATGGATGATTAAAGCGCAAGTATATGATGTATTTTGTGATGAATTGGCTAAAGGTAACCCTTGTGGCGTTGTCGAACTAAATCACTGGCTGAGTGATTCTGAGTTACTTCAAATCACTCATCAGGTCGCTCAACCTGTCACATCATTTGTGGTTCAGTCTGGCAGTGACTACCACATTCGCTGGTTTAGCCTAGCAGGAGAGATCAACCTATGCGGACACGGAAGTTTGGGCGCAGGCGCTGCAATCATTTCCAACTATCATAAGAACGAGGTCATTCTACAAAGTCAGTATGGTCATGTTACCGTTACTGAACTGGATGGAATGTACAGGATCGTGATGCCAAGTTGGCAAGCCAAGCCTCATGTCATCCCCTTGGATATTTCAGGCTTCTCAAATCGCCCCGTAGATGCTTTTACAACGCGTGATTTGGTTGTTGTTCTTGAATCAGAAGATGATGTTGTTCGCTATCAACCTAACTTTGATGAGCTGATTAAAATTGATGAGTTTCATGCTGTCATCGTGACGGCTCAAAGTTCTGATAGTGGCTATGTGCTGCGTTACTTTGCACCTAAAATCGGTATTTCAGAAGATCTTGCCACAGGTTCGGCTCAGTGCTCATTAGCGCCTTATTGGTTTGAAAGGCTGGGCAAAGAAAAATTGACGGCTCGCCAGCTATCTCGCGCTGGTGGTTATTTTGAAGTGGCGCGCGGTTCAGAATCTACTATCGTATTGTCTGCACACGTGAAAAGTCGGACTTGAATGCAAACGCCTCTAGCTCTTACATAAGATCTAGAGGCACCCATTTTAAAGTGCCGAGCTAAGACTTTAATCCTGCTGCTGTCAGCATTATTCGAAAGAACATAGACACCAACCCTAATGCAGCGACGCTAGCGATCCAAATCCCAATCATCCATGCCCACTGGCGACACCAATTTTTGATTTTCATAATCACTCCTCATTAACTCGTTAATGGTACGCTTCGCCTTCTTTCACTTTTCCAGAAAAGACGTAATAACTCCAAAAGGTGTAAGCCAGAATGATCGGGATGATGATCACCGCTCCAACGAGCATAAAGCGCTGACTGCTTGCAGGAGCCGCTGCTTCCCATATCGATATGCTAGGAGGAATGATATTTGGCCATATACTGATGCCAAGCCCAGCGAACCCGAGAATCACGATCACCAATGCCATCACGAAAGGGCTGCGCTCTTTACGCTTTTTAACGGAGTCGGCAATCTTCAAACATACCAGCCCAGTAATGACAGGTACGGGCAGTAAGTAGAACAAATTAGGCAGAGAAAACCATCTTTCCGCAATGGCAGGGTAAGCAAGTGGAGTCCAAGCGCTCACAATGACTAATGCGGAGATCATCGCCAGTAGTGTTTTGTTAGTGAAGCGATACATCGTGTTTTGCAGTTCACCTTCCGTCTTCATGATGAGCCATGTGCTACCAAGTAGCGCGTACGTTGCGACTAAACCCAAACCACAAAAGATAGGAAAAGGGGTGAACCAGTCTAGTTGGCTACCTACGAAAACGCGGTTTTCCACCGCAAAGCCTTGAATTACCGCGCCAACAACGATGCCTTGGAAAAACGTGGTTAAAATCGAGCCGACCATAAAAGAGCGATCCCAGAACTTTAAGTGGTTTTCCAATGCTTTAAAGCGAAACTCAAACGCGACGCCACGAAAGATCAAAGCAATCAACATCAACGTCAAAGGGATGGTTAGCGCTTCAATAATTACCGCGTAAGCCATCGGAAAAGCGCCAAATAGAGATGCGCCTCCAAGCACAATCCAAGTTTCGTTGCCGTCCCAAACTGGCGCGACACTGTTGACCATGACGTCTTTTTGTTTTTCATCCTTGATGAAGGGCATCAGTATTCCAATACCCAAATCGAAGCCGTCCATGATGATGTACATCAAAGTGGCAAAAACGATGATCGCGAACCAAATCACGGATAAATCAAAATGCATATTCTCTACCTTCACTTTGTGACAAATTCTAAATGCGACCTGAAACGGTCGTCATGTCGTGCTCATCGTGCTCGATTGCATCGGGGCCTTTCTTGATTTGGTGGATCATGTAGTAATAACCAAAACCAAATACCAAGCTGTATACAACAAGGAAACACAGCAGGCTGATGCTCATTTGTAGGTCTCCGTGTGCAGAAACCGCATCACGCGTTTTTTGTACGCCATACACGACCCAAGGTTGCCGACCAACCTCTGTCGTAAACCAGCCAGCGAGTATTGCGATAAGACCAGATGGCCCCATAAATAATGAAAACTTGAGGAACCAACGCGAGGTATAAAGCTTGTTCTTTTTTCGTAACCATATGCTGTAGAAGCTTTGAAAAATCATCAGAAGTCCTAGCCCGACCATGATTCGAAATGACCAAAAGACGATAGGTGAGTTCGGTCGTTCCTCTTTCGGGAAGTCTTTCAGCGCCGGGATTGGCTCAGTTAAACTGTGGCGTAGGATCAAACTTCCTAGAACAGGAATTTCTAAGGCATAGTCTGTGCGTTCTTGTTCCATGTTTGGCATGCCGAACAATATCAATGGGGTTGGTTTGCCATCGCTGTTATCCCAATGTCCTTCGATGGCAGCGATTTTGGCGGGCTGGTGTTCGAGAGTGTTTAACCCGTGTACATCGCCAATCACGGCTTGGAGTGGCGCAAGGAACACTAAGATCCCGAGCGACATCGAAAACATCGTTTTTACCGCAGTCGATTGATTGTCTCTCAATAAATGCCAAGCGGCTGAAGCGCCTACAAAGAGTGCTGAACTGACGAAAGCCGCGACGCTCATGTGCGCCAAACGATAAGGAAATGAAGGATTGAAAACGATAGCAAACCAGTCGGTTGGCACCACGCGTCCGTCAACAATTTCATAACCTTGTGGCGTTTGCATCCAACTGTTGGAGGCGAGAATCCAGAAGGTCGAAATTATCGTGCCTAACGCCACCATCGAGGTTGCAAAAAAGTGCAGCTTTTCGCCGACGCGACGCCACCCAAACAGCATTACGCCAAGAAATCCGGCTTCGAGAAAGAAAGCCGTTAACACTTCATAAGTCAGTAATGGGCCAGTGATAGAACCAGCGAAGTCGGAGAAACCACTCCAATTGGTGCCGAATTGATAGGCCATGACAAGACCAGATACAACACCCATTCCAAAGTTAACCGCAAAAATTTTCGACCAGAAGTGATAGAGCTTTTGGTAATCGGGATTACGTGTTTTTAGCCATAAGCCTTCCAGCACGGCGAGATAGGTGGCCAAACCTATGGTGATAGCGGGGAAAATAATATGAAAGGATACCGTAAAGGCGAACTGTATCCGTGCAAGCATAAATGCGTCGAGGCCAAACATTAAACTTCCTTTGATCTTTTAAGTTTTATGAGAGAGCTATTTTAAAAGGAGCGAAATGAGGGAAGTAGGTACAGACAGTGACTATAAACCTATAACAGATTAAATATTGAAGTGTTATTATTTTGCATTCGGATTTATGAAAGGGGATTTGCGTTTGGCGAAGTATCAAGAGTTAGTGGAACAGCTTAAAAGGCAGATAAAATCGGGGATATGGCATCCGGGTGACAAGCTGCCTTCGCTGCGTCGCCAATCTGAACACTCGGGTTTGAGCTTGATGACGGTGTTGCACGCGTATCAAATTCTGGAATCTCAAGGCTGGGTAACGTCACAGCCGCGCTCTGGTTATCGAGTCGCTCCCAATATTAAGAGTTCAAATGAATCCCAAGCGCCAGCAGCGGTTTCGTGGACAGAGCAGGTAGACATCAATGAATTTATCTTTGATGTTCTGCAGGCGAGTAAAAATCCATCCATGATCAATTTTGGCTTTGCCTATCCAGATCCAAGTTTGTACCCACGTTATCACGTGAATCGGGCGATGAGCGCAGCCGCTCGCAATATGCCGATTTCCACCACCTTTGATAACTTACCTCCGGGAAACGAACAATTACGCACCATCATCGCGAAGCGTTATGCTGCGAAAGGCATTGAAATTTCACCCGATGAAATTGTCATTACGGCAGGCGCGCTGGAGGCGTTAACGCTCAGTTTGCAAGCTTGTACAAGACCGGGAGATTGGGTGGTTGTGGAGTCGCCTGCCTTCTATGGCGCATTGCAATCCTTAGAGCGGTTAGGTTTGAAAGCGCTCTCAGTAAGAACAGACCCAGTCACGGGTATTGACCTAGATTCATTGGAACGAGCGCTGCAAACACACGATGTGAAAGCGTGCTGGCTTATGTCGAACTTCCAGAATCCTCTGGGTTTTACGCTCTCCAACGAGAAAAAACAAAAGCTGATTGAACTGACACAGCGATATAACGTGCCAGTAATTGAAGATGATGTGTACAGCGAACTGCATGCCGAGAATGACTCGGTTTACCCACTAAGAATGTTTGATGACACGGGCAATACCATGTTGTGCTCCTCGTTTTCAAAATCATTAATCGCAGGGCTACGTATTGGTTGGGTTGCGGCAGGAAAGCGGGCGCTAGAGGTACAAAAGTTACAGCTAATGAGTACATTAGCGACGAGTGCACCAGTGCAAATGACATTGGTGCACTATTTAACAAGCCGCAATTATGAATCGCATTTGAAGCAGTTACGGAAAAAGCTGTTTGAACGTAAAAGTAAGATGACGGATCTGCTTAATGAGCTGTTACCTGAAGAAGTCAAAGTGTTAAGCCAAAGCGGCGGGTACTTTATTTGGTTAGAGCTTCCCAAGCATATCGACGCCTTGCAGATATATCGAGAAGCGCTAAAAGATAATATCAGCATCGCACCGGGAAAGATGTTCAGCCTGACAGAACAATACGATCACTGTATTCGTCTTAACGCTTCTTTTGAGCTTAATGACAAATACGTCTATGCTCTCAATTTGCTTGCCAACATTATTCGCGATCATTTGGCAAAATAGCGACTTTCTTCAGTTTTTTGGTTTAATGGAGCGCGCCGGATTTCCAGCAACTCGATCGCCCGGCGCAACGTCTTTGGTTATCACAGAGCCAGCGCCGACGACGGCCTCATCGCCAATGGTCACGCCTGGCAGTATGATAGCGCCCCCACCAATCCAAACGCTATTGCCGATTTTTACCGGTTTGGCGATCTCATCTCCGGCTAAGCGTCTTTGTGTATCGAGTGAATGAGCGGCTGTGTAAATTTGCACTCTAGGCCCAATCATGACGTTCGCGCCAATCTCAACCTGCCCATTGTCCAGAATAATGACATCCCAGTTGATGTAGGTGTTTTCCCCGATGGACAAGTGGCAACCGTAGGTAAGTTGAAGCGGTGGCTCTATACAGGCGCTGTTTTCTAATTGGACGCCCATTTCCGCCAATAGTTGTCTACGGATACCTGGGTTTGGCTCGTGGTTAAATTGGAAGACAAGCTGCGCGGTTTTGGCGCGCATTAGCTTTAGTTCTTCATCCAGGCAATTATAGGTTTCTCCAGAGCGCATCCGAGTCAGTTCTGACATAACAATCATTCCATTAATGGTTTGCAGTTGAGGCCACAATGATAAGTGAGTGTTTCAGTCAATAGGAGATTTTTATTATGAAATCAGACGTTTATCACTGATTTATATTCAATAGGTTAGTTTTGAGTAAGCACTCGTTAAGAGTCATTCAAATAGAGGAGTGAAGTGAATTGGGTGAGTTACTTTTAGCAGGGGAGGAAAGTATAGATTGGATGTTGCTTTCCTCTCCACAGCTTGGTTTGGAGCATTTATTGGCTGTCCCACATCACTTCGCATTCTTCTTTAATAGCCGATTTTAAAAGCTCAATAAGTGGAAATGCTCTGCGTCCTAAACTGACCGTTTGCTCCTCTTGCTCCTCATCTTCTTCCATTGCTTGACTGTTGTTCTTCTCTATCGCTTCTTGTGCTGCGAGAGCGGAGGTCAATCTAGATAGAGCATCAGGGATGTCTTGAGCGGAAATTGACCCTGGTACTGAGCCACTGTGCCCCATCATTTTGATCATCTTTATCGCAATATCGCCAAACATAGTGACGTTCGAGTGGCTATGGCAACGAAATGTAATAAGCATTTACCTGCTCCTGTTGTAGGTGTTCATTTGAGTATAAATGGTATCTGAGACACGAGGCAATTTAATCCGATAATTCGCAATCTTTCAGATAGCTATCTATCTTTAACGAAAGACAAACATAAGGAGATGATTTTGTTGAACTCCCAATTAAAGACGTTGATTTGGCGGCTTCACAAGCGAATATTTACGTTGCTTATGGTGTTATGCATATGGTCACCTTCTGTCGTTGCTCAACCTTCCATTGTTTTTGGTGTCGTACCGCAACAGTCGGCGACCAAACTAGTGCAACAATGGCAGCCATTACTGCAACGCTGGGGAGATCTTGCTGGCGTTGAGATTAAGTTTGCCACGGCACGTGATATTCCCACATTCGAAGCTCGCTTGATGGCTGGAGCCTACGACATTGCATACATGAACCCATATCACTTTACGTTGGTGAATCAAAACCCAGGTTATACGGCTTTAGCAAGAGCGAAAAATAAGCGCATCACAGGCATTATTGTAGCAAGGCGAGGGAAGTCGGTTTCCCTTGATGAGCTGCAAGAAAAGACCATCGCTTTTCCTGCCCCACGAGCATTTGCTGCTTCTATCATCACACAATCAGAGTTGGCGCAGAAAGGCATCAAGTTTACGCCTAAATATGTTGGTTCGCACGACTCAGTCTATTTGGGGGTACTTAAAGGTTTGTACATTGCTGGTGGTGGCGTGAAGCGTACCTTTGAGAGCTTACCGAGTGAAATAAAAGACCAACTTAGCATCATTTATACAACTGCTGGTTATACGCCTCATGCTATTGCGGTTTCAAATAATGTCGATGAAGAGATTACTCTTGCCCTACGAAACGCAATTTCGCAACTTAATGATGATCCAAAAGCACAGGAGAGTTTTACTTTACTCAACATTGACGGGTTACAGCTTGCACAAGACCAAGATTGGCAAGATGTTGTTCAATTGGGAATCTCAAGATAAATGGTTGTCCTATGACGCTGCGTTCGAAAACGATACTTGGCATTGCTCTTATTGAGGCCCTTGCGCTCGGTGTACTCATCATTAGTGGGCTTAATTGGTTGGAAAGTTCCAACGAGACTAGCCTCGAGGTTGGGAGCCAACACTTGGTGAGTGTATTTGCTCAGGCGTCGAGAGATGCGGTGATTGCGACGGACTTAGCCTATCTAGACAGTTTTGCTCGCTCTGTCGTGAGTGAGCGCGAGCTGGCTTATATTCGTATTGTTAATCAAGATGGCGTCGAGCTGACGCTACAGGGGGATTACAGCGGTGTTGATACTGGTGTGAGACCGTTTGATGTGACCGATGGAGTTTACGATGTTGCGCAAGAGATTACTCTTGGAGAGCAGACTTTCGGTAAGGTTGAAATGGGTGTGAATGTTGAAC
The DNA here is from genome assembly GCF_043995865.1 of Vibrio sp. D3. Taxonomy (NCBI): domain Bacteria; kingdom Pseudomonadati; phylum Pseudomonadota; class Gammaproteobacteria; order Vibrionales; family Vibrionaceae; genus Vibrio; species Vibrio sp. D3. Next base: position 521,279 of record NZ_CP171886.1, on the reverse strand, counting down.
ATGTACATCAAGTTCTTTCATTTGCGACTCATGCAAGTTTGGTTATCGCCTTTATTGAAATGTCGCTGGTGGCCATGTTTTCGTATGCTCTCGGTAGCTATTTGATGAAGCGGCTTGATCTTCTTCGTACTGGGGTAATCAAGGTTTCACAGCAAGGTCCGGGTTCGCAAATTTCGATTTCAGGCAATGACGAAGTTACACGTGTTGGCGAAGCGTTTAACCAAATGTCACGCTCTTTAGCGCAAGCGCAAACTAAACTTCAGCAAGAGCATCAAACCCAGCAACAGTTATCGGCCAAAATATCGCAGCTTGCTGAGGTTGCTGAACATGCGCGTGATACCATCATCATTACTCACCCTGACGGCACTATTGCATGGGTAAACCCTGCGTTTGAACAGCTAACCGAATATACGTTGGAAGAAGTTATTGGCAAATCGCCGGGCGAGTTACTCCAAGGGCCAGACACAGACCCAAATACGGTGGCATTGCTCTCAAAAAGTGTCCGTAAGCACTCTCCTATTAGGGTTGAAATACTCAACTATACCAAGTCGAAGCACCCGTATTGGGTCGAGTTGGAGCTATCTCCTGTGTTTGATGAAGATGGCGGGCTGTTACGTTTTATTGCGGTAGAGCGTGACATCACCGACAGGCGCAGGATGGAGAGGCGTCTGTCGTCTGCTTTAGATAAATCGAAAAAGGCGATGCAAGCCAAATCGGAATTTTTGGCGAACATGAGCCATGAGATTCGTACCCCAATGAACGCGATCATGGGGATCAGCGAGATATTGCTTGAGAACGAAAACCGTCGAGAGCCAAGGGAGTTATTACTCTTGCTGCACAAATCTGCCAACAACCTTGTGACCATCATTAATGACATCCTCGACTACAGCAAAGTAGAAGCGGGCAAGTTGACGTTAGTTGAAGAGGAGTTTGACTTGCGTTCACTCGTCGAGAGCTGCACCGCTTTGTGTGCCTATCAGGCGGATAAAAAGAACCTCAAGTTGTTGGTTGATATGTCATTGTCTATGAATACGGTCGTGGTCGGCGACAAAGGTCGGATTAATCAAATCTTGCTTAACTTGATCGGTAATGCGGTGAAATTCACGGATGAAGGCCATGTGCTACTCAAAGTCAGAGAAAGTGAGCACGGTTTTGATTTTTCCGTGAGTGATACGGGCATTGGTATTCCCGAAGATCGATTGGCTCATATTATGGATAAGTTTGAGCAGGTCGATACCTCCGCGACAAGACGCCATGAAGGTACAGGCTTGGGGTTGGCAATCTCAAAACGTTTGATCAGCATGTACAACGGCGAGCTTTGTGTGCATTCGGATTTTGGCAAAGGGTCGTGTTTTAGCTTTAGTTTGCAGTTGCCTAAGCAAAGTCAGCTTCTTTCCGAACCGATAGAGCTGAGAGCAAATCGACTATTGTTGATTGATGATTATCAACCGCGCGTGCAACACTTGATACATTTAGCTCAAGAGATTGGCATTGAAGTTACTCATGCCAACGATTGGTCAACTGCGCAGTCTTTGGGTAAAAAATTGGATGGTTTTGATCGTATCCTCGCGAGTGTAAACAATGCTCAAGATAGAGATGCGCTCTATGAACTTGATGCGACAGAATCCGCCGCCAAACGGGTAATGTTTCTTGCACCTTGCGTGATGGAGGAGGGGCATGCTTGGTCGTGCGAGCGGGATCGTTTATTGCCGCAACCGGTCACGCAGCATAAACTGCAAGCTCTGTTTTCTACTAAGACACAAAAGCGTCGAGAACTTTCCTCAGATGAGAACCCTGACTTTTCTAGCCTGCACCTATTAGTCGCAGAAGACAGCCATATCAATCGAATATTGATTGAAAAAATGTTGCAAGACACAGGTGTTAAACTGACGTTGGCGGAAGATGGTGTTGAAGCTGTTGAACTTTATAAACAGATTTCTCCGGACTTGGTGATTACCGATATTTCTATGCCAAACAAAGATGGTTTTGGCGTGACAAAAGACATTCGTGAGTTACAGGAAAGTGGTGCGTTTCCTTGGTGTCCAATCGTCGCGTTTTCTGCACATGCGATGCAAGAGCAGCAACAAAAAAGTATCGCATTAGGTATGGATGATTACCTGACAAAACCAGTTCAGAAAAGTGATTTGCTTAATATGATCGCGAAGTGGGGGGGCCACATCCTTGCAGAGGAAAAGCACGCTTCTGTTTAGTGTTTCGGTTAGATTAAATCGGCTCAAAGAAAACGAGCATGTTATTAAACATGCTCGTTTGTAGTTGTTTATCGCGGGTTGAGCAATTTACAAGCTGTTTGGGTCACCCAAAGCGAGTGCTACTTTGGAAGACGGACCTTTACCTAATGCATGGCAAATTTGCCAACCCGCTTCATTGATGATGTTGAGATCAATCCCCGTTTCAATCCCAAGTTGCTCACAAAGATAAAGCACATCTTCCGTTGCAACATTGCCACTGGCACCTTTCGCGTAAGGGCAGCCGCCCAAACCAGCAACCGCACTATCAATGGTGTTGATTCCCATTAACAAGGCTTGGTAAATATTGGCCAAAGCTTGTCCGTACGTGTCGTGGAAGTGCACGGCTAACGCATCTTTGGGTAGCTGTGTTAGCAGAGAGTCCAGCATGGCGATAACGCGATTAGGCGTTGCTTTGCCGACCGTGTCACCGAGCGAAACTTCATAACATCCCATATCAAACAACGTATTGGCGACCGCGGTGGTTTGCTCTGGCTTGATTACTCCCTCGTATGGGCAAACCATGGTGCAAGACAAATACCCGCGCACAGGTATGTTGTGCTGCTTTGCGAGCTCGATAACGGGCTCAAAGCGAGAGAGGCTTTCGGCAATACTGCAGTTGATATTCTTTTGGCTGAACGCTTCCGAAGCGGAGCCAAATACCGCAATTTGCTTTACACCACTTTCCAGCGCACGCTCTAATCCTGCGAGATTTGGTGTGAGCGCGCTGTAAACCACGTCAGGCTTTTGCGTGATACCAGCAAACACCTGATCGGAATCGGCCATTTGTGGTACCCACTTTGGAGAGACAAAAGAGCCTGCTTCAATGTGCTTTAAGCCACTGTTGCTCAGCAGATTAATCAAACGGATTTTATCAACCAGCGTCACTGACGTTTCATTTTGCAGGCCGTCGCGAGCACCAACTTCGACGATATTAACCTTCGCTGGTAGCATACTCACGCTCCTTATCGACAGAGACATTTTCGGGTATCGAAGCTAAATGCAGCAGTATCGAACCATGCTGTACTTGGTCTCCATGCTGATAAAAAATCTCATCAACAGTTGCAGCTACCGGAGCTGTGATGGTGTACTCCATCTTCATCGCTTCGAGCACTAACAGCGGATCGCCAGCCGCTACTTCGTCTCCCTTATTCACCATGACCGCCGAGATCACACCGTTCAGTGGCGCGGTTGGGCTAAGTTCATCGTCTTGACCTTTTGCGGATTCAAAACTTGGTTGGTGAGCAACGGTACGTTGCTGACCAAGATAAAACAGCGTCGTCTTTTGCTCGTCGTTGAGCGCATTAAAGGTGTAACGCACACTATCGATATCGACGATAAACTGGCTCTCACTTTCAAGCAGGATGACTTGATGCAACTCCTCGCCGCATCGGACAGTGAAGTGAGATCCTGTATCTTGCGATGATTGTTGCAAACGTACCTGATGGTTGGCATTGGCATCCGTGAAGTTAAATCGATAAACGTTGGCAACCGACAGTCTAAAACCCTGTTTGGTTGGCGCGGGTAACGTTGAGCTGCCTGATTTAGCAGTGAGAGCATTCCAGCGAGCAACCGCTGCCAACGTTAGCCAGATAGAATCCGACACATTTTGTTGCGCGCTGATGCCTTGCTGGTGTGTGACAAGGAAACCAGTATCGAGCTCAATGTTGGCAAAGGCTGGCTGCGAAATAATGCTGTGCAGATAACCGATGTTTGTCGTCACTCCACGTACATGATACTGAGTTAACGCCTGTTGAAGCTGTTTGAGGGCGATGTCACGAGTTTGACCCCAGACGATCAGTTTGCTGATCATCGGATCGTAGTATTCGCTAATGGTATCGCCTTGGGTAACACCACTATCAACGCGCACAAACGCTAAGCGCACATCCTTGTCTGATAATGGTTCTTTTAAGTAATCAATGCGGCCCGTCGACGGCATAAAGTCGTTGTCTGCATCTTCGGCGTAAATTCGTAGCTCGATTGAATGACCGTTGTGGGTGATTTCAGATTGCGAGATCGGTAAATGCTCACCTACTGCGACTTTTAATTGCCATTCAACCAAATCAACGCCGGTGATCAATTCAGTGACAGGGTGTTCAACTTGCAGACGGGTATTCATCTCCATAAAGTAGAACTCACCGCGGCTATCGAGCAAGAATTCAACCGTACCAGCGCCAACGTAGTCTATTGCTTGCGCGGCCTGAACCGCGGCTTCACCCATTTGTTTACGCAGTTCATCACTAAGACCGGGTGCAGGTGCTTCTTCGACTACTTTTTGGTGACGACGCTGAATGGAACAGTCGCGGTCAGACAGGTAAACACAGTTGCCATGCTGGTCAGCAAACACCTGAACTTCAACATGGCGAGGCTGCAATATGCATTTTTCGACAAGAAGCTGCTTGTCGCCAAAGCTTGAAAGTGCTTCACGCTGCGCACCGTCGATGGCCAACGGCATTTCGGCTGCGCTATTGACCACTCGCATGCCTTTGCCGCCGCCACCTTGGGTTGCTTTAAGCATCACTGGATAGCCAATTTTCTCCGCTTCCGCTAATAAATGCTCAACGCTATTGTCCGTGCCGTGATAGCCGGGAACCAAGGGCACGTTCGCCTCAGACATGATGGCTTTGGCTTGCGACTTCGAACCCATTGCTTCAATTGCGCTGGTGGAAGGGCCAATAAAAACAATGCCATTTTCGCTGCACGCTTTCGCCAGTTTCGGGTTCTCGGAAAGAAAACCATACCCAGGGTGGATAGCATCGGCTTGCCATTTTTTCGCAGCGCCGATAATTGCATCGATATCGAGATACGATTCACTCGCAGGAGCGGGGCCAATGAATTCAGCGAAATCCGCTTGTTTAACATGTAAGCTGCTGCGATCCGCTTCGGAATAGACGGCTACCGTCTCGATAGCCATGCTTTTTGCGGTTTTAATGATTCGGCAGGCAATTTCACCGCGGTTTGCGATCAGTATTCTTTTAAACATGATTCCTCCAATTGGCGGCGCGCTTTTCAAAAAATGCAGCTAGTCCTTCTTGTCCTTCGCTGGACACGCGGGCGGTTGCTATGGCTTGGCTAGTGTATTCAATTAATGAGTGATCGATAGGTTGGTTATCACAACGTAAGCAGAGTTCTTTTGCTGCCTGCATGGCTTGTGGACCGTTGTTGAGCAGGTTATCAATGGTGCGATTGACGGCTTCACGTGGTTGAGAGTCGATCTGATGAAGAATATTCATCGATAGCGCGGTTTCGGCATCAATCAGCTCCGCGGTTAAAAAGTAGCGTCGGCTTTTTCGTTGTCCAATCGCTCGGATTACGTAAGGTCCGATGGTGGCGGGTAATAAACCGAGCTTTACTTCACTCAAACAGAAGCGACTTTCAGGTGTACCGATAGCTATATCGCAGCAGCAGATAAGCCCCAGTGCACCACCAAATGCAGCGCCATGCACCATAGCAATGGTTGGTTTGCTAAAGGTATCCAGCGTATGCAAAAGTTTTGCTAGTTGCTGTGCATCTTGAAGGTTTTCACTCTCGGTTTTGGCGGCCATTGACTGCATCCAGCCGAGATCCGCACCCGCAGAAAAGTGTTTTCCCTGTGCAGTTAACACCAGTGCACGGAGAGAATCGTCCTTTTCGAGCTGTTCTAGTGTCTCAATTAGTGAGGCAATCAATACGTCATTAAACGCGTTGTGTTTTTCTGGCCGATTCAGGCTCAACCAGGCAACGCCATTGCTGTCTTTTTCAAGCAGTAGTCCGGTCATGTGACTTCCTTTGTCTGACATTTCAGTCTGATATTCCAATACTCGCTAACCAGTACTCGGATAAACATCGGTGGATAGCGAGGAGTTAAGGCTTGCCTTGCATCTGACTACATACGGAAGATGCCAAATTTGCTGTCTGGTATCGGCGCATTAAGCGCAGCAGACAGAGCAATGCCGACAACATCGCGAGTTTTAGCGGGATCAATAATGCCGTCGTCCCACAAACGGGCACTTGCGTAATACGCATGGCTTTGGACTTGATATTGCTCCGCAATTGGACGTTTGAACGCTTCTTCTTCCTCTACGCTCCAGCTTTCACCTTTGCGCGTTTTGATATCGCGGGTCACTTGCGCCATCACGCCAGCCGCTTGCTCTCCACCCATTACGGAGATGCGTGCGTTTGGCCACATCCACATCATGGTTGGGTCATAAGCTCGGCCACACATACCGTAGTTACCTGCGCCATACGAGCCACCAATAACAACGGTAAACTTCGGCACGTCTGCACACGCAACAGCGGTTACCATTTTCGCGCCATGTTTGGCGATGCCTTCGGCTTCGTACTTCTGACCGACCATAAAGCCAGTGATGTTCTGCAAGAAAAGCAGAGGAATTTTGCGCTGTGCGCACAGCTCAATAAAATGCGCCCCTTTTTGTGCGGATTCTGAAAATAGAATGCCGTTGTTAGCGACAATGCCAATCGGCATACCGTGAATATGGGCAAAGCCACAGACTAAGGTTTCACCAAATAGCGCTTTAAATTCATCGAACTGCGAATCATCAACAATTCGGGCAATCACTTCTTTTACATCAAACGGCTTTTTAAGATCGGTTCCGACGATGCCGTAAAGCTCCTGCGCAGAGAAACGCGGTTCTTGTGGCGCTTTTTGCTTGAGTTGAACGGGTTTCAAGTGGTTGATTTGGGAGACAGCTTGTCTTGCCAGTTCTAACGCGTGGTGATCATTTTCTGCATAATAGTCGGCTACGCCAGACGTTCGGCAGTGAACGTCTGCGCCACCAAGATCTTCCGCGCTGACTTCTTCGCCTGTTGCTGCTTTTACCAGAGGAGGGCCAGCTAAGAAGATCGTACCTTGCTCTTTTACGATGATGGAAACATCACACATGGCAGGAACGTAAGCACCGCCAGCGGTACATAGCCCCATGACCACCGCAATTTGCGGGATACCCTTGGCTGACATTCGGGCTTGGTTGTAGAAAATGCGGCCAAAATGGTCTTTGTCTGGGAAGACCTCATCTTGGCGGGGGAGGTTAGCGCCGCCAGAGTCGACTAAGTAAACACAAGGCAACTGACACTTCTCTGCGATTTCCTGTGCGCGTAAGTGCTTTTTCACCGTGAGCGGGTAGTAACTGCCGCCTTTTACCGTCACGTCGTTGGCAACGATCATACACTCGGTGCCATCAATTACACCCACACCCGCGACCACACCAGCACATGGAACGTAATCAGGATACACATCCCAGCCAGCAAACTGACCAATTTCTAGAAAGGACGAACCAGGGTCGAGTAGGGCAAGAATGCGCTCACGTACCGGAAGTTTGCCTTTCTTCTGTTGATGTTCTCTAGCTTTCTCACCGCCACCATCTTCTATTTGGGCAGTCACGGTATAAAGTTGATCTACAAGCGACGCCATAGAGCGGTAGTTTTCCTGATACTGCTCTGAATGGGTATTAATTTTGGTCGTCAAACAAGCCATAAATAGCCGATCTCCATTCGGTAGACGGGTGACACCACCCGTCTTTATCTATGTTGAATAAGATTTAGGTTGAATAAGGAAGTTATTTAGAGTCAGAGCGCCTAGGTATGATGATTAGGCGCTTTCGTTAAACAATTCGCGACCAATAAGCATGCGGCGAATTTCTGAAGTGCCCGCACCAATTTCATACAGCTTGGCATCACGCAACAAACGACCAGTATCAAACTCGTTGATGTAGCCGTTACCGCCAAGTAGTTGAATCGCATCCAGTGCCATCTTGGTTGCCAGCTCTGCGCTGTAGAGGATCGCGCCAGCAGAATCTTTACGGGTGGTTTCACCGCGATCACAAGCGGCAGCGACGGCGTAAACATACGCTTTAGCGGCATTCATTTGTGTGTACATATCCGCAATTTTTGCTTGAACTAGCTGGAATTCACCGATGGATTTGCCAAACTGTTTACGGTCGTGAATGTAAGGCACAACGATATCCATACACGCCTGCATAATGCCAAGCGGGCCACCGGCAAGCACCACGCGTTCGTAGTCCAAACCGCTCATCAACACTTTCACGCCTTGGTTTTCTTTGCCGAGAATATTGTCCGCAGGGACTTCGCAGTTTTGGAAGACCAGCTCACACGTATTCGAGCCGCGCATGCCCAACTTGTCGAGTTTTTGTGCTTGAGTAAATCCAGGGAATCCGCGTTCTACGATAAAGGCCGTGATGCCTTTGGAGTGCTGGCTTGGGTCGGTTTTGGCGTAGACAACATAGGTGTGCGCATCTGGGCCGTTGGTGATCCACATTTTGTTGCCGTTTAGCAGGAATATATCGCCTTTACGTTCCGCTTTAAGCTGCATAGAGACCACATCTGAGCCTGCACCGGGTTCACTCATGGCAAGGGCACCGATATGTTCACCGGAGATGAGTTTTGGTAGGTATTTTTCTTTTTGTGCTTGTGTGCCGTTGCGGTGGATTTGGTTGACACAAAGATTGGAGTGAGCGCCGTAACTTAACGCAACCGAAGCGGATGCTCGACTGATTTCTTCCATAGCGATAACGTGGGCGAGATAACCCATGTTCGCACCACCAAACTCTTCGCTGGTGGTCACACCTAAAAGACCCATGTCACCCAGTTTGGACCAAAGATGGTTTGGAAAGTCGTTAGATTGGTCGATAGATTGCGCTAGCGGCGCAATTTCTCTTGCAGCAAAACTATTGATTTGCTCGCGAAGCAAATCGGTATTTTCGTCATAAACAAAGTTCAGGGAAGAGTAGGTAGATTTCATTGCGTGTCCTTGCCTTTACGTCACCTACATCCCAGAGTTGAGGTGTTAGGTGACTTTTTCGCCTTTCATGGATCTCAGTGTGTTTTGGCATCGCAACTGCGCAGCATTTAACTCCATCATTACCGCTTGAATGTCGTTTGCTTGCTGTTGCAATGCTGCCTTCTTCTCTTCGATCAACCGAATCATATAGTTCAACTGCTCAGTACTTTGATCGGTATCGTAGAGTTCAAATAACTCTTTGATATCTGCAAGAGAAAAGCCCAATCGCTTACCTCGCAAAATCAGTTTTAGTCGAATTCGATCGCGACCATTGTAGATTCGTGTGTTGCCTTTACGTTCCGGAGTTAGGAGACCTAAATCTTCGTAGAAGCGAATACTTCGGGTAGTAATGTCGAACTCTTTCGCGAGCTCGCTGATCTTAAATGTGTTCATTCCTTAACCTTACGACTTTCGTATAACATTCATACGAATATACAATTCGTTAACGTTAAAGTAAATAAACAACATCCACTCTTGAGCCTTGATATCACTCGCATTTACTCGAAATCAAAGAATCACTCGAACAAACAATAACCTCAAACTTGACGTTAACGTAAATGTTAGTATAGTTATGACGTAAACGTCAATAAAAGGTTAATGGAATGAAAAATGAAACATGGATTGTTGCCGCCAAGCGAACGCCTATCGGCTCTTTTCAAGGTGCATTAGCTTCAACAGATGTCACGGAACTCGGTGCGAAAGCCATTCAAGGGGCGCTAGCCGAAAGCCAACTCGATGTGCACAAAATAGACGAAGTGTTGATGGGATGCGTTTTACCCGCCGGTGTGGGGCAAGCGCCTGCAAGACAAGCAAGTATTAAAGCTGAAATGCCACAATCGATTGGTTGTACGACACTGAACAAAGTTTGTGGATCGGGTATGAAAACCGTCATGCTGGCATATGACCTTATTCAATCTGGCAATGCGCATGCTGTCATCGCTGGTGGCATGGAAAACATGTCGTCTTCTCCTTATCTATTAAAGAAAGCGCGTGATGGTTTCCGTTTAGGTCACGAGCAAGTGCTTGATCACATGTTTTATGACGGGTTGCAGGATGCCTACCAAGGCGAGCTGATGGGTGTCTTTGCAGAACAGACGGCGCAAAAGTATCAGTTTAATCGTGAAAGCATGGATTCTTGGGCGCAGCAATCGGTGACTCGTGCGCAGCAAGCAATTGAGCAAGGTTTGTTCAAAGAAGAGATCGTGCCTGTTAACGTGAAAAGTCGACGCGGCGACATCTTAGTTGCCGACGATGAGCAACCGAGCAAACTCGACGTTGCCAAAATTCCAACTTTGCGCCCTGCGTTTGCTAAAGATGGTGGCGTAACAGCGGCAAACTCAAGCTCTATTTCAGATGGCGCGTCGGCAATGGTATTGGTCGATAGCGAGTTTGGTCGTCAGGAAAACCTTCAACCTCTAGCCAAAATTGTCGCGTACAGCACGCATGCAAGACAGCCTGATGAGTTCACCATCGCCCCCGTCTTCGCAATTGAAACGCTGTTGGAAAAAACGGGCTGGGACAAATCAGACGTGGACCTTTGGGAAATCAATGAAGCCTTTGCTGTTGTCACTCAATACGCGGTGAAGACACTCGAACTGGACGCGAGCAAAGTGAACTCTCGCGGCGGTGCATGTGCATTAGGCCACCCAATTGGTGCAAGTGGCAACCGAATCCTCGTTACTTTGATTCACGCTCTTAAACAAACAGGCGGTAAACGTGGCGTTGCATCGCTTTGTATTGGTGGCGGCGAGGCAACCGCCATCGCGATTGAAATCTGCTAATTCATTCTCAACAAAGTTTCACTTACATAACAGTAGTCAGTAACAAGCTGAAAAATACAAGGATGTCATCATGACAGAACAAGTAAAGCAGTATATCGGTGGTGAATTTGCCATCTCCGACTCAAAACAATGGCTAGATGTAACTAACCCGGCAACCAACGAAGTGATTGCGCAAGTGCCTTGTGCCACGGAATCAGAAATGAATGCGGCGATTGCTAGCGCAACGGAAACGTTCAAGCGTTGGAAAGAAGTTGCCGCTCCGGAGCGTGCGAGATTGATGCTGCGCTACCAACACTTGCTAAAAGAGCAACACGATGAGTTGGCGATACTGCTTTCAAGTGAGACAGGCAAAACCCTAGCGGATGCAAAAGGTGATGTTTGGCGCGGAATTGAGGTTGTTGAACAAGCAGCGAATATTTGTAGCTCAATGATGGGCGAAACGGTTGAAAACGTCGCGACCAATATTGATGGTTACTCTTACATTCAACCGCTCGGTGTTTGTGCTGGCATCACACCGTTTAACTTCCCTGCGATGATTCCACTGTGGATGTTCCCAATGGCGATCGCTTGCGGCAACACCTTTATTTTGAAGCCGTCAGAGCAAGTGCCGCTTACCGCAATGAAATTGGCAGAGCTGTTTGAACAAGCAGGCGCACCAAAAGGTGTTTTGCAAATTGTCCACGGCACCAAAGAGCAAGTCGACCGCATTCTGACTGATCCAGTCGTTCGTGCGATCTCTTTTGTTGGCTCTGTGCCAGTTGGTGAGTACATCTACAAAACGGGTACGGACAACTTAAAACGCGTTCAATCCTTTGCGGGTGCGAAGAACCACATGGTCATCATGCCAGATGCAAACAAACAGCAAGTGATTAATAACTTGGTTGGCGCGTCCGTCGGTGCCGCAGGTCAGCGTTGTATGGCGATTTCGGTTGCGGTGTTTGTCGGCGAAACTAAAGAATGGATTCCAGAGCTTAAAGAGGCGTTAGCTCAGGTTCAGCCAGGCGCGTGGGACGATGAAACCGCAGGTTATGGCCCACTGATTAGCCCGCAAGCGAAGCAGCGCGTGGTGAATCTGATTAATGAAGGCAAAGCGTCAGGCGCGAACTGTGTTCTGGATGGAACAGATTGCCAAGTACCTGGCTTCCCGAACGGTAACTGGGTGGGACCAACACTGTTTACCGACGTGACCACTGACATGTCGATTTATCAGGAAGAGATTTTTGGCCCAGTTCTGCTGACAATGGAAGTCGACAATTTAAATGAGGCAATTGAGCTGGTCAACGCGAATCGTTTTGGTAACGGTACGTCCATTTTCACAGCAAACGGCGCAGCCGCGAGAAAGTATCAACACAATATTGAAGTGGGTAACGTAGGTATTAACGTGCCGATTCCGGTGCCATTGCCATTCTTCTCATTCACGGGTTGGAAAGGCAGCTTCTACGGCGATCTGCATGCTTACGGCAAACAAGCGGTTCGCTTCTACACCGAAACGAAAACCGTCACCGCGCGTTGGTTTGAAGATGACATTCCAAGCGGCCCAAACATGACCATTCAATTGAGCTAGTCACAGAAGTAGCGATACCTCTAGCCAAGCCTTCAGTTTGGATGGGCTTGGCTCAGTCAAATGCAATGAATTAGACCTTAGGACTTCAAGATGGATTTTGAATTAAACGAAGATCAACTCGCGTTTGCCGAAGTAGCAAAGCAGTTTGCAGACCAAATGTTAGCGCCGCATGCGGCCGAGTGGGATGAAAACCATCACTTCCCTAAAGATGTACTGCGTCAAGCAGGTGAACTTGGCTTTCTGAGCATCTATACGCCGCCAGAGCATGGTGGTTTGGGATTGTCTCGTTTGGATGCGGCGATCATTTTCGAGCAGTTGGCTATGGGTTGTACCGCGACTACTGCGTTTATGACCATTCACAACATGGCGACGTGGATGATTACCAGCTTTGCCAAAGCGGAAGTGGCGCAACAATTTAGCGCGGATCTAATTTCGGGTGAAAAGCTCGCTTCCTACTGTTTAACCGAACCTAATGCCGGCTCTGATGCCGCTTCACTGACGACCAGTGCAGTGCGTGACGGCGATGAGTTTGTCCTGAATGGCGCAAAAGTGTTTATCTCTGGCGCGGGTGATACAGAGGTTCTCGTCGTGATGGCGCGTTCGTGCGGTGAAGGAGCGGGAGGCGTTTCTGCGTTCGTCGTTCCTGCTGACATCGAAGGCATTAGCTACGGTAAAAAAGAAGCGAAAATGGGTTGGAACTGCCAGCCAACGCGCATGATCACCTTCGAAAATGTCCGCATTCCTGCCGACTACCTGTTGGGTAAAGAGGGCGAAGGTTTTAAGTTCGCTATGCTTGGTCTGGATGGTGGTCGAATCAACATCGCTACTTGTTCCGTCGGCACGGCACAACAGGCACTGAACGAAGCCAAGCAGTACATGACTGAGCGTAAACAGTTCGGCCGTTCACTGGCGCAATTTCAAGCCCTGCAATTCAAATTGGCCGATATGGCGACGGAGCTGGTTGCTGCGCGTCAAATGGTGCGACTCGCTGCCGCCAAACTCGATGCTCAACACGCAGAAAAAAGTGCGTACTGTGCCATGGCAAAACGCTTTGCTACTGATGTGGGCTTTAAAGTCTGCGATCAGGCGCTGCAAATTCACGGTGGCTATGGCTACATCAAAGAATATCCAGTCGAGCGCCATTTCCGAGACGTTCGTGTTCACCAAATCCTTGAAGGTACCAACGAAATCATGCGTCTGATCGTCGCAAGACGATTACTAACGGAAGGCGTTGAGCTGCTTTAGTCAGCGAGACACAGCCTTACCTAAAGAAATGAAAAAGGACTGAAAGATTATGACGGCACAAATCAAATTAGAGCGCGAAGCGCATATTGCCAAGCTCACGATTAGTAATCCGCCAGCGAACACTTGGACGCTTGAGTCTTTGAATCAGCTAAAAGAGTTGGCGATTGAACTTAGCAATGATCGCTCTATTTATGCGTTGGTTTTAACAGGCGAAGGCGAGAAGTTCTTCTCTGCTGGAGCAGATCTTAATAACTTTGCATCGGGTGATAAATCACAAGCAGCAGACATGGCGTTCGCATTTGGTGAAGCGTTTGAAGCGCTTTCTGCATTCGATGGGGTTTCTATCGCAGCGATTAATGGCTATGCGATGGGCGGCGGTCTGGAAGTGGCGATGGCGTGTGACATTCGTATCGCAGAAGAACAAGTACAAATGGCACTTCCTGAAGCATCGGTAGGTTTGTTGCCGTGTGCGGGTGGTACACAAAACCTGACCGCGTTGGTAGGTGAAGGTTGGGCGAAGCGTATGATTCTATGTGGCGAACGAGTGACGGCCGAGCGAGCGGAAAAAATTGGTTTAGTCGAAGAGGTGGTGGCGAAAGGTCAAGCACTCGAAGCGGCTATGGAACTAGCGCAGCGTGTTGCAGGTCAATCACCGAAATCTGTGTCAGCGTGCAAAACGCTCATTCAAGGTCGACGCAGCCAAACTCACGTGGCTGGATTGGTTTTGGAGCGTGAACTGTTTTTACAGCTGTTCAATACACAAGATCAGACTGAGGGTGTGAACGCCTTCTTGCAAAAGCGCAAGCCACAATGGACAAACAGCTAGTGGAGGCCAAATGACAGGTACAGTAAATGTTTCAAAACTTGAGTGCGCTGATGGTTCTGTTATTGGTGTGCTGGAACTTGATAATCCAGCTGCTCTCAACGCGTTGAGTTACGTGATGATTGAGAAGTTGTACAAACAGCTTAATGAATGGCAAACGGATGACAGCATCGTCGCGGTATTCTTGCATGCTCAAGGTGAAAAAGCGTTTTGTGCTGGTGGTGACATTCAAGCGATTTACCGTGCACTTGAAAACAAAGAGCAAGACTTTGATTCTGCGTTTTCAGCGATGGAAACCTTCTTTGACCTCGAATATCGCTGTGATCATCTTATTCACACTTATCCAAAACCGATCATCGCGTGGGGGCATGGTTATCTGATGGGCGGCGGTGTGGGCTTATTTATGGGCGCAAGTCATCGCGTAGCAGAAACCACCACACGCTTTGCGATGCCAGAGATTAAAATCGGCCTTTACCCAGACGTAGGCGCGACGTACTTCCTAAATCAGTTGCCAAAACACTTGGCACTTTTTCTGAGTTTGACGGCTTGCCAAATCAACGCGACAGACATGAAAGCGTTGGGATTAAGCCAATGGATTGCAAAGCCAGGAAGCAAACAAGCACTGTTGGATCTGCTCGCATCGGTAAGTTGGAAAGGTGAAGTGAACATCAACGAAAAAATCGCCACTACGCTACGTTCGGTACAAGTGGACGAGCCAAGCGAAGGGATGTTGATGCCATATGCGGGATTGATTGAGCAGCTTTGTTCGGGTGATTTAGATTCGATTGTTCGCGCAATCAGCAGTGCCGACGTTGATGATAAGTGGTTCATCAATGCGCAAAAAGCATTGAATTATGGCAGTCCGTTGTCGCTCAATATCACTTATCAGCAGCTAACGCAGTATCAAAACCTCTCTTTGAAAGCGTGTTTTGATATGGAATTTAATCTGACGTTACGTTGCGGCTTAGAAGGTGATTTTAGAGAAGGGGTTCGTGCGCTGATTATCGATAAAACCAATCAACCGACTTGGCAACATCGCACGGTTTCTGACGTAACGCCACAAGTTTTGGAACGCTTCTTCGCGCCAATTGATTCAGCAGAATACCCACTGACCGCATCCTCGGTTGCCACTGTGGCACTTTAGACAAGGAAGAAATACGACATGGATAAAATTGCATTTATTGGCCTTGGCAACATGGGCGCGCCTATGGCTAAGAACCTACTTACAGCGGGCTTGAACGTCGAAGTGTTTGATTTGAATCCAAACGCTGTGGCAGAACTTACCGCACTTGGTGCGTCGAGTGCAGATTCGGTAAAACAAGCCGTTCAAGGTGCGAGCGTGGTGGTCACCATGCTACCTGCTAGCCAACACGTTCAAAGTGTTTATCTTGGTCAAGACGGGATCTTAGATAGCGTAGATTCTGGAACGCTGCTAATCGACTCTTCGACCATTGATCCTGCAACAGCAAGAAGCGTTGGAGAAAAAGCCGCACAGCTTGGCATCAGCTTTGTTGATGCACCAGTCTCAGGTGGCGTTGCGGGCGCAGCGGCAGGTACGTTGACTTTCATTGTTGGCGGCTCACAAGAGAACTTTGTTCAAGCCAAGGTGGTGCTTAGCCACATGGGCAAAAACATTTTCCATGCAGGAGACGCCGGAGCCGGTCAGGTGGCGAAGATCTGCAATAACATGATGTTGGGCATTTTGATGAGCGGCACTTGTGAAGCACTCAATTTAGGCATGGAAAACGGACTCGATCCCAAAGTGCTGTCTGACATCATGCTGCAAAGTTCGGGTCGAAACTGGGCGCTAGAGCTTTACAACCCGTGCCCAGGTGTGATGGAAAACACGCCTGCAAGCAATGGTTATCAGGGCGGCTTTATGAGTCAGTTAATGGCGAAAGATCTCGGTCTTGCGATGGAAGCGGCGGTTGCTAGTCAAACATCAACACCAATGGGCAGCTTGGCTCGTAACCTGTTTAATTTTCACAACGGTCAGGGCAACGGACAAAAAGATTTTTCAAGCTTGTTTGAGTTCTACCAAAAGCAAAATCAGGCCTAAGGAGTGCTTATGGATCTAGCAAATAAGGTTATTGCGATCACGGGGGCCGGGCAGGGGCTTGGTAAACAAATGGCGCTGTCACTAGCGGAAAGCGGTGTTCACCTTGCGCTTATCGACCTCAATTCAGACCAACTGGCTGAAACGAAAGCGGAGTGTGAATCTTTCGGCGTCACCACTCGTTTTTATGTAGCGAACGTGACGGAAGAAAAAGAAGTGTGCGCTGCTTTTGGGCAAATTGAAGCGGATTTCAAACAGCTCAATGGCGTGATCAATAACGCAGGCATTATGCGTGATGGCATGTTCATCAAAGTTAAAGATGGTCAGGTTAACGCGATGTCGCTGGAACAATTTCAGTCTGTTATGGATGTGAATGTGACAGGCACTTTCCTGTGTGGCCGTGAAGCGAGCAAGGTAATGCTGAACACCGATAGCAAAGGGGTTCTGATCAACATATCCAGCGTTGCGCGTGCCGGGAATATTGGTCAAACCAACTATTCAGCATCTAAAGCGGCGGTAGCCACCATGGCAACGGTGTGGGCGAAAGAGTTAGGGCGTTTCGGAATTCGCTCAGTGGCGATTGCTCCGGGTGTCATCAAAACTGCCATGACAGACCAAATAAAACCTGAAGCGATGGAACGTTTAATCGGAATGATTCCGGTTGGACGTTTAGGTTTGGCGGATGAAATTTCATCGACCATAAAATACGTGTTAACCAACGAATTCGTGACCGGACGAGTGTTTGAAGTCGATGGCGGAATGCGAATGTAACCCCCTCTGCAACATAAAAAAAGGGGAGCGAGTTTGATTGTCCGCTTCCTTCCACTTTCTTCTTTCTTTTATTGCTTCTATCTGAAAAATGTATTGAATGCATGGTCGACTGCTATCTCATCGAACGGTATAAAAATTGATTCTATTTCTTATGTGAATGGTTAGTTCTATATTGCTTGTCATGTAAATGTATCAACTCACAACTAAGACGATCTTTTGTCTCACTAACGAGATCATTATTCTTGGTGTGTAAAAAACACTCTCATTGGTTGTATTGTGACCGAAAACTATTTCGGCATCTAAAGATGGTGATTTATTATTCAGCGCAAAATACATGGGAATATGAGGCTGACTGAATAACCTTCAGTTGTCTTAATAATAAATAATCAGAATTCTCAATTACACTGAAGTAACTACCCATTAGGGAAGAGCAATAATGTCACTATTTCATTCGCTTAGGACGATGCCGCTATTATTGGGGTGTCTGTGTTTTTCTGTTCAGGCCTCCACAGAAAAGGTGGAACAGGAAGGTAAGTTTTTACAGTCGTTAGAAGGCATCGAAAATCAAATTTACGCATTACCTCAGAGTTCTTTAGCTTTGATTGAAGCGTTAGAAGAAGAGTCTTTACTACAAAACCAACCAACAGCGCTGTTGGTGCGTTACTGGCTTGCCAAGGCCACGGTTTTAGAGCTGCTAGGGCGCGTAGAAGAGAGTCAGAGTGTCGTTCAAAAAGGATTGGAGCTTGTGCGTCCACAGAGCCATGAGTATCTCCTGTTTAAGTTGATTCAGATGCGAACTATGGTTGGAAAGAGCGATATCGATACCGCGCTTTCTGCGTTGGATAGCTTGTTGGAAACATCGCGTGAGAATGGTGATAAGCAACTTGAATCAGAAATCCTGTTGCTAAAAGGACGCTATTACGATGAGCAAGGTGAGTTTAAAAAATCCTATGCTGCACTTATGTCGTCCATGGATGCGGCTGAATCTTCAGGTGTTCACGGGCTGGTCGAACGTGCAGCACTAGAGCTAGGTGACGTACTTGTCAAAATTCAGGGTTACGACCGATCTGAGGCGCTTTTGGAACAAGCATATCGCTATTTTAGGGATAGGCGTATGTCGTTCAATGAGTTGTTGAGCGTTTTGACGATAGCGAAACTTCATAAAGCACAGTTCCAATACGAAGAGGCGATAGCGTCATATCAGCGAGCGTTAAAGCTGGCTCAAATTATCGGTGATGGACGCTTTAGATTTCGAGTTAACCTTGAACTTGCAGCTTTATATCGCGAGACGAATCAAGAAAAGAAGATGGTTAACCACTTGAAGCTGGCGGAGAATTTACAGTACAGAGAAACGTCTAGCGCGTATTTGGCAACATTTAAGTTGTTACAAGCCGAATATATGTTAGAGCAGCAGCAATTTGAAATACTTTTAGCGATGATCGCGCCAATGCTGCCGGAGATTATAGAGAGTCGATACGTCAAGCAACAGCAAATGGAGCTACTAAAAGTCGCCGCTATGGCCTATGCGGGGAGCAATGACTTTAAACTAGCATTCGAAACTTACGGTAACTATCACGATAAATTTATCCAATTTAGCAATCAAAGAGAAGTTGAAAATCTTGAGCGCCAGCAGACGTTATTTGAGTTGGAACGACTTGAATATGAGAACGAAGATCTCAACTGGAACAATGTGTTGCAGCGTATGGAGCTAGAAAATAACCGTCGTACTTTTTACTTATTGGGTGAAGCGCTACTTGCGCTCATCGGTGTTCTATTTTTGATGGCGGTAGTATTTCTCGTCGTCAATCGCTCGCGTTTGAGAATGCGTCGCCTCGCAAAGACAGACACATTGACAGGGTTGCTCAATCGCCGTTTTTTAGAGGACTGGTTCACTAAGCCAGTAGAAGTGAGGCGTGAGCGAAAAGAGAAACCGGTACCTCAATCTAAGCAAGAAAAGATACAACACTTTGTTTTTGAGCAAGTCGAGCAAGTTAAGTACGGTTATCTAGCTTTAAATAAATGGGTAGATAGCAAACTCGATAAACAGAAAATGGTGCCAAATAAACCACAATCGGGGCCAGTAACTTTAGCGTTAATCGATGTGGATTATTTCAAGCAGGTAAATGATACCTATGGGCATGTGTTTGGAGATACCGTACTAACGGGCGTTGCCAAAGTGTTGGAGGAAACTGTACGTGAGAACGACATTGTTGCTCGCTTTGGTGGTGAAGAGTTTGTTGTTGTTATGCCCAATACAGACCATAAAAACGCCCTTATTACTGCAGAACGTTTACGTAGCGCTTTATCCCTACATGGCTTTGTTACGGAGCAGAAAGAAGAAGTGAGAGTGACCTGTAGTTTTGGAGTCGTTACCACTGAAGATAATGAGATGAGTTTTAAATCACTTTGCGATCAGGCCGATAAATTGCTTTATCAAGCGAAAGCGAACGGACGCAACTGCGTGAAAGGTCGCTCGCTAGCGTAACAGAAATCAAAAGTTCAGGCTCATCGCACGATGAATCTGAACTTATCCCTCCCATTTACTTTGATAGCCAAGTGACTTTGAGATCCTTGTTTCGAATATAAAACGCTGAATCTAACATCTTAAAGTCACTTGGCGATATTACTTAAAAATGGCTTAAGGATATCGAATCGCATATTCATGGCGTTCAATATAACCTCTCTTTTTGCCTTCTTCACCTTCAAAGTGCGAATGCCACTTGTGTCTACAAAACTATAACAAACTAGTGTGTCTATTCTTTGTACAAATAAACCGTGTACAGGTGAAATGATTAGTGGTCGATATAAATTTTTTGTGGCACAGATTTTTGTTGTTCAAAAATCAACTCGCTCATCATCGTTTTAAAAATGGATAAATGGTTAAGTATTTGATTTTGTTTTACTTATTTGTTTGTTCTTAAACTAAAATCTAGTTATCCCGACAAGTTCTTGCTGAGCAATTTTTCGTACACCCTCAACTTTTCATCCTTTTTTACTAACATTTTTCTTTAAAAATAATTTGAGTTCGAATTAATTTTCAGGCATTTTATATTTAACTAACCGTTCAATTAAAAATAACAGGGACGCAAAATGCCAAAGGTGGGGATGCCTGAAATCAGAAAACCGCAGCTTGTGAAAGCGACAATGTCGGTGATTGATAGAGTCGGTTTACACGCGGCGAGTATTTCGTTAATCAGCAAAGAAGCCGGTGTATCAACGGGGATTATCAACCACTATTTCGGTGGTAAGCACGGATTGCTGGAGGAAACGATGCGCGAAATATTGCGTCAGCTTTCGTCCACTATCACACAGAAGTTACGTGAGCTGCCAAGTGATGCTCATCACCAAAGAATTAACGCCATCATTGACGGTAACTTTGTCGGCTATCAGGCAGAAAACCAAGTTGCTAAGACTTGGCTGGCGTTTTGGTCGTACTCAATGCATGACGAGCAGCTCAAGCGTTTACAGCGTGTCAACGAACGACGTCTATTGTCCCACCTAAGAAAAGAACTCAAAGCATTATTAAATGCAGAGCAGGCTGAATTGGTTGCTCATGGTATTGCATCACTTATTGATGGAATTTGGCTGCGCGGAACGCTCAACCCGCAAGGCATTGATGCAGAAAGAGCGAGAATCATCATCAACGATTATCTCGACAAACAACTTACGTTTTATTCTGAAAAAATATAAAAGTTACAGGTCTTCAAAATGGAAATGAAAGCACACTATATCAATGGTGCGATGTACGACGGGTGTTCAGATGAACACTTCACCACTTACAATCCGGCGAATGGTGAGCCATTGGCCAACATTAAACAAGCGAACCAAGACGATCTTCAAGCAGCGATTGAATCGGCAAAGAAAGGTTTTGCTGCATGGTCGGCGATGACTGCGATTGAGCGCAGCCGTATTTTACACAAAGCCGTTGCCATTTTACGTGAGCGTAATGACGAACTGGCTGCATTGGAAGTGGCAGATACTGGTAAGCCCATTCAAGAAGCTATCGCGGTTGATGTCACAACAGGTGCCGATGTTCTTGAGTACTATGCTGGCCTTGCTCCAAGTCTACAAGGTGAACAGCAGCCACTCAGCGACGATCAGTTTTTCTATACACGTCGTGAGCCATTGGGCATTTGCGCGGGTATTGGCGCTTGGAATTATCCAATTCAAATTGCGATGTGGAAATCGGCGCCAGCACTGGCTGCGGGCAACGCAATGATCTTCAAGCCATCAGAAGAAACACCATTAACGGCGCTTAAGCTCGCCGAAATTTATTCAGAAGCGGGCATGCCAGATGGCGTATTTAATGTCGTGCAAGGGGATTACCGAGTAGGACAGATGCTAACGGCGCATCCTGATATCGCAAAAGTGTCATTCACGGGTGAGTCAGGCACCGGTAAAGTCGTCATGAGTGACAGCGCTAAGACACTAAAACAAGTAACGATGGAGCTTGGTGGTAAGTCTCCACTGATTATTTTTGATGATGCGAAGTTAAACGATGCCGTTTCTGCGGCCATGGTGGCGAACTTCTACACCCAAGGTGAAGTTTGTACGCACGGTACACGCGTATTTGTCCATGAAGGTA
Organism: Vibrio sp. D3; assembly: GCF_043995865.1. Lineage (NCBI taxonomy): Bacteria > Pseudomonadati > Pseudomonadota > Gammaproteobacteria > Vibrionales > Vibrionaceae > Vibrio > Vibrio sp. D3. Next base: position 499,412 of record NZ_CP171886.1, on the reverse strand, counting down.
TTTATGACGACTTTATCGCACAACTTAAAGCCCGAACCGAGCTGTTAGTCGTCGGCGATCCGCTTGATGAGAACACGCAGATTGGCGCGCTAATCTCTAAAGATCATGAATCGAAAGTTCTAGGAGCGATTGAAGCCGCGAAAGCGAGTGGCGCGACGTTACTGACTGGCGGCTACAAAGTAACAGACAATGGCCTAGCTAATGGTAACTTTGTTGCTCCAACCGTATTTGTTGATTGCGATGATGATATGAGCCACGTTCAACAAGAAATCTTTGGCCCGGTAATGTCAGTTCTGAAATTCCGCGATGAGTCGGAAGTGATTGCGCGTGCAAATGGCACCGATTATGGCTTAGCGGCAGGTGTATTTACTCAAAACCTATCTCGTGCGCATCGTGTGATCCACCAAATTCAAGCGGGTATTTGTTGGGTTAACACATGGGGTGACTCACCTGCGGAAATGCCAGTTGGCGGCTACAAGCAATCAGGTGTTGGCCGTGAAAACGGAGTCGAAACCCTTAAACATTACACGCAAACGAAGAGTGTTCTGGTTCAGCTAAGCGACTTCGAAAGCCCTTACAAATGATACTACTCATAGTAGATAACTGACCACTTTAGCTTGTTAAAATGCTCGATAACTACGTTGTCAATTTTGATTGTAGGTTAACTACTTATCAAAATTTCCGCCTTGTTCTCAAGCATTTTTCCTACGCTAATTTCGCTCACTTATCTACGGTGATGAGTATTAACTCCTAGGAGAATAAAAATGCAACAACACTACGATTACATCATCGTCGGTGCGGGTTCGGCCGGCTGTGTGTTAGCGGATCGCTTAAGTGAAAGTGGTCAAAATTCGGTCCTATTACTCGAAGCGGGTGGGTCGGATAAAAGTATTTTTATCCAAATGCCAACAGCGCTTTCTTACCCGATGAACACTGAAAAATACGCGTGGCAGTTTGAGACGGTTGAAGAGCAAGGGTTGGATGGTCGCCAACTTCATTGCCCTCGCGGAAAAGTTCTGGGCGGTAGCTCGTCTATCAACGGCATGGTTTACGTTCGCGGACACGCTTGTGACTTTGACCAGTGGGAAGAGGAAGGCGCGAAAGGCTGGAACTATCAGTCGTGTTTGCCTTATTTCCGTAAAGCAGAGTCTTGGATTGGTGGTGCTGATGAATATCGGGGCGATCACGGTCCAGTCGGCACATGTAACGGCAACGATATGAAGCTCAACCCGCTGTACCAAGCTTTTATTGATGCAGGCAAAGAAGCGGGTTACCCAGAAACAAAAGATTACAACGGTTATCAACAAGAGGGCTTTGGCCCAATGCATATGACCGTCGACAAAGGCGTACGCGCTTCGACCTCTAATGCATACTTAAGCCGTGCTAAAAAACGCAAAAACTTCACCCTAATGAAGAGGGTGACGGTTCATCGAGTTTTATTAGAAGAAACTGGTGCAGAAGGCAAGAAAGCGGTAGGCGTTGAATTTGAAAAGTCAGGTTCAATTCAGCAATGTTTTGCGAATAATGAAGTGATTTCGAGTGCGGGTTCGGTTGGCTCCGTTCAGCTGTTGCAGCTTTCAGGCATTGGCCCTAAGGCAGTATTAGAAAAAGCGGGCATTGAGGTGAAACACTCGTTGGAGGGGGTAGGTAAAAACCTGCAAGATCACTTAGAAGTGTACTTCCAATATCACTGTAAGCAACCTATCACGCTCAACAGCAAATTAGGTTTGGTGAGCAAGGGCTTGATTGGTACTGAGTGGATATTAACTCGCAAAGGCCTTGGTGCTACTAACCACTTTGAATCGTGTGCGTTTATCCGCTCTCGTGAAGGACTAAAGTGGCCAAATATTCAATATCACTTCTTGCCTGCGGCAATGCGCTATGACGGGCAAGCTGCTTTTGATGGTCATGGTTTCCAAGTGCACGTCGGACCTAACAAGCCAGAAAGTCGCGGGTCGGTCGAAGTTGTCTCTGCGAATCCGAATGATAAGCCGAAGATTGAGTTTAACTACATTTCCACTGAACAAGATAAGCAGGATTGGCGTGATTGTATTCGCCTTACTCGCGAGATCCTCAATCAGCCAGCCATGGATGAGTTTCGTGGGGACGAGATCCAACCCGGTCTGAACATCACAACGGATGAACAGATTGATGAATGGGTGAAGCAAAACGTCGAGAGTGCTTACCATCCATCTTGTACCTGCAAAATGGGCGCAGATAATGACCCATTAGCCGTCTTAAATGAGCGATGCCAAGTACGCGGTATTCAAGGCTTGCGTGTGGTGGACTCTTCTATTTTCCCAACCATTCCGAACGGTAATTTAAATGCGCCAACGATTATGGTGGCAGAACGCGCCGCGGATATGATTTTGGATAACGCCCTAGAAACGTCGAACAACGTACCAGTTTGGATTGCACCGGACTGGCAAGAGATGCAACGAATGCATCCGCCAAAAAGAGATCTCGATTCGATCTCATAAAATGAAAAAATCAGTAATCATTACAAGGAATTCAACATGTCTAAGATGACAAAAATCTTCTCAACAATTGCACTAAGTACTTTAGCAACAGGCGCTTACGCCAACCAATGTGAAACGGTTCGTTTCGCAGATGTAGGTTGGACTGACATCACTGCGACCACTGCCGTTACATCAGAGTTACTTAAAGGGTTGGGGTACAAAACGAAGACTGATCTTCTGTCTGTGCCTGTAACTTACTCCTCTATGGCTAATGGCGATATCGACATTTTCTTAGGTAACTGGATGCCAACGATGGAAGGTGATATCGCGAAATACCGTGATGCAGGTACCGTTGAAACCGTACGCGCGAACCTCGTTGGCGCAAAATACACGCTAGCGGTTCCAAAATACGTTTATGACGCAGGCGTGACCAACTTCGCTGACCTAGTAAAACATGCCGACAAATTTAAAGACCGCATTTACGGCATTGAACCAGGAAACGATGGCAACCGCTTAATTCAGTCAATGATTGATAGCAACGCATTCGGCCTAAAAGATTTCAGCCTAGTTGAGTCCAGTGAAGCTGGCATGGTGTCTCAAGTATCACGTGCCGCACGCCGCAATCAATGGATTGTGTACCTAGGTTGGGCGCCGCACCCAATGAATAGTAACGTTGAAATGGAATATCTAGCGGGTGGTGATGACTTCTTCGGTCCTAACTACGGCGGCGCGAACGTCTACACAAACGTACGTAAAAATTACCTCGCTGAGTGTCCAAATGTAGGTCAGCTAGTGAAAAATCTAGAGTTTAACCTAGAAATGGAAAATGAACTGATGGAAGCGATTCTTAACCAGAAACAGAAGCCATCAAAAGCAGCGCAAGCATGGTTGAATGCAAACCAAGAGCAAATTGAAGCGTGGCTAGAGGGCGTGAAAACGGTAGATGGCCAAGATGCGCTAACAGCTATTACAAACTACTTAAAAACAAACGCTTAATAAGCAGTATTTGAGCTCGTTTTTTTAAAAGAAAGTGGGCAGAGTTTTGCCCGCTTCATTAACACAAAGGTTTTATTTTGAATTTTATTACGGACAACAAACTACCGTTGGGCCAATGGATGGAAACTGGCGTCGATTGGTTAACCATCAATGCATCGGGTTTTTTCGATGCAATCTCTATTACACTTGAAACGATCATTCTTTTCGTGGTGGACATTTTTAAATGGATGCCACCTGCAGCGCCAATCATTATGACGGCGGCAATTGCTTGGTTCTTACATCGCAGCATTCCTCTTGTCGTATTTATCGTGTTGGCCTTACTCGCAATTCTCAACCTTGGTTACTGGCAAGAAATGCTGGAAACCTTTGTCCTTGTGTTTGCAGCGACAACGATTTCCGTATTAATTGGCGTGCCGTTGGGCATTATGGCGGCGCACCGTCCTTGGTTATACACCTTGTTGCGGCCAATACTCGATTTAATGCAGACCGTCCCGACATTCGTTTACCTAATTCCAACCTTGGTTCTGTTTGGATTGGGTATTGTCCCAGGTCTAATCTCGACCATCATTTTCGCTATCGCTGCGCCAATTCGATTGACGTACCTCGGCATTATTAAAGTGCCGGAGGAGCTACTTGAAGCGGGTAAAGCATTTGGTGCCAGCCGCATGAAGCTACTGTTTAAGGTGGAGTTGCCTGCGGCATTGCCAAGTATTATGGCTGGCGTTACGCAGTGCATTATGTTGTCTCTTTCTATGGTTGTCATTGCGGCGCTTGTTGGTGCTGATGGACTTGGTAAGCCAGTCGTACGTGCACTGAATACCGTAAACATCTCGCAAGGTTTTGAAGCGGGTTTAGCGATTGTACTGGTCGCCATCATTCTTGACCGCTTGTGTAAAGCACCAAACCAGAAGGAGGCTTAATCATGGACGCTATTACTATTCAAAATCTTGATGTGGTTTTTGGTCAGCAGCAGTCACAAGCGTTAGCACTACTAGACCAAGGCAAGTCTCGACAAGAAATCATCGACGAAACTGGCCAAGTGGTTGGGGTTGATAATGTTTCGCTGAACGTGAAACAGGGTGAGATCTGTGTTTTGATGGGGCTTTCAGGCTCGGGTAAATCAAGTTTGCTGCGAACAGTTAACGGGTTGAACGAAATTTCTCGTGGCTCTCTGAAAATTAAAGACGGCGACGACATGGTTGAGCTCTCTAACTGTGACGAACAGAAGTTGCGCCACCTTCGTACTCACCGCGTATCCATGGTGTTTCAGAAGTTTGCATTGATGCCATGGTTAACGGTATTAGATAACGTTGCGTTTGGTCTAGAAATGCAAGGCATTGGCAAAGCAGAGCGCCGTAAAAAAGCGCGTGAACAGCTCGAAATGGTCGGTTTGTCTGAGTGGGAAACGAAATTCCCGCACGAGCTCTCTGGTGGTATGCAGCAGCGTGTTGGCCTAGCGCGAGCGTTCGCGATGGACACAGATATCTTGTTAATGGATGAGCCGTTTTCAGCGCTTGACCCATTGATTCGTGCTCAGCTTCAAGATGAATTGATTCTGCTTCAAGAAAAGCTAAACAAAACCATTCTTTTTGTGAGCCACGACTTGGATGAAGCGCTTAAAATCGGTAACAACATCGCCATTATGGAATCAGGAAAGTTGATTCAACACGGCAAGCCAGAACAGATCATTCTTGCTCCAGAAAACGATTATGTGGCTGACTTTGTTGCCCACACTAATCCATTGAACGTACTTAAGGGACGCTCTTTGATGCGTGACGACTTAGTTCGTGAAGATGAGCGTGTTCTAATTTGCCCTGACAAAGATATTTGGGTGACCCAAGAGAGCAAAGGCTTAAGCTTAGCGGGTACAGATAAGTCGTTGGTTCAATGGAAGAGCGATTCTTCGAACCTTGATGAGGTAAACGAAAATTCGCTGGTTCAGGTTAGCCCGGAAATCAGTATGCGAGAAGCGATTGAGCTTAAGCAGCGCAGCAATCAGCCTCTGCTTATGGTGGAGGACAACCAGTTAGTTGGTGTGTTAAGCGACAACGAGCTTTACGATGCATTGCTTGGTAATTTTAAGTCTGAGCAAGTGGCATAAAGTTAGAGTAGAGTTGAAGCCAAGCTAAAAAAGAGCCGCACATTAGTGCGGCTCTTTTTGGTTTAAACAATGAGTTAAGTAGTTAAGCTAAGGAAACGGTCGACTATAGAGTCGTAATTACATCATCCATCGCAAGGCGAGCTTTTGGTAGACCATGATTATAATCTTCCCCGTCTTTGTGGTAGCCAATCGCCAGTGCAACTTCACAGACATGGCCTTCTAATTCTTCTTTGAATACTTCTCCAATCAGTGTTGGATCTACGCCTTCCATCGGCGTTGAGTCAATACCCAGACGAGCCAATGTGTGTAGTAGATTGCCTAGCGCTAAATAGACTTGTGCTTTTGTCCAGTTTCCGTTAAAGCCATTTTCATCCGTATTTGCATCGGCAAAAGCGTAGGCGCCCATAAAGTTGTTGTACATTTCCTCCGGTAGGTGGCCAGACGTTACTTCGGCATCCACACGTTTCGCGAACTTCTCTTTGGTGAAGTTTGGATCGTACGCAAACAGAATCGTATGTGACGCGGTTTTCGCGTGTGGCTGGTTAAATTGGTGCATATTTGCAAATGTATCGTGGAAACGTTGCTTGGCCTCATCACTTTCAATCACGATGAATTTCCACGGTTGCGAGTTAATCGAAGACGCTGAAAGACGGAGTGCTTCTTTGATGATTGCCATATCTTCTTGAGAAACGCGTTTGGTTTCGTCGTATTTTTTCGCAGTGTAGCGGCTGTTTAGATCAGTAATGATTTGATGAGACACGTTTGTATCCTTTTTATTTTTGTGACAAATGAGGATGCGCTTAGCATCGACAACCATGCGTACCTCGAATATGGATTCATAATACGGGATATTTTTTCATTGATAAGAGGGCGTTTATTTGAATCACTTTTTACTTTTTATTGAAAATTGGCGTGCTTCATAGGGTTAGGCATCATCATTTAGATGCTTTTGATGATTATTAAATTACACTCATATTAAGAGAGTGATGGAGAGCAACATGAACGTGATTCAAGTTTTCAACGATAGTTATGAACGTTGTATCGCGAACCAAGGCTTTTTCGACTTGTTTTACAAGAATTTATGGTCAAAAAGTACAAGCTTTAGACAAAAGTTTGATGGTGTCGACATGCACCAACAGGTGCGAATGCTTAGAGGATCTATAGTGTTTTTTATGATGGCCGATACCTCTAACGAGGCGCACAAGATGGTGGAGAAATATGGTAAGAAGCATGCGAGTTCCGATATTGGCATTGAACCACAGGATATTGATGTTTGGTTTGAAAGCCTTATCGAAACGGTTCAAGAATGTGATTTTGAATACGACGATGATGTCGAAACAGCGTGGAGAGCTTGTTTTAACACAGGTTTGTCGGTAATGAAGCGGGAGTGCTCCAAACACTAAAAGAGAAACTAAATGCTCTTCGAAAACAAGCAAGTTAAAGCAAGGAAGTAACGTGTAAGGTAGTTACTTCCTTGAATATGGTTTTTATTTGTCTTGTGTCTCTTTATTATTTTTTACCGCTTCAGCGATATCACTGACGGCTTCGACAAGGTTGATCGGCATTGGGAAGATAATAGTCGATGTTTTGTCTGTCGTGATTTCCGTGAGTGTCTGCATGTAACGCAATTGCAGCGCATTCGGCGCTTCGTTGAGCATTTGAGCTGCCTCTTTTAATTTATTAGAAGCTTCTAGCTCACCGGTAGCGTGAATGATTTTCGCACGACGGTTACGTTCTGCTTCGGCCTGACGCGCTAGCGCTCTGACCATGCTGTCATTTAAATCAACATGTTTGACTTCAACTGTGGCAATCTTGATGCCCCAGTCATCAGTCTGTTGATCGAGGATGGATTGTAAATCCTTATTGAGACGCTCGCGCTCTGATAGTAATTCATCCAGTTCATGCTGACCTAATACTGATCGCAGCGTGGTTTGCGCTAACTGGCTGGTGGCATCGCTGTAACTTTCAATGTTGTTAATTGCCATTTGAGGATCGACTACGCGAAAATAAACAACCGCATTGACCCGCACAGACACGTTATCTTTGGTTATCAAGTCTTGTGTCGGCACATCCAAAACGACAGTACGTAAATCCACCCGTACCATTTGTTGGATAAATGGGATAAGAATGATTAAGCCAGGGCCTTTTACTTCTTGAAAGCGACCAAGAAAGAATACAACTCCACGTTCATACTCTCTCAAAACCTTAAACATTTGGGTCGCAAGTGCGAACAACAGCACCACGATCACCGCAACAGTATAGAGCATCATAAAGCGCCTCCTATTTATTTTGGCGGTCATCAGGCATCACGGTTAAGGTCAGCCCTTTCACATTCACAATGGTGACATGATCACCTTGTTTGAGTTGTTGATGGTCTTTGGTTTTGGCTCTCCATAGCGCACCATCGAGTTGAACGCGCCCTTCGCCATCGATAAAGTCATCGCTCACGACAGCGATTTTCCCAGGGTAAGTTTCTAAACCTGTTGTCACACGTCGTCGTCGTATTTTGAGCAGCAGGCCGACCGTCAACACGATCAGCGCGACAGAAAAGATAGAAATACCGAAAATTAAAGGAAGGGCGATCTGAAACCCTGGCAACTCACTGTCCATGAGGAAGATGGAACCGAGCACAAAGGCGACAACGCCACCTAAGCCCAAAATGCCAAAGCTCGGACTGAATGCTTCTGCGATCATCAGTGCAATTCCGAGTAACAGCAGACCAAGCCCAGCGTAGTTCACAGGCATCATTTGTAACGCGTACATGGCGAGGAGCAAACAAATACCACCCAACACGCCGGGTAAGCCAATGCCCGGGTTGTAAAACTCAAGAAGCAAACCGTAGATGCCAATGAGCATCAGGATGTAGGCGACGTTTGGGTTTGTGATAACGGCTAGCATTTCTGCTCGCCAATCGGGTGTTCTTTCAATCCATACGGGATTTTCCAGTGACAATGTCACATCACGATTGTTAACTTTAACTGTTTGTCCATCAATGGCTTTGACTAAATCCTCTGGTGAGTTGGCTATATAATCAATAACGTTTAATTCCAATGCCTCTGTGGCGTCCAAACTCGCTGCTTCGCTCACTGCTTTCTCTGCCCACTCTGCATTTCGGCCATGAAGCTTTGCTAAGCCTTTAATATAGGCTCTAGCATCATTAATCACCTTTTTCTCCATCGCGGTTTTCGCAGGAACTTTCTCTGAACTTTCGTTGGTTCCTTCTGACGTTTCTTCCGCGTTTTGATCTTTGCCATCATCCGATGAAGGGGGCTGAGGGGCACCACCTAACGCGACGGGTGTTGCCGCGCCAAGGTTAGTGGCTTCAGCCATGGCAGCAACGTGGCTGGCGAGTAAAATGTACGTCCCTGCGCTAGCCGCTCTAGATCCTGACGGGCCAACCCAAGTTGCAATTGGAGTGGAGGAGGTGGTAATTGCGTGAATAATATCTCTCATTGCGCTGTCTAAGCCGCCAGGAGTGTCCATCTCTAAGATCACTAAACTGACACCGTTGAGTTGTGCCTCTTCTATCTCACGAGACAAATAGTCGCTAGTAGCAGGACCTATAGCGCCTTTGACGGGAACAATCCAGACAGTATTGGCCAGTGCTTGACTAGCAAACAAAAGTAAAGGTAAGACCCATATCCATAGTCGTTTCATGCAGTCCTCCTTGTGCGGTCACAGGGACTTTTTGAAAACCTAATTCAAGTATATACGCAGTAATACTAGTGCAAATAAGTAATTGATCACTCGAATTAGTCATATCAGCATTTATCATGGCACATCTGAGGCTACGGGCCTTAATATGAATATCGGTAGTCACGAATCGTGGGGCGTCTGGTGTGAAGAGGCTCAACAAAAAGGCAAAGTGACGGTAATCACTTTGCCTTCCTAATGTGTTTTAGAGGAGAGAGACTAACTGTTTACGTGGCGAGAAAATTGAACGAGTGCTTGCTCGGCAGGCATCGGTTTGTGGAAGTAAAACCCTTGCAACTCATCAATATTCCAAACTTTAAGCTTGCGTACTTGGCTCGCGGTTTCAACACCTTCGGCGACAATCGTTAACCCTAACTCTTGAGACATGTTGGCAATGTTTCTTACCAGTGTTTTCGCTCTGTCATTGGTTTCAATCTCGTCAATATAAGATTTATCCAGCTTCACAATATCCAATGGAAAATTACATACGCTACTGAATGATGCGTATCCAGTACCAAAATCATCCAAAGCGAGTCCAACACCAAGTCGCTTGATGTCTTGAATGCTTTGGATTGATTCTATTTCTCCGCCCATCAACATACTTTCGGTAATTTCAAGCACAAGCTGGCCCGCAGAGAGGTTGTATTGAGCCATCACTTTTTTTAGGTAGGGCATCAGTCCTGAATGATAAAAGTGCTGCGCACTTAAGTTCACATGCACGCTTAACATCGACAAACCTTGCGCATGACGAACTCCATTGAGCCGACTGATAAATTCGCACGATTGTTTGAGAATGGACTCTCCCAATTCGACGATAAGTTTTCCTTGTTCTGCCATCGGAATAAATACTTCTGGTGAAATCATCCCTAATGTTGGATGTTGCCAACGAGCAAGTGCTTCGAAGCTAATGACTTCAGTGGTTTTAGCATCCACGATAGGCTGGAAAAACGGTTTAATCGCATCTTGTCTAATGGCATTTTCTAAATCGCGATTGATCATCATAGAGGTTTCCGCTTGCTCTGATAGTTCTTCATCAATGACTAATACTTCGTGAGAGTGGCGACCCTTAGCGGATTGTGATGAGAAACGTGCTGCAAGCAGCAAATGCTCGACAGACTGGTGAGTAATGTTTAGGTCCATCATCACCGCTTTACTGTCTAATGACATCATGATCCCGGAGAGCTGGACCTTATGTGACAAATGATTCAGTAATCGATTGGTAGCATCTATCGCTTTTTGGTGGTGCTCGATATCTGGAATCAAAACGATAAATTCATGCTCACTAATTCGGCCTATTTGGAATGCCCCTAATTGCTCGCGTATTGCGGATGCGATGTATTGAATCACTTCATCAAAAATGAGGTGACCGTATACCCCTGCAATTTGCTTGAGAGTCTTACTGTTAATGTACACAAACGAAAAATGGTTTGGCCGTGTCTCTACGAGCTCGTGCAGTGCATTGAGAATGACAGGACGGTTACAGAAACCGGATACCGGATCAAAGTCGGTGAGTTTTTGGATCATTTCTGCTTGCTGTTTTGTCTCTCTCATATCCTGAAGCAACAACATCAGTGCACTTTGACCATGATGTTGAATGAGCGTGGCTTCTATCAAACAGTCGATTTCTTCGGTATTGCTATCGAGCACTTGCGCTTCGAATTGTGTTTTACCGTTTTTCAGCTCTCTGAACATGGCGTCAACTCGACATTCATCGTCCTCCGATGGGCACAAGGTGTCTAGAGGACGATCTATCAATTGCGATTTGCTGTAGCTCAACAGATCTAACGCTCGTTGGTTTACATCGACAATTTTACGATCGATAACAATTAGCATGCCCAGTGAGGAGCTATGGTACAGAGCACCAAACTTTTCCATCGAGTCTTTCAATTGCAGTTGGGTTAACGATGTATTTTCAGAGAGCTTTTGTACCAGTTTTGTCGCTAACTCTAATTCGTCTACTTTTACAGAATGCAAGCCTTCAAGCTGGTATTGAGAGGCGATTTCGCTTATTCCTTCAGCAAAATGATTAAAGCGAGTGGCGACCTTATTTTTAAACGTGATGTAGGTACCCGCAGCGATGATTGATGCCACAACGCCAACCGTTGCAAACAGGTACATGAATAGCGTATTACCTTTCGCATAATGCTCTCGCTGTGTTTTCGTTTTTAGTCATGCGATTGGTTCACCAGATAAATCAGAGAGTGAGGCCCATTTTGTTATTGACCGCGAGGTCTTCTCTATATCCCGCATCTCACTACTGTCTGATCCACTTACCATCTGCGTCTCTAATGAGTTTTCCGCAGTTAAAATGGATTTAAAGTCTCCAGGGAAGCGCAAAGATAGGTTTCTTCCCCAAAGCATCCATCCGTTAGAAGGGCGGTCGCCTTCACTATTTCTAACTGGGCTGAGGCTAAGACCCCAAATAGTATCGTTGATTTTAAACAACCCTGAGATGCTCTCTCTATGGATATCAAGCTTGTGATTCATGGACTTGATGTAATCTTGAAGAGTAGGTTGATTCGCCATTTTAGCGGTGAGTTCTGAAGAAGTGTCGGGGTTATCCTCACGAGTCAAGGAGAGCAGGGTTTGTCCATTAGTCGTGATAAACGCCATCATATCGAGGTTTAACGCATCAATGCTCTCTGTGTAAAGGTTTCGCTCGGTATATTTAGCAATATCACGATCAACAAACAGATCGTATGTTTCGTCCCAGTACGCCCAATCGTATGAGGCGCTTTCTTGCTGGCTCACCATCATGTCGATGACAGCGAGTGCTTGCTGATTCGCATGGTTAATTTCCATGTCTTCGAGCTCATCTAAGCTATACAGGAAAAAATAACGGCTAATAAAAAGGAAGCTGATGACCATGCCCAGCAGTCCTAATGAAAAGTATAAGGCGGTTTTATAGCGAAGATTCAAGTTAAACAAGCGAAGTGTTTTCATTAAAAAATAGTTATAGATGTTAATTCACTGAAAGTGTACGACATGTTCTAACAGAAATTGTTGATATAGATTCAAATTATAGAGATAAAATGAAGGATTTGCTGAGCTGATATGGTAAGTGAAACGTTTGCTCTAATTACTAGATTTTCGTGTTTGCAATTAAAATGCTCAATAACGTACCGCGCATTCAAATTACGGTTTAATCGTGCAGCTAGTAAAGGTATAAATCTTTTTATAAAACAGTCTATTAGTGTAACTAGTGCTTTTCTTCTGTATCTAAACTTCTTTTGTAATAGTAAACTGCGAAAAAATGATGGGTAATTATGATGTTTATTGTTCAACGCTTGGTCAAACTGGCCATTATCTGTGCCATTTTCTTTACTATCTTCGATCTCATCTCCTATGGTGAGATTACTTGGGTTCAAAGGTTGTTGGCTTCTATAAGCTAAATCTAGAATTCAATATGCACACATAACTCCACGAAGCGAGTCAATTCTTCGTTACTCGCCTTCGTCATTTGCTCCTTATCTGAGCTTTAAATAAAAGTCCCTCCACGTGCAGCTCTGGTAACCGTTTTCCATTAATGGAAAAAACCTAAAAATGCAACTAACTTCATACTAATGGCAAGTGTAAGGTATGCAGTTGATGAGGCAATTCAGCATAATCACATTAGTTGTTGTGGCACTCATTTTGAGCCAAGCAACAATCGCAAGAAATGCTAAGGTGCTAGGTGATATTTCGTTAGTTCAGCCGATAGAAGGTGACCCTGTCGTAGATATTAAGCTGGCGAGAATTGGCTGGCATCTCTTTCGTGATCCTCAGCTATCTTCAAACGGTAGCGTCAGTTGTGCGACGTGCCACAACTTGCAAACCAATGGCGCTGAAAATACACCAGTTTCTACAGAAGTGAAAGGTGATGGAACTCGAAATTCCATCACAGTGTTTAATGCGGCGTTAAATTATCGTTTTTTATGGGATGGTACCGAAAACACCTTGATGGCTCAGATTGATGGGCCAATCCACAATCCAATAGAAATGGACTCAAACTGGCAAACAATAGAGCAGTACGTGAAAGGAAGCGAACGTTATCAAGCGCTATTTAGCCGTGATGGTGAGCTACCGATTAATATTCATAATATCAAGTCCGCTATTGTGGAGTTTGTCGAAGGGCTCCAAACTCCAGGTGCACCATTCGATGCCTACTTACTGGGTTACACCCATGTCCTCAGTGAGCAGCAAATTAGGGGGTGGAAAACATTTCAGTCTTCAGGTTGCGTACAGTGTCATCAGGGCAAAAATATTGGCGGAGCGATGATACAAAGGTTCGCCTATTTCAAAGATAAGCCAGTAGTAGAGGACTCGGGACGACACCTGATTACGACGGAAAGTGAAGAACAATTCTATTTTAGAGTCGCCAGTTTACGTAATGTCGCCCTAACGAGCCCTTATTTTCATAACGGGCGAGTTGACCAGTTATCCGAGGCGATACAGATTATGGCGAAAACGCAACTCGGTATTACGATGAGCGATGAAAGTGTCGCTGATATTGAAGCGTTCTTACAGTCCTTGACAGCACCCAGACCCGTGATTTTAGAGGTGTTGGAAAATGAGTAAATTCAAACTCGTTAATATCTGCTTTTTTATTGCCATGCTGACGTGTTGTGTATTGGCGTACATGTCACATGTGAATTCAAAAAGTGCACAAGAATTCCACGCGGAGTTGACGGATATTGGGCACAAGTTGATTGAAGAGCGCGATGTTATCGTGAATCGATATGCGGTTGAAGATAGGAAGAACTATGAACTGACGACATCTTTAGTGGATATAGAAGTCGCTGCAGAGAAATTGCTAAATTCATCAAGGGAGTCAGTTTGGTTCCCTGTGACGCCCAATCATAAAAAAGTTGAGTATACGCTCAATCTATTCAAAAACCGTGTGCTTGATACAACGCTGAAGCTCGATATGTTGATTGGCGTTCAGGTAGAGAATCAATACGCGTTATTAATGCTATTCAACTTATATCAGCAAGATATTTCTACCGATACCGGAAAGACGTTGAGTGGGCATCACTATTTTGAGTTTCTCAACCAACTGCTTTTGACACAAAACGTAGTTGAGAGTGAAAGTGAAGCCAATTTCTTAGATCGGCTTCAAGCGAGCGATAAAAGGATAGAACTACTCACGAATGAACTGCTTGATCATGGATACTTTGTTTTTATCGAGGATGCGGAGCATCGGCTGCTCAATATTGCCCAAAGTGAAGCGCGTTTCACTTGGTTGTTTGTTTTTATTGCCGTGATGTTGTTAGTCAGTGCATTCTTGTATCAATCGCAATATCGAATGTACAACTTGAAACAATTGAACCTCGAAATCGAGGAGGCGCGAAATAAAGCCGAGCGAGCGGCAAAAGCCAAATCAAGTTTTCTCGCCGCAATGAGTCACGAATTAAGAACGCCGATGAATGGTGTATTAGGTCTTTCTCAAATGATTGCAGAGGAAACCAAAGAGCCGACGACTAAAGAGTACGTGAAAGTCATTCTTGATTCTGGCCAACACTTGATGACGATTCTCAACGATATTTTGGATTTCTCCAAAGTTGAAGAAAACAAACTGGAATTTGAGCAGGCTAAGTTCAATTTAGACCAAGTCATTTCTCCTGTGTGTAGCGCAATAAAACCGCTCATCGATGAAAAAAATATCGAATTGATCGTGGAAAATGAAGTGCCTGAATACGTTGAATTTACCGGAGACTGCGCACGTTTACGACAGATCTTGTTTAATCTTGCTGGCAACGCGGTGAAGTTTACCAGTGAGGGGCATGTGTTAATCAGAACAGAACTTGATAAGGTAAATCATTGCTTGGTGATGATTGTGAGTGATACTGGTATTGGTATCGCGCTAGACAAGCAAGAACATGTTTTCAACTCGTTTGAGCAAGCCGATTCTTCAACTACCCGAAAATTTGGAGGCACAGGGCTTGGTTTGGCAATAGTTAAAAAATTAACTGGCTTGATGGATGGTAAGATTACATTGAAAAGTGTGGAGGGTGTCGGAAGTCAATTCATCGTCGAGCTGCCCATTCCTTGGGTTGAATGCGAACTTCCAAAGGCACAAGAGCCCCCAAAAACGCGCAAGAAAACACACAATTTGCAGATATTGCTTGCTGAAGATAATCGAGTGAACGCCATTGTGGCGAAAGGGTTTTGCGAAAAGTTGGGACATGAGGTCGATGTTGCTGAAAACGGATTGGTGGCGGTTAAAAAGGCGAGAGATAACGAATATGATCTGATTTTGATGGACAATCACATGCCTGAGATGAATGGTGTTGAAGCGACGCGTGTGATTCGACAAGAGTTAGGTATCAAGACATTACTCTTTGCGTATACGGCTGATGTATTTCGTGAGGCGCATGATAGCTTTATTGAAGCCGGAGCGGATCATGTGCTTACAAAACCGCTACAGCAAGAGAGCTTTTCGGACGCTCTTAAACAGTTTGCTGCGAGGCTCGAACCAAAAGAGAATTTACCATTAACGAATGACAACAACGTTCTCCAGTTGCAGCGCAAGCCAATAGAGAAGTTACGGCTGACAGAAGAAGAGTTATCCAGTTCAGAGATGCTCATTTCTTTGCAAGAAGCGCCGGAAGCGATAGATGAGCTACTAAAAAGTATTATTGTCGATTTTGAATCATCGGTTGATGAACTTATTGATTATTTTATGGCTGAAGATTTCGCGTCTCTAGAAGACACGTTGCATAAAACAAAAGGTATGGCATTGAACCTTGGTTTGCCGATTTTAGCTGGACAAACGGAGGCGCTAGAAAACGCGCTCAAAGCGAAGCAAACTCCTGAAATTGAGCGGTTACAGATGCTAATCAACCGATTACAAGTTAACATCCATCAGGCTAATCGACTTCTGGATGACATACAGAAAAAAAACGTCGATCCTCAACAAATTTTGTAACGTCTCTGAGTTCATGCGTTCCTTACCTTGTTTCGTTATGGTTTACTATGACGTGAATGGATGTGTTGATTCGTCAATGAGAAAATCAGGGAGTTAGAATGAGTAAGCATTCCGCTTTAATCGAATGGCATCGCGAAGCTGACGAAGTGTTCAGTGATAACCAGTATAGTCGGGCGCACATTTGGAAGTTTGATGGCGGGTTGCAAGTCCCTGCGTCACCATCTCCACACGTAGTGCCGTTGCCATTATCTGTAGAAGAAAACGTTGATCCGGAAGAAGCATTTGTTGCGGCACTTTCCAGTTGTCACATGCTTGTTTTTCTCTCTATTGCGGCGAAACGACGTTACGTTGTGGATCGCTACCTAGATGAAGCAGTAGGAGAGCTGACAAAAGGTGAAAATGGAAAAGAATGGGTGTCTAAGGTAACACTAAACCCTAAGATCACATTTGCTGGTGATGAACAACCGACACGATCTCAATTAGAAAAAATGCACCACATGGCTCATGAGAATTGTTTTATCGCCAATTCGGTTAAAACTGAAGTGACGACGCTTATTGCGGATTAAATGAAACTCTGTGTTAAAGCGCAGTGTATCACTGAATAGTGTTAAGCCAGCAGTCCGGCTGCTGGCTATTGTGAACTAAACGATGCCTTGCTCGATCATCGCATCAGCGACTCTTCTAAAGCCGGCAATGTTTGCGCCTAAAACTAAATTACCAGGCTGACCAAACTCTCGACTGGTTTCGTTTGTGTTAATAAAGATGTTTTTCATGATGGTCTGCAACTGGCTATCGACTTGCTCAAAGGTCCAGTTTTGCATGCTGGCATTTTGTGCCATTTCAAGCTGACTGGTTGCAACGCCGCCTGCATTGGCTGCTTTCGCTGGCCCATAAGCCATTTCGGAATCCACGATGATATTGGCCGCATCACGAGTGGTTGGCATGTTTGCTCCTTCACTAATCAAAACACACCCATTATCGATAAGAGCAAGAGCATCGTTTGACGTCAGTTCATTTTGGGTCGCGCAAGGGAATGCGGCGTCAGCTTGATATCGCCATACAGCATGCCCTTCATTAGGATAGTCACCCAACGGCGTATACTCTGCTTCAGGGTAAGTGTCTAAATACTCTTCTAAACTTGCTCTTTTCACTTCTTTAAGTTGCTTGAGGAGCTGCAGGTCAATACCGTGCTCATGATAGATCGTGCCTCTAGAATCGCTGCATGTTACTGGGGTTGCTCCCATGTGGTATAGCTTTTCAATTGCATAGATAGCGACGTTACCTGCGCCAGAAACGAGGCAAGTTTTGCCTTTGAGTGAATCATTACGGTCATTGAGCATGCATTCCGCAAAATATACGGTTCCATATCCCGTTGCTTCTTTCCTAACAAGTGAGCCCCCCCAAAGAAGGCTCTTGCCTGTAAGTACCCCTTCGTAGCGGCCCGTCAATCGCTTATATTGACCAAACATATAACCAATTTCACGCGCACCGACGCCGATATCGCCAGCAGGAACATCGGTAACAGGACCAATGTGGCGGTATAACTCGTTCATAAATGATTGGCAAAATCGCATGATTTCACCGTCAGATTTTCCTTTAGGATCGAAATTTGAACCGCCTTTTCCGCCACCAATTGGAAGGCCAGTAAGCGCGTTTTTAAAAATCTGTTCAAAGCCGAGGAACTTTATGATGCTCGCGTTCACTGAATGATGGAACCTCAGTCCGCCTTTGTATGGACCTAACGCGGAGTTAAACTCGACGCGGTAGCCTTTGTTTACTTGCACATTCCCTGCGTCATCGACCCAAGGAACTCGAAACATGATTTGACGTTCTGGTTCTACGATTCTTTGGATAATCGCTTGTTCTTTATATTTATTATTGCTTTCTATGACTGGAGCGAGAGAAGTTAATACTTCTTCTACGGCTTGGTAAAACTCTTTTTGAGCCGGGCTACTGTGTTGCAACGCAACAATAGTATCGTGTATGTGTGACATAGATCTCTTCCTTGATATGAATAAGCAATCAGTTTATATGAATTTATTCCCGTTAAATAGTGATTTTGACCAATTCTCAATGGCTATAATGGTCTTTCCTGCGGATGAGAACGCTCAATTTCCAACTTCTGGTCGTATTGATGAGGAAGATTAAGTGAGTGACATGATTGGATGGTTGAGTGATCGGTTTCACATATAGCGAGCCGAAGCCAAATTAGTCGATATTGTTGTGCTGTCACGCAAACTGTTTTTGTTAACTCGGTGTTAACATTTGAGCGTGTTGACTCGAAAAAGATAAAAATATGCATGAGCTTAAGACTCTGGACTCGTTTATTCAGCAAAACGGTCTACCAGTGTTTGGCCATCTTGATGGGATTCCCACATCTTTACAGTTAGATAAGTTTACCTACCTTGATGAGATGGATAAGCCAGCGTCTAAGCGGCGCCGTTACTGTGACTATAAGCAGTTTCAGTTCGTTAATTTGGTCACACCTAACTACGTGATTGGGGTTGCGATTGCGGATATTAGGTATTTAGCATCTGGTTTTTGCTATCTGTTTGACATTCAAAATAATGAGTTAGTGGAGCAGCAGTGGTTAAAGCCTTTTAATATTGATTATCAAACTCAGCCTTCCAGTTGGTCTAGTCATGCCCATCTTGCTGACAAAAGTATTCAGTTTTCTATTCAGAATGGTATTTGGCACGTCCACTTTGTGACAAAGTCTGTCAATGCTGATCTCTACTTACGTCCAGAAAGTATGAGTTTGCCATTAATGTTGTGTACGCCAACCGGTTATGCGGGTTGGACTTATACGCAGAAACATAATGCGTTAACGGTAGATGGCAATTTATTCATATTAGGAAAGGAACAAGATCTCTCAGAAGTGGCTGCTGGTTACGACTTTTCCGCTGGGTACATGCGACGGGAGACAAGCTGGCGCTGGGCGAGTATTAATTGCTTTGAAAGCGGCAGACGATTGGGGCTGAACTTAGCTGCAGGCGTCAATGAAACGGGCTACTGTGAAAATGTATTCTGGATTAATGGTGAACGGCATTTTTTACAGTCTGTTCAGTTTCAATTTTCACGAAATGATGAAGGACAAAGATGGTATATAACGTCGGAAGACAAACGGATTGACCTAGTGTTCACGCCTTTAAACCGACGTTCAGAAAAGAAGAACTTTTGGTTTCTCAAAAGCAATTTTCGTCAATATATCGGCTATTTCTCTGGCTACATCGTTGATGGGAATGGTATCAAACATCAGTTAGAAGAAGTCATAGGTCTGACTGAAGATCACTATGCAAAATGGTAGAAACACAATGGATTGGACACAGTTGATGGAACGCCCTGAATTACTTCTGATGATTTTGGCGCCTGTTTTCTTTTTATGTATGGTTGCAGAGTACTGGTTTGGACAACGAAGGGGACGTTTGCCTGAAAGCGCGATGTATTATATTCCGGAAGTTGTATGTAATTTTGTGCTTGCGGGCTTACACCAAGCGACAGACATACTCACAGGTTTAATGATTGCTCAGTTATATTTGTGGTGGTTTGATTGGCGATTGTTTGATATCGAAATGAGCGTTTCAGCGTTTTTGTTACTTGTCGTCCTGCAAGACTTTTTCTATTACTGGTTTCATCGGGCTAGCCACCGTATTCGTTGGATGTGGGCTGCGCACGTGGTCCATCACAGTTCGGAGAGAATGAATTTCAGCACCGCGTTTCGTCAAAGCTTGATGTATCCGTTAGCGGGAATGTGGATTTTCTGGTTGCCTTTGGTGATTATTGGCTTTGATCCTAAGTGGGTCGTCTTCGTTGTGCTGTTTAATCTGGGCTTACAGTTTTTTGTTCATACTCAATCAATTCGCTCGCTTGGACCGCTAGAGTGGGTATTTAACACGCCATCTCATCATCGTGTTCATCATGGTATAAACCGTCAGTACATCGACAAAAATTACGCGGGGGTATTGATTGTCTGGGATCGGATGTTTGGAACGTTTGAACCAGAAGTGGAAACCGTTAGGTATGGAATTTCTAAACCTGTAAACAGTTTTAATCCCATTCGTGTGACGTTTGCAGAATGGAAAGATATGTTTTATGACGTAACACGACCAAATTTAACGTGGAAACAACGTTGGTGCTGTCTATTTGCTCCGCCATCGGATTCTTTTGAGTAGATTGAGATAAAAGAGATTGGAGCGGGCAGCGGGAATCGAACCCGCATCATCAGCTTGGAAGGCTGAGGTAATAGCCATTATACGATGCCCGCGCATCGATAGGACTCAGCTAATATGCCACACTGAACGAAAAAGAAAAGTCTTTTCTCATCAATTGTTTGTCAGGTGCCTAAAAAAGTAGCGTCTTGGTGTTAAAGTGTTCATTGTCTCTGTTTTTCAGGAGGGTCAGCGATTCCGCTTCTAAAATCGATGGCTGCTAATTAGGGGTAAACACACTGTCTACTAGCGTTTAGGCATTGATGATATTCAAGATTGTCAGTGTAAAGGTTAATCGCGTTTATTGAACAGTCAGGTTTCATGGTCAAGACTAGATATTGAAATGATTACTTTTTACTGCTGAAGCGTATGTATAGCACTACCGTAATTCCGCTGAAACAGTCAGCTTAACCAAAGGAGATTTAACATGTGGAAAGGTTTGATATTAGGGGCGGTGATGATGCTCGTGTCTGCTTGTACAACCGTAACGACGGATGTTGATAAGCAAGCCGATTTTTCAGCTTACAGAACGTTTGATTTCGGTGCCCAAGCAGAAGCCCCTACGAGTATTGATGGTCGACGTATTGAACAAGGATTGGCTGAACAGCTTGAAGACAAGGGCCTAATTAAAGTGAATAGTGGTGGGGACCTTTACGTTCATCATGATATCGTCGAAGAGTCCGAGCTTGTCTCTTCTGGGTCTTCGGTGAGTTTCGGTTATGGTTGGAATAGCTTTGGCGTGATCACTTCAAGCCCGGAACGATACAAAGAACGTAAGTATGGCAAACTGGTGGTAGAGCTTGTTGATGCAAAGGCTAATCAGGTTGTGTGGAAAGGTGTTTCAAGCAGGAAACTGTCTGAGTCTATGAGCTCTGAGAAAAGAGAATCTCTGATTGAAGAAGAAATTGCGAAAATGTTTGAAAACTACCCTTACGGTGAAAAATAATTAGTATTCTTAACGATTAAGAATACTAATTGCCAATCGTTACGCACAGGGTTAAAAGAACTTATTATTTTGGTTTTGGTTACCTTTGTGCGTACGACTCTGATTGCTTTACTCGGACTACTTTTCTGCTTGTTGGCTCCGAGCATGAGTATGGCGCACTCATACCCAAATTTTCTTTCATTTCATAACCAGAATATTGCTGTTGACGCTAAGTCGAAGCACTTTTCAGAACACTCTGCCTCTCCAATACAACAAGACTATCCGAGTTTAAACAGCCGGAATATATTGAGGGTTAGCCATTCTAAGGAAACGAGCTCGAACGACGATGTAGAACTCGAATGGTT
Organism: Vibrio sp. D3; assembly: GCF_043995865.1. Classification (NCBI taxonomy): domain Bacteria; kingdom Pseudomonadati; phylum Pseudomonadota; class Gammaproteobacteria; order Vibrionales; family Vibrionaceae; genus Vibrio; species Vibrio sp. D3. The sequence goes on along the minus strand of NZ_CP171886.1, from coordinate 477,758 downwards.
TGAAACGCTTGCTGTAGTTTGGTGGACACATCGTTCGGCAATTCACTCGATGGGGCTGCTAAAACGCATCGGCAATGAGGCTTTAGGTCGTTGTGTTGAAAGTATTTTTACTCATTCTAAATACAGAATCGGTGCGAGGAAAGAATCGAATCTCATATACCGCTTTATACATGCTCGCTAACACATTCCATGTTTTTACAATTTTTGGTTAGTTATGCTTAGGAGCGGTTTATGTTTGATTCGATAATTCAGGTCTTGAGTGCCTTTTGGCATCAAGATTTTACGGCGTTAATGGCGCCAGGCGGTGCAGGATTGGTTTATTTTGTTGTTGCTGCGCTTATCTTTTTGGAAAGTGGTTTTATTCCTGCTGCGCCATTCCCATGCGACAGTGTCGTCGTATTATCCGGTACGCTGGCGGCGGTTGGTGTCCTTGATCCAATAATGATAATGTTGGTGATAGCTGTTAGTGCGGGATTGGGAAGTTGGGCGGCTTACTTACAAGGCAAGTGGCTAAATCGCTTACCTAAGGTTCAAGGCTGGGTAAGCGCGGTTCCTCAAAAGCGTTTGGAACAGGTCGACGTATTACTCAGTAAACATGGATTGATTGCGCTTTTTTGTGCGCGGTTTATTCCGGTTGTTCGTTCCCTATTGCCATTAATGATGGGGTTGCGAGTGAAACGTATTAGTAAATTCCATTACTTTGCGTGGTTGAGTGCGGTTTTGGTTTATTGCTTCCCTTGTTACCAGAGAATATGAGCAAAACGATCACAATGCTATTAATGGCGGCCCCAATAATTACTCTCGTGATTGGGGTGCTTAGTTTCTTGTTTGTTAAAGCACGTCGAACGTTCTGTAAATCCAAGGATGTGTCAGAGTTTTCTCAGTAAAAAGAAAGGCGCAATGTATGCGCCTTTCTTTTTGAGTGTCGTTAGGGTTTCGAGTTTAATAGCCAATGCTATATAGGTACTCGCCAACCTCTTTACACTGAGACTTGTAGATAGTTTCTACTTCGGATTCATTCTTATCTGCTGCTTTAAATTCAAGCTCAGCAGAAGATAACTGACTGAAACTATAGTTTCTTTCAGACATTAGGTAGTGTCTGAACATCGCTCTGTGTTCAGGAACCGCAATACGTGCATTAGAAACATTGGCACACTCTAGCAGAGTCTCATTGCTCATTTCTTCTGGCTTTGCTTCTGTGTTAGCGAAGGCAGAGCCCGTTGCAAATAGTAATGCTAGTGCGATAGTCGTAGCGAATTTTGTCATTATATGGACCTCAAATTGGTTCTAGTAACAATGAGCGTATTGGTTCTCATCGTTACATTTCCGTGTTCTCTGTATGTCATAAAAAGTTAAACAACAGGGAAGGCGTTGCGACCATGAGTAAAGACGTACATCAAATTGGCTTCTTTTCTTCCTGAGAGTCGATAGAGAGAGCGTTTACTCATCAGCCCGCCATAACCATCAAGAGGTAAGCGAGATGCTTGTTTCGCCAATTCCAATAGTGGTGGGGAAGAGAAAGCAACAAGTAAAAAATAATCAGGAGTAAAATCTGATGATAAAACACCATCAGTGGCGGATGTTCGGCGGCAGGAAACCAGCGCTAACAACTCGCGCTTTATGTGCAGATAATAACCTTCTGAGCCCCAAGAACTTGGAGAGGCAAATGTATGGAATTCGCTGTGTGCTAGTTCAAAATCGTCTTGTTGCGCGAGTTTAAGTAAGCGTTCAGAGGTGTAATGTTTAGTGTGGTGATACGTATGCGCATATGAGGCAGCGATGAACCCTGAAAATAGGGACAATGAAAGCATCAATAATATACGGTGTAGATAACGCAAGAAGTAACCCTAAACATATAACGTCATAGACTATCACTATGACTACGGAATCTTAGTGACATTATGATAACAATGAAAATCGGTGTCTGACCAACTCAGCGTATACTAACGAGATGGAAGAGGGATGAACAGAGTTTTCTGATGTTATTTGGGTATAAGCTAATACCTAAATAATTTTAGCGTTGAGGCAAGCGAAAACTGGAGAAACACGTAAAGAGAGTCATGAGACAAGGAAGCTTGAGCCAATCCGATTATTTGTTAGGGAAGAAATAGAGCATTCTTCCCCACATAATTTGCACCGTGTTATGCGCTTGCATAAATAACACTGCCGCCTTTTATGGTGTCAATGATCTCACGAGACAACTTCTTTGGCAGTGCAGGGCAACCCCAACTGCGCCCAAGGTAACCATTCTTCTTGATAAAAGAAGGGTTAGCATAGTCGGCACCGTGCACCACGATATAACGCTCGCGAGCTTTATCGTTCAACCCTGAGCTTAGACCATCTAATCGAAGTGAATAACCATTTGATCCGTAGTAGGTAGTGTCAGTCAAAAACGTACCCAGCGATGTTTTACGCGAGTTCACCACATTTGAAAACTGCGTCGCTGTTTTCTTTCCACTGTTCACACCGTGAGAAACATAAGTATTGTAGATAAGCTTCTTTTTATCTAAATCAACCACATAAAAGCGTTTTTCAGTCGATGGTTTACTATAGTCGATGATGGTTAGTACTGATTTCTTTCTATCGGGTGTTTTTTGGTACGCGATGTAAGCGTCACGAAACAATTTAAAGTCTACTACGCCATCTAACTTTGCTTGTTTGAACACTTGTTCAATTTGATTCTGTGGTATGTGACTTTTGACTTCGTTATCTGCTTGTTTTGCAAAGGCAAAAGGAGAGGCAGACAGAAATGTCCATATAAATAATAAAATTAACTTTTTCATCTTGGCTAAATAAAACTCTATGGTGTTACAAATTTACCGATTGCTTCATGCATTCGTTAAAACAACATGCACATCAATATAATTCTATTCCCAATGTTTCTTATTGTACGCTTAGGTACTTAATATTGGGTTAACGATAAGTTTTCAAGTTAAAAACTAACTGTTTGAAACTAAAATAAATTATGAAGTTAATCGATTGTTTCGATAAACTTCGGCATAAATAATATCTGATATGCGTAATTAATAAAACTGTGTTTAAGGATATTTGTGAGATGGAGAATTTATAAAAACGACGTTTTATTTTTTCTAGATTAGAAACTCTTTTTATTTCAATGTGTTTGTCTTTTGTGCGTCTATTCAGCCTGCGTTTAGATTTGTGATTTGACTCGTAACAAATCGTAACGTCAACTCGTTATGTGTGTTAGTGCATTTTAAGTGAGTGGGTAAACAACAAGATGGATAAGAAAGGTAGAGAAATACCGAGAAGAAGGGCATTTCCTGTTCACAAGTGATAAAGCTAAGTCTAAGTGGAGCCGACAAATGAGCTTCTACACGAATCATTTAAGTCGGTGATCAGCAGTACAAAAGTAAAGTTTGTCAGCTTTTACTTATTTCCTTATGTCTTCAATTAAAGAAGTAAAAACAGAACTAAACTTACCAAAAAGTAATTCTATCGTTTTGATTAAATATTTAAATAACTGTGAGGTTTCATCGAAAAATAATAATACCAAAAATTAACGTACGAACTTATGTGGTTGCTTATATTATTGAAACTAAGGGTAAAGTCTTGTTTCTATATTATATAAGTACAGCAGCCACATACATGGCTTCTGTACTTAATCTTTAATAAGATGTCCCTTGAACAGTAATTGAACCTACTATGGAACCATCGAAGCGGCTATCGTCATTTGCGGATTGCCACCACAAATTCAGTTGTTCCTTACTCATTGGCTTACCAAATAAATAGCCTTGCATATAGTCACAGCGGTAGGCCGATAACCATTCATGCATAACATTGTGCTCAATACCTTCTGCGGTGACCGTTTTATTTTGAGCGTGGCATAGCTCGATGATGGGTTTGATCACATGACCATTGTTGGTTTTCATCAATGTAACGAGGAACTCTCGGTCAAACTTGATCTTTTGAACTGGATATTGAACAAGTTGAGTCAGCGATGTATAGCCAGAGCCAAAGTCATCAATGGCGAGACGATAGCCACGCTTCGACAGCTCATCAAGTAATGCTGTACCTTGTTGTTCTGCGGCAAAGGTTTCTGTTATCTCTAACTCAATACATTCTGGTTTCACACCGTTTTTGCTTGCTTGGTCATGAATATAATTCGCCATTTCGATGGAGTTAAGTTCTGCTGAAGAGAGGTTGATCGAAAGGACAATGTCTTTACCAAAAATATTTCTTAATTGGTGATATTCCGCTGTAGCGTTGGCGAAAACCCAGCGATCAATTTTATCAAATAAGCCCGCCTGTTCCGCGATTGGGATAAACTCTTTTGGAGGCACGGGACCAATGCCTTCCGCTTCCCAGCGCAATAATACCTCTAGTCCTTCAATCTCGTTGTCCCGATTATTCATATAGGGTTGAAAAACGAGATGGAACTCTTCTTCTACGTTGCTTTTTCTGAGCGCTCGCTCAAGCTGACTGCGTCTTTGAGACTCAACATTGAGAGCTGCTGAGTAATAAGCGTACTGGTTTTTCCCGGCTCGTTTGGCTTGATACATTGCCGCATCGGCACTGGAGAGTAATTTCGCGACGTCTGTACCGTCTTGAGGGTACTGAGCGATACCTACGCTCGCAGTCACGGGGAATGAATTGCTCCAAGATGGACTGAGATTGCTAATCGGTTTAAGCAACTCTGAGGCCAGCAAGTCAGGTAGACGTTGTACATCCTGATTTGAGCTCAATAAAATAGCAAATTCGTCACCAGACAATCTTGCTGCAAAACAGGGACTATCGTAGTCGTACGAGAATTTTTGACAGACATTTTTGATGTGTGATGAAAACACCTTTAATAAGTTGTCTCCCAGTTCATGCCCGTATTTGTCATTAACGTACTTAAAGTTATCGAGATCGACATAAATGACCCACAAATGCTGCGAAGGGGAGACGAGTTCACGAGTTGCAAGTTCATGGAAACGATGGCGATTAGCGAGTTGCGTTAGGTGATCCGTTTCAGCCAGGCGTTTTGTTTTCTTATATATGACGTTGAGCTCTTCATACATATCAAAAAAGCGTGAGGATAAGCGTCCTATTTCATCGTTTGTTTCTAGCTTTTCAATGTTGCCGCGTTGATTTGTTTCCAGCTCTTGTAGCTGTTTATCGAGGCGAGAAACGGGGTGTAATACATAACGATACAAAACCAAAACAATTAAGGTGATGGTGCAAAACGCTGCCACACCAAAGGAAAGGGCCAGTTCTAGCCACACTTTATCGACTTTATTCCACATCAAATATTCAGCGGGGGAGAGTACCGCATAAAAGTGTGGCAATAGTTCAATCGTCTGAGCGAGAGGAATATCGAGATAAATAGGCTTGTCGGCAAAAGTTATCACGCTATGCGTGTCGAACTCGATTTCGTGCTTGATCTCATTGAAGGCTTCGAGCGATACCGATACCACCACGAAAAAGACATTTTGCGGATCAAAACTCAGAGGTTGTGTCCCTGTTCGTTTGTCGATGAGTTCGTATTGCAGAAGAATACTTTGCCCGCTGGAATTGTAAATAAAGCCAGTATGGTTAAACGCTTCTCTCGTACTAAAGCTTCGCGAGATGTAATCCAATACCTTAGGGTCGACTACACCTGATGATTCGTAGTATTTATTTTCTGTGTAATAAAGAAGGTTTTGTTTCCCGTCGAGAATCGCCATGCTTGCATCGCCTGTATAGCCATGGCTTAACACATCTGCGGTTTCATCGAGTCGGTTAAACAACACGCGCTCACGATACGGATTGTTATGATTCACCAAGTAGTCTTGCAATACATCACTTTTGCTTAATGTGTATGCATAACTATTGAGGAATATGTTGGCTTGTCGGAACTGCCCTGCGAGCTTTTCCATTTGCAATTGGATATAGCTGTCTTCTCGCTTGATGAGCGTTACTTTTTGAATGCTGTAAATAATATAACTTGATACCAGCGCGCTTAATAAGATCACTGGCGCGACAAGCAAGATGACTCGATTGCTTAACTTCATTATGGCTTTTAGTTTCCGTTTGTGTCCCTACAAACGTCGCATACCATATAAGGTACTGAACGGATGATGTGTTTTGCAAATTGTAACCAGATTGTAAGGTGAGCGTTCTCCAAAATCAGACAACCATCCAAGAACTGTGATGATGTGTAAGGTTTCCATCTCATTAACTAGAGTGTTTCTCAGTAATGGGACGTATCTCTTTTTCAACTGTCTTTAAAAACCTCACTTCAAGTGTAGATTAAGCCAGTCATCGAAACGTTTCGATGGTAAAGTGTGACTCATGTACCTTTTTACTATTCGATGACTCGCTAATTACGGATCATTCTCACACCTTATCGATCTCACTCTGGTCAAATTACCACAACGAATTATTATTTCATCGAAACGTTTCGATGAGTTTTCTGTTAATAACGAAAACACTTTAAAACAGGCGCTCATGGTTGTATGAACGTGTAACCGAAAGGTCGATGAGATGAAAAAAAGTACCCTAATTAACTCAGATATTTCTTACTTGGTGGCGACGCTAGGCCACACCGATGAGATCACGATATGTGACGCTGGCCTGCCAATCCCTGAGCATGTACAGCGAATTGATTTGGCGCTAACGCATGGCGTACCAAGTTTTCTTGATACTGTTCGCGTGATTCTATCTGAGTCGCAAATCGAAGGGGTCATCATTGCGGAAGAGTTTTCTGATGTAAGCCCAGTTTTGCATCAAGCATTGCTTAACGAACTGAGCAAAGAGAGCGAAGAAACGGGTAAATCTATCGAGATCAGCTACGTGTCACATGAAGCATTTAAAGCACGCACGGCACAAAGCCGCGCTGTCGTTCGAACTGGCGAATGCTCGCCATACGCGAACGTTATCTTTCAAGCGGGCGTGGTTTTTTAAGCCAGAGATATTGAGGACAGATTATGACTCAAGCCATTCTACAACTGAGCGACATTGAGAAAGCGTTCCCGGGCGTGAAAGCACTGGACAAAGCGAGCCTGAATGTTTACCCAGGCCGTGTCATGGCGCTCATGGGAGAAAATGGAGCAGGCAAGTCAACATTGATGAAGGTGCTGACGGGCATCTATCACATGGATGCGGGTAGCATCCAATATCAAGGCCAACCTGCCGCGTTTAAAGGTCCACGTGACTCACAGGAAGCGGGCATCAGTATTATTCACCAAGAATTGAACTTGATCCCTGAACTGACGATTGCTGAAAACATCTATCTAGGTCGTGAATTTACCGGCACGATGGGGCGTATTCAGTGGGGCAAGATGTATGAAGAAGCAGACAAGTTGCTTCAACGCCTTAACGTAAAGCACTCATCGAAAAAGTTGCTTGGTGATTTGAGCCTTGGTGAGCAACAAATGGTGGAGATTGCGAAAGCGCTTTCGTTTGAATCAAAAGTCATCATTATGGATGAGCCAACCGACGCGCTGACCGATACCGAGACGGAGTCACTATTTAAAGTGATCAACGAACTTCGAGAGCAGGGCTGCGGCATCGTTTACATCTCACACCGTCTTAAAGAAATCTTTGAAATCTGTGACGACATTACCGTGCTTCGTGACGGTAAATTTATCGGTGAATGCAAAGTAGCAGACACTGATGAAGACGGCCTGATCGAAATGATGGTTGGTCGTAAGTTAGAAGAGCAATACCCACGTATTGATGTGCGACATGGCGAAACTTGCCTTGAAGTGATTGGCCTGACTGGCTCTGGCGTTCACGATGTGAGCTTCACGCTGAAACGCGGTGAGATATTGGGTATTTCTGGTTTGATGGGGGCAGGCCGCACCGAACTGATGAAAGTGATTTACGGCGCGTTGCCAAGTGAGCATGGTGTTATCAACCTCGATAACAAAACCATTAACCCGGTTAGCCCACAAGATGGCTTAGCAAATGGCATCGCTTATATCTCTGAAGACCGCAAAGGCGATGGCTTGGTGTTAGGTCTCTCGGTTAAGGAGAACATGTCACTTTGTTCACTCAATCAGTTGACTAAGGGCTTCCAAATCCAACATAGCGATGAAGTGATTGCCGTGGAAGATTTTATCAAGCTATTTAATATCAAAACCCCTACGCGCGACCAAATCATTGGTAACTTATCCGGCGGTAACCAGCAAAAAGTGGCGATCGCGAAAGGGTTAATGACCAAACCTAAAGTTCTGATTCTCGATGAGCCAACACGTGGCGTCGATGTCGGTGCGAAAAAAGAAATTTATCAACTCATCAACAAGTTCAAAGCCGAAGGCATGAGCATCATCTTGGTGTCTTCCGAGATGCCAGAAGTGCTCGGTATGAGTGACCGCATTCTGGTTATGCATGAAGGTCGTATTACTGGCGAATTCGATGCGAAAGACGCCGATCAAGAAAAATTACTCGCCTGTGCCGTAGGCAAAAAGATCAATGAGGAAGCAGCATGAGTACTAATACCATGAGCAAACCAACCGAAGCTAGCAACAAGAAGTTGTTCACAAAAGAGTGGTTGATTGAGCAAAAATCACTGATAGCACTGATTTTTTTGATTGTTGTTGTGTCATTTTTGAACCCGAACTTCTTTACGGTCGACAACATTCTCAACATTCTTCGTCAAACCTCAGTGAATGCCATTATCGCGGTAGGTATGACACTGGTTATTTTAACCGCAGGCATCGACTTGAGTGTTGGTTCCGTACTGGCGCTATGTGGTGCCTTTGCGGCAAGCATGATTGCGCTTGAAGTCCCGGTGCTGGTGGCGGTTCCGACTGCTTTAGTCGCAGGTGCAGCGTTAGGTGCAATTAGCGGCATCATCATTGCTAAGGGCAAAGTACAGGCCTTTATCGCTACGCTGGTTACCATGACGTTACTACGCGGTGTGACTATGGTGTACACCGAAGGGCGTCCAATCTCGACAGGTTTTACTGACACAGCTGATGCGTTTGCATGGTTTGGTACCGGCTACGCGCTAGGTATTCCAGTACCTGTTTGGTTAATGGTGGTCGTGTTCGCTGCGGCTTGGTACTTACTTAACCACACTCGCTTTGGTCGCTATGTTTACGCACTAGGTGGCAACGAATCAGCGACTCGTCTATCTGGTATCAATGTAGACCGAGTGAAGATTGGTGTATACGCAATCTGCGGTATGCTGGCAGCGCTTGCAGGCATCATCGTGACTTCTCGTCTGTCTTCGGCGCAGCCAACAGCGGGTATGGGTTACGAGTTAGATGCGATTGCTGCGGTTGTACTTGGCGGTACCAGCTTGATGGGCGGTAAAGGACGCATCATGGGTACGCTAATTGGTGCGCTGATCATCGGTTTCTTAAACAACGCTCTTAACCTACTAGACGTTTCCTCATACTACCAAATGATTGCCAAAGCAGTGGTTATCTTGCTCGCAGTACTGGTAGACAACAAAAACAAATAATCCATAACCATTAAATCCTGAATACAAACCGAGCCAGTGGGCGTGTGCTGGCTCACCCTACACAAAGGACTAGAACGATGAAAAAACTTGCAACTCTTATCTCTGCTGCACTTCTTTCTTCCACTGTATCAGTAGCGGCACAAGCCCAAGATACGATGGCGATTGTGGTTTCGACGCTAAACAACCCGTTCTTCGTAACGATGAAAGACGGTGCGGAAGCTAAAGCGAAAGAATTGGGGTACGACTTAATTGTACTGGACTCGCAAAATGACCCGAGCAAAGAACTGTCGAACATCGAGGATTTAAGTATTCGAGGCGTAAAAGCTATTCTTATCAACCCAACGGATTCTGATGCTGTGTCTAATGCGATTCGTATGGCGAACCGTTCTAAGATCCCTGTATTGACACTAGACCGTGGCGCAAGCCGTGGTGAAGTCGTGAGTCACATCGCGTCCGACAACGTGATCGGTGGTGAAATGGCAGGCCACTACATCATGGAAAAAGTTGGCGAAAAAGCAAAAGTAATTCAGCTTGAAGGTATTGCGGGCACATCGGCGGCGCGCGAGCGTGGTGAAGGTTTCATGAATGCCGTGAAGGGCAGCGATATGGATCTTCTTGCCAGCCAGCCAGCAGACTTTGACCGTACTAAAGGCCTAAACGTGATGGAAAACCTACTCGCGGCTAACCCTGATGTACAAGCGGTGTTCGCACAGAATGATGAAATGGCGCTAGGTGCACTTCGCGCCGTTCAAGCTTCTGGCAAAGACGTCGTTATCGTTGGTTTTGATGGCACGGAAGACGGCATTGCCGCAGTTAACCGTGGCAAGCTAGCAGCAACCATCGCACAGCAACCAGATCTTATCGGTGCTTTAGGTGTTGAAACGGCTGACAAAGTCTTGAAAGGTGAAAAAGTAGAAGAATACATTCCGGTACCACTAAAAGTAGTGACTAAATAAGTTTGACGTTCAATAAAGCGTCCTAATTTTTGCTCTCTCCTCCGTTTATATCTGTCGTTTAGGAGGAGAGGGCAAACATACCCAAGTGACTTAAAAATGCAGGGTATAGATGCCTTTGGCTTTTTATCGTGACTCCTTCGCTAAGGAGAGAAGTTAAAGTCATCTAATGTATTTTCCAAAATAGTTTTTCAAAAAAAGGGTTCATTCAGAACCGAGGATAACCGTATGAATAAGTTAGTGGTGTTAGGTAGTGTAAACGCTGACCATGTTCTTCAAGTGCCTTCTTTCCCTCGCCCTGGCGAAACGCTACATGGTCGCAACTATCAAGTTATCCCAGGTGGCAAAGGTGCCAACCAAGCTGTTGCTGCAGCTCGACTCAAGGCTGATATTGGCTTTATTGCTTGTGTAGGCGATGACTCGTTCGGCATCAATATTCGTGAAAACTTCAATATGGACGGCATCGACATCACTGGTGTGAAGATGCAACCAAACTGCCCAACTGGCATTGCGATGATTCAAGTGTCGGATAGTGGTGAAAACAGCATTTGTATTTCAGCAGAAGCGAATGCCAAATTGACAGCAGAAGCGATTGAGCCAGATTTAGATCGCATTCGCCAAGCGGATTACCTGCTGATGCAATTGGAAACGCCGATATGCGGCATTGAGAAAGCCGCGCGAGTGGCGAAAGATGCAAAAACTAACGTCATTTTAAACCCTGCCCCTGCTCGTGAACTGTCAGACGAACTGCTTGCTTGTATTGATGTCATTACACCAAATGAAACCGAAGCTGAAGTCCTGACGGGAGTAACGGTAACGGATAATGACAGTGCGCAAGAAGCGGCGAATGTGCTTCATAGCAAAGGTATCGAAATTGTCATGATCACTCTCGGTGCGAAGGGTGTTTGGTTAAGTCAAAATGGTAGAGGTGAGCTCATCCCGGGGTTCCGTGTTGACGCGACTGATACCACCGCAGCAGGGGATACGTTTAATGGGGCATTCGTCACTGGCCTGTTAGAGGGTTTACCTTTAGAATCAGCAATTAAGTTTGCACATGCGGCGGCTGCAATTTCTGTGACCCGCTTTGGCGCGCAGACGTCGATCCCAACTCGCGAAGAGGTGGACGCGTTTCTCGCTGCACAATAGGGCTTAAACGCCTCATCAATTAGGAGTAATAACATGGCGACGATGAAAGACATCGCAAAACTGGCAGGGGTTTCCACTTCAACAGTGAGCCATGTTATTAACAAGACGCGTTTTGTGAGTGAAGAGATCTCCGAACGCGTCAATAATGCCGCAAAAGAGCTCAACTACTATGCGCCATCTGCTTTGGCGCGAAGCCTCAAAGTCAATCGTACCAAAACCATTGGTATGCTGGTGACAACTTCAACCAACCCATTCTTTGGCGAAGTCGTAAAAGGCGTCGAACGCAGTTGCTATCACAAAGGTTATAGCCTCATTTTATGCAATACCGAAGGTGATAACGAACGCATGCGCCAATCCATTAATACGCTTTTGCAAAAGCGTGTCGATGGTTTGATCTTGATGTGCTCCTCGCTAGAGGGAGAGCGTATTGATGTATTTGAGCGTTATCCTGATATCCCTGTCGTGGTGATGGATTGGGGGCCGATGCTGTTTACGAGCGACAAAATTCAAGATAACTCGCTTCGTGGCGGTTACCTAGCGGCGAAATACCTGATTGATTGTGGCCACACAGAAATAGGATGTATCACCGGCCCTTTGATTAAACACCAAGCGCAAATGCGATACGAAGGTTACAAACGTGCGATGAACGAAGCAGGCTTGGAATTTAATGCCAACTGGATAATTGAATCGGACTTCGAATGTGAAGGCGGATATCAAGCATTTATGAAAATGGCGCAGCGAGGCGCCTTACCCAGTTCGATTTTTGTTTCCAATGATATGATGGCGATGGGTGTGATTAACGCCGCAAATGAGCTCAATATTAAAGTCCCGGAACAGATTTCAATCATCGGTTACGATGACATACATATCGCGAAGTTTATGTCGCCATCACTCACCACAATTCACCAGCCTAAATACCGTCTTGGGCAAGCTGCCGTGGAAACGCTTGTCCGAAAACTGGATGATAAATCAACAGAAGCGCAAGTCGTGCAATTAGAACCTACCTTAGTTGAACGAAAAAGTGTCAAGATATTAAAGTCAAGCAGCACTAGATGACCTGTGATGTTGAGCTAAAAAATCAAAAAAGTCGTTTCTCTTTATACTATAAAGCCTTACTATCACCATTGATTATAAATAAAAATATTAATTGTTGTCTGGCGGATTAGTTAAATGTTATCAAAAGGTTACGCTAAGTTCTCCGTAAAGCATCCTTGGTTTCACCGAGTTAATGTTATTGCGGTCATACTGATTTTTTTTGTGAGCTGTTATCAGCTCTTGGTGAATGAAGCATTCGAGTACGCAATTGGGTTTGTTATTACACTTTTGGCGTCAGCTTTATTTGCATCAGCTTCCGCATTCAAAAAGCGCTATTTAGGTTTGGATTCTTAGGCGTGTTAATTTCCAAGCGGTTCAATTGAGTCATTTATTGCTTTCAAGCAAATATTGAACTGAATTATGATCGAGTGCATCAAGAGGGGGACAAATGTCCTCCTTTTTGTTAGGTGTCACGCCCTAATATAGGCATATACCCCAACAAAATAATAAAGGACATCGATATGGACCTACTTGCCTTACTCGATATAAACAACACCCTGGTTAACATTCCAATTGGCGGCGGTTACGCAATGAGTTGGATCGAAGCTTTCGGTACGGTTTTTGGATTGCTATGCATTTGGTTTGCTAGCCAAGAAAAAACCATCAACTACTTATTCGGTTTGCTGAATGTCACTCTTTTTGCCGTTATCTTTTTCCAAATTCAGTTATACGGATTATTACTTCTTCAACTGTTTTTCTTCTGTGCGAACATTTACGGTTGGTATGCGTGGACTCGTCCAAACGCGGAAGGTGAAACGCTGGAAGTACGCTGGTTAAACAAACAGAAACTCATCGCCACTGCTTCTATTAGCGTTGTGTCTATCGCGTTGTTAACCATCTACATCGACCCCTTTTTCTTTGCATTAGCAAACATTGCTGTTGATAGCTTGAATCTATTTGGTGCAGGTTTGGCTGATCCGGTACTTGAACCTGATGCGTTCCCGTTTTGGGATGCAACCATGACAGTACTTTCTGTTGTTGCACAAATTCTGATGACACGTAAATATGTGGAAAACTGGATTCTTTGGGTTGTGATTAACATCATCAGTGTTGGTATCTACGCGACACAGGGTGTTTATGCGATGTCCGTTCAGTATGCGATTTTGATGTTCATTGCTGCCAATGGTACGCGTGAATGGGCCCGTAGCGCCAAGCGCAATGGCGATAAAACCTTAGCTCAAGCTGCAGCTTAAGGAACGAAAAATGGCGAAACAACCTCATATTGGTGTTGATGAAACACAAGTCGCTCCTCTCGTCATTGTATGTGGTGAGCCAGACCGAGCTAATCGTATTGCCGCATTATTGGATGATGCAGAAATGATCTCGGAAAATCGCGAGTACCGTGTTTTTACTGGCAAATACAAAGACCAGCCTGTTTCAGTATGCAGCACAGGTATCGGCGCCCCATCGATGATCATCGCAGTTGAAGAGCTAAAACAGTGCGGCGTAACTCATGTGGTACGTGTTGGATCGGCAGGTGCGATGCAATCAGGCATTCAGCTTGGCGAGTTGATCATTGCCGAAGGTGCGGTAAGAGATGAAGGCGGCTCCAAAGCGTATGTGGATTCGGCTTATCCGGCGTACGCAAGCTTTTTCTTATTAAAGGAAGTTGAGCGTTACCTGTCAGTACAAGAGGCGCGTTATCATTTCGGTGTGGTACGTTCTCACGACAGTTTCTATACCGATGACGAAGATGCGATATGCCAATACTGGAACAAGAAGGGCGTCTTAGGTGCCGATATGGAAACCTCAGCTCTGTTTGCCGTTGGCCGATTACGTGGCCTTCATGTGGCTTCGATCTTAAATAACGTCGTTCTGTACCAACAAGATGTGAAAGAAGGGGTTAGTCAGTACGTGGATGAAGCGAAAGTAATGATGCAAGGTGAGAAACTTGCTGCAACGACGGCGCTAGAAGCGTTGATTGCTCAGAGCTAGTCCGTACGAACTTCAGTCACTCTTATAAATCAATGAATGTAAAGCGACAGGCCACTGTCGCTTTTTTATTTGGTGTTACGGGGTACAATCCACCTGAGATAGTTATCAGTAACTTTTCTGAGAGAGCAGAGAATGAAAATCAGCCCGTATCCAACTGGCCGCTTCAAAACATACCTTGAAAAAAAGAGCGTTGCCTTTCGTGAGATGATCTATCAGTGTCAAATTAGTACGCGTTACTTTGATGCTGGGGAAGAAATTCTCCGTCAAGGTGAGCAACTTCAGTACTTATATGTTGTGCCAGTAGGTCGAGTGTCAATGAGCATATTGGCCGCGAATGGGCGACGCTTTCAATTAGGAGAGGCAAACTGCGACTACCATATCTATGGTGAAATGGAGTACTTCACTCAGACTCCTTGCCAATGGAATGTGATTGCAGATGAGCACATGCAGGTTGATGTCATCTGCATCCAAAAACTAACTGAAGCGCTACAAAAGCATCCAGAAATGATGGTGTTCTTTGCTTCAGCGTTGGCCGAAGATTATCAAGACTCTATGGATATCTATACCAATCGGTTATTGCATCCCATTACTTATAATATTGCGTATGATCTTTTCGTCCGTAATCAAACCAACACATTGCTCGGTGGCTTTGACAAAGTAAATCAAGAAGCTGAGCGATTTGGTACTTCTGGCCGTGTTTATCGACGTGCAGTTAAAGATTTGATTGAAAAGGGATTGATTGCAAAAACGGAAAACGGGTTGGAGATTATTGATGAGCCAGCACTCAAAGCATTTATCGAAGCGCATGAATGATACACCTAGATATTGCAATGAATGGTTTTTATAAGTCTTTGATATAGTTGAAGCTAGAATAAGCGTAACTAATGTAAAGTACCTTAAATTTTGTTGAATGCAGTAAAGAGTAACGCTATATTGCGAACGCGCATGATAATAGATCTCATTAAGGCTTAACAAAATGAAAAAATTCGTCGGTGCGGCTATGCTGTCGCTATTTACTGTTTCTCCTTCTTTCGCTGCTAAGGTTGTGATTGACCATTACATGGGTCAAACCGAGCTAGAACAATCACCAGAACGCGTGGTTGTGATTGGCTTTGGACCGCTAGATGCGCTGGACAACTTTGGTATCGATCCTGTTGCAGTCTCTAACTCTTCTAATCTGCCTAGCTACCTTTCAAAATACAGCAAAGATAACTACACCTCTGCGGGTAGTTTGTTTGAACCTGACTTTGAAACCATTTACATGCAAAAACCGGATTTGATATTGGTTGGTCCGCGAGCGTCTGCGAAATATGAAGAGCTGAGTGAAATTGCTCCTACGGTCGTTTTTGCTGCGAAAGAGAATCAAGGTTACTGGGAAGGTACGCAAGCACAGTGGCGCAATATTGGTAAAATCTTCGATATCGAAGAAAAAGTAGAGCAGAAAATTGAAGCGCTAGATGCTCAATTCAAAGCAATCCGTGACTACAATCAATCAAATAACAATGATGCGTTAACGATTTTAAGCATGGGTGACAACATCAGTGCGTTTGGATCTCAATCGCGATTTGGTGTGATTTATAACGATTTCGGTTTCTTGGAAACAGTTGAAAACGTGAAGACGGGCACTCACGGAGATGTTATTTCTTATGAATTTATTCGTGAAGCTAACCCGAAAAATATACTCGTAGTTGACCGCAATTCGCTGAAAGGCACGCCAGATAACGATATTCGTAAGTCCATGGATAACGACTTAGTTAAAGCAACCGCGGCATATAAGAATCACAAAATCACTTATTTAGATGTGGACGCGTGGTACTTGTCGATGTCTGGCGTGACTGCAACAGAAAAAATGGTCAGTGAGATCAAGCAAACCGTTGAACTGTAATCCAAGATAGCAGAGGTTAACTTTGAAAAAGTTATTGCTAACCCTTGTGGTTTTAAGCACGGTTTCGTTATTTGTTGGGGTGGCAAACATGACGCCCCAACAGTTATTTTCGGGTGATGAGAAAGCGTTAGAGCTTTTCTTTACCAGCCGTATACCACGTTTATTCGCCATACTGCTTGCTGGTGCAGGCTTAAGTATTGCAGGCCTTATTATGCAGCAAATCAGCCAGAACCGATTTGCTGCACCTTCTACAACCGGTACGATCGAATGCGCCATGCTGGGCTATGTACTGAGCGTGGTTTTCTTTGGCAACGACAATCACCTATGGCTTGTCTTCGGTATTTCGGTGTTCGGGACGCTAGCATTTATTTTCTTTATTCAACGCATTCAATTTAAGAGTGTGGTCTTTGTGCCACTTGTCGGAATTATTTTCGGCAACGTCATCCAATCCATGACCACGTTTATCGCTTACAAATACGATGCACTTCAAAGTCTGAATGCTTGGACAGTCGCAAACTTCGCCAACATCTTACGTGGTGACTTTGAGCTACTGTACATCGCGGTACCAATGGCTATTCTCAGCTATCTTTTTGCCGCACGGATTTCAGCCGTGGGTATCGGAAAAGATTTCGCGGTTAACTTGGGGTTAAATTATCAGCAGGTTGTCACGATTGGCGTGCTGTTGGTGTCCATCATGTCGGCAAGTGTCGTGATGATTGTTGGGCAACTGCCATTCCTGGGTCTGATTGTGCCAAATCTCGTTAGTCACTTTTATGGTGATAACCTCAAAAAGAACATCCCGCTTACGGCCATGTATGGGGCGACTTTAGTGCTGTGTTGCGACTTGGTGAGTCGTTTGATTATCTTCCCTCATGAAATGCCAATCTCTATCGTGATCAGCATATTGGGTGGCGTGGTATTCATCGCGATGTTGTTGCGAGGTAAGCAACATGCGTGATTCAACGAAAATCCTACTGCTAGGTGGCATTGCGGTACTTTTTGCATGTTTGTTTATTGGTATTGGGCTAACGGCTGACAACTACCAGTATTTTTTATCTCGTAGAGTTCCTAAAGTATTGGCGATAGTGCTAGCGGGTGTGGCTATTGCTCAGTCTTCACTTGTATTTCAAACCATTACGCACAACCGAATTTTAACGCCAAGTATCATGGGGTTTGATGCGTTGTATGTGTTGACGCAAATTTTGATCGTGCTGATTTTTGGTGGTTTGAGTACTTTAGTTCTTAACTTGTACGTCAATTTCACGATTGCCGTAATTGTAATGGTGTCGTTTTCGTTATTGTTGTTTGGTTTTTACTTTTCTAAAGGAAGCAAGAACTTGATTACGTTGCTATTGGTCGGCTTGATCTTTGGTCAGCTATTTTCCAATGCGGCGTCATTTTTCTCTTTGCTGATGGATCCAAATACGTTTGCAATCGTTCAATCGAAACTTTACGCCAGCTTTAATAATGTCAAAGTGAATTTGGTTTACTTTAGTGCGCCAGCTTTGATGTTTGCATGTTGGTTGCTATTTAGTATGCATCGCACTTTAGATGTGTTTTGGCTCGACCAAGACAATGCGAAAAGTTTGGGCGTCGATGTACCTAAGGTGACGCGAAATGTATTCATTATCTCGGCGGTTCTGATTGCTATTTCTACGGCTCTAGTGGGACCAATTATGTTCTTTGGTTTGCTGGTAACCAACTTAAGCCGAGAAATGTTCAGAAGTTACCAACACAAAACGCTACTGGTTGGTTGTTCGTTTCTCTCCATCAGCTCGTTACTGGCTGGGCAATGGATTATCGAGAACGTATTCAGTTTTGAGACGACGTTGAGTGTCGTTATTAACTTTATTGGTGGTGCGTATTTCTTATACCTACTACTGAAAAACAAAGTTGTATAAATATGATAGTGATAGACAAATTAACGAAGGCCTTCGGTTCAAATAAAGTGGTTGATGAGGCCAATACTCAGTTTGAAAAGGGCAAGGTAACATCGATTATTGGCCCGAATGGCGCGGGAAAGAGCACGCTGTTATCTATGGCTTCGCGCTTAACGGAGCGGGATGGTGGTAGTGTTATCATTGATTGCAAGGAAATTGCGGAATGGGACACTAAAGAGTTAGCGAAAAAGCTGGCGGTACTTCGTCAAGCCAACTCGATTACCATGCGATTTACCGTGAAGGAGTTGGTCTCTTTTGGCCGTTTCCCATACTCCAAAGGAAATCTGACCAAAGAAGATCATGCGGTGATTGAACAAGCGATCGACTACCTAGATTTACAAGGTATCCAAGACAAATATTTGGATGAGTTAAGTGGTGGTCAGCGACAGCTTGCGTTTATTGCCATGGTGATTGCACAAGATACAGACTACGTTTTTCTTGATGAACCACTTAACAATCTAGATATCAAACACTCTCTTCAGATCATGAAAGTCGTGCAGCGGTTAGCTCATGACATGAACAAAGCCATGGTGGTGGTAATTCATGATATTAATTTCGCAGCGTGCTACTCGGATGTCATATTGGCGCTTAAGCAAGGCAAAGTTGTGGCAAGTGGTGCGGTGGAAGAGGTGATTCAGGCGTCTACGCTAGAGGATATCTACGAAACGCCGTTTAATATTATCGAATTAAACGGCAAGCGCATGTGTACTTACCACTAATCCAACCTCAGTGCTTAATGAAAGCGATTCTTCAATGAGGATAGATAGGCGAGTTTACTTGGTGAGCTCGTCTATGATTGGGCATCGGCTTTCAGCGTCTCCCGGACAAGAAGAAACCCAACCTTCAAGTTGCGTTTTGATCTCCATAAGGTGCGCGATTTTTTCTTCAACCTCTCTCAGCTTATCCATGGTTCTTGCTTTTACTTCGCTGCTTTTTCGGTTGGGATTATGGGCAAGCTGCACAAACTCTTTGCATTCTTGCAGTGAAAAGCCAGCGTTTTTTGCGCGTGATACTAAGTTAAGCTCTTGAATATGATTATCTGAATATTCGCGATAGCCAGAGTCGCTGCGCGCTGGTGGAGATATGATCCCTTTGTCTTCATACAATCGAATCGACTTAGATGAAAGCCCAGTAAGCTTTGCGACAGCACCAATATTCATGTTCAACCTCCATAACGTTTAAGGCGAGTATATACCGATGTTGTGGATAAGACACTCCTAAATAACAGTCAGTTACCTGGGGCCTCTTTACTCTTTTATCACTTCATGCGGTGGTACACCAAATACCTTTTTGAAAGCGCAGGTGAAGTTGGAAGGGTGGTGGTATCCGGCTTCATAAGCCGCTTCCGTGATCGTCACTAGGCCACGTTCCAAATGTTGCCTCGCAATCTCAAGGCGACGAAAGCGAATATAACCATTTACGGTCATATTGAGTGATTGTTTAAATCGGCGCTGCAGGTTTGAAACACTCATTGAAAACACGCTTGCCAACTTTTCTAAGCCTAGTTCTTGCTCAAGGTGAGTTTCTATATAGCTAACAATATCCTCTATTCGACCATCTGTGTGCCGTTCAAGGTTATTTTTATTAGCACTGAAGTTCTTGGGGATTTGCTCAGTCGCTTGATGCAAAATTTGATAGATCAAGCTTTCAACTTCCAACTTATCTTGGAATTCTTGTGGTGATTCTCGGCTTGTCAGCGTTTCAGCTAGTTCGCATAACGCCTGATTAAGCTCTAGAGGATGAAACGCCTGATGAGAGTTAAAAAAGGACCGATGACGACAGGTTTGGTCAAGGCGAGCCTCTAGCCACTGGGGCTTAACCAATATGTTGATCTTATTAATGAGGTTATCTTTGAGCAGTGAGCGACGAAAGTTTGCAGGTTTGAGTAGGTTCACCACGACACCTTTAGGGCCGTCGCCTGCGTCTAAATCAAATTGCAAATCGTCATAGCCAAACGAGAGCTTGCCTTCTAAAAGAATAGTGACCAACAGTGAGGCGTGGGCAGTAGAAACAATATGTGAATCAACAAGCTCTAGGCAGCGTCCACCATGAACAAAGATTTGATCATTGTACTGATATGATAGGAATTTGCCTTCTGCCAGTTGAGTTTGACAAGGTTGACCTTGAGTGACGATCCACTGTTTTTCTGTGGCTTCCAGTTTTTGGGTTAAAGCGATCTTGGCAATTCTAGTTCGTTTTGGTGTGACTTCCTGCATTTGACACTTCCTCATAACACTTGTGCGATTTCGCATAATCAAATCGCCTTTGTATTTATAAAACTCATGCTTATTATACCTGAGAATTATTATCATTAATATTTAGGAATGAAGTTATGGAAAGCCCTGCTTGTTCATCTATCAAGCTTTCAAGCCTTTGCCTTGCAGTGGGAATGGCGCTATCAAACCCTGTTTTAGCTCAAGATACCGAGTCACATTTTGAAGAAGTCGTTGTATGGGGAACAAAAGTTTCTAGCAATACTGAGTCGATGTTTGCGGACGACATGTCACTGAAGCAAGCGGATCATATGTCTGATTTACTGCGCGATATTCCCGGTGTGGATGTTGGTGGAACACACTCTGTGAATCAACGTATTACCATTCGTGGTTTGAGCGAAACCGATTTGGACATTCGTCTTGATGGTGCTTCTCAGCATGCGAGCATGTTCCATCACATTGGGAACTTAACGCTAAACCCTGACATTCTCAAATCTGCCGATATCCAGGTAGGTAATAACTCTGTGACTCAACATGGCTTAGGCGGCTCGGTTTATTTTGAAACGAAAGACGCTCGCGATTTACTTCGTTACGATGAAACGTTTGGCGCTCGTGTTTATGGCGGTTATGCATCCAACGACAACCAACAAGGCTCGTTGACACTGTACGGGCTTTTGTCCGAAAACATTGATGCGATGGTTTATGGCCATTACGTTACGCGCGATGACTTTGAAGATGGTGACGGCAACAAAACCTATGGCGCTGCGGGTGATGTTTACAACATTCTGGCTAAGTTGGGGTATGAACTAAACGACATCCATCGTTTTGAGCTCTCTTATGACATGTACCGAGACAGTGGTGATTACAGTCCGCGTCCTGATATGTCGGGTAGTGCGAACAATGGCTTGTCGAGCACGTTACTTATTCCTACGGATTATGACCGAGATACCGTTACCTTGAGTTACGAGCTGCGAGGCGAACAACATCAAGGTAACGTCACACTTTATAATACCGAGACGGAAATTAAACGGGATGAGAGCGTTATGGCTCCTCGCTGGCCTTCGAACCGTTTATCGAAGAACACCGCTAAAAACCAAAACTTTGGTTTGAATGGTAAGTTCCAGTCGGATGTTATGTTAGGTGAGTTTGATAATCGAATCACCTATGGTTTCGACTACATGGATAAGACATCTTCAAGTTACTACGGTAGTCGTAAGTTCATGGATGAATCGGCCATTTCAACCGCATTGTTTGTAGAAGACCAGTTCTTCTTCTCTGATGCTTTCTTTGTTACCGCAGGTATGCGTTTTGATGATTACAAACGTGAAGCTGAAACGGGGACGAGTAACTATGATGATGTGACCTGGGCCCTAGCAGCAGAATGGGCAGTCACCCAGGATTGGACGCTGTTTGCGAGCGCACGCTCTCTATTCAAAGGCCCTGAGCTGATGGAAACCTTTATTGCCTACCAAGACGTTGCATTTTTAGAGGATGGACTAAAGCCTGAAACGGGATTGAACACGCAGGGTGGTGTCCGTTTTGATAAAACCTTTGATAAGCATTTCTTTGGAGCGAATATTACGGCATTCCAAACGGAAATTGATGATTACATTGCAGACCAGTACCAAAACGCGACTCAAACTTACCTGATTTACAACTTAGGTGATGTTGAGATTAAAGGCTTTGAGGCAAGTGCTTCTTATGGCTACGACAAGTTTAACAGCAAACTTTCTTACTCTAAGTCGGACACCAAAAACAAGAATACTGGTGGCCCTGTTGCTGGGGGTAATGGGCGTAGCATTGATATGGGTGATAGTATTGCTCTAACTTTGGATTACCAGTCAGACGCTTTAGAAACGATCTTCGGGTGGAACTCAATGTTTGTTCTAGAGGAAGACAACGTCTTTGATGGTCAGCCAAAGAAAGCAAGTTATGATGTACATAATCTATATGCTCAATGGGTGCCGTCTGATATTGATGGACTGTCGGTGACCTTTGGTATTGATAATGTATTTGACGAGTTGTACAGCTCTCATGCGTCTCGTTCGGGTACTGCACGTGGCTTCACGCTTGATGACTACGAGCCGGGTCGCAACTTCAAACTTTCTGCTGCTTATCAATTCTAATAGGGCTCCCGAGAGGGGGCGCTTCAAAACACGAGTAAATTCATGATTAAAGAAAGCACCCGAATAGATAGCGAACACGCTGACAAATACTTAGTGACGCTTTGTCGGCATTTTGGACGAAAGGTTCCTGCTACTTGGAATGAAAACAGCGGTTTGGTGACATTTCCGACGGGAAAAGCGGAGTTTGCTCTTTGCGAGTCTAGCTTGACCATTATTTGTGAGGCGGATTCCGAAGAGAAACTGGGCAAAGTGAAGGCGATCATCTCATCGCATGTAGACATGTTCTCTCGTAGAGAAACATTAGCACTTAACTGGGTTCGCTAGAGCTATTGATGAATGTGCAGAAAATGAGAGCGCATTAAAAGCAAAAAGCCCGCGATCTTATCATTCGCGGGCTTTTATTGTTCGAATGCTATTGCTTTTTAGGCTCTAGATTCTAGGCTTTTTTTTTCCTGTTGCATTTTTGCTAGGAAGTAGATATTAACGCAAGCAATAAAGCCGTTAGTTAATACTACAGGCCAAGAATCAATCATTAGTCCGTAAGCAGTAAATAGCGCACAACCAATAAAGTTAAGGATACGAAGCTTAACAATATCTTTCATAGTTAGCGAAATTGCGACCATGATTGAAGCTGCATAACCTAAAATCTCAACCATATTCATGTCCATTTTTTGACCCTCTTAAAATCTGCCGAATTTTGTCGGTACCAATTCTTCTCATCTTGAGATTAATGAGGAAGCTCCATGCCTCGAATGGTCTTTTTTTGTTGTATGGACGCACTATATCAATGGAAAAACCGTGATAAAAGCCTCAAATCAAGGTTAAGAGAAGGTTAGCGATTACGCAAACGTTTAGGAAGGGAATTACTGATAATTTTACTTATTGTGTTGATTGATAATAACGATGGTATTAATAGCTCTCACATCATTGAAAGTGGGGGAATATTTACATATGATTGAAAATGATAATTATTTTCAAGTGTGATGTTTATGTATTTTCTTATTAGCTTGCTCGTATTTTTTTTACTGTATATCAGGACAAAGCCGAATTCGTGGTGCTCGGGAATTCATATTGTGAGCCACATTTTCATGGTTATATTTTGTCCAACGATTTATGTCATTCAATATTTAATCGTCACGTTTTTCTCGTCACCAATATTGATTAAGTTGTCATCACGTTCAGGTGTATACAACATTCTTATTGCTTTTCTTCCATTATTGATTGCAACCGGTAGTTTGGCGTTTAGCTGAGCGTTTTCATCTATCTTCTTTTTTAAAACGACTACACTTATACGGAATAAGATATCAATTTCATATAATTAATCGATATTGCGGTGTTAGGACATGTGTCACATTTCTGTGACTACTAGTAAGTTTTACTTACTTTGCTCATTAGTGCGCCATTTATCGATTGTTTAATGAGTTGATACTTAGTCTAATCGTCTAAAGGTGTGCAGTATGCCGCACTAAATCATTTAAAAACTATCTAAAAAGGTTAATGGGAAACGTAGGCCATTAGCGGAGGTCAGATGAGTACGCAAACCGTGCCGCAGAACGCGATTGTAAATGCTGTCAAAGGTGAAGTCTTGGTTTTAGGTCTGGATGGAAAAGTCAGGTCTATAAAAGCGGGGGATGAGTTAATATCTGGCGAAGTGATCATTACTGAAAATAACGCTTCTCTTGATGTACAGATACATAATGAGCTGTATCTGGTTGATGCTAATTGTGTCGCGTGCCTTCCAGAACCTTCTTTTGAACAACCAGAAACCTTGCTGCAATCTCCAGTGAATGGCCAGGTTACTTTCGATCCAACATCTATCGAAGGTGCTAACTTTGACGCTAATGATGTCGCAGCTATCCAACAGGCCATTTTAGATGGTGCTGACCCGACTGCTATTTTGGAAGCAACGGCTGCTGGTGCTGGCGCTGAAGGCTCAGCCAATGCTGGCTACGTGACGGTTGAATATAATAACCCGGAAGTACTCGCGTCTACTTTTTTTGAAACGTCTGCAACTCGCAGCGGAGAAGATGATCGCGACGAAGATGACGGTTTGAATGTCACGATTTTTTCTGATGGTGGGCAGTCACTGCAATCTAGCGTAACAGAAGGCTCAATTTCTCTATCAAGCTACCCGCAAACCATTTCTTCTAGTGTGCTGATTGAAGCAGGGGATCTCGCACTTGATACCGCTTCATTTGTACCTGAAACGTCCTCATTAGAGTCTCTGTTAACCGAGCTAAATAGTGATATTACCTCTGCTGGTCAGCCAGTGGCGTTCGTTTATGACGAAGCGCAAAATGCCATTATCGGCACTCAAGAAGGTAACGAAGTGCTTCGTATAGAGATCGAAGCGACATCTTTAGGCCGTAATTTAGAGTTAGAGGTCGTTACCACGATTAGCCAGGGCATTGACCATGTGGCGTCCATCGCTGATGGCCAAGTATCTATCGTCGGTGATCAAATCAATATTGCTTTTGACATTACAGGCGCAGATATTGGTGGTAACAGTATTCAAGCACCTATCGATTTCACGACAACCGTTATTGATGGCGATGATCCGGCGCCGCAAAACGTTACATTCGAAAACGTTGAATCTTCTTCTACTCCGATTACTGGCACCTTTGTTGATATTGGTAGTGATCAATTGGCAACGGTCACATTTAATCAAGAAGGACTTAGTCAATTTGATGGCCTATTGAGTGATAATCAGGCAACAGAGGCGGTACTCTCTGAAGACGGCAGCACTATCACCTTGTCCATTGCTGGCTCGAATGAAACCGTCTTAACCATCAGTCTGAATACTGATGGTACCTACCAATTTGAGCAATTTAAGCCGTTAGAACAAACAAACGGTGAAGATACGATTGAGCTCTCTTTGCCAACCACAATCGTTGATTTCGACCAAGATACGGCAAGTAACACCTTTACGATGACCATCCTTGATGGTGATAATCCAGTGATTGAAAACGTGACGGGATTGTCTTTAGACGAGGCGGGTGTTGACCAAGGTTCACAGGAAGGCGCGGTAGTAACAAGTGGCTCTGGGTCGATCACGACATCGGTCGGTAGTGATATCATTGACCACTATGAGTTGGAACCTACAGAGTTTAACGTTGGTGGAGAACTCCAATCTCAAGGGCAGGTTGTTCAACTGGAACTCGCGTCCGAGAGTAACGGCGTGCGCACTTACGAAGGCTTCATCGAACTGGATGGCGTGCGTATTACCGTATTTGATGTGGCGATCGATGCCCCTGCATTGGGCGAATATCAATTCAACTTGTATGAACAACTCGACCATACGGGTGCTAATGATGATGCGCTCACTTTCTCACTGCCAGTTTACGCGGTAGATGCGGATGGCGATCGCTCCTCTATTACCCAAGGTTCGAACACACCAGAAGCGGCGCAAATTGTCATTCAAGTTCAAGATGACGTTCCTACGATTGATGGCGTTGATGCGCTAGCCGTCGATGAAGACGATTTATCAAGCATCGGCTCCGATCAAAGCGATTCTGTGCTCGCGCAAGGCAGTTTCACGACAACTCAGGGCTCAGACCGAGTTGTAAGTTATCAATTAGAGAGCGGAACTGATCCACTCAATGGGTTGGAATCACAGGGTCGATCTATCTCTCTGACGGAAACAGCCAACTCAGATGGCAGCTTTACCTATTCTGCAACGGCAGAAGGGGACGCTATCTTCACCTTACAAGTGAACCCTGATGGTTCTTATTCATTTATCCTTGAAGGTCCAATCGATCATGCTGTGGGTAGCGATAGCCTAACCTTGGATTTCACGATTGTTGCAACGGACTTTGACGGTGACACCAGTTCACTTGTTCTACCGGTAACCATTACTGATGATGTGCCAACCATTAACGACGTTGTTGCTCTTGCCGTCGATGAAGATGACTTAAGTTCGGTAGGCTCTGACCAATCACAGCCAACGCTGGTTGAAGGCCAGTTCACGACAACTCAGGGCTCTGATGGCGTTGTACAGTATCAGCTGGATGTAAACGCTGATCCTTTAAATGGCCTGCAATCTCAAGGGCAAACCGTCTCCATTGCCGAAACGCAAAATGCAGACGGCAGTTACACCTACAGCGCAACGGCAAATGGCAGTGCAGTTTTCACATTAATTTTGAATACTGATGGCTCGTACAGTTTTGAGCTGCAAGGTCCAATCGACCATGCGGCAAATAGCGACAGCTTAACCCTTGATTTTAGCGTTATTGCTACCGATTTCGATGGTGACACAAGCCAAATCGTACTGCCTGTTACCATCGTGGATGATAAACCGACCATTACCGATGTCGGTGCGATTACCGTTGATGAAGATGACTTAGGCACGATTGGTTCGGATCAAACTGACCCGATTTCAATCGATGGCAACTTCACCACCACACAAGGTTCTGACCGAGTAGTGAGCTATCAGCTTGACGCGTCTGCAACACCAGTTGACGGCCTTACATCGCAAGGCGTGGCAGTCACGCTGACTGAAACCGCAAACGGTGATGGCAGCTTTACTTATAAAGCAACAGCGGGTAGTGAAGCGGTCTTTACGCTTACAGTGAATACCGATGGCTCTTATAACTTCACGCTTGAAGGGCCAATTGATCATGCTGTTGATAGCGATGAGTTAACACTCAACTTCCCAATCATCGCAACAGACTTTGATGGTGACACCACAAACGCGACTATCCCTGTCACCATCGTGGACGATAAGCCAGTTATTACTGATGTGGATGCAATTACGGTTGATGAAGATGATCTAGCATCAATCGGTTCAGACCAAAGTAATCCAATTTCTATTGATGGCAACTTTACTACCACACAAGGCTCTGACCGAGTGGTGAGTTACCAACTTGATGCTTCTGCAACACCGGTTGACGGTTTAACGTCGCAAGGCGTGGCTGTCACACTGACAGAAATCGCAAATGGTGATGGTAGTTTCACTTATGAAGCGACAGCGGGTGGCAACCCAGTATTTACTCTGACAGTAGATACTGATGGCTCATATAACTTCACGTTAGAAGGACCAATTGATCACGCGGTTGATAGTGACGAGCAGACACTAAACTTCCCAATTATCGCGACAGACTTTGATGGCGACACAGTAACTGAAATCATTCCAGTCACGATAGTTGATGATGTACCGACTATTACAGCCGTTGGTGCGCTGAATGTTGATGAGGATGACCTTAACGTTGTAGGTTCCGACCCAGGCGGCGATCTGTTTGTTGAAGGCGCATTTACCACCACTCAAGGTTCTGACCGAGTGGTGAGCTATCAATTGGATTCAACAGCCGATCCTGTTGCGGGCCTGACGTCTCAAGGTGAGGCGATTACCTTGGTGGAAACCGCGAATGGTGATGGCAGCTTTACCTATGTCGCGACCGCAGATGGTAACCCTATTTTTACCCTAAACGTCGCAACGGATGGTACGTACGACTTTACGCTTCAAGGACCAATCGACCATGCGGCCAACAGCGACAGCCTAACCATTGATTTCCCGATTATTGCCACCGATTTTGATGGTGATACGGCCACGGCAACTATTCCAGTCACGATCACGGATGATGCACCAGTCATCGATAACGTCGTGCCGCTGGCTGTGGATGAAGATGATCTCTCAGGTATTGGCTCAGACCAAAGCGACGCTGTTTATGTAGAAGGTGCTTTCACGACCACTCAAGGGTCAGACCGTGTGGTGAGCTACCAACTTGACTCAACGGCTGATCCTGTTTTGGGGTTAACTTCGCAAGGTGAGCCTGTTACCTTGGTAGAGACTGCGAATGCCGATGGCAGCTTTACTTACGTTGCTACCGCGGATGGTAACCCTGTCTTCACCATGAATGTGAATGCAGACGGTACATACAACTTCCGTCTGGAAGGGCCGGTCGACCATGCGTTAAACAGCGATGAGTTAGTACTGAACTTCCCAATCATTGCGACGGATTTTGATGGTGCTACGACGACCGCGACCATTCCAGTCACCATTACTGATGACGTTCCAAGCATTGACAACGTTGTTCCACTGACAGTAGACGAAGATGATCTCGCCACAATAGGCTCAGACCAAAACGATGATGCGTTTATGTCTGGTTCGTTTAGTACGACAGAAGGCTCGGACAGCGTTGTTAAATACCAGCTTGATGCAACGGCAAATCCAGTTGCTGGATTGACCTCTCATGGTGAACCTGTCGTGCTTGCTGAGACGGCAAACGGTGATGGTAGCTTTACTTACACTGCCACAGCAGATGGCAATGCCGTATTTGAGTTAGTGCTGAAGCCAGATGGCAGCTACACCTTTACTCTGCAAGGTCCACTAGACCATGCGATGAATAGCGACAGCCTACAAATCGATTTCCCGATTATCGCAACAGACTTTGATGGCGACACTTCAACTAAAATACTGCCTGTCACTATTGTTGATGATCAGCCAAGCATCACTAATGTTGATGCGATCAGCGTGGATGAAGATGACCTGGCTACGATTGGCTCTGATCAAAACGAGTCCGTGTCGATTGATGGTCACTTTGTCACGATGGGTTCTGATCATGTTGTGAGTTATCAGTTAGATGCATCCTCTAACCCTGTTGATGGCTTAACCTCACACGGGGTATTGGTGACAATGACGGAAAGCGCGAATGCGGATGGCAGTTTCACCTATATCGCTACCGCAGGATCAGAAGCCGTATTTACCTTGACGGTGAACAGCGACGGCAGTTACAACTTCACGCTTGAAGGTCCAATTGACCATGCAACAGGTAGTGATGAGCTCACGCTGAACTTCCCAATCATCGCGACAGATTTTGATGGTGATACCACCACAGAAACGATCCCAGTCACCATCGTGGATGATAAACCGACCATTACCGATGTTGATGCGATTACCGTTGATGAAGATGACTTAGGCACGATTGGCTCAGACCAAACTGACCCGATTTCAATCGATGGCAACTTTACCACCACACAAGGCTCGGACCGAGTGGTGAGTTATCAGCTTGACGCCTCTGCAACACCAGTTGATGGCCTTACATCACAAGGCGTGGCGGTCACGCTGACTGAAACCGCAAATGGCGACGGCAGCTTTACCTATAAAGCAACGGCAGGCACAGAAGCAGTCTTTACGCTGACGGTGAATACTGATGGTAGTTACAACTTCACGCTTGAAGGGCCAATCGACCATGCTGTTGATAGCGACGAGTTAACACTCAACTTCCCAATTATTGCGACAGACTTTGATGGCGACACCTTTGCTGAGACAATTCCTGTCAAGATCGTTGATGACAAGCCGACACTTGGTGGCATCGAAGCAACCAGTGTGCAAACGGTTGACGAGGACGATATCCCAACAGTCGGATCTGATGGTACGCAGTCGAACAGCATTGCCGGTAACTTCATCGCGACTGATGGCTCTGATGGCATTGTAGAGTATGGTGTTTCTGACCTAACGACGCCAGTACAAGGCCTGACCTCTGGTGGTCAATCACTGGTTATGGTTGAAGTATCAAACGCAGGTGGCGTTTCAGTTTACGAAGCACGTATTGATGGCACGACGACACCAGTATTCCGAGTGACCCTCGATGCCTCTGATGATAGTTACACGTTCGACTTGCTTGCTCCTCTCGATCATCCAAATGCTGATGGCCAAAATGAACTGGTCATCAATTTACCGATAAACGCGACTGACTTTGATGGAGACGTGTCGAACAACATCACCTTACCAATTACGGTTATGGATGATGTTCCGACCATTGATGGTTTACTAGCAGGCAGCGAACAAACCGTTGATGAAGATGACCTACCAGCAGGTACTGATGCTGCAAGTGCAGAAGATACTGTTATTTCAGGTACTTTTGATATCACCGAAGGTGCTGACCAAGTTGCTTCTATTCAGCTTAGTGACCTGACCACGCCTGTTGCGTCACTGACTTCAGATGGTGAAGCTATCACCTTAGTTCTGTCTTCTAGCGCAAACGGTGTGAACGTATACCAAGGTGTTGCTGGCAATCCTGCTGAAGTGGTTTTCGAACTGACGTTGGATGCAACGAACAACACCTACGAGTTCGATTTACAGAAGCCGCTTGATCATCCAGATGGTAATCAGCAAAACGAGATTGTTATTAATCTCCCTGTGACGGCGACAGATAATGATGGTGATACTTCACCAGTCTTCACATTGCCAATTACCGTTGTGGACGATGTTCCAGTTGTTACCAATATTGAAAGTCTACGTGTAGACGAAGATGACTTACCTCTTGGTTCTGATGGCACTAAAGAGCCATTAACGGTATCGGGTGAATTTGAAGTAACCAGCGCAGATGGTATTGATGCTTTCGAATTGGATCTGAGCTCAAATCCTATCCCGAATCTGAAATCGGGTGGGGAAGACGTCACGCTTTCTCAAGACGTTAGTGCTTCAACTGCTGACGCGCTTGTTTACGTGGGACAAACTCCGAGCGGAGTGACTGTTTTTACGCTGACACTTCATCAAGATGGTAAATACGACTTTGAGTTATCTGGTCAGTTAGATCACGCGGTTAACTCTGATGAGATTTTGTTGAATCTACCTGTGAAGATTACAGATGGCGACAACGATACCATCACTGCGACCTTGCCAGTGACGATCGTAGATGACAAACCAACCATTGATGCTATTAGCTCTGGTAGTACCTTGTCTGTGGATGAGGATGATATTCCAAGCCAAGGGTCGGACGACACGCCAGAATCCAATATCATTGGTGGCAACTTTGACGTTACCGATGGTGCCGATTCTATCGTTAGCTTCCAGTTGGATAGCTTAACATCGCCTGTTTCTAGCCTTACCTCAGGTGGTGAACAGCTTGAGTTAGTTGAGTTTTCAAATTCAAATGGTGTGATTGAGTACAGAGCTTATGTACAAGGTACGACGGATACCGTCTTTAAACTGACGCTAAATGGCTCAGCAGACAGCTATGAATTTGAACTGTTGGGTGCGCTTGATCATCCTGCGGGTAACGATGAAAACTCGCTAGTCATCAACTTCCCAGTCAACGCGACCGATTTTGACGGTGATGTATCAAACAACATCACTTTGCCAATCACAGTGGTGGACGATGTTCCAGCGATTGTGAAATTGACAGACTCTAGCCAGCAAACGGTAGATGAAGATGATCTTGCTGGTGGCTCAGACACGACAAGTGGCGATTCAACGGTATTAACTGGTGGATTTGAAGTCGTTGATGGTGCGGATGAGATTGTCAGCTACCAAGTTTCTGACCTCAATGCGGTTGTGTCTGGCTTAACTTCAAACGGCAGCAGCATAGAGTTGAATTTGGTGAGCTCGGTTGGTGGTGTAACCAGTTACGAAGCGGTGATTACTGGTACATCAACTAAGATCTTCACGTTGTCTCTTGATGCGAATAACGACAGTTACCAATTTGAACTGTTGGGACCAATCGACCATGACGCCGTTCAAGGTGAAAACAACCTTGTCATTGATATCCCAATTACAGTCACAGATTTTGATGGTGACACGTCATCTTCACTGAATCTTCCAATTACAGTGGTTGATGACATTCCCGAAATTAAATCAGCAGATGCTTTGGCTGTTGATGAGGACGACCTCACCAATGGCTCTCAGGCAACCAACAAAGACAGCCTTGAAGCAACGGGTAATTTCGATACGGTGGAAGGGGCAGATACCGTTGTCTCTTACCAGTTGGATCTTACTTCTAACCCGATCCCGGGAGTCACTTCAGGTGGTCTTGCGGTGACGTTAGTTCAAACCGCGGTAAGCAACAACAACTTTACTTATCAAGGTCAAACACCTGATGGTAACTCAGTGTTCACGCTAGTTTTGAACGCTGACGGCTCTTACAAGTTTACACTCGAGGGGGCGCTAGACCACTCAACCCAAGGCGAAGATACACTCATACTTGATCTCCCAGTCTTCGCGACCGATGTCGATGGCGATACGGCCGGTATTAACTTACCAGTGACGATTACCGATGATGTTCCAACCTTGTACGATGCATCTATTTCGCGTGTTGAGGGGCAAGGCAGTCGCACGGTTCATTTATTCCAAGACCCTGTAGAAGGTGATGACGATCTTGGTGCTGACGGCGCACAAATAACTTCATTTTCGGCTGATGATTCAGGCATTTACTTTAAGCAAAACGGTGTTGATTCCGATTCTGTCGATTTGAACGGCAGCGACCAAGTCGTATTTGTTCACAAGGTTCTTGACGGAGTGGATACTGAAATCGGTCGTTTGGTTGTTCGAACTGATGGCAGTGTGTCATTCCGTCCTAATGACGATCTTGACCATACCGAAACCGACTCGATTGATTTCACCATCAACGTTGTTGCAACCGATGGTGATGGCGACATTGCTGATGCCGATGTGGATATCTCGATAAGAGACCGTAATGCGCAAATTGACACGTCTACCGTTACTGCGTTCGAGGACCAAGGGCGTGATGGCGTCGTTGTGGGCGTTGACTCTGCAAATACTCAGGATAACTTGTCGACGCTGGATGTGACGCCGGCGAAAGTCGATTTGGTTATCGATTTGCATGATATCGATCGTAACGAAAGCTTAGGTGACATCACGATTCGAGATGCAAGCACGCACAACGGTACTTTCTATTACCGAGATGGCAGCGGTAACTTCATTGAACTGACACCAGTAGGCGATACGGTTGTTCTCGATGCGTCGAATGTCGAGCAATCATTTAGTGGCGAGCTTGTCTCGTTAGATAACTTGTACTTCGTACCAGATCGTCATACCTCGACCGATGCTTCTGGTATCGATCCTCGTATCCGTGTGGAAATTCTTAACAATGGTACGCCAGATCATACGATTAATGGTCGTTTAGACATTGAAGTTGCTGCCGTTGCAGATATTGCGACTTGGACGACGAGCAGCGAGTTTAACTATTCTGTCGATGAAGACGGAAACAACGTCGCACTTAATATCACGGCGGAAACTCAGGATACTAGTAATCCTGAAGATATAGTGTACGAGCTCGTCTTTACACAAGGGGAAGGTAACGCAGAGTTAGTATATTCGGATGGTAGTGCGATTCCACAAACTGGTGGTGTTTATCTCGTAGATGCCAGCCGAATTGGTGACGTTCAAATTGACCCAATCGATAATTTCTCGGGCGAAATCAAGATTGATGTAACCGCGATTACAACAGAAAACAATAATCCGTTATCAGGGAAGGAAACGGCACGTTCAGAGACAGAAACTATCATCATTGAGGTTAACCCAATCGCGGACCCAGGTAGTTTTACAGTCAACCGAATCAATGTCTTTGAGGATAACGCTCGAACTCAAGACACCGTCAATCCTGTCACGGATCATGATCCACTTCAGTTAAGTGAAGTGATTACCATGAAGCCGTCTGCGGATTTAGATGGTTCTGAAGCACTGTTTGTGCGTATTTCTGACTTCTCAATTGATGGCGTTACGTTAGTGTGGCTTGATTCAGCAAACCCAAGCCAAATAGTGGAAGTGACCGATTCAAGCGGCAATGTACTCTATTACGAAGTGCCAGAATCTGAGTTAGCCAACGTCGAAGTGCTTCCTCCGTTGCACAGCAATGATGACTTTACTTTCAACGTTGAAGGTATCGTAAAAGATACGGCATCGTTATCTAGTGGGGTTGCCAAAGATATGTTGTCACTAGGCAGCAAAACAGTGATCGTCGGTGTGAAAGGCGTAGCTGACATACCATTTATTGAGCTGAATGATAAATCAGGGATCTGGCATGAGTTTAATGACGGCAATGTGAGAGGTATTGAGACTAATATCGATGAGAATGGTCAAGTAGAGTTGGGCTTTAGTGTCATCTCTGGCGAGTTACCAGATAACCCGAATGATCACTCAGAGTCGGTTACGGTTCTGCTGTCCAATATTCCGGCAGGTGTCGAGGTATTTGATAGCGATGGTGCATCCGTCGATCTGACCTTTGTAGGCTATGACGCGCAAAATCAGCCAATCTATGAAGCCAATATCACCACGGCGAATATTAATTCTGGAATTGTTATTAAACCGGAAGCGTCATCGACGGAGAACATTCATATTACAGCGACGACGATCGTCACAGAGAATGATGGTCACAGTCGAACCTCATCGGGTGAGATCCGAATTATTGTCGCTCCTGTCATTGATGCGCAAGATAACTACACGGTTCAATCAGAAGGTGATGAAGATACACGCTTTAATATTGATTGGAAGCCAACGTTGGCTCAAAGCCCTGATACAGACGAGTTCTTTAGTGATGTGACGATTTCTGGATTTCCTCCAGGCAGCACGGTTTATGTCGATGGCGTAGCACAAACATTGGTTTCTGGAACATTAACACTTTCGCCACTAGCGAACGAGTCGGAGCAAGACTTTTCTGTTCGAATCTCTCAAAGCGGGTATGTCCAGGTGCAATTAGAGCAAGACTCTAGTACTGACTTTGATTTGAATACTACGGTGACGGTGAAAGAGATTGACCACGAATATGTCGATGCTTCTAATCCAGGGCAGGGAATTGCAGAAAAAACCATCAATGGCATGGTGCATGTCCAAGTCAATCCAATCGTTGAGCCAGAAAATACAACAGGATCGCTAGACGCCCAGACACGTTTGCTTGTTACTGAAAGCACTGGCGTTGTCACTGACATCGTGAAGTCAGACGGTCAAGGGAACATTGATTTTACGATCAATACTTCAACGGGTGGGGAGTCTGGTGCGAATATCATCAAATACCAAGAGTTTGACGCCTCTTCAGATGAAGTGGTGACTCAGCTTGTTGTTCAGTTCCACAATGTCGACCCTGAGATTCTCAATCAATTGGTCATTGTTGGTGCATTGAACGAAGGCGGCGGTCGATGGACAGTCATTGACGAAGAAAACTTCTCAATTAAAGCGCCTTCAGGTCTTGATTTAACGCCAAACGACGACAGCGATGATGGTGACAACGGCGGTCTATCTCAAATTGGGTTAACCATCTATGCCGAGGTCAACGATTTAGGTGAAGATGCCGTTGAAAAAGACGCAACAGTGGCAAGAGAAACTAACGTGACACTTGAGTTTCCGACGGTTCTCACGCCGCAAACAAGTGTTGCCGCTGAAATTCAGGTGGCTGATGACGTCCAAATTGAAGCATCGGAAGATAATGCGATCGACCTTGGCACTCAATTGACGTCGAAAGTCGATGCGATTAATGCGGATGGTGTGGAAGATGTTTTGACTGTTGTTATTGATCCATCCGCACCCGGTATTCCTCCAGGCTTGGTGATAACAGGCACTGATATCGATTTTGTCAATGGTAAATACGTTTTCCAAGCAGATATTGATGCTAGTGGCAATATCAAAGGTTTGGACGGTTTAACAATGCACTTGGCAGAAGATTACGCTGGTGATTTCGAATTGCCTGTGAGGTTTGTCACCAAAGACACAGAGTCTGGCGACGAAAAAGAAAACAACGTGCGAATTCCAGTTCAGGTTTTACCGATTGCAGATGTTCCGAGTTCGGCGGGTGATCAGCCATTAGATGGTGATGTTACACCAAATGTGACAGTGGATATCACAGGTACTCTCGGTTTAGACGCTAACAAACAACCAGTTAATGACCTAAATAACGATGTACCAACGGCGGATGGTGTGGGTTATGAAGATGGTTTAATCCAACTTAATCTAAATGTCGATTTTGCCGACCGTTATAACAATATCCAAGGTGGTCAGGAAACGCTAACGAATATCAAGTTAGAGCTCGATGACACAACACTGGGGGAGTTTGTTGACGCAAATGGCAATAGCTTAGGGACAAGTATTGAGTTTAATGAAGCAGAGATTTTAGCGGGTGCGCTTGATAATATTCTGTTTAAGCCGAAAGAAAATTATCCCGTAGGTGGGGGACAAAACACCGTCAAGATTAATATCGAAGGAGAGATCACGGACGAGGCTGTATTTGATCAGTCTATCCTAAATAACCCTGGCGATAATATCGACATAAGAACTTTTACTGATGACGTGACATTCGAAGTTACGCCAGTGGTGGACGATATTACGATTACAGGTGCCGATCCTACGCAGCCAATTACCGTGGTTGGTGACGAAGATACTTTAATTTCGTTGAATCAATCGGGCTCAGGGGTTTCGATCAGCTTAAACGATAATGATGGCTCTGAAAGTTTCGTTTCACTCAAGTTAACAGGGATCCCTGATGACTTTGTCGTGCAATCCAATTCCTCTGATTATGTTGTTAAGAACAACGGCGGAGGAGAATGGAGTATTCAGCTAAAAGACCTTACTCAGACATCCGTTGATTTGAGTGACATCCAAATCAAACCGCCGAAAAACTTCAGTGGTGAGGCAGAGATTGGCATTACCGTGTTCATCCAAGAAGAATTGTTACAAGTACCAACTGAGCGAACTAATAACTTTACGCTGGTTGTGAATCCTATTGGCGATGATGTTGATGTGAATCCTGATACTTCAGCTGCGGGGAATGAGGGAGAAGATATTGTTATCAACGTCAATGCGTTGGTGGTTGATAACAAAGAGTCCATCGGAGATGGCGCAACCTACCAGGAAAATGATCCAGAGATGCTGAGAGTTGAGATTTCAAATGTCCCTGATGGGGGGAGTGTTTCATTACCCGATGGAACGGTGTTTACTGACCAAGGAAATGGCGTCTTAGTATTAGAAATCGATGCTCAAGATTTGGATCAAGTGGTCTTTAATTCTGGTGATCGAAACGATAACTCATGGGTAGGGTCACTGCATTTCAAAGTGCAAGCCGTTGATACCGGGCTCGATGGTCGCCAAAATTTAGGTTCAGCCGAGGAGTTTGACGTAGCTGTTGATGTTGAAGCGGTGAATGATCGACCGGACTTCGTGAATGTCATTGACGTTGAAACACCAGAAGACAACGCTATCCTGCTGGATACATTTGGTATTTCGGATGTGGATGCGGTACTTGATGATCCTACCGCAGAGTATGTCTTGAATATTGCTGTCGATAGCGGTTACTTGGCGCTCAATCCATCGATTATTGCCACTTACGGATTGACGGTTTCTGGAGACGGCACTGGTTCAATTGAACTGAAAGGAACCGTATCTAACCTTAACGCCGCTATCGCTGATGGTTTAGTGGAGTTTAACCCAGCGCTTAACTTCTTTGGTAACGTCAATGTTGACATCTCTGTCGATGACCAAGGCAACGAAGGGATTGTGATTAGCGGTGTCGATGAAACACTCAATTCAAATAGCAGCCAATTTGTAATTGAAGTCACAGAGGTGAACGATGCGCCAACAACATCTGACGTGACGTTGACAAGTATTGATGAAGACAGCGGCGCTGTTATTGTTACCGCAGCGGACTTGCTGGTTAATGCGGTTGATATTGAGTCGGACAATTTAACCGTTAGCAATGTTACGCTTGTCGACCCTGCAGCAGGGACGCTTACTCAACTGAGCTCAACGGAGTGGAGCTTTGAACCTGCTCCTGATTTTTACGGGGATGTAAGCTTTAATTACGATATTACGGATGATGGCATGACCAATGGCGTCTCGGATCCGAAGACCGTCAGTGGCTCAGCCGTGATGACAGTGCAGGCGATTAACGATGCTCCGGAGGTTGATGGCTCAATGGTCACAAATACGATTGTGGAGTCATCGGATCAAAAAATCTCAGGTATCGAAATTACCGATGTTGATTTTGCAGGTGTTCATGAGAATGAAATCATGACGGTGTCACTCAGCATCGATGAGGGTGATATAAGTGTCCTTGTCCCGGCTGGGAGTGGCATTACTCAAGGCGTTGGTTTAGCAGGTGAAACTGTACTGATGGGGACTTTGTCTCAGCTTAATAGTCTTTTCGCTTCGACGGATCCGGATATCGGTGTATTTATTGATGCCAGTGACGTGAACAGCAATTCTATTGCGCTTACCGTTACCGCTGATGACAACGGTATCTTCTATGACAACTTAACGGGTACCTCACTACAAACATCAGAAACGTTTGATATTAACGTAACGCCGGTCGCTGACGTACCAAACTTGGCCATTGATCAGAACTTTAGTTACATTCAAAGAATTAGTGCGAGTCAAAGTGCAAGCCGTCAAGGCATCGCGCTGGTGGGTATTATGGCGGCGTTGACCGATGTCGATGAAGTACTGGCCTTAGAGCTCACTGGCGTGCCAAGAGGAGCCACTATCACGAGTGAAGCTACAACATCGAATATCAGCTTTGATGGTACAACATGGACTGTTCCAGAAGATGAAATTGATACGCTACATATCAATAATGCGATCCCGGGAGATTACGATATTACATTGACTGCGGTTTCTACTGCATCAAATGGTGACCAAGCGTATTCAACGCCATTAGATATTAATCTAAACGTTACGCTAAATAATCAAGATATTGATCAGTCTGCTGAAAGTGAAGACAGCTATCTTATTGGTAGTGATACAGGCATTACTTTAGCAGCAGGTACGGGAGATGATTATATCCTAGGAGGAGATGGAGATGACGTGCTTATTGGCGGACTAGGCTCTGATATTCTGACTGGTGGTGCGGGTAGCGATATCTTTAAATGGACAGAAGACACGGTGGATAATGGTGCGATTGACACCATCACTGACTTTAGCGTCAATGAGGACACCATTGACCTCAAAGACGTGATCGCTGATTTGAATGATCCAACGGCAGGTATTGATGATTTACTTGCGCACATTCAAGCCGATTACGACGCATCAACAGAAAATGTTTCTCTGAACATTACGACGGATGCAAATGTCCAGCAAACCATTGTTGTGGAAAACTTAGGTACATCGATAGACTTCAACGGTC
Source organism: Vibrio sp. D3 (assembly GCF_043995865.1). NCBI lineage: Bacteria > Pseudomonadati > Pseudomonadota > Gammaproteobacteria > Vibrionales > Vibrionaceae > Vibrio > Vibrio sp. D3. The sequence continues at coordinate 438,230 of NZ_CP171886.1, read as the reverse complement.
TTAGCTCCAATGAGATTGTAGAGTCATTGCTGAATCACGGTGTTATTGATAACGGATAAATCTGGATTCAACATAAAACGGGCGGCTTTAACAAGGCGTCCGTTTTTATTGGGAGTTATTGATTTTTATCGAGACTTATTGAATCGAAATAGCACAACATTAGATAGCAAAAGAGGGCTTGTTACGGATTTGTAGTGACAGGTCGGAACTAAGAAGTTTTAGACGTGAATATCGAGTAAGCTGCCAATGACTTCATTGTTTTTCTCAATGACGGACGCACCCACTCGGTTGTAACCTGCAGCTTGCGTAAGGTTGATGAGTGATTCAACTTTTTGAGAAGGGAGGTTAGGAGTTGAAGCGGTTATTGCGACATCTGCCACTTTAGCCAAATCGATGTTGTGAGAAGCGATCTCTTCTTTCACTTTACCTAAATTATCATTAATACCATGCGCGGCTTTTTCAGCCATCTGCTGTGACATCTGAAGAATTTGGTGCCCAGATTGAATTCCTGATACAGGCATATCACCACTCCCAATACTATGCTAATGAGAGCATAGGTGGAGTTTATAAAACGTTCAAGTGTTTTATATCAATGATTTGATTAAGCAAACAGTTTAGAAAGCATTTCTCTTTCTTCAACAGAAAGTACTGGGTTTTGTGTTTTGTTTAACTTTACGCTTATCTCACCCTGTAATGATTTCAACTGACTCGCCGTTAAATCACTGAGCTTTTGTTTAAGTTCATTAAATTGTTGTGCGTTCATCTCAATACCCTCGTTGTAATTCGGTTTATCCTTCATTTCCCGAAATTCTTCGTCCTTTGGATACAACATATTTATTCAACCTAGATAGATTAGAATTTGATCGATTGCTTTTTGTCCGAACATTGTCAAGGTGTGTTAAGTGATACGTCAGATTTTTCCTATGAAGGTACATAATTACCCACTTTGGGGTAGATAGAAAAGTAGAAAGAAAAAAGGAAGCGACAATCCGCTTCCCTTTTCTATCCGTGTGTTACTAGTTAACCCTCACTGCAAACTTACTGGCGAGTGAATGTAGCTCTGGGAGCATGCGATAGATAAGGTGAAGTTGCTGCAATACCATGCGAGCGGAACTATCATCTTCATCTCGCCACTCATTTAAGCGTTGCTCAAGTCCCGCATCGTCAATATTAGATAAATCGCACTCTTCGCAATGCTGGTGAAGCTGTTTATGGAGAACGTCTAAATGCTGATGAATACAGCGGTGTGCATCTAAAACGAGCTTATGAATAGACTCATCTTCAATGCGAGTTCGGTGCGCGCCAAGAGCAGAAATATAGTTCAGCATTGCGTGATTTAACGTTAAGAAGCGGAAGCTCTCATCAACGGCAGCACGATATTTACCAGGTTCCGCAAGCATTGTACTGATGGCAGAAGAAAGTGAGGCATCACTGTTATGGGCTTGACGACGAGCAATGCGATAGCTCAAGTTGTCCTTTTTACCAATTCGATACTGACCAATGATCTGATCGAGATACTGTTTGTTAGCATCTATCGCATCCGACATGACTTTGTGCAGCCTTCTCGATTGCCAATCTGGCAAAATAACCAGCACGGCTCCTACAGCAAGCACACACCCGATGAGGGTATCAGCTAGTCGAGGAAGCACAACCGCGTAACCTTCTCCTAACTGGTTGAATAAGAAGAGGACCAGTAGTGTGATAAAACCGGTTGCGTATCCGTAATTGTTCATCCGAAAGGCGAAAAACATCACGCCAGAAATAACGATGAATACTAACTGGCTTTCTTGAGAAGGGAAGAAAGTCAGTAATGGTACGCCAATTAACAAACCAGCTAATGTGCCTATGACTCGCGCTGTCAGTTTTTGACGTGTTGCGCTGTAGTTCGGCTGACACACGAAGAGAGTGGTTAAGAGTATCCAGTAACCTCGGTCGATGTTGAATACTTGAATGATTCCATAACCAATCGTCAAGGCAATCGACATACGCAATGCGTGTCGAAACAGCATCGAATCTTTGTGTAAATTCGCGGATATACGCTGCCACATGGCTTTTAATGTGTGCGGGTTAGTATCGGCGAGGGTATCTTCCTCTAGGCCCTCAACATCTGGGTTGTTAATGTTATTCAGTTGCTTTTCTACCGTCGCTAAGTTATTGAATAAATATGTTAACTGCATTAGCAGACGTTTCCAGTGTCCTTGCTTTTGTTCTTCTAAGTAAGCAAGTGAATTTTGCACTTCAGCTAAGGCCAAGATGGACTGATCGGTATGTGAGTATTCATTCCCTAGCTGAATCGCTAATGCAATATCACGACACGCTTGGGCTTGAGATTCCAAAAGATATTTAAAACGAAACAGCACATCAGAACGTTCAAATTCAGTTGCTAAATCTTGATAGCGGTAATGGCTAGAGCTGACTCGTTCGTGGATGTCTTGAGCGATGAAGTAGATATTTAAGAATCGGTCACTAGGGCCATCAATGTGGCCGCGTTTCGAGCGGTTTAGTAATGTGGCTTTGCAAGCGTTTAGCGCCATCACCGTCGCTGCGTTGCACTTGGCGGCTTCAATCCGAAGTGGCTGTGGCGTTAGGTTGGTGACAGGGTGAAAGAGCTTGGCTTTCGCATCGAGATAATTTGCCATTTGGAAGAACACATTGGCTAAGCTTTGTTGCACAGGCTGAAGAGGCCAAAATATCTGCCAAATCATCGACATGAAGTAATACCAAGCAGCACCAGTTAAAAGCAGTAGTGGCTGAAACCAAATGTTAGTACTTTCATGCGCACCAAGCATGGTGTAAATGGCGATCAGCAAAGAGCCAAAAGCAATGCTCGCGTATTTAGGACCTATCGCTCCAAGAATGATAAAACCAAAGGTTGAGATAAATAACCCTAATGCAAATGCCCAAGGGGTGTCGAACAAGATTTCAATTGAGAAAGCGGCGAGCGCAAAACAGAGAAAGGTCAGAATCAGCGCCTTGATGCGCCCAGTGAAGCTGTCATCACTCTCTGCCAAAGCAGCAGCAATAACGCCCAATATTAGAGGCGTGATCAGCGTGTTTTGCTCGAAGTACCAAGTCGGGATAACCACACCCAGTAAGGTGATTAGGATAAGAACGCTGTAATTTATGGTCTTGTTTGCCCAGTAGAGCCGAAATTTAGAAGTTGCTTGCACAATGCGCCTTATGTTTCCGATGAAGAACGGGGGAATACTACCAAACCCACTATAGCGCGTTTATGATTTACTTTAAGAAAAATTCGTTGTTGCTGATAAAATCAACAGGGATGTCATTGACTTATACTAAAGCAGCCACGCAATGTGTCTATAATTGTAAAGTCAGCTTCAAATAGAATGAGCTTTAGGTTACTAAATCGACAGTAATGTGAATTTTATTAAAGAATAAAAGAAGATGCTTACTTAGGTGCTCGCCATTGCTACAATTTGGCGCCTTAAAATGATATAAATCGACAACTTCTAAATTAAAAGGCGCACGTTTCATGCAGCTCACTGCCACTAGCAAAGCACAGTTTTTTATTCAAAATGAGTACCATCACGTCGAAATAAAAGAGAACAGTGTTTTATTAAGCTCAATAGGCAGTGAAGAACATATTCCTTTTACGATCTGGAATGGCAAAGTTAGCGTAAAGCGTGGGTTGTTATGGAGCTCTTTGCAGTTTTTTGCTCATGAGCACGAAGGCAAACAACAAAGCTGGCTAGTACAAGGGCTACCGTGGCCACAATGCCGTAAGTTTGCTCTTGAAGCTGTTCGTCAGTATCAAGAATGGCACAATACTCAGTGCCGAAAACTGGCTGAGTATCTACCTAAGTGGGAAGAAGAGCTCTACAAACTTAAGCATCTTCCTGCCTATCTATCGCACTCTCAAGTGGTCTCCTGGGTGGAAAGTCTTAACCAAGAGTTAAGCGAAATGAAAACCACTCTAGAAGAAGCCAAAATGCGGATGCCGAATCGCATGGCGGAAATAGAACCTTGGCTTATTGATACGTCTGCGACGCTTGGTGAGCGTAATCGTGATTGGCTTGAGGAAGAACGTCCGAATTGGGAAGTGCTGTTTAATCGCATAGAATCTTCGCCTTTAAACTTATCCCAGCAATATGCGGTGTTGCTCAACGATGATCACAACTTAGTCCTTGCTGGCGCAGGCTCTGGCAAAACCAGTGTTTTAACGGCTCGAGTTGCATACTTGCTGCAAAGCCACCAGGCTCAAGCAGAAGAGTTGCTTATGCTGGCTTTCGGTCGTGATGCCGCGACTGAAATGAAAGAGCGTTTAGTGGATAAAGTAGGCATGGCCGCAGACGGTGTGCGTGTGAATACGTTCCATCAACTAGGCTTATATATACTTAATCAAGTTGAGCAACAGCCTGTTGAGATCAGTCCGTTGGCGTTAGATGACAACCAGCGAACGGCATGGTGTGTAGATTGGCTGAAAAAGCATTGGATGACGCCTACTAACTTTAAACGTTGGCAAAAACATTTAGACAAATGGCCGATTGCCTATTTAAAAGGGGACGATGAGTTAGGAAGTCACTCAGAAAACCCAAAACTGATCGCGTGGCTAGACTCTCAGTTGTCTCACTTAGCTGCGGTAGGGCTAACCAAAAAGCAAGTGCAAGAAAAGTTGGTAAATCACCAAGACTATACTCGTTTAAACAGCGAACTCGCCTTGTGTTGGCCATGTTTTACGGCGTGGCAGAAAATGCTTAAAGAAAGCAATCAAGTGGATTTCCCTACCATGATCAGTCGTGCGACAGATTATGTAAATAAAGGGAAATTTGTCTCCCCATGGCGCTTCATTATGGTCGATGAGTACCAAGATATCTCTCCAGACCGTTTAGCGCTGATTGAAGCACTGTGTGAATCCACTCAGAAACAAGCGGGTGCGACGTTGTTTGCGGTTGGTGATGACTGGCAGGCCATCTATCAGTTTGCTGGTGCGGACGTCGATCTTATCACTGGGTTTAAAGAGCGCTTTGCTCACTCTACCGTTCATCATCTAGATACGACTTATCGTTTCAACAATCAGATTGGTGATGTGGCAAACACTTTTGTGCAGCAAAACCCATCGCAATTGCCGAAAACACTAAATAGCCACAAGCAACGTAAGCAGAAGAGTGTGCATACCGCACCGAGCAACCAAGTTGAAAAAATCTTGGATCAATTGAATCAACAAGCCAAGCAAACCAAGTCAGTCTTATTGTTAGGACGTAATCATTATCACAAGCCCGACTTGTATGACGATTGGTTGCGACGTTTTCCTAATCTCGATATTCGTTTTATGACTTGCCATGCGAGTAAAGGGCGAGAGGCTGATTTTGTCATTATCCTTTCTGTGGATGAGGGGCAGTTCCCTGCGAAGAAGAAGCAAATTCACATTGATGGTGCATTGACCGAGTCTAAAGACAAATTCCCTCACGCAGAAGAGCGCAGGCTGTTTTACGTGGCGATTACGCGTGCGAAAGAGAAAGTTTGGATTACGCACACTGGCGCTGGGTCCGCATTTGTTCAAGAGCTCGTCAATGGCGATTATCCGATCATCGCTTCGCGTTGAAGGCAGAGTTCTGAATTTTAGAAACACTAAAGGCGATACTCAGTATCGCCTTTACGTTATTCGGTTGGCATCAAAGCTTACATGCGCTCAGCAAGATACGCTTCGTAATCCGGTACTTCAATATCCACTTCTTGCTCAAGAAGTGGGGAGTTAAACAAGAACTTAGCGGTGGCTCGGTTCGTTGCCACAGGAATATTCCAAACGCTAGCAATACGAAGAAGCGCTTTAACGTCTGGGTCGTGAGGTACGGCGTTTAGCGGATCCCAGAAGAAAACGAGAACGTCGATCTTACCTTCTGAAATGAGCGCGCCAAGTTGTTGGTCACCGCCCATTGGGCCACTGATCATGCTCTTAATCGCCAGTCCAGTTTCTTTGCTCAACATGTGTCCGGTTGTGCCTGTCGCGTAAAGAAAGTGACTCTGCAGTTTTTCTTTGTTTTCTTTTACCCAGCGAAGTAGCTCAGGTTTGCAGTTGTCATGGGCAACCAAAGCCACATGTTTGTGGGTTGGCATGGTACGAATGGTTTTTTGCATCAAGATGTTTCCGTTTGTATGATTTTAAAATTGTTGTTATTCAATAGAACACGTTTTTTGTCTTTCAATCAACAGCCTTAACACGGAATGTCGGCCTATATTCTGACGGAGATAACGATTCTTCGATCGTATCGTCATGAAGTGTCTTCGGAGTCAGTGGTTTGATCGTTGGTGAGGCATGTTTGTCATACTCTTTTCCCCTTAAGTAATGCGCTGCTTGCATGACGGAAAGCCTGCCTTGCTGCACCATTTTATCTGTTGGCGCGAAGAGTACTTTGTTACGCAATAGGCCTCGGTAAACACCGTGACTTAAGTACACAGAAACCAAGCCGATCTCCTCAGCTTTGCCTGCGCTACGCAGTTCACTGATAGCGGCTTCAATCGCAACCGCGCTGCCAACGATATAATCTATATTTCCCATATCAATCACACGTTGAACCAGGTTACGCTGTAACTCTTTGTCGTTGTCTGCCCAAAACGAGTCAACGATGTTGATATCACTTCCTTGGATCGCTTCATAAAATCCGGCAGTCACGGGCTTCGTGCCTCCACGAGTACGCGGCCCCAAAAGCAAGGCAATGTTTGTTTTTCCTGATCCCTTTGGATGGCGAGCAGCCAGATATTTTCCCGCTTCGTATCCCATCCAGTGCCAGTCAACACCGACCGTACCTTTTAACAGCTCACTTTGCTCTTCATCCAGATCGAGTTGGTTTACAGTAGCAAAGACAGGAATGTTTCCGACCCAATTCTTAAGCGAATGTTCATAGGCCTGTGGGTCCACTGTCCCAAGAACAATCGCATCTGCTCCCCATTGGCTGCACAGTGCGAGTTGTTGCTCTTGACGCGTTTTGTTTGGATAGCCGCCGGCTTCAAGGACTCTCAGCTCGACGCCTTCTTTTTTCGCTTCGGACACCATTCCATAGTTTACTGATAACCAGTATGAATCCTTTAGGTGAGGGTAAATGGCACATACTTTTTCTGCTGCAACCACTGGTAAAGAAGCGACGAGGGCTAATGTGACTGCTGAATGTTTGAAAATTGTGCGAAATGCGTGTTGATTTTTAACCATGAAATGAAGTTCGTTGGCATAGATTAAGTAAACACTGCAAAATATAACGTAATATGTCGCTGAACACGAACATTAAGGTCATGAAAATATGTTGCTAGCAACCGCAAGCATCGGTCGTAAACTCTTGTTGTCTTTCATTGCGATGGCAATGCTGGTTATGTTATCGGCACTTATTGGTGTGTCTGGATTTTCTTTAGTTGCCAAGACGGAAAGAAATGTCGTGGATTCTGCAATTCCCGCCATGATTGAAGCGAGGCAAGTCTCTGAGTTGAGTACTCGCATCATTTCGTCTGTACAACTGTTATCAAACGCAAGAAACGAGCAGGAAAGAAAAGAGTCTGGGCGTGTGCTTTTCGAACAGCTCGAATCATTGCTTACTCATATCAAAGAGCTGGGGAGTGAGTCGTTTGATTCTCAATTGCTAGAAGATCTCGAGAATAACGTCCAGAACGTTATCGACAACTTGGCAGAACTTGGTGTTTCGGTTGAAAGAAAGCTGTGGCTGGCAAAAGAGATTGATACTCGTGTCGAAGAGATGCGCTTACTGAGTGAAGAGTTGGAACAGCTAACTCGGACGCAAGTTCAGAACACGAGCACCATTGCCGTTGCTAACGTCACACATATCTATGACTTATTAGAATCGAATAAAAAATCGCAAGTTTATCAGGCACTAGATGCGCTGGTGGAAGTGGATCTAGATCTGACAGAGCGATTGCATGAGCTGCACTTATTGGCTTTTAAAATGCTGAATCAAATTGAAGAAGCTCGCACATTAACCAATATTGAGCGAATCCAGCAGGTGCAAAGTGATTTTGAAAGTAATCTCAAAATCATGAAGCGCCGTGTGCTTGCCGTAGAAGATCCCACTCGCTCCAAACAAATGAGCCAACTACTAACAGAGCTCGGTAAGCGTCAGGTCGTGTTCACTATTTTGATGCAGCAGTATGAGAATAACGAACAATCTCAACAACTGATGCAAAAGACACTGGAATTGTTTTCGGAGCTGAATGGTACCGTAAACAAGTTGGTTGATGATTCAAACAAAACGACAACCGTCGCTGTGGATGAATTGACGAGCACGCTGAAATTCGCTCAGTGGTCTCTAACGGTGATTTCAATTGTTGGTTTGATTGTGTTGGTGCTGATTTTATGGCGTGTTGTATACCTTTCTGTGGTTAAGCGATTGGCAGAGTACTCTGCCGCGCTGCTTTCTGTGGCGCAGGGTAACTTAGCCGTCGAGCTGGAGGTAAAAGGCAAAGATGAGCTAGCGCATATGGGGCAAGCTATCATCACGGCTCGAAATACAGCGCAAGCGCTAAAAGTGGTCGCAGAGGGAGAAGCTCAAGCCAAGCGAGAGCTCGAAGAGCACAAAGAGCATTTGGAAGAGCTCGTTGAGCAACGTACTTCGCAGTTAAAACAAGCGAACCGCCGTTTGAATGAAGAGGTTTTGAATCACGCGAAAGCTCGTAAGCAAGCAGAGCAAGCGAGTCGAGCTAAATCAGCATTCTTGGCGACCATGAGCCATGAGATCAGAACGCCGATGAATGGGGTGCTCGGAACGGCACGTTTGTTGATTGACTCCGGCCTCAACCCCATTCAAAAGCGTTATGCGGAAATCATCAACCGCAGTGGTAAAACGTTGCTCGCGATTCTGAATGATGTGCTGGACTACTCCAAGATTGAAGCAGGGCATTTAGAGATTCGCCACATGGGCTTCGATTTACACCAAATGGTTGAAGACACTTTCCAGTTGATGAACAGTCGAGCTCAAGAGAAGAAGCTGTTGTTTTCCTATCATATTGAAAGTGATGTAAGTCGTTATTGGAAAGGGGATGTCACCAGAATCAGTCAGGTGCTGAACAACCTCGTCGGAAACGCGATTAAATTTACTGACGAAGGTGAAATTGATATCTATGTTAGCCTCAACCCAGAGGATGAGTCGCAAGTCCTATTCGAAGTATCAGATACCGGGATAGGTATTGCCAAAAAAGATCAGAGAACGTTGTTTGATGCCTTCACGCAAGCCGAAGGTGGGATGAGTCAAACTGGAGGAACGGGGCTTGGCCTTGCCATCAGTAAACGAATCATTGAAGCGATGGGCGGCATTTTAGAAGTCGATTCTGAAGAAGGACATGGCAGTCGATTCTGGTTCTCCATTCCATTAGAGGAAAGTGAACCTGTTGAAACCGGTGCAGTGGCAACCGCGCGCTGCAAAGTGAAAGCGAAAGTCTTGTTGGTAGAAGACAATGAAGTAAACCGAGTGGTTGCGGAAGGCTTTTTAGAAAGCATGGGCCACCAGGTCGTGATGGCAGAAAACGGCTCACAAGCAGAGCAACTGATCAGCACGCAGGATTTTGATATCGCTTTAGTCGACATCAACTTGCCAGACTGTGATGGAACCGAGTTAATCCAACGTTTGAAACAAATTGAATGTAACAAACCAGCCAATAAAGCCCTTGCCGCTACGCCTATGATCGCAGTGTCTGCGCACGTTTTTGCCGAAGAAGTTGAGCGCTATTTAGCTGCAGGTTTTGACGGGTATTTACCTAAACCATTGGCAAAAGAAGCTCTAGCGGCATTGATTCAGGATGTGCTGGATGGAAAACCGTTGTTGTTGCCACAAAATGCCGACTGTACCCCGTTTGATCAAACTTCGCCTCAAGAACAAGCGATACAATCAAAGGTTATTCAAGTCCCTAAAACAGAGGAATCAGATGTGGTCATCATTAACCCGAGCGTGATTGAGTCCGATATGAAAATCTTGGGCAGAGAGAAGATGTTGCACATCATTAATCTGTTTAGAACGACCAGTGCCGATGTACTAAGCAAGCTGCAAGCGTCTGCTGGTGGTAATGACAGTAAAGAAGTGAAGAACCTTGCTCACAAACTAAAAGGCAGCGCAGGGAGTTTAGGGCTTACGGCATTAATGAACTCTTGCCAAGCAATTGAAGCTGCGCCTCAACCTTTAGATACCTACATGGCGACTAAAGATCAATTGGTGTCTCAAGTGTCTGAATCAATTCAAGCTCTTGATGAGTTGATGGCGAAGTAAATCAATTGCATCCCAAAAACAAAAACCTCCGGCAAGCCGGAGGTTTTTTCTATTCGGTCATGTCATCTTCCCACTCGAATCGAGTGTCTAGGGCATAAGGGTCGTCATCAAAAGGATGCTCCACTTTGCCACGCAAGTATTCGAGTTGATGCTCAAGCATGTTGACCGTTTCGTAGTCTCCCTCAGAACAAGCAACGTAAATCTGTTGTTCAAGAGCGGCAATGTTATCTCGGATACCCATGAGAACCCCCTTAAATCATCATCGATTCTCAAAACGATTATAGTCAAGTAATCCAAATTCGATCGGTTGTTTTGTACGGTACCAATTGTGCAGACGATCGCTAAACGGCCAGAATTTTTCTGAGCTTCTGCGAATCGCAAAATTATCCAACAACTTAACGTAATCGGATTCATTTTGGATGGCACTAAATTGATCGACAAATTCTTTTACTTGATTTTCGTTGATCGAGAAAAATGCCGCTGGGTAGCTTCCCACAACGCCACGTACGATGGTCATATCATCGTTAGCAAAGTCGCGGTTGCTTGCTTCATCAAACAAGCTAGAAATATTCGTGTGTGCATTATTGTGAAGTAGGGTGAATAACTCATCTTTTCCAGACTGGCTTCTCACCATAAGCATAGTGATTTGCGGAACGGTTTTCAGGCCTTCTCCACGAACTTGGCCAATACGTTGGAGCTGTTTTTCACTTTGAGCAGAAAGCTCAGTATCTTTAACCTCGTAGCGCGGAAGAAGAACATCTGAAACTCGTTCTCTAAGCAACTCGACTAACTCTGTTTTTGGATCGTCAGTTTTGTACTCGACGCTGGTTGGTTGGTTAAATGGCTTCACGTTGCGTTGTAAAAAGTCACTTAACTGTGGACTTTGATCTTTATACCAGCTTGATTGCAGTTCATGACGCATATCGGTTGGTAGCAACGAGATAAAGTTACTTTCGCCTTCCAGACGCAAAAAGTCCATGAACATTCGTGTCATGAGTTGGTGGCCGAAGTTGCCATACACATCAAACCCGGCAACGAGCAAATAGTGGATGCGTTCTAGTAACGCGTAGTCAAGAATCCATACCGTTTTCGGCTGCTCGCCAACTAACCCTTGTACGACAGATGCGCTGTCAAAGTGGCGGAAAATCGTTAATGCCGCATTGTGGTTGGTGCCATTACCGTCCCAAATTACGTCGGTGGATAGGTTTTCGCCTTCCTTAAACCAGTTATTGGTAAATTCAGACTTGGCTTCTAGGTAGCGAGCTTGCTGACGCGCGTATTTAACCCAGTTGGTAACAGGCAGAGTGTTGCTTTCCTGCTCTGCTGGCAGTCTTAGGTTATCAGCCTGAGAGCGGTAAAACTCATTTACTTCAGGGATATCTGCTTTATCTGGATCTAGAAAGAATATCCAAAAGCGATCATTGATAACATTCAGTGCAAGTTGGCCACGACAAACAGGCCCTTTAATGTAAGCCATGATCGTGTTTTGCGCATTGTCCAACATAAACTTGAAGCGTGATTTAACCGGAAGATCGATAAATGATGTCATCGGGTTTGCAGCAACTTCAGGTTCATAACTCGGTAGTTGATTAACCGTGTAATCCGCATCGATAAACCAAGTGTTCCAGTTTTCAATACGTTGCTTGTTTAACGCGAACGGCATGTGTGTTTTATCTACAATCGTCCCTTGTTCTGGAATAATTCGATAAAACACGCGCTCAACCCCGGGATCATCGTACGGGCGACGTGTTGAAATACGTTTTACTGGTTGCCCCGGTGGAGTAGAAGAACGAACTAACGTAAAGAATCGAGGATCTTCAGTGAGTTCTGAAAAGTAGAGGTGAGACAAAAACAAATGCTCGTAAATATAGCGAGCCATCAGTTGATTTTTTAGATCAGCGCGATTGAGCAAAGTTTCATACTTGTCGATTTGAGCTTGCTCTTGTTCACTAATTGGTTGGTGAACGTTCATTATCGCGCCGTTTTCCAGCCAAGTCATCAGTGTGTGGTATTCACTGTTTGATAGGTTTGGCATACCAAAAGGCATTCCCCAGGTTGGGTTATCTTTTTCGTACTGTTCGTACTCTTCAATTGTTGGACAGGTTTGTTCTCGATCTATCGAAAAATCAAAACCTTCTAACTGGACTTGATCAGGCAGCGGGTGGCGTTCTTTTTGTTGTAGCAAACGTGCAATGAGGCCTGCATCAATGTTGGCCGCCATGCTCTGATCACGTTCGTTAAGTACCGGATGAAAACCCGCATCGCGCCACTCTTGGGTTGTTTCTGCATCTTCGAATAAGCGTGTTGGCGCGGCGGCAGTAAGTCTTGTTCCTTCATATACAAGTGCTTTGCTCGCGCCACGGTCAATACCCTCAACGGAAGAAAGCTTAAGCTGACATGGTGCATCGTAGCACGCATGACAGACGACACAGCGGTTATCCATAATGGGTTTGACTTCGCTTTGGAAGAAGTTTGCTTGAGGTGTAGCTACGTCCGCCGTACGCTCACGAACGAGCTGTGGACCAAACAGTTGGTCATAGTTAAGGCCCGCATAGGTTGCACAGCCAGCAAACAATATAGCAATGCAAAGTATAAAAATTAAGCGCAAATTCATTGAGTTATTTTACGTGATTAGAATTTGCATTAATTAAAGCAAAATAAGCGGTCAATTACCAAAAGTTGGAGCAATTCGCCGCGATTTCTTTACTTTTTCGCATGCTTAAATACATAACCTTGTCGATGAACGGTCTGAATTCGATCCGCGTTAATCCCTTCGCTAACCAGTCGTTTTCTTATTCTACTAATGTGCATATCGAGTGCGCGGTCATGCTCTGAGAACGTGCGCTTCAGTACCGTTTCATAAAGGAAAGATTTGCTAAGTACTTGATCTTGATAATGAGTCAGAGTACGGAGCAACTCGAATTGAACGCTTGTGAGCTGAACAAACTTTTTGTCTGACGGACGATTTATCATCACAGTATGGCTGTGCTTATCCAGTACGAGCTCATATTCATTATTGAGACCGTTATCGGAAGCTGACGTCTTAGGAGCAGACGAAAGGGTAGACTCAAACATATTGGCATTTCAATTATTAATGATAGTAAAAACTATTATCATTAATGTTGGCGTGAGATCAATGCTGTATTTTATTTGTAATGCAATATGTCGGAGTCATATCAAAATTCTGATATGGAAGAAATAACTCTACGACGGAAAGAGCACCAATTTAAACCGCCAAATCAATAGGTATTACCACAATTTCTAAAGCAAATAATCAGCTATTTTGGGGACTAGAGCAGCTGTTAATGTATCTAAAGTTCTTATTTCTAAGATTCGCTTATCCACTATTTCTAGACTATACATTCTGTTGCAGGAAGCTCTTTTCTAATACACACAGAGGTTTATATGACAGCGAAATATGGCGTAAAACGTCGATTAGCGATTCTTGCTGCCGCCTTAATTGGCGCGACAAGTAGCAGTATCGCGGCAGAGAAACCTAACATTCTCGTCATTTGGGGTGATGATATTGGCCAGTCCAATCTCAGTGCTTACACCTTCGGCTTGATGGGATACAAAACACCAAATATAGACAGCATCGCGAAAGAGGGCATGATGTTCACGGATTATTACGGTGAACAATCTTGTACTGCGGGTCGTTCTACTTTTATCACCGGCCAGACCGTCCTTAGAACGGGTTTAAGTAAAGTAGGGCTTCCTGGCGCGGATCTTGGCTTGAAGGAAGAAGATGCCACCATTGCCGAAATGTTGAAGCCGATGGGCTATATGACGGGTCAATTTGGTAAAAATCATTTAGGCGACAAAGACGAACACCTGCCTACTAACCACGGCTTCGATGAATTTTTTGGCAACCTTTATCACTTGAACGCCGAGGAAGAACCAGAAAACGTCGATTACCCTAAAGATCCAGAATTTCGTAAAAAGTTTGGTCCACGAGGCGTTATTCGCTCATACGCTGACGGCAAAATCGAGGACACCGGGCCTCTGACTCGCAAGCGTATGGAAACCGTGGATGAAGAGACGTTGGATGCGGCTCTCGATTTTATGGATCGTGCCGTCAAAGCTGAAAAACCTTTCTTCGTCTGGTGGAACGCAACGCGTATGCATTTCCGTACCCACGTGAAAGAAGAGAACTCGGGAAAAACAGGCATCAGTGAGTATGCAGATGGTATGGTTGAGCATGATAATCATGTCGGCCAACTACTGAAAAAAGTGGACGATTTGGGCATAAAAGACAACACGATAGTCTTTTATTCAACCGATAATGGTCCACACATGAACTCATGGCCAGATGCAGGTACAACGCCATTCCGTGGAGAGAAAAATACCAACTGGGAAGGTGCATATCGAGTCCCTGCGATGGTACGTTGGCCGGGTAAAATTAAAGCTGGCTCTGTCTCGAATGATATCATGCATCACATGGACTGGATGCCAACTTTCGTTGCTGCCGCGGGTGATGACAGTATCAAAGAGAAATTACTCAAAGGCTATAGTGCGAATGGTAAGAAATTCAAAGTGCATCTCGATGGTTACAACTTCCTGCCATATTTAACTGGCAAAGAAGAGAAAGCACCGCGTGAAGAGATTTTTTACTTCTCGGATGATGGAGACTTAACCGCACTTCGTTATAACAAGTGGAAACTGGTTTTTATGGAGCAACGAGCAAAAGGTACGCTGCGCATTTGGGCGGAACCATTCACTACACTTCGAGTTCCTAAGATCTTCAACTTACGTATGGACCCTTACGAAGTGGCTGATATCACTTCCAACACCTACTATGATTGGATGCTAGACCGTGCTTATATGCTGGTTCCTGCCCAAGCTTACGTAGGACGATTCCTCGAAACGTTTAAAGAGTTCCCACCAAGGCAAAAAGCGGCAAGCTTCTCGCTCGATCAGGTGATGGAGAAATTAAAAGAGAACCCAAATAAGTAGGTTAGTGCTACGTAAGCAATACGATGCAACCATATAGAAAAGAGGCTCATATGAGCCTCTTTTTTCCGTCTAATAAAAGCTTTCAGAGCAACGAATGGCAAAGAAAATGCGAATCAACAAGCACTATAAGGAAACAGGCTCGTAGTGGGCTGCCGTTAAGTTGGCTTTAATTTTTTCACGTAGCGCAATATGAGCAGGGTTGTTTACCTCTCGCTTATGGTAGACGAACTTGTAAGGGATAGAGCGTATCGAAATGGGGCAGGACAAAATTTGAAGTTTGAGCGCTTTTCTCCACTTGTTTGCAAAAGATTGAGAAACGATCCCTAAACTATCTCTTTGGGCGACATACAGCGCCATGCCCGCTAGCGAAGATGTGATCAAGTCGACTTTTCTTTCTTGAATTGTTTCCTTTGCTAGCTGCTCGAACCCCGACATGTTGTTCCATTTCCCTGAAAATAAACAGTGAGTTTCCTCATAAAACTGTTCTTTTGAGAGCGAGCCTTGCACGCGGGGATGATTCTCACGACAGATAATCACCGCCTCTTCTTCGTAGGCATCTTCAATAATAAATGCGGCATCTTTTGTGATAACAGTATCAATGACAAGATCGACTTTTTGTTGTCTTAGAAGCTCAAATAATAAGAACTTTTCGGGTGGCGATTCATAAAAAATAGTGTTCTTTATCGGGTCCATAATGTGCAATAAAATTTCGGAACAACACACTTCAAAATGATTCTTATCGGATATCGCATTATCAATGATATTAACCGCTTGCTGGAATTGTGGTAGCAGTTGATAGGCGGTGGATGTTAGTGCGATTCCTCGCCCTTTTTTGACAAATAATTGCTTATCGACCACTTGTTCTAAACGCTTTATTGCAGCGCTCACAGCAGGTTGCGTAAGCCCCAATTGTTCCGCGGCTTTTGTATAAGATTGGAACTCCGCGACAACAAGAAAAGTTTGGATCAAATTCAAGTCCATAACGTTACTCATAAATTTAATTTATAGGTTAACTAATTCTGACTGCATTTATCGCCTGAAATTAGTGCTTTATCTTATATCAACAATGGTATTGAAAAGCGAATACCATTTTTACGCACTAGCGAACTCTTGGAGATAATATGAAAAATGCGACCAAAACGAGCAGTAAAAAACTCGTACTTAACGCATGTACGTTAGCATTAGGCGCTGCATCTGCAGTTGCACACGCAGCGGACAAACCCAACATTCTTGTCATCTTTGGTGATGATGTTGGTTACTGGAACCTTAGTACCTACAACCAAGGCATGATGGCGTACAACACGCCGAACATCGATAGCATTGCTAAAGAAGGTGCGAAGTTCACTAACTTCTACGCACAGCAAAGTTCGACAGCAGGCCGTTCTGCATTCATTACTGGTCAAATGCCAAAACGTACTGGTCTATCAAAAGTGGGCTTACCAGGCGCTCCGCAAGGTATCTCGGAAAAAGATCCAACGATTGCAACCGTGCTTAAGCAAATGGGTTATGCAACCGGACAATTTGGTAAGAACCATTTAGGCGACCGAGACGAACACCTTCCTACCAACCACGGTTTTGATGAGTTTTTCGGCAACCTATATCACTTGAACGCGGAAGAAGAGCCAGAGAACGTGGATTATCCTAAAGATCCAGAGTTCAAGAAGAAATTTGGCCCTCGTGGCGTAATCCACTCTTACGCTGACGGTAAAATTGAAGATACCGGTCCACTTACGCGTAAGCGTATGGAAAATGTTGACGGTGAATTCCTTGATGCTGCGGAAACCTTCATAGAAAAACAAGTAAAAGCAGATAAGCCGTTCTTTACTTGGTTTAACACCACTCGCATGCACAACTTCACGCACGTACCTGATGATTATAAAGGTAAAACAGGCGCTGGTTTTTATGCAGATGGCGTGAAGCAGCACGATGATCAAATTGGTCACCTACTTAACAAGATCAAAGAGTTGGGTGTGGATGACAATACAATCATTGTTTACACCACTGACAACGGCCCTATGGTTGATTTGTGGCCTGATGCAGGGATGACACCATTCCGCTCTGAGAAAAACACTGGCTGGGAAGGCAGTTTCCGTGTGCCGATGTTGATTAAATGGCCTGGAAACATCGAAGCAGGTAAAACGTTCAACGGCATGATGTCATTAGAGGATTTCTTCCCGACATTGGTTGCTGCAGCGGGTGACACCAAAGTTAAAGATGAATTACTAAAAGGTAAGAAAGTTGGTGATATGGACTATAAAGTTCACCTAGATGGTTACAACCAACTGCCATATCTAACGGGTAAGTCAGACAAATCTGCTCGTAACGAATTCGTTTACTGGAGCGATGACGGTGATCTTGTGGCATTACGCCAAGGAAAGTACAAGTTCCACTTTATGATTCAAGAGAATGAAACAGGCATGGATGTATGGCGCAAGCCGTTTACTAAACTTCGTGTTCCATTGATCTTCGACTTGAGTATCGACCCATTCGAACGTGGTGACCAAGGTATGGGTTACTCTCGTTGGATGTACGAGCGTTCATTCCTAATGATGCCAGCGGTAGAGAAAGTGAAAGAGGTAATGGGTACGTTTAAAGAGTTCCCACCTCGCATGGAAGCAGGTTCATTCGTACCTAAGTCTTCTAAGTAATAAAGAACATCGATAATCCATAGCGCTTTTCGGAGCGCTATATACCCAAATAGCTTCAATTCCTGCTGAAATGTGATTACGAGGTTATTTGGGTATATTAAATAGTGAGAAACGTATGAGTAAAATTTCCCCTCGCCATTCTACTACCATGCCTATTGTTCCTCTTAAAACGGCGTCTAAAGCACCGGTTCCGGGTGCGTACGATCGTCGATTCCATGTGATGGCAAAGCCAGGCGGAGCAAAATGCAATATCGATTGTCAGTACTGCTTTTATCTGCATAAAGAAAATCTACTGCACCAAGAAAAGCAGCCAAAAATGGACGACGCAACATTGGAAGCGTTCGTGAAAAGCTACATCGAAAGTCAGGATGGCGAAGAAATTGTTTTCTCATGGCAGGGCGGTGAGCCAACGCTACTTGGGTTGGACTATTTCCGCAATGTTGTAGCTCTGCAAAAGAAACATCAGCCGAAAGGCGTTCGCATTGAAAACGACCTTCAGACCAACGGCATTTTGCTAAACGATGAGTGGTGCGCGTTTTTAAAAGAGCACAACTTCCTAGTTGGCTTGTCGATTGATGGGCCACGAGAGCTGCACGACAAATATCGCAAAACCCGCAGCGGTAAGCCGACGTTTGATCTGGTGATGAAAGCGGTAGATAAGCTCAAAGCGCATGGCGTGAAATTCAACGCGTTGGTCACGGTGAATCGTCACAATGCGAAATACCCGCTCGAAGTGTATCGATTTTTAACCCAAGAATTGGGTGTGACTTACATTCAGTTTGCACCGGTGGTAGAAGCGAACGACTTCCAAACAACCGCACCGCAGTTTTGGAACGAACAGATGATCCCAACCAAAGGCAGTGATCTGGCGAAACCGGGTCACCCAATGTCTGTTGTGACGGATTGGTCGGTTGATCCTGAAGACTGGGGACGCTTTTTAATGGCGACCTTTGAAGAATGGGTGAATAACGATCTTGGCCGTGTACTGGTTAACCTGTTTGAAACCGCGGTAGCGCAAGTAATGGGGAAACCGTCTCAGCTTTGCGTGACAGCTGAGTTTTGTGGCAAAGGCTTGGCGATTGAGCACAATGGCGACGTGTTCAGTTGCGACCACTATGTGTACCCTGAATACAAACTCGCCAACATTCATAAACACTCATTGAGTGACATGGCCTTCTCTACACGACAATACACCTTTGGCATGGCAAAACGCGAATCTTTGCCGACGTATTGTAAGCAGTGTCCCTACTTGCCTTATTGCTGGGGCGAGTGTCCGAAAAACCGTCTGATCAAAACGCCGAATGGCGAGGCTGGACTAAACTATCTGTGTTCGGGAATCAAAATGTTCTTTGATTACGCGTTACCGATGTTGGTTGGTCTTGCACAGCTTCTCCAATCTGAAGAACCGCAAAGATAACATAGTGAATATAACCTTAAGTTATTTCATTTGTTCTTATACTTAACTATTGAAAAGACGGCTTAAACCACTGAAAAGGTACCCTATGAACCACGCACAACAAGCGATAAAAGAACTCATCGAACAAACAGAAAAAAGCGTCATTGGACAAAGCCACGTGGTTCGAGCTTTAGTCATCGGGTTATTAACGAACGGGCACATTCTTCTAGAAGGTTTGCCGGGAACGGCAAAAACACGTTCTGTAAAATCGTTGGCGAACTTGCTAAACACAAGTTTTGGTCGAATCCAGTTTACGCCGGATCTTTTGCCATCGGACGTGACGGGGACCGAGGTTTATCAAGAGTTGGATGGCAAGCCGCAACTTCATTTTCAACCAGGGCCAATTTTTAACAGTATAGTGCTTGCCGATGAGGTCAACCGTGCGCCAGCCAAAGTACAAGCGGCACTGCTTGAAGCCATGGCCGAAGGCACAATTACGGTAGGCGATAAAACTCACGTATTGCCAGACTTATTTATGGTGCTTGCAACGCAAAACCCAGTAGAACAAGAGGGCACGTACCCGCTGCCAGAAGCGCAAATGGACCGTTTTATCATGAAGGTTACCGTCGATTACCCAGAAGACGACGCTGAACGTGACATCATTCGTTTGGTGCGCAGTGAAGAATTAGGTGCGGAAACCAGCAGCGAAATTATTACGCCAAAACACATCGAACCTGACGTGGTGCTAGAAGCACGTCGTCAACTACCTGATATTGTTGTGTCAGATCTAGTGGAAAACTACATCGTCGCGTTAGTGATGGCGACTCGTAAGCCAGAGCGTTATGCCGATTCAAACTTAGCAAAATGGATTGAGATTGGCTCTAGTCCTCGTGCTTCCATCGCACTAGACAAATGCGCTCGTGCGTATGCGTGGATGCAAGGACGTGACCATGTCACTCCTGACGATGTGCGAGCCATGGTTCCGTCTGTACTGGGCCACCGTTTTTCTTTGACCTACGATGCACTAGCAGACGGAGTCGATCACCAACGCGTCGTGCAAGAGCTGCTAGATTGTGTAGAAATTGGATAAGCGGGAGGCATTATGGCTAAGCCAACTCTTGCGCCAAAATCACAGGGGATGGATCCCCGTTTGTACTGCGATTACGCTCGCTTAGTACGTCTGCAAGCACAGGCAGACTCATTCAGTTTACTTCCTCATCTAAAAGCGGGTAGCGTACTCTCAGGCCGCCACAATTCGCTGTTTCGCGGTCGTGGATTGAACTTCGAAGAGCTGCGTCATTATCAATTGGGTGACGACATTCGTAACCTGGATTGGAAAGTCACGATGCGCACAGGCAAGCCGCACGTGCGCAGCTACACCGAAGAAAAAGATCGCAACGTGATCGTGTGTGTCGACCAGCGCAGCGCAATGTTTTTTGCTTCGACACAAGTCATGAAATCGGTTGTCGCGGCAGAAATCGCGGCCATGTGCGGGTGGCGTGTGTTAAAAGATGGCGACCGAATTGGTTTTGTCATTGCATCCCAACAGGCGTTGTTTCACAGCAAGGCGCAGCGTTCGCAAAACGATCTTCTGGCTCAACTTAAGCGTCTCGCTAAAGCCAATCAATCGCTCAATGTGGACTCTCGCAATTCCGAAAAAGTGACGTTCAGTCAATGGATTGAGCTCATTAAACGCATGAAGCTCAAACAATCCACATTGATTTTTATCAGCGACTGGAGCGACTGCGAGGAGCACCACCTTGACCACCTTAAACAGCTACAACAGCACAACGATGTTCTCGCAGTGATGGTCAGTGACCCATTAGAACAAGCGCTACCAGACGATTTGGCAAAATCGAAATGGGTGGTTGGTGATGGGCAGTATCAACTCAATTTAGACAGCAAAGCAAAGGTAGAAGCCGCGAGCGCAAAGCTTGAGGCTCGAACTAGCTTACAGCGACAATCACTCTCTCAACTTATGGCGATGAAACACCTTCCGCACATCGAACTCGATACGACAGGCGAGCACATTAAACAATTTCAAAAACTGGTAGGGGGACGTTAAATGAGTGGTGTTCCTACGCCTCCGAGTACCTACATACTCAGAGAGCTACATGATGTGGCCGTGCCACCAAGCGTGAGTTGGTATCCGCAAACTATTGGCTGGAAAATTTTAGCGGCGGTTGCGCTCATTGCATTGGTGTATGTCGCGTATCGCTTGGCTCAACAATGGTGGTGTAACCGCTACCGACAAGAAGCTCTGTTGACGATTTCGCAAATCAAACCGAGCGACAAAGGCATGCCTAAAGCATTGTTCTCTGTGCTTAAAATTGTGTTGATTCATGTTGATAGCCGTAACGCGAAATTGTTTGATACCGCCTTTTTGCGCAAGCTCGATGCGCTATATCCGCAAACCGGAGATTCTCTAGCAAACTCGCAAGTGGTCTTTAACGATGAGCTTTCAAAGCGCTGGCTACAAAGTATTGTTGACCCAAGCGTTATGCTAACCAACGAAGAGCGAGTAACGCTTATTGCTCGTGCGAAAAACTGGGTGAGTGAACACCGCTGTGATGCTCAAAAAAGCGCGGCAAAGAAATCTCCATTATTGAAACGCAAAGCAAATCAGGGAGGTCAACATGAATGATCTTCTTGCATCGCTAACTGGTTTGTCTGGTTTTGAATTTGCTCACCCAATGTGGTTTCTGATTTTGCCGCTGCCATTGGTGGTGTACTACTTGGTGCCTGCATATCGCACTAAGCAAATGGCGATCAAAGTGCCGTTTTTTAGTCAGTTGGTGGAAGCGATTGGC
This sequence comes from Vibrio sp. D3, assembly GCF_043995865.1. Classification (NCBI taxonomy): domain Bacteria; kingdom Pseudomonadati; phylum Pseudomonadota; class Gammaproteobacteria; order Vibrionales; family Vibrionaceae; genus Vibrio; species Vibrio sp. D3. The sequence goes on along the minus strand of NZ_CP171886.1, from coordinate 416,206 downwards.
GAGACGCCGTCAGAAGGTGCAAGCCAGTTAACCCCAAGCTGGTGGCAACGAGCAACGTTAATTCTCTCATGGCTTTTGGTGGTGTGTGCGATGGCAAAACCCACTGTGTTAGGCGAGCCTCAAGTTCGCGAGAGTTTAGGGCGCGATGTGATGGTCGTGGTGGATCTTTCGGGTTCCATGGCTGAGCCTGATTTCACCTCTCGTACAGGTGAAAAAATTTCTCGCCTTGATGCGGCAAAAGAAGTGCTGACGGAGTTTGTTCAGTCTCGTAAAGGTGACCGATTAGGCTTGGTTCTTTTTGGTGATGCCGCTTTTGTGCAAACGCCATTTACCGCAGACCAAAAAGTGTGGCTCGAACTGCTTAACCAAACCGATGTGGCGATGGCCGGGCAGAGTACCCATCTTGGTGATGCGATTGGCTTAGCGATTAAAGTTTTTGAGCAAAGCGATAAGTCGCGTGGTGCTTTAGAACAAGATCAAAACCGTGAAAAAGTCGCGATTGTATTAACCGATGGTAACGACACGGGCAGCTTTGTCGAACCGATTGATGCGGCGAAAGTTGCGAAAGCCAAAGGCGTGCGAGTGCACGTGATTGCGATGGGTGATCCTGAAACGATAGGTGAAACCGCGTTGGATATGGACACGATTCATCGCATTGCAAAAGAATCCGGCGGTGAAGCGTTTGAAGCTCTCAACCGTGATGAACTGTCGGCTGCCTACGACGAGATTGGCAAACTGGAACCTCAACTTTACGAAAGCACCACATACCGCCCAAAACAAAGTCTTCACCATTACTTGATGGCGTTAGTGGTCATCATGCATTTACTCGCGTTCAGCGTCGCGACACTCAAAAGAAGGGCTGCAACACGATCATCATTAGGAGAGAGCGATGTTTGATTCTCTTAGTTGGACGCAATTCTTTACGCAGTTTCATTTTATCCGACCGCTGTGGTTACTGGCTTTGATCCCCATGTTTTTCTTGGTGTGGTTGCGCTGGCGAGAAGAAAGCAAACCAAGCTGGAAGGATATTCTTCCCGAACATTTACGCAATGCTTTGACGATAGGTGAGCGAGGTTGGCGCAAGCAACTGCCGCTTAAGCTCTTGATGCTGATTGTGCTAATCGCCATTGTGATTTGTGCAGGCCCAACGTGGCAACGTGAATCTTCCCCCTTTGGTGAAGATAAAGCCTCTCTGCTTGTGGTGCTTGATAACAGCGACTCGATGCTGCAAAAAGATCTCCCACCAAGCCGCCTTGAGCGTTCCAAACAGAAAATACGCGATTTGTTAGTTGCGGGAAAAGGCGGAAAAACGGGTTTAGTCGTGTTTGCGGGCAGTGCTCATGTGGCGATGCCTGTGACTCAAGACAGCAAAGTATTTGACCCATTCTTGGCGGCCATTACGCCAGAAATCATGCCCGTGCAAGGTAAGCTTGCTGAAAAAGCCTTGCCGTTAATTGATCAACAATTGCAAGCTCAACCAGGCTCCACCGTTTTGTTGGTGAGCGACGGCGTGAACCCGGCCACGATTAAGCAATACCAAGCGTATTTTGCAGGCAAACCTTATCAACTGTTAATTCTTGCTGCGGGGAATACAGACATCGTGAGTAACAACCCGATGGATTTGGATTCTCTGCAAAAACTGGCCAGCCAGACCAACGGTCGGTTGGTGGAAGTGACGGTCGATAACAGTGATATCGAACAACTGAATCGATACGTTGAGCGCAATATGCAGCTTAATGGCGAATCTTCAATGCCTTGGAAAGACATGGGTTATCAACTGCTGTTCCCAATCGCGTTGATCATGATGCTGTGGTTTAGAAAAGGGTGGTTAGTGCAGTGGTGCGTGATTGCAATGGTGAGCGCTACACTGTTGATGCCGACCAGTGCAATGGCAGAGAACATTTCTGTTAAAGCCGAACAGCCACAAGTTGTGCAAAAAGTGACGACCTTCGACAAGGTGGCGCAATGGTGGTGGGATTTGTGGCTGACGCCAGACCAACAAGGACAGCGTTTGTTCAACCAACAAGCGTATTTAGAAGCTGCAAAACACTTTGTCGATCCATTACGCAAAGGCACGGCGTACTACTACGCTAGCGAGTTTGAGCTCGCGCACAGTGCGTTTTTGGAAATGCAAAACGACCCGTCCGAAGAGGTTAGAGATTACGGTCTTTACAATGCGGCGAGCGCATTGGCGCGTCAGCGTGAATATTTGGCTGCTCGTGACTTGTTAAAATCCCTAGCCAGTAAGCCAACGTTGAGCGAGTCGTTAAGACCTGATGTTGAGCACAACTTGAAAGTGATTGCTGGCATCGTCGATGAGATAAATCAGATGAGTGAGAGTCAAGCAGGAACAGAGCAAGAGGCGTCAACCGAGCTAGGCGACAACCCTCAAACCGCAGAAGGAGCGGATGAACAAACGTCAGCAGAGTTGATGATTAAAGAGACGTTAAGCGCAGACGACATCTTAGGTAGCCAAGAATTAGCCGACAAGTGGCTAAAGCGAGTCGAAGCGGATCCGAAGTATTTCTTACGCGCTAAATTTCAAATTCAATTACGCTCGCCAACAACGGGTAACTCAACTACGACAACGGAACACAATACAGAGGAGGCTGCCCAATGATGATGAATGCCCATCGCGTGACCTCTTTTGCACTTCCTGCAAGGATAGTGGCATGGTTAGTGGTTTGTTTGAGTCTGTTCGTAAGTCGTCACGTTTTCGCTCAGGATATTTACGATCTTCAACGCAATCATGGTGTTGAGTTGCAAGCGTGGGTCGGTCAACAACCAACGGCTGGGGAAAAGCGTAAAACGCCAAGTTTTAGTGTCAACGAGCAAGTCATTTTAACCATCGAAGTGGCAACGCCGCGCTGGTTTACGGGTGGGACGCGAATTGGCAGTATTGAAATGCCCAATGTTATCGCCAAACAGCGTAATCAGTTAGCCACTAACTTCACGGAGCACAAGGGCGGACAAACTTGGTCGCGTCAACGCTGGGAAGTGACTTTGTATCCACAAGCATCTGGTGATTTTGTGATTCCACCTGTCGCAGTGGGCGTTCAGGTGTCAGCACCGGACGGCGAGAAGGTGTCAGGTACCCTTTACACGCAGCCGATTAAGTTCAAAACTGTCTTGCCATCGGGATTGTTGAGCGGTGACACGCCTTGGTTTTCTGCAACGCACGTAGACGTAAAACAAGAGTGGGAAACCTCCACTGAGTCACTCAAAGTTGGGGATGCAATCACGCGTAAAATCACCATTTCAGCTCAAGATTCGCTATCTGTGTTGCTACCAGACTTGTTGAAAGGAGAATCAACAACCCGTTACCAAGCGTATCCTCAACCGCACCGTCTTACAGATACGCAAACACGTGGTGATTACCAGTCAACACGCACAGAAGAGAGCGTGTACGTGATTCAACAAGGTGGTGAATTAACCCTGCCAGATTATGAGTTCCGTTGGTGGAACAGTAAGACTCAGCAAGTGGAAACGGTGGTGTTAGAGGGCAAAACATTTGCCGCGAAGCACACGTTGAAATCCTTCATCAAAACGTACTTTGCATGGATTGTTTCCACGCTTGTATTGCTGGGCTTTGTGGCTGTTTCATTGGTAGCCATTAAACGTTACTACCGCAACAGACCCACACCAACATGGTTGACGTTCCACCGTTTGTTAAAGGCTAAACGTTGGTCTGAAGCAAGGACCGTATTGTACAAACAATTGCGTTTAAATACGGCAGAGCTGGAAATGACCAAAGCCGATACGAGTGAATCGTGGCAAAAAAGTGCGTCGCGAATGCAAAATGGTGAAAATAGCGCTCATTTAATGAAGTCGATGTGGCGCAAGATCCAGACCAAACAACAACGTTTTAAATTCCGTATACCGCGAGCGTTACCAGAACTGGACAAAGTCATTGGAAGAGATGGCAATGAATAAAACGGGGCGCTAATATAGCGCCTCGTTTTTATTAGAGAATAGAGTTCAAATGAGCCAAGAGTTTATGCGCCGCGCATTGGAAGTGTCCAAAAATGCGCTTCCTGAATGTCAACCCAACCCGCCGGTTGGCTGCGTGTTAGTGAAAGACAACCAAATCGTTTCAGAAGGTCATACTCAAGCTATTGGTGGCAACCACGCGGAAGTAGAAGCGCTGAATGCATATCAAGGCTCGTTAGAATCGGTGACGGCATACGTTACGCTAGAACCGTGTTCGTTTGTAGGTCGCACGTCAGCTTGCGCGGTGACATTAGTAAAATCCGGTATTGGCAAAGTCGTCGTAGCCATGTTGGATCCAGATCCGCGCAACAGTGGTCGAGGTATCGAGATTCTAAAACAAGCCGGTATTGAGGTAGAAATTGGTTTATGCGGCGAGGAAGTCAGCGAGTTTCTTACCCCATATTTAGGCAAATCTTAATGTAAGCTTTGGCTTGCACGGTAGCTGCTCACTTATGCGGTGAATGGAGCACGTCAAAATTGAGTTAAAACTCATTAAAACAGGTCGTACCGCCCATTTCTTGTACTTGGCTACGTTAACTATCATGCTGTTAGATTAAAATAGAGAAAGTGATTTTCGAAAAATTTAATAGCATGAAACCGACCGATCTGAATCTTATCCCCATCTTTATTGCCATTTATGAAGAGGGGAACTTATCTAAAGCAGCAGCACGTCTCAGCATCACGCAGCCCGCAGTCAGCAAAGCGTTGGCACGCCTTCGTGATATTTATGACGAACCTTTATTTCATCGCTGTACCAAGGGGGTAGAACCTACCTCTTTTGCTATGGATATTTACCCTGCGCTGCTTACTTCGGTGCAAAACTTTACTTCAACTCTGACGGCTTCTAGCGAATTTGACCCTAAAGTGTCGAATCGAGTGTTTTCCATTGCTTGTGTCTCTGTTGCAAGTTTTGAGTTGCTCCCTCAAGTTATGAAACAGATCCGTGAGTTGGCACCACATATTGCTTTAGAGGTTCATCCACTCTTTACAGAAGATTTTGAAAGCGATCTGCGTTTGCAACGTTACGACTTGATCATTGATATCGCGCCAAGAGCACGAACAGTTTTAAAAGTTGAAACTGTGCTTACTGAGCGCTTGGTGGTGGTGTCTAGCGAGGAGCACCCACGCTTAAAGGACGAGATTACGGCTGAACAATTTTTTGAAGAAGAACATGTGGTGGTTTCGCAGTGGCAGAGTCGTAAGAGCTTGTTAAACGCCGATGATATTGTCGACTTGGACAAAAGAAAGATAAAGTATCGAGCTTCTGGCGTGTTGGAAATGCTACCTGTTATCTGCGGTAGTGAATATATTGGTTTAATGCCCGAGTCGATGATCAACTTGTTCAACCACACCTATCATGTTAAATCTTTATCTATGCCATTTGATGAACAAACCTATGAGCTCTGCACAATATGGCATCCTAGTCGGACAAACGACAGTGCCCATCAATGGTTGCGATCACAGATTAAACAAGCAGGGAAAACCATCAACCAATAGGAAGTGCAATGAAGAAAACAATACGTGCCATCCTTAACGGCAAAAAAGCTGGGAACCCAGAGTTAAGAGATGCAATCATGAAAATGAGAGACAAGGGCGTCGATGTGCAAGTGCGAGTGACTTGGGAATCTCAAGACATGCCGCGCTTGGTGAAAGAAGCGGTTGATGAAGGGATTGAACGTATTGTTGTCGCTGGTGGCGATGGGACCGTCAATGAGGCGGCTTCTGCGATTATCCAAATTGAAGAAGAAAAACGCCCTGAGTTAGCCATTATCCCTCTTGGTACCGCAAATGATTTTGCCACCGCGATTCAAGTGCCAGCTTCTATCAAGGCGTCTTTATCTCTCGCCGTAGAAGGGCAGTCTGCTTTGGTCGATTGTGTCAAGGCTAACGATCGCTACTTTATTAACGTGGCAACAGCAGGGTTTGGCGCAGAAGTTACGGCAGAAACGCCTGTTGAACTTAAAAACTTTCTTGGTGGCGGCGCTTATACACTAACTGGTGTTGTAAAAGCCCTCGGCTTTAAACCTTATGACGGAACAATAACAATTGAAGGCGGGGCTTATCAGGGAGAAATGTTGCTTGGCGCTTTCTGCAATGGTCGCTTAGCTGGAGGTGGGCAAGAGTTAGCGTCGAAAGCGATGATTAATGATGGCTTGATGGATCTAACACTGGTGCGTCCATTCTTACCTCATGAGCTGCCAAAAGTTATCGAAGAGATCAATAATCCTAGCGAGAAAGGTGAGTTTGTAAAACACACAAGAGCAAGCTGGTTGGAGATAGACTTCCCAAATCCACTTCCGCTCAATTTAGATGGCGAACCATATCATTCGAGAACAATACGGTTTGATGTTCAGCCTAAGAGTATACGATTAGTCTTGCCGCAAGATTGTCCTTGCTTGACCAGCTAAACGAGTAGTTTCACGGCCCATAAACAACACAGCCTCCAATATGTGGCTGTGTTGTTTGTGTTGAGGTGTCAGGCGAATTAAAGCTTTTGAATGGTCTCTACGTCGATCTGCGTGGTTGTCCACTCTGAGTCAACTTCGCCTCGAATCGTCACTTTATCGTTTGGACCAACGTCTAACCCCATCCAATCTTCATTGTCGATTTCCACTTCGATTTCACCAGTCTCATCTTTGAACAAGTAAGTCTCGTTACCAAGAGATTGAACAATGTGCCCGGTTAACATGACGGCGCTGTCGTCGGTTGCGTTGTGCGCCTCTTTCACCGAATTAATTACGCTTACTTCTGGACCATTAAATGCGGCGAAAGCTGAGCTTGAAAGTAGGGCAAACATGGATGCTAAAATCATTTTTTTCATTATCGTCCCCTTAAATTAGAAGTAGTAAGTTGTGCCTACGTTAAAGGATGCCGTGTTTGCGTAGTTGTCTAGTTGATATTTTGCGTTTGCACCAATGGTGAACTGCGGGAAAATTCGGTATTCCGCACCCACTGAGAACATTGCGCCTAGCTCGTTGTTTTTCTCTGTGTTGTGGAAAAGCGTGTTGTTCATTTCCACATCGTCGTTCGCGACAAGCTCGTATTCTTGATGTTTCGAAACTTTGGTGTCGTATTGCGTGTACGTTAGACCCGCTTTGAATTTTGTTGTCCATTTGTCATTTAATGCATAGCTAAACACTGGAGACAGCGACACTTGCTTGGCTTTGATTGACGCATCCCAATCCATTTCATGATGGTAATCTTTGCCATCGATTGACTTGATACCTAGGTTTTTTGAACGACTATCATCAAGGTCAAACTGGCTGTAACCCAGTTCCAATGCCCAGTTGTCATTAAATGCGTAACCGACAAAGCCTGAGAAAATACCGTCTTCAAGCTCAGGGTTGAGTGTTACGTTGTCAGTTGAAAAGTGAGGTTCCAAATCATGGTCAGTGGTGCCTAGTCCATATTCCAGACCTACATAAGGAGCCGCAGATACCGAAACTGAGCAGGTAACAAGTAACGCAAGAAGTGTTTTGTTCATTTTATTTTGCCTCTTCAAATCAACTTAGTGAGTAGAAGCGCATTTTGTGTGAAGAAGCGTGAAGCAATCGTGAAGAAACGAAAAAAATTTTAGAAAAAAGAGCAAGGGGCGATAACTGAGGGGCGGTTTGAGTGAACAAACACCAAGCTCTTTATATAGAGTAAGTTAAGTTGCTGCGACGTAACACACCGCAAACGGGACATTAAGGCGAGTAAACTCTTTGATCCAACGCCATTGGTTATCCTGGAGTTTATCGCCAGGGCCTTTCACTTCAATCCACTCGAACTCATTTTCTTTAAAAGCAATGAGATCCGGCATCCCATTACGGTAAAGCTTAAGGTCGCTCAATTGTATTTTGAACAGCGCCATCAGCATATTGGTTGGGATAGTGTTGAGCGATGTTTCGAGTAGCTCTTTACTTATTAAATTCCAATGTACAAATGGATTACTGATGCCAAACTTCTCATCGTATTTTGTCAATAAGGTCTGGGTGTTGCCCGCTTCTAGTTCGGCAAAAGCGGTGTCTATCAAAGCTTGGCGCTTGGTAACAAAATCTGAGTGATATAAATCTAAAGGACGGTGTTGATAAGCGTTAATGAATGCCCCTTCAATAGGAGCAAAAATCGCATCCCAGAATGTAAGCCCCAGTAGCGAGTTGAGCAACGCATTTTCAGCGTAAAACACATTCCAGCCTAAGGACTCAAAATACGCTTTACTGGCAAGCTCGACTCGTTGTTGAGATAAATCCAGTTCAATATGGTATTCGGAGCAGAGTGGCTTCGCTACTCTTGGTACTTTCGCGCCTTGTTTTCGCTTCAACCGTTGCTCAAGTTTTTGTGCGACTTCGAGCTCAGACACATCAATTGGCGACTGCAGCATCTCTGTGACAATGTCACTAAATAAATCATCATGGTTCAGTTTGTCATAGATACGTGCACGTCGTTCTTGGCTCGGAGTGAGCTGAGTTTGGCTAAATAGAGATAGGGCGGTCTCTAGCTCATTAATACGCTCATAGTCTCGCGCAATGTCATTCAACATGTGTTCGCGTTTACGATCTACGTAATGGTGACTAACTGGATGAGGCATTGCCTCAATTAATAAGTCGAGGTTCGCTTTGTCTTTTCGATCAAATTGCCAGTACAGGTTGGCTAGTTGGCTCAGTTCAATTAAGCGGTCTATTTGCTCACGTGAATCAAAGAAACGGCGCACTTTACTCAATTGGTATTGCTCGAACTGATGTAGACCTAAGTCATCAAGCACAAACTGACTTAAGTCTTGATGGGTGTTGGCAAAAAACAGGGTGAGTAACACGTCGATCATGTGAGCTGAATTGAGTTTGATGATCGTAAACTCAAGCTGCTCAAAACGATCAAATTCCGTGTTGCTTAAACGCTCTACAAGGGCATCTTTCTTTAATGACTTCGGTAGCTCTGGGTAAAGTGCAGAGATCTCCGGTTTCGTCAGTAAGTTAGACGCTAACTCTTGATGAGCGAGTGTTGGGGAAAGGACCACAAACTCATGTTGACTCAATTCTGCCAGTGCTTCATCGATTGAAGGTATTTCTTGATAACTCAGCTTATCACTTCGAAACCAACACCCTTTTCGGCTGTATAAACGCACCAACAGGCACTGGGCGTGTTTGCTCAAAGAATCAAACGAGCGAAGCCAAGCGTGTTCTTCCTCGGCCAGTAAATCGCTGTACCAGGTTACTGCGTGGTGAGTCAGCTTAAAGAAGTTTTCTAGATAGTAGTCTGGTGCAAGTTCGATAGGGCTCTCCATAAACGACCTGTAACAAAAAAGGCTTAACCCATAGGTTAAGCCTTTTCGCTATCAAATCAATTCGCAATTATGCGTTTTTTAGCTGCGCTACTTTCGCTTCAGACAGTGGCTTAGTGATGAACGCAAGTACGATACATACTGCCATCATTGCTGATGAAATAGTGTAAGCCAAGGTGTAGCCTTCGCCGTTCGTCATAGAGAATCCAACAACTGCTGCGCCGATTGCACCACCGATACCCCATGCTGTGTAAAGCACGCCGTAGTTAGTTCCGTAGTTTTTCAAACCGTAGAACTCGGCCGTTAGAGTAGGGAATACCGCTAGAAGTGTACCGTAACCGACCGCTGCGATCGCAGTACCAATGATCAGAGTGAACTCAGAGTCGAACGTTGCGAACAGCACCATGTTTACGCCTTGTAAGACGAACGCAAGTAGAAGCGTACGAACACCGCCGATTTTATCTGCAAGCATACCCGCAGCAACACGACCGCCAGAGTTGAATACAGCAAGAATGGACGCTAGGTAAACCGCGTTTGGCAAGTTTGCTTGAACGCTTGCGATGGTCGTGATGTTACCGATGATCATTAGACCAACAGAAGCTGCGAACGCGTACATGATCCATAGAGAGTAGAACTGTGGCGTCTTCAGCATTGCTTTCCAAGTTAGGTCATCTGACTTTTTCACCGCTTTAGGTGCTTGGCCTTCTTTTACTTTCGGCTCAGCAGGTGTGTAGTCTGCTGGTGGGTTGTTGATGGTTGCTGCAAGAGGAACCGCAATCGCTAGGATACCAACACCAAGAACCATAAAGCTGGTTTGAATGCCCATGCTGTCGATCAATGATGATGTTACTGGTGCTAGGTAGATAGCCGCTAGACCAAAACCAGCCGCAATAATGCCGTTAACCATGCCTTTCTTCGAAGCGTGGAACCATTTCATTGCAGAAGGTGATAGGCATGCGTAGCCAAAACCGATACCTGCACCTGTGATCACACCGAAGGTAATGTTCAGCATGAGTGGAGTGTCAACAAAGCCAGATGCGATCATGCCTAGACCTGTAAGAACAGTACCTAGGATAAGGATCATACGCGGACCCATGCGGTCTTGAAGAATACCTGCAACAAGAAGACAGATAGAGAAAGTGATGGTTGCAGTTGCGTAAGGTGCAGAAGCTTCTGCAGCACTCCAGCCTGATTCAGTTACCAGTGCCTTGTTGAATACACTCCAAGCATACAGGATGCCAAGACAAAGGTTGATACAGAACCCTGCTAACAGGATGCGCATAGCTTTATCAATCTTGCTCATTTTCATTCTCAGTTTTTCCTCTTGTTGGCAATGCCGCAAAGAGGGTTGGTTTAAAGATGTTTTTTCTCAAAATTAGTTTGCGTTTTTCAACGATTAACGCAATGAGCGCGGATTATAACCAATAAATATGTGATTGGAATCTCTTTTTACCGTTACTGATAAAATAATTTGAAACATTAAAAGCGGATGTGAATTCATGGTTTTGTATGTGGTTAGCGTGTTATCAAAAAGTGATGATTTTTGTTGTTGGGAATGAGGAACTAGTCAAAACAGAGAATTCAGTGCGCAGTTGGGTGCACAGCTCACATTTCATATAAAAAATTTCAAAATGTTACCGTGTTAACTCCCTGTAACAAAAATGACTGAAATATCGTCTTGTCGCCGTAAGTATTGGATGTAAAGGGTTTCTTAAATTTAAATTGTTAACCTTTTGTAATAACTAGGGCTGATTAGGTTTTTTGTGCATTAAGTGAACAAAAAAGTCACTTGTAATTGCAGATTATAGGAGCAGAATATAGCGAAAAATGAGATTTCATTTATGAAGGGATGCTTTTTTAGACTTGTTGTGAGGTGACTTATGAAACTGTTCCTATTACTCATGGCTTCGGTATCTGCTGGTGTCGCATCTGCAGACCACATCCATTCATTTATGTTGGGTCTATCTATTGCTTCTCTAGCGGTAGGGAGCTGTTATTTCTTTGCATTCCGTAGCTCGCGCTTTCCACAACTTGCTTTATTCTTACTAATTTGCGGCATGCTTTCTAAGTTGACGATAACGGTTGTTGGTGTGATGTGGGGAATGTCGGCTGAATTAATTACATCTCCAATCGTATTCGCACTTTCGTATTTATTCTTCTCTCTCGCCGTGACCTACTTATGGTTTAGTTATCGAGAGAGTATCACTAAGATCCCTGATCGATTTAAGTCAGCGTAAATCGTCAAATAAGAAAACATAATGAAAAAAACGCCAGCAAAAGTGCTGGCGTTTTTGTTTAAAGCTAAGTCAGTTAGCTTGTTGTATTTGGCTCGGTAGGGTTTGTCCTGTATTGACTGATACTGTTAGTGGCGGCTCTGGAACTTCTAAGAAGCAGGCGATTACTCTATAGAGTTCTCCTTCCGCAACGGTAACCTTTCCATCCGATTCAATCGCTAATCGACACGCTTTTACGAACAAGCGACGACTTTTCGGTTTGAGCTGCAGTAGGAGCTCTAAAGCGGCGCGATTTAGGCCCCAGTTCTTATTTGCGGGTTGTAACTCTGCATCATTAAAGCCCAAACAGGTTAGGGCGCTGCTAAATGCACGTTGAGCGTCTTCCGGTTGAGAGTGACTAACCCAAGCCAATTCGCGCAGTAGCCAAAACACACTCTCTTTTAATTGCTTTAAAGATTGGATCTTTTTTGTACATCCATACGATTCGAGTAGTTGCTTCTCCAATAAGTTGATGACACACCATTCTGCGAGTGAGTAGTGATCATCAGTTTGAGAGAGTTCGCGTAGCACCTGGCACAGTCTGTTTTTCTGACCCTCACTCAGCGATTTCAAGGCAGGGATGGAGAGTTCGAGTAATGGAAAGCGTAGATGAAGAGGCAAATCATAATCTAGCCATGGTAATAATTGTGCTTGAGACACATTTGGGATATGACTTTTTATCATCTCTCGCTGGAGTTCACTGCCATCAAATATCAAGGCAAAAGCAATAAAGCGCGCACTGTATGGTTCACGAGCGATGTCGACAAGTTCGGAAGGAAGTTGGTTAAGTAGTTGTTGACCTACTTCGCTGAGTTCTGCGGTGGTTGGTTTCTCCGGTTGTGTCGATGTCCCTGATGTGAATCCACTAACGTTATCATTCTCAAAGCTTGTCGTTGGACGATGCGAACTTTGAGAAAAACTTCCATCCCAACCAGGTTCAATTCGGCGAATCCGTTCTTCTAGTGGAGGGTGAGTAGCAAATAGGCCAGAAAAGCCGGAGAGTTTGCTTTGACCAAACATCATATGGCTCATCTCATCGCTTGCTTTTGTATTCAATGAAGAACCCGCCATATGACTACCAATTTTCTTGAGTGCACCAGCAATGCCTTGATCGTTTCGAGTAAATTGAACGGCACTGGCATCAGCGAGAAATTCACGTTGACGAGAGATTGCAGCTTTGATCATCGAGCCAAACAAGGTGCCAATCCAGCCCAAAACCAAACAGATAATCGCAATCAGCATGATAACCGCAAAGCCTTTATCGGAATCGGAAGAACTTCTTGATACGCGGCTCGTATGATGAGTGTTATCTAAGACCAAGTGTCCAAAATGTGCAATGCAAGTGATGCCAAACAGTACGCCGATAAGACGCGTATTCAAACGCATATCTCCGTTTAAGATATGGCTGAATTCATGAGCAATGACACCTTGTAGTTCATCTCGCGTGAAGCTATCCAGTGAGCCTTGTGTGACGCCGATGACGGCATCATCAATGCTCATGCCTGCTGCGAAAGCATTGATACCGCGCTCTTCCTGCATCACATAGACGGGAGGAACCGGAATACCAGATGCAATTGCCATCTCTTCCACAACGTTGAGCAGTTGTCTATGTTTTGCATCTAAGGTGTTTGAGGAAATCAGCTTGCCACCTATGCTCTCAGCAACCCCTCGACCTCCATTGGAGGTGAGGGCGGATAAGCGAACCATTGAACTTATCGCAACAACCAGCAATACGCCAGCAAAGCACAACAAGACGTAGGTAAGTGCGGTTTCTTGATCAAAGTGTTCGCCTGTTACTCCGTAATAGATACCAATCGATAATACGCTTACCAAACCAGTGATGGTGACAACTGCTAAGGAAAACAGGAACACCAAAAGCCCAGTGCGTTGACGCGCGGTATCTTGATGGTCAAAGAAATCCATTAGAACTCAACCTTCGGGGCAGCTTGTATTTCAGTACTGTCAGAAAACTCTAACAGTTTGCCATCCTGGAATCCGAATGCGTTGGAAAACAACACTGGCGGGAACGTTTGTTTGTATGTGTTGTAGCTGGTTACCGCATCATTAAATGCTTGGCGAGCAAACGCAACTTTGTTCTCAGTGCTGGTTAATTCTTCTTGAAGCTGACTCATGGTTTCATTCGCTTTAAGCTCAGGGTAGGCCTCCACTACAACATTAAGTTTGCCCAACGCACTTTGCAGCATGCTTTCTGCTTGGTTTAGTTGGCTAATTGCCGCATCACTACCAGGCGCGTCACTGGCTGCTTTCAGGCCAGCAATTGCTTGATTACGAGCTTGGATGACACGTTCAAATGTTTCTTTTTCGTGTTCCATATAGCCTTTTGCAGTATTAACTAAGTTCGGAATCAAATCGTATCGACGTTTTAATTGAACTTCTATTTGAGCGAAGCTGTTTTTGAAACGGTTTTGTAGAGTAACGAGCTTGTTGTAGATACTGACGGCGTACACCACAATGAGCAGGACAATAACGATAAAGCCAATAAATGCAGTCATAATAAATCCCATTTTCTTAATGTATTCAGTTCTTATATAAACTGTTGAGATATTAAGCAAATGCTTCTGAAGAAGCGATGTAATAACCGAGAAATATGTCACGAGTTGAGTAACAATTAAAATGCATTTACAAAGCAATACAGAAAGAATAATGGCACTGGCGAGATGAAAGAAATAGGCCCAGCTAGAAGCCGGGCCTTGTCGATAAGCAATATTGGCGATGCCGTTAGGCACTCATTGGAACAAGCACCATAGTACCAATTATAACTGTGATAAGACCTGCAAGAACCGGAACGGATGTACGTTTTACAACCTCAAACGGGCTGATGTTCGCCATACCGGATGTCGCAACGATTACGCCAGACACTGGTGAGATAGTACGACCTAGGTTTGATGCTTGAAGCATCGGGATAATTAGGAAAGCTGGGTTTAGTCCCATTTTAGCAGCCAAAGATGGTGCCAACTCTACAAATGCATAGAAAGGCGCGTTACCAGACCCCGTTGCAATTGCTGCTGCAACTGTCAATGCAGTAAGGATAAGCATTAAAGCAACACCGCCTGCACCTGCATTGTCTGCAAGGTGAAGTAGGTTATCGATAGCGCCGATAGACATTAGACCTTGCGCAAAAACCCCCGCTGCAACCAAAAGCATCACAACGCCTTTGAACGCGTCAGCCATGCCAGCGTAACAAGAATCTAAATCTTCCAGTGATTTCTTACCATCAAACTTATTTACAACGTAATGGATCAGAGCGCCAAGGAAAATTGAACCGACCACAATAGTGTAAATGTCTAGGCTAAGTCCTGGAATGGTACGACCGTTGAATAGGAACACGCCGATGATAGGTAGAAATGGCAGTGCCGCATAAAACGCTGGTGCATCGGCTTTGATCTCTGATACGTCAATTTTTTCCATTGGCGTATTTTCTTTCTTATCTAAGTATTTGTTCCAGAAGAAAGCCGCGGCAGCCATCACGATGATTGCGCAGATAGAAACAGGCAACACTGTTTGTACCGCAAACACATCAAGCGCCAAGCCAGATTTTTCGGCGGCGATCACCACATCACCAGAGGTTGGAGAAAGAATGATTGCCGCAGGAGAGGCACAAACTGCAACCGCTGCTGGACGAGAGATCCCCATTGCGACCATCATTGGGAACAATGTCGCCATTAATAGTACGCCAAGGCCAGTTGCAGAACTTACCGCAAGAGACATCAAACACGCCACAATGTAAGCCGCTACCAAAAGGACATAAGGAGACTTGATAACAGAAAGCGGTTTAGAGAACTGTTTCACTACAACGTTATTCGCGCCGATGTGAGTCATATAGGAAGCGAAGCCACATAGCAACATGATTTGCATACCAAGGCCGCCGCCGCGGTATTGTAGCATGTATTTCACGTATTCTAGCGCGTCTGTCACCATGTTACCGGTTGAGGTGATTTTTGAGGGCAGCACGTCATGCCCCAATACGCCAGTCATAAGAAGTAAAGCAATACCAGCTGTCAGTAACACGCCCGCAGCTTTATAGCCTTTGACGATAAAGTAACCCACAGCAATGGTGACAACTAAGCCAATTAAGAGCTCTAACATAGGGATCTCCGAATGTTATGAAAAAAAGAAAGAAACTGTTTCATTTTATGACAAGGAATTTACAGAATTCTTAACTGTGGCACGAGACAAATATGGGGCTTGCATGATCTGAGACAAATAATAATTTAATAATTAATTTCGTTAGATTGTATTGTTGGAATTTGGTTTTCTAAGTGTTATGTGCTGGTTTGAAGCTGTTTGCAGGAAGGAAAATATGACCAGAAATTTGAATAAATAGTGAGGGAATTGATTCAAAATGAGAAAAAGAAACAACTCAGTGAGTTGGGAGAGGGTAATAATCCTTGCAACAAAAAAGCTTCGCCGAAGCGAAGCTAAATCGTAAGGATGGGTTAAGTTAAGCGTATCGGCGCACCATGAGGTTCCAACTGCGTTGTTGCCGTTCGAACTCCGCTTTGATTTGCTGATACTTTATCTTTGTCACAGAGCACTCGTATTTTTTTACCACACTGGCTGTTTTTGCACCGAGTACTTCCTTGCGCATTTCATAATATTCCTGCATGTGATGAACTAGCGCATCAAACTCGTGTTGTAACTGATCGAGAATCGTCTGCGTATTCGGTTTTGCTCCCAGTTTTTCTTTTGCTTTCTTCAAGAGTTGAGTTGCGCGAGCTTTTTCTATTCTAAATGTTGGCGTTGTGCGTAATTTAGATGTCAGTCCTAGCCAAGAGCATGACTTAATCAACCACTTGGTTGGGTCGTAATGCCACCAATACACACCATTACGATAGTCATTCTCGAAGATATGATGGAAATTGTGGTAGCCCTCACCAAATGTAAAAAAGGCTAACACGCCGTTGTCGCGAGCGGTGTTTTTGTCCGTGAAAGTCTGTTTTCCCCAAACATGCGCAAGTGAGTTAATGAAAAAGGTCGTGTGGTGGCTCAAAAATAGTCGAGCGGCACCAACTACTAATAACATACCCCAAATATCGCCGTAGATAATACCAAGAGCGACCGGAAAGCCAATATTGGTGAGTAGAGCAAGTGGAACATAGTACTTATGTTGCCACATGACGATTTTGTCACGCTTTAAATCGCGGCAGTTGGTGTATTCGTTTTCCTGCGATTTATTGTAGTCGCGTAACATCCAACCAATATGAGAATACCAAAAGCCACGTTTCGCTGAGTAAGGATCTTTGTCGTTATTGTCGACATGCTTGTGGTGTACACGATGATCAGAAGACCAGTGTAATGCACTATTTTGCAAAGAAAATGCTCCTCCAATCGCAAAAATAGCACGTAAAATTGGATGAGCTTCGTATGTTTTGTGGCTCCAGAGTCGGTGATAGCCTGCTGTAATAGAAAGATTCGTAAAACTGAATGCTATCACTCCCCAAACTAGATGCTCCCAACCCAGTCCAAAATGATATGCATACCAAGGCATTACAATAAAAGTCAGAACAAAACTGGAAGAAAATATCAATGTATTCAACCAGATAATGGGTGGTTTGTTTTGAGTCACAGGTGTATTCCTAACTTTGAGCTAACAACTGTTCGCCAGAATATCAGCGTACACGTGTAAGTCAAATTAAAGTTAGACAAATGTGACTGTTCCTTTGGATGTACATTAAGGAACTTGATGGGATATTTTGCTTTTAATTGAATAATGAGTAGTATTAAAAAATGAGCTCTGGCTTAAGGTGTATAAAATCTGCCAAGAAACAAGTGTTATAAAGGTGGAATATGCCGAGACTCTATAAAGAAGTAAAAAATGTAAGAAAATAGGAATACGTAATGGATTTACGATTAGCGGAATATAAGGACTACGAGCGCATTGCGCATCTTCATGCGGATAGTTGGAAGCGTCATTACCGTGGCATTCTTAGTGATAACTATCTTGATAAAGAGGCGATTGACGACAAACTACTGATCTGGCAAACCCGTCTGACCAACCCACCATTCAACCAGCACATTGTCTTGGCGGAAGAGGGTGGTTTGTTGCTCGGCTTCGTTTGTGTGTTTGGCAACCATGACTTCGAGCGTGGAACCTTTATTGACGCACTGCATGTTGATGACAGCTACCGTGGTCGTGGTATTGGCAAGCAGCTATTACTTGCTGTCGCAGAATGGCAGCAACAGTACTTTAAAGACACTGGCCTTTATCTAGAAGTCGTATCGCAAAACATTTCTGCAATTGAATTCTACCGCCATATTGGAGGTCAAGAATGTCAAGAGCGAACTTGGCGTGCGCCAGGTGGTACAGAAGTATTGGAGAAGGTATTCCGTTGGAAGAATGCTCAGTCATTAGTCAGTGGGATAGAAGAAAACGTTATTTACTCCTAGTCTGACG
Organism: Vibrio sp. D3; assembly: GCF_043995865.1. Classification (NCBI taxonomy): domain Bacteria; kingdom Pseudomonadati; phylum Pseudomonadota; class Gammaproteobacteria; order Vibrionales; family Vibrionaceae; genus Vibrio; species Vibrio sp. D3. The sequence goes on along the minus strand of NZ_CP171886.1, from coordinate 398,268 downwards.
TTTTAGCTTAGCAATAAGAGCAGCATCAACGCTGCTCTTTTTTGTGCCTGTCCTAAAGTTTAGTGTTTCAGTGGGCGACTTAAAAGCAAAGCCCCATGGCTTTTAGCTCTGACTCGCATTGCTGAGCATTTTCAAATTGAATGGCTTCCATGCCTACCACTCGGGCCCCTTCGACGTTGTATGGCATATCATCAAGAAATACCGTTTCCTCGGCCTGAAGCTGATATGTTGAAAGTAGGGCTTGGTAGATCTCAGCTTGTGGCTTTAGTAACTGCACTTCAGAAGAGATGATTGTACCGTCAAACAGCGGCCAGAATTCATAGGTAGCACGAAGATGCTCAACAATTTCGTTGACGTTGTCTGTGAGCGCATAAACGCTATATCCTGCACTTTTTATTCTTTTTAGCAGTTCGACACTGCCGTAAAGTAATATTTGTGTATGTTTTACGTAGTAAAAAAAGCGGTCCATTTCTTCCGCTGTCACTTTGTGCTCACGTTGATAGCACAGTTTGGCTTCCTCTTCGGAAATGATTCCTTTGTTTAAGTCTTTCCAGATTTGTGATGAAAACAGCAACTGGGCCATTTTTTCCGCTTCTACTGAGTGACCAAATGTTAAGCTAACAATCTCTACCGGAGACCAGCGTACTAATACATTTCCCACATCAAAAATTACGTTTTTTATTTGTAAAGGTTCCATAACACACCCCAAGCCAATTGTTCATCACCGCGTTACATCCACAGTGAGTGCTGTCGTTAAATCTTTGGAAGTTCGAGCCAAAGGCGCGGTTTAAATGTCTCGAACGTATATGAGATTAACATCCCTTAGGATACAACGCGATTATCGCAAAATTACACTAAACTATATGCAACTTCATTTATTTGGTTGTAAATCAAGTGTCTCCATCTTAAAAGATTGAAATTAAAGACAAGCGTCGCGAAATATTTGCGCCATTTCGCGCTGCTTATAAGCGTTAAGTAATATATAATTACTTAATAATAAAACGATAAGAATGAATGCAAATCACACTATTGGGACGTCAGGCGGAGTAGGCAAAATAGATAATATGGACTCGATACGTAAGGTTTATCAATATGCAGAACCCAACCTGACTCTCGTTGGTTGGATGGGGTTTCTTGGCTTTCCGCTGTACTACTTTGTTTGGGATTTTGTTTTCCCACAGGCTTATGAAAACTTGCCGCTCAGATTGTTTTGTTCACTATTGTTCTTTGGCATCATTTTTAGAAATCGCCTGTCGTCAACGTGGCGAAAATATATCCATATTTACTACCAAGTGACGATAACGATCTGCTTACCGTTTTTCTTTTTCTATATGTTACTGATGAATGACTGGTCCAATGTTTGGGTCATGTCCTTTATGTCCGCGATTTTCTTGCACATTCTATTGGTTCATGTCACAAGAGTTATGTTCGCTCAAACTTTTGCCGGAATAGGTTTAGCGACGTTCTTTGCTTGGGTGGCGAAAGGGTTTCATCTCGATTTAACAATGGACTGGACGCATGTGCCAATCTTTCTCTTTATTTATGTATTTGGCAATTTATTCTATTTTCGGAACCAAGTGGAGCACGAAGCGAAAGTGTCGTTGGCCAAGTCATTCGGGGCCGGAATTGCGCATGAAATGCGTAACCCTTTAAGTGGCCTTTGCACGTCAATCGATGTTATCCAATCAGTCTTACCCAATAAAAAAGAAGCCGAGAAAGACCAATATCTAATGAGTGGAGAGGATGTCACCCTGCTGCGTGAAGTTAGTGAGGATGCGATGAACATCATCCAGTCGGGCAACGAGACGATAGATTTACTTCTGACATCGATAGACGAAAACCGTGTCTCGCGATCCAGTTTTCAAAAGCATTCTGCTCACTCAGTGGTTGAAAAAGCGATTGAAAGCTTTAGTTATAAGCGTGCGACGGATCGCTTTGCTATATCCCTAGATGCGAGAAGTGAGTTTGATTTTCTTGGTAGCGATACCTTACTCAAATACGTTATGTATAACCTTTTCAAGAACGCCTTCCATCATCGCACATCTGAAGATTTCCACATACATGTGTCCATGACGAGCACGGAGCACTCAAACCAAATCGTTGTAACCGATAATGGTGCTGGTATTGCTCCTGATGTCCTACGTAATATATTTCAGGACTTTTACACAACTGGTAAGTCAGGCAGCTATGGTTTGGGTTTGCCATTTTGTAAAAAAGTGATGCGTTCTTTTGGAGGTAACATTGAATGCCAGTCTCAGCTAGGTGAGTGGTCTCAGTTCACGTTAACTTTCCCGCCGATCACATCTGATATCGTGACTGAAATTAAAAACGATTTGACCAAACTCAAAACCATCCTAACGGTGACTAATCAAGATATTCTTGTGTCGAAAGTGACGGACATTAGCCGTTTTATGGGTTTTGAATCAACGATCTTAGATGTTAATCAAGTGCTCAAAAAGAAAGAGTATGAGTTCGAATTCGACCTAATTTTTATCGACCTTGAGAGCTTGGACGCAAGAGCAAACCAATTAGATAGATTAGAATCTCTTCTGTCTTTCACGGAAGCTCGTATCGTTTATCTTTTTGAGCATCACCCGACACAGAGAGCATGCAAAGCGGCATATGAGCCTATTTGGGTCGAGACTCAAGCCTGGTTATTGAATACTAAGCCAACCATTGACCGTCTCTTGTATGATTCAAGCTATGTGTCGACACCAACGGCCTCAGTGGCTTTGGATACGTCAAATAAGCGGACAATTATGGTCGTGGATGATAACGAATCTTTGCGAAAATTTACCGCGATGTTACTCGAAAAGCAGGGCTTTGAAGTGATTCAGAAAGAAGACGGGCAGCAAGCACTGGATACATTAGAGCAAGAGAACGTTGACCTCATTCTTATGGATATCGAGATGCCCATCATGGATGGTGTAGAAGCTTCAAGGCGAATTCGAAGCTCGGATAAAAACTATGCGTCGGTACCGATTATTGCGCATACTGGGGATAGCTCACCTGTTACGCTGGACAAAATAGGCTCTTCTGGCATGTCTGACTTTATCGTGAAACCAGCGGATAAAAATCGCTTATTCGACAAAATCGCAAACTGGATTTAATCACTCGCAACTGTGTTATCTTGAGACGAGTTGCTCATAACGACGAATACGAATAAAGAGCTCAGCAAAACTGCTGAGCTCTTTATTTTTACGTACACTCTAGCTTATACAAACTCTAGATCGGGATGAACAAACGCTTCTTGGCAGGCGGAAAGAACGCGATCGACTTCGGCGGCAGTCATGTCCGCATTGACAGAAAAACGAATGATGTTCTTGTTTCTTCCTGTTGCAGGGCGACAGAAAACTGCACCAAAGACATTCCTTTCTTCTAAAAAGTCGCGAACTCGCTCAGTGTTTCTTTCGTTGCCACATTCTAGCGCGATAATTTGCGACTCACTGCGAATAGTAAACCCAATACGTTTTAAACCAACGGCTAGAGACTTCGCTCTTTTAAACAAAATCTCCCGCTTGTCATCGACTTTTTTTATGACGTCCAGTGTTTTTTCTAACCTAATAATCTCTTGCGGTAACACGGTAGAGCTGAAAATGGCAGGGTACGCGACAAATGGAAGCGTCTTCGCCAGCTTTTCTGCCCCTAAAATTGCGCCAGCACGATAAGCAAATGTCTTTGCAAGACTTACGGTTACAAAATCCACCATATGAGTCAAATCCAGCTCTTGCAGTAGCCCAGCGCCTTGCGGACCGTGCGTACCTAACGAGTGCGATTCATCCACAACTAAGCCGCAGTCAAACTCTTGTGCTATTTCGTAGATATCACGTAGAGGAGCAATGGTTCCGATAGTGCTGTAAACCGAATCCACAACAATAATTCCCGAACCATGGCGTGAAATCTGTTTTCGCAAGTGGTTGGTGTTGTTATGCATGAACGGATGAATTTGTGCTCCTGCGATACGTGCGCCTTCCCATAAAGACATATGCGCAAAGAAGTCGATATACACAGGTATGTTCGGTGCACAAATAGTCTGTAATAAACCGACATTCGCAGCCCATCCCGATTGAGAAAGCAGACAGCTAGGCATGCCGACAAAACTGGCTAGTTGAGTTTCAAATGCAGGTTTCGACTCATCATCTTGCAAGAAAATCGCGGACATCACGACGTTGTCATCGTGTTGAGCAATCGCATCACGATGCGCGTTTTGAATCTCCTTGTTATGAGACAGTGCCAGGTAATCATTGCTTTGCATAACAACGGCATTACACGGTGGACGTTTACCAAGAACAAGGTGTTTTTTGTTCTCGTTCGGTTCAATTAGATCTTGAATATGAAAATCTAGGCGTTCCTCAATAAAGGAAGGAAGTGGTTTGCTTTGTATAGTTTCACTCATAATAAATCTCTTCTTCATATGGAAAAACGCCAGCGCTGACACTTATTCATATTGCGGATTTTGGGGAGAGTGTCACTAACCAGGTTGCATAAGTTTGCAGACCCTTGCAAACTCGACATTTGAGGGTTGGATGGTGGCTGTAACTCTATAGGGGCCCGGGGTCTAAACTAGTTTGTGCTTAAAGTTTATACGGCGATTTTGCGGTGTTTTTTTCGTGCTTCATGTCTGGACTTTGTATGAGGAATATAAAGTTTGAAAAGTGAAAAAATGGACGCATTAGATAACAAAAAAGGCGCGAAAATCGCGCCTTAAAATATGATTGGGAAAAGATAATATCAGTTTATCGCTTATTACGTAGATAGCGCTTGCGGCGCTCTTCTTTACGCTTCGCTTTTTCTTCTTCTTTACGAGCGGTTTCAATCTCGACTTCAATCAGCTCTTGAGTGATCATTTCTGGGCGCTCTAGTGTAATTTGGCCTAGTGTTCCTTGGCGAAGTTCGTGCAACAAAATCTCTGATACTTTGTGCAAGTCCACACGTCCACCTGCGCGTAGTGCACCACGGCGACGACCAATTTCTTCCATGATCTCGATATCTGATTCAGGAAGCTCTTCGATTTGGTAACGCTCTTTAAGCTTGTCTGCATAGTGGGCTGCTAGGTACTCAATGGTGTAAAACGCAACCTCGTCGTATTCCATCGCAGTATCTTTTACAGCGCCTGTAGCAGCTAAACGGAAGCCACTGTGTGGGTTTTCCACTTTTGGCCACAGAATCCCTGGAGTATCGGATAAAACGATGCCATTTTGCAGGTTGATGCGCTGCTGACGACGTGTTACCGCGGGCTGGTTACCAGTCACCGCGATCGTTCGACCAGCTAGAGTATTGATGATTGTCGATTTCCCAACGTTTGGGATCCCCATGATCATGGTACGAATGTTTTTACCGATCTCTTCACGGTGTGGGGCAAGTTTACGGCAAAGCTCCATGATTCGATGCACTTCTTGCGGTTCTGACGTCGTGATTGCCATTGCTTTTACGTGTTGCTCTTGCTCCAAGTGCTCAATCCATAATTGAGTTAACTCAGGATCGGCCAAATCACGCTTGTTCAAGACTTTAACGACCGGCTTGTCACCACGGATTTGAGAAATCAAAGGGTTTTCACTACTGAAAGGAATACGAGCATCCAGTACTTCGATGATCACATCCACTTGTGGGATTGCTTCTTCGATCTCTTTGCGTGCTTTGTGCATGTGGCCAGGAAACCACTGGATTGAGTTATTAACCATTTGAATTTAATACCTTAATTTTCTTACTGCTCCAACGGGCGTACGAGTAGTAATTTGAGCTTCGAGCAGCATAGTTTTAGACAGAGTGTGTTAAAACCGTACTTACTTTTGTGGCTCTGTACCGCAAAGTTGAGCGTTTCTTTCGTGTTAATGAGCTAGTTTATCACGGAATGAAGGCGAAGCATTCAAGATGGAGACAAAAAGCCACGGTTTACAAACGAGCAAGCAAATATTTGTTGAGTATGCTCGCCAACGGACTTACAACAAGTATTCACTTTGGTGAGATATTGAGCGCAAATATTGTGTAGTCAAAGGTGGATTGTTTTGTCGGTTTTTTCTGACTTATTTTAAATTTTTATCTTTATATCAGTAATTTATATTTCATTTCGCTATTAGTCGAAATTTGACATTTAGCCGACACAAATTAATCTGACTGCCCAGTCCGAGTAAGGCTTTATGCTCAGTACGATAAGTCGTATTACAGCCTTGTCCGTTGCCACATTTTTGCCAGTAGTTTCTTTTTTAATTCATTGATAGTGAGAGTTATTGAGAAGTGACAAGCAGACGGAGTTTTACATTGAGGCTGAGTAATGCTGGTCGATTTTGATCAGCGAGTGGCAGGATTAATTTAACCAATCGAGCAGGAGATCGAAAATATAGACTATTGGATAGAGATAAATGAATACACAGCTTAATGTGATGGTGATTGATGGTCATCCTCTACAAACCAAGATACTTACCCAAATATTGGGCCATAGTGGCGCTTCAGTCAGTACATTCAATTGTGTGGACACTGCTAGTCAATATGCACAAGAGCAATATTTTGATGTGATCTTTTGCGATCTCCAGATGCCGGGAAAAGGCGGTATCGACATCTTGGAAGTATTCGACCAAATTCAGTATCACGGGCAAGTCGTGCTAGTCAGTTTGTTGGAGCAGAGCATCATCTCGGCAGTACGAGAAATGTGCGAAGGGTTTAGTTTTGAGATATTAGGAGAACTGCCTAAGCCGTACGACGAAATGCAAGTGGTTAAACTCCTCAACCAAATAAAAGATGAAAGAACGCGAAAAACAGCGTTTGCTCAACCTATCGTACTGCAAGACCAAGAGTTTTTATTTGCTTTGGGTGAAGGGCGAGTGAAGAATTATTACCAACCTTTGGTAGACGCACACAGTGGTGAGCTTTTAGGTTATGAAGCGTTAGCGCGTTGGGTGCATCCTATTTATGGCGTGTTGTTACCAAACCACTTTCTTCCGATCGTAAAACGATGCCATTTGTCTTCTGAACTTTTTCAATCAGTGCTGATTAATACAATCTATGACATCAACAATAGGGGATTAACCCAAAAGGTCTCGATTAATGTCGACCACGAAAACTTGAACGACCCTGACTTCTCGCATCGTTTTATTCAACAATGCTCGGAGAGCGGTGTCGACCCGTCACAAATCACCATTGAGATTACAGAGCGAGAAGCTTTCCAAGCTAGCACATCTATCTACAAAAACCTCATCAAGCTCAGAATGAAAGGTGTCACGGTATCAATTGATGATTTTGGTACGGGCTCATCTACATTTGAAAAGTTGGCAAAGTTACCTTTTAACGAGATCAAACTTGACCGCGTTTTTGTCTACGGAGCGAGTGAAGATCTGAAAAAGAAAAGCATTGTCATCGCCATTTGTGCTTTAGCGAAAAGCCTCAATATTCGTATTGTCGCCGAAGGTGTCGAAGACGAAGTAACCTATAAAACCATGCGCGAATGTGGAATAGACATCTGCCAAGGCTTTTATATTGATAAGCCCATGCCGTTAGAGGTAATCACTATTTTGAAGCAAAGATATGAAAAAATTGAACGGTTTGATCTTTGATGATCAGATGCTTATCTGTATGGCTATCAGTGATAAAACCGTGAGTACCAAGAAACGTCGATTTCTAGACAAGTTTAATGTGAATAATGTTGTTGAACTTGCAAAAGTATTGGGAACATAAAGTGTTATGAATGTAAGAAGTTTTGTTTCTTCTTTTGCGGTTGCGATGTTGTTATTTATTGTATCGGTGACCATGATTGGTGCTGTTCTCATCTCTTATGAGGAGAAGCAATTTAATACGTACGCTAACAATTTAGCAAAAACAAAGCAGAAGGTTATTCTGCTAGGCTTGTTGACCGAAGCTCAATTGGCGCAGTATGAAAACTTCAGCATCGAACAAATAGAAGCACTGACTGACTTCAGTTTTCAAGATGCAATTTATGCTTTAAGGCCGTATAAAAACCTAGATTATGTAGAAACTGTTGCTCGTAAAGCCCTACACCAAGCAGAAGCTCATTTGTCCAATGTCTACGATAGAGAAGACGCCATATTGTACTTTCGGTCTTACACTAGTGACAAACTCATCTTAGAACGACCAATCCCAGATCTAGAGGGCTCTAAAGAGACGTTTGATATAGAATGGTGCAGAGTGAATTACGCTTGTATTCTTGCCGCGTGGAAAGAGCAGCTCTCCGACCGAGTTCTTATCTCTAAGCCCTTCAAAACCACGTATTCTGATGAGATGGCATTAAGTATCATGAGTCCCGTCTACTATAGAGGGAAGCTTGTCGGCGAATTTTCGGAACAACTGTATTTATCATCGCTTTATAATGAAGGCAAAGCCGTTGACGTAGAGGTTAGTAACGGAAATAAGCAGATAATTATTTACTTTCCGAGCTACCCCTTAGCTCATTTTGCTTACACTCAATCCTATGTTGCCGACAATAATAATCTTGTTATTTACCAATATCCGTTTAGTAAAATAGTGGTGGACTACAGCTTTATTCTTGTCATCTATTCTGTCGTAGCGTTCGCCTATTATCGAAAAGCCAATGAATCTAAACAGAGCAAAATTCAATTAGAAAATGCTCTGAGTGATGTAACGCAAGATGACTTGACCGGATTATTAAATCGGCGAGTATTTAAAGAAGAGCGGTTTAAACATCGAATGGAGGTTGAACCATACTCTATCATTGCGATTGACGGAAATCGTATCAAGAAGATTAATGATCGTTACGGACACCATGTTGGCGATGAAGTCATTGTTATTATTGCAGACTCAATGAGAAAGGTTTTTCGGAACAGTGACTACTTAGTCAGGACAGGTGGTGATGAGTTTATTGTAATTTTGCCCGGATGCAGCATGAGCAAAGCTTCCATGTTAGCGAAAAAGCTCCGTGGCGTTGTTAAACACAATCGTTTAAATACATTAGATATAGAGATCAGCGTTAGTACTGGTGTTGCTGTGCGCGAAGAGGATGAAACGCTGCAAGAGGTGATCGTGAGAGCAGATGAAGAGTTATATGAAATGAAAAAACAGCGTGTTTGAGGACAACAATACATAACCATGACATAACTGTTTGATAAATTTGACCAAGCAGTACCCTTGGTCTTTTATATTAGTCGAGCAATGCATAATGCTCCTTTGATTGCTGATTAGCATAAGACCCAACTGGTACTGTATCGTGAACAAAGACCTTGATCTAAACCTATTAAAAATACTGGTTCTGTTAGAAAAGCATCGTCAGCTTAAACCCGTAGCGAAAGCCCTGGGTAAGAGTGAGGCGTCGGTCAGTAAATATCTTGCTCGCTTACGCATCCAACTTGGTGATGAACTATTCATTCGTCACCCACATCATTTAGAGCCCACCAACTTTCTGATGCGTCAGCTACCCAAAATTGCAGATGCATTAGATAACTTAGAAACATGCTTAGTTCGATCAGAATTCAAACCAGAAAAATACAGTAAGGATATAACGGTCTGTTTACCCCAAACGGCTCAGTACTCATTTGGACACTTGTTGGCGATGGATTTAATGACGCTGTTTCCTAAAGCTCATATTACTGTCGCAACCATCACGGAATATACGGTGGACGAAATCCTTTTAGGCAAAGTGGATGCCCAGCTTCATTACTTCAATGATGAATTGCCAAAATCTATCCATCAGAAATTTATTGGCTACGCGCCTGCTGTGGTTGTTGTTCCGGAAGAGCTTGGGATCACCACTCTTGAAGAGGCTGCCAAACTGCCATTTATTATGCTTGAAATTATCGGTTGGAAAGAGAAAGAGCAGCTTGCAAAACGAGCAATGGAGAATCACGGTATGGTGATCAATCGAATTGCAGCGCTAGATAACGTGAGCAGTGTGCTAAAGCTGCTCAAACAAAAAAAGGCGGCGACGGTTTTTCTGGAGTATCAGGCGCCAATCGAAGGATACCGTTTTATTCGTATTCCTGAATCTTATTACCCCAACGGCTGGCCAAAGGTTGTACTTCAGATGAAGCAAAGCCATCGTCACGACGCAATGCACCAGATATTAACCGATGCCATTGCAAAATATATGAAGAACTAACGATCGCATTGAATGTTTTCAGCGCTTGGGATCGTATGCAGTAATTCAATCAATGAATCTGCATGGTATTTTTTCAAAATACGAGTTTTGTAAGTGCTGATGGTTTTAGCGCTGAGCGATAGTTGTTCTGAAATACGTTTATTTGAATAGCCCTGAGCTAAGTAGTGGAACACCATGGCTTCGCGATTGGATAGCGTGACATCACCAGTAGAAGGAGCGTGAGTAGACTTAAACATAGAGTACCCACGTGAGACACTCACAATCGCGTCAGTAATCGCTTCTTTTGTCTCGTTTTTATTTAAGAAACCATGAGCTCCCATCTCGTAAGCCGCTTTAGAAAGGCTGGAATAGTCGCGTGAAGAAATAAAAAGTAATTTACCTTGATAGCCCGTTGCTAAAATATTCTTCGCCAAACGCATACCATCTCGATCACCAAGGACAACGTCTAGAATAATAAAATCAATTTTTGTATTTCGAACTAAGTCCATTACTTCTGCGCTGTCTTTCGACTGAATGACTTTGGCTGTGTTGATTACGCTCTCAACAAGAGAAGTCAGTGCTTCGCTGTAAAGTGGTTGGTCATCAATGATAAGAACATTATTCAAATGGAGCCTCACTACTATCCGAGCTGTCATACCGCCCAACGCAATATGATTGTATTAAGAGGGATTGTAGGAAAAACCTTGCTGATGGAAAGGAAAATGACATTTTCTATAATTGAAATTCACTGAGCACAATTGAATAAGATACTGTCGAATACGCCAATACACGAGGGATTTCATATGTGTGGGTATAGTGATAGGCCAACGAAAAACATCAATATTAACCCTAAACTTTTCATCGAAATGGCCGCTAAAAGTGGGAAGGTAAGTTCGCACTAAGTTAACTCATGTTATCCTGTTCAAAAATGAGACATTTTTTCACAGTTTGATATGGAAATGTGCGTTGACCGTCCTTTTGGTGGTTTACAAACTTTGTTGTAACGACTAAAAAGGATGCTTGGATTTTTAGCCTGAGAATGGCTTCTCATGGCGTTTGCATCAAACTTTTTCTGATGCGTATTTTGGTTGGATAATTGGCTTTATGAGTAACGTAACCAGCACCATTTTGACAGAAAGTGGTACCAATGAGCTTGAAATCATCGAGTTTCATTTAGAAAAAACATTGCCGGATGGCAGCACAAAAACTTGTTATTACGGCATCAACGTTGCGAAAGTACGAGAAGTGATTCGCGTACCAGAGACAACCGATTATCCAAACGCACAACCTCACATGATCGGGGTGTTTTCGTCCAGAGATGTATTGACGCCTTTAGTAGATTTAGCTGGTTGGTTAGGTGTACCAACACGCCAGGACCTAGAGCGTAAGTTTGTTATCGTTACTGATTTCAACAAAATGACCAATGGCTTTCTGATTGATAGTATTTCACGTATTCATCGTATCTCTTGGAATGATGTGGAATCACCAAGTCAGTTTTTGGAAGCGGGCGAACAAGATTGTGTAGTGGCCGTTGTTCGCAAAGAAGGCAACCTGATCATGATTCTCGACTTTGAAAAAATCATCGCGGATATTAACCCAGAGCTGAGTATGGAAAAATACGATGTGAAAGGGGATAAGTCGGTAGATCTAAACCAGAGAATGGTGGGTAAGCGTAATGCTAAAACGATCATGGTGGTGGATGACTCAGCATTTATTCGCTCTTTGATTCAAGATACATTAGCTTCTTCAGGTTACAATGTGATCACTTGTAAAGACGGTGGTGAGGCTCATGAGAAATTAATGAGCTTAATCGAGGTCGCGAAAGAAGAAAACTTGCCAGTTAAAGAGCTGTTAGATGCGGTGGTTACAGACGTAGAAATGCCTCGAATGGATGGTATGCACTTAGTGAAGAGACTACGCGATACTGAAGCGTTTCATGAAATGCCGATCATTATGTTCTCATCATTGATGAGTGAGGATAACCGAGCGAAAGCACTGTCTCTTGGCGCAAATGATACGATTACCAAGCCAGAGATTGGCCGTATGGTGAATATGATGGATAAATACGTATTTAACTTTGCGTAAACAAACCCGATAAGATTAAAAATAAGGCTGCCGATGGGCAGCCTTATCTTATTGTGGGCATGGAAGAATTTTTAAGGTGTAACTTTCGTTTGGAGCCTGCGGTGGTCCATATAAAATCCCGCATTGTGTCAGGCTTGCTCTTTTTTCGTCTACTGCTGCAATGACCATTTCTCGTGTTGTTGAACCCGCTGGGTGATGAAATGTTTTCCAATCTGAGCCTTCTTCGTTCAGCCCTTGCACAAGCAATTTCATCGACTCGCTATCAGAATCAGGATACCCATATAAGAAAACACAGCGTTTTGAACCACCAATATTACAACCGTCAAATGGTAAATCGGCCATTAAAGCACTGTCTACGAAGTTTGAAACGTAAGATTTGCTCTCCAACCCTGCAATCGCCATTTTCCCATAACCGACACCGAGCGCTGATGCAATCGCGCCCTTCATGCCTTCTAAACGCGCTTCACGCGCATCACTTTGAAGGTTTAAAAAGCGTGGTGCGGCAGTGACAGCAAGAATGCCAAGCACGACAATAACTACGACTAACTCTATTAGAGTAAATCCAGTTTGTTTTCTCATATTATTTTCACAGCAAGTTAAAGGTAGAAAAAGTAACACTGACCGTACACTTGTTGTTGTGTAAATAAGTACGGTAATGACAAAATGATCAATAGTATAAAGCGATGAGTCATAAAGTGCTATACCGACGTAGTGAGAATCGGCTACGCCTACATAGAGCGGGAGGAGGGTTCAAAGATCTAATGCGGCCGTTTTTGAGCAGTCATTAATTCCGTGTAAGAAATGCTGCATGAACAGTCGAGCATGAATTCGCCTAGATATAAGCATACGTGTACATCGGCTGAATGAAAGACGAAAAGAAGTGACAGCAAACCGCACAAATGGATTGTCTTTTTGTTCACTTTGATGAATGCTACGCGAGATTCATATCACAACACACTCGACGCATTCATCGTGCGAATGTGCTTTGGTTTCGTGTTTGGCTTTCAAATATAAGAATAATCTAAATGGAATTCGATTCGATAAACTTGCTTGCGATAGGGCTAATATTTCTTGGCTCTTATGTACAAACCGCAATAGGCTTTGGCTTGGCAATTGTTGCCGCACCTTTACTGATTCTTTGGGCGCCGGAGTATGTGCCTGCACCAATCTGTTTAGTCGCGTTATTTATTTCGTTGATGAATTCGATGAAGCACCGCAGTAGTGTTGAAATCGGCGGTTTAAAAATGGCATTGATTGGGCGTGTGCCCGGATCGGTCGCTGGCGGCTTGCTACTGTTTTTTGTCTCGACTCAAGCTCTTACACTTTGGATTGGTTTTTTGGTGTTATTCGCGGTTGTGGTGAGTGTTTTACCGTTTCGGGTTGAACCGACACCAGCGCGTATGACATTAGCAGGATTCTTTTCAGGATTGTTTGGTACCAGTTCGGCGATTGGAGGCCCACCGATGGCGTTGTTGTTGCAACATCAAGAAGCGAATCAGTTACGTGGTAACCTATCGGCATTTTTTGTTTTCAGTTCCATCATTTCGCTCGTTGTTCAAATTCCCGCTGGTTTCTTCACATTACACCATTTGGTGATTACTATTCCGCTATTACCTGCGGCAGCGCTTGGGTATTGGCTCGCGATGAAAACCACCCAATCGTTACCAAAAGAAAAAATTCGGTTTGGAGCACTTATGTTGTGTTTTGTGAGTGGGTTTACAGCAGTAGTACAAGCGTTGAACCAGTAATGCCCTCAGCATCTTAAACTCACAGGGATATCGATCTCCTTTTATTATGCATAGCGCCATTTGTTTGCGCTGACTTGTTCGTTTAGATGAGCGATAGTTTTATGAATAACACTCGTTATGGCACTTTTATGGCAGCATTCTCCTTTGTAATTTGGGGGCTGCTACCCATTTATTATCGTTATTTACCGAATGCTTCAATGGATGAGTTGCTGGCATGGCGAATCATCGGCTCAGTTCCTGTCGGTTTTTTAATTGTGCTTGGTATAACCCGTCGAGGACCGAATTGGAAAGAAATCTGGTGTGACAAAAAATCTTTGTGTTACACATTTGTCGCGAGCAGTTTGATGTGTATTTCATGGAGTGCGTTCACTTGGGCTTTGACTCACCATCGAGTCATTGATGCAAGCTTAGGCTTTTTTATTGGACCGTTAGTGTCAGTGGCACTAGGTGTGTTTATTCTTGGAGATAAGCTCTCAAAAGGCAAACTCATCGCAATTGTGCTAGCAACAATTGGCGTGATGTATCAAGTGATTCATTATGGCCAGTTGCCTGTTATCGCACTAACGATGGGGTTGTTCTTTGCTTTGTATGGGTTGTACAAGAAGAAGATAACATACGACTGGAGCACCACCTTATTTGTTGAGGCGCTGCTATTGACTCCAGTTGCCGTGGCGTATTTGTTCTACAAACAATGGACAGTGGGTGAGTTGGCTTCAGGCGTAGATATCACAACATTGCTTTTGTACTTTGGCAGCGCACCGATCACGCTTTTACCACTGATTTTTTATTCTATCGCGATACGTATAACAAACTTATCGACAGTTGGTTTAATGCAATACATTGAACCAAGCTTGCAATTTTTTTTGGCTGTGATGTTTTTCGGTGAACTGTTTGATGAAGTTAAAGCAGTGACCTTTGCCTTTATTTGGGTGGGGCTGTTATTTACAATCTTTGAAAGTATTGTCAAAGGGCATAAGCGTAAAAAGCTGGCCAATCATCCTTTATAGTGCACTATTCTTGAATATTCACGATTCCACTCTCACGCCCTCTATTCGAGGGCGTTTTTAGTTCCATAAGGTATTCTCTTACTCGTTTTCTTATATTCGAGTCAAAGCATAATTTGAGGTTAACTGACGCATTATCATTAGGATACCGCTATATTTATAGCCAAGTAACACGCTATATAATGAAAACCGGATTAAAAAGGACGACATATGATCACAGCTCTATACGCTAGCATTCTTGCAATACTGATTATTTGGTTGGCCGTTCAAGTGATTAAGCAGCGTCGCTTAAATCAGATTGCTTATGCTGATGGAGGAGTGGAGGCTCTCCAAATCGCTCGTAGTGCACAGAGTAACGCGACAGAATATATCCCCATTACTCTGATTCTAATGGCACTGTTAGAATTCAATAGCGCTTACCCAATCTGGATACATCTCACAGGCATTATTTTCGTGATCGGTCGAATTATCCATGCTCGAGGTATATTGAAAGAGGACTTAAAAAGGCGAGTTAGGGGCATGCAGGTGACATTTCTAGTGATACTTTCTCTGGTTGTGCTGAATATGATTTATCTTCCGTACGATAAGTTATGGTAAGTCTTCGTAGCTATATCCCGCCGCCATGGGTACTCGTTCTGATTGGGTTAGTACTGAATATTGGCGCGATCGTTCTTACTAGCTTGGTCCTTGATAGGCTTGGCAAACAGTATTCGCAACTCGCAGAGCAAAAGGCGGAAAACTTGTATTCCATCCAACTCGCGTGGAATAGCGTTGAAACTCTAGAAAGAAAAAGAGAGGCGTTGCTGCTTCACTTGCACATAAGTCAGAGCGAAGCGATACCTTCGGAGATAGAGCAGATAGTGGAAGGGCATTTATCCTCTTGGACTCATCACGAATCGGATGAAATACAAATAGATAAACTCCCTCAGCTAATGTCAAAGATAAACCAAGCACAAGCTTCGTATAGAGATCGCATTGATGACTATTACATTGAGAATGTAGAGCTCAATGAGCTAATGGCAAAGCAAGATGAAAAGATCGCTTGGTACAAGAATATCGGGCTCTTCTTGCAAGTATTCGGACTCGCATTAATCCTCGCACGTGATTTGGCTAGGAAGCCATAGAACAAAAGTTAATGGTAGGGTTTATTGCGAAATGCCAATAATAATTTGCAAATTGCAATTCATTGCGTGAGCAAACAGTGGCTATTGGTGAAGTTTTAATGAAAGTGATTAAATAACAACCTGTTTTTGTGCGCTACAAAGTTGGCACGCCTCATGCTTTAGTATGAGTGACCCTTTCTAAGCCGAGGGTCACCTAGCCAACTGACGTTGTTAGTGAACCACTTTGTTCACAAATATATACAGCCAATCACGAATCCTTGTTGTTGGCTTTTTTTTATTTAAATGACACAGTTTAGAACTGTGCTTTAATCCAGATCATGCGATGGTCGGAAGACACATCTTTGCCATCACCATACTTACCAATACGCGCATCGTTAAATAGCTTACGACCTTCTTCATAAGAAGCTGACCAGTATACGCCAGAGTCCACCACATTTAGGTTTGCAGAAGGCAAGGCATAATCTACACCCAAGCCAAACGTCGAAGTGATGCGATTCGGATATGGGTGGGTGGAGCTGCGGTCAACAGCGTGTTCGGCTGCACCAAAGCTTGTCGGATAAAGCTTGCCATTCATCACGGTTTGGTTAACCAATGGATCATTATGCAGTTCTTGCATTACTGAGCTAATCCCGTCACCGGCTACTGGATCAAGGTTTTGATCGCCCATCATTACGAATTTAGCCCCGCTCGCTAAGCCGCCTTTCTTACCTGCATCGTCGTAGAAATAGTCTTTACCTTGAATGTAGTGATGCCAGAACTCTACTTCGGCTGCGTTTTGCGCTCTGTTTTTACCTGGGTCGAATACTGGTGGAGTAGGGTGCGACATCAGTAGATGCACAACTTCCTCACCATTGCGAGTCGGAATGATAATTGGTGCATCTACGTGGTTTTTAGAAGATAGGCGTACTTGATCCCATTCTTCTGCAGAGTACCACTCATCATCACACTTCATGCCATCTGGAATTTTTTGTGAGCCGTCACAGATAGTAATGGTTGGAATCTTCGCACCTTCCATATCTTTCCATTTAAACGCTTGGAACGTGCGCGTATTTGCCGTATCAATCTTGTATTTAGACATTAGGGCAAAGGCATATTGACCGTGGTACATGCCAAAGCCCCATGCATCGCCCGGCATTTGACCTGCAGTTCCATTGTTGTCGAGGTCAAACTCGCTTAGCAAACCTGTGTTGGTAGAGTAAGACTCCGCGTAAGGATATTCGATAGGTTCAAGGTTCGCTTCACCGCCTGCACCATTGATGCTTTGCGCGACAGACAGGTAGTTCTTCTGGAAGCCTTCAAGGGCAGCTTTGTTTTCGCCTGTTCCGTCGTTGTTGTATTCCGCCATCATAAGAACGTCAGGGCGATTCTTCTGAATAATCGCAGCAACGTTCCGAATTTGAATGACTTTTTCCGCAGTGGTTTTGTCTTCAGCGGCGATAGAACCGTCTAAATAGGCAGTAACCAATACAGTTTGCTGCGCTGGTTCAATTTGCATTTCACTCACTAAAGCTTCAAAAGTTGCACGGTCAAAAGAGAGGTTGTAAGTCGCTATTTTTACTTCTTTAGGCTGAACATTGACGTATTCAGTGTCGTCATTACATCCAGGTAATAGAGCGGCGCCAACCAGGAGAGCGATAGAGGTTTTGATTGTTTTCATGGGTACGTCATACCTTATAATTGATTCGGCTGAATATTAAAGTCATCAGTGATTGTTTTAAGCGATATCAATCACACAAACGTTTTCATATTTACATGTTCAATTAGTTTTTGTGTGATTTGTGCAATAAACGCAACACTTTCAACACCAAAAGGTTATATGCAAATTGTTAAAAAACGGTGTCGCTTTTAATAGATGAAATGGCACTAAAACATAAGCTGTATGATTGTGTGTGCTAAAATCAATGAGCGGGATGATTACGATAAGTTTGACTTCACTTTCGGGTGAGAAACAAACAAATAAGAACTGGTCAGTTTGGCTTTGCTATTGATGCAAAATAGGGGGCTAACCGATGGGTTCAGTATCAAACTACCAGAGCAGGTTATTTGTCACGGCAATGCTTGCTTCACCACTTCTTTTTTCAACATCTTTATCCGCCGCTCAGTCCGAACGGCTAGAGCAAAACCATGGTCTTGTTGTTGCTTTAGAAAAACGCAACCTTGCAGCCACACAAAATATAGATCGTGTGTTAGGTTTACAAAATGGAAATCGTGTACAAAAGCTGAAAACCAACAAAGGTAAAAACGGCGGTACGCATAGTCGTTATCAGCAGATGTTTAAAGGCGTCCCGATTTGGGGCAAGCAAATTGTCGTACATCGTGATAAACAGGGCCAAATCAAGCACATCAACGGCACTCTCGTAAAGGATATTGCCCGAGATATCAATGATATGGTGCCTAGATTGTCGCTTTCTCAAGTAATGTCTTCAACGCAAAAGTCGTACCGTGAAAACGGGTACCAAATAGATAATCAGCGCCAAGGTTTGCGTATTTATGTCGATAAAAGTGACGTGGCGCACTTAGCTTATATTGTCCAGTTTTTTGCTGATAATGAGCATGGTGGTAAGCCTACGCGTCCCACCTTTCTTGTTGATGCTAAAACAGGAAACATTTTGCTGCAATATGAAGGGTTAGCGCACGTAGAAGCGAATGGTCCAGGAGGAAACCAAAAAATTGGTCGTTATCATTATGGTGTGGACTTTGAGTCTCTATTAGTCCAGCAATCCGGTGATACGTGTTTGATGGACATTCCTGGCGTGGTCAAAACCATCAACTTGAATGGTAGGACGTCTGGCAATACACATACGTTCGTTTGTCCAACCAATAGTGTTAAAGAAATTAATGGAGCGTACAGCCCGTTAAACGATGCGCATTACTTTGGCAAAGTGGTATACGACATGTACAAAGATTGGCTAAATACCGCTCCCTTAACGTTTCAGCTTCAAATGCGAGTGCATTACCGCAAACGTTATGAAAACGCCTTTTGGAATGGCTCGAGCATGACTTTTGGCGACGGTGCGAGTTATTTCTATCCTTTAGTGAGTTTAGATGTCTCAGCGCACGAGGTTAGCCATGGATTTACAGAACAAAACTCTGATCTGATTTATTCAGAGCAATCAGGCGGAATCAATGAGGCTTTCTCAGATATGGCAGGTGAGGCGGCTGAATTCTATTCACGTGGTTCTAACGATTGGAAAGTTGGGTACGATATTAGAAAGGCTGCCAATGCGGCGCTGCGCTACATGGATAATCCGCCCCTTGATGGTCGTTCAATTGATCACGCGTCTCAGTATGTGAGTGGCATGGATGTGCATTATTCAAGTGGTGTGTTTAACAAAGCGTTTTATCTATTGGCGGTTGAGTACAATTGGGGAACGCGACAAGCGTTCGAGGTTTTTGCGTACGCTAACCAGAACTACTGGACGCCAAGCGAAACGTTTGACTCTGCAGCTGCGGGTGTATTGGCCGCCGCCCAAAGCTTAAACGTGGCGGCGAATGATGTAGCCGATGCTTTTGCTCAGGTCGGTGTTTCAGTTGATGGCGGAGTCGTCGAGCCACCATCTAGCACGTGTGAGGCTATCGCCCTAAACAATGGTGTTTCCAGCAACATAGACTCTTCATCTACTGGTGAGTGGCATTGTTTTACGATTGATGTGCCTACCAACAGTTCAGACTTTACTGTTACCACATCGGGAACAAACGGCGATGCGGATCTTTACGTTAAGCTGGGAAGTGAACCAAGTTTAACCAGCTACGATTGTCGCTCATACAGTAGCAACAGTAATGAAGCATGTAGTATTACTTCTCCGAATGAAGGAACGTGGCACATTGGCGTGTACGCTTACAGCAGTTACAGTAACTTGAACGTGGAAGCAAGTTATGTAGGACAAGAAGCGCCACCACCATCTGATGAAGTTACTACACAATCAATCAACAATGGTAAAACATGGACGGCGATTATTACTGGTTCTGGCTTGATGAATGGCGTGTGGAATGTTATTTCAAATACGCCGTGTGATAACGATAACGAGTGCAGTTTATCCGGTATCGGAAAGAAAACCAGTGAGGTTAGCTTTACGTTGACGGATGGTACCGTATTCATCATCGCTAAGCCCTAGCGATTTTTATGTAAATAGGCCCTGAAATATCAGGGCCTTATTTTTTTACGTTCAATTTTCTGTATATAATAGCGAGTCACAAAGAAGTGAGGACGACCTCACCGCTCTATCTTTTCTCGGGGACGACCCCATCTCGTTGGGAAATATGACATGGCTTGGGGAATTCTCTTCATTGCTGGCTTATGCGAAGTGGCATGGGCTGTCGGACTAAAATACTCACAAGGTTTTACCAAATTGGCGGCATCTGGCTTTACCGTTACGTTTATGGTGTTGAGCTTTTGGTTACTTGGAATTGCATTAAGGACGCTACCACTCGGTATCGCTTACGGCGTTTGGGTAGGTATAGGAGCGATTGGAACGGCAATCGTCAGTATCTACATATTTAACGAGCCCGCGACGCTGATAAAATTGCTGAGTTTACTGCTTATTGTTGCCGGTATCGCTGGATTAAAATTATCCGCTTAACGTCAGGTTAAACATAAAAAGAAAGCCAGAGTCGACTCTGGCTTTTTACGTTTTAGTGTTATCTCGCTTTGGGGCTGAAGGGTTAAGCGCTGCGCTTAACGAATGGCAATCGCAAATGGTGGCCAAATACGTTAATGAGTGCGCCCGCTACAATTAGTGCACCACCGATGTACGTCCAGATGAGCGGGATTTCGCCGAAGAAAATGATGCCTAACAACACAGAAAATACGATCTGAATATACGAGTAAGCAGACGCTTTGCCCGCTTGCTGAGTTTGCATTGCTTTGGTTAATCCCAATTGCCCAACTTGGGTGAATACACCAACCAAAACCAACATGAAAGTCAGATACAGGTCGGGCATAACAAAATCATCGCCAATCAGTAAGAGTGAAGCGGGCAGAGCAACCAGAGGGAAATAGAAAATGATCACTGAACTATCTTCAGTTTGGCTAAGTTTTCTAACAATGACATAAGCAATTGAGCTACCAAATGCGCCCAAGATTGCAATCATTACGCTAAACATAGGTAAAGTGCGTTCTGCTTCTTGTCCGGTTTCTGGACTTACCATTATATAGATGCCGAGTAAGCACAAGGCAATACAAAGGAACGTCGATGGTTGAATGCGTTCCTTCAAGAAAAAGACGGCTAGGAGCGCAGTAAATACTGGGTGAATGTATTGGAATATGGTCGCTTCTGCCAAAGGTAAGGTAGTCACCGAATAATATACGCACATCAATGCCATGGTGCCCACTGCGCCACGCGCAAACAGTAATGGCTTATTATTGCCCCATACAGAAATTCGTTTTCGCTTAACATCTAAATAGCTGATAACAAGTGAGACGAGTGCCCTCGCTGCAACAATCTCAAATACAGGGATACCATGAAGACTGACATGCTTTACTGTGGCAGACATTAGCGCGAAACCGAATGCGGAGAGCACCATAAAGCGCACACCAATGGGAACCAGGGTGTTGAATGAATTAGACATTTTACTGCTCATTTGTTGCGACAGATCGCACTTTAGCATACTCAGCTCACAAAATGATCCGTGATATTCAAACACATCTGCCGAGAGTGAGAATAAGCAGTAGACTATGGAGTCTCAAGCAACCCTATCTTTGATTCGCGCATGGAGCGCATCTAGGAAATATCTAGATATTTAAGGAGCATACATGATCCCAGTACAAGCGACGCATACTTCTGGCGTTGTCATTTCTAAAATTGATGGCGTCGATAAAATGCTGTTGCTCAAACGTGTTAAAGGTGGTTATTGGTGCCATGTTGCTGGTGGTGTAGAGGCCGGTGAAACCGGATGGCAAACTATTCTCAGAGAACTGAAAGAAGAGACGCAAATTGACGATGTTGAGTTACATACTGCAGACTTTCTAGAACAGTTCTACGAAGCAAAAAATAACCGCATCATGGTTATTCCATGCTTCGTATTATTTTGTCCACCTAACCAATCGGTTGTACTTAACGAAGAACACACAGAGTATTGTTGGTGTACGCTTGAAGAAGCAAAGCGACTAGCCCCGTTTGCAAATCAGCACCACCTTTACGAACATGTGTGGAGGCATTACGTGGATGTGGAGTCGTTGACGCCATTTACGTTGATTGAACAAACAGACTAGACGAGATAACCATCCTTTTAAGCACGTTTGAAATAACGAATATGGAAGTTTGTTCTCAACGCAATGAGGCGGTAGGATTTGTGAGTAGTTACTGAAAAAGGGATAATGTGGATGGATGAGGTCATGTGCCAAAAGGCGTATCAAGGAAATAGCATGCAGGCCAGTTTTTCTGTTTCAGACAGGGTCTCAATTGAGCCTCTTACCACCAAACACGCGACCGTTTTACTGGAAGTTGTGAACACGTATCGAAACAGCCTCTCTGGCTATTTGCCTTGGACGGACTTTGTGACCAACCGCAGAGAAGCGGTGAACTACATCTCTCAGCGCGTGAACAGCAAAGCGTTAGATGCCCACTGGTGCGCTATTTATTTTGATGGGCAGTTTACGGGTGTTATTGGCATTAAAGGTGTGGATTCGCACACACGCGTCACTGAGATTGGCTATTGGCTTGCCAACAATGGGCGAGGACACCGAGTGATCGACCAAGTACTCGCGGTGTTGATTCCTTTTTTGAAGCAGAAAGGGCACGCGCAATTCATCCAATTCCACTGTATGGAAGACAACATTGCCAGCATCAATATTGCTGAGCGTGCTGGTGCTACATTAAAAGAATACATTGATCACGAGTTCGAGACGCTTGACCGCTCTCAACGGCTCGGCATTTATGAGTTGCGTCTGACTTAGCTCCAAACCCACTGATATTTTAATCAGAGTTCGAACTCTAATTTCGCGAGCGCTACAATAGTAACATTGTTGCGCTCGTGTTAATTTGGAGCGTCATTGGTTGAAACTAGGTTAGGAGAAGCATCATGAACGCAATCGCAGAGGTTGAAGTGGACAACCTGTTACAACAAAGCCTTGATCGCTTAAAAGCGGCGTATGCCGCCGAACCTTATCCTAGTTTGGATGAGCGTAAGCAGCGCCTTGTCTTGCTAAAACAAGCTCTGATTGCGAATAAACAAGCATTGGTGGAAGCGCTGAGTGACGATTTTGGTTATCGTTCCGAATTTGATACCGCCATGACCGACGTTTTGCCGACGGTCTCGCACATCAATTACACCATCAAGCAGCTAAAAAAGTGGTGCAAACCAAGTAAGCGTGAATCCGGTCTGTTGCTTGCTCCGTCGAAAGTGACTGTTCAGTATCAGCCACTCGGCGTGGTCGGGATCATTTCGCCGTGGAATTTTCCTGTCATTTTGAGCCTTGCGCCTTTAGTTACTGCTTTGGCCGCAGGTAACCGTGTGATGATGAAGCTCAGCGAATTTACGCCCAAAACCAATAAAGTCATCGTCAATATTTGTCGCGAGTTGTCTGAATATGTCGAAGTATTTGAAGGTGAAGCGGACGTTGCACGATCATTCAGCCAACTGCCATTCGATCATCTTTTGTTTACTGGCTCGACAAATGTTGGTCGCGCTGTGGCAAAAGCAGCGGCTGAAAACCTGACTCCAGTGACGTTAGAGCTGGGCGGGAAATCTCCGGTGATCATTGCAGAAGATGCAGACATGAAGAAAACCGTTGATGCGATTTTGTTTGGTAAATGCATCAATGCTGGCCAGATTTGTGTGGCGCCTGATTACGCGTTTGTACCACAAGAACGCGTCGAAGAGTTCATCACGCTGTTCTTAAAACGTTTTGAAAAACTCTATTTGAAATCCAACAAGAATCAAAAGCTGACCCATATTATCAATCAACGACAGTATGATCGTTTGACTGCGCTACTTGAGGATGCCAAAGCTCAGGGCGCAAGCATCCATACTGTTGAAGCGTCACCTCAACAGGAAAGGCTTTTGTATCCTCATTTGATCACTGACGTGTCGAGAGATATGCGCATCATGCAAGAGGAAATATTTGGGCCATTTCTACCCATCAAGCCTTACAAAGCGGTAGATGAAGCGATTGACTACATTAATCAGCACCAGCGACCACTTGCGCTGTATGTTATGTCGGACAACAAATCGACCATCAGACATATTGTACGCAACACACACAGTGGCGGCGTCGGCATCAACGACACGGTATTACACGTTGGCGCTGAAGATGCGCCTTTCGGTGGCGTTGGTGAGTCAGGCATTGGTCATTATCACGGAGTGGAAGGATTCAGAACCTTTAGCCACGCGAAAACCGTACTCCACACGCCTAAATGGCTGCCAAGGACGGGGGCATTAATGCGTCGCAGAGCTATGGCGATAAAAGCGATTCAAAAGATTTTTGTTCGATAGTGGTTGGATTGAAAAAAACGCCCAAACGGGCGGTTTTTTTGGTTTCTATGCGTTCTAAATTGCGGATTACTAAAAGCCGAGAAGCTTCCGACATGCACCGCCAATAGAAAAAGAAAGGCTCTTTTTGAAAGAGCCTTTTTCACGAAATGTCGACAGATTTTTGGAAGTTTAATGCAGAACTTCACTGCTGAATCTTAAGTATTTGCAGTCGTTCATTAGCTCTTTAAATGCCTTTCTATCTAGCTTAATCAGAGTTTCATGATCGCCGGCTTCAAGATAGACATGTTCCAAGTTTGCTAATCTTTCATCACAAACGGTCGACATGTGGTAAGGACTACCAATCGGTGGAATTGCGCCGTGCTCACAATCAGTGAAGAGTCGGTAAACCATACGCTCTTTCACCAAGTGGAAAGTAGCGTTAAATTCATCGTTTAATCTCGACAAACTGATTTTGTTGTTGGCAGGTAAGACTGCCATCATATGATGCCCTTCATGATCCTCAAGAATGACGCCTTTTGCGATATTCATTAAAGGCACACCTGCGGCAACACCACTTTGTAGCGAGCTATGACTGTGGCTGTGATTCACGGTTTGAAAGTGAATGTTATGCTCAGTCAAATATTCATCTAATCGGGTTGCAATCGTCATATAGCCTCCACGTGTATGAGACCCATAAAGAGTATAGGTGAGGCAAGCGACAATCGCGTATTTTACTCTGGTTTCGCTGACGCTCTTTCCGCTCCTGTTCTACGCTTATTGCAAGCCAGCGAGAAAGCGTGGTTAACAATAATAAACAGGGGGCAACATGAGCAAGCCAATCATCGCAGATAATAAGCCGATTAAAGTGAATCTAACCGAAGGGCAAGAATATTACTTTTGCCGATGTGGACGTTCTAAAAATCAACCTTATTGCGATGGGTCGCATTCGGGAACAGGCTTAAAGCCAATGAGCTTTACTGCGGAAAAAGATGAAGAAGCGTATCTCTGCCAGTGCAAGCATACCTCTAATGCCCCATTTTGTGATGGAACACATAAGCGTTTTTCTGCTGAGCAAGTCGGCAAAGAAGGCCCTGAGAAAAAACGAGAGAAAAGTGACAAACCGACTGCGTCTGCTACTCAAGAAGAACCAACCCTAGAGTTTATCCACCAATTAGCGAGAGAAGGGCTCTCTAAACTCGGTCATCATGGTCCGATGGCTGCAATGGGGGTTCCTAGGCATTTGCTACCACATTGGGATGCTATACAAATCATGGTGGCGCAAATGGCGACACAACCGTTGTTGGAAGACGTTCCCGTATCAACTGAGTTGATTGTAGGGCCAAACGCGCGTAAGCCGCTCAAACTTGCTATCCCTTTATTGGTATCGGACATGAGTTTTGGCGCACTTTCGGAAGAGGCGAAAATTGCGCTAGCAAAAGGTGCTGAGTTGGCAGGGACTGGGATTTGCTCCGGTGAAGGGGGGATGTTACCTGAAGAACAAGCTGCAAATTCGCGGTATTTCTATGAGCTTGCCAGTGCTCAGTTTGGCTACGATGAATCTAAGCTTCTTAATGTTCAGGCTTTTCATTTTAAAGGTGGGCAGGGCGCCAAAACAGGCACGGGAGGTCATCTTCCAGCAAATAAAAATGTGGGTAAGATCTCTCAGGTGAGAGGTATCCCCGAAGGGCAACCAGCGATCTCACCGCCAACATTTAAAGATCTTCATACTACTCACGATTTCAGAAAGTTTGCTGACAGAGTCCGTGGCATCACGGGCGGCATTCCAATTGGCTTTAAACTCAGTGCAAACCATATTGAGCAAGACATACAATTTGCGCTCGATGCGGGTGCCGATTACATCATCTTAGATGGTCGCGGTGGTGGCACGGGCGCGGCGCCAACTATGTTCCGTGATCATATTAGCGTGCCAACCATTCCTGCGTTAGCTCGTGCGCGTAAGTACTTAGATGAAAAAGGCGCAAGTGACCGCGTCACATTAATCATCACTGGTGGGTTGCGAGTTCCTATGGATTTTGTCAAAGCGTTGGCACTTGGTGCAGACGGAGTGGCGATAGCAAACAGTGCGATGCAATCGATCGGTTGCGTCGCGGCCAGGATTTGTAACACCAATAATTGCCCTGCGGGGATCGCAACGCAAAATGCCGATTTGAGGCAGCGTCTCGATATCGAAAAATCATCTCAGCAACTGAAAAATTTCTTCGAATCCTCGGTCGAGCTCATGCAAGTTATGGCAAGGGCATGTGGTCACCACGCTCTGAATGAATTTAGTCATCATGATTTAGCGACCTGGGATCACAACATGGCGAGGCTGTCTGGAATCAAGTATTCAGGTATGGACTTAAACTGATCTCTATCCATATTTTCTGCATATAGGTACATGTTTGATAACAATTATTTATTAGCCGAGATATGGAAATTTTGACTTGGCGTTAACTAAAAATTCAGTGTATGAACTACGCTGTTTGAGGTGGATATTCGATTTATTGAATAACAAAGAGTGGTTACCACAACCACGATACGAAGGAGCATTATATGAGCAACACAAACGGCGGTTCGGTAGGTAAATGTCCAGTTATGCATGGTGGGCAAACATCTACAGATAAGTCGGTGATGGATTGGTGGCCGAATGCCTTAAACTTAGACATCCTGCATCAACACGACTCCAAAACCAACCCATTTGGCCAGGACTTTAATTACAAAGAAGAACTGAAAAAGCTAGATGTCGAAGCACTTAAAAAAGACTTAAAAGAGTTAATGACTGATAGCCAAGACTGGTGGCCTGCCGACTGGGGACATTACGGCGGTTTAATGATCCGAATGGCATGGCACGCAGCGGGTAGTTATCGTATCGCGGATGGACGTGGCGGCGCTGCGACAGGCAACCAGCGTTTTGCTCCTCTCAACTCTTGGCCAGATAACGCAAACCTCGATAAGGCTCGCCGCCTTTTATGGCCCATCAAGAAAAAATATGGCAACAAATTAAGTTGGGCCGATCTGATTGTCCTTGCCGGTAACATGGCGTATGAATCCATGGGCTTTAAGACCTTTGGTTTTGGCTTTGGGCGAGAAGACATTTGGCATCCCGAAAAAGACACCTACTGGGGTTCCGAGCAAGAATGGTTAGCCACAAGTGACGCTGATAACAGCCGCTACTCTGGTGAGCGAGATTTAGAAAATCCACTTGCCGCAGTAATGATGGGGCTGATCTACGTGAACCCAGAAGGGGTGGACGGGAACCCTGATCCTCTCAAAACAGCACATGACATGCGTGTGACCTTTGCGCGAATGGCAATGAACGATGAAGAAACTGTCGCGCTCACAGCGGGTGGTCACACGGTCGGTAAGTGTCATGGTAATGGTGATGCCGCAAACCTTGGTCCAGAGCCCGAAGCCGCAGACGTGCATGAACAAGGTCTTGGCTGGATTAACCATAAAACACGTGGCATTGGCCGTGACGCGGTAACGAGCGGTATTGAAGGTGCTTGGACGACACACCCTACACAATGGGACTACGGATACTTCCACCTACTATTTAAGTACGATTGGGAACTGAAGAAAAGCCCAGCAGGTGCGTGGCAGTGGGAGCCAATCGACATTGAAGAAGAAGACAAGCCTGTCGATGTTGAAGACGGCTCTAAGCGCTACAATCCAATCATGACTGACGCCGATATGGCGCTCAAAATGGACCCTGAATATCGAAATATTGCAGAAAAGTTCCAAAATGACCCAGCGTACTTTGATGACGTTTTTGCTCGTGCCTGGTTTAAGTTGACACACCGCGATCTAGGACCACAATCATGTTATTTCGGCCCTGATGTGCCAAGCGAAGATCTTATTTGGCAGGACCCAACGCCTGCAGGTAAGACAGACTACGATGTTGATTTAGTGAAAACAAAAATCGAAGCAAGTGGCCTATCCATTAGTGAGCTAGTAAGTACGGCGTGGGATAGTGCGCGTACTTACCGTGGCTCTGACCGCCGAGGTGGCGCAAATGGTGCGAGAATTCGTTTGGCTCCGCAAAAAGATTGGCAAGGAAACGAGCCAGAGCGTCTAAGTCGTGTTCTTGCTGTGCTAGAAAAAATAGCAGCAGAAGAGGGCTGTAGTGTTGCGGACGCTATCGTGCTTGCTGGTAACGTAGGTATTGAACTGGCTGCGCGTGCCGCAGGTCATGATGTTTCCGTACCATTCGCGCCAGGCCGAGGTGATGCCACCCAAGAGATGACGGATGTTGAATCATTCGAAGTTCTTGAGCCTGTTGCTGACGGTTTCCGAAATTGGTTGAAGAAAGACTACGCGGTTAAGCCGGAAGAGTTGTTGCTCGACCGAGCGCAGCTTATGGGTTTGACAGCACCAGAAATGACGGTACTCATCGGTGGTATGCGCGTTTTAGGCAGTAACTACGGCGGTGGAAAAGAGGGCGTATTTACTGACCGAGTAGGCACTTTGTCGAATGATTTCTTCGTGAACCTTACTGACATGGCATATACGTGGAAACCTGTGAGTGCTAATCAATATGAAATCCGTGATCGTAAAACCGACGCTGTGAAGTGGACGGCAACCCGTGTGGATCTTGTCTTTGGTTCAAACTCGATTCTACGTTCATACGCAGAAGTGTATGCGCAAGATGATAATCAGGAAAAATTCATCCACGACTTCATCGCTGCATGGACGAAAGTCATGAACGCCGACCGTTTTGACTTGTAATAAGTGAAACGATGCAAATCGGTAGATGCGTAAACAAAGTTGATGAATAAGTAAGAGAGGCGGGCGCAAAGCTCGCCTTTTTCTTTACCTGTCTTTTTACTTTGATTGTTACTTTGATTGAAAGTTAAGCTCATTTGAGCCATAATGACTAGACCATGTGAACCATAGGAGCTTGATATGGCAACTGCAGCATTAAAAAGTTTTAAGCCGAAACAATCTCATAAAGCCAATTTCTGGCTTATGTTAGGTATTGAAGATGCTGAAACGGGTCGTATTGATGCGGTTCACAAAGGCTTTGAGCCCAAGGTATACCGGAACATTGTTGATCGAGTAAAGCTTTCTCAAAGTGAATTCCAACATGTGACACTGATTCCTGTTAGTACAATTAAGCGTCGTCTTAAAAATGATGAGCGTTTTAATACTCAAGAGAGTGATGCAATCTATCGATTAGCGATGTTATTGAAACTCGCGACAGAGTTGTTTGACGACGAAGAGCGCGCGTTAAAATGGATGAGAGAAAATGTATACGGCTTGGGTGGCAAAAGGCCGCTAGACATGGTCTCGACCACGGTGGATTTTGAAATCGTAAAAGATTTGATCGGCCGTTTAGAGCACGGGGTGTTCTCGTAATATGAAACTCTATCGTCTCACACAAAAGAAATTCGCTGACACGCCATTCAGCCCCGTTGGCGCAAAGTTATTTGGAGGGCGATGGAACTCAAAAGGAACCGAAGCCCTCTACTTCTCTGAATCGGAATCCCTTTGCTCGTTGGAAGTGTTTGTTCACGTAAATAACGATCCAGCTATCACCAAACTGTACGATTTATATCGTATTGAAATGCCAGAATACCTCATCGCCACCTTAGATGAAGAAGATCTTCCAGTGACGTGGCGAGCAATACCGGCGAGCGAGTCTACGCAGTACATTGGTGACCAGTTTCTCAATGACCCTCATCCCGAGTTTGCCGCACTGCAAGTGCCTTCAACTATTTCACCTCGTGATAAAAACTACGTGGTGAATCCAAATCATCCCAAAATGAAAGAGATCATCAAGAAAGCCGAAAAGCTCGATTTCGCGTTTGATCCACGTATTTTCAAATAAACGCGCTGGCTTTCTCTCGCTTTAAAATATTCAGCGCTTACCTGAGATAAGCGCTGAAGCATAAAAGTTTATTCTCTTGGTTATTGTCGGTCGTAAGTGAACTGCTGAGCTTCATTCGTACTGCTGTGGTAATGCCCAAGCACCAACTCAGCACCTTTGTAAGATAAATGGCTGTCGTCGGTATACATGGCGTTGTTCGCACCAACTTTCATTCGACATACACCATTTCTGCAAATGGCCTCGGTCAAGTCGACAAACTCAACATGCTCAAATTGCTCAAAGTAGTTCACTAACTTCGCCACGTTTTGAGGGTGATGTTGTTTAGGAGAAAAATCGCAGGCGGACTCTTCCGTCTCGCCAAACAAACGCGCTTTCCAAAGGCATTCTCCTACCGCAAAAGGTGCAGAAGGCGTTGGGCCGAAAACGACCACTTCTTTCCCTTCCAGTTCATTCAACAATCCAGTTAATGATGCCTCATAATCGGCTTGTGAAAGCTCTTTATTGAAATTAGAAGAGATAACGACGCGACGAATAGAAGGGGTACGCAAAATGGTATCGACTGCCTGTTTGAAGAACTGTCGGCAAGAAATTGATCCAGCATCTTTGATGATGTCGACATAACCGACTGCACAGGAATCTTGAGTAAGTTGCACCACGCCAGTTGGTGTTACTTCGGACAGACGCTTCACGTACACCATGCTGTGACTATTGCCTAACACAGCGATGGTGGGCTGCGGCGCAGACGAGCACACATCGTTAACGTCAGTGTTGCCGTTGCAATTTAAACCGTAACCGTTGTTCACGCGCATGGCCTCGAAAAATGCGCTTCTTTCTGGAAAACCACCGTTTTGATGACCGATAACGCCGAACGTTAGCAAGGGCAACGTCAACAACACAATAACCGCGGACACAGTGCGCATGCTCATGGCTTTTCGGCTACGGAACGGCTTTTCAATAAAGCGCCAAGTGAAGTAAGAAAGTACAAACAGAGTGACAACGTAAAGTGGGATATTGACGTCTTGTGTTGCGTCCAACACGTAGCGGTAAAAGACAAATAATGGAATGTGCCACAAGTATAAGCTGTAGCTGATTAAGCCGACGAACACGACCCATTTTAGGCTCAGTAATTTACCGCAGACATTGTCTTTAGAGGCAAACAAAATCACTAACGCGCTACCGATGACTGGCACCAGCAAAGTGATACCCGCGCCATCTTGCGATTTTTCAAACAAAAGTGCAGAGGCCAATATCAAAACGATGCCAATGGTTGCCAGCGTATCGTTGGATTGAACTTGGGTTTTTCTCATTACTAATGCGAGTAATGAACCGGTTGCCAGTTCCCAAGCACGAGAGAAGATCATGTAGAAGGCGAAATCAGGATCGTTGCTCGCATAGACAATAGTCATCAAACTCAGCGCAAATACCGCGATGAAAAAAGTCAGATAAAACGCGTTTTTGCCACGAGCGAGTAGCATGAGTAGCAAAGGAATGACAATGTAGTATTGTTCTTCAACGCCCAAGCTCCAGGTGTGAAATAGCGGATTGGTTTGATCTTCTAAACCGAAGTAATTGTGGCCTTTTAAATACAGAAGAATGTTGGATGAAGAAAGAATAGAAGACACTGCGAACTGACCAACGTCTTTGTGTGCTTGTGGCAAAAATAGCCACCAAGACATCAAATAGCTGACGGCAATCACCACCAGTAGCAGGGGAAGTATGCGGCGAATGCGTCGCTCATAAAAATCACCGAGGCTAAACTTCTGGTTTTCCAAATCGTTAATCACGATGGTGGTGATCAAATAGCCGCTGATAACAAAAAACACGTCGACGCCAATAAAGCCACCAGCGAACTGCTCAACACCTGCATGAAACAAAATCACCAACGTGACAGCAATCGCCCTTAATCCGTCTACTTCCGCTCTGTAAGTCATATCGTGTCCCTCCAACATTCCGTTTAACGAAGTAGAGCAAAATATGAACCAGAAATAATGTTGCTTTAAATCAGGGCCTTAAAGTGATTATCAAAATGAAAAGGCTGGGGGAAATAGCGAATTCCCAAATTGAATTTCAATATGGAAATCCCAGAAAGAGTGATGTTAAGAAGCGCCAAATCAAAGAACGTAAAGCGCTAGGCTCTTAGACTTCATTGAAAATGATAACGCTAAAGAAACGATGACAGAGAATACGATTCAGGAAAAAATTGCCAGCTTTACTTGTATCGAAGAAGCGTTGGATTACTTCGAAATCGAGTTTGATAGCCGATTTATCGAAAACAACCGAACCGAGTTGGTTAAGAGATTTAATGGCTATTTAATCCTCACTAAGCCAGATGATTGGTTTTCAGGCCGCCGCGCACTGAAAAATGCCTACTGTAAAGTACAACGCAGTTTACTAAGTAAAACGACGCGCTCTGCGTGCCGAGGTTGTACATCTTGTCAAAGACGTTAACCCTTGGTGGCTTGCCTAAAAAAGAACCCTGCATCTTGGTGTCACAGGGGGAAGAGCAAGGTTCTTTTGGTTTCGCTACTGGCTTGTCGCGAGTTGCGAATCAGCTTTACGCAGATGAATTAACCCGAGTGATACGCAGGGTAGTCCACTAAGCCTTTTTCATCGCCGCCGAACAATGTGGCAGGGTCATGTTCTACCAGCGGATAGCCGTGCTTGATGCGGCTTGGTAAGTCTGGGTTTGCAACAAACGGACGACCAAAACCGATCATGTCGGCTAAACCACTTTCAATCGCGTGTTGCGCCTTTTCTGCGTTGTAACGACCGGCATAGATCAGTTTGCCTTTATACGCCTCACGAACTGCGGTTTTAAAGTCGTGCGGAGCGTCTGGCGCGTCGTCCCAATCCACTTCTGCAATGTGAATGTAAACCACATTGAGTTTATCAAGTAGCGCAGCAGCAGCGGTGTAGGTGTCGACAGGTGTGCTATCAACGGTGCCGTTTAACGAAGTGAATGGTGCAAGGCGAACACCAACACGCTCTGCGCCAATGGCTTGCGTCATCGCTTCGACCACTTCACCAAGAAAACGCAGACGGTTTTCAATTGAGCCGCCGTATTCATCGGTGCGGTTGTTCGCTTCAGAATCGATAAATTGGTTAACCAAGTAGCCATTTGCTGCGTGAAGTTCGACACCATCAAACCCAGCTTCTATCGCGTTTAATGCGGCTTGGCGGTATTCTTCAATAACATTCTTGATGTCTTGTTTGGTCATTTCACGTGGCTCAACCACGTCGACAAAGCCAGGTTCGTCTGTGCCATTGTCGATAAATACTTTCACGTTTTCTGCTTTAAGCGCAGAAGAAGAAATAGGTTGCTCGCCGCCGATGTTGTCAGGATGAGTCACACGACCAACGTGCCATAATTGCGCGAAGATAACGCCGCCTTTCTCGTGCACTGCATCAGTTACTTTTTTCCAGCCAGCAATTTGCTCTGGGCTATAAATACCCGGTGTCCACGCGTAGCCTTGACCCATTGGTGAAATTTGCGTGCCTTCAGCAACGATTAATCCCGCTTCGGCGCGTTGAGCGTAGTAGGTCGCCATCATGTCGTTGGCAACATTACCCGGTTGAGAGGCTCGAGAGCGCGTCATCGGAGGCATAACGATGCGGTTTTTTAATGAGAGAGAGCCAAGTTGAATCGGTTGAAATAATGCATCTGTCATAGGAAACCTCGTTATTGTTTAGTTTGAATCAGTTCGATTGGGTAGCCGTCGGGATCTTTAATGAAGGCGATGTGCGTTTCTCCTCCTTTCATTGGACCGGGTTCGCGAGTGACGTTACCACCAAGCGCTTTGATTTTTTCGCAAGCTGCGTAAATGTCTTCACACCCAAGCGCCATGTGTCCGAATGCGTTACCTAAGTCGTAACTGCCGGTATCCCAGTTATAAGTTAGCTCGATGGTCGCGCCATTTGGTTGATCAGGGTTACCAACAAACACCAGTGAGTAACGGTATTCTTGGTTTTCAAAACGATCCAAAACGCTCATTCCCAGAACGTTTGTATAAAATTCGATAGATTTGTCTAGGTCAACAACACGGATCATCGTGTGGAGAAACTTCATAAGTCGCCTTTCATAACGTTGCGTAATCACGATGCAAACCTTATCGCCACTCTAAACAAACTGGAAATTATCGTTAATTATGAAAATGATTATTTAACGTTATGGACAATGAGGTTGTTGGTCCTACAACGTGCAAACAAAGATTACTCGCCGTTTCTTTTTAATAATTGGCATATGCTAATTACTCCTTTTTACAAGCCGAGTACTTAACATGTCCGCAAATAGTCACTTTCATTCTACTCACGAATCTCATTATCAATGTGCGGTTTGTTCTTCCATCGATGCGAATCCGAACTCTTTGGCTGTGAACTACCAGTGCCTAGCCGATGGTTCTGTTGTCGGAGAGTTTCACGTTTTACCGCGTCATCAAGGTTACACAGACCTGTTGCATGGTGGCATTGCGAGTTCGCTGCTCGATGGTGCAATGACGCACTGTTTGTTATTTAGAGACATTCAAGCCCTTACCGCGCAGTTGGATGTGCGCTACCATGCACCTATTGAGCTAGATGAGCACGTCACGATTACTGCACACTGTGAAGGTGAACGCCGCGGTATATATCAATTGGTGGCTAAACTGCTGGTCAATAATGAAGTTAGAGTGACGGCAAAAGGGAAGTTTATTCGTCCTAAAGAGGCGTAAATAAAAACTCGTTCTACGGAGAGATAATGAAGAAATTTGATGAGCTGTACGCAATTGCGACGAGAAAATCTCAATATGACCAAACCAACACTTGGTTTAAAGGCGTAGAGACTTATCTGGAGGCCATTGGCAAAGAAGTCGATGAAGTCCGAGAAGAGATTCGTGAGGACCGCCTTTGTCATTTGGAAGACGAGTTAGGCGATGTGTTGTGGAACTATCTTAACGTATTAAAAGCGTTGGAAAGAGAAAAGGGCATAGATCCTGAGAAAGTACTCGAAAGAGCCTGCACTAAGTACGAGCAGCGTGTATCTGCGATTGAATCGGGACGCAGTTGGGATGAGGTTAAACAGCAGCAGAAACAAGCCTTGGACGCGGAACATGAAGCCGCGCAGTTAGAGACCATGAAGAGCCAATAACTGCGCGAGATATTATTTAAGATGCGGCGGAATGGGGAAGCCTGATCAATCCTTCGTGCTATTGACCAACAGCAGGTCACAAGGAGGTTGATCAAGTAACGTGTCTACAGTGCTGCCAGACCAAAATTGGGATGACATGCTTCGTTTACACGCGCCCATAATCAGAATTGCCGCTTGTGATTGCTTAACTGCTTTTGGTAACGCTGTTTCAGGGTTTCCTTCTGGCAGCAGTAGTGGTACTCGTGTTAACTTTTGCGCAGTAATAAAGTCCGTAATGCCTGCTTTTTGGTTGCTCAAAATCTCTGCACGATAGCGAGACAGATAAGGCGCAACGTAGCGGCAGTAAACTAACGTCATTTTTCCGCCCAAGGTTTTTTCTAGCTTTGAGCCTCGCGATACGATGGCTTTATCTACGACTGATTTTGCATCTCCGCGATGAAGCGGATCTATCGCGCAAAGCATGTTGGCGTGAGAAGGCCATGAACGCTCACTTAATAGCAATAAATCACAATCGTTTTTTGCTAGCTCGGTGAGTAAGGTTTGAATGTCGTGCTTGTTAAAATGCCCCACGAGCAGTAAATCTGTGTGGTCGACAAGCCGTTTCGCGACTTGAGCAATCCAATGACTCCCTTTGAAATGCTCGTAAGAGAGTGTTGGCGTTTCAACTTCCTCTTCTTCACAAAGTTCGATAACGAAGTCTTTAAATTTTGATGTCCAAGCTTCAAACTCAGCTTGTCTCTTTTCTATATGGTCAGAGTTGAAACTAAGGAAATGCGCGAATGCGTGATCTTCACTCCGGCGGTGATCTTCCACCAATACCACGATGGGGTGAGCCAGCGCTGTCGCAAACTGAATCACTTTACGAAGTACCTTACGACTTGGTAAGGCGGCTTGCTGAGTCAGAAAAAATACTGGTGCCATTGATTACTCCATTATCAAACGAGGCAAATGCGCCTAATGCACACTAAAAGTTTATACCATCCCCTTATGCAAAGACGTTCTGTTTCTGCGAGCAAAATATAAATTCCGCAATTGTGCGCGCCATTGCCTAGAATTTTAACATCAGGATCTCATGCCTTTAGATAATAGACATCGTGTTGACACTAACGTGATGCCCAAGGAAATCGGTGACAATGATGATAGATTCCAGCCAATTACAGATTAATCGCAAAGTGCCTCATTTGCTTGCCGAGATCATTAAAGCGATAGAGTCGACCGAAGACCTCAGTTTTTTGAAAGACTATCAGGAAGCGCAAATCGCGAACATTTTGGAGTCGGTCAACATTGCTTATCGTAAACGCGTGATAGAAGCAGTGCCGCCAGAGAAGTACTGGACGGTATTAAATTTGCTGCGATACGACACCGCCAAGCACATTCATCAATCACTCAACAAAGAGCTGCAACATGAACGCTTAGCGTACATCACGGATTCGGAACTTATCATCTTTGCAGACTTTCTACCGACCGAGTTTGTGGATGAGTACCTTATCGACCAAAGTGAAGAGTCGGTCGCGCACATTCAACAAGCGCTGTCGTATGAAGATAACAAAGTGGGGCGATATGCTGAGCCGCATTTTTTAGTCGCAAATCCTAAAAACAGCGTAGGAGGCATCAAAACCGAGTTGTTAAAACGCGGACAAAGCCCGGTGCGATTGATCATCGTGCGCGATGTCGGAGGCGTTATTGGGACGATAGAACCTCAAATCCTGTTGCTGCATGAGAACCATACCAAACTCACAGACTTGACCGTAGTCACGCCAATTCTGGAAGATATCCAAACGATTCAAAGCGTCAGTAAACAGGTCTCGATTGATGGTGGAGCGTATTGGTTTCCTATCATGGCTGGTGGCAAAATTATGGGCGTTTTGTCGATGGCGACCATCGCGATTACCTTGCGTGAACTCAGCCTACAAGCTGTAGTGGCAGAAAACGTACGAAGCGAAGAAGATTTGTTCACACCATTAACTGTGGCGACAAGGCTAAGAGCACTTTGGTTGGTGATTAACTTGCTGACCGCTTTTGTTGCCTCTGCCATCATTGGTATTTTTGATAATGTGGTCGAGCAAGTCGTTGCGCTTGCTATCTTAATGCCCGTTGTGGCGAGTATGGGCGGCATCGCAGGTAGCCAAACCTTAGCGGTGGCCATTCGGGGTATCGCATTGAACCACTTGCACCAAAGTAACTTGAAGCTATTGGTGAATAAGGAATTAAAAATCGCCACCATTAATGGCTTGATCATGGGATTAGTCATCGCGGGGGTCGTCTACATGGTGTTTGACTCTTGGCCATTGGCGCTTATTATCTGTTGTGCAATTTTTCTCAATAGTCTGGCGGCTGCGGCATCGGGTACGTTGATACCATTCACGTTGAAGAAGTTTAACATTGACCCCGCCGTGGCTGGCTCGGTAGTATTAACAACCGTTACCGATGTCGTCGGTTTCTTTGCGTTCTTAGGCTTAGGTGCCATCTTCTTGATATAGAAAGCCAATTGACGCGTTAACCTGATGATCCAATCTCTCCATTTCCCAACCCAATATTTTGGGCAAGTTTGGTTCGCTCAAAATTCCTCCGTTTTTCATAAACGCTGAACACGCCGTTTAAGCTTTCATTTCATCAATATTTTTCACTGCTCATTTCTATCCCAAAACTTTCCACTGCCTATCTCGATTAACGCTGGTGTGCCAAATGCCATGCCAATTTTCTTGGCCGTACACGCATTACTTCACTCAAACAAAAAAATAAGGAAAAGATTTTGAACAAACTCATCGTATTCACTGGTGGTCCCGGTGCAGGAAAAACCTCGGTTATCGAACAACTAAAAATACAAGGCTTTATCTGTGCGCCGGAAACTGGTCGTCACGTGATACAAACGCAGGTTGCGAATCACGGTTCAGCATTACCTTGGAATGACAAACAAGCCTTTCGAGATGAAATGACAAAAGAAGAAGTGAGCAACTACCGATCTTTCAATGTCCGCCAAGGGGACGTATTTTTTGATCGCAGTATTGTGGATGTATATGGCTACAGCAAGTTGGAACAACTGCCAATCTCGGATGAGCTCATCACGCATTGCCAAACGCTTCGTTATCATTCTCAAGTATTCATTTTTCCACCGTGGGCATCGATATTCAGCAACGATGAAGAGCGAAAGCAAGATTTTTCTGAAGCGGTCGCCACATATCAACAGATGGTCAACGCTTATCACAAGTTTGGGTATCAATTGATCGAAGTGCCCAAAATGTCAGTCGAAGACAGAGTGGCGTTTATTCTCGGCTCAGTCATCGAATAAGGCAGACAGATGAATAATGCAAACAAATGCTTAAGGCGATTGTGACTACGACGACAATATGCGTAAAGGGAGTTATTTATACTGGATAAAATTCAATAACTTAATTGAGTATTATGTCTTTTAAATATCTTACCTTATTGCTCGCAACGACGAGCATGAACAGCTTTGCTGATGTGGACCTGCCTTCTGGGGATGATTGGTTAAACCATGTGACAAATGGCCTAGCGCCATATTGGATGATGGAAAGTGCGCATGGGCAACCTGCGGGGAATTTTCCGACATTTCGTTGTGATAACGGTGTCATTCTCGACCCACAAAAGCCGTGTGAAGAATTAAACAAAGGGTGGATTAGCCCGCACTTCGATCGCGAATACACACGCATGAAATCGCGTCAAACTTACGCTTATGGCGTGCTTTTTCATCTTACGGGTGACAAACAAGCATTAGAGCTAGCCAAGAAAGGGGCTTATTACCTGATTGATCATCTACAAGATGAGAAAAACGGTGGCTTCGTGAGCTTTACGCGTAGTGGAAAACCGGGGATGGAGTGGCAACAGCGAACTTCTCAAGACCAAGCTTACGCCTTGGTGGGCTTGGCGATGTACTACTACTTGACGCAAGATCCAAAGGTTGAACAAGCACTTATCGACCAGCAAGCGTTTATATTTAAACAATACCGACGAAGCGATGATCGCGGTCTGGCGTGGGTTTTGAAAGATGGTGATGGGGAAAGTGAGAAGCAGCAAGAGTTAGTCGCTCAACTTGACCAAATTAATGGCTATCTGTTGCTAACGGCGCCACTTTTACCAGAGCCAGCGCAAGCCAAGTGGAAGCAAGATCTGCAATGGCTGACGCAAGTGATGCTGGATAACTACCACTCCGACAAAGAGCAGCGCTTTTATGGCGCGATACACCACAAAGCGGTAATGATGCCAGATGCGAAACACAATGATTTTGGACACACCATCAAAGCGTATTGGATGACGTATCTCACTGGTCAGTG
The DNA here is from genome assembly GCF_043995865.1 of Vibrio sp. D3. Lineage (NCBI taxonomy): Bacteria > Pseudomonadati > Pseudomonadota > Gammaproteobacteria > Vibrionales > Vibrionaceae > Vibrio > Vibrio sp. D3. Next base: position 358,615 of record NZ_CP171886.1, on the reverse strand, counting down.
GTTGGAGAATTCCAATTGGACAGAGTTTGGTTTCAAAGGAATGAAACACACGCTTAAACAAGCGCAATACCAGCAAAACTTTGAGCAAGTCAAAGCGCTCTTCTCTCCAGAATGGCAGGGTAAATGGACGCAAGAGAGCATTCTTGCTTGGCAATCAAGACCGCACAAGCACTATAGCTCGTCTTGGGAATGGGCAGAACTCGATCAAGCGGCGATGACGGTTTCTCTTGTTGATGGTTCGATGAAAGAAACGCTTCAATACACGTTACCCACCTTTATGGACGTGTGGGTGGATCATCAGTACGGAGGTGTTGGTCTGAATCCTAAATCAACCAAAGCGTTCCATTGGGGAAATGGTTACCACCAGTTTGAACATGCGTTGGTCGGGTATTTGTACGCGCAACAAATGGCAAAACAGCCTGCTAAGCTTTACTACGCGCGACCAGCCGAGAGTAAAATGCCACTTAATCCATATTACTTTAACGCGGATATAAAAGCGTTCTCATCGCAAAGTGATGGAGTCACTACCGCAACGTTCACCAATATTCGACCATAACTTGGTCGATGGTGGAGTGGTGGTTAAAGTCTGCGTGCAAACTAACAAAACCCAATGGTAAACTGCGGGTCTGTTTTAAATAGTATTTAAAGGTAATTTGATGAACCCGATTCTTGCGATGTTGAAAGAAAACAATATTAGCGACGAGCAAATCAACGAGCTATTTCAGGCGTTAACTCAAAACCCTCTGGCTGCAATGGCAACTATCAGCCAACTAGGTCTGCCACAAGATCAGCTTCAAGCGTTAATGGCGCAGGTAATGCAAAATCCTGTACTGATTAAAGAAGCAGTGGAAGAGCTAGGCCTAGACTTCTCCAAAGTAGTAGAAGCCAAAGCGAAGCTACAGCAGTAATCGAGTTTTCGATAAAAACAAAAGCCGCCAGAGCCAAATGGTTCTGGCGGCTTTTTTACATCAGATGAAAGGTACGCGACTCCAACGGGAAAGCGAATAGGTTGAGCTTAACTTGGTGCTTGCATAAAAAATTAAGTGCGATTCTAGTCACGTCGCATGAACTCACGGGTGCTATTGGAAATAAATGAATTGTTTCTAATACATAGAACGTATTAACATGGTTGCACTAGGCCCATATGAGTAAATTCATTGAATATACAATTTGAGAGAGGGTTTAGTTTTAAAAAATAATAGTTAGTTGGAATCTAGGTTAAATGAAAATAAATATATTTAAAAAGCTACAAGTTGTATTTCTTGTGGTGTCAGCATCTTTAATGGTGGGGTGTTCGTCTATAGATGCGCATGCTGGTGGCGGATACGGAAAGCCGTTTTCAGGCACAGCGTTATCAGTCGCACGACAACCTTGCTATTTAAGAGCTGATATTACTTCCATCGCGTTATATCCACTTTCATTGATTGACATCCCTTTGTCGTTAGCAACGGACGTTGTGTTTCTTCCTGTTGATTTAGTCATGGTAGCTACACCCACAACGAGTTATGGCGGCGTTGTTTCTCTAGGTTGTGCAAGCGGCAGCATGATCTAAAGTCTGATTTTATTGAAATAAATGGAAGGAAATGAAAGTGGAATCGAAAAATAATTACTCAACAGAAAACAACGCTCCCTCGGTGCTCTTTGTAACGTCGCTTTTGTGTTTGGCATCAGTTTGTTTGGCCATACTGCTATTTATTATTGAGTACATTTCTGGCATGGAAATGAACGGTGTCGGCTTTCTTGGGACGTTAATACCAGCGATGAGTGTAGGATATTATTTTGGCTATAAAACAGGGAATATAATGCCTTCGACAACGAGATGGTATTCAGTGCTGCTTTGGAATTTATCGAGCTTAGTGGTGTTTTCTCTCATCTTAATGTTTTTGGGCATCTCTATATTTGAACTGATAGCGGAACTAGGCTGGTTCAGTATTATTATCGTTGTATTAACGTTAATAACCGTTTGTCTCGGGTACTTTATTTTCAAGAGTGGTGAAAAAATGGCGATTAAGGTTTTGCTAAAAGCGCAAAAGAGTGCGTAACTCACAAATAACGAACGCTTAAAGATAGATACGTAAAAAAGACGCCAGCCATATCGTGCTGGCGTTATTGTTTTCTCTTTCTTTTTGCCTCTTTGGTCTCAAGCAAAATCGAATGTTTTAGACGAAACGGTCTTTCCACGAAAACTCAACATGTTTATGTCTGCCGAAACGTGTGTATAATTCGCCGGAAATTACGATTTACAGATAACGAAAGGTAAGTATGGCAGTCCTCGAAATTCTCTCCATTCCAGACCCAAGGCTTAAAGTAAAAGCAGAAAAAGTCACTGACGTATCGACAGTACAAACGTTGATCGACGATATGCTAGAAACACTTTACGCAACGGGCAATGGCATCGGTTTAGCTTCAACCCAAGTGGGCAGAAAAGAGGCGGTTGTTGTCATCGATATCTCTGACGAACGCAATGATCCTTTAATCTTGGTCAACCCAGAAGTGGTGAGCGGAGAAAACAAAGCACTTGGTCAAGAAGGGTGCCTATCTGTTCCCGAATACTACGCCGATGTAGAGCGTTACACATCAGTTGTTGTGTCTGCATTGGACCGTGATGGTAACCCGATGACAATCGAGAGCGATGAGTTCTTGGCGATTGTGATGCAGCACGAAATTGATCACCTATCTGGTAACTTGTTCATTGATTACCTTTCACCGTTAAAGCAAAAAATGGCGATGAAAAAAGTGAAGAAGTACGTAAAATCGCAAGCTAAGTAATATGAAAGGGAGTAACTCACAACCGCGAGTTACTTCCTTTTAAATCAAGAATAAGTAGAGTGCTTTATCTCGGTTTTTTGGGGACATAACGCTTTACGACCTTCATAAGCCTCTGAAATGAAGAGCAGTCCATATGTGATTCATGAGGGCAGGAGGCAACATGGTTTAGGCTGTCTCGCACCGCTTTCAAACGTGTTATTTGCTCATCAATCTCAAGCGCCTTTTTCGCCAGTAAGTCACGATCAATGTATGGTTTTGAACCTTCTGAGTGATTCAACATTTCCGCCATTTCGTTAAGTGATATTCCAGCGATACGCCCTAAACTAATTAAGTTGAGTTTATTGAGTACCTCTGGCGAATATTGACGTCTCAATCCATTCCTTCCTATTGAGCGAATTAACCCCAATTGTTCGTAGTATCTGAGCGTTGAGGTCGGCAATCCTGACTTTTTAACCACTTCTGCAATATCCATACTATTCCTCATTGACTTCAAGTCGGCTTTAAGTTGTAGCATGCAACTAAGACCTTAACAAATCAAAAACTTGAGGAGTGAAAAAATGCTGTTTTTAATAGGATTACAAGCGGCGCTAATAGGGATTGGTGCGACTTTGATAATGGATTTATGGGCTTGGCTACAAAGGAGAGTGTTTGGTATTCCCTCACTAAACTATGCATTGGTTGCGCGCTGGGTTTTGTATATGCCCAAAGGAAAGCTTATGCATGCGCCAATTATGGCAACAGACCCGATGTCGGGAGAAAAAGCACTCGGTTGGTTTTTGCACTATGCCATTGGTGTTGTTTTCGCTTTGGCTCACATTGCTGCTTTGGGCATCATTGGTTGGTAGAGCCTAGTCTAGTGCCCGGCTTAGCCACTGGTGTGGTCACGTTGGTGTTCCCATTTTTTGTCATTCAACCTTGTCTAGGGTTTGGTTTTGCTGCCAGTAAAACCCCAACACCTTGGAAAGCCCGTTTTCTTAGCACATTGGCGCATTTGGCTTATGGCTTGGGTTTATTCATAGCCGGGTTTGCAATCAAAGTGGCGAGCCAGTATTTTGCATAGGGAATATGAGCATCATGCAAACGAGTCTTTTTTTATTTTTATTTATGATGCTCAACTCTTGGTCGTTTTTGGCGCGTTGCTTATAGTGGGCCGATATGTTTGAGGTCTGTCGTATTTATCCAAGACGTAAAGTCGGCGAACATTTAACATTGCCTTAACGCCAGAATGGCAAGCGGTTTACCAAGAAAAATTAAAATTATCTGGTTTGACATAAAGAATATTAAGGGTTTCAGATGGCTTCAAAAGTGGCAGGGATATCAATACTGAGCTTATTGGCAGCGCCAGTTGCGATGGGAGAAACAGCCAGTGCTTATGATTTATGTTTGCTAGACAAAATCAAGCAAAGCAAAGGTGAGGAAACCATAAAGAGCATTCGCGCGCAGTGTGAGCTTGATGCAGTAACAAGTACAGTGCCCGCAGATCCAGAAATTGAAGAACCTGAGGAGCTTCAGGAAAGCTTGGTCGACAAGCGTTTGGAGTCAGAACGAGAAAACGCCTTTGAACCATTTAGTTTGGTGGCGCATCGTGTTAACTACATCTTGCCGTTCACTTACAGTGATCGCGTAAATAAGCGTGCTTATGCGGACACTAAGTACGGGGATGAGCTGCGTAAGGAAGAAGCGGAGTTCCAAATTAGTTTTAAAGTGCCAATGAACTACGACGATTTGTTGTTTGATGGGGATGGTTTGTTCTTTGGTATGACGCTCAAGTCATTTTGGCAAGTGTATACAGGAGCCGCATCGCGTCCATTTCGTGAAACCAATTATCGTCCTGAGCTTTTTTATTATACCCCGACAGACTGGAAGCCACTTGATGGTTCGACTTGGTTAGGTTTTGGTATTGAGCATGAGTCGAATGGGCAGAGACAAGAGTTATCGCGCAGTTGGAATCGTGTTTACGCCAACTTAACCTTTGCGAAAGACAATTTTGCGGTTTCTCTTCAACCGTGGTGGCGTATACCTGAGGATGAAAAAACATCTCCGAATGATCCTAAAGGTGATGATAACCCGGATATCGAAGATTACATGGGGCACTTTGAGCTATCGAGTGCGTACAAATGGAATGGTTATGAGTTTACCTTCTTAGGCCGCCAGAACTTCCAAACGCATAAAGGCTTTGCCGAATTAGGGGTGTCATTTCCGATCTGGGGCAAACTTCAGGGATACGCACAGTACTCGACGGGGTATGGTAAGAGCTTGATTGACTATGATCATAATCAGCAGCGTATTGGTGTTGGTATTGCGATCAACGGTGTTCTGTAGTTTTTCGGTAGCCCAATAGAAATAAACGCTGGCAATTGAGATTTCAGTATTTAGAATGCGTGGCTGAAATTGATTTCCAACCTAGAGTGATTTTATGCTTCGTGATTACACCTTCGATTGTCTTGTAACCATGCCTCGTCATGAACTGGAAGAGTTTAGTGCTCGCATGATCAGTAAAATGGTGCCTGAAGACGTGATGAATGAGCTATTTACTTTCGATCAAGAAGAAGTGGATAGCGAAGACCGTATGTTGTCTGCACGTCTTGATGCCATCTTACGCATGACAGCAATCGCACTGAGCGAAATTCAACAAGCGTTTGATGACTCAGACAATGCGAAGCAAAATAGCGAGCGAATGACGCGACTGGTTCTTTGGCATTTCTATGCGATTTCATTCCATTTGGAAGAGGCGATCACGTTAGAAACACACTGTGCACTAGTGGAAAAGCTACTCGAAAATACACCTTCGGATGTTTTTGATTGGGTAAAAACATTGACGGAACTTCTGCACACTTACGCTGAAATCAACGCGAAAGAAAACCCTCAAGACTAAGGTTTTTGTCGTTAATCCTTCAGTAAACAAGGCGAGCCATCCGGTTCGCCTTGTTTTATTTTTGCATCTGTAAAATCCGCAGTTTTGTACTTTTGACGTACACCACAAGCCTCGCTTTAGGTTCGCTTCTCACTAGCGAATAGGGCGATTCCTTCTTACACTAAAATCAAAGTGTTTGTTTTCGAACACTTTAATGCGTCATTAAGGTGTGTCTTCCAATCCACTTAAATACGGATAATTTATGTCGGAGAACGTTCTGGTTTTTAAATTTGAGCCTATTTTGAAGCGTATATGCCTTCTATCTCGGCTACATTTTCGTTGCGGGCGTAAATAATGGACCCGTTAACGCAAGGTTTACTTGGCGCTGCTTTGCCACAGTCTGCAAGTAACAAGCGGCACATTGTGGCTGCTGGCGTGTTAGGCGTGGTTTCAGGGATGGCGCCGGATTTGGACGTACTTATCCGTTCATCAACTGACCCATTGCTGTTTTTGGAATATCACCGACACTTTACCCATTCATTGTTGTTTATCCCTTTTGGCAGCTTTCTCTGTGCTTTAGTGTTGTATCCGTTGTTTGCAAAAAGACGAGGGCTAAACTTCCGACAGAGTTGGTTTTATTGTGCCCTTGGTTATAGCACCCATGCGCTGTTAGATGCTTGCACCAGCTATGGGACTCAGCTTTTTTGGCCGATAAGCAACACACGCTATGCTTGGAACACAATCTCGGTTATCGACCCCGCTTTCACATTTCCTATTTTGATCCTGCTTTTGTTTGCCGCACTGAAGCGAAATCGAAATTACGCGCGTGTCGCATTTCTATGGTCTCTGGCTTATCTGACTCTTGGGGTTATTCAACGAGATAGAGCAGAAGCGGCCGGGTGGAAAATCGTCCAAGAGCGACAGCACAGTGCTGTGCAGCTAAAAGCAAAACCAACCTTCGGCAATCTTTTGGTCTGGAAAGTGATTTATGAAACGGAAGATAACTACTATGTGGATGCAGTAAGAGTGGGGCGCTCAATAAAAATCTATCCTGGTGAATCCACACCAAAGCTCAATGTGAAAACACAATTTCCATGGCTCGACCCGCAATCGCAACAAGCGAAAGATATTGAACGTTTCCGCTGGTTTTCAAATGGTTTTGTAGTGCAAGACCCGGATGACGAAATGCGAATTGTTGATGTGCGTTACTCCATCGTGCCAAACCAAATTAATGCGCTGTGGGGCATCAATCTATCCCCAAAAGCCAGCGCGGATGAACACGTCGAATACACTGCTCATCGAGGTAGTACAGCGGAAGACCGCCAAACTTTTCTCAATATGCTTACAGATTTTGAGTGATGGTTTTACTTTGGATACCGATGCGGTGCCGTAATAACTATTACGCGGACTGAAAGTCCTTCACTAGGGTCGGCTTGCTGGCGAAGAAAATTTTGCCAAACAGGGACTTGTACTTCCAGCCAAGAGACAACAGTCGTTTTGCTAAGTTCTTGTTTTCAATGATAGCGACTTCAACGCCTTGGTAATGATATGGATGGCTTTTAATGTAGTCGATAAATGCAGTAAGCACACCTTGCCCGCGAACGGAGGGCACGAAGTTGACTGCAACAATGGAAAAGCGCTGACTGCCAACAGGGCAACGGACAAAGCAGTGTCCAAGCGGATGAGTGATGGTCTCGGAAAACTCAGGAAACGCGCGAGACTCTAGTTCTTGAGAAAGCGCATCGTATTGCTGACATAAATGATAAAAAAGTTGTTTCGCTTCACTGTTCATCTCGGTGCCGCTTACTTATAACTTGGTTTAAAGGCTTTGATTTCAAAAACATTGTAACCATAGGCAGCAAGATAAAATGCGGTGAACTTTTACAGTGGTAATTTCCTATTTTTGAAAGCTAACTTGTTACAAATGAAGTTAATTGGATTTTATATGGTACTTGGGGATGAGTGTTTCTAGTTGAAGGGAGAGTACGCTGGTTACTGGATTCTTACCTGAGTTCCTGTATTAAAACGAGAACCACTTGGTTTAATGCCGCTCGTTTAACTACGAGTGGCATCTTTTTGTATTTCGTTATCTTGTACAGCGGCGAAGGTGCGTGATATAGGATCTTCTATCCTAGCTCTTTATGGTCAAAATTGTCTCTTTAACCACTCCTCAGCACGTTGCTATTAGATTCCTAGTCTCGCCAAGGCTCGCTGGAATGACACAAAAACATCGTTAAGCTATTGGCATTAAATCACTTGGTCCGTTTTTGCTTATTCTTGAGGGCTTAACTAGGCGTTACTCTAAGTGCTTAAATTGTAACGCCACGAGTCGCTGATACAACTCACAGCTTTGCATTAATGATTGGTGGTTACCAACATCGACTAACTCACCATTGTCCAGCACCGCTATTTTATCCGCATGTTGGATAGTCGAAAGGCGATGAGCAATGATAAGTGTTGTGCGTCCTTTCATCAGTGCTTCAAGTGCTTGCTGAACGTGATGTTCACTTTCACTATCAAGGGCGCTGGTAGCTTCGTCTAGTAGTAAGATTTTTGGATCTTTTAGAATCGCGCGGGCAATCGCAATGCGCTGCTTTTGACCACCTGATAGTCTAACGCCGCGCTCGCCTAAAAAGCTGTGATAGCCTTCGGGAAGCTTCTCAATAAACTCATGGGCATGGGCTTTTTTGGCGGCTTCGATGACTTGTTCATCTGTAGCTTCTGGATTGCCGTAACGAATATTGTGAAACACATCATGGCTAAACAGCGCTGGCTGTTGTGGTACGAGTGCCATTTGGCGTCGAAGCTCTTTTGGGTCGAACTGTCGAATATCTTCGCCACCAAACAACACTTGCCCCTGTTGTGGGTCATAAAAGCGTTGCAGCAATTCGAATAGTGTTGTTTTACCTGCACCAGAAGGGCCAACCAACGCCAATACTTTGCCTTGTTCTGCGGTTAGATTTAATTCTTTGATAGCTGGTTGATTTGGGCGAGAAGGGTAGTTGAAACTCACCGAATTAAAGTTAACCTCAGCAGGCATGTCGGGACGGACAGGCAAATAGTTGCTTGGCGCTTTAATATCGCTGTCTACTTGAAGGATCTCAATCAGTCGCTCGGTAGCGCCTGCGGCCCTTTGCAGTTCACCCATCACTTCAGAAATGGTTGCAGTCGATGAGGCAACCATAATGGCATAAAACACAAACGCTGCTAGGTCTCCCGCAGACATCTTTCCGTGAATCACATCGCTGCCGCCAACCCAAAGCATGCCTGCAATTGCGCTGAACACAATCACAATAACGCCTGATATCAGGATTGCGCGTTGTTTTACTCTCTGTCTGCCCACTTCATACGCTTTTTCCACCTCGACAGCGAAAGCCGCTCGTTCGTACGGCTCTGAGCTAAAACTTTGCACGGTTTTAATATGTTCTATCGCTTCACCTGCGTAGCTGCCGACATCGGCCATTGAGTCTTGACTTTGGCGAGAGAGCGAACGCACGCGTCGTCCATAAAACAAAATCGGAACGAGAACCAAAGGCACAGAAGCAAGCACAATCAGCGTGAGCTTAACGTTGGTAGCGAATAACATAATGATGGCACCAAAGCACATCAAAGCGCTACGCATCGCCATTGAGAACGATGAACCGATAATGCTTTGCAGCAACGTGGTATCGGTAGTTAGGCGCGACATAATATCGCCGCTACTGTTGGTCTCAAAATAGCTCGGATGCAGCGTAATCACATGGTTAAACACTGAAAGGCGAATATCCGCACTGACGCGCTCACCTACGGAAGAGACAAGGTAAAAGCGAAAGAAGGTCCCAATGGCAATACACAATGTGACACCGACAATAAACTGAATCGCATTGGTAAGCTCTTGCAATGATTGCTGAGCAAAGCCTTGGTCGATAAGAATACGTACTCCATAGCCAACGGATAACGTCAAACTTGCTGTCGCGACAAGGGCAACCAAAGCCGCCGCAACCCGCCATTTATAAGGTGCAATAAAGGTGTTGAGTTTAAGAAGAATGCTGAGATTTTTGTTATTTTTTCTGCTCATGAGTGGCTCACAAAGCGTTTTAGGTAACTGGCATAGTAAGCCAGTTTTGTAGGGGAGACCAGCGAACTGCCGCTTTCGGAGTAGGAAGTTCACTGGGATGCACAATATCTTATGTATATCGAAACTTGCTTAAATGTCTAAGAGTCAAAAATGAACTTTGAGTGAGGAGGGAGTTAAGCACGGCTTTTGGCGAGTAGCAGGTCGACCTTTCCTTTTGCTGTTTTACTAACCGTTTGCATCAACTGAAAACTTGGCTTAACGATACCTGAGTTTTCTAATCCTTCGACCATTAAGAGCCAAAGCTTGGCCGTCATTTGCGCATCGGCTAGTGCGCGGTGAAAAACACCGTCGTTGTCGATATTTTTATAGCGAACAAGTTCTCCTAGTTTGTGCGATGGGGCATCTTGAATGAGCCGTCTTGCCACCAGTAAGGAGCAAGCAAACTCACCTGAATAACCACAGTTGATTCGCTCAAGTTCTGCATCTAAAAATCGTTTATCGAATGAAGCGTTATGAGCGATAAGGTTCTCGCCAGCAATGAACTCACTAAATGACGCCATTACCTCTTCGCAGCTTGGTGCCGATCGCAACATATTGTTGGTAATGCCGGTGTAGTTCTCAATGAAAGAACTCACTCTGAAACCGGGATTCATGAGTTGCTGAAAACTATCGACAACCTCGCCATCGACTAACTTTACCGCACCAATTTCTATTGCGCGATCACCTAAAGTAGGAGAGAGACCTGTGGTTTCAAAGTCGAGTACGACCACAGAGTTTGCTTGAGGCATAAAATTTTCCAGCTGAGTATTATTGCGCAAGAGTATTATCGAAAGTGACAGAAAAAGAAAGGCGAACCAATTGGTATATCTTTGTCGATGTAGATTCCAAAAAATCGACTCTACGTAATCAATATGAGAGTTTTATAACACGTTATTGGCGATACTTAATGTATTCTTAGCCGAAGCGAAGAAGAGGATTTATCAATGTCAAAAAGCTCCAAGCTTCACAATGAAGACAAACTGGTCAAGAAGGCACTAGAGATTGGTGGGAAGATGGCGAAACTACAAGGTTTTGACCTTCCACAGTCACCACAACCTCTGAGAGTAAAAGCGATTTACCTATTCTTGGTCGATGCAAAACAGATAACGCCACTACCGGAAAGTAAGCTAGACGGCGCAAGCATCAAACACCGACTGGCAGTATGGATACACAGTGCACTGCCAGACAACGACCCTCTAAAGTAGAAAACTCAAGAAGTCACATAGGTCATTACTTAACGCAGGCCATTAATTAACAAGGCGAGCCAAATGGTTCGCCTTGTTTGATCTTGGCGGGTGCACCGAGGTCTTTTTGCGTGGCGGTATCATTGATTTACAAAACAGAATCAAAAGGACTAAAGATAAATCCCGAGAAGCGCTACAATGCAGGCGTTGCGAGAGTGCAAACAAGATTACTCATTTACAGAAGCCTTGAAGTAACCATACATGTCTAAAGATTTCGAATTCACTACAGAATACATACTCGACAAACCTTTCTTTGCTGAGTGTTATGATCAAACTAGCCAGCCAACGAAGTTCCCACAAGCGTACCTAAAAGGGATGCTGTTTCTTATCTTTGGTGTGGTTTTATTGGAGTTTGAACTGCTACCTAACGGTTATGTTGGTTGGTTCTTTATCGTATTGAGTGTGATTGAAGCGTGCAGCGTTTACTTCAAAAGAACTTGGTGGCTGTGGCGCCAAACCATCAGTTCAAGCCGTGGCAACAAAGTGGTGTTTGAAGTGAATGCAGACGGAGTGCGCTATAAAAGCGGTAAAATTGACCGTAGCCTCGCTTGGAATGAAATCGACCAACTCGAGCAAACCGATTTGGGCTTAATCCTTCACCTTGGGAAACAACGCCAATACGTCAGCAAATCCTGCTTAAATGAAGAAGTGATCGCGTTTATGGTAGAGCAGCACGCCGGATCAAAAGCGAGCTAACAAATCCTTACTGACAAAAGAGGCGAGCCAATGGGTTCGCCTTTTTTGATCTAGGCACATAGTTTTAAAAAGGTTGTTAGGAAGAAACTGCGACGCTGGCTAACTCGTTTTTGCCCCAAAACAATTCAGAACAAAGGAGCTTGCTTACTTCAAACCTAGTAATTCCCCCTCTCAAAAGTTATCCGAAGGAGTTGAGGTGGTTCAGAAATTCCTAACCATCAAGTTTTGAACGAGGTCGTGACGAATTTGCCTTCTCAGTTTTTGGTGGGCAACATTATGTTCATCTCTTTTATGATAAATCATATTATAACCAATAGATTGACTTTTTATGGGACATGGCAATATTTGTAGTTTAAGAGAATCTTGCCATTCTCTAGCAAAAGAGAGTGGCAAGATTCCAAGGTAGTCTAGCTTAGATACGTTCAGTACCATTCCAGATAGAGATACGGTTGTCATGCCTATATGTAAATGTTGTGTAGGGTCGAGGAGCGCCCCACCAAGATTCACTGCCCGATGTTCCGTATCAACCAATACACAGTGTTGTTCGGCATAGAACATTGATGAGTTAAATTTATTGCCAGTGATACGTGGATGTCCTTGACGGCAAATCACCACAATTGGCTCTTCGTATACCAACTCACATACAAATGAGGTTTCTATAGTGGGGAGGTTGTCAACAACCAAGTCCACTTTGTGTAGACGAAGATCGTCAAGTAAGGAGAGGGACGAAACAGGAGCGCAACGCAACGAAAAGCTTGGAGACGCGGTCAGTCTCGGAAAAGAGGGTTCGGTACAGCAGACTTGAAATGTGGTTTGCTCAATGACAGCATCATTAATTATGCTTAATGCTCGTCTGAATAATGGAACCCAATGGTGTGCGGTTGAGGTCAACTCAATATTTCGCCCTTTTCTAACAAAAAGACTTTTGTTAGAAAGTTGTTCTAGTCGTTTCATCGATGCACTAATTGCGGGTTGTGTTACCCCTAAGTGTTCCGCCGCTTTGGTATAAGACTGATATTCAACGACAACAAGGAAAGTATTGATTAAGTTCAAATCCATTATATTTGACCTTATAGTGCAAAGACCGAACAGCAGGCTACCTTGGTAGTTGAAGTGTTAAGCGGTAAGAATGAATATTAAAAAAAATAGTTTATCCACTACTTAACACTGGTTACTAGAGAAATTAGCCTTGAGAATTAATATGCAATTTTCAAGCGGTTATAATTGATAACATTTTGTACCGCGCTCGGAGCTAGGTTACTTGGAGATAAGAAAGCCAGCGACATAGTCTTCTGGCTTAATTTGTAACCATAGCATTTGCACTTGGAGTTGTGTTTTAACGGTACTTAGACGTGAATTTAAGCACAACGTCATTAATTTCTTGAGGTTTATCGAGTTGTACCCAGTGAGTGGCATCATTCACCCGAACAAATTCAAAGCTGGCATTTTCACCGATGAAGTGTTTGGAGTCTTTCATTTGTTTTTCTCCCAAGTAGTAGTCATGCTCAGACCAGATACCTAAGCAAGGCGCTTGGACTACACCCAAATCTTCAGGTTTCATCGGGCTCTCTAAATTCAATGCGTTGCGGTACCAGTTTAATCCTGGAATGATATCTTTGCTTTCTTTAAAGGCTTCTTTCCACTGGTTCCATTCTGGGTGATTTCGTACCCACTCTTTAAGGAGCTTCCAATCTTCAGCTGCAAGGAGGTCTTGAGCCATTGGTAATTGGAAAAAGAAGAAATACCATGACATTTCACGTTGTTTAATATCAGGCATGCTTAGTAGACCGAATGGATGCCCAACAGATATTGCCGTTAGAGATTTTGTTGTTTCTGGGTAGATACCAGCAAACGCCCAAGAGACAGCTGCGCCCCAGTCATGGCCAACGACATGAGCTTTTTCGATATCGAGGTGATCTACAACCGCTTTTACATCCGATGCCAGCATGGTGATGTGATAATGTTCTTTTTCAATCGGCTTAGAAGTTTTACCGTAGCCACGCATATCTAAAGTAATCACACGGTAGCCAGCATCTACAAATGGATCAATTTGGTTACGCCAAGCGTTGGCAGAGTCGGGGAAGCCATGTACAAAAACAATCGGCTCTCCTTGACCCTTTTCATAAGCCTGAATGGTAATATCACCATTTTGCACTTGGAACGCACGACCGAGATATGATAAATCGTTATTCATATTTTTATCCTTTTTAAATAAGTAGTAGCCGTAGCTACTACTTATAAGCTACATAGAATTATTGTTTTGCAGAACTAAGCATTTTTAATAGGTCTTGTAGGCCTTTATCGTTTTTCCAATCATAAATAGGGTCAAATAATCCCATTAGCTGAGAGGCTTTAGCGTTACTACCTTGAATGACTTTAACTTTTCCATCTTTTAGCAGATCATCAAAAGTCGCGAGGTTGTTGTAAATTTCAGCCCAAACTTCTGGTTTCATTTGTACAGTGACATCTGATTTAGCTTTGCTTACTTCAGCGTTATCAAGGTAATTTACTACTGCTCGGCTGATTTCCAATCCATAAACATGGTCTCCCCCAAAATCAAATTTAATTGTTGCTTCAGTATTATCTGAGCGTTCAGGGTTAATACGAATACGGTAATAGTTAACGTAATCATTGATGTTTTGTACGATTGAAGCAGGGGCCGCTGGAACATTCTTAATAATATTTACTTGACCGCGAAGTTCAGCAGCTTGTGCTAAATAGAAAGAACGTGAGTTGGTTGATGTGGCACGGTAGCCCATTTGTTCCAATGCATCGGCTTTTAACTCTTTGTTTTTCTTATTAGGGTTACTTTGCACTAAGTAATCAGACACTTGTGCTGACCACAAGTAATCACCGTTATCAAATGCTTGTTTGGCTAGGTTGTAGGTTTTATCTTCCCCTCCCATCGCGCTAACCATACGCATCGCTTCATCTTTTGGATGTAACTTATTTAAGTGAGCGGCATTGCGGTCATATTGACCAAACAACGCGGTATAAATACGCGGCGGCATAATCGAAATTTCACCATAGTTTTGAACTAGAATCGGTGATTCTTTCAGATATTTAGGCAGTTTTACGCTATAGCGAAGTTCGTCTGGCCCCTGACCCAAAGCAATATTTTTTAATGACTGATCAAGAACAAACGCTAAACCATCGTGGTAACTTTTCAAGCGAGCATCGATTTTATCTTTCCCCACAAGTGAAGTGGAATGAGTTGAAAGTAAGATTTCAGGCTTTAGTTCTTTTATCTTGTTTAATGCGCCCATCCAATCATTTGGGTTGCGGTAACGACCACCACGGGCACTATAGATATTAGGGAACCAACCCCAAACAACATTATTCAATACCGCTTTTTTGCTTGGAACATAGACCATCAACTGGTTTGAGGTATCAGTACCAATTCCGTCTGTGTAGAACACCATATCCAAGCCTGCCACATTGATGGTTTGACCATCATGAGTTGGCGATAAATTCACGGGTACGAAACCACTTTGGTCTGGCATTACGGTATTTTTATAGGCGGCATTATCCCCTCCTTTATTAGGCAGGTAAGCGTTAAACTGCTCGATACTACGAGCCATGGTGATGCCGCTAGTCTCAGGATGTATTGACGATACACCACCATTTTTGGCAATAGATGCATTGGTGTTAGGGTGTCCAATAATCTTAATATCAGTATTACCACGGGCCGCTTCTTGTTCTAACATGTAGCGTGCGCCGAAAGTGTAGTGTTCATGCGAATACACGATGGCTGCAATAGGTTTATCCGTTTCTTTACGCAGCATAGTATAGAACTCTTCTGCGTCATGACCGTTGTCGCCAGTGTCGTAGATAATTAGACCTTCAGGAGCTTCGATGGCACTCATGTTAACAATTGAGCGTGAGCCAAAAGTCCAGATACCGTCGGCAATTTTTACAGTAGTTGGGTCATCATAAGAGGCTCGCTGTTCACTATGTGTGCCTAAATTCCAGAATGACGCGGTTTCTTGATTGACCTTCGCTTTATTGCCATTTTCTGGAAGGTGAGTTAATGGGGTATCTTTAGCGTTCATGTAAGGAGAGCTAAAGTCAGGATAATTTGCTGCAAATGTAGTAGTGGTTGTTAATGTCAATGCAGAAATTAAGGCGATGTTCAGAGCTTTCATTTTCATATCTATACTCTTCTGTTTGGACCAAATAAATACTATTTTGCTATTGTAAAAATAGTAATGATAGTTAAGACTATCTTGCGAATATTGCAAGAAGGTGCACGAGCATGGATTTACAGAAGCGTTATTTAGATTTGCCATTAGAACTAATGAAAACAATGGTGTTGCTCTATCACAATCCTAATCTTAAAAAAGTTGGAGATATTCTAAAGAAGTCTGAAAGCGCAGTGAGCCGCGATATAACCAAGCTGCGTGAAAGATTGAATGACCCAATTTTCATTCGCAGCGCTCGAGGAATGGAACTGACCCCTTTAGTACAGCAACTTGCCCCACAGATAGAGCAGAACTACAATCAAATCGCGAATATATTGAAGCAAGCAACAAGTTCTCGTACTGATTTTTCTCAATATACACAACCCATTGTTATTGCGCTTAACTCTTATATTTATCAGTATGCAGCGGCAAAATTGACCAGTGTGCTGCTGCAACACTTTCCTCAGGCGACATTTCATATTCAGCGGTGGGGAAAGGATACCCTTGATGCTATTACTGCTGGTGATATCGATATTGGAGTTCACTTTAGTGACTTTGACACCAACAAAGATATTGCTCTACAGCATATTTCTGAGTATCACGTTTATTTAGCCTGCCATCCCGATGTGCAAATCACCAAGTTAGATGATGTGCTTGATAATTTGCTGATTATCGCTAGATTACCGTCTTGGAATGAACATCGTTATCGTCTTTTAGAGAAGCTAAAGCTTGAACCTAAGAAAGTTGTTTATGTTGATTCATTAGCCACAGCTTATGAAGTCGTGCAAAGCGTACCATCGGTTTCTTTTTTACCTGACTTTGTCTACGACAATTTAAAAGTTAAGGTCATAAAATTAGATGAGAATATGAGTTATTCGCTTTCGTCTTTTTTTAAACAAAGTCATCGGCGAGAACCATTTACTCAACATCTACATAACTTAATACAATCCGTTGTTTCACCCAAAGAGTCCTGATGTTTAGTTGGATTAAAAAGTTGGGATACAAAAAGTTATCCGTAGCTACCTAATTTAGTAAAGTCACTGACAAAGTTTTGTCCAGAAGTGAGTTAATACATCAGCAATATAAACAAAAAGGCGAACCAAACGGTTCGCCTTTGTCTACTTAGATTCTACAAAAATTAATCTTCGTAGTTATCGATGCTTGGGCATGAACAGATTAGGTTACGGTCGCCGTATACGTTATCCACGCGATTTACCGTTGGCCAGTACTTCCAAGATTTGGTCGCTTTAGAAGGGAAGCAGCCAAGCTCGCGAGAGTAAGGACGGTCCCACTCTTCAGCAGAAAGGTCAACTTGCGTGTGTGGCGCATTAACGAGAGGGTTGTTCTCTAGTGGCCATTCACCGTTTTTCACTTTTTCCATTTCTTCGCGGATAGCGATCATCGCATCACAGAAGCGGTCTAGCTCTTCTAGATCTTCCGATTCCGTTGGCTCAACCATTAGCGTGCCCGCTACAGGGAACGACATAGTTGGTGCGTGGAAACCGTAGTCCATTAGACGCTTCGCAATGTCTTCTTCGCTGATGCCTGTTTCTTCTTTCAGTGGACGAATGTCGATAATACATTCGTGCGCTACACGACCATTTTTGCCACGATAAAGAACAGGGTAGTGTTGGCGAAGTGTTTCCATCACGTAGTTTGCGTTCAGAATTGCTACTTTTGTTGCATCTGTTAGGCCTGCTTCGCCCATCATTGCGATGTAAGCCCAAGAGATCGGTAGGATAGAAGCGCTACCCATATCTGCTGCTGATACTGCAAAATCTTCGCCTTCTACGCCGTCTTCAATATGGCCTGGTAGGAAAGGCGCTAGGTGAGATTTCACACCAATAGGACCCATACCCGGACCGCCACCACCGTGAGGGATGCAGAAGGTTTTGTGTAGGTTTAGGTGAGAAACGTCTGAACCAATAAAGCCTGGTGATGTTAGACCAACCTGCGCGTTCATATTAGCGCCGTCTAGGTAGACCTGACCGCCAGCGGCATGAACCATTTCACACACTTCTTTCACTTTCTCTTCGTAAACGCCGTGCGTAGAAGGGTAAGTGATCATAATGCTTGATAGGTTGTCTTTGTGCTTCTCGATTTTCGCTGCTAGGTCGTCGATGTCGATGTTGCCTTCTTCATCACACTTAACCACGACAACTTTCATTGACACCATAGATGCTGTCGCAGGGTTTGTACCGTGCGCAGAGCTCGGGATCAAACATACGTTGCGGTGACCTTCGCCACGGCTTTCGTGGTAACGTTGAATAGCGATAAGACCTGCATACTCACCAGATGCACCAGAGTTTGGCTGAAGTGAGAATGCGTCGTAGCCTGTGATCTCACAAAGCTTCTCTTTTAGATCTTTCGCTAGTGCTGCATAGCCCGCCGCTTGTTCTGCTGGCGCGAATGGGTGGATAGAACCAAACTCTGGCCAAGTGATTGGGATCATCTCTGCTGCTGCGTTCAGCTTCATCGTACAGCTGCCTAGTGGGATCATGCCGTGCGTTAGCGAGAAGTCTTTGTTCTCTAGCTGTTTCAGGTAACGCATCATTTGCGTTTCGCTATGGTGCGTATTGAATACAGGGTGAGTCAGGTATTCTGTTGTGCGGCGTAGCGCTTCTGGAATTGCCGCAAACTCGTTGCCTGCGATTTCCGTCGATAGTGCTGCTACGTCTTCTTTTACACCAAAGACTGCAAATAGTGCTTCTACATCAGCGACCGTGGTTGTTTCGTCACAGCTAATACCTAGCTTGCCAGGTAGTAGACGTAGGTTAATGTCTGCTGAAAGTGCTTTTGCGTAAAGCTCTTCTGTTTTTGAACCTGTGTTGATCGTGATGGTATCGAAGAAGCTGTTATGAGCAAGTTCAAAGCCGCCTTTGGTTAGGCCAGCGGCGATAATCGCAGTCATATGGTGTGTACGGCGAGCAATAGTGCGTAGACCTTCTGCGCCGTGGTAAACCGCGTAGAAAGACGCCATGTTCGCTAGCAATGCTTGAGCGGTACAGATGTTCGATGTCGCTTTTTCGCGGCGGATATGCTGCTCACGAGTTTGCATTGCCATGCGCAGTGCTTGGTTACCGTTAGTATCGATAGAAACACCGATCACACGACCTGGCATGGTACGCTTGTGTTTGTCACGCGTTGCCATGAATGCCGCGTGTGGACCGCCGTAACCCATAGGAACGCCAAAACGTTGTGCAGAACCGATTGCTACGTCTGCGCCCATTTCACCAGCAGGTTTCAATAGGGTAGAAGCAAGCAGGTCAGTCGCAACAGTGACAAGCGTTTTGTTTGCTTGCGCTTTTGCGATAATGTCCGTTAGGTCACGAACTTCACCTGTTGTGCTTGGGTATTGAACTAATGCGCCGAACACGTCTTGCTCTGGTAGGGATTCTAGCGAACCAACCAGAACTTCAAAGCCGATGAATTTTGCACGAGTTTTTACTACTTCTAGCGTTTGTGGGTGAACATCGTCAGCCACAAAGAATACGTTGCTCTTGCTCTTACCTGCGCGCTTACACAGAGTCATTGCTTCTGCTGCCGCTGTTGCTTCGTCTAGCAATGAGGCGTTCGCGATTTCCATACCAGTTAGGTCGATGATCATTTGTTGGAAGTTTAAAAGGGCTTCCAAGCGACCTTGAGAAATTTCAGGTTGGTAAGGTGTGTAAGCGGTATACCAGCCAGGGTTTTCTAGCACGTTACGTAGAATGACGTTTGGAGTAAACGTGTTGTAGTAGCCCTGGCCAATGAATGTACGTTTAATTTGGTTTTGTTTAGCAAACTGCTTCATCGTCACTAGCATGTCTGCTTCGCTTTTCGCTTCTGCCAACGTCATTGGTTGTTCTAGGCGAATTTGTGCAGGCACGGTTTCTTCGATGAGGGCGTCAAGGCTTACCGCGTTGATGGCATCCAACATTTTTTGTTGGTCTGATTTGCTTGGTCCGTTGTGGCGTCCAACGAACTCATTTTGTGTGCTGAGGCTTTGAAGTAATTCAGTCATTGTCCTTTACCTACTCCTTGGCTCGGGTAACGGGAATGGTCGTTAGTGACACATTTAATTATACGTCCGAACCTAGAAAAAAAGCTGCTCTCTAAACAGGCTAGGGAACAGCTTTCGTCACATCCTAATTACTCTTCTTCGATAGAGTTTAGGTATTCTTCCGCGTCTTTTAAGTCATCCAACTCAGATGGGTTTGAAAGCTTCACTTTCACAATCCAACCACCTTCGTACGGTTCTTCGTTGATTAGCTCTGGGCTGTCTTCTAGTTCTTCGTTGATTTCTACGATTTCACCGGTAACAGGAGAGTAGATATCTGACGCTGCTTTTACAGACTCAACCAAAGAGAAGCTTTCACCTGCTTCTACTTCGTCTTCTACGTCTGGTAGGTCAACGAATACTACGTCACCCAACATTTCTTGCGCATGCTCAGAAATACCAAGTGTTACTGTGCCGTCACCGTTGTCACGTACCCACTCGTGGCTATCTGTAAACTTCAGTGTTTTGTCCATTGCTTAATCTCCAAATAACTTGTCAGGAATTATTGTGATTTTTAAAAAATCGTTTATTGGTAAAGAGGGAAGCGACTGCAAAGTTCTTTTACTTCTTTGCGAACGCGTTTTTCAACGTCTGCGTCACCTTCTGGGTTGTTCACCAAACCATCCAGTACGTCACCAATCCAATTACCGATGAGTTTGAATTCTTCAGCGCCAAAGCCGCGGCTTGTACCCGCAGGCGTTCCTAAACGGATGCCCGATGTAATCATAGGCTTCTCTGTATCGAATGGGATGCCATTTTTGTTACATGTGATCCCAGCACGTTCTAGAGCTTCTTCTGCTTTGTTGCCTTTCAAGCCTTTAGGGCGAAGGTCAACCAGCATTAGGTGCGTGTCTGTGCCACCAGTTACGATGTCGCAACCGCGAGTTTGCAATACTTCCGCTAGGACTTTTGCGTTATTGATCACCGAATCAATATAAGTTTTAAATTCAGGGCCAAGTGCTTCTCCAAATGCAACCGCTTTTGCTGCGATAACGTGCATCAGTGGGCCGCCTTGTAGGCCAGGGAATACGGCGGAGTTGATTTTCTTAATGATGTCTTCGTGGTTAGTCAGGATCATACCGCCGCGAGGGCCACGCAATGTTTTGTGTGTTGTGGTGGTCACAACATGCGCATGTGGCAATGGGCTAGGGTGTGCACCTGTTGCGATAAGGCCAGCAATGTGCGCCATATCGACCATAAGAATTGCGCCAACTTCGTCAGCGATTTCACGGAACTTAGCAAAATCGATAACGCGTGGAATAGCACTGCCACCCGCGATGATCATCTTTGGTTTGTGCTCTACTGCAAGTGCACGAACGTCGTCGTAGTTGATTTCTAGTGTTTCGCGATCAACGCCGTATTGAACTGCGTTAAACCATTTACCAGAAAGTGCAGGGCGTGCACCGTGTGTTAGGTGGCCTCCAGCGTCCAAAGACATGCCAAGAATGGTGTCGCCTGGTTGAAGAAGAGCCAGTTTCACCGCGCCATTTGCTTGAGCGCCTGAGTGAGGTTGAACGTTTGCGTATTCGCAATTAAAAAGTTTTTTCGCGCGTTCGATAGCAATGGCTTCCACTGTATCTACGTGCTCACAACCACCGTAGTAACGACGACCTGGATAACCTTCAGCGTATTTGTTTGTTAGGCATGTGCCTTGAGCTTGCATTACCGCTTTAGAAACAATGTTCTCAGAAGCGATAAGTTCGATTTGTTCGCTTTGGCGAGCGGATTCCGCCTGAATTCCAGCAAAGACAGCATCATCTGTCGCAGAGAGGTTGGTAGAGAAAAAGTTTTCCAAGCTGTGGTTAGGGTAACTCTTATTCATGGTAGTTGACCTTCCAAATCTTAAAATGAACCCGCAATAGATGAATTATGATTTGCGGTTGTGGTTCATTTGTCCTCAAAACAGCTGAACTGCATAGCAGAACAGAGTGAACATCCGGCCCTAAATGTGGGCAAAAACTCCGTCGGATTGCGTGTTTCCTTTACCAATCTCTTACGGAAATATGCATCTCTACATCTAACAAGTTGGTAACATAGCGCCTGCGGCGGGAACAATCAACCAAAAATTTCCTATAGGAAACAAGATTTCAAAAATTGTTAACAAGAGCACGGTTTAATTCACTTGGTGGACTTTTATCCACTATGTGCTTCATGCACAATGCTAGTAGGATAAAAATAAGGATATCTATAGAGGGATTTATGACAGAAAGTATTTACGATGAATACCCATCGATGACGTTAGCGAAAGAGCAAAATGAGCAAAATATCGAGCCATTAAAGCTGGGTCAGCGTATCAAGGATATCCGCTCAAAACTTGGTATTACACTAGAAGAAGCCAGTCAGCGAACAGGGCTTGCTCGTTCTACACTGAGTAAAATAGAAAATGAGCAGATTTCTCCGACATTTCAAGCAATGCAAAAATTGGCGCTTGGCTTACAAATTGATATGCCGCAACTCTTTGAGCCACCTAGAAAAAAGGTTGCGACAGGGCGTAGGGATGTTACCAAGAAGAATGAAGGCAAACCACACCCAACGCAAACCTATGAACATGAACTGCTCGCTACTCAACTTTCCAATAAGAAAATGATGCCGTTTAAGAGCCAAATTCGTGCTCGCAGTTTTGATGAATATAAAGACTGGGTTCGTCATGATGGTGAAGAATTTCTGCTTATCTTATCTGGTGAGGTCATGTTCTATTCTGAGTTCTACGAACCTGTCGTTCTAAGCGAGGGCGACAGCGTCTATTACGATGCGAACATGGGACATATGTTGACCAGTGTTAGCGAGGAAGATGCGCACATTTTGTGGGTGACAGCCAAATAGTAATAAATTATTGTAAATTTCCTATAGTGAAAGCAAACGATTGCTGTCGGTGGTCGTTATGATGAAAAGGCGCTTTTTTGATGAGAACACACTCATTAAAGCGCTTTTTTTGTACGATTTGTTGTGATTAAAATGTTAAGAGTCACACTTTTGCAAGTCGATCTACGTCTTGTTCGTGCAAAATAGAATGAGCCGTGTTTATTATTGGAAACACATCGAATGCCGATAGCATTCTCGGGTCTATCTAAATGGAGACGAAAATGACTCAAGAACTACTGAAAACACCACTACACGCACTTCACGTTGAAGTTGGTGCCAAAATGGTCCCGTTCGCGGGTTACGATATGCCTGTTCAGTATCCTCTAGGCGTAAAAAAGGAACACTTACACACTCGTGATGCCGCAGGTCTGTTTGATGTTTCTCATATGGGACAACTTCGCCTAATTGGTGACGGTGCAGCTGCGTTCCTAGAAACATTAGTGCCAGTGGATATTGTGGATCTTGAGTCTGGTAAACAGCGTTATGCGTTCTTCACTAATGAAGAGGGCGGCATCATGGATGACTTGATGGTAGCTAATCTAGGCGATCATCTTTTTGTGGTTGTGAACGCGGCATGCAAAGAACAAGACATTGCACACCTACAAGCGCATTTGCCATCTGGTGTTGAGCTAGAAATTATCGAAGACCGTGCTCTGCTTGCGATCCAAGGTCCTAAAGCGGCAGCTGTATTGGCGCGTTTTGCCTCAGAAGTTTCTGACATGCTGTTCATGGATATTCGTAAAGTCGATATTTTAGGCGCCGAATGCATTGTTTCTCGTAGTGGCTACACTGGCGAAGATGGTTACGAGATCTCGGTTCCTGCTGACAAGGCAGAAGAACTCGCACGTAAACTGACCGCGGAAGAGGAAGTTGAATGGATTGGCCTTGGTGCTCGTGACTCACTTCGTCTCGAGTGTGGTCTTTGCCTATACGGTCACGACCTAGACACAACAACTACGCCTGTAGAAGCAAGCTTGTTATGGGGCATCCAAAAGGTTCGTCGTATCGGCGGTGAACGTGAAGGTGGTTTCCCAGGTGCGGATATTATTCTTAAGCAGATCGAGACCAAAGATGTGGCGCGCAAGCGTGTCGGTTTGGTTGGCCAAACAAAAGCACCAGTCCGTGAAGGCGCGGAATTGTTTGATGCTGATGGCGTTAAAATTGGCGTTGTAACCAGCGGTACTGCGGGTCCAAATGCAGGTAAGCCTGTCTCAATGGGTTATGTGCGTGCTGATCTTGCTGCGATTGGTACCGAATTGTTCGCTGAAGTACGTGGTAAAATGCTACCAATGACGGTTGAGAAAATGCCGTTTGTACCGCAACGTTACTACCGCGGTTAGGTTACCCATTATTGTCATTCTTCGCGTATTCGCGAGGCAAGAAACAAGCAAAAATGCCGAGCTTTCTAGCTCGGCATTTTTATGTATATCGGTTTTATTTATACGCTTGGAAGTTATCGTAGTTTCTGCAGC
This sequence comes from Vibrio sp. D3, assembly GCF_043995865.1. Lineage (NCBI taxonomy): Bacteria > Pseudomonadati > Pseudomonadota > Gammaproteobacteria > Vibrionales > Vibrionaceae > Vibrio > Vibrio sp. D3. Next base: position 334,402 of record NZ_CP171886.1, on the reverse strand, counting down.
CTTATCCGACCGCTTTGTCTATTGTACAACACATGTCGATAACGATATCTTCAAGTTTTTCCGGATGAATCATGTCTTCTTTTGCAATCCCAAACTGAGACGCCATGATCGTATTAAACAACTCCCAATGTTTGATCAGCATTTTTTCGCGATTATCAGCGATGTCAGGCCATGTCTCTTGCATCATCGGAGTAAGACTGATTGCACCATGTGCAAAAATCAACATCTGCCACTTTGATTCCCACTGATCAAATTGGGCGTTAGGGTTTTCACTGTTGTACTGCTCAAAAATTCCGGTAAATATCGCAGCAAACTCATCTTTTGACTTTAAGAAATACTGCAGCAGGGCACCATCATCACCTTGGCGAATAGCATCAGCGATCATCTGTACTGGGTGAGGATTAACGAGCGCAAATGCCAGCATGCGAACCATGAACAGATAAATTTTTCTATTCGAAGGTGTGTTCTCAGGCATCTCATTGATTAATTCAGCCATATAGCACTGCATGAATTCATCCATCGCGTCGCTAACCGCTTGCCAAATCTTCTCTTTGCTGCCGAAGTGGTGACGGATCAAACTATGTGAAACACCAGCCTTTTCACTGATATTGCGCAGTGAGACACGCTCGTAACCAAGTTCACAAAACATATCTGCTGCCACCTTAAGGATCAGACACTTAGTTTGTTCTGCGGCTTCAGCACTTCTACGCCCCTGCTTTCTTTCATTCATAGTTCGAATTTTCCCGAATATTAATCAACGCGCTTACTTTTACCAGAAACCGGACGCTTTGACTAATTAATTTGCTTTCCACCTGGAAAATATCTTGATCGATTTCAAATTCTGCATATACTGCACGGCTGTGTAATAAATAAAACCTACGGAGAAAGCGGGTGCGAAAACAATATTTAAAGCGCACTTTAGTTGGCGCAGTGGTGACATTAAGTCTTTCTGGGATGCTAACTGGGTGTAATAAAGCCATTTCTGAGCCGTCTGAACCTTTAATCAAACCTGTAAAATTACTGGCGGTGAAAAACCTAGAACTTGAAGACTCGCACGCCTTTTTAGCGCGTATTGATGCAACACATCGCGCGCAGCTTTCTTTTCAGGTTGGTGGAGAGGTTGATGAATTACGTGTACGCATGGGCCAAAAGGTCCAAAAAGGTGAAGTGCTTGCAACGTTAGACCCTAAAGATCTTCAGCTTGCGTTAGATGCCGCTCAAGCGCAGTACGCGTTAGCGAAAACACAATGGGACCGCGCGAAAAACCTTTACGGAAAAAAACTCATTAGTACTGATGAGTACGATCAGAAAGAAACTCAATATAAAGCGGCATTGGCGAACTACGAACAAGCTAAAACCGATTTGAGCTATACCAAAATTCATGCACCGTTTGATGGCATTGTGTCATATACCTATGTCAACCCGTTTCAAGTAGTAGCAGAGAAGCAGGAGATCTTGAATCTCATTGATAACACGACGTTGGATGTGTCTTTCACCTTGCCAGTAAGTTATGCGGAATCTGTATCACTTGAGTCACTGCAAAACTCCGATATGTGGGTGACGATGGATAGCGAGCCAGGAAAACGTATTCCTGGGCAATTTAAAGAAATTTCGACGCAGCCAAACATCGATACCAATAGTTATGAGGCGATCGTGACCATCACTCGACCAGAAGATCGCAATTTGCTAACAGGTATGACAGGGCAGGTGCACATAGCTAAACAACATCTATCGGACGCGATGACGTTGCCTCAATCTGCTTGGGTAAACAAAAAAGAGACGCAAGGCGAAGTGTGGGTAATGGACAGAAACACACAGCAAGTTAATAAAGTCACAGTGTCTCTTGATGCCTCTGGAGGTGTGAAAGCAGGGCTTGATAACAATGATTACGTTGTTGTTGCTGGCGTTGAGCGACTGGTCGAAGGACAAGTCGTGAAAGCTTGGGTTCGTGAGGGAGGCATTTAATGAAACGATCTCTATTTACGATCTCTGCAATTGCGCTTGCAGTTTTAACGGGTTGCAAAAATGAAAACCAAGCTGTCGTCGAGCAGCCGCTTTTTGTGTCGACTATCTCTGTGGATGCGCCGGTACAAAGCCAATATCGAGCTTTTAAAGGAATAGTTGTACCAGCAGAGCAAACACCTATGGCATTCCGCCGCGCGGGAGAAATTCAACACGTGTTGGTGAAAGCGGGCGACGTTGTTAAGCAAGGCCAAATGATCGCAAAGTTGGATGACAGTAAAGAAAAGCAAGCCGTAAATGACGCAGAAGCGCAATATACACTGGCGATTCGTCAGCTCAAACGCGGCGAAGACCTACACGCACGTCAGATGATCTCAAAGGCCGAGCTTGATGAGCTAACGGCTAATAAAGAGTTGGCAGAGGCTAATTTCTATAACGCCACCAATCAATTGAACTACACCCGTTTATTTGCCCCGTTCGCCGGTAAAGTGTCGGACGTTTTCAAAGAGCGTTTTGAACGTGTGGCAGTTGGAGAGCCGGTGTTGAACCTATACCAAAACGATTTGGTGTACGTGCGTATTGAGCTTTCCGATAATGTTCTCGCTATGGTGGACCCAAATTCAGACAACATGAGTTACAAGCCCAGAGCAACCTTCTCCGGCATTAATGACACATTTGCTTTGGACTATTTAGAGCACACAAGTGAGCCTAACTCCGAAACTCAAACTTACGAAATGTATTTGACGATGCCACAGCCAAAACCAGAGATATTGCCGGGAACCAGCGTCAGTGTTCTGGTCGATATGGTGAAAGCGGGGATTACCTCCATCGATGGTTACAGTATTCCAGTGACGGCGCTTCAAGCGGGCAGCGAAGAGAATGAGTTCTTTGTATGGAAAAAAGAGGGTGACGTTGTCACTCGGGTGCCTGTGATGATTTCCCAAGTGAATGGCAACGGAGCCATTGTGTCGTCAGGAGTTAAGCAAGGCGACGTTCTGATTAATTCAAACCTACGTAAATTACGTGAAGGGAAACATGTGGATGTTGTGGAGAATAAACAATAATGAACATTGCTGAGTACTCAATAAAAAATAAAGTCATCAGCTGGTTGTTTATTATTATCCTTGCTGTTGGTGGTCTAACGTCGTTTTTGGAGCTTGGACGACTAGAAGACCCGGCATTTACGATTAAAGATGCCATGATCATTTCAACATACCCTGGCGCGACGTCGAAAGAGGTTGAAGAAGAGCTGACGTACCCTTTAGAAAAAGAGATTCGAAAGCTTCCTTATATAGACAAAATTACCTCTACGTCTTCTGATGGTATGTCTCAAATCACGGTCAGTATGGAAATGGACTATGGTCCTGATGAACTGCCGCAAATTTGGGATGAAATGCGCCGTAAAATTAATGACTTGCGACCAACTTTGCCTCAGGGCGTACAATCTTTGCAGATCATTGATGATTTCGGTGACGTTTATGGTGTGATGCTGATGCTCACTGGTGACGATTACGATTATGTCGAGCTAAAACGCTATGCTGATTACTTGACTCGTGAAATCGAGCTGGTTGATGGCGTAGGAAAGGTGGATATCACGGGCGATCAACAAGAAATGCTGTTTGTTGAGATCTCTCTTGACCGCCTTGCGGCATTGAACTTAGACATGAACGTGGTTGCGAGCTTGTTGAACCAACAAAATAATGTGGTTTCAGCAGGGGAAGTGATGGTCAATGGCGAAAGCCTTGTCATTCGTCCAAGTGGTACCTTAAACACCGTAGAAGCGCTAGAAAACTTGATCATTCATGGTCGTGACACTGGGAACCTAATTCGTCTAAAAGATGTAGCAACGATTTCTCGTGGTATCCAAGAGAAGCCAAGCAACGTCGTACTCTTTAACGGTCAAAAAGCAATTAATATCGGTATCTCGTTTGCGTCAGGTGTGAACGTGGTTGAGGTTGGCGAACGTTTGGATGCGGAGCTTGCGAGCCTTGAGTCTATCAAGCCTGCTGGCATCGATATGAACTACTTTTACAACCAAGCCAATGAAGTGGATGAGTCCGTGAAAGCGTTCGTAATTAGCCTAGCAGAGGCAGTGGCGATCGTTATCATCGTTCTGCTGTTTACGATGGGCTTACGCAGTGGTGTCATCATTGGCGTCGTGCTGTTATTGACGGTGTTCGGTACCTTCATCTTGATGAACTACAACAATATCGAGCTGCACCGTATTTCTCTTGGCGCGTTAATTATTGCTCTGGGTATGCTGGTTGATAACGCGATTGTGGTCGTGGAAGGCATCTTGGTTGGCCTAAAAAAAGGGCGGACTAAAGTTCAAGCGGCCGTCGATATTGTAAAGCAAACACAGTGGCCTTTGCTTGGCGCAACCATCATTGCGATTACGGCTTTTGCACCTATCGGTTTGTCGCAAGATGCAACGGGTGAGTTCATGGGCTCTCTATTCTGGGTGCTGTGTTTCTCACTATTTTTGAGCTGGATTACCGCTATTACGCTGACGCCATTCCTCGCAGATCTATTGTTGAAAGAAGAGGACAAGGGCCAAGATACCAACGAAGAAGATCCCTATAAAGGTTGGCTGTTTGTTGTATTTGGCGCATCGCTGAAATTCGCACTGCGATTCCGTTGGCTAACGGTTGCTGGCATGCTCGCGCTATTAGTGGGTGCTGTCGTGGCATTTGGTAATGTAAAACAGCAGTTCTTCCCACCATCGAACACGCCGATGTTTTACGTTGATATGTGGATGCCAGAAGGTACGGACATCCGCGAAACGATCAAAAAAGCTGAAGAGGTCGAAAGCTACATTCGTCAGCAAGATGATATTGACTTTGTTTCTGCTTCAATTGGGCAGGGTTTGCAGCGTTTCGCTCTGACTTACCAGCCAGAGAAAAGCTACGAAGCGTACGCCCAGTTCCAAGTTCGCGCCACTGATCGTGAGAGCATGTTCGGTTTGTTGCACAAGTTAGATGCTAACCTTGCGAAGACGTTTGATGCACCGACATTTCAATTTAAATTGATGGAATTTGGCCCTTCACCAGCGTCTAAGATCGAAGCGCGTATTACTGGTCCCGATCCACAAGTTTTACGTGATTTAGCGGTGCAAGTTGAAGACATCCTTCATACCGACCCTGGTGCCCGAAACATTCGTCACGATTGGCGAGAGCGTACTAAGGAGCTTGTGCCTGTTTTCAATGAGTCTAAAGCTCGTCGCTTGGGCATTTCGAAAGAAGATCTTTCAAGCACACTGCAAATGGCGTTTGGTGGTAGCACGTTGGGTTACTTACGTGATGGTACACACACTTTGCCAATTATGACGCGCCTTCCTGAAGAAGAACGCGTGGACTTTGAATCACTACAAAACGTGACCATTTGGAGCCCATCACTGCAAACGTATATTCCGGTCGACCAAGTGATTGATGGCGTTAAATTGGATTGGAGCGAGCCGCTAATTCAGCGTCGTGACCGCAAGCGCACGTTAACTGTGCTCGCTGACCACGATGTGTTGAGCGACGACACGGCGGCAAGCTTGTTTACGCGTGTGCAGCCTAAAGTGATGGCACTGCATATTCCAGAAGGTTACGAAATCACATGGGGTGGTGAGTATGAATCATCGAAAGATGCGCAAGAAGGTCTGTTTGGTTCGTTGCCGATGGGTTACTTGTTGATGTTCATCATTACTATTTTGCTGTTTAACTCAATTAAAAAGCCGTTGGTCATTTGGTTCACCGTGCCGTTGGCGATCATTGGTGTTGCCTTTGGTTTACTTACCACTAATATGCCGTTCAGCTTTACAGCATTCCTTGGTTTGCTGAGCCTAAGTGGCATGATTTTGAAAAACGGTATTGTGTTGCTTGATCAAATTAACCTTGAGTTGGAATCAGGGAAAGAGCCTTATCTCGCGATTGTCGATAGTGCGATCAGTCGTGTTCGTCCGGTAAGTATGGCTGCTCTGACGACCATCTTGGGGATGATTCCACTCGTCTTCGATGCCTTCTTTGGATCGATGGCAATAACGATTATGGCAGGTCTTGGTTTTGCTACAGTACTGACACTGATTGTAGTGCCAGTAATGTTTGCGATTCTGTTTAGGGTAAAACCGACCACTGCATAGGGACTCCTGGCTATTTGCCAGCTTCCTGCCTAGCCCTGAAGGTTTTCTTCAGGGCTTTTTTGATCTTACCAATGTACACCAACCCATTCATTTACTTGATTCTAATGATTTTCTTACGAATGCAATGCAAATCATGCGTATACTGATGGAACGATACATCAAAGAGCGAGATAACATGAACAAGCGCGTATTACACGGACTCTTCTTCGTCGGTTCTTTCACCTTGGTCGGCTGTACTACGACAGACAGTATGACTACAGAAGAGGCTAAGCAAGCCGTTCCTAAAATCAACAGCGTTAGCACTGAAGTCATCTCCAACTGGATTGATAACAAGGTTTTAGCGCCTGAAGGGCTTTCACTCGAACAAGACGATCTACGTTATATATCGGGTAGCGCCGACTTAAACAGCGATGGCAATGCAGAACACATTGTATTGCTACAAGACCGTTATTTCTGTGGCAGCGGTGGTTGTGCAGCTTATATGTTTGATAATGAGGGGAACGTTATCAATCGAATGTCTGTCACTCGCACGCCTATTGTACTTGCCGATAGTTACAGCAATGGCTGGCAAGATTTCATCGTTTGGAGTAATGGCTCATATCGACTCATGAGTTACAACGGTGAATCTTACCCGAGTAACCCTTCTTTGGAGCCAAAGGTGGATCGTGACTCAAACCAGCAGGCGGCAATTGCGAATGTAATGGCGACAGAGCTTTATCAGCAAGATGGCTATGACATTATGCCCGCTGATTCGAAAACTTTGTGGACGCCAGCCAATGTATACCACTTCACCTTTAAACATTACGGTGATCCGCATAGTACTTATAAAGCGACGGTGGATATGAATAGTGGGGAAGTAGACATTGTTGCCGTTCCGGCTGCGGAATAAAAAACACCTCCCTTAACCGGAATTAAAGGGAGGTGCTGAATGCCAAATTCGAGGGTGGCATTGTTAAGCGGAGTAATTCTGTTTATGCCGCGACTTCTTGTTTGGCTTCTGCTTTGCTTTTTAAGAAAGCGTAAGTAAAGCCAGTTACTGCTGTACCAGCTGCGATAGCCACTAAGTACATTAACACTGGTGAAATGGCGTTAGGGATTAACAGTACGAACAGACCGCCGTGTGGTGCCATTAATTTTGCACCGAACAGCATGGATAGGGCACCAGTAAGCGCGCCACCTGCCATACAAGATGGAATCACACGCATTGGATCTTTGGCGGCAAATGGAATTGCGCCTTCAGAGATGAAACACAGGCCCAATACAAATGATGCTTTACCAGCCTCACGTTCATTTTGTTCAAATTTGTTCTTCGCAATGAAGGTCGCTAAACCCATACCTAGCGCAGGAACCATACCAGCTGCCATGATTGCTGCCATTGGCGCGTAAGTTTGCGAAGCCAATAGACCGACGCCAAATGCGTAAGCGGCTTTGTTTACTGGGCCACCTAGGTCGAAACACATCATCGCACCAAGGATAATACCTAGCAGAACTGCACTGTCAGATCCCATGTTGTTTAGGAAGTCAGTCAGGCCGTTCATGATGCCTGAAACTGGGCCACCTACGATGTAGATCATCACAAGGCCGGTGAACAGTGTTGCCACAAATGGAATGATCAGAATTGGTTTAAGCGCTTCCATCGATTGTGGGAGTTTTACTTTGTCCGCAAGGAGCTTCGCTGCATAACCGGCAATGAAGCCAGCTGCGATACCTCCTAGGAAACCAGCACCCGTTGAACTTGCTAGCATACCGCCAACAAGACCAGGAGCCAGACCCGGACGGTCAGCAATTGAGAACGCGATGTAACCCGCAAGAACAGGAATCATCAATGCGAATGCAGAGCCACCACCAATGTTCATCAATGCTGCAGCTAGCGTGCCTTCTTCTTTAAATGCTTCAATGCCAAACACGAACGATAGGGCGATGATCAAACCACCAGCGACAACCACAGGCAGCATGTGCGATACCCCTGTCATCAAGTGTTTGTAAGCGCCTTTCTTCTCGTCTGCTGCCGAAGCAGAATTTGCAGAACCTGAATGTTGGTAAATCGTGGCTTGCTCGAATGCTTTGTCCATCTCTTCGGCTGTTTTCTTCAGAGCTGGGCCTGTTTTCGTGCGGTACATCTTTTTGCCGTTGAAGCGATCAAGTGGCACTTCGATATCTGCAGCAATGATCACTAGATCAGCGTCTGCGATGTCTTGATCTGTCAGTTGGTTTTTCGCACCAACTGAACCACGAGTTTCCACCTTGATTTGATGGCCACGGCGTTTGCCTTCTTCTTCTAGCGCTTCTGCTGCCATAAAGGTATGCGCAACGCCAGTAGGACAAGCGGTGATTGCGACAATTTTCTTCGCTGCTGATGTTGCTTCTGGAGTGATAGGGGCTGCAAGTGTGGTTGCTTTTTCAAGTAAAGTGGCGTTTTCAACCGCTTGCTGGAGAAACGCAGTTGCGTCTTTTGCTACTTCGCTGATTTCCGCTTGGTAAACCTTTTTCCCTACGAAACGAGAAGTATCCACGCTAGTATTTGCCGCAATGATAATGACTTCTGCTTTTTCAACGTCAGTTTCCGTCAGCAGTGTAGGTTCAACCACACTTGATTGACATTCGATTTTTGCATTCCAGGTTAATTTTGCGGCTGCTTGTTCTAGTAACCCTGCCGCAAGGATGCTATTTGCAACACCGCTCGGACAGGCAGTAATAATGGCAATATTCATACGATAACCTTCTGTTCCTTAGTTTTGTTCTAAGTTTGTAATAGGGTAAAGCTCGCTAACTTCAGTTTGCTGCTTGATGTTCTCCAGTTCTTCCTGACTGGTTAGCCCTACGCCGACTTGACTAACTGCCAAGGCAGAAAGTGCTGTAGCGAAGCGCAATAAATCGTTTTTCGGCATCAGTTGCATGTGACCCCAACACAAGCCAGCAACTAGCGTATCGCCAGCGCCAACGGTGCTTACTACATTCATTCGAGGGGGTTGTGCACGAAGCCATTTGCCTTGGTTTAGCCACATCACACCGTCAGCGCCCATCGACACAACAATGTTCTCGATGCCTTTGTCACTCAGTGTTTGCGCGGCGGCTTGGCATTGTTCTGGTGTTTCTAGGTGTTCGCCAACAAAATCACCAAGTTCTTCATCGTTAGGCTTAATCAACCATGGGTGAGCCTCAATACCTGATTTCAATGCGGCTTTACTGCTGTCGAACAACACCTTTTTGCCTTGTTGATGCAGTGCTTTTATCCACGCAGCACATTGTTCGGCGGTTACGCCACCAGGTAAGCTACCCGCAAGCACAAAGTAATCGTGAGTCTCTGCGAGACGGAATAGCGTCTCCTCAAAGCGAGCAATTTCGTCAGCCGTTACTTGAACACCAGGGAAGTTAATGTCACTAACGTTGCCACTAGCCTCAACGAGCTTGACGTTGATACGAGTGGCACCTTGTACTTCTACAAACTCATTCTTGACGCCGATGTCATTGAAAAGCTGATGGAATAGCTCAGGGTTATCTTTACCAAGAAAGCCGGTAACCGTGACATCTGCGCCTAAATCGCTCAACACTTTTGCTACGTTGACACCTTTACCTGCAGCATGGAGATTGCTTTGCTGCACTAGGCTCACGGAACCAACGTTTAGCTCATTTACTGAACCTGTTAAATCTAATGCCGGGTTGAGCGTAATAGTGACAACTTTACTTGTTTTGTTCGTCATATCGGCTCCTTAACCTTCACCAAGGCCAGAAGCGATAGCATTCCCGATAGACTCCAAGGCTTGCGGTGCATCAGGGCCTTCCGCAGTAAATTGAAGTTGGTGACCGTGCTTAACGCCAAGCGCAATGACTTTCATTAGGCTCTTCGCGTTTACTGTTTTGCCATCACCGTCTAGGTTGGCAACGCGAATGGTGGATTCAAATTTTTTCGCTTCCGCCACTAACATTGCACCCGGACGAGCATGTAAACCATGAGAGTTTTTGATTTTAAATACAGCGATATTGCCTTCTTCTGAAGATGCAGGTGTGACTTCTTCACCTTTAAACAAAGCAAGAATCTGTTCTACTGATGCATCTAAAAGCTTGCCGTGCTCATTGTTAAACACAATATTAGAAAGCGTTTTTAGGATAGGCTGGTGAGCATTGTTACATGCCGCAAACGCGACAAGTGCACGCACTTTTTGACCTTCATATTCGCAGTCGTTTGCCGTCGAGACAAATGACACGCCTGTGCGAGTTAAATGTTTGTCACTGCCAATTAACCAAAGGCCATTACCTAAGTGAGTTGGTGTTTTGGTAACGAGATCTGCGACGAACTCGTTATCAGCACAGCCCGTGTTTTTCAAAAGACCACCAGCAACAGCACTCATTTGTAGCATATCGCTCGCAGGGAACATAAGTTGAATTAAAGAAGCGTCAAAGTCTGCTTCAAGCTGAACATCACCGTGGAGCAGGGCAATAATCTCGTCTTCATTTTTTGCATTACGTAGGCGTTCTTCTACGCCGTCAGCGCCTAGCACTTTCGTTAGCTGTTTAAGAATGCCAAGGTGCTCATCAGATTTAGCTGCAATGCCGATAGCGACGAATACCGTGTTACCATCACCCCAGTCGACACCTTGTGGAAAGTGGTGCACAGCAACACCCGTTGTTTTCACCATTGAGCGAGTGTCAGTCGTGCCATGTGGGATAGCAATACCGTTCCCCAAAAACGTTGAGTTTTGGTTTTCACGGTTTAGCATGCCTTCCACATAACCGTGCTCAACCAGACCTTTATCAGTCAGGCTATGAGCAATACTTTTTATTGCTTCAAACTTATCTGTCGCTGATTGCGAGAGGGTAATGTCGTTCTTATTTAGCTTAAGCATGGTGCTTCTCCAGCCTTAAGGTATCAATTTAAAAATGTATTCTGTGTGAAAAGTTGAAAGCTGCTTCTGCTGAGCGCTTATCACTCCTCAAACCATTCTATTTTTCAAGCTAAATCGATTCAGCTTATTGGTAAATTTTTTAAAAGACTCAGAAAAACTATTTTAAAAACTGACGTTAACAAATGAGTCTTTGGCGCTGTCCTATAGCCTAGCCTACAAATTGGTTTGTTGTGTATTCAGGTGATTTACGTCAATTTTTAAGTTTTGCTGAATCCTTTCAGCTTTTATACTGAATCGGTTCAGCTTATAATTCAACTTATCGAAAGATCGCTGATGTATTAATATGATCGCGCGCACAGAATAAGGTTTAGAATATGACACTGGATGAAATAGCCAAATTAGCAGGCGTTTCTAAGACAACTGCAAGCTATGTGATTAACGGAAAAGCGCAGAAATACCGCATCAGCGAGAAGACTCAGAAGAAAGTGATGGCCGTTGTAGAAGAATACAATTATAAGCCAGATCATGCGGCGTCTTCTTTGCGAGCAGGTAATTCACGCTCATTTGGGCTTATCATCCCAGACTTAGAAAACACCAGTTATGCGCGTCTTGCAAAACTGATTGAGCAAAACTCGCGTAAAGCAGGGTACCAAATTTTAATTGGCTGCTCTGATGATGATCCTGATACAGAGCAAAAGGTGGCGGAAGCGTTAGTCAGTCGTCGCATTGATGCGTTGTTTGTGGCAAGTGGTATGCCCACTGCAAACGAGTATTATCTTAAGTTGCAAAATTCTGGTACGCCAGTTATCGCGCTAGACCGCCCAATGGATGATGAGCACTTTTGTTGTGTCATCAGCGAAGATTTTGACGCCGCACTTGAACTCACTCAGTCAGTACTGTCCGAGGATATAAAGTCCATTGGCTTAATCGGCGCATTGCAAGATCTTCAAGTTTCAAAAGAGCGTGAGCTCGGTTTTCGATCCGCTTCTCAACAAGGTGGCAAAACGGCAACAGTGGGTTATGGGCAGCACTTCTCCCGAGAAGAAGGTAAGAAAGTCTTAGAGAGATGGCTAGCAGAGAACGAGCTGCCAGATGCCATTGTCACAACGTCATACACACTGTTAGAAGGTGTGTTGGATGTGATGCTCGAAAAGCCAGAACTCATGAGCAAAGTTCGCCTAGCGACGTTTGGTGATAATCGACTGCTGGACTTCTTGCCAGTGAAAATCAACTCTTTACCTCAACAATTTGAGTTTATCGCGGACAGCGCAATGGAGTTAGCGCTCAACGCTTCCGCCAAACGTTATAAACCGGGTGTTGAGTTGATTCCACGTAAAATTGTTAAACGTCACTAAACAGGTTACTCAAAGCTTTACTTCAGCCGTCAGCGCCACAAATGCGTGGTCGCTGGCGTTTTTATCTCTGTCATAAATCGGGTTGATCAGATGTTGGTTAGACACCTGATAATCAACAACCTCGGCAACCGATATATCTGATAAGGTGTCAAACTCTTGAGAGAGCAAGATATAGTCGAGCACATTCCCAGTGGAAAAATGATAATGCGTAGCGGGGCGTTCATCCTTCAGAGCGTCACTTTGTAATGACCATCCATCTTTGAGTTGCAATTCAGTGACGCTGTCACCAGCATTGGATACCAATGCGCTATTAACACTGGTTAGAGTGATAGGTTGATTCATATCACCCATTAACACCGTTGGCATTGGCTCCTTTCTATACCTTTTTTGCATCGCGTCTCTTAACATCGCTGCTTCCCAACCTCTTTGCTGGGTGGATAACCAGCGCCCAATAACCGTGCTAGACGTTTCTGGTTGTTCTGAGTCGGCTGGGCGTTGAGATTTTAGGTGCGTCACGTAAACGGCGATATGACCGAGTACAGGATGTATGACTTGGGCATAGATAGGTTTGCGACTGAACTCTGGAGCAACACTTACTCCAAAAGGCTCAAGCGTTGCTAAGTCAAATTCTACAGCTTGTACTTTTTCGATTGGAAACCGAGATGCGATTGCCACAACAGGGCTTGAGTAAATGTACTCATCCTTTACATGTGGGGTGTCAACGGTCGCAAAGTAGGGGTAGCCGATGGTTGAAAAGAATGCGCGAGTTTGCTCAATACTGAACACCTCTTGTAAGCCAATCACGTCAGCTTCCAGTTTTTCAACTTGACGTTGCGTCCAAGCAAGTTTGTCTTGCCATTGCTCTAACGAGTAGATGTTTTCGAAATCATAGTAGGCATCAGGAGGTGCGACAAAATTAAACAAGTTAGCCGTGACAAAGGTAATTCTGCTTGGTTGAGACAAAGTATTCGCTCTTTTCAACAATAACTTGAAGAGTATATACCTTCAGACTGCGTAATTGCAGCTTCGTTTGAGCCAAGCCTCGACATACAAGCTAACGAGCAGCAAGTTAAATGGGTTAAGAGGTGCTCAAATGCCAAGGCTAATCAGTGATTGAGCATCGGCAGAGGTTTCTATTTTTAAGCATTGCGTTTAAACTTCAGGGCATCAAATAGTAAGAGTAAGTAACATGACCCAAGATTACGACCACGAAGAGTATTTAGAAGGCGAAGAGATTGAGATCGAAGCGATTGGCATCGACGTTGATGCGCATCCGATCGAACTGTACAAGCTTTTTAAAATCGCGAACTTGGTCAGCGGTGGCGGCGAAGCAAAGCATATCATCGAAGAAGGTTACGTCGCGGTGAATGGTGAGCTAGAAACACGTAAGCGCCGCAAGATGTATGATGGTGACTTTTTTGAGTTTAACCAGGAATATTATGTTGTGGTTTGCGATGCGCCAGTAACTGAACCTGAAACGGCAGAGCAAAAAGCGGAAAAGAAAGCGAAGAAAGAAGCGCAATCTGCACGTAAAGAGAAATCTCGCCAAAGCAAGTCAGCTAAAGGCTCTGGACCTAAGTCAACAGGCCGAAAAGCAGCGCATAAAGAGCGGAAAGCACAACAAAACGCGCTGTCGCAACCGGCGAAGAAAGGTAAGAAAGCTGAAAAGCCGCAAGCGACTCGTGATCCGAAGAGCGGACGTAACTCTATTGACTTTTTCTAAGCAAATTAATACCTAGCTAGGCATGTCATCGCCAAGCAAAACCCAAAAGCGCCGAGTATATATCGGCGCTTTTTTGGTTTTACTGTATCGTAAGGGGGCAGTGTCAATGCACTGTCGTCTCAATGTTTAGGCTATCGGTCCAGTGATGAATGGCGCAAGGCTTACCTAAGTAAAAGCCTTGGTAATAATCCAAATCAAGTTGATACATCGCTTGCAGCTGCACGTCTTCTTCTACCCCTTCTATGATCACTTTTGCTCCCATATGAGCCGCGAGCTCAACGGCGCTATGTATGGAAAAGGTTTCTCCGGCGCAGTAATCAAGTAGATAGGAGCGATCGATTTTTATGATGTCAGGGCAGAGCTGCTGAACACGTGCGATATCAGAATGTTGAGCGCCAAAATCATCGATAGCAAAGATAAAGCCATTAGCTCTCATTAACTGTACGGCTTTGATCAGTAAATCAGTATCACCGCATGACTCTTCGACTACTTCAAACACCACGTCTGATGGGCTCATACCAAGGTCGGAAAGGCGCTTGTAAAGCAGGCCGTTGTCTTTAAAGCCCATGTCTTTGGTTAGGGTGAGTAGGGTTTGAGGCATGACATTGAGAAACAGTTTGATAGGCGTTCCTGCGAAACAGCGTGCAAAATTTCGAATGTGCATTGCTCTGGATAAAAACTCAACACACAATCGAAAGTAGGGATCAAGGCCATTGTTGGCCAGAAATACATCAGGACGAATTAACGAACCATCAATGCCACGAATTCGCAGTAGAGCTTCCATTCCAATAATACGCTGGTGCTTATCAAAAATCGGCTGATAAACACTGTGAAAAGTGAATTGATTGAGAACTACGTAATATTCACCAAGATTATCTTGCTTAATGTATCGCTCGTAGTCCGATTGATTCTTTAACTCCATGAAAAACGCCGAAAATTTAGCATCTTTTCAATGTAACAGGATGCAATTCTGATTTGAAGATTCAAATGTGTCTAATTACATATACGGTTGAGTTAATTTGAAATGGATTCCGATTTTGCTTCAATGTAGCGAAAAATAAGTGACAACCCGAAACAAATCAAAAAGTAAGCAAGGCCGACAATGAGCCAAATTTCAAAGATATAGCCTGATGAATTTGCCATTTCGGTCCCAACAAACGTCATTTCTTGTATCGAGATCAGGGAAACGATAGAGGTGTCTTTCACTAGAGAGATGGTTTGACCTGCAAGTGCTGGGGTGATGACTTTGAGCACTTGCGGCGCGATAACGAATCGGTATTTCACCCACCGAGACAAGCCCAATGAATCTGCCGCTTCCCACTGTCCTTGGTCGATACTTTGTAAACCTGCACGCACCACTTCTGCAACGTAGGCAGAAGATAGTAGGCCGACGCATAACACGCCAGAGGCAAGATTTTCCCAAAGGTTATAAGGCCCAAAAAGAAAGCTCTGTAGCGCATTTGGTTCGCTGTTATAGTTTCGTAGAATATCTTCCAAACCGAGTAACGGGATCAACTGGTTAGAAATGAAAAAGTAGAAAATAAAAACAAAAACCAACGGTGGGATGTTTCTTACCAACTGGATAAATGTGTTTGCAGGTGTGCGCAACCAAACGGAGCGAGAGAAGCGTGCTAAGCCTAACAAAGTGCCAAGCACTAACGCGAAGCTGATGCCCCAAATACTGAGCCTTAACGTCGAAATCAAACCTTGGAAGAAGTAGGGCAAACCACCATCGGCTCTTGGCGTGAAAAGTAATTCAAGCGCCTCTTTCCACTGCCACAAATAATGCACACCAACGCTGGAACGATGGTACAGCCAAACGCCACCAATACCACAGATAACAAGCAGTAACCAATCTAGCGTGTTTAATCGCGATAGAAAGGAACCTGTGTTGGAATTAGTGGATACTGTGCGAGTGGTGGTTTGTTCGCCCAAAAATTTGACTCCGATAGATGATGGAAAAGTAAAATGGATGATTGGAAAGTATAGGCTCGCGAAGACCACGAGCCATTTAGATTACTGGCCTTGCGCGACTTGATCTTGCCAATCTAATGTCGAGAACCAGTATTCATAACGCTGTTTTAACCATCCATCTTGGGTTCTTGCTTCAATCCATTTATTGAAAAAGGCTTTTTTATCTTCTTCCCCCAAGCGAACAGCAAAGGCTTCGTTACCTTTTGATAGTCGCTCAGAGAATGGAAGGAATAGTTTGTCGCTGTGTTTCACTGTCTCATATTCTGGTTTTGGGCTAGAAGCAATGACCGCGTGTGCGTTACCATTCAGCACCTCTTGGAACGCTTGTGCGTCGTCATCGAATTGCAGGATCTTCGCTTTCGGGAAGGTTTCTCTGGCTACTTGAACGGTGAATGCGCCGCGACGAGCCGCAATTTTTACGCGTCGTGAATCAAAATCCGAAAATTCGCTAAAACCAGAGGCGAGTTCTTTGTTTGCTGCTACTTGAACGCCTGAGTGCGAGTAGGCCTCAGTAAACAACACGCTTTTGGAACGCTCAGGCGTAACCGACATGCCACCGATGATCACGTCGAACTTTTTCGCCAGTAGTGCGGGAATAATGCCATCCCACGCAGTCGGTACGAATTCCACTTTCAAACCTGAATCTTGTGCTAAGCGTTTGGCAACATCGATTTCAAAACCGATTAACTCACCTTGCTTGTTACGCATTGCCCAAGGTACAAATGTTGACATACCAACGCGCAAAGTGCCTCGTTCTTTGATTTGATCTACATTGGGTGTGGCAACACCTTCTTTCGCGAGAGTAGGCATAGCGATGGCTAGCCCTAATAATGCAGTAATGGTCGCTTTGAATAACTTCATGTTATCTCCTTATAATTTGCGCCAACTGGCTCCGAGTTTGTGTTCTAGCCATGCAGACAAGCCAGAAAGTGACAGAGTGAGAGCAAGATAAATTGCTGCCACGGTAAACCAAATTTCGAACGGCATCGCCGTCTCTGAGACGATGTTGCGTGCCTGTGTTGTCAGATCAAAAATCGCCATCACGCTTACAATGGAAGAGTTTTTGATCAAAGAAACCACTTCATTGGTTAATGGCGGTAATGTGCGCTGTAAAACCTGAGGCAAAATTACGTCTTTGTAGGTGTAAAACGGTGATAGTCCGAGAGTTTGTGCTGCTTCGAATTGCCCTTTAGGAATACTGTTTAAGCCTGCACGGAATATTTCCGCGGTGTAGGCACCTTGGAAAAGGGATAATGCCAAAACGGCAGTGCTGAATCGGTCCAAACCAATCACGGGGCCAAACACGAAGTAGAGTAAATAGATTTGCACCAACAATGGCGTGTTACGTATTACTTCGACGTAAGTTGTACCAATAATATTGCCGACTTTCGAATCGCTCAGCCTTAGTAACGCGGTAACCAACCCTAATACTAAGGTAAAAAATAGACTAATAGCCGAGATGTTAAGCGTGACCAATAGCCCATCAATAAGTTCTGCCGGCCACCATTCGCCATCTTCATAAAAAGCGATGTAATCAGGTACGCGCTCCCATTGCCATTGGTAGCCCATAGCGTCGGCACCAGAGTCCAACACCCACACAATCGCGATGAAGAGGAGCGTCATTTGCAGTAAAGCTTGAAGGACAGGTTTGATTACGCGAATTATCATCAGTAACTTAAAATTTGGTTCAAAAATGCTTGGGTTCGTGGATGCTGTGGTGTCTCAAATAAGGCGACTGGAGAGTTCATTTCCACGATTTGGCCTTCATCCATAAATACCACGCGGTTCGCTACTTTTTTGGCAAATCCCATTTCATGCGTGACGCAAATCATCGTCATTCCGCTTTGAGCCAGCTCAACCATGACATCCAACACTTCGTTGATCATTTCCGGATCAAGCGCTGAAGTTGGCTCGTCAAACAGGAGTAAATCCGGTTCCATACACAAGGAGCGGGCAATCGCGACGCGTTGCTGCTGACCGCCAGAAAGCTGGATAGGATACTTACTCCCTTGCTCTTCAATATTGACTCGCTTTAGGTAATGTCTTGCGCGTTTTTCAGCTTCTTGTTTTGATAATTTGTGTGTGCGAATCGGCGCTAAGGTGAGGTTTTCCAGTACAGTCAAATGAGGAAAAAGGTGAAAGTGTTGGAACACCATGCCGATTTTACCGGGCTTGAGAGATTTTGCGTGAGAAGGCTGGTCGAACACATGAAGCTGGCCTTCTTGAATCGATTCAAGATGATTGATGCAACGAATGAGCGTTGATTTTCCGGAACCTGAAGGGCCACACACCACGACGATCTCGCCAGAATGCACGGAGAAGTTGATGTCTTTTAGAGCGTGGTAATCGCCATACCACTTATTTACGTCGCTAAACTCAACGACGGGAGTATTCTCTTTCAAAGGGGCACGCTATAACGGAAAAATATCCTTTTACAATAGCAAGTTGTGCGCGTAATTTCATTAAGAATAAGCTAATGTTTAGGCGATGATTTTAAGACTCTATTCAGATCGCTTACAAGATACATCCATGTTTCTTTAATGTTGGTGCAGTCTAGAGTATGACTAACTCAGTTCAACGAGATACGGATAACGAACAACAATCGCAACAACAGACATAACCATTAGTGTCTGTGCAGAATAGTAGGTCACCATGACAACTTGTCGTGAAAATATTGACCGTCCTCCAAAGCGTTCGAAAGCCAATACGATGCCAGAGATAATAAAGATAAAGCTTCCGAGCACTGCAAAAGAGGAGGATTGTGTTTTCCCACTCAAATAATACTCGATCGAGGCCCAGCACATAGTCATCAGTACCAATATATAACTAGCAACTGGCCGTTTTTCTTTACCGAGATCCGGTCGGAACAACCAGTAGACGCATATACCGAGTCCGAACAAGGCAATTGGGAGCCAAGGTGTAAAATGCCACGCTGACATGATGGCAAAACCATAACTATAGGAGAGATGGGCAGAGCAAAAGAGCACTAATCCTGTAATGAACTTGTCTCTAGGGAGCATTAATAACACGTCACCAAGCAACGAGAGCGATAAGCCAATCAAAATCCAATGCGCATATGGCATTGGGTAAGCCGGGGACTGAATTAAAATACCAAGCATACAGAGCACTGGTAATGGTTTAGAAACGTAAAAGAGCCATTTAGAGCCTTTACGGATACTGATGATATGTATGAATGCTAATACGACAACAACTAGCCACATAAAATGGATTCTCGAACAGACAAGCTAATGTAGTGGATAACTACAACAAATAAAAGGTCCATTAAATTAGTAAGTTAGACCTTTGAATTCAATTTTATTTTTGTTTGTGTAAAGCTGGACAGTTGTCTCTTTACTGACCTACACGATCAATGAGTTTGTAGGGATTAATCGTTATTTTGAGGAGTTCCCGAACTTGAACGTGATGAAGCTTACAAAATAGCATAAAAAAACGGTATTGTGACCGTTAAGTCACAATACCGTTAAACCCTAGAAGGGCAGTGAACTGTTTTTGCTGTTAGGCAACAGCGAGTTCTAAAATTTCACGACTACGTTCAAGAGTAATCGCTTGGTTTTCACCGAGAACGGTCATTCCGTGTTTGTTGAGTTGTTCGATGATGGCACCGATCGCTTGTTCACGACTTTCACCATAGTTTTCTAGCTTAGTTGCGACATCAAGTTGATGATAAAACGCTTCGATCGCTTCGATGGTACGTTCAGCAAGATCGTCTCCAGCTTCAAGTCCAAATACGTTGCGACCCATTTGCTCTAGCTTAGGACGTTTAAATTGCATTTGGTTGCGAAGTAGCGATGGTTGGACGATTGCAAGAGAACGTGCATGATCGACGCCCCATAGAGCCGTTAATTCATGGCCGATCATATGTGTCGCCCAGTCTTGTGGAACGCCACTACCAATTAACCCGTTCAATGCTTGGTTAGCAGACCACATTAAGTTTGCGCGCCACATATCGTCGTCTCGCTCGGCAAACTGTTCTCCGAGTGTTTTTAAGGTTTTCAGCAGTGTTTCTGCATAGCCATCTTGAACCATTGCGCCGGTAGGAAGCGTCAAGTATTGCTCACATACGTGCACCCATGCGTCAACAATGCCGTTGATAAGCTGGCGTTCTGGAAGTGTTTTCATTACATCCGGGTCTAACACAGCAAATTTAGGCTGTACTGCTGGAGACATGAACGGAAGTTTGTCTTGAGTTTCTTTTTTAGTGATAACTGCGCCCATGTTTGACTCTGAGCCTGTTGCTGGCAGTGTCAAAATTGCAGCTAGAGGCGTCGCTTCAGTGACTTGGTGTTTACCAATCATGATATCCCAGCCATCACCATCATACTTAGATGCTGCTGCTACGTATTTCGAGCCATCAATGACTGAACCACCACCTACAGCAAGAATAAAGTCAACACCATGTTCTTTTACCATTGCGACCGCTTTATCGAGTGTTTCTTTAGTTGGGTTGGGTTCAACACCAGAAAACTCTAGCCATTCATGTCCCTCTAGTGCTTCTGAGACTTGGTCGTACACGCCATTTTTTTTAATTGAGCCACCGCCGTATACCACTAAAACTTTTTGGTCGGATGGGATAGCTTCTTTGATTGCAGCGATTTGTTTTTGACCAAAGAAAATCTTGGTTGGGTTTACATAAGAAAAGTTCATTATTAGCCCTCTTGCTTCCAGTAAAGGAGATTGAATACGTGCATATTAGTCCTGATTAACGTTCGTTAACAGGTCGATTTCTGCAAATATTTTGCCTATTTCTACAAAATTGATGCTTTTGAGCTAGAAAGTTAAAGTCGAGAGGAAGTATAGTGCTCGAAATGATAATAGAGACCAAACTCGTTGGTCATTGATGGAGCGCTCTAATGCACACTCTCGCAGATATCATGCAGCAATATGTTGAAAAGCAGGGACTGCATGACTTAGAAGGTATGAAGAAAACCGCAATAGATGGCGTATGGTTTTATCGCAGTAGCAAAGGAAATCATCGCCAACCGTTTGTCTATCAGTCTGGCATTATTGTTTTAGGTCAAGGACATAAGAACATTCATATCGGTGATACACCTGTCCAATATGGGCCCGATGATTACCTTGTCGTAGGAGTTCCCATGCCCCTGGAGTGCGAAGCGTTTGCGACAAACAATGAGCCTTTACTTGGCATCTCGATAGATATTTCGCCAACGCTTCTTCATAAGCTCGTTAAAAAACTTGAGGCTGAGAAATTCAGTAATAAGTGTCTGGACGCTACCCGTTGCGGCCTTAAATCGGTACGCATGAGCGAAGGTATGCTGGATGCATGCAAGCGACTAATGAGCGCGTTGTGTAATGAGCTAGATGTTGTCATGCTCGGTGATCTACTTCTTGAGGAAATTGTTTATCGCACTTTGGTAAGCAAAGAAGGGTATGTTTTATTTGACTTAGCACACCAAGAAGGCTCTTACGCTAGAGTGGCCAAAGCATTGAATCGTGTTCATCAAGCGTATCATGAACAGTTGAGCGTACAAACATTGGCTGAAGAAGCCAACATGAGTGTGTCTGCTTTCCATCAAGCATTTCGCAATGTCACGCTTGAATCTCCGTTGCAATACATTAAGAAAGTTCGACTTAATAAAGCGCGCGAGTTGATCCAGTTGGAGGGGCGACGTGTCAACGATGCCGCGAGACTGGTCGGGTACACGAGCCCATCACAGTTTAGTCGTGAGTACAAGCGACATTTTAATGAAACGCCAAGGTCAACAAAGGCTTAGTGATCTTTATTTCAAAATAACGACTTTTTTTGCCTTTTTTATTAATTTGCGAGTGACATATTTATTTGATTTATAAAATTAGTTACTGGTGCCAAATAATAGGTACGTTGTTGCAAGCATTTAGTGGATTGTTGCGAGGCGGTGTGGAAAACTCGTAAATAGATAGTGTGAAATCACCAACTTGTACTTAAGTTATTTTACGTCGAAATAAAAGTATAAGTGCGCTTTGTTTAGCGCATTTAGTATTGTTTTAACAATAACTTAAGGAAGAGCGATTATGCACCTTAAAAACGGCAACGCAGTGAAAAGCGTGTTCACACTAAGCACTCTCACCGCTTCTTGTCTTATGGCCTTCAATAGCTACGCAGCGGTTGACTGTGCCCCTCTAGAAACTTGGCAATCATCAAAAGTTTATAACGGTGGTGACCAAGTTCAACATGAAGGTAATGCTTACAAAGCACGTTACTGGACGCAAAACAGTAACCCAGCGCAATCTGGTGAGTGGGGCGAGTGGGAAACACTTGGCGCATGTGATGGCACTGGACCGGTTGATCCACCTCAGAATGAAGTCCCGACTGTTACTCTAACATCGCCTTCTGCGTCGGCTTCTGTGACTGCAGGGGATGTTGTTAACCTAGCTGCAGATGCAGCTGATACCGATGGTACTGTTAGCAAAGTAGAATTCTTTGTTGATGGCGTATTAGTTGGTCAGGCAACGTCTGCGCCTTATGCTGCGTCATGGACAGCGACTGAAGGCCAGCACGAATTCTCTACTAAGGCGTATGACGATACAGGTGCGGTAAGCACAGCAAGCGCTGTGACGTTAACTGTGGCACCGGCACAACCTGGTAACGAAGCGCCGACAGTGGATGTTGCACTTTCTGCGACTTCTATTGACTTGGGTGGCTTCGTCACACTGACTGCGAATGCCGCAGATGCGGATGGCACCGTTGCTAAAGTTGATTTCTATGTGGCGGGCGTCCTTGCTGGCACCGCAACAACTGCGCCATACACGCTTGATGTAACGCCTTCACAAGCTGGTTCGCTAAGTGTTTATGCGAGAGCAACCGATGATGCTGGAGCAACAGCAGATTCTGCACTCGCGACGTTAACGGTAAACGGTGGCGCGGTGACATCTAACTGTCGCCCTGATGGCTTGTATCAAACAACGGGTGTAGACGTTCCTTACTGTTCTATTTATGACGAAGAAGGTCGCGAGAAAATGGGCGCCGATCACCCACGTCGTGTGATTGGTTACTTTACTAGCTGGCGCGCAGGTGAGGACCCTCAATCTACTTACCTTGTTAAAGATATTCCTTGGGAGCAACTTACTCACATTAACTACGCGTTTGTGAGCATTGGTTCTGATGGTAAAGTAAACGTTGGTGACGTTAATGACCCTAACAACCCTGCTACGGGTAAAACTTGGCCTGGCGTTGAGGTAGATCCTGCTCTTGGCTTTAAAGGTCACTTTGGTGCGCTAGCGACTTACAAGCAAAAACATGATGTTAAAACGCTAATCTCTATCGGTGGTTGGGCTGAAACGGGCGGTCACTTCGATACGAATGGCGATCGTGTGGCTGACGGTGGTTTCTACACCATGACGACGAATGCAGATGGTTCTATTAACCATGCAGGCATCGAGAAGTTCGCAACTTCAGCCGTTGAAATGATGCGTCAGTACAAGTTCGACGGTCTGGATATTGACTATGAATACCCAACATCAATGGCTGGTGCTGGTAACCCTTACGACAAAGACTTCATGGAACCACGTCGTCAGTATCTATGGGCGTCTTACCAAGAGCTGATGAAAGTATTGCGTGAGAAACTTGACGCGGCATCCGCGCAAGATGGCATTCATTATATGCTGACTATCGCAGCACCATCTTCAGGTTACCTACTGCGTGGTATGGAAACCTTCGATGTAACTAAGTACCTAGACTACGTAAACATCATGTCTTACGACTTGCATGGGGCTTGGAATGATCACGTTGGTCACAACGCAGCATTATTCGATACAGGTAAAGACTCGGAGCTAGCGCAGTGGAACGTATACGGCACGGCTGCATACGGTGGTATCGGTTACTTGAACACAGACTGGGCTTACCACTATTTCCGTGGTTCTATGCCAGCAGGTCGTATCAACATCGGTGTTCCTTACTACACCCGTGGTTGGCAAGGTGTTACTGGTGGTGAAAATGGTCTGTGGGGCCGAGCAGCACTGCCAAACCAAGCTGAGTGTCAACCAGGTACCGGTGAAGGTGAGAAGAACAACTGTGGTCACGGTGCTATTGGTATCGACAACATGTGGCACGATACAGACCCTAAAGGCAACGAAATGGGCGCTGGCTCTAACCCAATGTGGCATGCGAAGAACCTAGAAAATGGTATCTGGGGCTCTTACGCAGCCGCTTACGGTCTTGATCCAGTTAACGATCCTTCGGATAAGTTTGTTGGTACATATACTCGTCATTACGATAGCGTTGCTGTAGCGCCTTGGTTGTGGAACGCAGAGAAGAGCGTGTTCCTATCTACGGAAGATAAAGCTTCTATCGAAGTGAAAGCTGATTACGTTATCGATAAAGAAATCGGCGGTATTATGTTCTGGGAACTGGCAGGTGACTACAACTGTTACGTACTGGATGCAAATGGTAATCGTACGGCAGTAGATGCAACTGAACAAGCTTGTGCGGCTGGTAATGGTGAGTACCACATGGGTAACACTATGACCAAAGCTATCTACGACAAGTTTAAGTCTGCAACACCGTACGGTAATAAAGTCGCGACGGGTCCGACACCAACAGAAGCGGTAGACATTGCAGTCAGCGTTGGCGGCTTTAAGGTTGGCGACCAAAACTACCCAATTAATCCGAAGATCACGTTTACGAACAACACTGGTCAAGCGATCCCTGGTGGTACTGAATTCCAGTTTGATATCCCAGTATCAGCTCCTGATAACGCGAAAGATCAATCTGGTGGCGGTTTGAAAGTCATTGCTTCTGGACATACTCGAGCAAACAACATCGGTGGCTTAGATGGCGTAATGCACCGCGTATCGTTCTCTCTACCTGCTTGGAAAGATTTACCAGCGGGCGGTACTTACGAGCTTGATATGGTTTACTACCTACCAATCTCTGGTCCGGCTAACTACTCAGTGATTTCTGGTGGTAAAGAGTTTGCGTTCAAGTTTGAACAGCCAGAACTGCCAATTGGCGACCTAAATGCAGGCTCGGGTGATGGTGGTACTACTGAACCAGGTACGTGTGATACGACAGGTTTAGTGACATACCCAGCTTTACCACAAACGGATTGGGCTGGTAACCCAAGCCACGCAAACCAAGGTGATAAGATCATCCACAACGGTGTGGTTTACCAAGCGAATTGGTGGACAGCGGCTGAGCCGGGCACAGATGGTAGTTGGTCAACGGTATGTAACATCTAATCGTTTTTGATTAACTGTTATAGCCTATCGTTAATAGGCTCTTAAACAAAAGCGCACGATCATCATCGTGCGCTTTTTTGTTGCGATGGTTTGTCGTTTAATCGAATTGATAACTTTCGGGTATGACGACAATACCTTTGTCTGAGATTTTAAATCGCTTCGCATCTTCTAGTTTGTTGATGCCAATTTGAGTATGTGGCGGAATACGAACATGTTTATCAACTATGCAGTTGACCAACTGACTTCCTTCACCGACCTCTACGTCATCAAAAATGATGGAATCGACTACCGTGGCACTGTCTTGAATGCGTACGTTAGAGGAAATAATGGAATGCTGTACTGAGCCTCCAGAATTGATGACACCGGTAGCAATGATGGAGTTAATAAAAATACCTTCATTGCCCGTGGCTGACGATACGGTACGAGCTGGTGGAAACTGCGGCTCGTAAGTACGAATCGCCCAATTGGATTGATATAGGTTCATTGGTGGTACTGGCTCTAGCAGATCCATATTCGCTTCATAAAAGGAATCAATGGTACCCACGTCGCGCCAGTAGCAATCCTTATCAACGCGCCCTTTACTGCCACAAAATTGATAAGCATAAACGGATTCCGTATCAATCAGCTTAGGTATAATGTCTTTTCCGAAGTCATGACTTGATGAATCGAGTTTTGAGTCGTCTTCGAGTGCTTCTTTTAAAACATCCATATCAAAGATATAGATCCCCATGGAAACGAGGCTTCTGGTTTTGCTTCCTGGAAGGGTAGGTGGGCATTCTGGTTTTTCTATAAATGAAGTAACTAGCCCGTTTTCTGCGGTGCCCATTACGCCGAATGCTGAAGCATCCTCTACGGGAACATCCATACAGGCAACGGTGAGCTTAGCACCTTTCTCTTTATGCTCTTCAAGCATTGCGGCGTAGTCCATTCGATAGATATGATCGCCGGATAACACAACCACATACTTCGCGTCATTGCGCGATAGTAACCACATGTTGTGATAAATCGCATCAGCGGTTCCTTCATACCATGCACCACCTTTGCGCATTTGAGGTGGAACCGCAGTAATGTACTCGCCAAGCTCTGGATTGAATATTGACCAACCATCTCGCAAGTGTTTTTGAAGTGAATGAGATTTGTATTGGGTCAAAACAAGGATTTTACGTAAACCTGAGTGTAAACAGTTGGTTAGTGTGAAATCTATAATTCTATACTTTCCGCCAAAAGGTACTGCCGGCTTGGTTCTGTCATCGGTGAGTGGGCTGAGTCTAGACCCCATCCCTCCAGCTAAAATTACGGCGAGTGCGTCTTCCATATTGTTCCCTTTCCCTTTATTGCATGCATCAAAACGGTGCTAACCAGGAGGAAGTGGTGTACAGCGCAGAGGTTTTGAAAGTGCATGTGCTGATGTGTTTACTACTGCAAACTTTAGTACAAGATTCGAGCCATAGAATATCTCTTTAAAAATCAAAGGGGTTAAAAATTCATCGCAAGGTAATTGCACCACATTAGTGAAGTGCTAAGTAGGCCGTGCATCAAATTGGCGCAAGATTATAGGGAAGGGGAGAAAATAAGTATGGATTTACAATGTAAAGTGAGGATAAAACAGTAAGATAAAGATAATCAAGCACGCCTCTTCATCTGTTCAAAGTGAGTGGATATAGAAGTAAACCACTCACTCTTTAAACGTGCTTCCTTTATAGTCAACTATACGTTGACGTTACACTAAGAGAGACCGACGATATTTCCTTCATCATCAAGGTCTAAATTCATAAATGCAGGTTTATCAGGCAAACCTGGCATCGTCATCACCGTGCCTGATAACGCATACACAAACCCAGCGCCAGCACACAGACGTAACTCGCGGATAGGGACTGTAAAACCTGTCGGCGCGCCTTTGACAGCGGAATCTGTTGTTATCGATAGTGGGGTTTTCGCTATGCAAACCGCTAAGTTGTTAAAACCTAGATTTTCAAAATGGTTGAGCTGTTCAGTAGCAAGGGAACTCATTTCTATATTGGCGGCACCATAGCCAGCTTCACACACAGCCATAAGTTTTTCGTGTAACGATTGTTCTTTATTGTATAAAGGACGAAACTCTGTAGGCTGGGTACAAGCGTCAATAACATGTTGAGCTAACTGAGTTGTGCCTTGCCCGCCTTGCGCAAAAGCGGTGCTGATAGCGACTTTAACTTCCGGATTAAATTGCTGAACCAGCTCTTTAAGTATTTTAAGCTCTTTCTCACAATCTTGCGGGAACTGGTTAATAGCGACAACAGCTGGAATGCCATATTTATGAACGTTATTAATGTGCCATTTTAAGTTTTCAAATCCCGCTTCCAATGCTGCTTGGTCTGGATTAAAAATGGAATCTGGAATGGCCATACCTGGTCGTAAATCATAGTGTCCAGAATTTGCTTTGAGGCCGCGTAATGTCGCTACTATCACTACACAATCTGGCGCCTTGCTGGCGGCGGCAGCTTTAATGTTACACGCTTTCTCAAATCCCATGTCCGAACCAAACCCCGCCTCAGTTACAGTGTAACTTGATAGTTTTAGCGCGATATCGTCGGCAATAATAGATGAATTTCCATGGGCGATGTTTGCAAACGGGCCTGCGTGAATCAACGTAGGAACACCTTCCAGAGTTTGCATCAGTGTCGGTGCTATGGCCTCTTTTAATGTCACTGCCATTGCTCCTGCAACTTGCAGATCCTCAGTGGTTACCGGGTTTCCGTTCAAATCGTACGCTACGACAATTTTCCCAATACGCTGACGTAAATCTTTTAAATCTTTAGCCAGTGCAATGATAGCCATTAACTCAGACGCGGCAGAAATATCGAACCCTTCGTCGCGTTCGTATCCATTGATGACTTTTCCTGGCTCATTTAACCCAATTTTGACTTTACGTAGTGCACGATCATTATGGTCCATTACTCGTTTCCAAGTAATGCTCGCCGTATCGATTTTAAGTGCCTTTAATCCAGTACGTGCTTCAAAGGCATCATAGCCTTCGCGTTGTTCATGATACAAGCGAGCATCAAGCGCGGCTGAAGCTAGATTATGCGCCGCCGTCACCGCATGGATGTCACCAGTAAGGTGTAAGTTCAGTTCTTCCATTGGAGCAACTTGGGAATAACCACCGCCAGCAGCACCGCCTTTAATACCGAATACAGGCCCCATAGAAGGTTGTCTAATACATGCGATAACGGATTGTCTAAGCTTAGCTAAACCTTGCGCCAGTCCGACTGTTGTAACGGTTTTTCCTTCGCCAAGTGGGGTAGGAGTGATCGCAGTAACAAGCACAAGCTTACCGTTATCATTCTCTTTTAGCCGCTCCAAACATTTTGGATGGACTTTGGCTTTGTGCTTCCCGTGAGTGTCATATTCTTCGGGTAATAACCCTACTTTTTCCGCAATAACATCAATAGAAGAAAGTGGTGTGTTTCGGCAAATTTCAATATCTGACTGCATGGATAATCCCTAAAGTGACTCGCAGGTAGTGTTGAAAAACAATCTGAGTTGGAGCAAGTATTATTGTTGGGCAAACGTTTGCTCGGTGATGGTACGGTTTCGATTAGGTATGTAAAGAGTTTACTGCTCTATACTGTGCTACATACTAACAAAATCTACTAATTACTGCGCCAGATCAAAACAAAAAGGCCACCAAATGGTGACCTTGATGTATTTTTAGATTTAAAGCTGTGATCTTAACGATCCCAGTAAGTTTCTTCTAAGCTATCTTCTCGTTCAGGAAGTGCTCGCGATAGGCGAGGAGAGTGTTGCGTCAACACTTCATAGCTTACTCGGTTTGCATATTTACAGATCTGAGAAAGTGATGAGTAAGTCAAACAGCGTACTTCGTGCTTTTCTGAGTTAGGCACTTCTTTTTGATGGAAAGAGTTTGCAGCCATATCATGCAGTAAAGCAGAAAGCGCCGCATCACCTGCGCCGTTGGTGTTCTTAATCTCTAGTGGACCACCTAGGTAAGGACCAATGTAAGAGTATACCTTCATTGGCTTCTCACAATCTCCTTTACGCATCGCACGACTAAATTCGTATTGATTAAAGGCTTCAATTGAACCTTCAAGAATGTCGTGTGTGGTTTCTCGTTTTACTTTTTCGTCGGTGTAACCTGCCATGTATAGGCCATTTGGCCCAGCAGTACATAGAACAAGATCAACCCACTCAAGTGCTTTATCAGCAGCCGCTAGCGGTTCTGTTTCGCCTGTTAATGCCGCGCCTTCTTCTTCATTCATTGCAACAACAGATATGTTCTCGCGAATGTACTCTTGCCACCATTGCGCGTTACCTTCGATAACATACTTTGTGCCTAAAGTCAGTACAACAGGGACATCGTGCTTCTTGGCAAAGTCGATCGCTTTTTGTACCGCTTTCGGCATTGGATCCTCTTCTTTACCGCGCATTAGGTAAGAAGAAACAACTAGAGCTGATGCTTTCTCAAAGATCTCTTCAGGAATGCTTTCCGGAAGTAGTTGGTTCATGTGACCTTCATTGATAGCAAATGTGCGTTCGCCATCTTGAGAAATCAGGGTATAACAACGACCAATAGGACCATCTACCGTTTGTAGGTGGTTGAGGTTCATGCGTGAAGAGGTGCGGCAAAGGTAACGGTAAGCAAAAGAACCAACTTGAATGTTCTTGGACATCACACCGAGCAAAACGGATTTGCTATCCGCCAATACTGAGTAATTGTGGAGCGTGTTGCCAATCGTGTCACCTGGGTATTGGTGTGTGATTAGGCCTTGCTCAACCAGTTCTTCGTAAAGTGCATCTGCTTTGCTTTCTTCAAGAACGAGTGAATGTCCTTTACTTAGGTTGTATTTTTCTAAAAACGCATCATCTACACGCGCTTCGATATCTACGATGGTTTGACCGACACCAACAATAGTTGGGCGATATAGCTTAGGCGCTTGTCGGATTTGGTTTACTAATGGATCTCGAGCGTGAGTTGGGAAGTAGTGTTTAGATTTACGCTGACCAGGAAACTTCATGCTTGTTCTTGAGTGAGAAAAAAAAGAGGCGGGATTGTATCACAAAAAAATGAAAATCGTGGCGTTTTATTACAAAGAAGTTTGCCCGCTGAAAAAATCAGCGAGCTGGAGAAATTGCGACCAAGATAGCCTAAATTACTGATGCTTATAGTACTGCAATTGGTCGCTTTTCAGATTGTTGATCGGTTATTCTCTTTAACAACGAGCTTGGAGCTACCCAAAATTAGCTGCGTTACTTTTTCACTTCAGTTGGCTCAACGTAAGCCTTGGTGCCCCAAAGTGGAACCGTCGATAGGCTGTGCTTAAAGCTACCGTCTGTCTCTTTTGTTGTGTAAGACAGGTAGAGTAAGGTTTGGTTGTCTGCATCATAAATTCGGCGAACCTTCATTGTTTTGAAGAAAATACTTTTTGACTTCTTAAATACAATTTCGCCAGACTTACTTTTATCTATTTTTGCAATCATTTCCGGCGTGATTTCGCCTGTCTGACGACATGATATTGAGCTGTCACTTGGATCCGCTAAGCTAAAATCGGCTTCGATAGAAGCTATATGACACGTTACCCCCGTGACAACCTCGTCTTTTAATTCACCTACTTTGATGTCTTTCAAAGTAAACCAACCGAGTCCTACATCAGCAACATCGTTATCTGAACAACCAACCAGCGTAGTAGCAAGCAATGCACTTAACAGCATCTTTTTCATTATTTTTGTCCTTAACTAGGAAAGATATTGATGAAATCTATCAGAGGTTTGCAACTAAAACAAAATTTAGCCAAGGAAAGGTCTACGTACGCTAGGTTTGTTGTGGGCTTCATGCTAATGTACTGCTCTAAACGAAATGATGAGTTAGAGTGACCATACTTTCTCCCAATATGACTTTATATCGCTTGTCGCTCTGTCTAAGCTTCACTCTATGTGAGAATGAAACACTTTGCACATTTCGTTTTGCAACTAAGGTATCAAAATGAATGAACAACAGTTAGCCAGTATCGAGCGTAAAAATACATGGCTGTATGATCTGGTTGAAGTTGAATTTCCAACACCAGAGAGTCTGAAAGGGCGTGATGTCTATTTCAAAGCACTAGAACAAGCAACCTATCAAGTGGTCGACAAAGACACGCTACTTGAGAGTAATTCTGAATTTAGCTCTGACGATATTTTTCTGGTCGATTTTCACCGACTTACTATCATGTTTTCTGTCCTGCAGTCTCAGCGTTGGGATCAACAGTACGATAAAGATATGATTGTGGAATATCTCACTCAGATAATTCTAACGCCAGATTTTGAATTATATGTTGGTTTTAAATCTGGAGCTCCAATTGGTGCCGCTATTATTAGCCACCTTGAAGGAAACACGCTTATCTCTGATGTCGCGATTTCTGAATCAAAATACAAGAGTTCGTTTGTGGCGGATCTTGCTAAAAGACTAAGTACCGAACACAAGCTTTTAGATTCGGTGATTATTGAAAGCTAATTTGCGCACTCAAATGCATAAAAAGCAAAGCAAGATGACGATAGGTGATCTTGCTTAGAAAAACTGTAATTGCTCCCCTCTATTTCCATGAAATGCCAAGCTCGTCGTTTCAACAATCCCAAACTTAAATAAGATTAAGCCAACATTTTTAAAATCAGCTAGGGCATTAGCCTTTAAGATGTCTGGAGATGGCTATGGCAATTACCAATATTAAGTGCGTGATATTTGATTGTGATGGTACGTTGGTCGATAGTGAACGATTGTGTTGCCAAGCTCTCGTCAATGTATTTAACCTGCATGGCGCAGAATTAACGATGGAAGAGTGCGTTTCTCATTTTAAAGGAGGAAAGCTCGCTGACATCCTTTTAGATACTAAAGAGCTGAAAGATATCAAAGTCCCTATTGATGTCTTAGAGCCGCAATACCGTGAAGAAGTCCAGTCTCTTTTTGTTCGCCACTTACAGCCGATGGATGGCGCAAAGCGATTAATTCAGTTTTTAGATTCGCATAATATCGAATATTGTGTCGCGTCCAATGGGCCGAAAGATAAAATAGAATACGCATTGGAGTTAACAGGATTGCTCGATGCTTTCCAGGGGAAAGTGTTCTCTGCATTCGATGCGAATAGTTGGAAGCCTGAACCTGACTTAATTATGTACAGTGCAATGAGCATGGGCTTTTTACCGAGCGACTGTCTTTATATTGATGACACACCTAAAGGCGTAGAAGCGGGATTAAACGCTGGCATTAAAACCGTACAGCTATTTAATGGTGAGGCAATCAATCGTGTTGATGATGAACGCGTAATTCGCATTCAACATTTAGATGAATTAAAAGAGCAGCTATTTAGCTGCTCTGTTTAATCTCTTAATGGCACACCGTACTTAAGCTATGGATATGTTTAAGTTTGGACTGTAGGTAAGGGGTTTGATGTAGGCATTGGATGGATGAGAAGCTTTTTGTATGAAATCCGCAAGCAGCGCATGTGAATTTCTCTCCATCCGATGAAATGAGATATTCATCCCCCTGGCAGAGAGGGCAACTTAGGTTTTCGATGTCTTTTGTATCTTTGTAATTATTCATATTGTTTTCCAGCAGCAAATTGGAATTGGCAGGATTAAGCATAGCGGAACGCTTTGTTTATGAACATTATTTCATCAGGTACAGCGAGAACTTGAGATTCACTTCAAATATCCACTTGTGTGTAGTAGAAAATATCGACGATAACGGCTGAAAACGGTTTAAAGAAAAGGGCTCCTGAGGAGCCCTTGTTGATCATAAATGCTGCAAAGTTATGCTGTGCGGTAGCGTTGTAATACCTCACCAAGAGACACTGACGCCTGAGTGAGATTAGCTACCCCTACGGTAGATTGCTCTGCAACTTCTCTGATTGTGCTCGACTGGCTGCGAATTTCTGAAAGCTCAGATGCAATATCGTTGGCGACTGCGCTTTGTTCTTCTGCTGAGGTGGAAATTTGGATACTCATGTCCATCAATGAGCGTGCGGATTCAGCAATAGACGTCACATCATGACCAATTTCATCAATAAGCTGGCTACTGGTTTGCGCTTGTTGAACGGTTCGGTCAGTGATTGAAGCAATGTTCTGGCTCTCGGTTTGTAGTTTCTCAATCATGGCTTGAATTTCTACTGTTGCCTGTTGAGTTCGGCTTGCCAATGTACGCACCTCATCAGCAACCACAGCAAATCCACGACCTTGTTCACCAGCGCGTGCTGCTTCAATTGCCGCATTCAGAGCCAATAGGTTGGTTTGTTCTGAAATGGCATTGATCGTTGTGATAACGTCATTAATCTGCGTCGTGTTTTCATTTAAATTGGTTACTGAGGTGGAAGCCTGTTCAATATAGCTGGATAACGTCTCAATTTCTCCAATCACATTTTGCACGCGATTTCTGCTTAGCTCGATCTTTTGAGCATCCTGATCGGATTGCATCGTCGCTTGTTGGGAAATGCTGGATACTTCTTTTGCAGAGGCTGTCATTTCTTCCATTGCTGTCGCGACGGAATCGAGTGTTTGATATTGATGAGATATCTGCGTTTCGCTCAACTGCATATCTTTTTCGAATGCAGAAGATGTCTCACTCAATGTAGCCGCATTATTTTTCACACTGTTAACCAGTTCACTTAAGGTGTCCATAGATTTATCTAACGCGCAACCAATGGTGCCAAACTCGTCTCGGCCAGGATGAAAACCAAGGCGAGAGGTTAAATCACCTTCACCAATTTTTTCGGTTGTCGTATATAAAACCCACAGGGCGCCTCCTATAAAGGTCGCAACCCAGTAAGAGAAAAGGGCAAAAGGAACAACCCATAAAAAGCTGAGTAACAGAGAGGTTAAGGCTGACGACTTTGCAGATTCGTATTGCGCGGATACGTTTTGAGTCAACTTAATCACTTCGCCAGAATGCAACTTTGCATAAGCGGTGACAGAGCCATCAACAAAAGAGCTCTCGCTTACGCGACTTGATTTCGATACGCCGTCAATTTGTGGAACATGACCTGGTTGAGTGTCAACAATACCAGAAAGTTTCGCTTCGCTAGCAGAAATCGCTTGTTGTTTAAATTGTTGTATTTCATTGAAGTAGCGGCTTCCAGCCACAGAAGTGAGGGCTACTAAAAACAGCAGGAATATAACCCACATTTTGTCGTTGATAGACATCTTGATAAACAGCCTGTCTATCGTTCTAAACTCAACTTCTCTCATTTAAAGCTCCATTAGAGATAAAAGATATTGACCAAATCTATTGCTATATCGAAACAAAATATGCGAAGTTAATCAGCAAAATATGTAACGAAAACTAAATTTAGTTTAAGAAATGAGATCTAAGGACGCCTATAACGGTATGTTATATCTTTAAATTGACATAAATATTGATAAAAGAGCTATTTCTATGAAGTGCTAAAGTAGATATGAAATCTGGTTGCAAACGTTTACTTTTGATTCTGCTCATAGGTTTTTAAATCTTTACTTCTCGCTGTCATGAATGTGTCATATAAAGACTATAAAAAGGAGTTGTTGACGTGGAAATGGCAAGGCCAAGCCGTCAGCAAGTACAAGCAAGAGAGCTTAAAATAAAGGAGGTCACAATGAGCGACCAATACCAAAACGATGAGAGCCTAGAGCTGCTAGATGCGCTTGAAATTGGCATTATCTTGTCGGAATACGTTGGCTCAGACAACGAAGCCGAATAGCGGAACATTCTCATCTCGTCGTAATAGACGTTATACTAGGTTCATGTCACACCAAGCCTTAAAGGCCAAAACTGGCGTCGGATGAACTTTCTAGCCCACCTGCATATCGCAGACCACTGTAACAGCCATTTATTGGGAAACTTGCTTGGAGACTTCGTAAAAGGAGATCCAAGCAAGCTGTATGAATGTGATATCTCGAACGGCATCAAATTGCATAGATTTGTTGACCGCATTACCGATCACCATCCTATTGTTAACGAATGCAAACCTCACTTCAAAGGTACTGCGCGGCGCTTTGCCCCTATCGCTCTCGATATGTTCTGGGACCATTGTCTCGCAAAACACTGGAACGACTTTTATGCCGTATCTCTCGAACACTTTGTTGATTCGGCATACGAGCGAGTAAACCGTGACGTTAATGAACATTTGCCGCCGCGTTTTTTGGTGCTCCACAGCCGGATGTGGCACGGTCGATGGCTTCAGTCATACCAAGACCTGGATAATATCGAATTTGCATTACATCGAATGTCGCAAAGAAGCCCGAGAATGGCTGACCTTACTACAACATTTAAAGTGATTGAGAGTGATTACACATTATTGGAAGAGAAGTTCTCGACACTCTATCGAGACGTTTTACGTCAGTCGTATGATTTTCAGCAACATCTTATTGATTCAGCCCAATGAGATAGAAAAGTAGTATGGCTATTGGGGCTCTGGTAAACTCTGCGCTCCAAAAATAATGAGGTTACACATGTCTGTTAATTTTGCTGACTTAGGCATTGAACAAAAGCTAATCGAGACGCTAAGCAATCTAAATATCGTGACGCCAACACCAGTGCAAGAAAAGTCTATTCCACATGTCCTTGAAGGAAAGAACTTACTTGCTGCTGCACAAACTGGTACGGGGAAAACAGCTGCGTTTGGTTTACCTATTATACAAACCGTTCAGCAAAAGAAACTCAACGGTACGCCTCAAGCATTGATTTTGGTTCCAACACGCGAGCTTGCGCAGCAGGTATTTGATAATTTGAATCAGTACTCTGCACAAACAGAACTTCGCATTGTGTGTGTTTATGGTGGTACAAGCATTGGCGTACAAAAAAGGAAGTTAGAAGAGGGCGCTGATATGTTGATTGCAACACCAGGCCGCCTTTTGGATCATCTGTTTAATGGCAACGTAAACATCTCCAAAACCAGTATGCTTGTTCTAGACGAAGCCGACCGTATGTTAGATATGGGATTCTGGCCTGACTTGCAACGCATCTTCCGACGTTTACCCGCCGAAAAACAGATCCTGTTGTTCTCTGCGACATTTGAAAAGCGAATCAAGACTATTGCGTACAAACTCATGGAATCGCCGATTGAAGTTGAAGTGTCACCAGCAAACACGACGGCTGAAACGGTAAAACAGATGGTTTATCCGGTAGACAAAAAGCGTAAACGTGAATTATTGGCGTACTTGATTGGCTCGCGAAATTGGCAGCAAGTGCTTGTATTTACAAAAACTAAGCAAGGTAGCGATGAGCTAGCAAAAGAGCTTAAGTTAGATGGCATAAAAGCGGTTTCAATTAACGGGGATAAGTCACAGGGTGCGCGTCAAAGAGCGTTGGATGAGTTCAAACAAGGTAAGGTGCGTGCGTTGATTGCGACAGATGTAGCTGCACGAGGACTGGATATTCAAGAGTTAGAGCAAGTGGTGAACTTTGATATGCCATTTAAAGCCGAAGATTATGTCCACCGTATAGGCCGTACTGGCCGTGCAGGAAAGTCAGGTTTAGCTGTCTCTCTAATGAGTCGGGATGAAGAATATTTATTGCATGCTATCGAGAATTTGCTTGATCAACGCCTACCGCAAGAATGGTTGGCAGGCTTCGAGCCAAGCCTTATAGAAGAAGTCGAGCCTGAGAAAAATGGTAGTGGACGCCGTCGAAGCCGTTCATCAGAGAAGCGTAAGCTAAAAGCAAAATTAGCGATTCATAAGAACCGTGGTAAATCACGTAACTCTCGCTAAACCGCACAAACTTTTGTTCTTACATAGTCAGGCTGTTTTTGCCTCTTCATAAACGTCTAACGTTTGCGGGATAGCGAGTAGGTATCCTTGATACATATCGAAACCGAGTTTTTTCATTAAGTTAAGTTGATGCTCGGTTTCAATTCCTTCGATAACGGTTTTAGAACGCAACGTTCTTGCTAGTGATAATGCATCGACTAGAGCTTTCCAGTCACCATTTTCGTATCTCAGCATTAACGAGCGATCCATTTTTATTATGTCTGGACGAACGCCTTTCACTCGTTCAATTGTTGATGCATTGACGCCATAATCGTCGATCGCCAATTTAAACCCGCCTTGGCTTAACTCACGAGCTGCTTGCGACAAAGAGGACTCGTCTTCTACGTTCAACTCAAGCAACTCCATGACGATTTGTTCATTTACTAAATGAGATTGATAAATGGTTTGTTTTAGCAGCCTATTGTACGTGATGTCTCTGGCTAGTATTTTTGCTGCTTCTGGTAATACATTAAGAAACAGGTGTTTATTGTGAAAGTGAGATTGGGCAAAGTTTTTGATATGAATTAGGCGACTTAAGCGTTCAACATTGAGTAGGTCTTGAGCGGCAATGGTTTTTGATTGGAAAAACTGATCTGGCCTGATCATGGCACCATTAGCATTGGTAATTCTTACTAGTGCCTCAAGTCCAACGATAGAAATATCTTTTTTATATATAGGTTGAAAGACACTTCGAAGAGTGAGCTTTGCGTATTTCGCAATATATTGCCCGTCGGCTTGTTTGCGGATGCAACTAAGAAGTTGCGAGGTGCTCATCATTGTTACAACAACCTAAATCAATGCTTCTACATCAGCGCTATCGCGCTAATTTTTTATTTCATTGGCAGTGAATCTAAGTGGGCTCATGAACTCAAGCAAGAATGATGGTAAGAGATGATTAGATTTGTCGAGTGATATCAAACAAATTGATGAAATGACTGACAATCTTCCTAATGCAATTTGATGTTACCATTGTAGTACTGCATACAGTTGTAAGTATTTTCTGACCAACTGTTGTTTGTTCGAGCGACGCAAAGGATGACCAAACTTAATGTAACAAGGGCTAATGCCAAATCGAGTGTCTAACGATTGCGTGAGCTGCGATTCGCTGGTGTACAGCGTGATGCCTTGCTCCGTGTATTCGTTGATCTGATCGGGCAGTTCACCCATCCACCAATGAAGCAACTCTCGGCTCGTTTTGCTGCGACTGATCCAATGATCACAAACTAAAAAGAGTAGATCATTCGGTTGCAGTGCATAACCATATTCGCTTTGCCATTCCGTAATTGATGAGAGTAAGTTTTCTCGACAAGATTTTCCCGCACTGACCATATGGTGGCTCAGGACCCAAACCGTGCCTATTTCAGATGAAATACGGTAGTGATGAGGCAGGTCCGGAGTATTTAAAACTTCAATTGGTTTTACCACGCTGTTGTATCCGAAGTGACGGAAAGTGTGTTCCATTCGTCTTGAAAACGCGAGACCAAGATGATGCTCACTCATGCCTTGGTTATGTACCGCAGGGTAATGCTTTTCACACAGCTTAAGACAGTCGTCTTGAAAATCATTAACACTTTGAATCACTAGGTCGAGTAGCAAAGAATATCCCTTAATAATTAACAAAACGAACTGCAAAAGGTTAGCATAGTCTTTTGAGAATAGACTAATTTACTTCGGCAACTTCTTGATCTAAACACCAAATTTCTCACAAATGATCGCGCCTACTCTTTAAGAGAGCAAGACGATAGAAGCACACATAGAACAAAATTCTGAAAAAGGGCAAAGATGATAAAGTTAGAACGTGCGCAAAAAGAAACGCTGGCAACCGCCATTCAAGATTATATGCAGGACGAACTAGATGTTGAGATTGGCCAGTTCGATAGTGAATTTCTTATTGATTTCATTACAGAAAAACTAGGGCCAATTTATTACAACAAGGGGGTGGAAGATGCAAAATCACTGGTTGAACGTAGAATGTTAGAAGTGTCCGAAGAGCTGTATGAGATAGAACAAGAAGTTAAGCTGTAAGTTTCAGTTTTATAAACGATTTAAAGTTCCTTCAAAAAATTCGAACAACTTGATAGATACGGTGCCATTGGCTGGATGTAAATGATGGTAAATAATCTGTTTCATATGACGTAAATAGGTTAATGTAGTGTTTCTTGCTCAACATTAACTTAGGAATATATCTAGGAACTTGAGATGGATACACTGGTAAAGAATTACAACCTTACTGCACGCGTGATGCACTGGTTATCTGCGCTGTGCATTATTGGTCTATTTGCAGTGGGTTTGTGGATGGTCGACCTTAGCTATTACAGCGAATGGTATCGAACTGCGCCACATTACCATCGCTCTGTCGGTATTTTACTCGCTATTTTAACTTTGGCACGCATTGTATGGAAACATGTTACGTCGTCACCAAAGGTAGAAGGCAAACCTTACGAAGTGCTTGCTGCTAAAGCGGCGCATGGTGTTATGTACCTACTATTGGTCACCATCTTTGTTTCAGGTTACCTCATTTCAACGTCTGATGGACGCGGTATCGAAGTGTTTAATTGGTTTACCGTGCCAGGAGCGGGAGAGTTATTCCCAGGACAATCAGACATAGCGGGTGAAATTCACTTCTACGCAGCTTGGGCCGTCATCCTGATAGCAGGTTTGCACGCTATTGCTGCGCTAAAACACCACTTTATCGATAAAGACAACACATTAAGAAAAATGTTAGGAGCTTCAAAATGAAAAAGTCACTCTTCGCTACAGGATTAGCTATCGCTATGGCACTACCATTTGGTGCGCAAGCTGCAGATTATGTCATCGATACCAAAGGTGCTCACGCTTCAATTAACTTTAAAGTTAGTCACTTGGGTTACAGCTTCATCAAAGGTCGTTTCAATACATTTTCTGGTGACTTTTCTTTTGATGAGAACAACATTGCTGATTCAAAAGTGAGTGTTGTTGTTGATACAACTAGCTTAGACTCCAACCACGCTGAACGTGACAAGCACATTCGTAGTGGTGATTTCATTGATGCTGGCAAATACAGCGAAGCGACCTTTAAAAGCACAAAAGTGGTTGATAAAGGCAATGGCAAGCTAGATGTAACTGGTGATCTAACGCTACACGGTGTTACTAAGCCTATTACTATCGAAGCTGAATTTGTTGGCGCAGGTAGTGACCCATGGGGTGGTGAGCGCGCTGGCTTCGTTGGTAACACTCGCCTCGAGCTTGCTGACTTTGATATCCCAGTAATGGGTGCTTCAAGTTATGTTGATATGGAACTTCATATCGAAGGCGTTAAGAAGTAACGAACTTCTTTTAGATACAGTAAAAGCGCTCTCCAACGGAAGAGCGCTTTTTTATTACCTCAATCACAATCGACAACATTGGCAAGCCAGTCAGTGACAGCGATTGAAAGCCAACAGACGTTGCGATCGTTTAATG
This sequence comes from Vibrio sp. D3, assembly GCF_043995865.1. Taxonomy (NCBI): domain Bacteria; kingdom Pseudomonadati; phylum Pseudomonadota; class Gammaproteobacteria; order Vibrionales; family Vibrionaceae; genus Vibrio; species Vibrio sp. D3. The sequence goes on along the minus strand of NZ_CP171886.1, from coordinate 294,034 downwards.
AATTACGCTGTTTCTAACTCGTTTTTTTCTACTAGGTTTAAACGCTCACCAAAAATCGGGCGTAGTGCTTTTAATACTTCAGTACGAGTAACAACACCGACCATCTGGCCATTTTCAAGTACAGGAAGTACTTGTGGCTTGCTCACTTTGATGCTTTTTGCGCGTTCTTCTAAAGATAAAGACGTCATGCGAGTGGCGATGCCCATGCTGCTCGTTGGGTACAACTGCTCTTTATCGATACATAGGAATTCGACAACATCAACGAGACGATCACCAGCATCAATTGCGACCACATCGCGGCTCATGATGTCGACGACTTTTTGGTCTTTCACCGGAATGTAGTCCTCACACCATAGTTCTACCATCACATCGTGAGCAGAGAAGAAGCCAACCAATCGATTTTGTACGTCTACAACAGGTGCGCTAGTTACGTTGTTATCAAGTAGCACATCCAGTGCGATTGCTATCGGTGTTTCTGCACTGATGGTAACTGGTTTTGGGTTCATAATATCTTTAACAAAAGATGCGTTTTTCATGGTGAAATCCTTAACTGACGAGAGTGTTGTAGTCGTTGTGATAGAAGAGATATTCGCTGCTTTTAGTTCTGGTCGGCGAAAAATACACCAGTTTGCAAGACCAACTAAAACCGCTCCGCCGACGATGTTGCCAAGCGTGACAGGAATTAAGTTAGCGGTAATAAAGTGGCCAATATTTAAGTCTGCATACTGTGAAGCGGGCACACCGACGGAGGCCCAAAAAGACTCAGGTGCAAAGTTAGCGATAACAATGCCAAGTGGAACCATAAACATGTTCGCGACACAGTGTTCAAAGCCACTGCTGACAAACATGGCCACAGGCATGATTGTCATTGCTGCTTTTGTCATTGCATTTGCAGAGCTAAACGTTAACCAAATCGCGAGGCAGACCAATAGGTTACAAAGGATACCGAGCGCAAACGCCTGAATGAGAGTGTGATGAAGCTTGTGCTGCGCGATGTTAAGCGCATTTAACCCCCATTGACCGCTATCCATTTGATAAAGACCAGCTGCAGTAACTAGCGCAAGTAGGAACATCGCACCAATGAAGTTGCCAACGTAAACCTTGCCCCAAATAGAAAGCATTTTTCCGAACGAGATTTGCTTATTGGCCCATGAGATACTGGAAAGAACTGAGCTGGTAAATAGTTCACCACCGCAGATCACGATGAGGATCAAGCCCATACTAAATGCTAATCCGCCAGCAAGACGGCTTAAGCCCCAACCAGCGCCAGCGCTGCCAGTAGTCACCGTGATGTAAAACAAGAACGCCAATCCAATGAACGCGCCCGCCATGATGGCAAGACTCAGTGTCATACTGCTGGTTTTGTTTGCTTTACTTAACGCAAATTTTTCCGCTTCAGCCATCATTTCTTTTGGAGAAAAGTACTGGTGATTTTGAGAGCTGGTCACCGCCATATTGACTCCTTAATTTGTAATCGCATAAAAATTCCTTGGTTATTAACTCAAAAATGAAATTGTTGTTTTTATTTAGAAGCCTCAATGACTTCAGTCTCAAAGTCATTGAGGCTTGCGGTGTTCCCGAACCGCACAGTCAGAATAAGGAGAAGGGTTTGGTAGGTAAAATTGATAATATTTAGAAACCTCATCAAATTAATTGATAACTTTATGCGGCTAGGTAAAATGAACTCTATTGCTTATTGGGGCATGTTTTTAACGATTGTGAGGGTATGAAAAATACTCACCAATAATGGAGGACACTTTGCGCTACTCACTTAAGCAATTAGCGGTTTTTGACGCAGTTGCAGATACCGGCAGTGTAAGCCAGGCCGCAGAGAAACTGGCTTTGACACAATCAGCGACAAGTATGTCGCTTGCGCAATTAGAAAAAATGCTTGGCAGGCCTTTATTTGAGAGGCAGGGCAAGCAAATGGCGTTAACCCATTGGGGTATGTGGCTACGACCAAAAGCAAAACGCTTATTACAAGACGCACTGCAGATTGAAATGGGCTTTTATGAGCAACATTTGTTAAGCGGTGAGATTCGCATGGGCGCGAGTCAAACTCCGGCAGAGCATCTGGTTCCAGACCTTATCAGTATCATTGATAATGACTTTCCAGAAATGCGTATTTCCCTTGGTGTGCAGAGTACAAAAGGGGTTATTGATGGTGTATTAGATTATAAATATGACTTAGGGATCATCGAGGGGCGTTGTGACGATAACCGTTTGCACCAAGAAGTCTGGTGCCGAGACCATCTTACTGTTGTCGCTGCATCTCATCATCCTTTTGCTCGCAATCAATCTGTAAGCCTCGCGCAGTTAGAACAAGCGAAGTGGGTGTTGAGAGAGCATGGCTCTGGCACACGAAAAACATTTGATAGCTCTATTCATCATCTAATTGAAGATTTGGATGTGTGGCGAGAGTACGAGCACGTTCCGGTGTTACGCAGTTTAGTTGCTAACGGCCAGTACCTTACTTGTTTACCGTATTTAGATGTAGAGCGATATATAGAAGCGGGTCATCTTGTTGCGTTAAATGTGCCCGAGCTAAAAATGGAAAGGACACTTTCATTTATATGGCGAGCTGATATGGCAGAAAACCCACTAGTCGACTGCATTAAACGAGAAGGTCTGCGCATGATGAAAGGTAAGCCTTCGGTATTGTAAGTTACTACTCAATACACGCAATAAACTCTAGAAGCACAGCAATGCCACTCGCTTAATTGGGAGTGGCATATTTCTATGTACAGTATACTGAACTTCGAAGAACAAGTGTGATTTAGGAGCTTTTATGCACTCACTTGGTGACCCATGATTCTACACGCCGATATTAGCTTCCCAGTCTCGTTAAAGCTTGCTGGAGTGACCTATTGGAGCTATCCAACACACATCCTTTTTACCTAGCACTAGAAATACTCATTCCCTAAATCTGTTGATTTATCGGTTGCGTCAAACTTTTAGTGCAAGTCATGAAATTGTTATAACCTTATTGTGATCATTATCACCGATAAACAAGGCTGATGTATCTAACATGTGTCCTTGATTTCAATGTATGAAGGCAGTTATTGAGCCATATGGGTACGATAATAGCCAAGCAGGTACGACTACCATGACGACACTTTTAGCTATCTCTATCACTACAGGAATTTTATCTGGCGTATGGGGTTGGATCGCCATTTCTTTAGGTTTGCTTTCTTGGGCTGGTTTTTTAGGTTGCACGAGCTACTTTGCTGCGCCAACTAGTGGATTGAAAGGACTTGGTATCAGCTTAATCACTAATATGACGGGTGTATTCTGGGCAATGGTAATTATCCACGGTTCAACTTACGTTGGTTTGGAAATTATCGGTTATGTGATTACCGCTATTGTGGCATTTTTCATGTGTATTCAAGCGAAACAGGCTTGGCTCGCGTACATTCCAGGCACTTTTATTGGTTCCTGCGCAACATTTGCCGCTGATGGAAACTGGCAACTTGTCATTCCATCTTTGCTGCTAGGTGGTGTGTTTGGTTATCTAATGAAAGCGACTGGACTTTGGTTGCATACGAAATCAAGCACTACTTCTTCTACGCTTGCTGAGCAAGCACAGTAGTGAACCCCCGATCTTATTTGTATCCACTGTGTATTGAGTTTTATCCCTCTCAATACCTTTAATCAAAATTAATGATGTTTGATACAAGCACACCAATTTGGTGTGCTTTTTTTGTTTTACAAGGCAAGGTGTGAGTGTGAAATACTCTAACTCATGTATTGCCGTTTGCCATGGTGACAACGCGCTTAAGTGTCCAACGCAGAAGTACAGGAATGCATTCCATACCTCTCTCTTCACAGTGAGATACAATGGCCAAAGCTAAGTCCGGTTTTGCATGCTTTTTCAAAACACGGTTGACGACTTTTTTAGCTGGGATAGGGTGATCATGAGGAACTTTGATGATGTCCTTAAAGAAAAGTTCAAACCCATGATTGTATAGAAAATGTTCGATATCTCGATCAGGTAACTCTGTAAGTCTATGCCTTTCCTGATCATGATCGAGTTGCGCTCTCACGGCATGCGCGTACTTTTTACCTGCCGGGTCACCATCGGTAACAACATGCCAGTCGATACCGAACTCTTTTGCTACTTTGATCAGTGATTTCAGCCCTGACTGCGCAAATTCAACGATTTGAACTCCTTCCGCAGCTAAGTCATATCCGCATTGACGAGCCAGTTCATGAAATAACCAAACTTCAGTTTCGCCTTCTACGAGCAACCAACACCGTGCAAACAACGCCCCTGAGCGATGAAAACGAATGTGGAAACCAATTCGGCGTAACTCATCTCTACCAAACTTGGCAGAGTTTAAGCTCTTGGCAATGGTTCGGTCTGACAAGCGAATCAAACGCCGGATTGAATAAAGTGGAACCGAGCCAAGTAACGTACCGCTGTTGGTAGTTAAAATCTTTTGCATTGGCAACAACTGCAATAATGACCACGCTCTAGCGAGATGAGTCGGGTGTAGTCGGCCTTCCGGGTCTTCGATGATCAGTATCGGTCTTGCGCAGCGTCTTAAATCGGTAGGGCCTTTTGCTTGAAGGTAAGCATTGAGAAGCCCCATTAAAAGCAAGCGGCTTTGTTTATCATTTGTTTCCTTAAGGAATTGACTTAATCCTTTATCAGAGGAAGGGCTTGTATAAAAAAGACCATCACGAGGTTTTCGTGGGTTACCTTTGCTGACGCTGCGGAACGCAAAATAGTGTTCGACAAGTGTTTGCATTGAATCGAGACTACTGCGAATCTCACCCTTGTTTACGTGCCCAGGCATCGCCAATAGCCGTCGACAGGTGTTATTGATTCGTTTTTCAATCCGAGCATTTTTGCTGTCGCCGTTGACGTGGTTTAAATCTGGGAAGCGTCGGGAGTCTCGTAGGCGGATAACAGGGTGAAGAGTCATCAACTCTACAGCGAGTTTCTCAGAGTGGTGCAGTTTCTTCGGCTTGCCGTTATGATCCAAAAATGCGTATTCAGTTTTAATATCATACTCGTCGCGAGACGCACTAATTCGATAGTAAATGACCTGCTCACCATCCTCGTTTGTGCACCATGCAGGTTTTATCCGTCGATAACGCCCAGCTTTTACTTCGTTCTTGTCTTGTGCTTTAAAGCAAACAATGATCTGCAAGTGTTGGGTTTGTGGATGAGAAATTGAGTAATCAACGTGAAAATCTTTTAGTTCGAATTGATATAATGAGCCATTAGCAGGTAGCGCGATAGAAAGGGCATCGAGCAATGATGATTTGCCCCACGTGTTCTCACCGATGAGCGTAGTGAGTTCGTCAAAAGAGAGTGAAAGGCGTTTGATGCCTCTAAACCCGGAGATTTCGATGCGTTCTAGTCTCATCTCAATCCTCCTTGCAATTATTTGAATTATAGAGAGTTATTTTGCTACTCCTAAGCATATATTAATTCGAAATATTGGAGTTAAGCTCAGTTCACAAAATTACGAGAGCCCCTTACTGAATAGAGACCGCAACAAGCGACGCTTGCTTTCAAAAGTAGTGTAGATAGCATCGTGATCACTTAAACATGAAATCAAAAAATCACAGTTTCATAAAATTCATGATTCTGTCATGATTCACTTCTTATTATTATAAGGAATGAAAAGAGAGAAGATGAAGATGAATAACAATCATAAGCCAGTGAGAATCAAACTGGCACACATCAATGACACACATTCCTACTTTGAGCCAACGTCATTACAGTTAAAGCTTAAGATCAACAAAGAACTCACGTTAGAGCCATACGTGAGTGCTGGCGGGTTTTCTCGCATCGCAACCCGAGTAGAGCAGCTACGAGACGACGCTCAACGTCAAGGGCATGGGATGTTATTTCTCCATGCTGGAGACTGTTTCCAAGGCACACTTTATTTCTCATTATTTAAAGGTAAAGCCAACGCCGATTTGTTGAATGCATTAAAGATTGATGCGATGGCGTTAGGCAACCATGAATTGGATATGGGTAATGAACCTGTTGCCTTATTCTGTCAACGCACTCAGTTTCCATTGCTTGCTGGTAACTGGGATCTATCAAATGAATCGCTTCAAAAGCCTCACCGAGTCAGCGATAGCAACAACGTGTATAGCTATCAAACGGAGACACAAAGCGCACAATACATCGTCAAAGAGTTTCATGGTGAGCAGGTTGCGATTTTCGGATTATCCATTGATAAAATGAGCGATATCGCGAACCCAGATGCAGATACGCCATTTAAGTCTGCAATTGAAACCGCTAAGGCGACCGTAAAACAAATTCACTCCTCTGGTATTAAAAATATCATTCTTCTAAGCCACTTAGGTTATGAAGGCGATTTAGAGTTGGCTGAACAAGTTGAGGGGATTGGTATTATTGTTGGTGGACATAGCCACCGACTGCAAGGCGATTTCTCATCAATAGGTTTAGGGCAAGATGATCCTTATGGTGTCAAAGTAAAAGATACCTACGTTGTGCAAGCGGGCTTTCATGCTTTGACCATGGGGCACTGCGTCATTGAATTTGATGAAAACGGCAAAGCAACCATGCTGAGTGGTCAAAATGAACTGTTACTTGGCCGACGTATTTTTTGGGACTCGACACTAAATCAACAGCTTGACCAAGGCGTATTCGAAACCGCATGTGACTTTATCCATGGCCAACCTAATGTGGTGGTCTGTAAGAAACACCCGGAGACTCAAGCAATCCTAAGTGATAAATACATCCCTCGGGTAAGGCAGTTACAGTCACAAGTCATTGCCAGTATTGACACCAAAAAGCGTCATGTGCGAATCCCAGATGAGTTTGGTGAGAGCGAGCTGGCTTCTTCTGTTGCTCGTTCATTTTTGTACAGCCTAAATAAACGCGGACATGAGGTTCAATTTGCGATTCATAATGCGGGTGGCGTGCGAACATCATTGAATCCTGGCAACATCACAGTGGCAGATATTGCCGGACGATTGTTGCCTTTTGCCGTTCCGATCGGCTTTTACGACGTAAGAGGCAGTGCTATTCGCCGAGCACTTGAAGGCGCCATAAACAATGCACTCAACAATGATGTGGAAGGTACTGGCTCTGGCAGTTATCCATACACTTACAATTTAAACTTTGAGTACCGAGCTGATGCCCCTAAAGGTGAAAGAATTCAGTCATTAGCAATTTTTGATGGTCAACAATGGGTCGACGTTCAAGACGACACCTGGTATCGAGGCACTTCCTCCGCTTATACCATGAAAGGGAAAGAAGGTTACGATGCGCTACTGGAGATGAAAGGCGAGGGGCGTGTAACCAACTTATCCATGGCAGACTGTTTTATTGAACTTCTGACCGATGAGCCAAACTGCTTGAATCAAAGTCACAAACTTTATACACAGCAACACAGGTAGTAGATATTGGTATCGATTTTGCTGTCTTTCAATTGCTACATGCGATGATGAGGGTGGCAGTATGTGGAATAAAGATTGGACAGATACGGCAGTGGTGGTTGCTTGGGTCGCAATTTGGTCAACGTTAGTTTACTTTGTACCTTTGAGCGGTTTTTGAATTGCTAATAACACGGAAGTTAGGAAAGGAGCAGTTATGCTCCTTTTTTGTGTCTATGTTCTCAGAGACATCGCTCTGACTCTTAAATGTATCACCTTGAGTCACTTGCTGATCTTTACATCTAATAACAAAAGTTCACGTGGTTGAACCAATTCCTTTGTTTTTATATTTCTTTCTGATTTTTAATAAGAATTTTATTTCGATTAGACAAAGTTTTTTTGTTGGAAAGCGTTACATTCGGCGTTATCATTGCGGCGTTTGGGGAGTAGTTAGCGCAAGTTTACTTATCGTCATCTCGTTAAGCATCAGCTTATCCGGTAAGTAAAGGTGTTGCGTGATTCATCCACGCCGACACTTCAACGAGACCAACGCATTCATTGACTGGCAGCACATGATTACTATGTGACTGCTTGTTGTTATTGTCTGCGGAAGGTCACCAAACTCATGTCCTTCCGCCATGGGAGGAAGCATGTCTCTTATCGAAAGTACCACCCAATTGAGCCAATCGGCACCACTTCAAGAGTCATTAGCGATGTATGGCGCTTTTGGCCTTTTTACGCTTGTTCTTGTTACGCTTGATATCTATCAAACGCGTGGTGGCGTTATAACGATGAAAAAAGCCATCCTTTGGAGTGTTTTCTGGTTCTTACTTGCCTTTGTTTTTGCAGGTTCTATCTATTTATTCTGGGACTTTTACGCACCGCACAGCACTTATACGAACGATAAAGCAACGGTTTCATTCTTAACAGGCTACTTACTAGAGAAGTCGCTAAGCGTGGATAACTTGTTTGTGTTTGCCATCATCTTTGCACAATACAGTGTGCCGGAGCATTTGCGTCCGCGAGCGCTGCTTTGGGGCGTGATTGGTGCGTTAGTTCTACGGGCTATCATGATTGCGGTTGGTGCTCAGTTACTTGCGCAGTACCACTGGGTGTTGTACCTCTTTGCCGCATTCCTTATTTGGACAGGTATTAAGCTTGCTCGCGACAAAGGTGAAGCAGAGGAGGTTAACCCATATCCTGAGCAGTTTATTCGCAAAATATTGCCAGTTACGAATGATTACCAAGGAAATCACTTAATCTTAAAGCAAGCTGGTAAGTGGGTGGCAACACCAATGCTGATCGTAGTCGGTGTAATTGCAGTGATGGACGTAATGTTTGCACTGGATTCTATCCCAGCCATATTCGCGGTAACACGAGAGCCATTTTTAGTCTTAGCCGCGAACGTGTTTGCACTGTTGGGTTTGCGATCTTTGTACTTTGTTCTGCAAGCGATGTTAGACAAGTTTGTGTACTTAAAACCAGCATTATCGGTGATCATGATGTTTATCGGTGTAAAGATGTTATTGGTGGGAACAGAGTATGAGATTCCGACAACGTGGTCACTCACATTCTTAATCGTTGTGATGGCATCAGCGGTTGTGGCATCGCTCCTCAAAAATAAGTCGAACAGTCGCTCTAGCGTTAAAATTACTAATCAAAAAATATAAGTAAAGCGCTAAAAATAAAATAAATAACGAAACTTAATGTTAAAAATATGTTGTTAGTCGAGATGACTTTATGCAGGTAACGTTAAGTTATTCAACATAATTAGACAGTTTGTGACTATTTATGCTGTTATTGTTCATTTGTATTTTTGATGTTTGTAATGGGCTTGTTTTATTAGATAATCTAATTCGAATAGGTAAAATTTGTCATTTCTTAAACAATAAGAAACTGACTAATATACAACCAACAAAACAGACTACTGCTTTAAAGAGAGGCAATCATGGCACAAGCAATGCAAATGACAAATGTAGCTTTACCAACCTCTATGGATAAGAAAACCTACGCGGTTAACTTCAAAGGACTGATTGCTCACTTACTAGACATTCTATTCGTAGATAATACTGCACCACGCAGTTACTATGCGGAAGATTTGTCAGCTCACATTCAAAAAGATATCGGTATGTACCGTTAATCTTGAAATAATGAATGAAAATACCGGCTTATAAGCCGGTATTTTTTTAGCTGCTCAAACGCGAATAACGGAGCTAGAACTCTATACAGAGTCAATACCGGAGTAGAGGAGCTTATTCCAAATTGGTGTTCATTAGCAATGAAAACGGGGCACTAATAGTGCCCCGTTTTGACTTGTAGAGTAATACGATATTACTTCTTACGGCAGTATTCTGCGATCACGTACATTGACTGACCGCCATTTGCCTTGCCCGAAACTAGTTTCGGATCATCACCAAGGCTGATACCACGGATCACTGTGCCTTGTTTGATTACTTGGTTAGTGCCTTTAACTGGTAGGTCTTTGATTACCGTTACATCGTCACCTTTCTTAAGTTCAGTGCCGTTGCAATCCAACGTTTTGTCATCATCAGACATACCCTTCATCGCCCAGTTCATTTGCTCTTCTTCCATGTACATCATGTCAAGAGCATCTTGAGCCCAGCTTTCAGAGTTTAGGCGAGTGAGTTGGCGCCATGCTGTCACTTGTACTGCAGGAACCTGGCTCCACATGCTTTCGTTTAGACAACGCCAGTGGTTAATGTCTTTTGGCTCATCGATCTCACCCAGACACTTATCACAAACCATGATAGCAGTATCAACAGTCACGTTACCGTGAGGTGGGACAGCGTATGCTGTTAGTTGAGATTCAGAAGAACACAGTTCACATTTTGACTCGCAGCGCGCAAGCAGAGTAGCTTCAATAGACATAAGGACTCACCTTAGTAATGTTATTTTGTGGCGGTATTATCCACTTTATCCTGAGAAATAAAAGGGTGTTAGCGAATTAAAGCCGAGATTTTACAATATTCCAACCTGATTAGGGTGAAGATGTAAAATATTCGCTAAACAAATAATACCTGTATATAAGAAAATGCATTGATTGCTTTGGGTGATGAATTGGTTGCTTCATTTATTGAGGAAGTTAGAGGTTCGTTGTGAGTATTAACTGCGCTCAGAAGTGTGGGTAGGGCCCTCTAAAAATATAGAGGGCATATTGCTAGCGTTCTATAATCTGCACAATTTGATCTTTTGAAATGCTCATTTCTTTCCCATCCATGTCTTCATACTCGTACATACCCGTTTCTTCGTTAAGGTCTGGTTTACCGTAAGAAGTAATAATTTTTCCTTCATTTGTCGACATAAGATATTGGCTACTTCCGCATGCAGCAAGAAGTAAAGCAGTGGCCATTATAGTGAATATGCGCATAGAGTTTTCCTTTCAAACAAGTAAGTTAGGTACGACACCGATTTAACTATAGCAAAGGATATACGGGACGGTTTTTTATGATAGAGAACGAAAAAGCCCAGTCGAAACTGGGCTTTGGTAAGAGAGGTGATACGATTACTTCAGAACGGAAGTATTAGTCACACCCGTTAAAGTGTCATCCATTAAGAAGTCTGTGTTTTCCATTTGCATCTCAACGTGATGGTCAATATCAGAAAGTGTGCCATTTGGCGAAGCAAAAGTACTGTGCGATGCAGCAGCATTAAACTGTACAAAGCTCGCAGTTGCATTCACAGTAGTGTCCGTACTGTTCACAGTCTTCAATCCTAGCTTATTAGCAAGCGGTTCAGTACCCGCGAATGGTGCATTTGGAACGCTGTTTGGCACTGTGCTATCGCCATCCACCTCTGTCATAAAGAATGGTGTCGTTAGCGAACCAGATGCCACTAAATCTGAAGCGTTTGTGAACGGATCGACTGTATCTAGTGTAGTCTGTGCTGCATAGATAAATTGTGAGAAACCTGCTTCTAGGGCTGCTACTTGAGCTTCCGTTGCCGCAGCCTCAAATGCTTCGTAACATGTTTTATCTTCTAGATCCGCACATGATGCATCAGCGTAATTCGCATAGTCTTTTGATGCTGCATAAGCGAGGTTATGTTTGATCTGAGGGCCGTAGTTGTCTGAGCCCAGTAGCAAATTACCAATTTGACCACCAGAGTTCTGCACAGAAGCAGAGCTAAATGTGTAAAGTGCATCTGCGTTAGGGCTACCTAGCGTGTTATTTGCTGCTGCCACGGCAGATGTAGCCACAATACCGCCAAGTGAATGACCTAACATTTTGACTTTAGAACCCGTCATTGGGTTAAAGCCTTGTAGAGGACCTCCAGCTAAAAGACCGCCTTGCGCCGATACTACCAAGCTAGCGCGCAAACCTAACACATCCAGAACACTTTGACGTAGATTGTCACGCGCAACGGCTAAGTTGGAAAGATTTAGATAAGCCAGTACATTCGCATTTGCGGAACGTTGTTCATCTAAGCTGCGCGTACCGTGAATAGGTAAGTCAATAGCAATAACAGCCACACCTGCTTTTACCATATTGAACGCGAACGCGTACGCATTCTCTTTCGCTGAAGTGATGCCGTGTTGATAAATCACAACGTCGGTCGCGACACCAGATTTAGGTGTGAAGACCAGTACTTCGACATCTTCTACCGATTTAACGACTGGAACTGGGGAGTAGCGAGTCACAATACGTTCACTGTCGAGTTGGGTACCATCGCTTAATGTGAGTTTAGCACCCACCAGTTTTAGCTGCTCTGTAGGATCGGTTGCAAGCTTTGTCACGTCAACAGGGTTATTTGCGAAAACGCCAGTTGATAGCTGCTGAACCATGTTCGCTTGCTCGTTCGGATCCGCCAGTGCTGCACTTAGCTTCGCTAGGCTTGGCATCGCAGATACCATTGGCTGCATGTTCCAGTTTGCCCCTTTTTCTAGATAATGAGGCAGTCTGACCACACCTTGAGTCACATTTACATCGGAACCTGACTTCGCATAAAGGCCTTTAATTGCCGTTTTTGCCGCGTCTAGGTCACTAACGTACTTACTAAAGTCATCGTCAGCGTCTAGCGCAGTGCTAAAGTCTTGGGTTGCACCAAGTGTCATTGTGTAGGCTGTTGATAAATCTACTGAACCTTCGTTCGCATCGTTTTTGTAAACGGCGTTTAGTGTATTTGCACCCGTTGAGAAACCGGTTGCCGTTACACCTTTAACCGCCGCCAAAGTGTCACCTACAGACTGAGTGCTGAACCATGAGGAGTAAACGATGTCGTCAGGGTTTACTTTGGCGATACCAAAAATGCCTTCTACCGCTTGTGTCACCGCTTGAATAGAAGCAAGAGCACCAGTTTCATAAACGATTTCTTTCGATTTACCTGTCGCGTAACTGGCTGATGTACCGATTGGCTCACCATTCACGTCAGTGACATCTTGTGTTACTGCAAAAATGTACTCGCTTGACTCATCAAGCGCATCCATGAACTGGATATATAGAGAGTTGCCTTTTGCTTGAACAACGTAGTCTTGGTTCTGAACGAGAACTTCTTCGATTGGGTTAGACTTACCATCCCACTCGGTCAAACGTTGATTAATCTTGATGACTTTAATACCAGACGGCAGCATACCCGTTGCAAAACCATCGCCTTTAAAGTTCAGAACGATTGGCATAGACGTTGACCATCCATCCATCGTATTCATCGAGGCTCTAGGGTTGGTTAAGGCATCATCACCGTCAGTTGGCAGACCAAGCGTGCCATCTGTTGTGTCCATTAATAAGTAAGAGGGCGCAGGTACATCCGCATTCGCCCCTTGAAGCGTAAAGCTGATAGATGTTCTACGGTCGAGCAGTGCTTGGACTTCATCTTCAAATTGAACTTTGTCGGAAGTACCAGAGCTTGATGTATTATCACCACAACCAGCAAGAAGGATTGCAGAACAAAGCATTGATAATTTAAACGTGTGTTTCATTGGTTTACTCCGTAATCCCATTATTTGAAGGTGTAGTTCATCTGTACCGCGCTGATGTAAGCAGTACCTTCAGAGTCGAACTTGATCTCTTCATCCTGAGCGTTCGTCTCGGTGAAAGAGCCTGATTTACTCTTAACAAGTGCAAAGCCTGCATCGAAAGTTAAATTCTCATTCATTGCGTAAGTCAGGCCCGCGCTGTACCAAAAACGGTCACTGTCAGGGATGCTCAATGTGGCTTCACCTGCTTGTTCGTCGTATGCAAAGCCTGCACGGAATGTCCAATCCGCATTGAGGGTGTAAGTTGCACCAATAGAATAACGGTTGTTGTCTTCGTATTTCTCTGGTTTGTAGAAACATTGACCAGCAGTTCCATCATTACATTGAGGACTCGTCGCTTTCAGTTCTTTAAATGTGCTCCAATCGGTCTGTTGCCAGCCGTAATGTACTGCCCATTGTTCATTCAGTTGATGGAAAGCCGATAATTCGATAATTGAAGGGAGAGAGATTTTTAAACGGCCATCCACTTTTGGTGATGGAGCTCGGCCTGAGTCGTAACTACTAAACTCACCGTCGTCAAAATCTAGATCAACTTTAGAACGGTAACCAAAGCCAAAACGGTTGTTTTCATTTAGCTCGTACAAAGCACCAATATTCCAACCCCAAGCAAAAGTTTCGCCTTCCATGCCGACAAGGTTATCGGACTTATTACCACCTAAAATACCGGCGAGTGCGCCTTTATGACGAGTCAGCTCCGCTTCCGCGTACACTAGGTTGATACCGCCACCGACACTGAAAGACTCGTTAATACGGTAAGCGACATTAGGATTAATGTTTACTGAAAGTAGGGAAGTGTCACCCGCCATGTCACCCGCAGAAATATCATCTGGATAATCAGTAGCAACACCGTATGTTGTGAACATACCGATACCCCAAGCCCAGTTATCGTTGATAGGGCTGATGTAATAACCCGCTGGCACGACTTGTAAAGGGGCAACATCTTTCGCATGTTCTTTGTTAACCGTGTCATACACATCGACTTCAGGATCGATGATAGATAACGCGCCCGAGAATTGAGCTTCTTTGAAAAGCGTCATCGCTGCTGGGTTTCGTGCAAGAACGCTGGCATTGTCTGCGACCGCTCCTTCACCTGAAAATGCTCGACCAAGACCAGATGCTGAATGCTCAGCTACCTGGAAGCCCGCTGAATGGGCATTACACGCAAACAATATCGAAATTGTAAGCAGAGAGCAGTGCTTCTTGTTCATCCTTGACCCTCCTAGGGTGTCATAGTGTTGGACCGAAGTCCTTGTAATTGTTGTGTGATACTTACACCAGTTGTTAATACGTGAAATACAACTGTGATGTAAATGTAATGTTAATTGTATGTTTAATAACTTGTCAAAGTTTGAGCGTATTTTGCGTTTTAAATATGATGCATAGGTCAAACGTTGATTCGTAAGGGCATGTATTATCGTTATATTTTTTAAGAGAATGGTACGACCAGAATTGTTTTACGGGCTTTATGGTTAAATGGCATTCAAACCAAGAGATAGCGGGCTTTGCCGTTTCTGTACTTAGCAGGCATAATTCGCGCCTCGCTTTGTTGTTATTCAATAGACGCAATAGGAATCGTGTTGGAATTACTGAATGTTGAATTTTTAGGTCGTTCGTTAAGGCTCGAAGGATCGATGGCTGGTTGGCAGCAGTTATATTGGGATAACACCTTGGTGTCCCAAATAGATGCCAGTGATAATGTTGCAGACACTTGTCTTCACCAGTTTAGACTCTCTGCAGGGGAGGAAGTCCTGGTATGCCATTTGGAGTGTTCATTAACATGGCAACCGTTTGAATTGAGTTACAAGGTCACAATTAACGATGAGCTTATTAGCGAAGGTTGCCGAAATGAAAAAGACATCGAAGGCCAAGTACCAGAAGTTGAGCCGCCAACGGAAAAGCGTTTAAGTGTGATAGGGCTAGTATCGCTTGGAATGAAAGCACTCAAGAGTGCGAAAGTAATCAAAGTGGCGCTAGCATCTGCAAGTCTTGCTGCATATTCTTGGCTATTTTCTATCGAGTTCGCGTTAGCTTTGATCGCCTGTTTAGTTTTCCATGAGTATGGCCATATTAGAGCGATGAAGTACTTTGGAATGAAGACCAAGGGCATCTATTTGATTCCATTTCTTGGCGGTTTAGCGCTGAGTGATGAAAAGATCAACACACGCTGGCAAGATGTGGTTATCTCGATTATGGGACCATTTTTTGGTTTAGTTCTTAGCATCGCGTTTACTTTGCTTTATTGGATGACTGGAGAGGTGCTCTTCGCTGGCCTAGCAGTGTTTAACGCGTTACTAAACCTGTTTAATCTGTTGCCTATTCTGCCACTAGATGGTGGTCATGTACTCAAAAGCATTACCTTCTCGATGAACACTTGGGTTGGATTAGTCGGCAGTATAGCTGCTGCCTTGTTGGGTATTTTTATCAGTTATTCTTTCGGGCTGACGTTGCTAGGGTTTTTATTGTTGATGGGGATGCTAGAAGTGGTCATGGAGTGGAGAGGTCGACATCATAGTCATTTATTGCCGTTAACCCGTTACGGACAACTCTTCTCACTTGCTTGGTACTTGGTTTCTGTCGGTGGTTTTGTCGCTATCATTTGGTATTTTGCTACCCTTGGAGATAGCCTGTTGAGCTTGCCACTACAGATACTGGGTACTTAAACTATTCCTTATACCCATTAAAAAAGCTCCCTAGGGAGCTTTTTTGCGAAAAATAGACACTGGTAGCAGAAGTTTAGCCACATTTTGGCGCTTTCGCCTTATACGCAGGCAACTTATTTATGGTTGCTTGTAAATCTTTAATACGCGTACTGTGCGATGGGTGAGTTGAGAAGAATTCAGGTGGTTGAGAACCACCGGATGCAGCACTCATATTTTTCCATAAATCGACACTTTGACGTGGGTCGAAGCCTGCTTTTGCCATAAACTCAAGCCCGACAATATCAGCCTCGGATTCCTGTGTACGACCGTATGGTAAAATAACACCGTATTGGACACCGACACCAAGTGCCGCCATCGTCATTTGCTGATACTGTTTGTACTCGGAAGCTCCTATAGCAACGTTTGCCAGAGACAATCCCGCATTTGCTAACTGGCTTTGTGAAAGGCGTTCATTACTGTGGTCAGCAAGGACGTGAGCCACTTCGTGACCAATGACTGTTGCCAACTGATCTTGGTTTTTCGCGACACCTAAAAGCCCGGTGTAAACGCCGATCTTCCCACCAGGTAGAGCAAACGCATTGACTTGTTCACTATCAAAAACAACCACCTCCCAATCTTTAAACCCAGCTTGCGCAGGGATGGTGTCAGTGATGTGTTTGGCAACGCATTGTACGTAGGCATTCGTTTTGCGATCTTTGCTGATTGGGATATCTTTCTTCATTTGTTCGAAAGATTTGGCGCCAAGCGATGACATTTCTTGATCTGAAAACATCAGGATCTGATTACGGCCAGTCGGTGATGCGCTACATGCCGTTAAGCCCGCGATAGTTAAAAGAGCAGAGGCTTTCATCCATACCTTCATAATAGGCTCCATCTAAATTATTTTTGTTTTGAAGCAATAGTATATACCCAAATAGTAACACGATGCATAGATCAAATTATTCATCAACTGGCAAGGAGGCCAAGATGTTACACCTTGAAGTTAGACCTAAGTAAAGTCTATGCTAGCTCTCTAATAAATCGTTACAATCCGACAAACCAGTTTGTGAAATTAAGAGTAAAACAATGAGTATATGGAAAAAGCCCGTTAGCATAGAGATTCTGAATGCTACGTCAAAAAATACCCTGATCGAGCACCTACAAATTGAATACACAGATTTCACGGATGACTCCCTTACAGCAACCATGCCTGTATGTAGTTTTACTCATCAACCTTTAGGAATGCTTCATGGTGGTGCTTCTGTTGTACTCGCAGAAACATTAGGCTCTTTAGCTGCAAATTTCTCTGTTGATGAGGGGAGTTACTGTGTCGGTTTGGATATCAACGCGAACCATGTACGTGCAATGCGAAGTGGTCATGTGATTGGTACGGCAAAACCCGTACACCTTGGCGTTTCAACACAAGTGTGGCAAATCGACATAACTGATGAACGAGGCCGATTAGTGTGTACCAGTCGCTTAACTATCGCAGTGAAGCAACATAAAACGAAGTCGGTATAAAGCAAGATGGTGATTGAGTTTTCATTAGGAAAAATCATTGCTACCCAGCGTGAAATCGTGATTAAGCTCTCCGGCAGTGCAATGGTAACCTTACAAGCGCAAACCGATTCTATCCAGTTACTGGGTAGAGGAGCGAACGTTGTTTTATCTCATGGTGCAGAGTGTAAATGGTCTATCAAGCTGGATAATGAGGAACAACTTGTCGGTCTTGCACGAGAAATTGGCATCGATATTCAATAATTTACTGCGTGACGTTTGCACTTTTTGATAAAAATGAGGAAACTTAGCTTATCAACAATAAGATAAGAATTTCCTCTTTATGAGTAGCCCTCGTTTACGTGTTCAGTTCGAAACACTGTTTGAAAAATTCGCCGGTCACGATACGGACGTTCAGCTAGAAGACATTACCGAAGCGCTGTTTTGTACACGTCGCAATGCCCGTATTGTTCTCAATAAATTAGAAGAGGAGGGCTGGATTGAATGGCATCCAGCCGCCGGTCGAGGAAAACTCTCAAAACTCGTTTTCAAACGTAACCGTAGCGATGTCAGTGAAAACCTCGCCAGACGTTATCTTGACGAAGGGAAAATTGGCCAGGCTCTAGATGCGCTTGATAACGACGCGGCTCGATTAACGCAGGTTATTCAGGGGTATTTAGGGCTTCAGCATCGACAGGGCGAGCAGGTGGTACGTTTGCCTTATTATCGACCATTGGCGATGTTAAACCCACAGAAACCGATGCGGCGTTCTGAACAGCACATCGCCCGACAAATTTTTAGCGGGCTCACTCGCCTTGATGAAAATGAACAACTTCAGCCAGATTTAGCCCACACGTGGGAAGCCATTTCTGATACACATTGGCGTTTTTATCTTCGTCGTGGAGTACGCTTTCATAATGGTGAACCGTTAACAACCAGTTGTGTTCTTGAGAGTGTGCTTGCGTTAAATAGCTTGAACTTGTTTTCTCACATAAAACGGGTGTCTTCACCACAAGAGTGGACCGTTGATATTGAGCTCGTCCGTCCTGATCGTTACCTGCCTTTGGCGCTGAGTGAGTCGCAAGCAAAAATTTTGCCACCAAGCGCTTTGCGTTCAGAAAACTTCGATAGACAACCGATTGGGACAGGGCCGTTCCAAGTTAAAATGAATGATGATAAGCGTCTCATTTTGACTGCTTTTGATGGCTACTTTGGCTTTCGTCCCTTGCTGGACCAAGTTGAGGTATGGGTCATTGATGAGGCGTACTCTTCAATGGTCTATCCAAGCTTGTCTAAGCCAAAGATGGATAAACAAGGTTCATCTGATGAAGTCGAGCTTGATCCTGGCTGTACATTCCTATTACTAAACAAAAACACCGGGATTGCAAAAGATCCACGCTGGGCAGAATTTCTATCACAAACTCTCAACAGTCACCAAATTTATGCTCATGTTCCTCAGGATAAAGTGATGGAACTGGGAGTATTGCAAGCCTTTGGCCTTAAGCCAGGTTGGATTGACCTTAGGCCAGCAGAGGCGGGCAGCGTGCCGCAGGCTGATAAGGTGATTTCTGTAGCGTATCAGAAAAAGCATCCGATGTTTCCAGTAGTTGCTAAGGCCATCAAGACACTCTTAAAACCGCACGGTATAGAGGTCGAGTTTATTCGTTATGATTCTCAACCGCCCGCACCGGAGGAAGTGGATATTTGGGTGAAAGCCATGGGCATTGCAACGAATCGAAATGATGCTTTGGCTGGCTGGCTTCTGGATTACAGTGATATTGAAAAGTTCAGCTCTGGTTACGATTTTAGCGAATGGGCTAAGCTCGTTGATCAGTGGCGTGCTGGTGTTTATCCAGACTTCCCTGCACGTGAGTTAGGACGTCAGTTGGTAAAAAGTTGTCAGGTGATTCCGATGTTTCACTGCTGGTTGGGTGTCAATAAAGACCACAGCGGTGCCTTACAAAATGCAAAGTGTAATGCCTTAGGTTGGTTTGACTTTAATAACGTATGGGTAAAACCTGATATAGAAAATAATCATGGCGAAACCGAATAAGAAACAGCCGACGAAAACCGTCGATATCTATTGCTCAAAGTGTAAAACTCAACTATTCAAGTACCGTAAAGGCGGAAAAGGCGCACTGGTCAAGTGCTTCAAAGAGCGCATTGTTGACGACTTCACACAAACCCCATGCATCTGTCCCAGTTGCGGGCAAGAGTTTGCAAGAGATACCCTAGTGAGAGGAACGCCCGCTTACAAAATGATTGGCGGCAAAGTGACAATGAAATAATGAAGGGCTAGAAAATGAGTATAAAACATGACTACTGCATGGTGTTAAGCACAACCAGCAACGAAAAAAATCGAGATCAGATCATTAAAGGTTTGCTAGATGCCCAATTAGCCGCGTGTATTCAAACGATGCCTATTGAAAGTCACTATGTGTGGAAAGGGGAGATTTGTACTGACAACGAATGGTTGCTGGTGATCAAAACTCGCCGAGAGCTCTATGAATTGGTGGAAGAGAAAATAGAAAACCTGCACGAATATGAAGTAGCACAGATCGTACAGGTTCCAATTGTTGATGGGTTTAACCCTTATTTAGAGTGGCTGAGAGAATCGACGCTGAGCCGACATTAAAAACAGCGACAACGCTGCACCAACGGTGTCGCACAACATATCTTTCTGGGCGTCCCATATGTCACCTTGCGAGCCCAGAAAGGCGATTCCTTCATTGCCGCCAGCCAATTCTGCATACCACCATTCGATAATCTCATAGCCTGCTGCAAGCGACATGATCGCAAACAAAGCAAACCAGCAAGAGAACGTTTTGTTGAACTTGTTCTTGTGTATCAAGTATTCAGCTATCGGATACGCATAAAGGCCAATCGAAAAGTGCGCAACGCGATCAAAGTTGTTTCTATTTGAACCAATCATGTCGTTAAACCAGTCAAATGGTACTTCGGAAAACGTATATTTCGCTCCGATAGTGTGCAAACAGAGCCAGATGAACATTAAAAAGTAAGCCGTATTACTGAATTGATAGCGAATCGAGATTGCCCAAATAGCAACAAGAATACCAATTGCTGGGATAATCTCCGCAAACCAAACGGCACGTGAGTTAGGTTCTAACGCAGAAAATAAAAACACGATGGCATAAAAAATCGTCAATCCTAAGAGTGTCGAGGTGCTTTTCATAGAGTTACTTGATCCTTCAATTTATCTTACAGTGGGACTCCATAGACTTGGGTAATGATTACACTTAATTGAACGGTGTGCAATTGTTATTTTGATGGTGTTTTTGATCACTGAAAATGTTGATTTATTGCCAAACTGCTCAACATTAAAACGTTTGCGCGTGCACTTTTCATTAAAGTTTGATTTACAACATGCCCATCCATAGAATCCGTGATTCAGTCTAATAAAAAAGAAGTAAAGCCATGAAACTGGAAACTGTCGATTATCTTGCTGACGATGCTGCTCAACAGTTCGTTACCTCTCTGCGCGAAACTGGGTTTGGTGTGTTGAAAAACCACCCGATTCCACAAGAGCTTGTAGAGTCAATTTACAAAAACTGGCATGAGTTTTTCTGTTCAGATCAAAAGAATGATTTTCACTTTAACGTAGACACCCAAGATGGCTACTTCCCACCTTCTGTGTCTGAAGTAGCGAAAGGGCACAAAGTGAAAGACATCAAAGAGTACTTTCATGTTTACCCTTGGGGTCAGATCCCAGAGCAGCTTAAAGCTGAAATCTTAGAGTACTATGAGCGGGCGAATGCATTTGCTCAGGAGCTATTAGGCTGGGTTGAAGCGTACGCACCTAAGGACGTTCAAGAGAAGTTCTCTATCGCGTTGTCAGAAATGATCAATAACAGCGACAAAACATTACTACGCGTTCTTCACTACCCGCCAATGACAGGGGAAGAAGAGCCTGGCGCTATTCGTGCTGCTGCGCATGAAGACATTAACCTGCTAACGGTTCTGCCAGCCGCTAATGAGCCTGGACTGCAAGTAAAGAGCAAAGAAGGTGATTGGATTGATGTACCCTGTGACTTTGGTAACTTAATTATCAACATTGGTGATATGCTTCAAGAAGCGTCGGGCGGTTACTTTCCTTCAACGACTCACCGTGTAATCAACCCAACGGGTGGCCGTCAAGAAAAGTCGCGTATTTCATTGCCGTTGTTCTTGCATCCAAAGCCAGAAGTGGTTTTGTCAGAGCGCTACACCGCACATAGCTACCTTATGGAACGTTTACGTGAACTAGGGGTTATTTAACCTTTACGTGATCTCCTTACAAAGGCCGATGGTTGATGACTATCGGCCTTTTGTTGTTTATGGTACAAAATGATACCCACGCTTAATTCGGTGCCACAGAAATTGGGCCTGAAACACGCGTCAGCAAGCATTTTTACCAGTACAGATGAGCAGCTTTCTCTGAGATTAGTGTGATGCTTCAATATTAAAAACAGAGAGGATGAATGGAAGGACAACGCACGGTCAGTAGTATTGAGACTCACGCAATAGAAAACCCGTTGCTTTGGCCAATGCTAGAAATTCTTAGAAAGCAGCCTTCCGATTGGAAAGTTCACACCTTAGCAAGCAAGTTGAGTGAACAGGGCTACATTTCGAAATTGGATGATTCTCCTGATAAGGATTTATTCAAACGAAATTTCTTAATCATGAACGCGCTATACCAACTGCAAGAAACGCTTTACCCAGATGCCTGGCTGCAAGTTGAAGCGATGAATATCCAGCTGATGTCTTCGTTAGAAGCTTCGAGGCATATCGTTGATATTAACGATCCTTTGCGTGAATATTACCTGGATTGGCGCAACTACGAAGCGGACGAAGATGAAGTGCGTCGATTGTTGAATGAGTTTTGGACCACTTATCAAAAATTCATTGGTGGTTCGTCTGTTGCAAGTGTAGATAAGACAAAGGCACTGTCACTGTTTGAGCTTAACCCTGATGCAACACCCGCAGAAATTAGAAAGCAGTGGCGAAAACTCGCGCTTCGTTGGCACCCAGATAGAGAGAATGGTGATGCAGAAAGGTTTAGAATTCTTTGTGAAGCGTGGAATGTACTGAGAAACGAATGATTCGGTATGAATAAAGATAAAGGAAGGCAGCTAACTATTAGCTGCCTTTTTTCATTGGATTATCTCAATCAGCGTATCAAAACTAGCATGAAGGCTTAAACTGAGATTTTCTCATGCGATTAAGCGCAGCCATTACGTCTAGTGTGCGTGGTTTGGCTAAGTCCCCTTGCTTAGGAAGCGATGCATGCCACTCACCAGACAGCATTTCTTCAATTTCCTTCGCTGGATGATTACACCAGCCTGGAAGCTGAGCAATTTGAAACCATAACCAGCCAATCGTGTTGACTTCATCAGCGGACTCAATCTGTTCCAAAGCGCTAAGGTCAGTAAACTCTTTGCCAAACCGAAGTGACTCTTTGCCTTTCGCATTCACACGGAATTTACCGTCAGTGAGAATATTCATCAAAGCAACGCGATTCAGGGCGCGAGGCGGGAAGGTTTGTAAACGTTCTTCCGATTCGTTATGACGTTGAGTAGGGTGCTGAGCGATCACTTCTTTCGCTTTTTCTGTCACATCAACCGCTTGGTAGTCGTGCATCTGAATGACTGTGTCGGCAACGTCTAAGTAGTCGCCTGAACCACCCATAACGATAATGGTAGAGATATCGAGATCATCTCGCAATTGACCAATGCGATCGACAAGAGGGGTAATTGGTTCATCACCTTTTGCCACCAATGCCTGCATACGTTCATCTCGAATCATGAAGTTCGTCGCAGAGGTGTCTTCATCAATCAATAACGTGCTCGCACCCGCTTCAATAGACTCTTGAAGCCAAGCGGCTTGTGATGTTGAGCCTGATGCATCTTGAGTCGAAAAGTCCGCTGTATCTTTACCCATTGGCAAATGGTTGATGTAATTCGACAGGTTCAAATGATGCACACATCGACCATCTTCGGCACGGATCTTCATTGCTTTGTCATCAGCTACGATGTATTCACGACCATCTCCTGGAATATGATCGTAAATCGAACGCTCAATCGCATTCAGTAAGGTAGATTTACCGTGGAAACCGCCACCTACGATAAGTGTAATGCCCTTTGGAATCCCTAATCCCGTGACATGGCCTTTGTTTGGCGCATGTAAAGTCACTTGCAGCGATTCAGGGGCTTTGAATTCAACCGCCTCTTTCATTGGGAGATCACAGTTACCGGCAATTCGAGGGAGAATGCTGCCATTTGCGACAAACGCAACTAGGTTATTGGCTTCCAACTGTGCACGCAGGGCATCTTGATCTTCAACAACTTGGCAATGCTCAATCAATGCTGCTTTGTCGAGTTCACGCTCTAAGGTTGCTCGACGGATAAACTTAGGCAAATGGAAAGTCAGTATGTTGTTGGCTTTTTTCCCCAACACTGAACGACCTTCAGCAGGCAAGTTAACTCGAAAACGCAGTTCAATACCTTCCTCGGTAAACAATACTGCGGTGCTATCCAATACAGTTTGGCCATTCAATGAAATGGATACTGAGTTTTCTTGTTTAGCAAACTGCTCAAAACTGCGCGCAATAAAATCACGTGCTGCTCGTTGAAAAGCAGGGGACTCGTCTTTTAACCATTCCAGACCAGTCAAGGACCAGACGCGAGTTGCACGAAAACGTGACGCTGAAGCATACGGGTCTCCTTGTACGTGATCGATGAACAAAGTGAAATCAGTGAAGTCGTATTGACCTTTGATTTGCTGATAAGCGCGGTAGTTCTGCTTTTCAATTTTCTTAAGCGTGGCAGTCAACTGATCCATGAAGATATTGGCCTTTTAATAGAAGCGGGCGGCGATTATAGAAACCACCGCCACCTTAGTAAAGAGAATGCTTAGGAAGAGTAGGCGTATTGTCCGCCTGAAAGATGCTGATTAAACAAACTTTGCTCAAATTCATTACAAGGCATCGGTTTACCATAGAGAAAGCCTTGCCCGATATCACAACCCTCACCAATAAGAAACTGCTCTTGTTGGGGGGATTCAATGCCCTCAATAACCACTTGGAGGTCCAGTTTTTTAGCTATGTGTATGATAGAGCAAATGATCGCACGATCATCGTCCGACTTTTCCATTTGCTGGACAAAGCTCTTATCAATCTTGATGGCATCAAATGGGTATTTCTTCAAATAGCTGAAAGAGGCGTACCCTGTACCGAAGTCATCAAGTGACAATGTCACACCTAGTTCGTGCAATTTGTTTAGCGTTGTGCGTGCTACTATTTCGTCGGCAATTAAAGCGCTCTCGGTCACCTCGAGTTCAAGAAAATGTGCTGGTAAATGGAAGGATTCGAGTAGGTGTTGCACTTGCTCTGCAAAGTTCACGTTTTGTAATTGAATTGGAGAGACGTTAACGGCAATTTTGAAATTATCAATTAACTCCGACCACTGTTTCGCTTTGTCTATCGCGGTACGAAGAACAAAAGAGCCAACTTCAAAAATAAGCCCGTTTTGTTCGGCCATATGTATTAATGCTTCGTTAGAGACGTCGCCCAGTATTGGGTGTCTCCAGCGCAGCAATGCTTCTGCGCCAATCCATTTGTGAGTATGGGGGTGAACTTTGGGCTGAAAGTACAGCATCAGGTCGTCATTTCTTACCGCTTGCAATAAGTAGCTTTCCAATTGATTGTGGTTGTTTAGCTCATTCGAATGACTTTCACAAAAATAACTATACGCTTCGCCAGACTCTTTACACAGCAACATGGCATAGCATGCATTTTGAAGAAGTTGTTTGGCATTGCTGGTTTGGTGGGCTTGTACAACACCAATATAGGAGTTGAGGTGAACCTCTGTGTCTTTTATATAAAAGCTTCCCAAGCCAATATTGGTGATATCATCCAGTAGCTTACGCAATTTCATATCAATATCGTTGCCCCAAATGAGTAATACAAGGTCATTCGAGCTCGGCCTCCCGGTAACAAAATAACTCGATTCTCGTTTACCAAGGCGATACCGAAATTCTTTTAATATCTCGTCAAAGGCCTCAAAGCCATAACGGGTTTGGATACTGCGAGCATTACTAAAGCCAATGTTTATCACGAGCAGTGATTGCTGACTATGATCCAACGTTTCGAGTGTCTCTCCGACAACACTTTCCAGTGCTGCGCGATTTAAGAATCCGGTTCCCTGATCGTGTGTTTTTTGGTAGCTCACTTGTTTTTCTGCAGCCTTACGACGATCAATCTCTTTTGTTAGGGAGTAACTCAACTGCGCTAGGTCAGTAGTACGGTTCTCAACTCGATTTTTGAGTTCATTATTAAGACGCTGGAGTTTGTGTTGCTGATACACGACGGAGAGCTGCGCTTCGATTGAGTCTTTGAAAGTTCCGAGCAATTGGCGGTAAGTGTCGCTGTATTCATTCTTCTTGGAATCAAGCATGCAGATGGTTCCAAACGTCTCTCCGTTTGGCCAGAATAACGGTAAACCACAATAAGATATCATGCCTAGTTTGATGTCAGGGTTATTGCACCATTCTTCATCCTCGAGCGCATTAGGAACCATGAGTTCGCTCTTATGCTCAATGACATGCTCACAGTACAAACCGTTGCCGAGTAGTTCAGCATCGCCGGTACGATAGGGGTTACCTTGAGTTTCACTGGATGTGTTGACTTCAATACGATCTGGATGGATACGCATGATTAATGTGGTGGGTACGTGCGTTATTTGAGCCAGTAAGTTGACGATTTCCTGCCAGCTTTTTTGCATAGACTCAGGGATTTCATAATCTAATGTTTGCAATCTCCCCATATAGGTCATCCTTTACGTGGTTTCACTTCCTGTGAATTTAAAATGTAGACTGCTCTATCTTGTTCTCGGTTTTTAATTAAGTATAGGGTGGCTGGGGCTTGAAACAAAAAAAAGTCCTGAAAAGTGTTCAGGACTAGGAATAGTTATCACATATCTCATACTTGAAACAGATAACAAGCATTACGGTTTAAGCGATTTTAGCGACTCAATAGAAATGTCTTGCGAATAGTCGACGTCTTCAAAGTTAAAGCCATTTAGCTTCATAAACTCATCTTTAAAGCCTTGGTAATCACCAATCTCTTTAAAGTTATTGGCGTTCATTTGCTCTAAAAGAGCATGGACTTCTTGTTGTACTTGCGGGTCAAGCTCTAAGTCGTCTATTCGGATTAAACGTTCGCCGTCAACAGGCACTTTATCTTGATCGTACAATTTAGTGGTAAACAGTCGCTGCATTTGTTCAATACAACGTTCGTGAGTACCTTTTTCCTTCATCACTCGATAAAGTGCTAAAAGGTAGGGACTTAGCGCAGGAATGAACACACTGGCTTTCGTCACCAACGCCTTACACACTGTTGCGTAAGCACCGCCGTCAAAGTTGGCAAGTTTTAGATTTAACGAGTGACTTGTTTGGTGTAAATCTATTTTCGCTCGACCTAACGTACCATCGAGATAGATAGAGTGCGTAACGTCTGGTCCCATGTAAGAAAACGCGATGGTTTTGCAGCCTTGTGCAATCGAGTCGTTATTAATCAGTGTATCAATCCAGCTTTCCCAGTCTTCACCACCCATCACTTTGATAGTGGCTTCGGCCTCTTCCTCTGTTGCGGGAGTTAAAGTGGTTTCTACCCACTGATCGTTTTCCAGCATAATTGAAGCGCCAGTAACAGGCTCACCAATAGGCTTAATGACACTGCGCCAAAACTCATCAGACTCTGGTTTAGGTCGAACACCCGTCGCTAAGCTATAGATGACTAAATCAACTTCACCTTCAAAGTACGTTTCAATGGCTTCAATCACTTGATTGCGGACAGAGTCAGAGAATGCGTCACCAACAATATTGATGGCGGTACGCCCCGAGTGATTTGCTTCTTGTTTAAAAAAGATGTTGTTATACCAACCCGCACTTCCAACGCCTTTATCTGAAGGCCCGCGCTCGAAGGAGACACCAATGGTATCAGCTTTAGCACCTCCGAAGGTGAGGGCAATACGAGCCGCTAACCCGAAACCAGAGGAAGCACCAATAATCAAAACCCGTTTTGGACCGCTTTTGATCTGCGGGGCGTGTTTTACGTATTCAATTTGCTCTTTAATGGATGCATGACACCCGTATGGGTGAGCAGAGCGAGCAACAACACCTTGAATTAAAGGGTCTATTCGCATGTTGTTATCTATCCTCGATGAGTGGAATTGAAAATAGATTAACGTAAAGTTAAGTAAAACTTATTGAGCTAGACCATTAAAATTAGAGATGTTTAATTAATTCTTGAGCAACAAAGTCAGCAATCCAAGGCTGTGCATCAGGCTTTGGGTGAAGACCATCATCCATCATCCACTCGGGTTTGATGACCACATGCTCCAAGAAGAATGGCATCAAGGTAACTTGTTGATGTTGTGCAAGCTTAGGGTAGATATCGTAAAACATATCGCTATAGCGCTTACCATAATTAGGTGGCACTCGAATTTGCATCATGACAACGTCCGCACCTGAATCTTTTATCATGGTAATCATTTTTGAGAGATTCGACGTAATAAGTTTAGGAGGGAAACCTCTTAGGCCATCGTTGGCACCTAACTCAATGAGCACCATATCAGGGCTGTGTTGGGTTAGTAGCTGTGGTAATCGAGCTAAACCGTTGCCTGTGGTATCGCCAGAAATGCTGGCATTAATAACTGTTACATCTTGACCATGTTCTGACAACGCATCAGGGAGTAAGCTAGGCCAACTCTTTTCGATCGGCATCTGATAGCCCGCGCTCAGGCTATCACCTAAGACAAGTAGCTTTTCGCTCGCATGTGCAGTAGCGGAAAAACAAAAAAATAGAACTAAGGAAAGTATACGAATCATGCAAACACCTGTACTTAATGCACCTATTGTTCAAGCCAATTTGGTTTCTAAACAAGTCTCTACTAATCAAGAGCAATTAACAATCCTCAAAGATGTAAATGTTGACATCAGGAAAGGAGAAAAAATCGCCATCGTCGGTACTTCCGGTGCGGGTAAGTCAACGTTGATGACGTTGTTAGCTGGCCTTGATACACCAACATCAGGTGAAATTACCTTGTTAGGTCATAAGTTATCAAAACTTGACGATGAAGCTCGCGCAAAAATTCGCGCTGACTCTCTAGGTTTTGTTTTCCAAAGTTTCTTATTAATCCCGAGCTTGAGTGCATTACGCAATGTCACGCTTCCTTGTCTTTTACGTGGTGAAGCCGAAGATGAAGCAAGAGCCGCCGAATTATTAGCTGCTGTTGGATTGGAAAAACGTGTCGATCATCTACCAAGTCAATTATCTGGTGGTGAACAACAACGTGTCGCGCTAGCACGTGCCTTTATGACACAGCCTGAACTGTTGTTCGCAGACGAGCCTACCGGCAATCTTGACCATCAAACCGCAGACAAAGTGATTGAGCTGCTATTCGATCTTAATGAGCAGCATGGAACAACGCTGATATTAGTTACACACGATGGTCATCTAGCAAGTCGATGTGACCGTATTTATCGTATGGAGGCGGGTGAGCTTAAGGAGGAGGTGTAATGTCTGCAGTATCATCAAGCGAAGCAACATCGACAGAACGAAGCAGTGCAATAAAACACTCGTCAAACAAAAGCCTAATACGTTGGAGTTTCGGCGAAATAAGACAGGGGAACCTTTGGCCTATTAGCGTTGCTCTTATTCTTGTGATTGCGAGCATCTTTGCGCTTTCTGCATTAGCGGAGCGAATGGAGCAGGTGATCGTCAAACAGGGGAAGGATGCATTGACAGCGGATGCGGTGTTTGTGTCTGCTAATCCTATACCTGACACGTTGTTATCCTCGACTGAAAACCTAGAACGTTCGACGATGACACGATTTGCCACGATGGCATTTAGCGACAATGGTATGCAGTTGATTTCCGTAAGGGCAGTGGACGACAATTACCCTTTAATGGGAGAACTGGTACTAGACAACAACCCATCCGGTCGCGTTAAAGAGAACCAACTCTGGCTTGATGAGCGGATTATGGCTCAACTAGACGTCAAGTCGGGTGACAGCGTCACTATAGGCGATGCCGATTTTACGGTTTCAGGTGCAGTGCTGATGGAACCTGGGTTAAGCTTTAACCCATTTCAACAAATGCCTTCTGCATACATCCATCAAAAAGACGTTGAGAAAACGGGAGCGATTCAAGTCGGGAGTCGAGTTCAATACCGTCTGTTTCTACAAGCCGATGATAAAACGCTAAAAGGCCTGCAAGAAGATACTGTTCTTTCTCCTAGTGATCGCTGGCGCACGCAAGATACTGCCAGTCGTAGCAATGAGGTTTTTGAACGTACGACGCAGTATCTGTCGTTGACCGTAGCGATTGTCATCATTATGGCGGCGACAACATTGGTTCTTACTTGCCAAAACTATGTGAATAGTCGAACACAAACCATTGCGATGCTAAAAAGCCTTGGCGCAAGTCGACGATGGATTGAAAAATGGCTGTTTATTCAAGTCACAATCCTGCTCATTAGCGCCAGTGTCGTTGGGTTATTGTTGGGAAGTGGGCTGGAGTACTTGTTGCGCATTCCACTCAAAGACTTATTACCCGAGCCACTACCTAGTTACGGCGTCACTCCATATCTAGTGTCGTTTATCTCAGCGGTCCTGATCACCGTTCCTGCCCTTGGCATACCATTGTTGGGTTTGATTAAAACTCCAGCCTTAGAAGTGCTACAGCAGGGCAAAGCACAACGTTCTTGGAAGCGAATGTTGCTCGTTCTAGTCCCCGTTGTTCCATTACTTTTGCTTTATGCTGATAATACCTTAGTTTGGATTGTTCTTATTGGTATTGCAGTACTGTTTGTTGTGCTTGCTGCTGTGAGCGTCGCACTCACAAAATTGTTTGCGCGTATTTCAACACAACCTGCCATGAAGCTTGCGTTGAGTCGTATCAACCGCACGCCAGTAACCAGTGGCCTGCAGTTTGGTGCTTTAGCGTTGTCTTTGATGCTGCTATCTATTATCTGGCTTGTGCGCAGCGATATTCTCGCGGATTGGGAGAGAACCTTACCTGCAGACGCGCCAAATGTCTTCGCATTAAATATTGGTGATTACGAACTCGATAGCTACCTAGAAACCTTAGATAAAAATGGGGTTACACGGTCACAAGCTTATCCAATTATTCGTGGTCGATTGACAGAGATTAATGGTCAAAACGTCAAAGAGATTGAATACGAAGGAGAAGGCTCTGACGCAATACGTCGTGAATTGAACCTTACGTGGGGAGACGGCCTGCCAGAGTATAATGATGTGCTTGCGGGTGAATGGACAAATAAAGGGAGTGTCTCTGTAGAAGCCGATGTAGCAAATGACTTGGGCATCGAACTTGGTGACAAACTGCGCTTTGTTATTAATAGCCAGAACTACGATGCGGTAGTAGATACCATTCGTTATGTTGAATGGCGTGATATGAAGCCTAACTTTTACTTTATTTTCTCATCCGACGTTATGGCTAATCTACCGGGTTCTTACCTCATCAGTTATAGAATTGATGAGGGGAACGAAGCACTATTAACGTCTATGTCTCGATCTCACCCAACGGTATCTGTTTTAGATATTCGTACCATGGGCGAAAAAATCCAGGATTTGATTCAACAAATCGTATCGGCAATCACTATTCTTGCTCTTTTAGGCGTGGTTGCGGGATTGCTACTTATCTTCACGCTATTGAGATTAAGCTTATCCCAACGTCAGCAGGAGATTCGTTTGTATCGCACATTAGGCTCAAGTAAAAAACGGATCAATACGACTCTGTGGGCCGAATACGGCATTATGGCGTTGATAGCTAGCGGTGTTGCGGTATTCGCTGCGGAAGTTTGTGTGGCCGCGGTAATGACATATGGCTTCGATCTGAACGCACAAATTCACCCCGAATTGTGGATAGCTTTACCACTGGCAACATTTGTTACGTTGGCACTTGTCGTAATGAGTTTGTTGAAAAGATTGTTAACGCCAGTAAACACTTAATCACTGCAAATGTTATTAAATGTGGAACACTCCATGACACTTTTATTTTAGTTATCCACAAAAACAGTGGATAACTTTTGGGATAACTAAATGGGGTAAAAAGTGGGGTGTTTCTGCAGGCTTTGCGCCATGGGTCTTACAGTGAAATTGTTATTCACATAGGCATAAAAAAGTGTCTTCCTAACCATGTCGTCAAGTACTTTTTTTGCAATTTTTTTCTACTTTAACGCACCATAAAGGCGCAGTTGGATATTTCGCAAACCCATGAACTTTTTGTGATTTTAATCAAGCCCAAACACGAGTAGAATCCACCGTTAGTAAAGAATTTTCCTTATAAAATTTTTAGTGAAGCAATGAAGTCTGAGTTTCCAAATTACAAAGATAAGCACATCGCTGTTGTTGGTGGCGGTGTCGCAGGTGCAACAGCAGCAATTCATTTTGCGGAGCTGGGTTTTAAAGTTTCCGTAATAGAGAAGGGCGTATCACTGGTAAATGGTCCGCCCATTTGCCATTTACATGCAGGTGGCAACTTATATCGAGAGATTTCTGAGCAACAATGTTTAGATTTATTAGCACAATCCATTGATACCGTTCGCCTATATCCGCTTTCACTGAATATTCGCCCGACGATCATTGCAGTCCCTTATTCTGATGGTGGAGACCCATCCGCACTTATTCCTCGACTAGATGTGGTGAAAAATGCGTATCAAACGCTCGTTGATAAAGATCAAAGCAACAAAGTGCTTGGTGAGCCAAGCGAATACTACAAATTGTATTCAAAAGAGGATCTAGAAGCACTCGCACAACGTACTCAACCAAGTCACCCTACAACCTTTGATGAGTGGTGTATTCCTTTTGCTCAACATGCTGATCTAGAAGCGCTAAAGTACCCAGTTGTGGCGGTTCAGGAATATGGCTGGAGTGTTTTTCGCCTTGCCGCAATTGCCAATTTAACGTTGAACGCTCTGCCAAACGCCTCAGTATGCACACAAGCAACGCTCAAACAAGCGGACTGGATGGGTAATCACTGGCAACTTGGTTACGAACGAGATGGCATTGATTATCTTATGACATGTGACTACTTGGTCAATGCATGTGGTTTTGAAACAGGATCCATTGACAATACCATCGGTGCCAAGCGTGATAGGTTAGTTGAGTTTAAAGCCGCTTACGTAACCAAGTGGGCAGACTGCCAACAACTTTGGCCAGAAGTTATTTTCCATGGACCGCGTGGAACTGATAAAGGAATGGCTCAACTGACCCCTTATGGTGATGGTTATTTTCAGCTTCACGGCATGACGAAAGGCATTACGCTATTTGAAGATGGCTTAGTTGAGAGTACACCGTTCTCAGCTCAGCCTGAACTGCCAGTTCCTTTACTCTCAAAGATACGTAACGGTTGGCGAGAAGAAGTCTTAGAAGAACGAACCAATAATGCTATCAAACACATGGCGCAGTTCATTCCCGACTATCATTCTGCTATCAAAGGGGGAAAAGCCCTGTTTGGTGCCCAGCAAATTCCTGGAACGGATCCGGTACTCAGGGCAGCCGATGTGACCTTTGAAGACAACCATTACGCGCGGATAGAAGTGGTAAAAGCGTCATCAACACTACTTGCAGCGCAAAAAATGCTTCAGTTCTGGTTTGATATTGAACCTAACCAAAATGTGGAATCCCAACATCCTGTCGCTGTGCATTGGTCTGAACAAGAAATTGAACAGTACGCGATTAAACTCACGCAAGAGCGAGATTATCCGCAAGCGTTAGCAGAGCGTTATGGGATGCCTGCATAACAGTTACGTATGGGCTCAGAGGTTGTATTAATATCCAAAAAACTGAGCCCATTGGCACCATACTTCTTGCAAGCCTTGTCTATCTCCTTTCACAAAATTGACTTTTTGCCCGGGTTTCGCCTGTGCCAGCCTTGGCAGGTCAATACGTGCTACACAGCCAAACTTAGGATAGCCACCGATGGTTTGGTGATCGTTGAGCAACACAATGGGATTACCATCGTTAGGAACTTGAATCGATCCTAGCGCAATTCCTTCCGACAGTACGCCTTCGTAAGGCGGTTTGATTTTGTTTCCTTCAAGACGATAGCCCATACGATTTGAATCAGGGGATATGGTGAATGCGTTGCTATAAAAGGCTTGGCGAGCGTCTTCATCAAAGTCCTCATTTTGATAGCCTTCAATCACTCTCAGCTTGATAGGTAAGTTGTAATCCGGCTTAAAGCGAAACGTCATCAGCCTTGGTTTGTGTTTCGGTAAGTTATGAGGAAAAAAGGGAAGAATATCGCCTGCTTTTAAAGCGCCACCATTTGAGTCATAACCACCAAGAGATTCTCTCGTGACGGTAGAGGCACTTCCTAAGTGCTGAGCAATATCGAATCCACCTTTAACCGCAAGATAGGATCGAAGTCCATTTTTTGCGACTCCGAACTGCAACTTCTGCCCCTTCTTCAACGTAAAGTCAGACCAATTTGAGATAGGCTCACCATCTACTTTTGCATTCAAATCACCACCACATATTGCAAGATGGCAGTTATGTAGTGCGACAAAGCAAGCGTTACCCAAAGTAATTTCAATCGCAGCACAATTGACTACGTTACCAAGTAAATGGTTTGCCCAACTGTAGGCGTAATCATCTACGGGACCACCTTGAGTCACGCCAATATGCGCTAAGCCAAAACGACCAAAGTCTTGAATCAAAGAAAGTGGCCCTGACTTTTCCACCAGCAATCCAGCGTAACTCATAGAACACCTCCTAACTCGATAAACTTTTGTTTGGAAATGGCATCAAACGTGACCTTGTCACCTACTTCAAACGGTATAAATGGTGGCGTATCAGAGAAAAGGGGAAGCGGGCTTCTACCGATAATGTTCCATCCGCCAGGACTATCTGATGGATAGACGGCCGTTTTAGAGTCTGCGATTCCCACACTTCCGGCTGGTACTCGCGTTCTTGGTGTAGCTAACCTTGGCATATATAATTGAGTATCGACATCGGATAGGAATGCAAAACCCGGAGCAAAACCAATCGCTGAAACCGCATACTCGGCTTGAGTATGTAAGGAAATGAGCGCGTCTAATGATAGTCCACGATCTTGAAAGCGGGGCAAATCTAGCGCGGTTTCTTCGGAGTAGTATACGGGAATAGTGATGTGGTTAGGTTGAACAAGACTGAGCGATTGAGTATTAAACTGACGGATCATTTGATGCAGTTTATGCACTAAATCTTTTTCATTGATTCGAAAAGGCAAGTAATCAATGAGGATGGTTTGATAGGAGGGGACCACATTCATAATGATTGACGCTAAAGTGTCTTTGATGTTTCGAGCAAGTTCTCCGACCGCATTTTCAGAGATACTCTCGTCAAACTTAATGAAAATACTGCACTCGGAGATCAAAGAGATACTAAATTTCTCTTTATGCATTAATTTCCTCCCGCGTATAGGCTTTGGCGGATCTTTTGGATCAGCGCGATCGACTCTTCATTATCACCATGAACACAAATCGTATCGGCTTCCAGTAAAATGTAGCCGCCAGAAGCGGTTTTGACACGACCAGAATCTGCTAACGTACGGACTTGCTCAAGTATCGCATGCTCATTCTTTAACACGGCATTAGGCTGTGTCCTAGGTGTAAGTAATCCGTCATCTTGATACAAACGGTCTGCAAATGCTTCAAACAGCAAGGGAACGTCATAATCATCTGCGATTTCTAAGTATTTTTCGTTTTCCTGTGACGCTAGAATCATTAACGGCACTTTGAATAAAGCTGCCGCCTTTACGACTGATCTAAATATCGCATCACTTTTCATCATGTCGTTGTATAACGCGCCATGAGGCTTTATATAGCTGATATCTGTGTATTGAGCCCGACAAAGTGCCTGTAAAGCGCCTACTTGGTATATAACCATGTTAGTAATTTCATCACCCGTCATGTTTATACTGCGCCTGCCGAAGCCTTGGAGGTCGGCGTAGCCCGGGTGCGCTCCAATATCAACATCGTTGTCGTTGGCGAGACTGATAGTGTCGTGCATGACATTAGGATCGGAAGCATGAAAACCACACGCGATGTTTGCCATATCAACATGAGGCATAACATCTTCGTCTGCCCCCATAATCCAAGAGCCAAAGCTCTCACCCATGTCGCAGTTCAATGTAAGTTGCTGTTTATTCAATGTCATACGTTTTATTTCTACACAAGCAATGGGTTCACGATGCAGGAAAATGCATCTAGGTTCAGTGACTCACTTCATTCTTCTATCATGAAAGCGAGGTTTATGATCTGATGGCTGACGAAAAAGATCACTTTAGTCCATAAAGATGTTGCCGTTATTTGAGTTGATCCGAATTTTAAGGTATTTCGTTCCTTTTCCATCCAATTTTTGAGAATTTAAGGTTATTTTGCATTGGCATCGTGTTAATCTTGTCGCCCTTAATGGGTAATAGATTGCATAACAACGCTTCTGTCATTTTTAGTGGTTGTCTGCGACAGGAATACATATGTCATTACGAGCAAAGCTTATTTGGCCAATTTTGGTCTTTATAACGGCTATCTTTGTTATCTCAAAAGGTTATACCTCGTATACTGCATACCAATCGTCTAAGCATGAGTTGGTCGAACAAACGAGAAAGTTGATTAACAATGTTTCTTTCTCAATTAAAGATGCGCTAACGACAAAGAACAAGCAAAAAGCTCAAACTACTCTCATCAACTTTTTAAACCAGCCAAATGTTACGCGGGTCAAACTTTACGACCAAGATGATCAACCTTTCGTTGTTCTTGAAGGAAGTGGGGCATCAGCTCCCGTCCCTAATCAAACTGAAAGAAGCAAGTTACACGCGCTAGGTTATGCCTTATCAGCCAAATTTCTTTATGTTCTAGAACCGATTATTCACGATGGTCGTGTCATTGGCAGTATGAGGGTTACGCTTTCCCATCGTCCAATCATAGAAGCCCAACAATCTTTACTTCAAGATGGTGCTGTACTTCTTCTGTTGCTGTTCGCTGGTGGCACTATCTTTTACATAAGTATCGATAGGCTTGTTCTCAAACCTGTCATAGAACTGAGTCATACGATAGAGAGTGTGACACACGGACAAAATACGGATACTCAAGTTCGCTATTACTCCAAGGATGAAATTGGAGAACTCGCACATTCCTTCAATCAAATGATGAACAAGTTAACAACACGCGAGAAACAGCGGCAACATTCATTAGAAATGTTAGAACAAAAGCGGGCGTTTTCAGAAGAAGTCATTGAATCTATTCAACATGCATTAGTTATTACCGACAACTTCGGGCGTGTTATTTACTGTAATACTGCGACTCGGCAGATATTTCAAAAAAAGTCAGAGGAACTTGAGCATGCCAATATCCGTGATCTAATTAAAACGAAAACACCGAATGAGCTGAGCCAAATCCTAAGTAGGGGGTTAGAATGCGATGACATTCACCTCAAAAATGCAGACAACGAACAGCAGTTGAGTTTAACCAGTCGTCGTTTGTCCACACATGGACACTTATTGTTTTCGATTCAAGATATCACCGAAATTGAAGAGGCCATGAGCAGGCAGCGTGTTGCGGGGCGTGTTTTTGAGAGCAGCCAAGATGGCCTCATCGTTCTTAATCATCGAGGTGTTATCACAATGGCTAACCCTGCGGTCACTAAGTTAGTTGGACTAGAGATGGATCAGCTTATTGGGAAGTCATTTATCCAAACACTTAAGTGGCGCAAGTTGCAGGAAATGATGCCTAGCATCATTGAATCGATAGAAAACTACGGGGTATGGCAAGGGGAAGTTATTGAACAGAACCATCTTGGCCAGTTTGTGCCGATGTTTGCAAGGGTTAATCGTATCGTTAAGTGTGAAGACAATGGGTTCTACGACCTAGTCATTGTTCTTACCGATCTTTCTGGTGCAAAAGAGATGGAACGACTTGAGTACTTAGCTCATCACGATGCACTAACGGGGTTAGCGAATCGCTCCAAGTTCCATTTAGAGTTGGAAGAATTAGTACAACGGTCGGGATACTTACGTGACGAATTTGCGGTGCTTTACCTCGATCTCGATGGTTTTAAAGAGGTTAATGATACCTATGGCCATGACGCAGGTGATGAAGTTCTGAAAAAAGTCGCCGAGCGTCTAACATCTGCGACTCGACATAGTGATTTAATCGCAAGACTTTCGGGTGATGAATTTGTCATGTTGGTTAATCCTGCCAACCAAAAAGTCGTCACCCGAATTGCAGAACAACTGCTCGAAAGCGTATGCACACCAATCAAGTACAAAGGTAACTCGCTCAAGGTTGGCGTTAGCATCGGCGTAAAATTGGTCGGTGTTAATGAGCGAGATGCCACTCGAGTGTTAAAAAGTGCAGATACTGCAATGTATCAAGCTAAAAAAGCCGGAAAAGGCCAAGCAATATTAATGGGATGCGAATTGCAGGAGACAGTTTAAATCGTAACGTCAAAGCTTTAAACTAAACCCATTCGCGTCAAAAGGAATGATAAAATGAAAGTACTTGTTACGGGTGGTATGGGCTATATTGGTAGCCATACATGTATTCAAATGATCGAAGCTGGTATGACGCCAGTGATTCTAGATAACCTGTACAACAGTAAGTCTACGGTCTTAGATCGCATTGAAAAGGTATGTGGCGTAAAGCCAACCTTTATTCAAGCCGATATCAGAGATAAATCGACAATGGTAGAGGTTCTAAAATCGCACGATATCGAAGCGGTTATCCATTTTGCAGGTTTAAAGGCCGTCGGTGAGTCCGTAGCAAAGCCTCTAGAGTATTATGACAACAATGTGAATGGCACTTTGGTATTGGTTGATGCAATGCGCGAAGTTGGAGTTAAATCGTTGGTATTTAGCTCCTCAGCAACTGTCTATGGCGATCCTGCTTCTGTTCCAATCACAGAAGACTTTCCAACTAGCGCAACTAACCCTTATGGACGCAGTAAATTAATGGTGGAAGAATGTTTAACGGACTTCCAAAAAGCGAATCCAGATTGGAGCATCACACTTCTTCGTTACTTTAACCCTGTAGGTTCACATCCAACTGGTGAGTTAGGTGAAGATCCTCAAGGTATTCCAAATAACCTAATGCCGTTTGTTTCTCAAGTTGCGGTGGGCCGCCGAGAGTTCCTCTCTGTATTCGGTAGCGACTACCCAACGAAAGATGGCACCGGCGTGCGTGACTACATTCATGTGATGGACTTATCCGATGGTCACGTCGCTGCTTTGGAAAAAGTAGGTAACAAAGCTGGGCTTCATGTCTACAACCTTGGCACTGGCAATGGCTACAGTGTGCTTGAAATGGTGAAAGCATTTGAAACTGCAAGTGGTAAAGATGTTCCATACCAACTTGTTGAACGTCGTCCAGGCGATATTGCTGAGTGTTGGGCTGATCCATCAAAAGCAATGAATGAGTTAGGTTGGAAAGCGTCTCGTACTCTAGAAGAAATGACGGGGGATACATGGCGTTGGCAATCTAACAACCCTCAAGGTTATCCAGACGCCTAATTTTGATTTACATAATAATAACAAAAAGACGCATAATTGCGTCTTTTTTGATCCAAATCGGAAAAAATCGTAAATTACTGGTTAAAAGGTAGCAAGTCTATATAGAGCTGTTAAACTATGTCCGACTCTTAATTTGGGTTATAAATTTTCTCATAGCTATTGGGGTAGTTCATGGAACTCGGTCTGATCATCACTTTTATCATTGCAGCAGCAGTAATGGTGAAAAAAGAGATGGCAAAACAGTAAACTTTCATTTTTCATACTTTTCTTTACATTTTTGAAATGAAAGCCATAAAAAAAGCCAGCATTACGCTGGCTTTTGTGTTTTTAAGGTTTAGAACTCGTATTTAGCTGTAATTGACCAGTTCCGCCCAGCTTGAGTCAGATCTTTGTTTTCTGTCTGAAGGTCACGCACATCATTCCAATTGTAGTACTCTTCATCTGTTACGTTGAACATACCTGCTCGCAACGTAAGGTCTTTAATAGGTTTGTAGTACGCGGTGATATCTACAACCGTAGCTGCGGAGATAGGCAACACTTTATCGTCATTTATGTCGCTTTTATCTTTAGATGCGGTGTAGTTAATGGTTAACGTGGTTCCCCAGTTTTGTTCTGAATCGTAATTAAAACCAGCGACAAGGTTCCAAGGGTTAACACTGTTTAGTGGATTATTGTTTCCATCTTCACCTTCCGTATACGCCGCTGCTACACGAGAGCTAAATCCTTCGATTGGCATGAACTTGTTCCACGAAAGTTGGTTTGAAAACTCAATTCCTTTAATTGTCGCTTTGCCAATATTTACGTACTGCAGAATCGCAGGGTCAGTCACAGGAGTCCAAGTGCCAGAGACGGTTTTACTTTCGATGAAGTTGTCGTAATCGCTGTAGAAAACTGACACTTCACTGCTAGAAATGTCATTATTATGTCGCCAACCAAATTCGTACGAAATGCTGTCTTCTGCTTTTAAATCAGGATTTGGCTTAAAAATATAGCCATGCATTGGGTTGCCGAAGGAGTAGTACAACTCTTGGAAATCTGGAGCACGGAAACCTTGGCTGATTTGCGCGAATAAACGATGTTGTTCATTAAGCTTATAAACAGAACCTAAGCGGCCTGTAAATGCAGAATCAGAAAACTTTTTGTAGTCGCTAGCCGCGTTACCACTTGGGTTGCTGCTTGTGTCACCTGGATCGGTTTCAAATGCATCCCACCGTACGCCCGGGGTAATCGTAAAGTTACCTACCGTAATTTCGTCTTGTAAAAAGAGCCCGTAACGACGCTCGCTCGCAGAAGGGATATAGAAAATTTCTTTGTTTCCGCTTGCACTGTTGTACTCTTTGTTAACGTTCTTAATGTCTTTATCACTGAAGGATGCACCGTACACAAAGTAATGCTCTGTACTACCAAGCATGAGATATTTGTCGAACTGAGAATCAAACTGGTAGCCTTCATCCTCGTAGATGTAGTCTTTACGTTGGTTATTCTGACCTTTAACACGATCAGTAATGCCGTTTTCTTCTTTGCTAAGCCAATCTAGTTGCCAGGTAAGGGAGTCCGCTGCGGCCGTTTGCATCTCCCAAATATGTTTTATACCAACTTGATATTGTTCTGTTACATCTTCACTTGTTGCATTAGTATAACCGTTGTAAGACTGCTTTCCGTTGCCTTTGTTGCGAATATAATTCCCATTGAACTCAACACGATGTGCATCATTGAGTTGGTACTGAAGCTTAACCAGTAAGTTGTTCGCTTCTGTATCTGCATCTGCTAGATCTCCAAAGTTATCCAGTTCATTGCCGTCGCGACGCGTATAAGCAAGTAAAGATTCCAAATCACCAATTTTGTGCGCTAATGCCACAGATTCACTGAATGTATTGTCTTCGGAAGAGTAGTTGAACTTCGCATGGCCACCAAAGTTACGACCCTTAAGGACATCAGCCGGATCTTTGGTTTCAAATGCAACAATGCCACCAATTGCGTCAGAACCATGTAGAGACGATGTTGCACCTTTTACAATTTCAACCGCTTTTATTAGGTCGGTATCAACGTTAACGCGAGCAGAGTTAATGAACGTATTCCCTGATTCGAACTGGTTACCTTGAGATACGCCGTCCACAAGAACTTTAATTCGATTGCCTTCGATGCCACGGATATTGATACTCTGGACACCTTGGCGAGAGTTTGTCTTAACCGTGACTCCTGGCGTGTACTCAAAGAGGTCATCTAAGCCAGTGACCATGCTTTCTTCGATGTTCTTATCAGTAACGACCGCAACAGAAGCAGCAGTGTCTTCGATTTGGCTATTAGTACGAGTCGCAGTCACGACCACTTCATTGAAGGTTGAATGATCTTCAGCGTAGGCACCTTGGGATAGTGCAATCAGAATAGAGGCTGACAAAATGGTTTTTTTAT
This sequence comes from Vibrio sp. D3, assembly GCF_043995865.1. NCBI lineage: Bacteria > Pseudomonadati > Pseudomonadota > Gammaproteobacteria > Vibrionales > Vibrionaceae > Vibrio > Vibrio sp. D3. The sequence goes on along the minus strand of NZ_CP171886.1, from coordinate 252,561 downwards.
ACATTGGCTTCAATACCTTAGATCCATAATAGGTAACAACAAACGGGATACTAATAGATCTAAATAATAATTACTATCATTACCATTGTTATTTGTGGTTTTATCTTGAGTAGAACTCTTAGGTTATGAGCATTTCTAGTCTTTAGTTATCAGTGTGTTATATTGTTTAACGTTAGTTCTTGATAAGATCATCCAAATACAATCAATGTGACAAAAATCACATTAAGAGAGGCCATGTGCAGAGTCCAATTACGTTAGAAGCGCTCCATATTCTGGATGCCATTGACCGAAGAGGGAGTTTTGCAGCTGCTGCGAATGAGTTAGATAGAGCCCCGTCATCACTGAGTTATCAGATCCAGAAACTCGAGCAAGACTTAGACATCATTATCTTCGATCGCTCTGGTCACAAAGCCCATTTTACTGAAGCAGGAAAGCTCATCCTTGAAAGAGGACGAGCCATTTTACAAGCCAGTGAAAAGTTAGTGAATGATGCAACGTTATTGGCGAATGGCTGGGAACTGGATATTACCATTGCCTTTGATGGCATTATTCCTATATCCAATTTCTTCCCTATGGTTGATGCATTGGCTGAAGTAAGCTCAACACGAGTCAGACTGCAAGAAGAGATCTTGGCTGGTAGCTGGGAATCGCTGAATACAGGTAGAGCGGATTTACTGATTTGCCCATCACTGGATACACTTCCTCAAGAAGTCAAATCAGAAAAAATTGGTAAGATGAGCATGTTTTGGGTAGCGGCAGCTGATCACTATGTGCACAAGCGTAGTGGTAAGTTTGATGAGGCGGCGCGAGAAAAGTACCGAATTATTGCCATTGCAGACACTGCACGCGAACAACCTGCGCTCTCAATTAATATCATTCAAAAACAACCTCGCTTGACCGTCACCAACTTTACGGCAAAAGTAGATGCGCTCACTGCAGGTTTAGGCATTGGTACGTTACCAAGCCAAATTGCACAACCTTTGATTGATAGTGGCGTATTGAAGCGAATCGAAGGTACAGAAGAGCAGCCGATGGATATTATCTTAGCATGGCGCCGAAATACCATGGGTGAGGCGAAATCCTGGTGTATTCAATACTTGAAAAAGAATTGGAAACTAAAGTAACAACGTAACTTTTACTTCTTAGGTTCCCATTGATTATCGAATGTAAGAAGTAAAAGTCATCGCTAATGCTGCGCTTTTCAATTTAAAGGGAGCACCATATCTGCCGTACCATCGGCAAACTGAACATCGACTTCAAATCCCAGGTTTTGAGCTAACATCAACATCCCTCTGTTTGTAGGCATGGTCATTCCAGACATTTGCTTTGTGCCTTTAATCTTGCAATAGCTGATAATTTTCTGCATCAGCACTTTACCTAAGCCTTTTCCTTTCAAATCTGAACGAACCAAAATAGCAAACTCAGCATCACTATTATCTGGTGTAATCAATGCGCGGGCTACGCCTATGATAGACGGTCCGTCGGTATTAAACGCTACCGCAACAAACGCCATTTCGCGGTCATAGTCGATTTGAGTGAAGTTTGCCAAAGCCTCATGGTTGAACTCACCAACCTCAGAAAAGAAACGCTTATAGAGATCTTCTTTCGATACGCTATTAATGAATTGAGCATGCAGCGGCTCATCTTCAGGCAGGATAGGGCGAAGCAGGATAGGTTGGCCATCTCGAAGCGTTACAGTTTCGACAAATTCTGCCGGGAAAGGACGAATCGCCAGACGTTTTTGCGCATCTCCCTCGTATTTGCATAGTGTGATGTCCGCATCGAGGATAGTTAAATCGCTTCCCGACACCAATACTGGATGGATATCCAGTCTTTGTATTTCTGGCAACTCAACCGCCATTTGGGAGATACGAACTAAGAATTTCGACAACTCACTAATATCGAGCGCATCTTTTTGTTTCTGCAGGCGAATCTTTCCAGACTTTAAAGCGACAACGACAAGGTAGCGCGCAAGCGTCATGTTCAAAGGAGGAAGTGCAGCGACGGCATCTTGGGCGATATTCCACTCCGAGCCGCCTTGACCAAGCAAGATCACAGGTCCAAAGACCTTATCTACTGCAATACTAATCCGTAGCTCTTCAGCGCTGCCGAGCTTTGCCATACCTTGTACCAACAGACCGTGTACATTGGCAGAAGGGTAACTTAGCTTTACGGTATCTAGAATGGATAGCGCTGCGTTGGAAACTTCTCGACTGTTTCTTAAATTCAGGGCGACACCGTGTACATCCGATTTATGAGGAATATCTGGAGATCGCAACTTAACCGCAACAGGGTATCCGATATTTTCTGCCATATGCACGGCTTCAATTTCGTCAGATGCAATCCATGTTGGCAGAACATTAAACCCGAACAGCTTAAATAATGGGCTGGTTTGATGCGTATCCAAGGTAACTGTATTTTTATCCAGTAGTCGTTCATTTACCCATTCTTTTGCAGAACTCACACTTCCAGAGTGCAATGGCTCAGCCGTCGTTGGCGTTTCCATTAATTGCTTCTGGTTTCGCTGATACTCAACCAGGTGCATGTATGCAACGACCGCACTTTCCGGCGTTCGATAGGTTGGAATGCCAGCTTGAGTAAATGCCAGTCGTGCCTCTCTCGACGTTTGTTCTCCTGACCAGTTGGTCAAGATATTAAAATGCTTATGCCGAGGGTGAGCCTTGATCGCCTCAATAACAGCTTGAGCAGTTTCAAGAGGGTCGGAAACCGCAGAAGGACTATGCATAATCAAGATCGCATCTGCACAGTCGTTATTCATCAGTGCGTTAATGGTATCAATGTAGCGTTTTTTTGTTGCGTCACCAGACAGATCAATCGGATTTCGAGCGCGCCAGTTGGACGGGAGTGCAGTTTGTAATTGCTCAATGGCAGCGTCATCAAGTGTTGCGAGCTGGCCACCACGTTCAATCAAAGTATCAACGGACATAACAGCAGGGCCGCCGCCATTGGTGACGATCGCTAAACGCTCTCCACGAAGTGGCACAGAATGCGTGAGTGTTTCTACCGCAGCGAATAGCTCATGCGTATTGCTGACTCGTAACATACCAGTTCGACGGATGGCAGAATCGTAAATTACATCAAGCGTATCACCATCTTGCTGTTCGAAAGTATTCATCTCTTTAGAGCGGCCCGCTTTTAATACCAATATACGGCGGTTCCGTGAAGCAGCTCGCGCAGCAGACATAAATCGCCGAGCATCCTGGATATTATCCACATAAAGCAGAATAGCTTCCGTATTCCCATCCATACTTAAGTAGTCAAGCAAATCTGCAAAATCGATATCCTGTCCGCGTCCAATCGAAATGAACGAAGAAAAGCCAATATTCTTATCATTTGCCCAGTCTAACACTGTGGTACAAACCGCCGCAGATTGTGAGATGAACGCAATTTTTCCGGGCTTAGCCGCAACAGGAGAAAACGTGCAGTTAAAATTGTGCCAAGGCAAGATAATACCTAAGCTGTTTGGTCCTAAAACTCGAATATTCAATGATGAAATATTTAAAGGCTGGGCGTCATCAGAGATAACAATCGCAAACGGTGTGCCTCTCTCATCTAACTCTTTAAGCAGTTGCTCGTTGCGTGAAACGTTCGTACATAAAATCGCAATATCTGGCGTATAGGGTAGGGAAGCCACATCCGGGTAGGCTATAACTCCGGATACCGCTTTGTATCGCGGCGTTACTGGCATAATCGCGCCACCAAACCCACTTTGTAGAAGGTTGCGCATAACTACATGTCCTGCTCGCAATGCTTTTTGAGATGCCCCAATAACGGCCACAGAGTTGGGTTTAAAGAGTTTATGTAGTTTATTCATGCTGACTCCTAGCCGTTTGCAAGTAACGTTTGCCTATCGGTTTCATATCAATCATAAACGAATAATTTATTGATAAAACGTCTTCAGACCAGACATTGCATAAAATGTGGGCGATGCTTATGGAGTTTGTGTTATTCATCACATCAAAATCACAGATTATTGTATTTGATGCTTGATAAACGGCCCTGCTATCGGCATGATTTATCGTAATATTTATCCAGAGCATTTGTTACTTCATGAAAAAAATCGCAATCATCGGCTTGTCAGTCCTGCTTTCTGCTTGTGCATCTGAAACTTACATCACAGACGTAACTTCTGAAAGTTATCGAGAGGACTACAAATCAGATCGTATCTCTAAGCCAATTATGGCGTCTGAAAACGCTGTAGTAGAAAAAGACGTACAACCAACTGTTGTGAAAATGACGGCAAAGCCTGAAGAGAAAAAAGTAGTCAAGCTAACGCCAAAAGAGCAGGCGAAGCCAGTTAAGATCGTACCACCGAGTAAAAAGCAAGCAGGCATTCAACGATTCGGCTATACCATTCAAGTCGCGGCTGTGGGTAGCCAAGCGAAAGTCGATCAGTTTGCAAATAAGCTGCCACAGAACGGACAGCCAATTTGGGAAAACTACAAAGTCGTCAACGGTACTAAGTGGTTCTCAGTTTTATACGGAGACTACGCAACAAGCGCGGAAGCCAAGCAAGCGATTTCGACTTTGCCTGCTCAATTTCAGCAGTTAAGACCATTTGTTAAAAGCATTGACGCCATTAAAAACTCAGCTTACCCAACGCTTAACAAATTAAACTAACACATCAAATAAGGGAGCGAATAGCTCCCTTATTTATTTGTTCAAATCCTACTCGAACAAAATTCCTCACACTAAAATTACTGTACGTCACACTTCAAAGGTTTATCATAATAAATAGTATCTTTTGTAGGTCACGGAAAGATTGATTCATGATTAAAAATATTCTTCTACTATGCGGCGGCGGCTCTTCTGAGCACGAGATTTCATTATTGTCTGCAAACTTTGTCGAACAACAATTAAATCTTATTGAAGACGTTCACGTTACACGCGTAGAAATTAAAAACGAAGGTTGGATGACCAACCAAGGTGAGTTGGTTTACTTGGATCTCAATACCAAGCAGTTGTGCTCAAGTGAATCTAATCAAACCATCGATTTCATTGTGCCTTGTATACATGGTTTTCCAGGCGAGACAGGTGATATTCAATCTCTGTTTGAAATCGCAGGCATTCCTTACCTTGGTTGCGGGCCAGAAGCAAGTAGCAATAGCTTCAATAAAATCACATCTAAGCTTTGGTACGACGCTATCGGCATTCCCAATACGCCTTACTTATTCTTAACGCGCAACGATGAAGAAGCTCATGCTCAAGCTCATAAAGCGTTTGAAAAATGGGGAAAAGTCTTTGTCAAAGCCGCTCGTCAAGGGTCATCTGTTGGATGTTACAGCGTAACAGAAAAAGATAAACTTTCCAATGCAGTAAATGATGCGTTTGGGTTTTCTGACCAAGTGTTGGTTGAAAAATCAGTAAAACCACGAGAGCTTGAAGTTGCTGCATATGAGATGAATGGCCAGCTGCACATAACGAAGCCAGGCGAGGTTATTGCCCCTGACGGTGCTTTTTACTCGTACGATGAAAAGTACAGCAGTTCAAGTCACTCGCTCACCGAAGTTGAAGCGAAGAATCTAACTCAAGCACAATTAGATGCAATCCAGCACGCATCTGAGAGGGTATTTAAGCAAATGAATCTTCGCCATTTGTCTCGTATCGACTTTTTCTTAACGGAAGATGATGAGATTTACTTAAACGAAGTAAACACATTCCCAGGTATGACTCCGATCTCGATGTTCCCTAAAATGCTTCAAAATAACGGGCACAAATTCCATGAGTTCTTGGAAGATTGTATAAACAGTGCAAAGTGATTAACGTTATAGAGGCGCGTTTTATGATAGAAATTGTTTTCTAGAGCAAGGTTTATTCAAGCCGTATTTGAATATTGCTCAGTAGCAATTATGATTATATCAACGCATTAAACAGATGACTCAGTGGTATGGCGATTTCAAACTATAGAGGTTTTAACCTGCAGTCAGGCGGACCAGATGGCAGTATTTGGAAGGTTAAAATCAAGAACCACGTCTTACAAGGTAGTTTGACGGCGGTAAAGAAAAGCATTGATTGGTGGTGCGATACCGCATCAATTATTGATCCCAAAGAGTTTGCCGCCCTTGGACAAAGAGCGCAGCAAGTTGGTGGTGCAAAATCAGAAGTCTTTAACGGTTATACGATTCAAAATGATACAGGTCAGCCCAACTCTTGGTACTGTATGTTTAATGGTAAACTGATTAAGGGTAGTAAAACTGCTATTCAACGTCATATCGAAGCTTATTTAGTTGCAAAGCAAAAAGCGATGCAAGCACAACAACAAAAGAAACAATAGAATGACTCTGGTATATTCAACAGAAACCGGTCGAATTAAGCCGGAAGAAGAAAAAACATCTCGCCCTAAAGGCGACGGTATTGTACGAATTCAGCGCCAAACGAAAGGCCGTAAGGGTAAAGGTGTATGCATCGTGACAGGTTTAGACTTGGATGATGCACCTTTAAAATTATTAGCTGCAGAGCTCAAAAAAGTCTGCGGCTGTGGTGGCTCGGTAAAAGATGGCAATATCGAAATTCAAGGTGATGCTAGAGACAAGATCAAAGCGCATCTTGAAAAGAAAGGCATGACAGTCAAATTAGCCGGTGGCTAATTTACATTAAGGAAAACTCAGAATGGCGTCTAAAAATAGACGCCATTTTTTATTTTGGTAAGTAATACGCTAATTGAAGAACAAGCAATCGCAGATTGATAGATCGATATTAGCTATTTTATGGTAAATAGCTATTATGTTTAATACTCACAAATTCACAGGGGAATAGGAGCGCTCATTGGCTACATTTGGCGTACGAGCACGTTCAATTTAACATAATATACATAATGCGCACTGTAATAGTGATTCTTTAGGACTTGCAATCACTAAGGCTAATCCAGCACAAGCCATTGAAATGCTTGATAATCCAAGTCCGTTAAACTTTTTTCCTATGTTCTGCCATAGTGTCTGCGCTTCGTGCGTTTTTGCTTTATCCATCGCTAAGCCAATCAGAGCCTTTTCTTTGTCTTCACCGATAGCTTCGGCAAGCATAAGTATCTGATTTTCTTTTAAATACGTTCTTCCTTTACGCACATCAGTAAGCATTTGAGGACTTATGCCTAAGTCTGGCGCGATTTGTTTGTATTGCACGTAGTTCATCTGCTCTTTATAAGCGTCAATGAGCTTGTTTGTGTACATTTTCCAATCCTGCCTTTCAATTTCTTTTCTTGATTCTAGCTTATATGTACGGAATTTATCGTATTTACACTATGAAAAATCTCGTATTAACTATACGAAATATTTCGTACTGGAGTCGCCTAAATGGAACGCAATAAACCACTTGAGCTTTTATGTATGTTAGCTGGGCTCCTAGCTATTGCGTTTGTCTTCTATGGACGCGCGAATTTTGACGTTCCTGCGAGCTCTTATGCTCAAGCTCAGCGTTGGATTGAAGAAAATCCATCCGCTACTTCAATGCTTAACGAGTTCATGAGCGACGGCAAGCTGACACAAAACGAATTTGATGATCTTCGCGTTTACATCAAAAACGCACCAAAGCGCGCTCTTCTTTCAAAAATCGCTGAGGCTCAATAATCATGAACGAAGCTCAAATCATCTATTACGACTTGCTGCCTGACTACACGGTTTCTGTGTTGGTCAAAGGTTGCGACGAATGGGATTTGCTTAAATCCATGTCTCATCTTGAGTCTTGGGCTTCGTCTCAGTTCGCTTCTTATGAGTTGGTGTCCATCACCAACACGACCGTTGAACAACGTATCAATATGGGGGTGTTCGATGACTACTGCAACTAACATCCTTAAAAGTTTCGATGAGCAAAGCGTTCATATTGATTACCTGTGTTTTACGTTTGCCGTGAAAGACTTACGTCATTGTCATGATGCGGTTCGTCGATTGCACAAGCATGAGGAATACAAAGGCTTTGCCAAATCTGGACTGTTACAGCGTCACTTCCGTGCACCTAAGTTCCCTGCTCCACCTGTGTTTAATCCGACGGTCGCTCAGACTTCCGATGAGATTGATGCGTACAACAAAGCGTTTGATATCTGCTATCGCAATTACTTGGAAGATTGCTTGCGTATCTTCACCAATCAAGTGCTTGGTTTGTCGCTGTCTGCACCTCGTGGTTTGGGTTTCCAGTTCTACACCGAATCCATGAAACTGACTTCGCCAGATGGTGAGGACTTCTGCGGCTTCGTTGGTATCGGCGGTAACAATGACACGGTGCATTTCCAAATCAACGGAACGGGATGCAAGCATGTATTTGCCCGTCGTCCTACGTGGTCGCTACATGACTGGCTGACCAATGTGCTTGGTGTGCAAACTTTGGCGCGTGTTGACTTGGCCTATGACGATTACGACGGGATTTTTGATTGCGAATACGCTTACAAGGCGTGGCGTGACGACTGTTTCCGCACCGCTGAACGTGGTCGTGGCCCTGTGCTTCATGAAGATATGACCATTGCCAGTATCGGCAAAGATGGCAAACCGATTTACACCAAAGAGCAATACTCGATTGGTTCGCGTACCTCGCGCATTTACTGGCGTATCTACAACAAGGCTCTTGAGCAGAAACTCGCGAACACGGGTCTTGTCTGGTACCGCTCTGAAGTCGAGCTGAAAAAATGGAATGTTGATGTGTTGCTGAATCCAGCTGGCGCGTATGCCGCGCTCAATGATTTTGCTGCATCAATTTCTACCGCTAAGAAATTCAATACCAAACCCGTCCCGACTAAACGCGCGGCGTTAGACCTGTTGGCCTCTGCGCACTGGATGCGCCGCCAGTACGGGAAAATCCTTAATTCACTTATCGAGTTCCATGAGGGCGACATTGAAACCGTCGTCGGTTCCCTTGTCCGTGATGGAACGAAATTCACCTTCCCCGATACCTACGGCAAGTTGGTGACTCACATATTGGAGACTTAACAAATGGCTAAATCCGTTTTTGTACTTGGCATGGATATCACTTGGAACTCAGCACGTGGTGACAGTGCTCAACTGAACGTGTCACGACCTCTACGTGAAATCAACTCAGAGAAATTCAAACGCCGCACTATCGGGGAATCCGGTGATGTGAACCCACAGTGGGATCAACCGTTGATGATTGATCATCAATACGCCCTATTACTTGAACGTACGGGCGCCCTCGTTCCTCGCCGTGAATACCAATTGCGTTTGGAGATTAACCCAGACGATCCATTGGCAGGTGCCATTGTGACAGAACTCATCCCTGTGGATGACGACATCAAGAAACATTTTGAAGCCTCGTTAAAGGCTAAATAAGGAATTTCGTTATGCCTGTGTGTGCTTTACCTAACGCGGACGGTTTTCTCGCTGTCGTTCCTGACATTGAAGCGGCTTCATGCCGTGGTTATGTCATGGTCACGGCTCAAGAATATGACACGTTAATGAGCTACACACAGCTGACTCCAGGAGAGATATCTCAAGCGTTCGGCTTGGGTTTCACCTTGGTGTTCGTTGGCGGATATCTCTCAACTTACGCCATCAAGATGGCAATACGTTTAATAAAACTACTTTGAGGAATCTGTTATGAAACGTCTAAACGCGCTTAAAAAGTTCGGTAAACAAGCGGCGGCAACCGTCACTGTTGCGGTGCTTTCTGTCCCTGCTATGGCGGCGGAAGGTGGTGCAGCTGACCCGTTCTCCGCTATCGACTTATCTGGTGTGGCAACCAAAATCGGCGCGGCAGGTCTGGTGATTGTCGGCATTACTATGGCTTACAAATCCATCACTCTTGCTAAGCGTGCTGTGAACAAGGCTTAAGTTTATGTTGGCCGTTCTCCACGATGTCCAACTCATCGTCTTTGTGCTTTTGGGTGGCATTGCCGGATACGTGGCCAGCCAAAACTTTAGAGGATAAGGGGGCTTCGGTCCCCTTTTTTAATGGTGAAAACGTGAATAAATCACTCTTTTTACTTCTGTTTTCGTGCTTGTTCTTATCACTTAATGCAAGCGCAGTTCAACCAACTTACAGCGCTAGCGATGTTGCCGCTTATCCTAACTGTAACTTGTCCTTGGGTAAGAGGGTTAACCCTTACTCGTATGTCTCTTGTTATGAAAATAAGTTTGTTAACTACAAAGACTTCTATACGAAGTCATGCTCTATAGAGAGTAGTAAATTCTCTTTAATGATTATTTGTAACACAACCAGTCCCAGTTACCCGAGATATCACGCTGCAACGTTTCTTCATCGTACCGCTAAGTGTCCAGCAGACCATGAAAGAATAGAAGATGGTGACGGTTACACCTGTGAGCCTATCGTTCCTGCGTGTGAGTATGGTGAAAACCCTGACGGCACCTGTATGGACGCTTGCCAGTTTAAAAAATTCATTGATGAAACCAAGCTGCTTCAATGGGTGGCGTACGTCTACGGTGAACAAGTTACTGGGGCATGCTATGGCGATTTTGGCGCAACCCGTTGCGAACTAGAACGCATTCCTAGTGATACTACGCTGTGTACGGACGTTGATTCTGGCGAATGGACACAAAACACAATCTGTCATGGAACATTCCAGTTCAAAGGAAATCAATGTGAAGGCGGTACACTCTTCTGGGGTAAAGATGGCCCTGACACCCCTATTATTCCTGATGACCCCATTCATGACCCTGACGACCCAACAGGCGACATCGAAGACCCTAGCGTATTACCTGATGGCTCAACCAATACGGTGAATCCACCGGATACCGACAGTGAGCCAGACGTGGAAGAGCCTGACACTGATGAATCGACAGACACGGCAGTTCTTAAAGCCATTACAGGGATGAATAAGGACGTCAACAAAGCGTTGAATGACATGAACATCGACATCAATCAAGCCAGTGCTGACGTTCAAAACCAAATCATTGCGCTGAACGCGTCGATGGTCACCAACACGCAAGCCATTCAAAAGCAGCAAATCAACGACAACAAGATTTACGAAAACACTAAGGCCCTTATCCAACAAGCGAATGCTGACATCACCACGGCCATGAACAAGAACACCAATGCCATTAATGGTGTGGGTGACGATGTAGAGAAAATTGCAGGGGCAATGGATGGTATCGCGGATGAAGTTTCCGGTATTTCTGACACCTTAGACGGTATCGCGAATACAGATACGTCTGGTGCAGGTACGGGTGGTACGTGTATCGAGTCTCAAAGTTGTACTGGCTTTTATGAGTCGGGCTATCCCGATGGCTTAGGTGGTTTGGTGTCCGGTCAGTTAGATGATCTTAAACACAACACCATCGACAACTTTGTAAACTCGTTTGGTGACCTCGACTTATCCAGTGCCAAGCGCCCTTCTTTCGTGCTCCCTGTGCCGTTCTTCGGTGACTTCAGCTTTGAGGAGCAAATCAGCTTTGATTGGGTGTTCGGTTTTATTCGTGCGGTGCTCATCATGACGTCAGTGTTTGCGGCGCGTCGTATTATTTTTGGAGGTTAATATGGATTGGTTAGTCGATTTATTTAACAAGCTGTTGGTGTTCCTCTATCAGATCTTAATCTCGCTGGTCAACATGCTCAAAGACCTGTTCTTTTGGGCGGTTGAGCAAATCATGGCAATGGTGAATCTGTTGCTCTCTGGTGTGTTCTCCCTATTCGCTCCGGTCGATATGAGCCAGTACATGACCAGTATTCCGCCTACCGTGGCTTGGGTCATGGCGGCGGTCGGCGTGCCCCAATGTCTGTCCATCATTCTGGCCGCTATTACGGTGCGTTTGATGCTGCAATTGATTCCGTTTACGAGGTTAGGTTCATGATATACGCCATAGCAGGAAGACCAGGAGGCGGTAAAACCTATGAGGCGGTTGCCTACCACATTATTCCGGCCATTAAGGATGGCCGCAAAGTCATTACCAATATCACCTTAAACATAGATTGGTTCGTTAAGGTATTTGGTGAAGACGTTCGAGAACTCATCAAAATCGTGGATGGCCGTTTAACGGATTTTGGTTCAACCTCGCGCCCGTTCAGCCAGATTGAAGACTACTCCGACGAATGGCGTAATGAAAAAGGACAAGGGCCACTTTATGTGGTCGATGAGGCGCACATGAGCTTGCCAAGTCGAGGCTTGGCCGCGCCCATTCTAGAATGGTACTCAATACACCGTCACTACGGTGTCGATATCATCTTGCTCACGCAGAACATCCGCAAAGTGCATCGAGACATTAAGGACATGATTGAAGTGACTTACCGATGCACAAAGAACACGGCCATGGGCTCAACCAGCTCTTACACCAAGAAAGTGCAAGATGGTTGTGCCGGTGAAGTGGTGAACACCTCTACCCGGTTTTATAAGTCAGAGTACTTCCCGTTCTATAAGAGTCATTCGCAATCCAACAAGCAAGTGCAGGAAGCCGAAGCAAAAGACATTCGCCCGTTCTGGAAGCGTTGGCCTGTCGTCGGAACGGTGGTGCTGTTATCGCTTGGGTTAGTTTTCAATCTCTGGGCTTGGTGGCCGGAGCCAGAGCAACCGCCCGACCCCGTTAAACCACCACAACCAGCACAAGCGCAGCTGCCTGACGGAACGCCAACGGTAGATACGGCAGAAACCAAAACGAAGAAGAAAAAGAAAGCTTCAGGATTCGGGCCTTTGGAAGACTACGACTTCTATATCACCGGATACGCAAAGCAAATCGCCTACGCCAAACGGCTGAAGTATGCTGCCGAACTCGACCGTGACCTGACGTTCTACAAGATATACATCGATGTGTACGATGGCCGCGACAAGCTATTCAGTTTCGATCATCTGGACTTGGTAAAGATTGGGTATCAGTTCGAAGTGTTGAGCGACTGCGTATATCGAGTGACTTGGGAAGAAACAGAAAGGATCTTCACGTGCGGCCAAAGAGAAAAGCCATCAGACATATTGCAGCAAAACATGCCTGTCCATATCTAGACCGCTCGCCACAGCGTCGAAGCTAGCGCAGTCTGCGTAGACCGAGGAAGCGGAACATGTAGGACACCAAACCTTGGCACTTCCACACCGAACTTAATCATGGGGCTCTATACGAGCCCTTTTTTATTACGTGCGCGGTATTGCGAGCATTTTGGGAGGGGCCCGCTTTGCGGGAGGGACCTAAAAGCGGAGCAAACCCCCGAATCTGTATTACGGGGGTAAATTCCACGATAAACCTAACCTTTATCAAAATCTTCATATTAAAAATCACAAGAACACCAATATGCATCACATGGTAGTGAGTCATGTGTTATATGTAGTCTATCTATTAATAATAAGTTCAATGAATGGTGAAAATATGAGTCAAGAGTTAACTTCAAATTCGCAGATGGATTTGCCAAATGTTCCCGTCAAAATTGGGGAAGTCGATGGAATCAATATGGGGGTATTATCTGATGGAACTCCGTTTCTTTCCGCGCGTGGAGTTTCGAGATTAGTCGGTCAGGCACCGAGTAGCATTATAACATTAGTTTCCAATTGGGATGAAGAGCGCTTAAAACCTAGAGGCGCAAAGATCTCTCAGATTCTAAGAGAGCAAGGGATAGATGATAATAAAATTCATGTCGAAGTAACGCTGAATGGTGTTAAAAACTATGCTATAGACGATGCGGCATGTTTAGCAATACTAGAATACTATGCGTTTGATTCAACCTCGAAAAATCAAGAAGTTGCACAGACAAATTATCGACTATTGGCTAGACGCTCTATTCGTGAGTTTGTATACACAAGCTTAGGCTATGACCCTGCTAATGTTGTTCCAGTTGAATGGAAACATTTTCATGATCGGATGTTATTGAATGAAGTGCCTAGAGGTTATTTCAGTGTTTTCAAGGAAATTGCAGACCTAATGGTCTCTTCTATCCGACAAGGTCTTGTTGTTGATGAACATGTAGTACCAGATATTAGCGTTGGTCAAGCTTGGAGTAAGCATTGGGAAACCTCCGGTTTTGATGATTTATATGGGCAAAGAACCAAGCATCCTCATCACTACCCTGATTATTTTCCACAGTCAAAAAATGGACCAGTCTCTGTCTTTATCTATCCTCTTGCTTCTCTTGGTGAGTTCCGAAGTTGGTTTGAGGCAGTTTACTTACAAGAGAAGTTCAAAACATATATAAGCGGACAAATTAAAAAGAAAGCTATATCTGTATCTAGTGCTGAATTACTTCTTGAAGCAGTTACACCTAAAGAAATTACTAAACACTAAATTTCATCAAATGCGCCTAGTTCTAACACAAATCTAGGGGCTTATTAACATTTGGGCTAAATAATGGACTGGAATCAATTACTTTCAACAAAAAGAGAGCACTCAGCAGAGGCAAGCCATAACGATGATACCTCGCGTTCTGAGTTCCACAAAGATTATGACCGCATTGTATTTTCATCTGCTTTTCGCCGTTTAGGTAGGAAAACACAAGTACACCCTCTGTCGAATCACGATCATATACATACTCGGCTTACGCACTCGATTGAAGTCGGCAGTGTAGGAAGAAGCTTAGGTAACAAAATAGGAGCATTCCTACATTCTAGAGGTGAGTTACCTAGCGAGTACTCGCCTGACGATATTGGTACTATTGTTCAGGCCGCTTGCTTAGCTCACGATATAGGTAACCCACCTTTTGGTCATGCCGGTGAGTTTGCCATTAGACACTGGTTTAAAGAAAATACAGATCTTCTACTACTAACAACAGCTGGCGAACGTTCAGATCTCACAATATTCGAGGGCAACGCTCAAGGTTTAAGGGTTGTATCCAGAGTTGAAGATAATTTAAATGAAGGTGGACTACGCTTAACATATACAACACTAGCATGTTTGATAAAGTACCCCTGGTTCTCAGACAATGCGCTAGCTTCTTCTAAAGGAAAATTTAATTTCTTCCAGTCAGAAAAAGAGCTTGTTCATAAATTGGCAGATGAGCTTGGGCTTTGGCATGGCACAAGTATAATGAGGCATCCACTCTCTTATTTAATGGAAGCTGCTGACGATATCTGTTACAAGATACTAGATATAGAAGATGCATTAGAATTAGGGATGCTTGATTTTAAGCGTGTTGAAAAGATATTTTCACACTTAGCAGGGGCATCCGAAGTTATATCAAGCCCCGTTCCTTCACAACATACGCTAAGAAAAAGAATCGTACCTCTAAGAGCCAAAGCAATCGAAAACTTAATTGAACAAGCTGTTGAAGCTTTCGAAGAGAACTACGATGATATAATGAATGGCAACTTTCAAGGTGACCTAATCGCAAGATTAACAGGCAACGAAAAAATAGGTCTAGATGATGCGAAAGATATAACAACAAACAACATCTTCTTGAGCCGCAGAAAAATAGAATTGGAGCTAGGTGCCTACAGTATTATGGAAACGATTCTAGAATCATTTGTCATTGCGATTAAAGAGTTGCATTCGGAATCCCCTATACATTTCAAATCTAAACGTGTTATCGACTTAATGGGAGCCAACAAAATTACGTCTGAAATGACCGAATACGAGTGTTATATGCGCGTTATGGATATGGTGTCAGGAATGACCGATAATCATGCGGTTCACATAGCCAATCAGTTATCAGGCCGTGCTATATAACTGTTGAAGTTATGAAGGCTCCTCTCGGAGCCTTTTTATTAAACTATTCTCTTCAGTACCCGCGCATATTTCAAAATTTGGTGTGCAATAGCAATATCATTTGATGCACCTAACTCTAATAAGGCGACTCCAACCAAAACTTGCTGCGCAGTAACCAACTGACCAGTTGGAAGCTCTAAGCGATCATGCCGCATTACGAAGTTTTCCCAATCTTCACAAGAGCTCAATTCCCTACCCTTATTCATCCTCATCAAGCGTTTACACTCTGGCGGAATCGATTTTCCCTTATCCCATTCTTTGACCGTTCTCACAGTTTTTAAACAAAGTTTAGCAGCTTCTTCGACGGTTAAACCACATTCAAATTCACGAAAAATATAGTTTTTAGTCATTTCGTGATACTTCATTGAATTGTCCCTCAAAAGAGAGACATTTTATAGGATACGCATATGCAATCGCATTCAACATAAGCGCCCATAATGCGCACTTTAGAGTTAGGAGATTAGCAGTGGCGATGTCAGCTTGGTTACACCGTATTTGGCTGTTGCGGCCTTTCAGGCTTCATCGGCTGTCTTGTATAGGCCATGAACTTCGATTTCACCGCAGCGGCCACTTGATAAGAACCAGTCATCAACTTTAAAACCGTTTAGCAGATTAAGTTCCTGCACTGTATCTTGGGTTACGTTCGACACTATACGCGTTTGTTCTGTATCTTGCTCATTCAAGTAGACGAACAGTTGGATTGGATATTCCATTATTTCTCTGCAACTTTCTGAGTTAACAAGATCTTTTGCTGGCGTTCTTGAAGTTCTGATACTAACTCTGCTGGTCATGAGCTAGTGTTTAAGTTATATCAGATAAGCAACCTAACGATTGCTTAAAGTCTTTGTCTTCAAATTTACTGCTCACATTATATCCTTTCGATAACTTATGTTTTAAGTTATCGAAAGGATGAGAAAAATCAATGTTCTCACTTATGGGCACGTATTGTTCATCCCAAAAAGTGTAATTATTACATTAGCTTTATAGGAACAAGGCATCCATTAGATGTAAACTCTCTACTTTTCAATCTATACCTAGATCTTTCTTCATATGTTCACTCAACTCGCTAGTGGTTCTTACATTAATTTTATGTTTGCAATGATGGACTCTCAACTCTTCACCAAATAATTTTACTAATGAATTTGTATACAAAGCACTAATATCATTTATTATTCTATACAATGTACCTTTCTGATAAACAGATCTTTTCGAATTTTGTATGAACGCTCCATGTATATCGCCTACCCTTATCAAAACCCTTTACCAAGAAAGCTAGCTGAAATATCTACTTTTATTAGGTCTGAGTTATCAAAAATATTGAAAAATGAATCACTTTAGGATGGCTTTTCAGGCTAATAATTTTCCTTTGATAACTCATGAGGCCTAGCGAGAAGCTTTGTAACGTATTGTTTCAAAGAGCCTCGTTAGGCATTTATGAAAATCCTCATCTTTATGCTTGTTATCACAACATGAGATGCTATACCGTTTCATTATCAAGGCTTTGCGTGGAATAAATCACGTGGGTTAAACAATAGATTGACTTACATTAAAAATTTAATCGAAAGCAGCTTTATATTAAATTGATTTCATACCGTTCTGCGTGTATCTTCTACCCATATCCCCACAATAACCAAGGAGAATGCCATGGATAAGCTACTCGCGTCTGCACTAGAAATTAAGCAGCGAACTATGGTGACTGGCTTTTTTGCTAGAAATGGATTCAAAATCGCTATGACCGATTTTGATGATGTCACTTTTGAGCGAGAAGGTGTGCAAGTTAACGTACATTTTGATTTGCAGTCAAACGCAGAGTCTGCATCTGTTTTATCCCAAGAGGCATCTGCCATTCCTGGTTAATTATTTTGTTATCAATCATACGCAAAGCCGAACGCAAACGTTCGGCTTTTTAATATGCGAAAAACGCGATTACAAAAGATGCGGCACAAACCTGCGTTACTGTCACTCATCCAAGTAAACAATCAATAAATCCGCTTCAACCTCATTCGCTACCCTTGGTACCGATGAAAAGAAACGGCTCAATAAATTATGATGATGACCGCAGACAACTAGGTCTATTCCCTCTTTTTTTACGATTCCCGACAATTTGATATGAAGGTCACCGATAACTGCCATCGTCTCGTGTACTGGATATAGGCATTTATCAGCGAGTTCTTGTAGCTCCTTTTGCAACTTTTGTTCTTCTTTCGGCTCCATGATCACACGATCAACATCCACATAAACGAATGAAAGTTTGGCGTTCGAGTTCTTTGCTTGAGTTATTGCTTTTTCGATAACGACTTGGCTAGATTGAGATAAATCAACAGCGACTAAAACGTGCTTGTAACTCATTCTTTCTCTCCTAGTTAGTTTTCATGTGCTTATAGTAAGTCTAGTTCACTAAGAGCGAATGCAATGTCTAAACTCATATTTCATGAAAATATTGGAGTTTGATATAAGAATGTGGAAACAGCCGAGCGATCAGCTATCTAATAGCCATTGAAGGCTCGTGAAGTCAACTAGTGACTTAGGAATCGGTTATTGATATGTGGCCCATTTTGTCCTCCCTCCTTAAGATGTACATAGCTATGTAACTAACGCAAACAAACCCACGTTACACTGTCACTACGTTTCTAAATCCTGTCAATTTCTATTGCAGCTTGTTTTATATTCCTAATTACAACGTCGCCTAGTTTAGTAAAACCACTTGGCAATAAGTAATTTTTTCGTGTAATCCATCGATCAAGATTAAGAGTTATTTCATAGACAACACTGAATTAAAGACAAGATTTAGAGTTAAAACAGAGTCCAACACTCCTATGTTCAACCTAAAACCGACATACGTCTGCGAGCACTTACTGTCTATATAACGTCAACTATATAACTATATTCAGATTTTATTTTTCTGTTACAACGTGTCTTTTTTATCTTCACAGCATAATCCTCTACCTGAAAACATACCCAATCATCATCTTGTAATTTAATTACACAAAAAGATGATCGAAACATAACCACAAGACAAAAAACCAACGCAAGTTACTGACTTTATTAATTTTAATTTAAAAAATAGCATTTCACCCCATATTCGTTCAAGCCAGAACGCATCAAGGTTAACTTAAACAAGTAAAATTTTACCAATTACTTAGTACAGAATAGAGGAAGTTGAATAAATTGAAAGGTATAGAAATAACGTTACGACGTAACTACGTTAAGGTATGAAAATATTTGAGGATAAATATGAGGACCAAAAAAAACAGGGCCAAAGCCCTGATATGAATTAATTAGTTTTGTTGCTGTTGTTTTTCCGCGTACTCAGATCGAATCTGTTCGGCAACAATTTTGATGGCTTCTGCTGTACTTGTGCCCTTCGACATCAATTCTTGAATTTTCTCTACAGCTTGTTGTTGCTCTTGGTGAGATAGAGGGGGTAAATCGTCAAACATAAAAAAGCTCCTCATTTTGAGGAGCAGACTATAACGATTCAATTAATAGGTCGCAAGGAAATTAATGGATGCCCCCATTGCGTTCTCGTTCGTGTACTGAGCAGCAATATCTAATTCGATCAACTTAAGTGGAGACAGTCCAATACCTGCAGTAATGGTACCTTCGTCGCTAGTTCGAGCTAAGTTTTTCATATAACCCGCTCGCAATGCCATTTGACGCAAGATATCAAATTCAATACCAGCTCGAATCATTTGTGTATTATCATCGAAGGATGAAAAACGTTTTTCTTCATTAAGATCGTAGTCGACACTCATAGTAAAGTAATCGGCAACAACCCCTGCCCCGACCGTATATACGGGACGCATGCTGTACTCGTATGATTTTATCGTATCACTGCCATACATGAACGATTTTGTTTTAACGTCTCTTCCGATCAAGTTTTTTGCTGAAATACCGAGACGATATGGGCCAAAGAACCAAAGCGCGCCCGCATCCAAGTTAAACATCGTTTCCGCTGTCTCATGTTCACGTAAGTCTTTGGTATCGAAATTCTGAAAACTCGTGGCGTAAGAGTACGTATAAATACGCTGAAGTTTAGGCGTAACACCAAATGAAAGGTGTTGATTCATAAAGTTGGTGTATTTAGCAAGTGATACACCTGCTTCAGCAACACCAATAGAAACACCTTGTACGTAGCTATCGTCTAACGGATTAGTACCTGACGTATCTACTTTTGGTTGTACGAATGATTCAGTGTATAACTTACCGTATGCAGTTGCAGATAAAAATTTATTAGGAATACCTATAGCGACAACGCCACCAAGATCAAAGTCAGTTTTTTTTCCATCTATGGCATTCATCGATTTTTTGATTTCATCGACATCGGTCAATTTGCTGATGCGTTCGATTTCATCGACAAGATCATATTGATCATCGTAGTTACCACCAAAACTTGGCACGATCATTCCTGCATCATCGTTTCGGCGATAAATTGCAGTAAGTGCGGGGTTGAAAAAAGGAGCAGTCAGATAAGTTGCTGATACCGTACCAACGCCACCCATCGCATCGCTACGAGCTTCTATCGCATAAGTGGCAGCCGAAGCAACGTTTGCGAAAAGTGTGGTGGCAACAGAGGTGGCTAGAATTTTATATTTGGTTTTCATACTACACTTGTGATTTTGGTTCTTCCTGAACCTTTATCGGCACAAATGGTATTTCTTTAACTATTCTTCTTGGGAAAGATCATAGGTTCGGCTAATAGTTTGAGCTTGCTCAACAATTATATCGCCCTGCCAACGACGACTGTTGATACTCACTGCTAGCACGTATCTATCATTTGGGACGCCCGCAAGCTCTAGTGAATTGGGATAGTTAGACTCGTACGTCTTTTTCCACATTTGCTCGTATTGACCATCAATGTAGTCATATAAACCAACCTCAAGTTGCGGTAATGGACAATGGGGATTACGAAGTGCGCTCTTTTCTACTTTCCAATTCTCTTTAGATGTCCAACGAACATATTGCGAAGAATTGGAATCTCCTAATATTACCCAAGTTCGATACTCTTGTTTATCTTTAGAAACAATAGTTAAGTGATACAAGCCTGCTTCAAGCTTACCCGTGAGGTTATAGCGTTTCGAATAACTACGCTCATTGGCTAATTCCGTACCGCTCGGCTGTTCTTCATAACTGAATGAACTGTCTGCGGATATAGAATCATCCACCCATCTATTAAATGAAATATTTTCGATGTCAGTTGTAGCTCTTAGCTTGATCACTAACCTAAATGTATCTCGCCCAGGGCTTTGGATGGTCTGACGAATAACGTTCACGCCACTTATCCATTCAGGCAGCGTTACACCAGTGAGAGACTTGCCACAGTTTTTAGATAGTGACTGACCAAGAAGATCATTGAGATGAGGAGTCAAATCTTTGCTTGGTTCCGTTTGCCACAGTTCAACAAGAGAGTTGAACATACCGGCAAGATCATCTTCAAGTAAGTGTTGATGTGCCTGCGTTAAAGGCGTGTTGGTTTGAAACCAGTCCATTGCATGGACTGGTTTCACTAACGCTAATGAGAGAACTACGGGGAGTAGTGTTTTCATTATGACTTATGCTTTCATCTTGTAGCCAACACCGCGAAGTGTTTCAATTTCCAGTCCGGGCAGTTTTTGACGAAGCTGCAATACGTGCGTATCCACAGTACGTGTTGTTGGGAAGTGATTATAACCCCAAACATGGTCAAGTAGCTCATCACGAGTAAACACGCGACCTAAGTTCGACGCTAAAAATAGCAGTAGATCAAACTCTGTACGAGTTAACGTAATTAGCTCATCTTTATAGGTAACTTCACGAGTTGAACGATCAATTTCTAAGTCTTTTGTGATCACTTTATCAGCGCTGCTTTGCTCTGCTGAATCCGGTGCTCGTAGCTGTGCACGGATTCTCGCAAAGAGTTCCGCTTCAGCAAAAGGCTTCGTTAAGTAGTCGTTCGCGCCGGAATCAAGGCCTGCAACTTTATCTTTTACGGTAACAAGTGCCGTTAGCAAGATAACTGGTACGTCTTTAATCTGTTTCCATTCTGGGAGACATTGTACAGAGTCACCATCTGGGAGTTGGCGATCGAGAATAACCAAGTCAGCTTTTTTCCATTGTGGTTCTACGTCTGCAATACGTTCCACATGTAAACACTCATATCCTGCTTGTTCCAGGCTTACTAACAGGCCATCAGCCAAGTTTTTATCGTCCTCAACGAGAAGCAGTGTCTGTTTCACAAGGTATCTCCAATATAAAGGTTGTAGGTGGTCCCATCAGGGACATTTTTCCGCCCATGCGGCCTACCATAGATTCAACGATTGTTAACCCAAGTCCTAACCCGCTCTTACTGACGAACGGTTTCTTCAAATTTGCCCAATCTTTAGCCGTTAGGCCACCAGCATCTCGGACTTGGAATACTATTTTTTCTTCACTAGTTGAAACATCCAATTCAACTGGTGCAATACCGTACTTAAGCGCATTACGAAGCAAGTTATCGATACAAGTTCCTAACCAGTACACATTAACTTTAGCAGCCACATCTTCATTGATGTTGAAAAGCACGGCACTATCAAATTCTTCTTCGATCTTAAATTCTAACCAGTCTGCGACAGACGGAACCCAATCTGTTGCAAGCATTTGGTTATCGGATTGCAAATAATCTTTACTCGCTTCTGCCAATTGACGCAAACGACGTGTATCTTCACACAATCTGCGAAACTCGTCATATACACTTTCAGGTAGATGCTCGAACTCTCGGCGAAAGCCCTCAACCGTCAGTGATAGAGATGCAATCGGTGTTCTGAGCTCATGCGTTAAAATTTGCAACACAAGCATTCTACTACGGAGCTCTTCTCGCTTACTATTCCAGCGGTATACAGCCCAACCAATCACTAGAAGAATATTTGCGATCACCAGTATGATCATACTGATCCGCAAAACTTGTGAGTGATCTTCTACATCCCAACAAATATTGCCTCGTTTAACAAAGCAACTTTTGCTTTGAGACGCTAAAGCGTACGACAGACCCGCATTAGCGACGTTTTCTTCCCAGATATCTTTCTCGAAAACAAAGTAACGGTCACCACGTCGTAACCAAAGTTCGTTACCTTCGATAAACATGCTCGCGCCTGCAATCAAAGCATTAATGGCGTCGTCGTCCATGTTTTTCAAGCTTTCTAACAACTCATCCCCTTCCTCATTGTCACGCTCTTTAATATGCATGTATTGAGCAAGCTTTGGTTTGAGTTCTGGATACTTATCCACATAGCGTGCAGCATAAGTCCCACCACCTGGGTGAATGAGGCCACTACGCGAGAACCAACGTGGTGTCAGTTGCGTCCCTTTACAGATAGCTCTTGTAAATACTAACGGCTCAGTAATTAAAGGACTCAGTGGCAATTTACCACGACAAGTATTCGCTAAGCTGTAAAGCTGCTGTATATCTTTTAACGGATAGTCAGACGTTTGCGGCAGAAGCGAATCTGGCGCAAGTAACTTGGTAGGATAATTTGATTGCAGAATACGAATATCATACGATTTAAGAGCTACTTCATAATTAAATAGCTCTGTAAACGTATCTATTCTTTCTGGTAGTGAATCGGAAAATGCAGGTGCCGAAAAAAGCGGCAATACAGTTGCAAAACCGAGCAAAAACTTTTTAATCAAACTGTTACCGTCACTTGTTACATTAGCCAAAACTATACATCAATCTACAAGCAATTGACATCTGCTAACAGAAGGATTTGCATTACTATAACATTGAAACGGAACAAAAAAGGGCCAGCGATTGCTGACCCTGTATAGTTTTAAATCAAGAATGGTTAGAGTGCTTTAAAAATAGACTCAACACTTTCCTTCGCATCACCAAATAGCATTGATGTATTTTCTTTGAAGAACAGTGGGTTCTGTACACCTGCGTAACCAGTATTCATTGAACGCTTGAATACCACTACATTTTTCGCGTTCCAAACCTCCAGTACAGGCATACCAGCAATCGGGCTGTTCGGATCTTCCAGAGCTGCTGGGTTTACCGTATCGTTAGCGCCGATAACCAGTACGGTATCTGTTTCAACGAAGTCATCATTGATTTCATCCATTTCAAGAACGATATCATACGGTACTTTCGCTTCAGCAAGTAACACGTTCATATGTCCCGGAAGACGACCTGCTACTGGGTGAATACCAAAGCGAACCTCAATACCTTTTGAACGAAGTACGTCAGTAATTTCATGCACTGGATACTGCGCTTGCGCTACAGCCATACCATATCCTGGAGTGATGATTACTGATTTTGAGTTCTTCAGCATTTCAGCGACTTCTTCTGCCGTTGTTTCGCGGTGTTCGCCCTGCTCTTCGTCACCTGAAATTACAATCTCTTGACCAAAGCCACCAGCAATAACACTGATAAACGAACGGTTCATGGCTTTACACATGATGTAAGAAAGAATCGCACCTGAAGAACCAACCAACGCACCTGTTACGATTAATAGATCATTTGCGAGCATGAAACCTGCTGCTGCTGCTGCCCAACCTGAATATGAGTTCAGCATTGAAACGACAACTGGCATATCAGCACCACCAATTGAAGCAACTAAGTGGTAACCGAACGCGAACGCAATCAGTGTCATCACAATCAGAGCGAACATGCTGCCATCTGCTTTTACGAAGTAGATCATAAGAAGCGTAGAAATCACAACCGCTGCAAGGTTCATTTTGTGCTTGTGAGGAAGGTTAAGCGGCGAAGAAGAAATCACACCACGTAACTTACCAAATGCAACAATTGAGCCCGTGAAGGTTACGGCACCAATGAAAACACCCAAGAATACTTCTACAAGGTGGATAACATGTTCAGCATGAGTTGCTGCTTCTGGCGCATCAAGGTAACTGTTGTAGCCAACTAAAACCGCAGCTAAACCTACAAAGCTGTGCAGTATCGCAACCAGTTCTGGCATCTCGGTCATTTCTACTTTCTTCGCATAGAAAATACCGATCGCCCCACCTATCGCCATCGCAATAATGATCCACCCAAAGCCTTGAGCATCAGGGCTGAAGATCGTCGCGATCAGCGCGATCGTCATACCTGCGATACCATAGTAGTTACCATTACGAGCGGACTCTTGCTTTGAAAGCCCCGCCAAACTCATGATGAAAAATAATGCAGCAACAATGTAAGCTGCTTGTACTAATCCTGCAGACATTGTAACTCCTATTTATCTTTGCGGAACATTTCAAGCATACGCTTGGTGACGGTGAAACCACCGAAGATATTGATGCTGGCGATCAATACAGCAATAAAGGATAGGAATGAAACGACCCCATTACCTTGCCCAATTTGCAGTAATGCACCAACCACAATAATGCCGGAGATAGCATTCGTTACCGACATAAGCGGAGTATGAAGTGCATGGGTAACATTCCAAACCACGTAGTAGCCGACAACACAAGCTAAAACAAATACAGTAAAGTGAGAAAGGAACGCTGCCGGTGCAACCGATGCAATCCAAGCAAAAGCACCTACTGCCGCGGCTACACCAATAATTTTCTTAGTTGGAGAGGTAGGTTCTTCTACTTTAGGCTCTGGTTTCGCAGGTTGCTCTTGTTTCACTTGCGGCTGAGCGGAAACCTGAATTGGTGGTGCAGGCCATGTAATTTCACCTTCTTTAACCACGGTGACACCACGGATAACAACATCTTCGAAATCAATATTGATGTTACCGTCTTTTTCTTTACACAGCAGTTTTAGAAGGTTAACAAGGTTTGTCGCGTAAAGTTGAGAAGATTGCGTTGGCAAACGGCCGACCATGTCAGTGTAACCAACAATTTTTACGCCATTATCTGTCATGATAACTTGGTCTTTCACTGTGTATTCACAGTTACCGCCATTAGCAGCTGCCAAGTCAACAATAACACTGCCCGCTTTCATACTGTCGACCATTTCCTTGGTGATCAGCTTCGGAGCAGGTTTGCCAGGGATTAGTGCCGTTGTAATGATGATATCAACATCTTTAGCTTGCTCTGCGTATAACTCTGCCGCTTTTTTGTTGAAGTCATCGGACATTTCTTTTGCGTAGCCGTCACCAGAACCAGAGTCTTCTTGGAAATCCACGGTCAGGAACTCTGCTCCCATGGACTCAACTTGTTCTTTTACTTCTGGGCGAACGTCAAATGCACGAACAATAGCCCCTAGGCTACCCGCAGCACCGATTGCAGCCAAACCAGCCACACCCGCACCCGCGACCAATACTTTCGCTGGTGGTACTTTACCGGCAGCCGTGATTTGACCTGTAAAGAAACGACCAAACTCATGAGCTGCTTCAACAACCGCACGATACCCAGCGATGTTAGCCATCGAAGAGAGCGCGTCTAAGGCTTGTGCACGAGAGATACGAGGAACGGAATCCATGGCAAGAACGTTAATGTTCTTACTTGAAAGTTGTTCCATCAACTCTGCGTTTTGAGCAGGCCAAATAAAGCTAACAAGTGTTGCACCATCTTGTAGTAGTGCGATTTCGTCAATGCCTTGTTCTTCATCTACGATTGGCGCATTAACTTTTAGAATAAGACCAGATGCCCAAACTTCTTCACTAGAAACGATTTTCGCACCAGCAGCTTCATAAGCAGCATCATCGAAACTCGCAAGCACCCCCGCTTGGGATTCAATCGCGATATCGAATCCCAACTTTATTAACTGCTCAACCGACTTCGGCGATGCAGCTACTCGCGATTCACCCGCAAGTATCTCTTTAGGTACACCGATTTGCAAAACGCATACTCCTTGTATACATATCAATAAATTAGTCCCAAAACAGAGCGTCGCTCTACTCTAACTCTTTTTTATTTCTATCTGTTTACCACGCAAGACAATTGCAAACGAAAGATGGTGTTTGGGGCCACCCATTTGCACAATAACACCTTGACTAACAGCCCTGTTATTATTCTGTTTGTATCGAACGCGTCTCATTACTTCAAGTGTTTTGTAATTTAAATACTAAATTTCATTACATATAACGCTAAGTAATGAATGATTGTCGCTCTGAGCACGAAAAATAACAACGCCATGCCTTACTAGACTGAGGTCTAACCAGATCATAATTAAATGCTGACTTAACAAACATTTAAGCTCTAAAAAAAGAAAGAGCCATCAGCATATATACTAATGGCTCTTTTTAAGATGATTGGAATCAAGTTGCGGTGAATTGTTAGTCGAAGATTTTATCGCCCATTTGATCGATAAACATCTGAGATTTCTTCAACATAAGTTCATTGGCATCTTGTTCCGAGCCGAGTAAATCTGAACGAATAAATCGATGTGTTTTTACCTCATCGTCGTATTGCTTTTCTATTCGACCAGCAATGCGGTATTGCCCACCCTCTGAAAGGCTCTCTTGGTAAATAAGGAAACCTTTGTACTCAACTGGTTCCACAGTTTTTACTTCAGCAGTCTTTTCACTACCACCAAACAAACGCGAAAAAAATCCCACGGTTCCTCCTAGGGTAAGCTCATCGATAGATTAAGCTTGTATCACTTAATATTGACATTGAGGATTGGTTTTTCATACCAGTCCAATTCTTTGTCTTCATCATAACTGGTATGAGTAAAAATTACAGGTACATCATGATCTCGGTTTTTACGCCGGTCTTCTTTCACCATTTCTGCCGCGTTTTTCACCGCGATATCCGCACTTTGCTTAAATTGGGTGAGCTTTTGTTCCGGAAGCGAAGATAAAAAATCAATATCATGACGAATATAGACGGGTTTGAGCTGAATAAGTGCAAGGCACGCGATATCTGCGAGCTGCTCGTTGTCATACTGCTCTACAAACTGAGGCAAACTGAGCACTTGTCCAACAAGTGTTTCCATGTAGTTATGCACATCTGAACTTATCTGCATTGGCAAATCTCCCTTGTTCTATGAAAACAAGTATAGCAACGACTTGTTTATAACAACTTATTGATTGCTCTTAATTTAATCAATCTCTCTCTTTTTGTCGTAATGTCTCCCAAAATACTTGGGAAAATGAGCAAATAGACGTATTCTTGCTAGTTCTCGAAGCAAGAAAATCGATAGCAGATTAATATCTATATTGATGAAACGCTTAACCTAACCAATTATATAATCAACTATTTTCAGGCAATTTGTAATAGATGTCCTCATCATCAATGACTTCATCAGGCTTTCGATTCCTTTTCCCATTTATGTTGTTGGGATTAGTGAGTTCGAGCATGAACAACATCATTCAGATGACTCAGTCAAACTGGGGTATTGCCGCAAATTTGCCGTACATACTGTTAGGCTGTGCACTGCTCCTTTGCTATTCATTTAAGCAAGGTCGGGAGTCAATGGTGTGCTTAGCGACGTTACTGGCCTATTTCGTGATACAGCACAGGCTACAAGTTCCACTTCAAAGTGGTACAGCCTTACTTGAGCTGACCATTTTAGCCACGCTACTTCCTGTTTCTTTTCTTGCGGTATTTTTGTTTAGTAAAGACGGTTTCGACTCAAGAGCCATGTTTACTTACCTCTTGATGTTAACGATGTTCGTTCTTTGGTCTTACCTTACGTTAGCGTATTACGTTGAAGGTGGGTTTGAACAATGGACAAGCGGCATTTTATTTATCGTACCTACGGTTTCTAAACTGCCTTTTATTCTAGTTTTATATTGTGTGGGTATTGTCTGCTTCCTCGGTATTCTTGTTTTAAAGAAGAATGAAATCATCCATGCGATGACCTACTCTGCAATGGTGCTGGCGTCCGCAACATTCATTTTCTTTGATGTGCAATACATATCTAGCACCATGTTTACGCTAACGGGGTTGCTTATCATTATTTATGCTGCCTCTGCCAGCCATCAATTGGCTTTCACAGATAGCTTAACGCGGATCCCGAGTAGACGTGCACTCGACCTTGAATTAAAACACATGGGCAAAAAGTTCACGATCGCAATGCTTGATGTTGATCACTTTAAAAAGTTTAACGATACCTACGGTCACGATACGGGTGATGACGTATTAAAAATGGTCGCTTCGCGTCTAACTAAAACTCCCGGTGGCGCAAAAGTATATCGATTTGGCGGAGAAGAATTTACCATCGTCTTTAAAGGCAAGTACGCAGATGAGTGTAAAGAGTTTTTAGAAGAAGCACGTAAATCCATCGCAGAGTATGAGATGATTTTACGTGATGAAGAATCCCGCCCAGATAACCATAAACAAGGCCAAAAAAAGCGTGGTAACGACAGTTCGAGGAGAAAGTCGGTCTATGTTACCGCAAGTTTCGGAGCGGCCGACAGCAGAAATGGGCAAGCACCTCAGGACGTGATTAAGTTAGCGGACGAAGCGCTTTACAAAGCGAAAAAAGCTGGACGCAATTGCGTGAGGCTTCATTAATACCCCAGAGCGAAAGTTAGCTGACTAATCTTGATTAAAGAACAAGACTAAGCTTCCTCCTTTTAACGCACTGCCATAATTGATCGTTAATCCGATCCCGATATTATCTATCCAATCGGAGTCAAATGGTGGTGTCATTAACCATCCAACACTGGCTTCGTAGTAGTGCACAGTATTCATGGGTTTTCTTGTATCACCACCAATATCAACTCGATTGAAGCTCGAATACACTGACTGCACAGTATCTCCGATGTGGGTAAAATCATAAAACACCTTTATTCCATTGACCCAATACCAGCCTTCCGGATTGCCAATATCACCATTATTTGCTTTACCCCAGCCAGTGCCATAAAAATAGTGAGGAGCCGACCAGAGGTACCATTTCCCCCACGATTCATGCTCTAGGTATTTAAGCTTTGTGTTGACTTCTCCGACAACGGCCCAAGCACTGGTGTTTAGGTATACACCTTCTAGAAATGGTTTTAGGTCATTCAGTGCATTACTACGATAACTATAATCGTTTTGATAGTACATTAAGTGTGAGCCGATTGCGCCACTAAGCGTTAGCTTATCAGTGAGGTGTTTTTCTCCAGCAAACTCAATATATCCGCCCATGACTAACTCTTTACTTTTATCTGGAATCTGTCCTTTTTGGTCTACATACACATCTTGCTCTGTACTTAAGGCATAAACTCGGCCATTTAATAGGTAGTGAGTTTGCATTCCCTCTTGTTCAAACAAATCAAAACTAAATGGTAGCGTTGATACTGCGATCTTCTTTCTGAGATCAACCGAATCTTGAGTACCAATGTCTTCGTTATCTATGTTGAAGTATTCGTTCGGATCGAAATCATGAAATCCTACCGTAAAGACATCGCTATCTGACAGAACGATCCCAATAGCAAAGTTCCTTTCATACTCTTTTTGTATCTGATCTTGAATCGAATTAGCCTTAGAACATAATGAAAAAAGTGACAGTGTAGCTAAGGCATAACTATTGATAACAGATTGTTTCAACTTGCATTTACCACCGTATGTGTATTTCTTCCTAAAGACTTTGAGGTATACAGCGCTCTATCCACCGTCGCATACAAATCAGACTGCTGCTCTTTTCCCGTTGGTTGAAAAACAAAAACACCCTGTGACACTGTCACCCTATTGGACACACTAGAATACTCATGTGGGTAATCCAGAAAGTACATGGCCTCTTGTATACGTTCTGCTTCTCTCTCTGCGGTTTGGGCGTCTGTGCAACCCAGTAACACCACAAACTCTTCTCCGCCATAGCGCCCTACGTATTCGCCAGAGCGACAAAATGTTGCTTTAAGTTGGTTCGCAATGGCTTGCAAGCAACGATCTCCTTCTATATGACCGTAATTATCATTAAACGGTTTGAAAAAATCGACGTCCAATAAAATCAAAGCCATTGGCATGTTGTGACGGCCATGCCATGCAACCATCGATTCTAACTTATGATCGATATAACGACGGTTATAGAGTTTGGTTAAGCCATCTTCATTCGCTTGCTGGGTCAAAAGTTGGTTCACTTTCTCCAATTGAGCTGTCGCTTGTTTAAGCTCTCGTCTCATATGGGCAATACGCTGCATTGCGATAAGCTTAGAGTTCAGTACGAGTTTATCTACGGGTTTAATTAAATAATCATCACCGCCGGCCTCTATGGCTTTTGCAATCATTTCTGGCTCTTCGTGACTGCTCAGGAAAATTATTGGGATCCAATCGGGAAAGGTTTCTCTGATATGAAGAGAGACTTCAAAACCGTTCATATCTGGCATCGATATATCGAGTAATACCAGTTCAGGATCAAAACTCTCGTAGGTGTTTAGTGCTTCTAGCCCACTACCCACCGCTTTTACAATATGTCCAAGTTGCTTAAGACGAATAGCCAACTGCATCCTGTCTAGCTGAACATCGTCAACCAGGAGGATTCGCATTGATGTCCCTGTCGGTTGCATAACGCGTTCCATTTCTTATTTTGTCTTTATTAAACATATACCATACTCATAGAGTTGTTGCATTCGACTCATAATTAAGTGCTATATTTTTGTTTAAATATCACGGAATCAATTGTCTATAACGATTACACTGAGAATTGCCCTACCAAAACATGACCAACGAACGTTAGTTCAACAAACTCACGTGTTCTGGTCATCTTGCGGACACATGGGTATAGCTATTTGATGCATTTGGTATTAATATTCCCGCCTTTTTGTAATGAGAGACACACCATGTCAGAAGCAACTAACAGCGAAAGCAAAAAAATCGATCTAGCAACCATTTCTCCTGAACTACGTAAAGTTATTGAGTTTGACGAAGTTCCAGAGCAAATGTTCGAAATGGTTACCTCTATCCATGAAGTGTCTGAAGAAGCAGTGCGTGAGTCTTGGGACGAAATGCCTGCAAGTGCTCAGAACATTCTAGATAACTTCGAGCAATTTCATGCTCTAGTTTCTGTTGGCCAAGCATTTGCTGGTATCAACGTGATGGAAGAATTCCCTACTCTTAATCTGCCAGAAAACATGACAGATGAAGATAAAGAAGAATACCGCGCTCAATTACTTGATAATGTGCTTCACAACTGCGTGAAAGACATGGTTAAGCAACTTAAGAAAGCACGTCGCGACCCACTTCTTAAACGCGAATTCAAAGAAGTGTTCGCAAAATAACGTTTTTCCGACAAAATAAAGGCCGCGTTTGCGGCCTTTTTTTGATCATTAAGCGTGCGTAGCTTTAAACGATTAATGCGGCGCTAATGCCACGTCTTTTTGCGTGACACTGACACCTTTAATTTGTGCGAATACACTATCACCTGCCTTTAAGTCGAGATCATCAAGCGCCCAAGGTGTTATCGTTGCCCACAAATAACATCCCTCATCTAGCTTTAGCGATACATTAATACTCTGTTTATCATCAGCCGCGTTAAACACCTCGATTGAATCGACCGTCGCAGGCAGGATATTTCGAATAGAAGTCGCCTTAGGTTGCTCTAGCGTAATAGAAACGTCGTTGGCACGCACTTGTAAGCGAATTGGCGTCTCTGGCTCACCATCAATCTTTTGCACCCATAGTGATGCATTAGGTGCAAGGCTGACACAAGTCAGCGCATAACGCTCATGATGTTCAGCAATTCGGCCTTCAAATAAGCTGCTTTGATCCGAGAAAGACTGCCATGGACGCATCGCATGAGAAGCCCACACTTCTTCAAGCTTACCTGAACTCGTAATTTTACCTTGATCGATAATAGCGAGGTGTTGAGCGAGTCTTAAGATCTCCTGCAGGCTATGCGTGACATAGATAATCGGAATATTAACCTTATCCGACAATTCCTCCAGAAATGGCATCACCTCACGTTTTCTCGGCATATCAAGCGACGCAAGTGGTTCATCCATCAAAAGCAAGTTGGGTTTTGATAGTAATGCGCGCGCAATCGCAACACGTTGCTTTTCACCACCAGACAGTGAGATCGGGAAGCGCTTTAGTAACGGTTTGATAGACAAGAGTTCGGTGACGGCATCAAAGTACTCGTCATCTTTTTCTTTAACGCCATACAACAAATTGCCTTGAACCGAATAGTGAGGAAATAAACGTGAATCCTGAAACACGTAACCAATACCGCGCTTGTGTGTTGGTAAGTTGATCCCCTTTTCACTATCAAACAAAACGTGATCACCAATCGCAACATGTCCCTGTTTTGGTGCCACTAATCCGCTGATAATATTAATTAACGTGGTTTTTCCCGCACCAGATCGCCCAAACAAAGCGCTAATTCCGTTACAAGGTAACTCAAGTTTGATATCGAAATCAGTATCACCAAGCATTTGTTTAAATTGAACTTTAATCGTCATTACTTTGCACCCAACCGACTTGCCGCTTTGCGATTTAGCCATTCAGAGATCATTAATGTAGACAAAGCTAGCGCGATAGAAATGATACATAGGCGAGCCGCCTGCATTTCCGCGCCTGGCGTTTCAATAAAGTTATACATTGCCAGTGGAATCGTTTGGGTTTCTCCCGGAATGTTAGAGACGAAACTGATCGTCGCCCCGAATTCACCAAGACTACGAGCAAAGGACAGCATCGTCCCAGTAATAATTCCGGGAATGGTCAGTGGTAACGTAATGGTGAGAAAAGCTTTTAAAGGAGAAGCGCCTAACGTTGACGCGGCATGTTCCAGTTTAGGGTCAACGTTCTCTAAACTTAACCGCACAGACCGAACCATCAAAGGCAAGGCCACCACAATACAAGCGACTACTGCTCCTTTCCAATTAAAGCTAAAGACTAGCCCTACATGTTCATAGAGCCACTTTCCAAGAAACCCTTGCCGCCCAAGAGAAATCAACAACAAATAGCCGATAACCACTGGCGGCAATACCAGTGGTAAATGAATTAAGCTATCGAGAATCGATTTACCGAAGAACGTTTTTCGAGAAAGTAGCCAAGCAAGAAAAACGCCGAGAGGAATGAGCCAAAGTACTGCGTACGCGCCCACTTTGAGGCTTAACATTAAGGCTTGGTATTCCAGTTCTGTCACGCTTCGTTCCTATTATTGAAAGCCGGTTTATTGCTGAAAGCCATATTGAGCAAAAACGCGTGCGGCTTCGTCCGATTTTAGGTACTGGAAGAACTGCTCGGACTCAATAGAATCATTCACAACCGCAGCCGGATAAACAATAGCCGCATGCGTATCACTCGCGAATTCACCAACAATTTTGACTTTGTCGGTTAACTGCGCATCGGTTTTGTAGACCACGCCTAAAGGTGCTTCCCCACGTTCAACCAACGCCAAAGCTAGGCGCACATTCTTTGCTGGTGCGATTTGAGTTTGGATCTCTTTCCATACACCTAGTGTAGTCAGTGATTCTTTCGCGTACATACCAGCAGGCACTGACGTCGGATTGCCTAACGCAAGGCGATTTCCATGCAATGCCTTTTCCCATGCTGTTGCATCAGAGAAGTTAAATGAGGTTAATTCTGAAGACTGAGGCGCAATCAACACTAAGCTATTGCGCACCAAGCTTGTGACATTGTCACGAGAAATAACGTCTTTATCGACCAAATAATCCATCCATTTAGTATTCGCAGAAATGAATATATCCGCTGGTGCGCCGTTGATAATTTGTCGAGCGATAGAAGAAGAACCACCATAAACGGGAGTGATAGAAACGTCATACTTTTCTTCAAAGTTTTGTGCGATTTCGTCGATCGCATTCGTCATCGAAGACGCCGCATACACTTTGAGGTTCGTAGCTGCGTTAGCTGAAAATGAAATGCTTAATATTGCCGCAAGGCAAGCATGCGTTTTCCATGCTTTCATAGAGAAACTCCAATACAAGGCAAGCGAAAGAACTGGTTATTTGGGTTGAAAGTTCAATCAGTTAATGTGCTATTTAAACAAAAAATCAAGGTTCATATGTTGTTCTATCGCATCTGCAATACGATTAATTCCTTGTTCCTTTAACTCTTCAAAGTCTTGTTGTTTGATTTGAGTGCCGTTTACCCACTCTGACACCAGGCTTAAGACATCTGCCTCATCAAAGAACCCGTGAAGGTAGGTTCCCATGATTTGGCCACACTTGCTGATAGCCCCCTCTGCTTCACCAGTACTCAATGTAAGAGGTTGAATGCCCTGCACTTCACTTTGTCCTACGTGGATTTCATACCCCTTTACATTGGCTGTTTTGCCATTAAGAGAAAGCTGTGCTTGTGTATTTGTAAGCTGTTTGCTGTTAGTTAGCGTCGTGGTGATGTCTAGTAAGCCAAGCCCTTCGCTTTGACCCGGCTGGCCTTCGACGCCATTTGGATCATCAATCAAGTTTCCAAGCATCTGGTAGCCACCGCAGATACCAATCACTTTTCCACCAAGACGAATATGACGTAAGATATCTTTATCCCACCCTTGGCTTCTTAGATACTCTAAGTCGTCTCTAACTGATTTGGTCCCAGGCAAAATAACAAGATCGGCTTTATCTATTTTCTCGCCTTTGCCTACATAACGTAGATTGATGTCGGGATTCAATCGCAACACATCAAAATCAGTATGATTACTAATCCGGGTTAAAACAGGCACAACGACATTCAGTTTTACCTCAGAGTGCAACTCTTGCTGCGCGGTGATCGCGTCTTCTGCTTCTAAATTCAAACCATGAAGAAAAGGAAGCACGCCGAGTACAGGTTTGCCTGTTTTTTCTTCTAGCCAGTCGAGGCCCGATTGCAATAAACGAATATCACCTCGAAAACGGTTGATAACAAATCCTTTTACTCGCGCTTGTTCAGATTCAGAAAGTAACGCGAGTGTTCCGTACAAATGTGCAAACACACCACCACGATCAATATCAGCAACAATGATCACCGGAACATCAGCGGCCTCCGCAAAACCCATGTTCGCAATATCGCCTTCTCGTAAATTGATTTCAGCAGGACTCCCTGCGCCCT
Organism: Vibrio sp. D3; assembly: GCF_043995865.1. Classification (NCBI taxonomy): domain Bacteria; kingdom Pseudomonadati; phylum Pseudomonadota; class Gammaproteobacteria; order Vibrionales; family Vibrionaceae; genus Vibrio; species Vibrio sp. D3. Next base: position 217,159 of record NZ_CP171886.1, on the reverse strand, counting down.
CGATCATGATCGAATCAAATTCTTGAGTCAGACGAGAGAAGGAATCTAACACCGTGTCCATCGCAACTTTCTTGTAATCATGAAAGCCAGCCGCATCCATATTGGAAATTGCCTTGCCCTGCAAAATGATCTGAGCACCTGTATCACTATTGGGTTTAATCAAAACCGGATTCATGTGCACGGTTGGCTCAATATTACACGCCTGTGCCTGAACTGCCTGAGCTCGACCTATTTCACCGCCATCTTTGGTTACCGCACTATTTAGTGCCATGTTTTGTGGCTTAAATGGGGCAACGTTTATCCCTTTTCTCGCTAATACACGGCATAAACCTGCCACAAGGACACTTTTTCCGGCATCCGAAGTGGTGCCTTGAACCATTAAAGATGGGATCGCTGATTTCATGAACATTTGTAAGGAATAGAGGAAGATGAACAATCATAACGTCATCGTCCCCACTTACTCAAGCAAATGAATAGAATATGAATGTTGAAATCATCATTGGTTCAAACAAGCTCTGTTTTAATGAACCCATCAAAACAAACCGATGAGGATGTAACATGAAAAAGAATACTATTATCGCAACAATCGCCGCCTTAGTTATTGCTCCTTCTATTGCATTCGCGAAAGATGACGCTAAAAACCAATCAAACTTGCAGTTTAATGGTCCTGTCACTGTGGAAAAATTGGACGCCTTGCTAAACGACTCCAATATGTTTACTGAAAAAGATGTAGTCGTTGAAGGTAACTTATTACGTCAAGTTCGCGCGGATAAGTTTGTCTTTAGCGACGGTTCCGGTGAAGTGATGGTGGAATTCGATGACGATATTCAGCTAAACACTCCGATTGATCACACGACTAAAGTCCGTCTGTTTGGTGAATTTGAAGGCGGAAATAAGCCAGAAATTGAAGTCGAGCAACTGGTGATCATGTAAAACAACCCCGATTGCTTTGGATATCAGCATGATGTGGTGACCATTACAGCTAAATGGTGACGGCAAGCACTTAAAATGATAGCTTTATCAATCTTGGTCTGCTTTTTGCAGACCATTTTTTTGTTCATTTTAATCATCTTGCCCGGAGACACCATGCTAGGTAAAGCTCTAAAGGTTGCAGCCTTTGGTTTGTGCGCTGTTTTGCCACTTTCCGCACATGCAAATAATTTCAACTACAACACGATGGAATTTCGCATGGGCACTAGCCCTGGTACATTTGGTGGCGAGTTCAATACCTACTTTACGGAAAACACCCACTTCATTGCTCGCGCAGACAGTGAATTCAGCGGAGACTGGGACATTGCTGGTGGTATTGGCTTTAACGGCCCAGCAGGCCAATTTGCAGATATTTATGGCCAAATGTTAGTACACAACATTAAAGAAAACGGCAGTGATAAAGTGGGTGACGAGTGGCGCACTGAGGTGAATATTGGTACTCGTATTTGGTTCATGCAAAATGTTGAGTTACATGCCCGTATCGGTCAAATAATGGATAACGACGATTCCAATACCGTTTATAATTTTGGCGCAAGATTCCACTCTACTCAGCAACTATCACTTGGCGCGGATTTCAAAAATAATGGTGTCTATGGCCAACAAATTGTGATGTCTGCTCGTTTTGCATTTTAATTAAGTAACTAAGCAGTTGCATTAATAAGTGTGTGATTCAATAAAAATGGCCTCCGGTTTCGGAGGCCATTTTTGTTAAGTACCGATTGTTAGCAGGAACTAGTAACAAGGCTTTAATTTTTGCCGGATTTTTTAGGTTTATCTTGGACATACTTTTTCGATACATCCACAACGGCGATATCTCTAAAAAAGCTTCGACCAAGTAAAATTGGAAACTTCATATGCCCACGCTCAGCTAACGTAAACTCTGTCTTTTCTTTGTGGTCACCGACGGTAATATACGCTTTTACTACCGCTCGTTTATCCACCTCTTCTGACGATGACTGCTTGATTTTAGCCCAGCGCTCTACAGGTACTTTAAACTCTTTAGTTTCTTTATCGCCCAAGTCGATCTTAAACTGAACCCAATCTTTACCATCACGCTCAAACGGAACAATGTCTGTCGCGCTAATTGATGATGTTGTCGCCCCTGTATCAACCCTAGCTTTGAAGGTTTGATCAATTTCAGGAACGTAAACCCACTCTTCAGAACCAAGAATCAACATGCCGTCTGGTGTCTTTGTCACTTTGGCTGGTTTTGTCGGTTTTGGCTCGGGCTTTTTCTCAGGCTTTACTTCAGGCTTAGGCTCCTCTTCAGGCGTTGGATCGACCTCTGGTTTCACTTCTGGCTCTACTTTGACAGGTTCTTCGACCTTCGGCGACTCAGGCTCAGCAGGTTCCGGCGTCGTTTGAGTTGACGTACAAGCAATTAAACTGCCGCTCATCATAAGCGGCAGAATCAGTTTCCAGTTTTTCATCCACACTCCAATTAAGCTTGAGATACTTTCTTAATTGCGTCCGCTACGTATGGAATATGAGTTTCGGTAAGTCCAGCGATGTTAATTCGACCATCGCCGACACCATAAATGCCATAATCTTCACGCAGTTGCGCCATTTGGTTTTCACTAAAGCCTAGCACAGTAAACATGCCTTTGTGACCCTCAATGAAGTCAAATTGATCGGTATTATGGTTGTTTCTCAATTCGTTACACAAACTTTGACGAAGACTAACCAAACGATGTTGCATTTCACTCAACTCTTGCTTCCAAACGGAAGTCAGGTTGTCATCTTGAAGAATCGTCTTAACCAAAGCAGCTCCATGATCGGGTGGCATCGTGTAAGTAGAACGCGCTAACGTAAGTAGCTTGCCTTTTGCGTTGGCCACGTCTTGCATGTTCTTACCAACGACAATCGCCGCACCTGTGCGCTCGCGATATAGGCCAAAGTTCTTCGAACATGACGTCGTTATTAACATCTCTTCAACTTTATCTGCCATGAAGCGAAGCCCTTTTGCGTCTTCCTCTAGGCCATCACCAAAGCCTTGGTAGGCAATATCAACAAATGGGGTGAAACCGTTCTTCTGTGACAATTCCGTAATGGCTTGCCAAGCAGAAAAATCGATATCTGCGCCTGTTGGGTTGTGACAGCAACCATGCAGCAATACAACATCGGAAGGCCCTGCTTTCGCAAGATCATCCATCATTTTTGCTGTGTCTACTTGTTTCGTTTCTGGAGAAAAGTAATGGTAGAACTTAACTTTAAGACCTGCCGCTTCCATCACTGGTTTATGGTTTACGTAGCTAGGGTTTGAAATCCAAACCGTCGTATCTGGCTGTGCGACCTTCATCAGGTCACCTAACATACGCAGCGCACCACTTGCACCTGGTGTTTGAATGGCAGCAACACGATCCATTGCTGACGTTCCCGTCAGTAACAAATCGATCATGCTTTTATTAAATTCTTCGCAACCCGCAAGACCAACGTAAGATTTGGTTTTTTGAGTTTCAACAACGACATCCTGCGCCATTTGAATGGCTTTCATGATCGGCGTTTCGCCTGCGCTGTTCTTATAGACGCCAATGCCAAGGTCAACCTTGTTTGGACGGTCATCGTTACGGTATGCAACGGATAGAGATAAAATAGGATCTAATACGGGAGTTGGGAGATTAGAAAACATGAAAGTCATAACCCTTTGAAATTCAAGTACCGAACCTCACGTTAACACCATCGCAAAAAATGGCGAAATGATTTTTCACTTATTTCATCAATTAGAGAACAAAATTCTGGGTTACGATAAGTTTTGTGCGCTCTATCGGTTATAAAAAGAACGATTCACTCCTCAATATACCAATCCACTCTTCCGTTTTTCCTAAATTCTCTTGGCGTCATGCTCGACCACGCTTTAAAACGTGTACTAAAGTTGGCACTAGTTGGATATCCGACTATCTCTCCAATATGTTGAATCGGCCATTCTGTTGAACGAAGTAACCTAGCAGCGTATTCCATGCGCATACGTGTTAAATGTGCCATCGGGCTTCGACCGAACTGCTTTTGAGTCAGACGGTGCAAATGTGGCTCCGAACATGGATATAAAGCTGCCACTTGCTCGACACTCCAATCCTTATGGAGCTGACGCTGGACAAGATCGAATACGCGCCGAAGCCTCAATTGGCTGCGTGATATCGACTCTGAGGGCGGCATGTTTAACATCAGCTCTAACTGAGCCACGCTATGTGCACCAACCGCACCACCATAATCAATAGGAAGATTAATACTGCGTAACAACGTTTGGATACACGCATACATCACCTCAGGTGCAGATGTGAGCTGGTAACTAATATTACTCTCTATCATTGGCCATGCTCTATCAGGAGTAAGAAAAAGCCATGCGATCTGCCAGGGTTCCTCTTCCATACCAAAACCGTTTTCAACACCTGCAGGCACCGTGATCAACGAGCCAGGCTCCAAATCATATCGACACGCCCCACTTTCTAACCAACCTTTACCGCGCACGGTGTAAAGCAGCATGTGTTTTTTTTGGTTTTTACGATAAACAGAGAAGAAGTCACGACAGGTTGCAATTCCGCACTGCACAATGCCTCTCTCCTCCAATGCCAGTACTCGACTGTGATCAATAAACTCTTGATAGGTTTTTTCTGAAATCGCGTAGCGTTCTTGTTTATCTTCCATGATTTATTGGCTCACATATACACTAGTGGAGAGTTTTACAAAGGTTTTGGATGCCTTTGAAAAATACACCGCCAAATCATAGGGATAAACTACTCGCATTAATCTTTAAGGAGAAATGCGATGCTCTTAACACGCGAATACATCGATAAAGCATTTTGGCAAAAGCTGATTGCGATTGGCCTTCCTGTTTCACTTCAATCCATGCTTTTTGCGTTACTCGGCGTCGTGGATATTTTCATGGTGAGCCAACTCGGTGAATCCGCCACTGCAGCCGTTGGAGTCGGAAATCGCATTTTTTTCTTTAACCTTGCAGTCATTTTCGGTCTTTGCGGTGCAGTAACAGTGCTGGCTTCTCAATATTACGGTTCAGGGAACCTGGCAGGAATCCGCAGAACATTGGCGCAATCTTGGTTTATTTCCATTTTAGTGACGCTGCCGTTTATTGTTCTTTATGCGATTTTTGATAAAGAGATCGTCTCTTTCATGTCAGACGATCCTGAATACGTCACTTATGCACGTGATTATCTTATGGTTACGGGCTTTAGTCTTATTGCAACGGCGATAGTGGTACCTATTGAAGCGGTATTGCGCTCCGTAGGCCAAACCAAACTGGCAACCAACGTTAGTATCTCCGCGATTGTCGTGAACGTCGTGCTTAATTATGTTTTGATTTTCGGTTTATTCGGCTTCCCTCAATGGGGCGTATTTGGTGCAGCCGTTGGCAGCTTTGTTTCTCGATTTTTCCAAACGGCAGTGTTGATTTACTTTTTCTGTAAACGCTACGCATACCTTATTCCGACCAAGTTCGATTGGGTGCAAGGCCGTTTAAAGCAGTATCGTCAAAAATACTTTAAGGTTTCTCTACCCATGTTGGTCCACGATGCGCTCTGGACTGGTGGGCTGATCGTTTACAGCATCATCTATGGTCAATTGGGCGTTTCAGAACTTGCGATCATCTCATTCTTATCACCAATTGAAGGTGTACTGATTTCAACCTTTATGGGGTTTGCGGTCGCAGCATCCGTTCTTCTTGGTAATGATATTGGCGCAAAACATTATGACCGGGTCGAGAAAACGGCATGGTGGTATGTGTTAACCAGCGCAATCTTAGCCACCTTACTGTTTTTCCTTGTGTGGTTGAGCTCGCCTTTAATTCATCATCTATTGGTACTAAGCCCATTAACCGATGCAGAAATGGCACTTAACGTATGCTTAGTCATGGCGCTGGGTATGATTTTGAGAGTGTTTAACATGGTAGGGATTGGCGGCGTACTAAAGAGTGGCGCAGATATTCGCTACAGCATTTTTATTGATACGTTCGGTCAGTGGGCTATTGGTATTCCCCTTACCTATTACACTGGTATGGTACTCGGGTTGCCTTTGCATTTTGTCTTGATGTCTTTGCTAGCTGAAGAATTTGTGAAAGGCGTACTGACGACTTATCGTATCCAATCTAAACGTTGGATAAACAATATGGTCGAAGATGACCAAACAGTGACAGCGTAACTGAAAATACACTGACGAACTCACACCAAAAGGGCTCACACGTTATGCACGTGTGAGCCCTTTTTATGTTTGGAGAATACTTGATTAAATATCCGTAAAGCGATGAATGATTTGGTTTGAACTGCCACGCCATTCGAGATTGAGATCTTTCTTGTCTTGTTCAAACTTACCATCAATCAAAACGTCGATGTATTGCACCACTTCTCTTTGCGCGTCATCCAGTTCAGCCAGCGTATAGCCTGTCCAAACCCAGATGTCTTTACCGGGACACTCTTCTCTCACCCTTTTCACGATCTTTAAAATATGAGGCACATTAGCAGGATGAAGCGGATCTCCGCCCGACAACGACAAACCGCGACGTTTAATGCGCGTGTCATTCAAGTCATTGATGATTTTGTCTTCCGCTTCTTGCGTGAACAACACTCCCGAATCCAATCGTTGCGTCGACTGGTTATAACAGCCACGACACTGATGTACGCACCCCGACACAAACAATGTGCAGCGCGTACCCGGTCCGTTAACAACGTCAATTGGATAATATTGGTGGTAGTTCATAATGCGTCTCTTTGTTATCGCGAAAAAGAAAATCAACCTAAAGCAGGTTGATTTTCAAAGTGTTGAATCGAGTGGTCATTAACCTTATAGGTGTTTCACTCGACGTTTAACTTCTTCTTGTTTGCCGAAGTTAAACGGACGTGCGTCTGGGCTGCCCAAGTAGCCACATACGCGACGTGTCACCGATACTTTGGTTGAATCGTGGTTGCCACAACTCGGGCAAGTAAAGCCTTTGCTTGTACATTCAAACTCGCCGGTGTAACCACATTCGTAACACTCATCAATCGGAGTGTTGGTTCCGTAGTAAGGAACGCGGGTGTAACTGTAGTCCCACACGTTTTCTAGCGCTTCTACGTTACGTTGCATGTTCGGGAATTCACCGTAACAGATGAAGCCACCGCTTGAGATTTCTGGGTAAGGCATCTCGAAGTCGATCTTGTCGTAAGGGTTAACCTTCTTCTCAACATCCAAGTGGAAGCTGTTGGTGTAGTAACCTTTGTCTGTTACGCCTTCAATCAAACCAAACTCTTTGGTGTCGATGCGGCAGAAACGACTACATAGGTTTTCACTTGGTGTTGCGTACAAGCTAAAGCCATAGCCAGTTTCGTCAGCCCATTGATTCACCGCATCTTTTAGATATTTGATGATCGCGACCGCTTTTTCACGCAATACGGCATCATCGTAAACGTGCACTTCAGTACCAAACAACGCGTTGATAGTTTCATGCACGCCAATGTAGCCTAGAGAAATTGACGCACGGCCGTTTTTGAAGATTTCTGCAATCGAATCGTCCGCTTTCAAGCGCACACCACATGCACCTTCCATATATAGAATTGGTGCAACGCGCGCTTTTACGTTCTCTAGACGAGAAATACGCGTTTCCAGTGCTTTACGAGCAAGACGTAGACGATCATCGAGCAGTTCATAGAACTTCTCTTCGCTGCCTTTTGCGCGAAGTGCGATACGTGGCAAGTTCAAGCTAACTACACCAAGGTTGTTACGACCTTCATGGATAAGTTCGCCATCCTCTTCGTAAGTGCCTAGGAAGCTACGACAGCCCATAGGTGTTTTGAATGAACCCGTTACTTCCACGACTTTGTCGTAGTTAAGGATGTCTGGGTACATACGTTTTGAAGCACACTCAAGTGCAAGCTTCTTAATGTCGTAGTTAGGATCTTCTGCCTTGTGGTTTAGACCGTCTTTAATACCGAACACCAATTTAGGGAATACGGCGGTTTTACGGTTTTTGCCAAGACCAGCGATACGGTTTTTCAAAATCGATTGCTGAATAAGACGAGACGCCCAGCTTGTACCAAGACCAAAACCAAACGTAACGAATGGCGTTTGACCGTTTGCCGTGTGCAGTGTGTTTACTTCGTACTCTAGCGATTGGAATGCGTCGTAACACTCTTTCTCGGTGCGCGCTTTAGCGAACTCTTCTGGCTCGGCAATGTTCCACTCTTTCGCGATCTCTAGATGTTTCTCGTAGCTTGTCATAACGTACGGAGCAAGCACTTCGTCGATACGGTTGATTGTCGTACCGCCATAAATATGGCTAGCTACTTGAGCAATAATTTGCGCCGTTACGGCAGTCGCAGTTGAAATCGATTTAGGCGTGTCGATTTCTGCATTACCCATTTTGAAGCCGTGCGTTAGCATGCCTTTCAAATCGATAAGCATACAGTTAAACATCGGGAAGAAAGGCGCGTAATCCAGATCGTGGTAGTGAATGTCACCCACTTCGTGTGCTTGAACCACATCACGAGGCAGGATGTGCGTTTTCGCGTAGTGCTTCGCCACGATACCCGCTAGAAGGTCACGCTGAGTTGGGATAACTTTGCCGTCTTTGTTCGCGTTTTCGTTGATCAAATCAAGGTTACTTTCTTCAATCAAACCCTCGATTTCACGAGTTAGTGCACTTTGCTTTTCACGCGCGATGTCGCGGTCATGGCGATATTCAATGTAAGAACGTGCTAGGGCTTTGTAAGGACCTTGCATGAGTTCATTCTCGACTAAGTCTTGAATCTCATGGATGTGAACTTCATCGTGATCTTTTAGCTGTAACTCGACAGCAAGAGCGACATTAAGAGCATAAATGGCGACATCTTTATCTTTGTTTTCCGCTGCCGCTTCAACTGCTGCTTGGATACGATCCCTGTTGAACGGAGCTCTTGAGCCGTCACGCTTGATTACGATTGGTTTCACTTTCTTCTCCTTACCCCAGCATACTCACAGAGTTATCCACAAACACACTATATGGGGTTATTTTTTATTCTGCTAACACAATATATTGTGGCGTATTTAACGAAAAGCACTACTTGAAAACATTGATTTTGATCAATAAAGATCGGCTAGCGGACAAGAACAAATCGATCTTATTGGTACTGATCTCAGTTGCGAAGAAAACCATGAAAATTGCAAAATTGGTACGAAATCTACTTGCTTTTTTTAGAGCGCTTATAGGATAAAGGTTGGAAAGGAATACGCTAAAATCCAGGAGTGAAACAAACCAATATGCGATCACTATTTGTTACTGCCTTATTAATTTTTAGTTCAACGTCACTTGCTCAAAACTCCATCAACTTAACCAGTTGGAATATAGAATGGCTGTCTATAGATGGAGGTAAGGTTTCGAGAACCAGTGACGATTTCGTCAAACTCAACCAATATGTGGATAAAACTCAAGCCGACATCATCGCCTTTCAGGAGGTCGACTCCAAAGCCGCGGTTCAAAAAGCCGTAGGCGATGGCTACGCGATTTACCTCTCTGATCGAGCTCAATCAAACAATAAGCACCTTCAGTTTTCTGATACCAATCAGTACACCGGTTTTGCTGTGCGCAAAGACATTGAAGTGTCTGACCCAGCAGACTTCGCGATCACGCGTGGTAATAGCAAGTTGCGCTTTGCCAGCTACATCGTCGTTAACCCAAACCAAAAGGACGAGCTTCACCTGCTCTCTGTGCATTTAAAAGCTGGATGCAGCGGAGCATACAAAAACAACCGCAATTGCCAAACACTGAGCCAACAAGGAGAAGCACTTGCTAAGTGGATGAGCGAGAGAGAAAAGAAAAAAGAGCAGTACGCCGTAATGGGCGATTTCAATCACAACTTGTCGTATCAACGTGATTGGCTGTGGGCGATCATGACTCTTGGTAACGATGCACAATTGGTAACGCGAGATACCAAAGCGGATTGCAAGGTTCGCTCAAATAAGAACCCAAGAAAAACACACCAATTCCGCTCTTTGATTGATCACATTATTGTTAGCCCGCAAATAAAAGCGAAAAACGCACATCAAACGCTGTTCAGCTCACAAGATGTTTTGGATTACAAACTGAGCGACCATTGTCCTGTAAACGCAACGGTAACGCTTAACCGAACGAACAAAATAGCCCAGCATCATGCTGGGCTGTTTTATGTTCTTTGTTAGATAGACGTTTAACTAGTTAACAAAAGAAACCGTTCTATCAAAGCGCTCTTGGATTCAGCAGTACGACGTCACCCTGCTTCAACCCCGTTCGCACTCTCCCCAACTCTCCAAGCTGAATAAGCCGAGTTTCTACCTCACCGCTGTCTTGCACCACTTTTACGTAGTCCAATTGGCCAACTTGGTAAACCGCCTCTTTTGGCACGCGAAGTACAACATCGTCGGTCAAGGTCAACGCGACTTTGGCGTATGTACCTGGATAGATAGCCGTTGGCGGCTCGAATTGAAGCTTTACGGTATAACTACGCGAGTTGGCATCTGCCGACGGCGTCACTTCTTTTACTGCCGCTTGCGCGTTGAGGTTGTAAGACGGAAAAACAACGTCCACTTCTTTATCGTAAGTCACATAAGGCATGACAGACTCAGCAAAGTTCACCTCTATTTCCAACGAGTTTGGATTGTACATTGATAAAAGCAAAGCCCCCGGCGTCGCGGTATCACCTTTGTTGATGGGCTTTTGCGTGATCAAACCATCAAACGGTGCAGTAATGATGCTGTAGCCAAAGGTCGTTTCCGCCTCAGAGACCGCCGCCTGCGCTTTATTAAAGTTGGCTTGTGCGGTTTGCAACGCACTTTCCGCTTGGTCAAATTGCGATTGAGGGATCAGCTTTTTGTTTAAAAGCGCTCTGACACGAGAAAACTCCTTTCTCGCCGCATTGAGCTGCGCTTGTGCAGAGGATAAAGCCTGCTCACTTTGACGAACTCGCGCGTCGAGATCATCGCTTTCTAGCCGCGCCAACACGTCTCCTTGCTTCACTCTATCGCCAACCTTCACCAATACCTCCATCACCGATGCCGTTAACCGTGCCGCGATATCGGCGTGCTGCTCTGCAACGACGACGCCCGGAAACTCTCGAACAACCGATTCGCTGGTTAACATCAGTTGATGTGTCTCTGCGTTATTTACATCAATCTGGTTGGTTTTCGCGTCATGTTCTGTCGGCAACTTTTCTGTAAAAAATCCAGCCATATAGAGAAAAAGAAGCGCGAGTATGGCAAACAGAATCACGCCTAACCATTTGGTATCTAATTTCATTGCTCTTCCTCCATCTGAGGTAATCCATGTCCTTTGGTGTTTTGGTATGCAAGGTTGTAAACCACCGGAACCACAAGCAACGTAAAGATGGTCGAGGCGGTAATTCCGAATATGATTGCCCAAGCCAAACCGTTAAAAATTGGGTCTAACGTAATCACGACGTTACCCAGTAACGTTGTACCCGCAGTCAGCAAGATTGGCCGCATACGAACAACACCAGATTCAATCAACGCATCATGTAGGCTACGACCTTCAGCCAGCGATTGCTGAACAAATTCAATCAAAACGAGTGAGTTACGCACCACAATCCCTGCTAGCGCAATCATGCCGATCATCGCGGTCGCCGTGAACAGAGCCGGGTTCGGGTAATTACCGATATCACTGCTTAACACATTCAAAATCCAGAACCCCGGCATAATCCCAATCACGGTCAGAGGTATCGCCAGCATGATGATGCCCGATACCGCAGGTAAACCAGTTTGAATCAACATCACCACAAATACGCCAAGCAGCGCAGCGCCATAAGCAATGCCTAAATCGCGGAATACGTCCACTGTGATTTTCCATTCCCCCTCACCGCTCCAAACCACTTCGATGTAATCTGGCACGCTCCAAGTGACACCAGCGCCATTGCTCAAGTACGTGCGATCTTGCCAGTGACGATGCACATCTTCCGCGTGAGTTGTATCTTGGTCAGCCATCACATCGGCAATCACTTCACCCGGAACACGCCCAACTACCTCGGCGTAGACATACACAACAGGCTTGAGGTTTTTATGGAAAATCGGTTTGTCCGCTGCGCGTTTCACAAAATGACCGACTTCAGACAACTGCACGATAGGCTGAGGAGCATCCACAACCGCCCCATTGGATTCTACTTTTGCAATGCCCGGACGGCCTCGCACATAAAGTTGCTCTAGTTGATTAAGGTTATCTCTGTCTTCGCGTCGGAGCTGCACTTCGATAGGTAATGGAGCCACTTCTCTTGGATCGGCGATATAACCGAGCACTTTGGCGTTCGCGGCGGTAATAAGCGTGTTATTGATATCAGCAACAGAAACACCAGACAGCGCCGCTTTTTCTTGATCAACGATGAATTGCCACGTTTCTAAATCACCTTGGATGCTGGTATCCACCTCAGAAACCAACTGTTCTTTGCGAAGCCTATCCGCGACTTTCTCTGCTTGGCTCATCAGATCTTCATAAGATGTCGCTTCATCACCGTAAACTTCTGCCGTAATGGTGGCGATAACAGGCGGGCCTGGCGGCACTTCGACTAGCTGCACGTCAGCGTCAAACTTATCTGCAATCTGCTCTAAATCCGCCCTGAGTCGTGTCACCAGTTCGTGTGATTGCATTGCGCGGCGATTCTTCTCTGCAAGAACGACTCGAAGCTCGCCTTGGTATGGTTCGCTACGCATAAAGTAGTGGCGCACCATGCCGTTGAAATCCATTGGGGAAGCGGTGCCTGCAAAGCCCGACACACTTGTCACTTCCGGCACCGTCATTAAATAGTCCGTAAAGCTCGACAGCGCGTTGGAGGTATCCACAAAGCTTGAAGACTCTGGCATGTTTAATACCAATTGGAACTCATTTTTATTGTCATAAGGCAGCAACTTGAGTGGAACTAAGCGAAGTGCTGGCAGCAATGCTGCCAAGACGAACAACAAGGCAACCAAACCAAGGAAAAGCCATGCTTTCTTGCGGCTTTCAAGTAGCGGAATCAACACACCACGATACAAACGATACATCGGCGAAGATTGGATGTCATAGTGGCCGTTTTCTTCAACACCTTTGAGTAGCTTCTTGGCAAGCCAAGGCGTGATCATAAACGCGACAACGGTACTAAAGATAACGCTGATCGGAACGTTGAACGCCAGTGGCGCCATGTAAGGCCCCATCATCCCAGTGATAAAAAACATCGGCGTAAACACGATAACAATCGCGACCGTCGACATTAACAAGGCGCTACGAATTTCTGCCATGGCGAGAACAATCGCATTGGTTCGTGTTAGATTTTTTCGTTTGAGGTAGCGTTCAATGTTGTCGATACTCGCGATCGGATCGTCCACGATCAAACCTAGCGCCAAAATCAACGCAAAGAGTGTGACTCGGTTGATGGAATAGCCAAATGCCAAGTCCATCCCGAGCGCGGCACCATAGCTAATCGGAATCGCGATACCAACCACCAATGCGCTTCGCCAGTTCAAGAACAAACCGACAAACACCACGACCGTTAGAATAGAGATGCCAAGGCTTGATACCAAGTTGTTCACTTTCGCATTCGCCGTTTCGCCATAGTCACGAATGACTGCAACTTGAACTTGCGGAGGAAATTGCTCGGATTGAAGCTCCGCCAGTTTATCCCGAACAGACTGAGCGACGTTAACCGCGTTCGAGCCTTTTTGTTTAGCGACAGAAATGAACACCGCTGGGTATGCTTCATCGTAGTTTTTATCGCGATACCAAGTATCGGATGTTGCCTCACCTTCACCGTCGTAAATACGCGCGACATCTTTCAAATAAACGGGTTTGCCATTGAGCACCGCGATAACAAGATCGCCAACCTCTTCGGCGTTAGTCAGAAACCGTCCCGATTCCAATGTGTAATTTTGCCCGTTTACGCGAACGTTCGTGCCTTGGGTTTTGCTATTACTGAGCTGAATGGCCTGTTCGAGGTCATCGATGGTTACTTTGAAGTTTGCCATCGCAACGGAATCAAGCTCTATCTGGATTTTTCTCGGCTCACCGCCAATCACTTCCACCTTGTTGGTGGCATCCAATGATTTAATACCTAACGTGGCTTGGTCTGCAATACGTCTCAGCTGATGGCGATCGAGAATGTCTGGATCGGTGGAATAAATTGCGGCAACAACAATGGGTACATCATCGATTTCAACAGGCTTTACAAGCCAGTTAGTGACAGAAGGAGGAACTTTATCTTGGTTGGAATAGAGTTTGTTGTAAAGCTTAACCAGAGCATCTTCGCGGTTTTCGCCGACATAGAAACGAACGATGACTTGCGCAGCACCTTCCATTGACGAAGAATAAACGTATTCCACACCGTCAATTTGGCTAACAAGCTTTTCTAATGGTTCAGTGATTTGATTTTCGACTTGAGAAGCGCTGAGTCCGGGAGCCGAAACCAATACATCCGCCATCGGCACAACGATTTGCGGGTCTTCCTCTTTCGGGGTCAACCACAAAGCCGCGGCACCGACCATAAGCGCGAGTAAAATCATGATCGGAGGAAAAAAGCTGTTCATCACGGACTGAACAAAACTTCTCTTTAGTTTGTCGGGCATCCTTTCCCCTCCATATCAGATTGATTGTTTACGCGTTCGCGGTTTTCATCTTCTTCGCGTTACGGTGAGTAATGATCGCCTTCGCGAACAGAGATCCAACTAACATCGCAAGGAAGAACACTACAATGCTCACGTTGCCTAATGCCAGACTCGCAACTGCAGGGCCAGGGCAAATACCTGCCAACCCCCAACCTAAACCAAAGATCGCCGCACCAGATAACAAACGTCCGTCGATGTTCTTATTGGTTGGTGTGCAAAACGCTTCACCGCTAACTGATTGTTTTCTCGGCTTGATGATTAAAAAATAGCTTGGCATGAATACCGCGAGTGCGCCGCCCATCACAAAAGCCAAACTTGGATCCCAACTGCCAGAAATATCTAAAAATCCAATGACTTTAGCTGGGTCGATCATGCCAGACACCGCCATGCCCATACCGAATAACACACCGCTCAAAAGAGCAGAAAAACGAAAAATAGTCTTGTTCATGGAATCTCTCTTAAACTAGGTGAAGTCGAACGAATACCGTTAGACCAGCGACAGCCATAAATACACAGGTCGCCACAATAGAGCGCTTAGACAAACGGCCCATGCCACAAATGCCGTGTCCGCTAGTACATCCGTTACCCAGTCTGGTCCCGATTCCTACCAATAAACCAGCGGCAATCACCATCCCTAAAGAAAGGTTCACGGTACTAGGAACCGCAACGCCCAACATTAGGACACTAATCAAGCCACCAGCTATCATTCCAACCGCAAAAAGCAATCGCCACGAATAATCGCCTTTTTTCGGTGACATAATGCCATTCATAATTCCACTGATTCCGGCAATTTTCCCGTTAACCAACAACAATATAGTGGCGGAGATCCCTAACAAAAGGCCACCAAACAACGATTCCCATGGAATAACGTTTAACATTATTTACCTCTAAAATCTTAGCTATGAATTAGTTACAGAAAACGCTATGAAGCGCCTTGATTAATGACTCAACTCTCGGTTCTGACAACGAATAAAACACTTGCTGTGATGCCTTACGAGCCTTGATCAATTTGTGTTTGCGAAGCACCGTCAAGTGCTGTGAAAAGGCGGATTGGCTAAGGAACGAGTTCTTTTGTAGCTCCCCAACACCAACCTCACCTTGGGTCAGTTGGCACAACACCATTAGCCTTTCCGGATGTGCCATTACTTTTAGGAGATCAGCAGCTTCATTGGCATTGCCTTTCATTGCTGCTACATCCATATCTGTATAGCTCATGACTCACCTCTATATTAAAAACTAAATTAGATATTACTAAAGTAACGTATTTAGTCAACACTAAATTAGCAATGATGAATTTAGATAAATTAACATTAGACATTTCTAATTTAGATAATTATAGTGATGAATATCAAAGGATGGCGTTCTCAGTTTGAGAGTACGAAGGAGAAGAGTTATGACGTTAGAAAATGCAGTACGAATTTTTGCAGGCACGATGGTATTGATCTCGGTCATACTAACCGTGTTCGTTCACAGTAACTTCATTTGGTTCACCGTGTTTATCGGCGTTAATCTTATTCAAAGTGCTTACACGGGAATCTGCCCTGCTGCTTATTTTTTAAAGAAATTTGGTTTTAGATAATCTAGAGCGTAGTGACCTTTCACACAGGCTATTCGTGAAAGGTCAGCTCGCCCTAAAACTTGGAGTTAAAAATGACTAAGATCTTAATCGTCGGTGGTGGTGCATCTGCGGCGGCGCGTGCTCGTCGTCTAAGCGAAGATGCCGAAATCATCATGTTTGAACGTGGCCCATTCGTTTCATTAGTCAACTACATGATAGGCGACATTAAAAATAGTTTAGCACTACTCCTAATATAATCTTAAAAACAAACAAAAATTCACTTGTTTTCGAGTGTATTATTGTTTGTTTTTTACTCGCTAAGTTGGAGTGTCTATATGACCAAAATTCTCATTGTCGGTGGTGTTGCAGGTGGTGCATCTGCGGCGGCGCGTGCTCGTCGTCTGAGCGAAGATGCCGAAATCATCATGTTTGAACGTGGCCCATTCGTTTCATTTGCCAACTGTGGCTTGCCTTATCACATCGGCGGCGATATCCAAGAACGCAGTAAGTTACTACTACAAACGCCAGAAAGCTTTTTAGCACGCTTTAACGTTGATGTTCGCGTGATGAATGAAGTGGTTTCTATTAACCGACAGGACAAGACCGTTACGATCAAAAACCTGTTAGATGAGTCTGAATACGTAGAATCGTACGATTTTCTACTGCTTAGCCCAGGTGCTGGCCCTATTGTTCCGCCAATCCCAGGCCTCGATAACCCGCTCACCCACTCGCTACGTAACATTCCAGATATGGATCGCATCATCGAAACGATCCAAATGAACAAGCCAGAGCATGCGACAGTTGTTGGCGGCGGTTTCATCGGTTTAGAAATGATGGAAGCCTTCCACCAACTTGGCATTCAAACCTCTCTGATCGAAATGGCAGACCAAGTCATGACGCCAGTAGACCGTGAAATGGCAGGCTTTGCTCATGCAGAAATTCGTGACAAAGGTATCGACCTAAAACTTGGCGTCGCGCTTGAATCTGTGAAATTCGTACCTAACGAGCACGTTGCAAGTTTCGACTCTGGTGAGAGTGAGAAACACCAACACCTAGAAGGTGAATTGGAGTTAACACTGAACAACGGTGAAAAACTCACTACCGATATTCTGATCATGGCAATCGGTGTACGTCCTGAGACAAAACTGGCGCAAGAAGCTGGCCTTCAAATTGGTGCGCTAGGCGGTATTTACACGAACGAATACATGCAAACCAGCGATCCTTCGATCTACGCTGTCGGCGACGCGATAGAAGAGAAAGACTTCGTGACTGGCGAGCAAACTCTAGTGCCACTTGCAGGCCCGGCAAACCGTCAAGGTCGTATGGCTGCCGATAACATGCTAGGTCGCAAAGAAACTTACCAAGGTACACAAGGTACTGCGATTTGTAAGATCTTCGACCTTGCTGTGGCTTCAACAGGTAAAAATGAGAAACAATTGAAACGCGCTGGCGTTGAATACGAAAAAGTGTACGTGCATACCGCAAGCCACGCGAGCTACTACCCTGGTGCAGAAGTGGTGTCGTTCAAAATGTTGTTCGATCCAAAATCAGGCAAGATTTTAGGTGCTCAAGCAGTTGGTAAAGACGGTATCGACAAACGTATTGACGTTATGGCTGTTGCACAACGTGCTGGCATGACGGTTGAACAACTGCAGCATCTTGAACTGACTTACGCGCCACCTTACGGCAGTGCAAAAGATGTGATCAACCAAGCGGCGTTTGTGGCAAATAACATCATCAAAGGTGACGCAGCGGCGATTCATTACGATGAAATCGACAATCTGACTGAAGATCAAATTCTCCTCGACGTCCGTAACCCGGGTGAATTGGAGTCTGTTGGTTATCTTGAAGGGGCAATCAACATTCCGGTTGATCAGCTACGCCATCGTATGGGTGAACTACCAAAAGACAAAGAGATTGTGATTTACTGTCAAGTAGGCTTGCGCGGTAACGTGGCATACCGTCAACTGGTCAACAATGGTTACAAAGCTCGTAACTTGATTGGTGGATACAGAACACTCAAATTCTCGCGCTTATAACGGGATAATAAAAACAGAGAAAACCGAGGGATTGGTTTTCTCTTTTGTTTATTTACATGGACTCAAATCTAACTCATTAACCTTCTATCGCCAAACGGACTGCCGCTTGAGCATGGATAGAAGTGGTATCAAGTAGCGTAACATCGGTGTGACTTTGGTTTACAAGTAAGGCAATTTCAGTGCACCCGAGAATCACAGCTTCAGCTCCCTGCTCTTTTAGTTTTTCAATGATTTTCAGGTATATCGTTCTCGATTCCTCTTTGATTTCACCTTGGCATAACTCTTTATAAATAATGTTATGCACTATAGAGCGATCATCTTGAGCAGGAGTTATGATATCCAGCCCATAGAGGTCGGAAAGCCGTCCTTTGTAAAAGTCTTGCTCCATTGTGAATTGAGTACCTAGGAGTCCGACCTTTTGAACCTCTTTCTCACGAAGTAACTCAGCAGTCGCGTCTGCGATATGTAGTATGGGGATATTAATGCTGGCTTCAATTTGAGGAGCAACTTTGTGCATTGTGTTCGTACAAATAAGAATAAAATCAGCGCCCCCTTTTTCTATTGAAGATGCAGCATCAGATAGAATACTTGCCGTTTCTTCCCATTTACCTTGGTGTTGAAGTTTCTCTATCTCTGAAAAATTCACGCTATACATACAAACTTTTGCGGAATTTAGGCCACCTAACGCCTCTTTGACCCCTTCGTTGATCAATTTGTAATAACTAAGCGTCGACTCCCAACTCATGCCGCCTAGAAGACCGATAGTTTTCATATAACTCTCCAATCGTTATACACCACTATGGGAGGGGTGTTTTTACAAACAAAATCAACCACGTGAATAGACAGCCTTCTAGCTTTGTCACTAGTGAGAACTGGATAAACCTGCAATCAGAAAAAACGAGAACCAAAAAGGACGACTACGCAATTCCCATATCTCCTCGCAACATTGTTACCGCACTTCCAGAAAGCTTAACGCATTCCGGATTCAATAATTCTGTATAAACAACTCCACTTCTCTTGGATGCTTGAAAGCCTTTTAATTGCGCTTTACCGAGCTCTTTAGCCCAGTAAACACATAAAGCGCAATGAGCAGAACCTGTCACTGGATCCTCATCAACACCCACCCAAGGGGCAAAATAGCGAGAGACAAAATCAGCGTCAGTGCTTGATTGAGCAGTGATAACAACTCCACGACCTTTTTGTTTAAGTAACGCACTAAAATCAGGTTCGAGTTGCTCTATCAAAGACTCATCATTGATGACGATCAACTGCTTATTATCAAACTGACCATAAGCAATTACATCAGCCACATCGAGCCCTAAGCCGTGAAGCAAATCTGTGTTAATACTTGCTCGCATATCTAAAAGAGGGGCAGGAAACACCAAATGAATGTCCTCATGATCAAGTTGTGCAGTTAAAACGCCGGATAGCGTGCCAAACTCAATGGTATCACCTGTACTATATAACCCTTGCTCTCTCAGTACGTGCGCCGTGGCCAATGTGCCATGTCCACACAAAGCGACTTCCGTTTCAGGTGTAAACCAACGAAGTTGCATTGTATTTAATGACAGAAACGCGGTTTCAGATAGTGACATCTCTGCCGCTATGGCCAACATCATTTCCTCATCAAGGCTTGATTCTGTGATACACACACCTGCAGGATTGCCTTTGAACACATCTGATGTAAACGAGTCGACCTGAAAAATTTTAACTTCCACAAAATATCCTTAAGTTCTATCAACCACTGTAGAACCATTAGCAGCGCTTAGTGCATTTGTACCACGTAATGTATTGCACCAGTTATTTGAGCAGTAAACCTTTCTTAACTAAGAAGAAACCACTTCTTCTCCTGATGGGATTTATTGGTATTTTGCCGAAGTAATGAACTCACCGAATGTTTCACACCAAACAACAACAGTATTGTATTCAGAAATGGAAATCCCTTGAGGAACCTCAACAACGAAGTTATTGAATGTTTTGACATCACCAACCAAGCTCATCTCAGATTTAAGGTCATTAAACGCTTGTTCAGTCTCGACAAATTTGGGAGATAAATAGAGTTTATAGTCAGGCCCGGGAGCGAGTTTTCCTACCAGCGTAATAGCTTGGGAACTCAAATGAATTTCACCTTCTCCCCAATGAAAAGCGTCGCTATCTTTGAGGTCCCTCGTGACAACTGCACTGTATTCTGCACCTTGCATGCGCTCAGAAACTTGCTCATCGGTCGGCGCAGGCGGTGCAATAAGAATCGGTAAAGTATAGATACCTATCGCAATACCAATCGCAACAGCAACTAAGTGGCTTAACGTTAATTTAATTATACTTTTCAAAGTCATCTATCTTCTTATTAGTTTCATCAGCTTAGATCTAGGCTCAAATACAGACATCCGTCAGGTTATACGTCTAATAGCCTAATTTCATTAATATTATACACAAGCTGGACCAATGCGCCTTAATTGCTGCCTTTTAGAGTGCTATCCAATAACCCCGTTATTAACGAAAATAACTATTTTAATTCAGCCCCCCTACACGCCTTCGACGAAATGTTCTAAAGGCAAAGTGAGCAATTAAAAACGGCTGATAATTGATATCAGCCGTTTGGTTATCTGGAATGTCGTTGTGCTGGTTTGGGAACTATTCTGCTTCCACCAAAGCGATCTTATCGGATGTCGATTTTTCCAATTTGATCGCAATAAACTTAGAGGTTGGCGTAAACGTTCTATCCCCATAACTATCTAAAGGAACCAATGGGTTCGTTTCTGGATAGTAAGCCGCCGCCTGACCTGCTGGCACGTCATAGGCAACAAGCGTAAATCCGCTCACGCGACGCTCTACGCCATCTTCCCATAATGACACCATGTCCACTTTGTCTCCCGGTTCAAAACCGAGTTTACGAATATCCGCTTCATTGATAAACAGCACTTCGCGCATACCAAATACTCCACGATAACGGTCATTCAAGCCGTAAAGTGTCGTATTGTATTGGTCGTGTGAGCGCATGGTTTGCAAGATCAAATCTGGCTTTTGGCCTTTTTCGAGTATCGCTTCGCTGATCAACTGCTTCGGCAACTCGCTAGAGCTGAACTGTGCTTTGCCGCTTGGTGTATTCCATCGACGCTCGGCAGCTGGGTTTACCAAGTGGAATCCACCCGGGTGTTTAAGCTTATGGTTAAAGTCGGTAAAGCCCGGAATCGTGTCGGCAATCAAATCGCGAATACGGTCGTAATCTTCAATCGCCCACAACCAATCAATTGGTTTTACCCCGAGTGTGGCATTAGCAATACCGGCAATAATCGCTGGTTCTGAACGCAAATGCTCCGAACGCGGTTTTAGCTGACCAAATGAGATATGTACCATGCTGAAAGTATCTTCAACCGTCACACCTTGTGGGCCAGTCGCTTGCTGATCAATCTCGGTACGGCCTAAGCACGGAAGAATAAGCGCATCTTTACCTGTGACAAGGTGAGAACGATTTAACTTCGTCGAAATGTGTACGGTTAAATTACAGTTTCGCATCGCGTTGTGCGTACGTTCTGTGTCTGGCGTTGCTTGTGCAAAGTTACCGCCCAAACCGATAAATACTTTCGCTTGCCCTTCTTCCATCGCTTTAATGGCTTGCACAGTGTTGTGGCCTTCACCACGCGGGACGGCAAAGTTAAATCGACTTTCAATGCGATCCAACAACAGATCTGAAGGTTTTTCATCAATGCCCATCGTACGGTCGCCCTGAACGTTACTGTGACCACGCACTGGTGAAAGACCCGCGCCCGGCTTACCAACGTTACCTCGTAACATTTGCACGTTTGCGACTTCTTTAATGGTTGGTACAGAGTGACGATGCTGAGTCAACCCCATCGCCCAACACATGATCACACGTTCTGCACGTCGATACATGCTCGCCACCATCTCGATTTCACTTAAATCAAGACCCGATTGTTCCGCGATGTGTTCCCAAGAGGTTGCATCCACTTCAGCCAAATACTCATCAATACCTATCGTGTGTTGTTTGATGAATTCGCGGTCAAATACCGCTTTGCCACCGTTTTGCAATGCCTCGCGCTCCCATCGCAACAAGAATTTCGCGATGCCACGAAACACTGCCATGTCTCCGCCTAAAGCAGGACGCAGGTACGCCGTGTTGGTAGGCTCTGAGCCGTTACTCAACATCTCAATCGGCATTTGTGGGTTTTGGAAACGCTCTAATCCGCGCTCTTTCAGCGGATTTAGACAGATAACCTGTGCACCACGTTTTACCGCTTCGCGCAGAGGTTCAAGCATTCGTGGGTGGTTCGTGCCCGGGTTTTGACCAATCACGAAAATCGCATCAGCTTCTTCAAAATCATCAAAGATCACTGTGCCTTTACCAACACCAATGGTGTCTTTCATCCCGATAGCACTGGCTTCGTGGCACATGTTGGAACAATCTGGGAAGTTGTTGGTACCGAATGCGCGCACAAATAGCTGATACAAAAACGCCGCTTCGTTGCTTGCACGACCAGAGGTATAAAACTCCGCTTGGTGTGGTGAATCCAATTGGTTGAGATGTTTAGCCACAAGAGAAAAAGCCTCATCCCAAGAGACAGGCACATAGTGGTCGTACTCGGCATCGTATCGCATTGGGTGCGTGATACGGCCTTGGTATTCCAACCAGTAATCGGTTTGCGTTGAGAGAGAAGAAACGCTGTGATTGGCAAAAAACTCAGGATCAACCAGACGATTGGTCGCTTCCCAGTTTACCGCTTTCGCGCCATTCTCACAGAAATTGACTTTACCACTATCTGGCGACTCACCCCATGCACATCCCGGGCAGTCGAAACCGCCATTTTGGTTGGTTTTGAGCATAGTGCGAATGTTTTTAACTGCATTTTCACTGCCCCACCAACTTCTGGTTACGGCTTTCAGTGCACCCCAACCACCAGCTGGACCTTTGTATGCTTTTATTTGTTCTTTTTGGCTCACGACTTTACTCCTCGCAGATATACCAGCAAGCAGGGTGCCCGTGAAAACAAGCGCGTTATTTATTGAGATAATGCGGAAGTATTGAAGGGCTTAGTTTCTAATCCATGTATTTTTTAATCCAAATAAGTAACCACTCAACACGCTCTCGCTTGTCCGAGCGTTTACTTATCTAGATTCTTGATATCGGATACCCGCCTACTGTTTCTAAGACTGGTAGATTCAATTCGCATTGTTGCGTCTTGATCTAAATCAAAGATTAAGTCGATATTCAATATGCGTCCAATTGATAATCCTGACCGAGTGATAAACAAAATCTATGACGAATTTTTCCACTGACGGTCATCACATTTTTAATCAATACAATTTATGAGGTTAATCGTTTTCCCATTCGATTCCACCTAGTTCGCTTAACGAACTCAATAAAATCGGCACTCTTGATAATAGATAATATCTATCACACTATAGATACTTTAAATTTGACCCTAATTAATATCAGGAATAGCCTTGATTCAGATCAATTTTGAGTGTGGTTTTATTCTTGACTTGGTTTTGGTTTTCCATTCCCCAGTTAAAACGCTCCAGCGCTTAAAAAGTACGGTAGTGCTGTGCCCTTTTTAGGGACCCCCGTACATGTGACTCACAACGCAAGGTTAACAAGCCATTATGGATATCAAACAACTTAAATATCTCATCGCACTTGAACAGACCAAACACTTTGGTCAAGCCGCCGCATTGTGCCACATTACGCAGCCTACCTTGTCCATGAGAATCCGAAGCTTAGAGGAAGAACTCGATCTCGAATTAATCCAAAGAAGTCAACGATTTGAAGGATTCACTGAAGCCGGAGAACGCATTTTAGCTTGGGCAAAAACCGTCTTAGCAGCTCATGATGGATTGCAAGCCGAAGCCGCCAACTGCCGTGGTCAGTTAGTCGGCTCTCTTCGGCTTGGAATGGTGCCACTCGCCAGCCAAAACCCTATGCAATTGCTCAAACCATTAGCTCAACAGTTCCCTGAGTTACGCTTTCAAATACTCTCCATGACGACCGAACAGATCATAGACCAACTCAATCGCAATCAACTTGATTTGGGGATGTGTTATGTCGATCAAGTCAACACCGCTTACTTTGATGTTATCGAGCTAGACTCGACCAAACTTGGCGTTTTATTCGATGAGCGTCATTTTGATTTTGCCGAATCTGAAGTGTTATGGGAGTCACTCAATAACATTCCGCTAGGGCTGCTTTCGAAGGGCATGCACTATCGCCACTCAATTGATCTTAGCTTTGTGAGTAAAGGGCTGGTTCCGCAAACCGTCATTGAAAGTAACTCAACCTTTCACTTGATCCAAGCAGTAACCAGTGGCCTTTGTTGCGCCATTATGCCGCTGAATTGTGGATTGGAAGAGTTGAACGATACACTTCGCATTATCCCTATCGAAGAAGCCGCCGTTCACGCACCGCTAGGTTTGTTAAAGCGAAAACAAGAACCCTTCTCCGCGCTAACCGATCAGTGCTTCGCAGAAGCAAAAAACATATTCAATCGATAACAAGAATCCACACGTCAATTTTTGGCATACATAACGGCTTATGAGGTGATTTCATGAGATGTACTACTCAATCTTATTTTGAACTGTCCGATTTCAATCAAGCACCACCTCAACCAAGTGCGTTCAATTACCGAGAATTGATTGATGGCCGCACAGTGCAACAAATGTCGCTGGCGAGTGAATCCGCCTTAGCTATCAGCTACAACGGCATTAGCCAAGCGGTCATGATGGTGACGCCAGGCCATCTGGAAGACTTCGTGAAAGGATTTAGCCTAAGCACAGGCATCGTCCACGACTTCAAAGAGATCAAAGACATTGAAATTGGTGGCGATCACGAATCTCACTATGCGGAAGTGGAAATCAGCAACCGCGCTTTCTGGGCGTTAAAAACACAACGCCGGAATCTTGCAGGCACAACCGGATGCGGCATTTGTGGTGTCGAGGCTCTGGAACAAGCTTTGCCTGATTTGGCGCCGCTGACACCGTCTCTTCCTCCGCGCTCGGATGTATTCGAAGGGCTGCAAGACAAAGTCACACTGCATCAAGAAGCCGCACGTGAATCTGGCGCGTTACACGCCGCTTTATTTGCAGATTTACAAGGCAACATCAAGTTGTGCCGAGAGGACATCGGCCGTCACAACGCGCTAGATAAGTTGATTGGCGCATTGGCCAACAATCACATCGAGCCTCAAAGTGGCTTCGCAATCATGACCAGCCGTTGCAGCTTAGAGTTGATCCACAAAGCCGTTCGCGCGCGTATCCCCACTCTGGTTTGCTTATCTGCACCGACAGCGTTAACCGTCGAATGGGCAAGAAGAAACCATTTGAACCTAATTCACTTGCCAAAACACGGCTCGCCGCGTCTATACAGCCCTGCGCCTTAACACGTCAACTTAGCAGAATTCCTAATATTTCTAACAGAGACCTCTGGGTCTCTGTTGCTTGCTTCTCGTTCCCAATTGATACTTGGCGACAAGACACTATTCTATCCAACCAAACGTGCTCCCCCCTTGTCAGCACTAAGCTTGCGTATATTAACCTGCTTGCATTTGAACGCTTTCCAATCCGATAAGAACCCTATCAAAAACCCATAAGTTGGTAAGGATTTTGTGTGACTCTTTTCACGCTTTTCCGCCTTCCTAGGCATTTCTAGGAATTTTTCCTAGCCGATCTAGGCAACCATCTCATGTGCCTCACAAAACCACTCTCTAGAATTCCGCTCAGTCAAAGGTAACAAGAGCGCATAACGGTCTCCGTTGTGTTTCTAAAACAATTACAAGAGAGTTCATCATGTTAAAATTCCTCGAACAGGTGCGGAAGCCGACCCTCGATCTTCCTGTCGAAGTTAGAAGAAAGATGTGGTTTAAACCGTTCATCCAATCTTACTTGGTCGTATTCATCGGCTACCTAACCATGTACTTGATTCGTAAGAACTTCAATGTCGCGCAAAACGACATGATCTCAACTTACGGTTTGAGCATGACAGACCTAGGTCTTATTGGCCTTGGCTTCTCCATCACATACGGCATCGGTAAAACCGTTGTGTCTTACTACGCTGACGGTAAGAACACCAAGCAATTCCTCCCTTTTATGCTGATCCTTTCTGGTCTTGCAATGCTTGGTTTCAGCTTCAGCATGGGCGGCGGTAGTGCAAGCCTGTTCTTGATGGTGGCTTTCTACGCTCTGAGTGGTTTCTTCCAAAGTACTGGTGGCCCTTCTAGTTACTCAACCATTACAAAATGGACACCTCGTAACAAACGCGGCTCTTACCTAGGCTTGTGGAACATGTCACACAACGTTGGTGGTGCGGGCGCAGCGGGTGTTGCTCTTTTCGGTGCTAACTACCTATTCGACGGCCACGTAATCGGCATGTTCGTGTTCCCTTCTATCATCGCAATCATCGTTGGCTTTATCGGTATGCGCTTTGGTAGCGACTCACCAGAAGCTTACGGTCTAGGTAAAGTAGAAGAACTTTTCGATGAAGCAGTGAGTGAAGAAGACACCGCCGCTGAAGAAAACCAGATGACCAAGAAAGAAATCTTTGTTGAATACGTTCTTAAAAACAAAGTTATCTGGCTACTTTGCTTTGCAAACATCTTCCTTTACATCGTTCGTATCGGTATCGACCAATGGTCAACGGTATACGCATACCAAGAGCTTGGCCTGTCAAAAGAAACGGCAATCTCTGGCTTTACTCTGTTCGAAGTCGGTGCACTTGTGGGTACGTTGATGTGGGGTTACCTGTCTGACCTAGCAAACGGTCGCCGCGCATTGGTTGCTTGTGTATCTCTTGGTTTGATCATCGTATCGCTTGAGTTCTACCAGCACGCCACTAGCGAGTTCATGTACTTGGCCTCTCTATTTGTATTAGGCTTCTTGGTGTTTGGTCCGCAACTTCTTATCGGTGTTGCCGCGGTTGGTTTTGTCCCTAAAAAAGCAATCAGTGTGGCTGACGGCGTAAAAGGTACTTTCGCTTACCTAATCGGCGATAGCTTTGCAAAACTAGGCTTGGGTATGATTGCAGACGGTACACCTATCTTCGGCTTAACAGGTTGGAAAGGTACCTTCGCAGCCCTAGATACCTCCGCCATGATTTGTATTGTTTTGCTTGCTTTCGTCGCTATCGCGGAAGAGAAGAAAATTCGACACGCGAAGAAGCTTCAACTTGCACAAAACCAAGCCTAACTTCTCTGCGCGCTTTACTTCGGTAAAGCGCGCAAGATCATTAAAATGAGTTGATCAATTCAGTATCATTAAAGGTTTTTCTATTAGCTCCGTTTTGGGGCTTATTGTTGTTTGTTGTCTGCTCTATTTGGTTGTAATGATGATTCATGTTGCTCTAGTTGATGATCACGTCATCGTGCGTTCGGGTTTCGCACAATTATTAAATTTAGAAAGTGATATTACCGTTGTTGGTGAATTCGGCTCTGTCGCAGAAGCACGCACAGGCTTGCCTGCAGTACACCCACACGTCGTCATCCTAGATATTTCCATGCCAGATGAAAGCGGCTTAAACTTTCTTAGCGAAATACCAACTGGCATTGCCTGCGTGATGCTTAGCGTGCATGACTCCCCTGCGATGGTGGAAAAATCACTAAAGCTAGGTGCAAAAGGCTATCTTAGTAAACGCTGTAGCCCAGACGAACTTATTCAAGCCGTGAGAACCAGTGCTTCTGGTGGCTGTTACCTCACATCAGATATTGCACTTAAACTTGCAACGCCTAGCGACAACACCACCTCTCTATGCCAACTGACAAAACGTGAAAACGAGGTATGTCAGCTACTTGCGACCGGGTTGGATGTAAAGTCCGTCGCGGCAGAGCTTGGCTTGAGCCACAAGACCGTACACGTTCATCGAGCGAATGCCATCGACAAACTCGGCGTTAAAAACAACGTTGAGCTCGCCAAACTATTTTCTCAAGAGTCCTTTTAATGCGAGCTTATGCTGTTACCACCATTTGCGGACTTTTTGTTATGGCTTGCGCCTGGTTCTGCTTATGGGTGATTGCCTATTACTTTGTCAATGATCCCGAGCTGGCGATCTTATTGTTTCCTTTCGCTTTACGATTAGGTGTCGCCCTGCACACTCGCACCGCTTACTGGCCAACGATTTATCTTTCAGAGTGGGGGCTTTCCATCGCACTTGCGATGTTACTGGGTCAACCGCAGTGGCTTACCGTGCTGATTGCGAGCATTGCCAGTATCCCGGTCACTCTGATTGCGAAAAAATACTACTACGGAGATCAAAACCGCCATTTAGCCGTGATGAGCGTTGTCATTATCATTAGCGCGTTTATTAATGTGATGGCCGTTGGTTTTCACGTTCCTTCGGTTTACATGGTGTGGCTGGCTAGCATTTCTGGAGGCTTGCTCGTGGTGCCTATGTGCTACTTGTTATGGAGTTATTTGTTCCAAAGTCGTTGGTCTCCGCTTAGCTCTCTCCTACTTAGTAATACCGTTGTATTTCAGGTGCGTCATATCGTGCTTTATGCGCTGCTTTTGATCGGCAGTATTTTGGTGCAAACCAGTTTGCCTGAAGAGCTAAAACGATTTGCGCCATTTTGTATGGCGATTCCAATCATCGTGCTTGCTCTGCGTTACGGCTGGCAAGGTGCCCTACTCGCCACCATGCTCAACAGCATTGCGCTGATTGCGGCTCGCAGCGGCGTGTCGAATCTAGAAATCACCGATTTGTTGTTATCTCTCTCAGCGCAAACCGTTACTGGCATTATGCTCGGTTTAGGGGTTCAGAAACAAAAAGACCTCAATCAAAAACTGCGCGGCGAGCTTGCACGCAATCAGAATTTGTCTCGCCAGCTTATCAAAGCTGAAGAGTCTGTAAGACGCGATATTGCGCACGAGCTACACGACGAAATTGGACAGAACATCACGGCAATCCGCACACAAGCCAACATCATTAAGCGGGTAAATAACGCAGAAACAAGCGTGGGTTGCGCCGACATGATCGAAGGGCTTTCCCTCAACGTGTACGACACCACTAAGCGACTGTTAAGCAAGCTAAGACCAAAAATGCTGGATGATTTGGACTTAAAAGAATCCGTCGAGCAACTAACGCGAGAGATGGAGTTCGCCAATCACGGAACCAACGTTCAACTGAACTGGCAGGGCGATTACACCAGCCTGAGTGACACACTCAAAGTCACCCTATTCCGTTTATGCCAAGAATCATTAAACAACGCAGCCAAGTACGCAGAAGCGCAGTTGATCAATATTGAACTGACAATTGGAGAAGCTGCGGTGTCACTGATGATTCACGATGATGGTGTCGGCTTCAAAGTTCAGGACAGCATGAAAGGCATGGGCGTTCGCGGCATGCAAGAGCGTGTGCACGCGTTAGGTGGAAAAATGGTTATCTACTCCACCAGCGATCAAGTGATCGGCACACAAATCAGCATTACTTTACCTAAGGTGTAACTCAAGATGTTTGGATTTTTACGTTCACCTAAATTTACTCAACCGAGTCTGAGCAACGAGCAAATCGACCAGCGTTACCGCCATTGGCGTTTGCACATTATGTTGGGGATGTACATCGGCTACGCAGGTTTCTACTTTACCCGTAAGACCTTTAACTACGCCGCACCAGCGATGATTACCGACCTTGGCTTAGATAAGGGCGATTTGGGTCTAATCGGTACGCTTTTCTACATCACCTACGGCTGCTCGAAGTTTATTTCTGGCACGATTTCAGATCGCTCTAACCCTCGTTATTTCATGGGGCTAGGCTTGATTGCGACAGGTCTGGTCAACATCGCGTTCGGCTTTTCTAGCTCACTCGCGGCTTTCATTACTCTGTGGATCTTAAACGCTTGGTTCCAAGGCTGGGGCTGGCCTTCATGCTCCAAGCTGTTAACCACTTGGTATTCACGCTCCGAGCGTGGCTTCTTATGGGCGATTTGGAACACCGCACACAAC
Source organism: Vibrio sp. D3 (assembly GCF_043995865.1). Taxonomy (NCBI): domain Bacteria; kingdom Pseudomonadati; phylum Pseudomonadota; class Gammaproteobacteria; order Vibrionales; family Vibrionaceae; genus Vibrio; species Vibrio sp. D3. The sequence goes on along the minus strand of NZ_CP171886.1, from coordinate 187,060 downwards.
GTTGGTGGCGCGCTGATCCCTATTTTGGTGGGCTATTTAACGTTACACTACAGCTGGCGTGAAGGCTTTATTCTACCCGGCATCATCGGTGTATTACTCGGTCTATTCGTTTGTTGGCGATTGCGCGATAAACCCACAACAATGGGCTTACCAAGTGTCGGACAATGGCGCAACGACGCACTAGAACTTGCGCAAGAAAATTACGGACGTGGCCTCACCTACCGCGAAATTCTGAAATCGTACGTATTTAACAACAAATACATCTGGCTGCTCGCGTTCAGTTATGTGTTGGTTTACATCGTCCGAACCGCAATCAATGACTGGGGAAACCTGTACTTAACCGAGCAGCATCACTATAGCCTGATTAACGCCAACGCTGCTCTGTCGATGTTTGAAATCGGCGGTTTTGTTGGTTCATTGGTTGCAGGCTGGGGCTCAGACAAACTCTTTGGTGGTAACCGTGGGCCAATGAACTTGCTGTTCGCGATTGGGATTTTCTTATCTGTCTCCGCGCTTTGGCTGATGCCTCTGACCAACTTTGCATTCCAAGCGGCGGGATTGTTCTCCATCGGCTTCTTTGTCTTTGGACCACAAATGCTGATCGGTATGGCGGCAGCTGAGTGCTCTCACAAAGATTCTGCCGGCGCGGCAACAGGATTCGTGGGCTTGTTCGCCTACATGGGCGCAGCATTGTCTGGCTATCCACTGGCGTTAATTCTTGAAGAATATCATTGGACGGGTTTCTTCATCACCATTTCAGTTTGTGCAGCCGTCATTGGCCTTTTGTTGCTGCCATTTTTGCAAGCACAACCATCACGAAAACCACTCGACCCAAAACCTCGGTTGTAAATCGACTTATCGCCCTTCGGGCAAATTGGCGAGTGACCTAACCGCGCTCGCCATCCTTATTTAACGTATCTCTGCTCAATTTTTCTTCCGATTCAGTTCGGAGGGTTAACTATGGGAAAAATTCATGAATTTGAACACTATTTCATCGCATAGCTTCTTTCAAATGAACAACAAAATCCAAAACTACGCTTGGGGAAGCACCTCTTCTATTCACGATTTGTTTGGCTTTTCTAACGAAACGAATGAGCCTCAAGCAGAAGTATGGATGGGTACTCACCCAAACGGCTGCTCTGAAGTTCAGGTTGAGCAAAACACGCTGCCTTTGTCTGAACTGATCAAACAAAATCAACCCGCCTATTTATCATCAGAAACCGCAGCAAAATTTGGCGACCTGCCCTTTCTGTTTAAAATCTTAGCGGCCGAACACGCACTGTCGATTCAAGTTCATCCAAGCAAACAAGATGCCGAAATAGGTTTCGAAAAAGAGCAAAGTGCTGGCATCCCACTAAACGCGAGCCATCGTAACTACAAGGATCCAAACCACAAACCTGAGTTGGTGTACGCGCTGACAAGTTACCAAGCCATGAACGGTTTTCGCTCGTATGCCGAGATTATTGAGGCATTTAGCCTTTGCGATATCGATGAGCTACGCGCACCGCTAGATGCATTCAAACGCGAAATCAACTCACAAGGTTTACGAGATTTCTTTGTGCACATTCTGACCATGGAAGGAGAAACAAAAGAGCGAGCTCTGAAACAGCTTCTTGCCCACGCTTCACGCCAATCGGAACAATGCACTGACTCGGAGCAAGGCACTGACAGCGATGTTTTCCAGCTCATCTTGAATCTATCCACTCAATACCCCGGCGATGTCGGCTTGTTTGCGCCATTACTGTTGAATGTCATCACGCTGCAACCTGGCGAAGCGATGTTCCTGAGCGCAAGAACGCCACACGCTTACATTAAAGGTACGGGATTAGAGATCATGGCGAACTCAGATAACGTTTTGCGTGCAGGACTCACGCCGAAACATATGGATGTTGAAGAACTGGTTAAATGCACAGACTTTGTGCCTAAGCCGTTTAACAGCCTTGTTCTTGAACCCAATGCAAATGGTTGCCAAAGCCTTTACCCCGTTCCAGTGGCAGACTTTAGTTTCAGCATTATTAACCAACCGAACAATGAAGTGGTTGAGGCAAACAGCGCAGAGATTTTGATGGCGATTGATGCCGACCTGACACTCATCAGTGATAACGGTGAGACGTTAACCGCTGCGAAAGGACAATCGGTATTTGTTCCTGCTTACGTTGGCCATTACCGTATTCAAAGTGCGGGACGTGTGGCTCGCGCCTTTAACTAACTTCTGAATAACGGATTCAAGCTAGCGTCTGACCCAAGGGACTGGGTTAGACAATTTATTCCTCTCATAGATTGAGCCTGTCCGGTTTTAAGACACTCATTCTTACACCTTATCGACTCAAAGCCGCTGCGGTCTAAACCATCTAAGTTCTCTGAGAACCATAGATTCCTCTATTCACTGCAACATTCATTGTCAAAACCCATTTATTTCCGGTAAATTCGCCGCTCCAATATCAAATCACTTGGATAATAAAGGCGCTTGCACAGTGGTATTTGTTGCAAAACGTATAATCAACGTTGTAATCAAAGCCTCAATCACTACAATCTCTGGTTCGATTTTTCAGTTAACGTTTGTATGCCGAAGTTAAACCAAGATAACCCTGTTCAAAGCTCCGCCCTTTCCGATATCGAAACCAGCAGTAAGATTCAATCGGCATTAGAACCGAGGTTTCACAAGCCAGAGAAACGTCTCTGCTTAAGCCCTGGTCTATCGGATAAGCATTTGGCGCGCCGTTGGCAAGTATTGGAACACGTGACCAATAAAGATCATCTTCTTGATCCTTTCACGCAGTCACATTGCGACGCTTACTCCAACAACATCGAGCACTTCATTGGTACTGTCAATGTGCCGGTCGGCATCGCAGGCCCTTTGCGCATCAATGGATTGTATGCGAACGATGACTTTTTGGTTCCGCTCGCAACGACAGAAGCCGCGTTAGTCGCTTCCTACAACCGTGGCGCAAATCTTATTACCGCCGCTGGTGGCGCGAGCGCATTGTTGCTGAGTGAAGGGGTGAGCCGAACACCAGTGTTCGCCTTTAATAACCTTGCCAACGCTGGCCAGTTCGTCAGTTGGGTTGTGACCCAGTTTGAAGTATTTCGTCAAATAGCGGAATCCACCACCTCACATGGCAAACTCAAAGACATCAACGTAAATATCGAAGGAAACCACGTTTATTTGGTCTTTGAATACGTGACCGGTGACGCTTCCGGACAAAACATGGTGACCATCGCAACAAACGAAGTGTTCCATCATATTTTGGCGACCAGCCCAATCAAACCAACGCAAGCCTTCTTGGATGGCAACTTATCAGGCGACAAAAAACCAAACGCGCACACGCTGCGCTCGGTACGCGGTAAGAAAGTATCCGCCGAAGTGACCATTCCTGCTGAGTTAGTGGAAAAATATCTGCATACCACGCCAGAGTCTATGGTTCAATTTGGCAAAATGACCACGGTGGGCGGTTTACTCAGCGGGACGATTGGCGTCAACGCGCATTACGCAAACGCTCTTGCCGCGCTGTACATTGCTTGCGGTCAAGATGCCGCTTGTGTTGCAGAGTCTGCCATTGGTATCACTCGTATGGATGTGGACGCTCAAGGCAACTTGTACGCGTGCGTGACCTTGCCAAACATCATGGTGGGAACGGTTGGCGGGGGCACAGGCCTTCCAACGCAAAAAGCATGTTTGGATATTTTGGGGTTGCACGGCAACGGCAATGCGAAAGCCTTAGCCGAAGTCGCAGCTGCGCTTTGTCTGGCCGGTGAACTCTCAATTGTCGGCGCATTTTGTGCCGATCACTTCTCCCGAGCTCACCATAAACTTGCTAGAAAATAATCCTTTTACTTTGTACAAGAGAACACCCATGCGGTTTTCTCTTGTGCCAATAAAACAACTTTATTTATTAGCTCATAAATCAGTTTAAGTTATATTGCAGACTTAATGATTGCATCACTCTCACGTTGACCGCATTATTGCAGTATCACCACACATTCCTCGCTATATCACTGTTTGACCCTATTCTCACGCGATATTAAATATCAGTACGTTACCTAAATAAGTATCAAAAACATCTAGCACTAAAGTACCAAATTCATAGATTGAGTTTTTTGTTAGTCACTTATAGAGACTATACTCGTTCCTGCAGCTGCTTGATTTTTCTAAATTTATTATTTAGCTCAAATGAGCTTAATCACTCCCGTTAAATGGATTTAAGTCGTTCCCTCGGGTAAGCGAGTTAACTATGAGACGTCAGAAACAAAATGAAATCTCTTGTTGGGTACTAGGGTTGATTATCTTATTACTAAGTTACGTCCCTTCAGTACCAGCAGAAATGGAACTAACGCCCTCCGATCAAACCGTTGCGCGTTTCCTCTATCAGAGCACTTTTGGGCCAACATCAACATTAATTGATGAGGTAGAAGAAGTCGGGATGGAAAGTTGGATATCTCAACAAATCCACCTTCCTGCCACCTATCATCAACCGCTCTATCGGACACCTTTTTCCAAAGGCGCACAATCCAATCGAGAAAACGCTTGGTATCAAATTGTTATTACTGCTGATGATCAACTCAGACAACGCATGGCGTATGCATTAAGCCAGATCTTAGTGGTCTCTCGCTATGGCGGTGTTCTTTCCAGTAAGCCCACTGGTCTAGTCGACTACTATGATGTATTGATTGCTAACGCTTTTGGCAACTACCGAGATTTATTATATGACGTTTCCATTCATCCTGTTATGGGCAGCTATTTGTCCATGCTCGGTAGCGCAAAAAAGAACAACACGACGGGGGCATTACCTGATGAGAACTTCGCTCGAGAGTTGATGCAGTTGTTCACCCTAGGCTTGTATGAACTGAATATCGATGGCAGTAAAAAGCTTGATCGTAAAACGGGTAAGCCTATCCCCACATATACCCAAACGGATATTCAAGAGCTCGCTCGAGTATTAACTGGTTGGAAAAATGCCGATTTAGCGTTTGTCGAACCGATGCGAGTCATCAGCCACCGACACGATGGTGGCGAGAAACGATTGCTTGGTAACACAATTCCTGCTGGTTTAACTGCGCAAGAAGAGCTTTCAAAAGTGATCGATATTTTGATGTCTCATCCAAACATGGCGCCGTTTGTTTCTAAGCTACTTATCCAACGTTTTGTAACTTCGAATCCAAGTCCGGAGTACATCGCACGTGTTGCTTCGGTATTCAACAACAATGGCAAAGGAGAAAAAGGAGATTTAAACGCGGTCATTCATGCCATCTTGCTCGATTCTGAGGCTCTAGGCATGACAGATACCCCGCCAATAAAAGTGAAAGAGCCAATACTGGTCCTAACTAATTTTCATCGAGCAGCGGGTTTTACAATCAAATCTACACGTTACGAAGACGCTACTACGATGATGAATATCGCCAATCAAGGACCTCTTCGCTCTCCTTCCGTATTTAATTTTTACTCTCCTGACTACCAACCATCTAACGAGTTTACGGAGTCTGGTATTAGCTCTCCGGAGTATGAGCTACTGAACTGGTCCGTTTATACCGATTTGGTCAACTATATGTTGACCAGCACTCGCAGAGGCGGCGGTGATTCCTACACTCTCGATCTCGGCGAGTTTTATCTTCTTTTGGATGATCACGATGCCTTAGTCGAGCTGGTTAACGCACGCTTCTTTGCTGGAACGGCCTCGGCGGAATTAAAAAAACTCATGCTCACCGTGTTAGATGAATATCGTGAGGACTATGTGCCAACAACAAAGCTCGCCTTGGTGATTTTTACCGCCATTTCCGGCGATGAATTCTATATTCAGGATTAGGAGTGGATTATGGATATTTCACGACGACATTTTATAAAAAGCACTGCATCGATGGGCGCTTTAGCTTCGCTTGGTCTACCGGGTTATTCTCTCGCGGCGCCATCTAATGACTTTCGAGCATTAATATGTGTCTATTTAGCAGGTGGAAACGATGCGTTCAACACTGTACTGCCGTTGTCTGACGCGCACTATAACCAATATGCCAAAGTCAGAGGGGCTCTTTCTGTCGCCAAAGACGACATACTCCCTATCAATTTGCGTACCGCCGATAGCTCGGATAATCTGGTAGAACTTGGCTTACACCCCAAACTAAAGGCGCTGTCTTCAATTTTCGAACAAGGCGATGCCAATATCGTGCTCAATAGCGGTATTCTCAACCATCCCGTTACAAAACAAGCGATTGAGCTAGGTGAAACGTCACTTCCCGAGCAACTGTTTTCCCACAATTCACAAACTGACGCTTGGTTACTTGGTGGTATGCAAGAATCTAGCAATTTGGGTTGGGCGGGCAGAATGTTGGACGTATTAACTTCTGAATCAGAAATAACCCCGCTATACAGTGTGCACGGGAACTCGCTTTGGTTACGCGCGATGGAACACCGCCAAACCGTGCTGAAAAAAGACCGTGCGGTTCAGCTTACCGCGATTGATAACCCACTATACAAGGGGATCTATGATCAACTGCTTTCTCATCAAACAGAGAATCCGTTTAGTGGTCACTTTAATTTGATGGTTGATGAATCGATGATGATGAGCCGCGTGCTAAGCGAGCAACTCAATCATATTGATGATGCGCCGCTGTTCACCTCATCAACACTCGGCAAGCAGATGCAAACCGTCTACAAATTGATCGCAAGCCAAGATGTGTTAAAGCAACAACGACAAGTCTTCTTCGTTAAACACTCTGGCTACGACCTACACGATTCTCAATTAGTTCGACACCCCGTACTGCTCGAAGATCTAGCGACTAACCTCTTAGGAATGTATCGTGCGATTGACGGGTTGGGGCTAAACAAGCAAGTGACCTCTTTTACAATGTCTGACTTTGGTCGACGGATGACAAGCAACGGTAACGGCACCGATCACGGTTGGGGTGGTCATCAACTATTGATTGGGGGCGCGGTGAATGGTCAGCGACCTATCGGCACATGGCCTGAACTAGTATTGGGCGGAAACGATGACTATTCTCAAGGTCGACTCATACCCCAAATTGCAGCAGATCAGGTGGGCTCAACCCTCGCGCAATGGATGGGCGTGAGTGATAACGCGGCATTGGAATACGTGTTCCCTAATATCCGCAACTTCGCTAATTCAAACCTTGGCTTTATGGCTTAATCTGCTTTAATAAGCTCTTAATTAACGTGTCATGAAAAAGGGAGCATTTACGCTCCCTTTTCAATATCATTTCCGCTGAGTGTCCGTTACGCTTCGTCGCGACGGCGCTCGTTACACAGCTTAATGGCACGCTCAAGCAATTCTAGCGCGGATTGCTCACATTCAGGCAGAGCCGCATCACTTTCACCAATTGGCGTTACGCGGTCACCCCATTTCAATACTGCCGCCCCCCATGTCAAACCTGCACCAAATGCAGCAAGAAGCATGTTATCACCTGGGTTAACTCGGCCTTGCTCTACCGCTTCACATAATGCAATTGGCACCGTCGCTGCAGATGTATTGCCGTAGTTTTGGATGTTCACAAACGCTTTGTCGTGTGGGATCCCAGATAGGTCACATAGGGTTTGAATAATACGAATATTCGCTTGATGAGGAATAACAACGTCGATTTGGTCGGTAGTTAACTGTGATGCTTTAAGCACGGTTTTCGCAGCTAGCCCCATGCCTTTTACCGCACGTTTGAAAATTTCTTGTCCTACAAAGTTGAAATCCCAGTAACCGTTGTCTTCCGCAAAGCGATCCATACAAGTACCAAACTTTGGCACGGATAGAATATCGCGACCTTTAGCGTCACAACCAATTTGAGATTGCAATAGACCCGTTTCTTTTTCTGTTCTTGATAACACAACGGCGCCCGCGCCATCACCAAATAGAACAGCGGTATCTCGCATGGCCCAATCAATGTAGAAAGACAATCTTTCCGCGCCAATAATGATCGCGTTGCGATAGTTACCTGATTGAATCAAACGTGTGCCCGTTTCAAGGCCGTAGACAAATCCCGTACATGCGGCATTTAAATCAAAGGCCGCCGCAGAACGAATGCCCAAGTTCTGCTGTATTTTAGATGCGATGTTTGGAATAAGTGAATCCGGAGAACAAGTCGCCACAATGATTAAATCAACGTCGCTTGCGTCAACGCCCGCGCGCGCCAATGCGTGTTTGGCAGCAACGGTTGCCATGTCTGAAGTATTTACATGGCTAATACGGCGGTTTTCGATACCGGTGCGGGTACGAATCCACTCATCTGAAGTATCAAGGAAAGTGCTAAGATCATCGTTAGAGAGCACGGCAGGAGGAACACATTTCCCCCAACCTGTAATTTCAGCGTAGTAATTTGTCATCGCAGACCTATTTATTGTTGTATTTTAATAAAATTTCTTAGAACCTTAGGCTCAAATACAAACCTGCTCTGCGTTATTTCGGCAGGTTAAAAAATAAGTATACAAATAATGAGGCTGACTGGTAAGTCATGTTTTCATCAATACGTAATAAAGGAAGAAGTCATGTCATCGTTTAAAACTCGCTGCCCTTCATGCGGCGGTCTGAATCGTGTCCCTAATGAGCGTGTTGCAGAGTCTGCAACTTGCGGTAAATGTAAAAGTGCACTTTTTGATGGCGCGCCTATCGAAGGAACGCAAGATAACTTTTCTGCCCTATTACAAAGTGATACGCCTGTTGTCGTCGACTTTTGGGCCCCTTGGTGTAATCCGTGCGTCGGTTTTGCCCCTGTTTTCTCGGATGTCGCTCATGAACAAGCAGGAACGGCTCGTTTTGTAAAGATTGATACAGAAGCACAACAAGCGCTCGCTGCACAATTTGGCATTCGAAGCATTCCTACCATCATGGTTTTCAAGAACGGTCAACGCGTTGATATGATCAATGGTGCGCTACCTAAGAGTCAGTTTGATCAATGGTTAAATCAAGCACTTAATAAGTAATCCTCCACGCCAACCTCACTGGTAGGTTGGCGTTTTTATGCAACTTATCGACCTATCTATTTAACAAATATTATTTGTCGAAACGACTTAAATTAATCATTTTACTTGCCTAACTATTAGCCTCATATTCGCGCCGAATAACCCATAGATTTCATTTAACTTATAGGCGCAAAACAGTGGAAAACACAGTCGTTCCTGCAGCATCACCACGAGTTACAGTTCCAGTCGTCGCACTGTCTCTTTATGCGGTGGCTTCGGGCTATTTAATGAGCTTGATCCCTCTCATGCTCGGTGAATACAACATCTCAGCAGATTATGCGAGTTGGTTGGCGAGTGTTTTTTATGGCGGCTTATTGGTTGGCGCGATGTTTATTGAGCGTGTCGTGCGTCAAGTTGGTCACCGTAAAGCGTTTATTGGCTGCTTAGCGGCATTCTCGCTAACGATTGTCACGCTACCCGTTTTTGCTAATGGGTTAGTGTGGCTTGCTGCTCGTTTTATCGCAGGTATTGCCGTTGCGGGCGTTTTTGTCATTGTTGAATCTTGGCTAATGTCTGGCGACGAAGCATCACGTGCAAAACGTTTGAGCTTGTACATGCTATCGCTTTATGGCGGTTCTGCATTAGGCCAATTTGGCATTGGTGTACTTGGCGTCAGTGGCGGTGTTCCGTTCATTGCAATTACAACGCTGATCCTAATGGCGATGTTGGTGCTAATGTTTATTGAGTGTGAACAACCAAACAGCCATGAATCAACCGCTTTGTCATTTAAGCAAATTGCCAAGCTAAACCATGCTGCAATTATTGGTTGTGTTGTATCAGGTTTGACCTTAGGCGCGATCTACGGATTAATGCCTGTTGAGCTCACTAACCGTAAAATCAACCATCAAGACATTGGTACATTGATGGCACTAGTGATCCTAGGTGGCATGTTGGTTCAACCAATGGTGACCACATTGAACAAATACATGAGCCGCACAGTGCTAATGGCGTTCTTCTGTATTTTGGGTATTTTTTCGATCGGTTTGACCTTTATTTCATCGTCAGCCGTGGTATTAGCTGCTGCTTTATTCTTTTTAGGTGCAGCTACTTTTGCCTTGTACCCAATTGCGATCAACTTAGGTTGTGAAGGACTTGATGAGCGCTTTATTGTCTCTGCCACACAAGTCATGCTGTTCAGCTACAGCATTGGCTCTGTTGCTGGCCCGGTTGTGGCTGATAAATTTATGCGCCAAGAACATGGCTTACTAGGCTACTTGTTTGCCGCTTTGGTTGCGACTGGCGTATACATGCTACTTGCAGCAAGCAAAACCAAGCAGCGTATGGCGGCTGGCCTCTAACCACGCAACTTCCACTCAACGAAAACGAGGGCATGTCGCCCTCGTTTTTTATTCTTCGCTTTTTTGTTTAGATAAACGTTTGTGACGGTTTGACGCGTTCGCTGCAGGTCTTTCCGGTACCGCGCGCTTTTCATGAAGTAAATGACGAACCGCCAAGATGGGATGTTTCAATAACATTCTGGGGCCGGAGTAACGCATGACTAAACGCATTTGCTCTTTCGGGTCCGGTTTATAACAGTGAATCGGACACTTGTTACACGTCGGTTTATTCTCTCCATAAGGACAGCGATCGAGACGAACTTCTGCGTATTCAAGCAGCTCACGACATTCTGAGCACAAGTCACTTTTTGTTCCATGGTGATCGTGACAGTAAACCTCTACCATGGCTTTTACCGTCTTAAATTCAGTGGCGAGCTTGCCAAGTAAAATATCGCTCATGAGCTTCCAAAAATCACAACGTCATTGTGTAAAGTTCTAACGTTCGGCCATTATCGTATTGCTGCTCAACTCGTTCAAACTCAAAGCCCAGTTTTTTGAGCAAACTTATACTACGAATATTGTCATTGTTGGTGATGGCAGCCAACTTATCGAGTTTCATTTCCTCTCGAGCATATTCCAGCACCGCGGTTGCCGACTCGACTCCGTAGCCGCAACCATAAGCAGAAGGTAAAAAACCATACCCGAGATCGTAGTGTTGCAATGTGTCACGCTTAACTAGCCCACAAATACCGTTCGGCTGTCCATCGTCCTTTTTCTCTACTACGAGTAAACTCACGCCTTTAACTTTTTGCATGCGTAGCATGTTTTCTTTTATATAACGCGCCGCTTCATATTCAGTACGAATTTGTTTATCTCCGACAAAACGGTAAAAGTCTGGGTGGTTATAAAGTTCTAATATGAATGGTGCATCATCTACACTCACAAGACGTAGTATCAAACGTTCAGTGATCAGTGTTTTCATTTGGACTCCATTAAAACGCGAGAGATGATTGGGCATAGAAACGTACTTGAATCTTGCGACCGACGTAAGGGCTTATTTAGTTGTAACTTGATAAAAAAATAACTATCCTGCCCCGCTAAATTAAAGGACCACCACCATGAACCGCAAGAAGAAAATCAATCAGATCTTAAAAGCGAAGCAGAAGAAGCATAACGCTAAGCTACATAAGAGCAATAAGCCGCGTTATATCTCCAAAGCTGAACGTGCAAAAATGGAAGCTGAAGAGCAAAACCAAGCTTCGGAAAGCACGGAAAATGTTGTAGACACAGTGCCGACAGATCAAGCCTAAAAGAAAAGCCGCTTTATGCGGCTTTTTTGTTTGTTGAACGAGAAGAATTGACTCTAATATTCAACACTGTAGTTCAGTGTGAATGTGCGACCTCTTCCTTTGTAGTCGTAAGCTGCTGCATCGTAGTGTGCCGCGTAAAGAATCTGCGCACGTTGACCCCAAGCGGTTGTGTAGTCTTCGTCAAATAGGTTTTGAATACCAAAGCCTAACTGCCCAACAGGTAGTGTTACATTACCCAGAAGATCAAACGTGGTGTATCCATCTAGTTTATTGTTTGCGTCATCTTCGTAATCAAACATCGTCTGGCTTTGTAAACGTACTGAATAGCCATCCTGATAGTAAGCCGCCCACGCGTTCGCTTTTGATGTACTTGCTTTACCTGCGCTCAAATCTTCCCATTTACCATCGGTTTTCAGCTCAGAAACTACGTAGTGTCCTGATGCCCCTAACAGGATATCGCGGGTCACCCAGTAATTGATGTTTGCTTCTGCACCGTAAACACGCTGCTCGTCGTCAACATTCGTAATCAACAACGTTTTTCTATCATACTTGATGGAGTTGTCTGAAAGCGAGTAATAGCCTGCCGCCTGAAGCGCAAGAGAGTTGGTATCAAGACGGTAACCGATCTCATAGCTGTCCGTTTTAATACCTGACATTTTTGAGTCAGACACATTAATGCTGTTGTTCAACGCATAGTGACCGTTTGCATCCACAGCATCATAGCTGCCTTGACCATAGTACTTCGCAGGGTCAGCAAGTTCGAAACCTTGGGAGAAATTTGCCCAAAGTTGAGATTCATCATTAAGCTGATAAATGGTGCCCAAATTAAACAGACTTACAGAGTAGTCGGTGCTGCCACCTGGTACCGCATCCGCTGACACCCCCTTACCCGAGGCAATCTTCTTTTGTACGCTATAGGCAACAAAGTCGTCAATCTTGTTGTCCATGTATTGATAGCGGTAGCCTGCTTGAACGGACCAATCTTGATTAATTTGATAGTCACCTTGAACAAACATTGCGTAAGACGTTACATCTACACCTGGGTAACGACCAACTTCGGCGTACGTTTTATTAATCAAGTTTCCAGAGTTGTTTGCAATGCTTGGATCGAATAGAGCTTGATTGCTCTCAAAACGGTCTAAATACGTATCAACACCATAAACAAGATTGAATGATTCCCAGTTTTTTGCCAGTGCCAAACGTCCAGCAAAAACCTCTGTCTTTTGCTGAGAAGCGCCTTGGTAATAAGGAGTAAACGTTTGGTCTTCACTTCGGTAAGACAACTCGCCAATCAGTTGATGGTCTAATACGCTGTCGTGAGCGTAGTTCGCACTTAAGAGAACTCGCTCTGTACCGTGTTCACGATCGGAATCGAATCCCTCTCGTACATCAACAAATTTATTGTTAACAATATACAAGCCGTATGGCGAATCTTGCTGGCTGTCATAGTATTGTGCGACAAGGTTTAACTTGCTGGCTTCGGAGATTTGAATCTCTGTCGATCCCATTACATCAAGCGTCGAGTTGTATTGCAGAGAGCCTTGGGAGATATCTGGGGTGACAATGTCGCCATTTGCGTCAAATGCACCTTGTGTCTCGGTGTACACAACCGAACCCCTAGCGGCAATTCGCTCATTACCACCTGAGATAGACTGAGCTAGTTTGTAATCAAAGTCATCGCTGCTGTTAAAGCCTGAAGTCCCACTGACATACGATTCAAATGACAAGTCATCGGAGTAAGCTTTCTTGGTGATAATGTTGATAACACCACCTGTAGCGCCTGCCCCATAAATGGAGGTCGCACCAGATATTACTTCAATTCGCTCGATGTTGAATGGGTCAATCGCATCAAGCTGACGACTAATTGGGCGAGAAGACTGCAGTGAGACACCATCAATCATCACCAACATCGCTCTGCCACGCAGGTTCTGGCCGTAGTTAGTTCGACCACCCGTACCAACGTCTAGAGAAGGGATGGTTGCAGAAAGAATGTCACCAAGTGTCTTGCCCGCGCGATATTGCTGAGCAATTTCCTCTTGCCCTACAAACCAAACCGTTCCTGGAATATCAGAGATCGATTTCGGCATCACACTGCCCACGACCACCATTTGTTCATCACTTGGTGTTGATGTTTGTTGAAGTTCTTCCGCAGCTATTGAGCTAACTGCGTATCCACTGCTCATCGCAAGTACGATGAGATTAAGAGAAAACGTCCTTTTTATCATTGTATTTATCTTTTTGTTGTCAACAAGAGCGTGCAATGATACTTATTCTCACTCTCAAATCGAGCACTGTTACATAAGTTAACCAAATGTTAATTAGGATTATGCTTGCTCATAAGCTGTCGATTTTTTTCTAAACGAGGACAATCTTCACAAAGCTTTCTGCCTTCACACTTATAGACTAAACAACAGCTTTTTCTGACCAATTTTAGCGGCTGATCCAGTGATGTCTCATAAAGTGAATGACTATTGTTGGCATCTAAACCCAATGCCTGTAACCACAAGATGGCATGCTCACGCAATGTCGTGTTGGTCATTTGCGGAAAACGCTGTTGAAGACGAATCAAACAAGCCATGATCCCATCCGACATCAATTGATGAGTGAAGCCTGGGCGAATGCGCGTCCATTGACTCATTTCTTGTTGGTAGAAATCGAACAACTCTCGAATTTGACGTCCGGCCTCTTTTATTAATTCTTCTGGCTTACCATGTATATGTGTTTCGTCAGCGAATCGATATCCAGACACAAAACAAGGCTTGAGTTGCTGCGCCATCTCACGAATGTTTGGCAACGTGTGGAAACCGTAGATAGAAATGAACGCAACATAAACAGGCTGCCAACACAACAAATCCCACGTTCTCGTCAACCAATACGCTTTTCCCGCTTCCGGATGAGCCTCAGACAACTGTTGGTAAAGGCCTTGAATGATCGGATTGATATCATTTTCGATATGAATAACTTCTTGCCCTATTTCGCCAATATCACCGTGCAGGTAAGGCGTAATCTCACTCGAAGTTTGAAATAGTTGCGGGAAAAATTGCTCAGACATGATGGTTTATTGTTGGTGTAGTCATTCTGACACCTTTATACCCAAGCACTAATCGCAATGCAAACTATTATCTTTTGTGTTCACATAACAAGAGCCTATTCTCATCTGTGGTCTCTGTCTCTATTTTCAAGCTCTTTGCGCCCGTAAGGTCTGGTTACGTATGTGATGAATAGCAACAAACTCTTAAACCTCTTCGCATTTAGCGCTGACATGATCGCAAAAATACACAGCATAAAAACACCCTGATAAAACTGTGTTAACAGTTTCCCTGTGTAGCGTGAGTTATTGCCAATAATTGAATATTGCTGTTTCTTATCCAAAGGAGTGTGAACAACATGAAGTATTTTCTTTCTGAATACCGGGACAATGTAATTAAGTAATTTGGCTATATAGCCCCCTGTTTTGAATAAGGAAATCCACATGTTGTATCTTGAGTTTCTATTTTTGCTCGTGATGCTGTATATCGGCTCACGTTATGGTGGTATAGGCCTTGGGGTCGTATCTGGTATTGGTTTGGTGATTGAAGTCTTCATCTTTAAGATGCCGCCAACCTCCCCTCCTGTCACCGTTATGTTGATAATCTTGGCAGTGGTAACATGTGCATCCATTCTTGAAGCGGCTGGTGGTTTGAAATACATGCTGCAAGTTGCCGAACGTGTGCTTCGTAAGAACCCAAAACGCGTCACCCTGATCGCTCCTTTTGTTACTTACTTTATGACCTTCTTGCTCGGCACAGGTCACGCGGTTTACTCCATCATGCCAATCATTGGCGACGTTGCACTGAAAAACGGCATTCGCCCGGAACGTCCAATGGCAGCCGCTTCCGTCGCTTCGCAAATCGCGATTACGGCCTCTCCAATTTCAGCGGCAGTCGTTTACTACTTGGCACAACTCTCTGATATTCAGCACGAGATCACTCTGCTTTCTATTTTGCTCGTTACTGTTCCAGCGACGCTATTCGGTACGTTGCTGATGTCACTTTACAGCCTAAAACGCGGTAAAGAACTGGAAGACGATGAAGAATACCAAGAGCGTTTAAAAGATCCGGTGTGGCGTGAAAAGATCCTCAACACCACTGCAACGTCTCTTGATGAAGTGCTACCAACAAGTGCTCGTAACTCTGTGTTGCTGTTCATCGCGTCTATCTTGGTTATCGTCGTTATCGCGATGTGGCCGGACATTCGTACCATCGTGGATGGCGCGAAACCAATCAGCATGGCCGTTGTGATTCAAATGATGATGCTCTGCTTCGGCGGTATCATTTTGCTTGCAACCAAAACTGACCCACGTGACGTACCAAACGGCGTAGTATTCAAATCAGGTATGGTGGCTGCCATTGCGATCTTCGGTATCGCTTGGATGTCAGATACTTACTTCCAATACGCAATGCCTCAGTTCAAATCTGGCATCGTTGAGATGGTAACCAACTACCCTTGGACGTTCGCGCTTGCGTTGTTCATTGTGTCGGTTGTAGTGAATTCTCAAGCAGCGACTGCACGTATGATGTTGCCTGTCGGTCTTGGCTTGGGTCTAGATCCTGCACTGCTTATCGGCCTAATGCCTGCGGTATACGGTTACTTCTTTATTCCGAACTACCCTTCAGACATCGCGACAGTGAACTTCGATACGTCAGGTACCACTAAGATTGGTAAGTGGTACTTCAACCATTCATTTATGTCGGTAGGTTTGATTGGAGTGATTGGTGCTTGCTGTCTGGGCTACTTGTTAGGACAAATGATCATTCCTTCATAACTAGCCAAATCAACAATAAATTAGAGGCGAGTCATTGTACGTTAGCGTACAGCCTGAATGACTCGCCTTTTCTTTGTCACGTTAGTGATTACAGTAAGAAGTCATCATCAATCGCGACAAAGTGATCGGCACAATCAATCAGAGTTTGGGATGTTAGCTTAGGCACACCATAAACGGTCACCGTTTTATTGAAGCGCTGCTGAATTCGTTCCACCAGAAGACTAAAGTCCCCATCTCCAGAAACGAGAATCACTTCTTCAACTTCAGGGGCAATTTCAATCGCATCAAGAGTAATACCGACATCCCAGTCGCCTTTCGAGCTGCCGTCACGACGCTGAATATAGGGTTTAAGCATTACCTCGAACCCAACACCGCGTAAAATGTGATGAAACTGACGCTGTTTTGGATCGTTACTCGCGATGGCATAAGCACGAGCACTCACCACCTCTTTCCCTTGCGTCGCAACATACCAAAACTGGTTGTAATCAAAATTACTGCGATACGCTTCGCGACAGGTGTAATACACATTCTGTACATCAACCAAAATGGCGATCTTTTGTTTTCTTTCTGAATTCATCTTTTCTACGCTTGATTTATTTGCTGCCTACCCTAAGTCAGTTTTGGTAAAAGCACAATGAGCCAATTCCACTAAACTTAACGTATAAACGGTATTTGGGTTTCTAGGGGAACTGTCATGGGCGGAAAGTTACTAGTGATACTACTTTCTTGTATCTTGTCATCGACAGCATTCGGTTATCCAGCACATTCAAAGTACTGGCCGCATCGGAGTGTGCTTTACTTCGCTCCAGAAAACGATGAATACGTTAAACAATTCTTGCTAGAAACACTTATGAATGAGTGTGAGTTGGAAGACAGAGATGTGGTCACATTAGTCATTACAGAACAAGGCTATACGTCTCCAGCTTGGCTCAAAGAAGAATTTGATTTGAAAATGCTTGCCAAGCTGTATGAAATTGAAAAAGGTTCACATACCGCAATTTTACTTGGTAAAGATGGCCAAGAGAAATACCGATGGGGCGCAGAAACGGATTGGCCATTTATCAACAACTTGATTGATCAAATGCCAATGCGTAAGCAAGAAATGCAGAGACGTCATAGCCCCTGCAAAATCTAACCATTAGACGAACTTATTTTCTAAACCAGTCTAGTTTGTTGTGCAACTGAGTCACGCTGCCAACGACGATCAATGCTGGACTGATCGCCTTCTCAGCCATTTCAGAAAGTTCGTTCAATTTTCCTTGGAACACGCGCTGCTCTGGGCGGGTACCGTTTTCAATAATTGCGCATGACATCTCAGGATCTAATCCATGAGTGATCAGGTTATCCATGATATGACCGCTTTGCTTCAAACCCATGTAGAACACAAGTGTGTTGTTAGATTGCGCTAACGAATGCCACTCAATTTCGCGACCGTCTTTTTGCACGTGACCCGTAATAAATTGAACGCTTTGCGCGTGGTCACGGTGCGTTAATGGAATACCCGCGTAAGCCGTCGCGCCCGCCGCCGCGGTGATCCCCGGCACCACTTCGTATTTGATGCCAAATTCGGCTAGCTCTTCTAGCTCTTCACCACCGCGTCCAAAGATGAAAGAATCACCACCTTTTAGGCGCACAACGCATTTACCTTCTTGTGCTTTTTGTACCAAGATTTGGTTAATTTGATCTTGAGGTACACAGTGAAAGTCCAGTTTCTTGCCTACATAGATCATCTCAGCAGATGCGTGAGCCAGTTCAAGAATGTCTTTCGACACCAATCGGTCATACACCACAACTTCAGCCACTTGAATCGCTTTCAAACCTTTGACCGTCAGCAAGTCTGGATCGCCCGGACCTGCACCAACTAAAGAAACAAAGCCGCTGTTTAAAGATGAGTTCGCAGTAGTCATATCAACGCCTATCGGAAATTTGGATATAAAAAGTAACACTCACGTTATTAACTTAAGGTTTAAACTACCCCAAGGAGTTATTACTTTTTATAGCTAAATCAATACAATATCTATTGAAAGTTAAATGAGTTGAATAGCCCCACCCGCAAAAGATAGGGCCATATAAAGCGGTTTATTTTGCGATTGCAGGTTCTGCTTTTACTTCTTCTTCAACTACGCAGATAGAAGGCGCTGTTTTCGCATGAGTTAGATACAGTGGCAGACAAGTCATTACGAGACCACCAACGATGTTACCTAAGATGGTTGGGATAAGGTTGAAGTTCAACCAAGTCGCGATACCAAAATCCGCACCTAAGATCATACCCAGTGGGAATAGGAACATGTTTACTACTGTGTGCTCGAATACTAGCGCGAAGAAGATGAAGATTGGGAACCACATCATCGCTACACGACCAGATACTGAACGTGCCGTCATGTTGCCGATCACGCCTAGGCACACCATTAGGTTACAGAAGATAGCGCGTACAAAACACGTGATCCATCCGTCCATACCCATGTTTTCGAAACCAAGGCTACGGGCAGTCGATACAGCGACAAACTTCTTCGCTACCGCGTTGAGCTCTAGAGAGAAGTTACCGGTTAGAGAGATTGCGACTAGGTAAGCCACAATTAGAGAACCAATCAGGTTACCCAAACCTACCAATCCCCAGCAACGGAAAATACGACCCCAAGTGATACCCGGACGGTTAGCAAACTTAGCCAAAGGCGCAAGACCAAAAACACCTGTGACAAGGTCGTAACCCATCACACTGAGAATCACAAAGCCCACAGGGAAAACAAGCGCCCCCACAAGGCCAATGCCCGTTTGTACAATCGCGGTAATAGCAACCACCACTGCAAGAGATAGAATAACGCCTGCCATCGTGCCACGAAGCAGAAGATCTCGAGTGCTGGTATTAATTTTCGCTTCACCCACGTTGATCATGGTTTGCACGAATTCAGCAGGTTTAAAGTCTGTAGACATGAATGTGTCCTTATTCAAAATTGAAAGTTAAAAAGTTAAAGATTGAATAGAGAAAGGCTTCCCGTTGACACCCACTGCTGTCGACATCATCTCGCTTCCCTGTTCCCCTAAGATGACGCTTGGAAAGCCTTTGTCTATTGAATCTAAGTACTCAGTGCATTCCCTCCCCTTAAGGAGGAGGGAATGCAAACCAAGCTTATGCAGAAATTTCTACTTCACCGTTGGTTACGCGCGTTTTGTACGCTTTCACGTTAAAACGCTCGTCTTCCATGCACGCACCTGTTGTCAGGTTAAAGCGTTGCTTTTTAAGTGGGCTTGCTACCCAAAGTTCGCCTTGGTGCTCACAAATCAAACCGCGAGAAAGCACGTTTGATTGGAAGAACGGGTCTGTGTTGCTGATCGCCAGCACTTCTTCTGCTTGCGTTGGGCGGAATACCGCAACTTGCTGACCATCAACCAGTGCACAAACGCCAGTGCCCGGTACGATGTCGTTGATTTGGCAAATCTTTTCAAATGACATGTTCAACCTTCCCTTATGCTTCAGTGATCGCTACGTGTAGGATGTCGCCTTTCGCTTCAGGATGTTTCTCCGTGAAGGTCGCTGGACGATGCTGTTCGCGCTCTTGAACAAACACAACATTGTCATCGCGCTTGTCAGAGTTGATGAAGTGTGCGAAACGAGTCAGTTGTGATTCGTCATTGATGGTTGCAGTCCACTCACATTCGTACTCGTCTACAAGCTTCGCTACGTCTGCTTCTAGTTGAGCGTTAATGCCAAGTTTGTCTTCAACAATCACTTCGCGTAGGTAGTCAACGCCACCTTCCATGTTTTCCATCCAAACGGATGTGCGTTGTAATGGCGCAGCTGTGCGGATGTAGAACATCATGAAGCGATCGATGTACTTGATTAGCGTTTCTTTATCTAGGTCACTTGCTAGTAGGTCTGCGTGACGAGGTTTCATACCGCCGTTACCACATACGTACATGTTCCAACCTGCGTCAGTCGCGATAATACCAAGGTCTTTACCTTGTGCTTCCGCACACTCACGAGTACAGCCAGAAACACCGAACTTCATCTTATGAGGTGTACGAATGCCTTTGTAACGGTTCTCTATGTAAGAACCTAGACCAACAGAATCTTGAACACCGTAACGACACCAAGTTGAGCCAACACATGTCTTCGCCATACGAAGTGCTTTTGCGTACGCTTGACCTGTTTCGAAACCAGCGTCGGTAAGCTTGCGCCAGATCTCTGGAAGATCGTCTTTTTGAGCACCGAACAGACCAATACGTTGAGCACCGGTTACTTTGGTGTATAGGTTGTATTCTGCAGCAACGTTCGCTAGTGCACCCAGTGCTTGAGGTGTAACTTCACCACCCGCCATACGTGGGATAACAGAGTAAGTACCGTCTTTTTGGATGTTACCTAGGAAGTTATCGTTCGTGTCGTGAAGCTTAACCAGTTGTGGCTTAAGGATGTGCTCACCCCAGCAAGAAGCTAAGATAGAACCAGCCAATGGTTTACAAACTTCACAACCGTAACCTTTACCGTATTTCTCTAGAAGCTCATCAAACGTTTTGATCTCTTCAATGCGGATTAGGTGGAACAACTCTTGGCGAGAGTAAGCAAAGTGTTCACACACGTCGTTCTTCACTTCAATACCAGATTTAGCAAGCTCTGCATTTAGAACAGAGGTCACTAGAGGAATACAACCACCACAGCCTGTACCTGCGCCAGTCACTGCTTTGATGTCGCCCAATGTATGGTGACCATCAGCAACCGCTTGAGCGATCTTGCCTTTGGTTACGTCGAAACATGAACAGATCACTGCGCTTTCTGGTAGTGCATCCGCACCGAGTGCTGGTTTCTCAGCACCTGCGTGTGCAGGAAGGATCAAGGCATCTGGGTGTTCTGGTAGGTCGATTTCGTTCAACATCAATTGAAGCAGATCGCCGTAGTCAGACGTGTCACCTACTAGTACTGCACCTAGCAGCTTCTTGTTGTCTTCAGAAACGATAAGACGTTTGTAAACTTCTTGCTCTTCGTTTTGGTAAACGTAACTCTTACAGCCTTCAGTACGACCGTTCGCGTCACCGATTGAACCTACTTTTACACCAAGAAGTTTCAGCTTCGCAGACATGTCAGCGCCTTCGAATTTGCTTTCTGTGTTACCTAGTAGGTGATCAACGGCAACCGTCGCCATCTTGTAGCCAGGAGCAACAAGGCCGTAGAACATGTCGTTCCAAGACGCACACTCACCGATAGCGTAGATGTTCTCATCAGAAGTCTGGCAGTGGTCGTTGATGGCAACACCGCCACGAGGGCCAACTTCTAGCTCCATTTGACGAGCCAGTTTGTCTTGTGGGCGAATACCCGCTGAAAATACAATGAAGTCTGTTTCTAACTCAGTGCCGTCAGCAAAACGCATAACGTTGCGAGCACTTTTACCTTCTGGCGCAATCTCAAGCGTATTTTTGCTAGTATGAACGTTCACACCCATACGCTCGATCTTTTGACGAAGTTGATTACCACCAGCAAGGTCAAGTTGCTCAGCCATCAGCTTTGGTGCGAACTCAACAACGTGCGTTTCTACACCCAATGCTTTTAGTGCGCCTGCCGCTTCAAGACCTAGAAGACCACCACCGATAACCACGCCTGATTTGCTGTTTTTCGCACACGCTTCAATCGCTTTTAGATCTTCGATCGTGCGGTAAACAAAACAGTCTTTGCTTTCATGACCTTTGATAGGCGGGACAAATGGGAATGAGCCTGTAGCAAGAATCAGCTTGTCGTATTGAACTTCACGGCCAGTGCTTGAGTAAACAATGCGGTTTTCACGGTTAATGTTAATCGCACGTTCACCGATCAACATATTGATGCCGTGTTTCTCGTAGAAGCCTTCTTTCACTAAAGAAAGTTCATCTGCAGTGTGGTGAGAAAAGTAAGAGGAAAGGTGCACACGGTCGTATGCGACACGAGGTTCTTCACAGAAAACGGTAATCTCCATATTAGAGATATCAGCTTTCTCGACTAAGTCTTCAATATAACGGTGCCCTACCATACCGTTACCGATGACTACTAGCTTCAACTTGCTCATTATAATTCCTAAGGGTTAGGTTCTTATCACTGAGCTCATTGTTAATTGTGAAAGAAAATTAATACATGATGTAAATCAATTACAATTTCAAACTACCCTAAAGGGGTAGATAAACGTTTTTATCTTGATATTGAAGAATAAAAGGTAATTTATTAACGGATGTTGGTAGTTTTTACAAAATGAGATAACCGCAGTCATGCTCACAAAGGGCTATACAGTTTTGGCTTTTACAGAATGGCAATGATTGTCGAGTTAAACCACGCTAACGATAAACCCAGCTTTGTTTAAAAACAAAGCATTCGTTTTAACCTAGCCGTTTCAAGGCTATTAAAGATGAACAACTGAAGTGACTGAAAGTTTTAGAAAAATCAAGTCTCACAACAAAAATCTTTTACTAGCTAAGTCGCACTATAAAGACTAGAATCTGATTTAGTTCATATGGAATAAAATCCATATGATTGATACCGTAATTGACATATAGAGTGCCGTCCCATGTTTGTGAGGCGGCCTTTTATTTGGGAGTCATAAAATGTCAGAAAACAATTCTATCTACATTTCAAGCTTAGATATGAACCGAATCACGGCTTTGTTGGATAAAATGCCAAACATCGCGGCGGAGCTTGTTGAGCTAGAAGCAGAGCTAGACCGTGCGACGGTTCTTGAGCCAGAACAAATGCCAGATAATGTGGTCACGATGAACTCAACTGTAGAGTTTAAATTTGCAGGTGAAGATAGAACCATGACAAAGACACTGGTTTACCCATCTGAGCTGAAAAGCAGTGATGATATTTCCATTTTTGCGCCCGTAGGCAGCGCACTGATCGGTTTGTCTGTTGGTCAAAAACTTGAATGGCCAATGCCAAATAATCAAGTGAAGACAATTGAAATTGTCGATATCACCTACCAGCCTGAGCGTTGTGGTGCACTAAACCGCTAACCCTCAGTAGTCCCGGTGCAAAGGCCTCATTTATGACTTTGCACCAGGAGAGCCCCTCGCTTATCCCCTATTTCCCTCTTTGTTTTTCCAAGCATTTACTTTGCTGCTCTTAAGTAACATCACCGATTCTTTATTATTTACCGAATATTCAATACTTATATCTCCAAGCTCAATCATAGAAATTGCAAAGTATTTTTCGTATATTGTCGCTCCGAAAACGACGTAAATTATGCGCAAAATGGAAGAATATCTAACTCGAATTGCCGTCTTAGAAAAAGAAAATGAAGAGCTGAAGCGGAAGAATGCGCGACTACAAGAAAAGTTGAATGCTGCACTCGACAGTAATGGACTGTGTTTGTGGGAGCAGCATATTCCTTCAGGTACTTTGACGATATTCAATATGCAGTGGGGCAAAATGCTAGGTTATCAGCCCCATGAATTAACCGCGACGGTTGAAACGTGGAAAAACAATCTCCACCCTGAAGATTATGATCTTGCGGTGGGTGCATTTGAAGATCACCTAGCTGGCAAAACCGACCTTTATGAGGTAGTTCATCGCATGATTCATAAAGACGGCAGTGATAGTTGGGTCTACGATCGAGGGCGCATCGTCGAGTATGGTTCTGATGGCGAACCACTACGCATGATGGGCACTCATATCGATATTACAAAAGAAAAGCGATATGAGCAGCAACTGGCTAAGTTAGCTTCGAGAGATCCATTGACCGGACTGTTAAATAGAAAAGCAATTGAGGAAAACTTTAATCATCAACCTCAAACCAAGCCGTCTCAGCAGTCTGCCTTAGTGTTCGTTGATATAGATAATTTTAAAGCAGTTAACGACCAGCTAGGCCATCATACTGGTGATACTCTCCTCATCAATATCGCCAATAGCTTAACAGAGCTTGCGCCAAGCAAGTCTCAAGTCGGACGCATAGGAGGAGATGAGTTTGTCGTTTTAAGCTCTTATTCAAATCAAGAAGAAATATCTTAACTTTGTGATCGACTCTTAAGTTCCATCATTCCTGCGATAAATCAGGACTTAAATAAAGTAACGATTGGAATGAGCATCGGTGTTTGTCTATTTGATAAAGGAAAACAACAGTTTAATGAAGTTTATCAAAAAGCCGATCATGCAATGTATGAGATAAAGAAAAATGGCAAAAATGGCGTTGCCTATATCCAGATATAATAATTCTCTTGTTTTTTTTGAAATTAATATTTCTTTAATTTGACAATGTTCTCTACGGAATTGATAGCGTCTTATTTTTAATAAGTCATTTATATAGGAAACAAAAGAAATAACAAACAATTAAGAATGTTGCATATTACACGGTGTAATATTATTACTGTCTTTGTAACTGCTTTTGTTGCATACAATATTATTTCTTATTATTTTTATAAAAATCACTAGTAAAAAGCAGTTAAACATTATAGTTCATAAACTTATAAAAACCGAAATGCATGGTTGAATTTTAACCACCCCTTCTGCTAATATCTCGCCTCGTGTTTAAAAGTAATAAACACACACAAATATAAAACAAACTTTATAAAACATAATGCACACTTGATAATTACTGGTTCTATTTGGATAGAGCTCGGTATTTATTTTATTTAAAACATTATGAATTTGTAATTTCATTTAATATCAAAATATTAAGTAGGTATATAAATTGAAGAAGGTCATCCTCCCTCAATTGGGCTTTGTTGCGTCAAATTTACGCTTGCTAGCTCTTGGCTTTGTAACCCTCGTGTCAGCATATTCTTTTTCATCAGAGGCTTATGCTGAGCAAGTGGCTAGTGGTGAACAAAAAACATTAGTTGTACTCGTCAATTTCCAAGAAAACCCCCAAGAGATCCCGATCTCTAAAGAAGACGCCCATCATGTTGTTTTTAATACCGTTAGCGACTTCTATTCGCAAATGTCCCAGGGGCAACTTTGGCTATCTGGTGATGTTGCTGGAACATTCACCTTACCGATATCAAACCAAATTTGCGATGATGATGCTGTAGCAGCGGAAGCCAACAAAATGGCTGAAACTGCGGGATATCAACTATCAAACTATGACCGTTTTATCTACTTAACAACCAAAACTGGATGTGCATCAGAAGGCTCTGGTAGCCAAGGAGTAACTCCCTCTAGAGCGTCAATAAATGCGGTTTTCGAGCCTCGAGTTATCGCCCATGAATTAGGACATAATTTTGGATTGCATCACGCTTCCGCACTCGACTGTAAAGACGGTACGTTAGCTGGTGATTGCCGTGTCATAGAGTACGGTGATAGCTACGATACAATGGGTAACTACGACATGGGTTACTTTAGCGCCTTCCAATTGGAAAACTTAGGGTGGCAGACCTCCCCTGCTCAAATCATTTCTAGTGATGGTGTTTACTCTATTGATGCCTATGAAGACTTTGAAAGTACTTCATCAAAAGTTTTAAAGATCCCAAGAGGTACCGATCCAATTACAGGTCAGCGCCAATGGTTTTACGTTGAATATCGACAAGCTCTTGGCTACGACAGCTTTTTACGTGACCGTTCGTACATCGTATACCGCCAAGATGTGACAGAAGGTGTGGTTGTGCGCCTAGCGACAGACGGTGATCTTAAAAGTAGCCGCTTGCTACACATGAAGCCTGACTCCACTTTCAAACAATTATTTGGGAGTAATGACTGGGAAGACCCTGCTCTTCCAATTGGTGGAACGTTCACCGATCCAAAAACAGGCGTGTCGATTACTTTGGAAAGTGCTAATGGTCAAAACGCACAGATCAGTGTCATATTTGGTGGTGAATCCGGGCAATGTGTTGCGACATCGCCTCTACTCTCTCTAACCCCACTATCAGGTTCTGATGCAAATGCCGGAGAAACGTTAGCGTATAATCTTAAAGTGACGAACCAGAACAATACAGAATGTGCAGACGTGACCTATACAACGGCTTTAAGCGTTCCTGACGGATGGAATTATGACGCAAGCGCCTTGACGGCTCCTTCCGGCATGAGTGCAGAAACGACGGTCATGGTTACGTCAAACAGCGATGCTCAACCGAACTCTTACAGCATAGCCGTTGACGTTATAGATGCTGAAAATGAACAATCAGCCAAAACCGAGCTATCTTACACAGTGTTATCTGAGTCAACGTCACCACTTGAGGCGGTGAATGATAGCGTAACGATCAGTGATAAATCCGTCGTTCGCATTGAGCAGTTAAATAATGACTCGTTTGAACAATCGACCTCTCTTGCGATTACGGTCGCTAAGCCAAACAAAGGCAGCGCCCGTGTACTGAGTGATGGCTCCATTGAATACACACCTTCGAAGAAGTTTAAGAATAATGATTCATTTACTTATACGATCAGTGACGGTCAATCTTCTTCAACCGCGACGATTAGTATCACCTTACAATCGACTTCTGGTGGGAATGGTGGTGGAAACGGTAAAGGGAAACCGAACTAAATCACGCAATTCAATATGAAAAAGCCTGGAGAATACTCCAGGCTTTTTATTCACAAGACGTCAATTAGTTGCTTGGTGCAGGACAAATATCACAGTCTGCAGAAGCTGTATTCGTCGCTTGAGTATTATCGATTTTCAAGAAACCAACCGCTGTCACAGTATCACGGAAAGATTGTGTTTCTGCATTGCTAAATGCCGTTGGGATATAACTACCAGTATAAGACTGACATTGATCCGAAGCGAGTTCGATATTATCCACTACTGTCACGTCATCAGAAGCATCCTCAGGCGTACCTGAGTCATCCACCACAGAAACATTCACTAAAGTAAGTCCAGGCGTTGTGTTACATACCATTCCCGAGAAGCTCACTTCTGCAATGATACCGTTTTCAGTAAGTTTGAAGCCGCTTTCACATGATTTCGTTACACTAATCATTGGAGACAAGCTCAATGACTCACATGGATCACTTGCGGTATCAGTAATGGTCGCTTGGCCACCCGGAGTCGCAGCTGCTGTGACTTTCACCGTATTAGTTAGACCATTGCTTGTACTTTCAAAACTGCCGCTGTATGAAGCACTGTCACCTGAAGCAATGGCACCTAAGCTATGTGTAGTACCTGCTTCTAAATCCTCTACAACAACATCGTAGAGCGTACCGACACCATCATTAATCACGTCGCCGCTGTATGAGTAAACGTAACCATCTTCTGTTTCATTCACGACCGCTTGATTACATGTTTTGGTGATATCAACACTACACAACTCAAAGTCACCAACCACAAAGTCTTTCAACTGAGCGGTAATACTGCTTGATGCTCTTGTTTCGGCTGCAAATGAGCTAAAACAGGTGTCTGTTTGTAGAAGTTCAGTAAGGTTTACACCACCTTCAAAGAAGGTTTCTGGAGGGAAGACATTTTCGACACCACTTTTTGGCGTATACGCCCATGGTGCAGGTGAGTCAGTTGTATTGGTTGAAGCACACACATCTTGCGCGCCTGGTGAACACAGTGCATTTGTCTTAACTTTCAAACGTAAGTTTGTCGCAGCACACTGACCAGCTTGTGGATCATTGTTAGCAGCTTTCGCACAAGTTGTGTCCCATTCAAGAACCAAAATTTCAGGGCCATCGTTTGCCCCTTGCAAATAATTCACCTGAATCAAAAGGTCGCCAGCAATATGTTGACCCGTGAATGTACCGTCTGGGTTTGTACTGACCGAGTCTTGATAAAACCAAAAACCTAAGAAGGCATCACCGCTGTTACCGAAACGGTCTGCACCAAAGGTGAGTACAAGGTCATTATTAATGTTGTATGCCGCTGCATACGCATGAAGAATGTCCCCTTTATCAAGTACCGTACCAGTCTTCCAACCAAGTTCCGGTATGTCTTTGATGTCTTTATTACCACCAGTAAAGATTGTATCCGGTGTTGCCGTGTCATTCTCAAAGCTAAATACTAATGCTCCACCACTGTTTGGCGGCGTTGACCAGTCATCTGGAGCACCTACTCCAGAGTCATCTATCGCATTAGCATTTGCTTCTAACTCAAACACGCCATCTGTTGGTGTTGCAAATGCAGAGCTACCTATTAGCAAGCTTGTAAATATTGCATAAAGAAAGCTCTTCATCGTATGCCAGATACCTGACTTACAAGAATTCATAACCTACTCCTTAGAACGCTTCTAAAGCTAGACGAAGGTCCCTATGTCATTAATTGCCTTTTAAGAAAAAGTGAAAGCGAGATACAACTTTCGTTTCGAGCTCGTATAACGCATAGAGCATGCCACTACTTAAGGTTATGATTTTATTAAACTAAATATTTTCAACAGCGAAGAGAATGAACAGAGTGTTCAATTTTAAAGAAAGAGAAAGAAAACAAAAGAGACAAAAAAACCTAAGATAACAAAGATATATACGTGTTCTAGGATAATGTTACAGATTGACACTTTATTGTTTACACCTGTGACAGATGCGCAAAAGCGACGGTATTGAAACTGTCCATTATGAAAATGAAATAGACGCTTAGTCACCTGCTCCCACTAATGTGAAGGTGATGTGTAACACCTGTTTGCATAGTGTTACACCCTTTACACATCTAATTGAATACTCATTTAACTAAAACATATTCAATCGTTTAGCGAATAAGTTTTAGCTCAACCATTTATGAAAATATAAACAAACTGTTCACCCCTCTGTACAAAAATAAAAAATAATCAACAAATACAAAAGGTTAAATATGGAACACTCTATGCTAGTCAACTGGCGCAGTTTAACTCTGTGAGAAAACTATCACGTATGTGGGCTCAAGGACGTAGCGAGCCCACTTACACAAGGAGGTTTTATGAAAACCATATTTAACTCTTGGTGGGGCAGTAAGAGTTACCGTTGTTCCACTTTATGTAGCCAGAATATACTTACAGCGATCAATATCAGCAGCATGTTTAAGCTGTTTACTTGGGTCATAGCGGTTAGCTTAGTGCTGAGCTCTCAAATTGTTTACGCATCCGCTGGCGACCCTTCAAGCCGAGGCGTGCAACCAATATTTGTTGAAGGGAATAACACCTGTCAACAATTACTTCCAGGGATCGATGGTTTGATAGAATACAAGCTTGAGCCAGTTACAGACGGCACTTTCGGTGATGGCATGCTTGAAGTGGTTATTGATCAACAACCTGGGGCAAAAACCTTCAGTTGGGATCAAGGTGATAGCCCTGTGATTATGCAAGCTATCTTTGTTAAAGGTGGTCCTGACGGAAACCTATATAACTACTTCACAGATGGATTATTGTATCAAGATGATGCCTTGCTGCATTCACCTGTAGGGAAAAATGGTAGATACTATGGCTTAAGTCATATTTCATTCTGTTACACACCAGGCGTACCAGACATTAAAATCACTAAAACTTGTACATTTGGTGATGTTGTCAATGGTAACACTTTGAAATACAACTATAAACTCACTGTAGAAAACACCGGTGACTTTGCATTGTATGATGTTGTGGCAACAGACACTACAGCCGTTGACAATGATATGGCTGCTGGTGACCATGTGTTCAATTTAGCGATGCTCGCCGTCGGACAAACGCAAGAGTTTAATGGTTCGTTTATTATTGACCAAAACGGTATCACTAACTACGCAGAAGTAAGCGCAGCACTTGAAACTGGTGGTGGTGTTGCGGTTTCTGACAACGCAGATTGGGAATGCCCAAGCCAAAACATCCCTGGTTCATTGTCTCTAGAGAAAGACTGTAGTGTCGTCGTCGTGAATCGCTTTGAAGATACAGGTATTAATGAATACGGTCTTCAAGTCAATTACAGTGGTAGTGTATGTAATACCTCCAATGTCACCATTGACGGCATTGTCGTAATCGACAACAAAGACTCGAATCCAATCCAGGTTGGTATGCTTGCGCCTGCTGAGTGTTACGACTTTACTGGTAACTACGAGCCAATCCCAGGAGATGGTGAAGGCCTTCCATTACCGGGTGAAGAGGTCAGAGCGTTTACAGATACTGTGGATGCGAGTGGTGAAACTATCTTCGGTAATGTTGTCGTAGAAGCGATAACAGCGTCTGCAGAATGTACGCTATGTCCAACTTGTCCAGAGCCTGTTAACTGCCCTGAATAAGGTCTACTTACAACTTAATAAAACAACGCCTGACGTTAACTCGTCAGGCGTTTTCTTTCGAACTATATCGTTCTATTTATTCTTACCTTTCCCATTGTTACCAGAGTTGCCAGAATCGCCACCAGATGAGGACTCTAACTTCACTGAGACCTGAGCGGTCGAGCTGCTTTGACCATCACCTATGGTATAGGTAAAGCTGTCGTTATTTTTGAATTTCTTCTCAGGTGTGTAACGCAGGGTGCCATCTGATAACAGCTCTAGTCGCCCCTTACTTGGTCTAGTAAAAGAAAGCACGCTTGCAGAGTTTTGCTCTCCAACAACATCGTTTGCCATCACATCGATAATCACCGACTGTTTCGAAGACATAGTCACCTGATCATCAACAGCAACGAGCTCTGGTGATGGCGAGATTTCAGTAGTTACAGAGTAATTCACGGATGCTGCGGTTTGCAGACTTGAGTCCTCTCCGTGCGTCACGATCATATTCAAAGCATAGTCTTTATCACTAGCGTCAACCGAAGATACGACTGATATCATTACTTGTCCGGTTTCACCTGCTGCTAGCGTGATTGCATTGCGGCTTGCTTTCCAACCAGTTGGCACTGACGTGTTTACAGAAAAACTGCTCGCTGAACAATCTGCACTATCTTTGTTGGTAATAGTGACCTGATATTGAACCTCATCGCCGGCTGCAACCGAGTTGTTTGTTGCAGCTTTCGCAGTCACTGATGGAGCATTTACAGTACAAGTCCCGATATTACCGTTGTCAGAGCCGTCAAAGACAACGCTTACTTCGGCGATGCCGTTCGCTGCACTCACCAAACTCAATGTTACACCTGAGTCTGGGTCAGTATAGCTACCACCGACCGGCATAGATGGGTCAAACCAGTCATTTCGGCCAAAAACCGCACGATATTCAGAATCAGTTTTAAAGTGAAGCAGATTACTGCTGCGCCCATCGCCTTCTACAGCGCTTCGAATGATGATGCCATCCGTAACGTCCCCACGATAGAACGAGTAAGAACGAGCATCTAAAAAGTCGTCAAACCCAATAGACTGGCGGTATTCAATGTAAAACCATTTTTTTGCACCTGTAGAAGGATCAGTACCACGAGGTACTTTTATCGTAACTGGCTGCCCACTAGTCGTCTCGTAATTCGCGATGGAGTAAGTACCATTTTGAGTAACTTCCAGTGTCTTTGAGGCGTGCTCTCCCTCTAGCCATCCTAGTCGCTCGCGCTGGAAAGTATTCAAATAGCCGATGTCTGGACCACCCATTACATCATAGGTATCACCGTATTCACGCAACGTACAGTTGTCTGAAAGCGTATGCTCGCCACAATCAAGAGCACGAGAGTGATGCAAACCAAAGTTATGTCCAAGCTCATGAGCGATATTCATCGGAGAAAAATCACCATTGATGTGCGCGCGTGAAGGCATGCCATCAATAGTTGCCGATCCAGCGACACCACATGCCGTTTTTGTCATCAAGTAAACAATACGATCGTACTCTTCAAGCTTCACTCCCGCAGCGATGGCTTCTTGATCCGCTGCATCTTGAACAGCGGTAAAATCACAAACCTGATTAGACAACGGTAGATTAAACCAACCCACGACTTTCCCAGATAGCCACATTTGCTCAAAAGAGCTTTCACGGTAGAAGTCATTCACTGTGCCAAAGATTAGATTATTTGCTTCTGACAAAGTTAATGGCTGCTCATTTGGGTTTTCTTTGAAGTTCAGCAGGATAACCAATGTATTTTGCTGTCCCGTCGTACTTCCTGCTGCACTGGCGTAATGGATGCTCTGTAAACAAGCGAATATTACTAATAAAAATGACAACCCTTTATTTAGGATTGTTCTATTTATTTTAATATTTTTTATCACTGCTTCACCTAATTTTAAATTAATAACTAGTTCACCTTCCCGCCAATATAAGCAGAAATGGTAGGGTAAAATGATATAAATTTTAGGCAATAAAATGCCCTAGCCTATAAAGCCAAATATGTTCCTATATACATCAACATGGTTATAAAAGGATAACCACCAAAAATATAAGAGCCGGAATCATAGCAAAGCAACCGGTCAAAATTCAACCAGAGTGATAAGTAATTTAGGTTAAGTTTGTGTAATAATAAATTTATCCATTTTTGTCAGTTACTTAAAATAACCTTATGATTGTTTTATATGAACAAACTTTGTATTCAACAATGACTTTAATAAATCACTTGCACTACAGCCAATTTAAATCATTAAAAATCAAATAAGTAGAAATTGAACTAAAACAACCTCAATTTCATCGCATGAAATTATAACCTTTAAATTCATTAACTTAATAACGAGTCATTCGAATAATATACCTCAACAACGCTTGAGTAATATTATCCATCTTTAATTGTTAAACTTACGTTAAATTAAAGTGGTGAAAAGTTTTTTGCTCACCTAGTTTTATACTCGATTAAAAGACAGACTGAGTGATACAGTGCAATATCAACTAGAGACATATAGAGAAACAAGCAGGATATATGTGCAACTTTATTTTCAGTATTGAACTAAAATCACGTGACAATATGACGCTATAGATAGCAATTCGGGAAAACTAGTTAAAGAATGATTAACTGATAATTGAGGTTGGTATTTGTACAAAAATTAATTATTCAATTAAAAAGTGTGTATTAGAATAGTTTGACAATACCAGATACTAAAAAACCGGCACTAGGCCGGTTTTTAGAAATAGTGGAGGCGCCTCCCGGAGTCGAACCGAGGTCCACGGATTTGCAATCCGCTGCATAGCCACTCTGCCAAGGCGCCTTTCTGATTTTGTATCTCTGTTACCAAAGATTTTGATGGTGCCCCGGGCCGGACTTGAACCGGCACAGCGCGAACGCCGAGGGATTTTAAATCCCTTGTGTCTACCAATTCCACCACCAGGGCAACGCAATCATGCGATGGGTTAGACACCATCTGTCTCAGCGACCTTTGCCGTGAGAGCGAGGCGTACTTTAACGGATTAATTTATCTGGTCAACAAAAAATTAGTCTTTTTTATTCAAATGGTTAAAAAGCCAACTCAAACGAACAAAGGGCGATCATTTTGCTCACAAGAACATCAGCATGCTTTGCTCTCGTTTACTTTGCTTCATCACTTCATGTCAACGAGGAATCGACAAGTCGCACAAATTGGCAGTATGGGTATAAACTTAACTCGTACTGCAGGGGACAAATAAGCGCTCATCATGTTTCGAAAGTCATCATTTCAATTACCGCTACATACTGATTCCGAACTCGACTTCGTAGTGCCCCACTTCTTACTTACTGAATTTGATTATGCACGCTCTCTGGAACAGAGGATCGTCCAAGACTTGGATCCTGAATATACACACCAGTATCGCGTCACACTGAGGCGCATACGCTCACTATGCTTGCTACTTCACGAACTGCTCCCTCCTTTTGAACTGCGTATTTTGAAACCTCATTTAAAAATAATGATGAAGAAAACAAATAAGCTGCGTGATTTGGACGTATTTATCTTGGACAAAAGCCAATACATTGAAATGCTCCCAAACCACAAACCCTCTCTTGAGCCGCTTTTTGGCTTTATAGAATCCGAACGTACTTACGAACAGGCAAAAGTTGCGCGTTGGCTAGAGACAAAAGAATACACAACGCATTGCACTTTGGTCAGGAATAGTCTGCTGCGAAGTACACAACACGAACG
Source organism: Vibrio sp. D3 (assembly GCF_043995865.1). Lineage (NCBI taxonomy): Bacteria > Pseudomonadati > Pseudomonadota > Gammaproteobacteria > Vibrionales > Vibrionaceae > Vibrio > Vibrio sp. D3. The sequence continues at coordinate 152,948 of NZ_CP171886.1, read as the reverse complement.
AGCGGATAACAACGTACCTGCGTTACTCTTCGCAAGCCAAAAAGTCTCCGAACAATTTAAAAAGGTCGACAAAGCACGGAGCAAGATCTCGGACAAAAGTTGTGACAACGTGATTCACTCGATGAGGATAAAGTGCAAAGCGCTGCGTTATTTGCTAGAAGGGTTTTCCACACTCTACCCTTCCCCACAGCACAAAAACAACGTGAAACAATTAAAACTATTACAAGACAAGCTCGGTGATTTTAACGACACTTCAAGTCAAATTGAATTTTTCACACAGATCAAAGAGGCAGTAAACCTCAATAAAAAAGATCGTAAGACCCTGAAAAAGCTGCTTAACGTGCTTAGTGAACATCACGATACTTCGCGCCAGACCATCTTAACGCACTTAGACCAATTTGAGGCTTTCATCCACGATACCAACACACAAAGCCTCTACCAGCACTAACCTAGGTTCACGTATTTTTAATATTCATTAATTACAGTCAGTCGTTAGGCTCCATAAAGAAAGATAACGTGAAACCATTAAAACGATACCAATATGAGCGCTATGCCGTACTCTGTAATCTCGCCTATCCTCGCGTCTTCAGACAAACTCAATACGGATTCGATCCTAATGGGCAACGAGTCATTAGAAATGAACACGGTAAGATTATGATTCGTGTGCTCTGGAGTAAAAAACAGAGTGAAGTGGTCGTAGTGATTAAAGGCTCACACAGTATCAGTGATTGGTTGTTAAACTTCGCGATGTGGACGAGAAGCTGTCGAAGGCTGGGACTGAATTACCGCATTCACGCGGGTTTCTATCATCTTCTGTTTCAAGAAAGTTTACCGAGCCAAAATGAAGATCGGTTGGGGTTGACCGTGATCGAGCGCCTCGAAGGTATCGTTGTACCGCTCATTCTTAAGGGAAAAAGAATCACCATTACTGGTCACTCTTCAGGTGGCGCGATTGGCAGTGTTTTTGCCGATTATATAGAGAAAAAATACCCAAAGAGCATTAAACGCGTTGTGACTTTCGGTCAGCCCGCAGTTGGAGATTGGACCTTCAAAAAACGCTATCGTTTGGGGCACAAAACTTACCGGATTTGTTGCGATATCGACATCGTGACATTCATGCCGCCAGTGCCTTTTCTCTATTGGCATGTAGGCAAAATGCTATGGTTGTATAATGGGAAAATATACGAGAATACGCCAACGTTCATTCGACTTGGACGTTCTCTATTTAGTTGGTTGATGCGACCATTCTCTTATCACTTTATGAGTAAATACATCCGCGATAAAGACTTCTTTGACGAACGCTGAGCTAAGTACCCTAAAACTATGATGTACAGGCACTAAAAAGCCGGACTCAGCCGGCTTTACGTTTTTGTGGTGAATTACAGAGAGGCAATTTCTTTTTCAAGTTGATATTTGCTATCTGTGACTATGCGCTCTAACACTTCAACGCGTCGCTTCAAATCACCAATTTGCTTGTTAAGGTTATCTTGTTCTTCTTGGCTCATCGTATTACGTTCAGATATCTCCAAAGCTCTTACTTCTTTACGATGATTCAAGATTAACTTAATTATCCCGCCCCCAAATATGGCACCGAACACAATAGCCACAACCAATACATCAGCAATAGATTCCATTCTTCATCTTCCTCTAGATAATGCTCAAATATAAGTTACTCATTTGTTATATGAATATCAAATAACGTATTGATTCACTGCAAAGTTTCATCAAAATTTGCCTGTTCTGTATCAAAATCACAAGAATGGATTACTCAACGCTAACCCAAACCGAGACAGATCCACCATTTACAGGGAACTCAGCCCACCCGTTCGCATCTGTCCAAATGTCTTCAGTTCGGATGCCCAACTTGTCGACATAGCGTGTACTTGGCTTGCCCGTATACATCCACTTCGAGCCACCTGGTCCATCGCTCATGATCACTGCCATTGAATGTGGATGTTCTGCATCGCCCTCGCGAGTCCAGCCAATTACATCCCAATGGTCGAGATAAGAATGTTGTTTGCCATACGCATAGTCTTTACGCAGTGTTACGAGCTCTTCGATGTAAGGCACTTTGACCATATTGATGTCATGCCCTTTATCACTGTACTGCGCGCCGTAGTAATCTGCATAAAACACAGATGGATAACCTTCTTCACGCAATAAGATAAACGCGTAAGCGAGCGGCTTAAACCACCAATCGACCGTCGACTCCAACGCCTGCAAAGGTTGAGTATCATGGTTTTCTACTAAGGTTACCGCTTTGACTGGATTGTCCTTCATCAGCGTACCATCCATGATTTGACGCATATCGTAGCTACCACCCGATTTAGACGCATTGTAGAAGTTCATATGTAGCGGTGCGTCGAACAGAGACATGCTGCCAGAAGTTTTGGTGATAAAGTTATGCAGCTGATTCACATCGTAGTTCCAGTACTCTCCGACCGTGAAGAGTTCTTTCCCTGTTTTCCAACGTAGGTGATCAATCCATTCTTGAAGATATTGGTATTTGATGTGCTTCACCGCATCCATTCTAAAGCCATCAACACCAGTCATGTTGATGTACCACTCACCCCAATCTTTCAGTTCTTGTTTAACTTCAGGATGATCCATGTCTAAATCAGCATACATAAGGTAGTCGTAATTCCCCTTTTCAGAACTGACTTCCCAATCCCATGCCTTACCTTCACCTTTGAATTTAAAAATGGCTTTTTCTTTACCTGCATCGTCCCAGTCCACGCCATCAAAATGGTACCAAGTCCAATGGAAGTTAGAGTACTTGTCGTTGCGTCCAGGGAAATCAAACTCCACCCACGCTTCAATCCATTTATCACCAAGTTCAATGTTGCGGTTGTTCCAATCTACCCGCTTAGTATCAACCCAAGATTTCCCATCTGCACCACCACGGTGGTTAAACACCACGTCACCATAAACCTGGATATTGTTATTGTGAGCGGCGTTGATAGCGCTAAGATACTGATCTTTCGTGCCGTATTTGGTACGCACTGATCCTTTTTGATCAAACTCCCCCAAGTCGTACATGTCATAAACGCCGTAGCCGACATCATTACTGCCACCCGCTCCTTTGTATGCAGGTGGTAGCCAGAGCGCTGTGAATCCGTTTTCTGCTAGCGTTGGAGCGTTGTTTTCCACTTGAGTCCACAGTGTGCCATCGTTAGGCACATACCAATGGAAATACTGCATCATTGTGCCATTCTCAGCAGCCAATGCAGATGAACTTAGCAACAAGGTTAAAGGTAAAATAGTGCGTTTTAATTTAAATGTTTTCATTATTTTTCTCTCACGTTAAGGACTAAAATCCTCCTTTCTGCTCATACACACCAAGCATTGCCAACGGTCACGCTAGCCAAGTTGCTGCCTGTGATACAAAAAGTTCGGATTACAATCGAAGAGAAATTAGCACCAATCACCCTATACAATTATTGAGTTATTTAACATTTATAAAATCAATGACTAGTGCATTGAAAATATTGAATGGTGATCAAAACATGGGAGGAATTTAGAGAAGCGTGAACGAGTATAGATTGATGGATTTAAAACGAAGAAAGCCAGTCATTTAAGACTGGCTTTCGAAATAGTGGAGGCGCCTCCCGGAGTCGAACCGAGGTCCACGGATTTGCAATCCGCTGCATAGCCACTCTGCCAAGGCGCCTTTCTGATTTTTGTATCTCTGTTACCAAAGATTTTGATGGTGCCCCGGGCCGGACTTGAACCGGCACAGCGCGAACGCCGAGGGATTTTAAATCCCTTGTGTCTACCAATTCCACCACCAGGGCAACGCAATCATGCGATGGGTTAGACACCATCTGTCTCAGCGACCTTTGCCGTGAGAACGAGGCGTACTTTAACGGATTAATTTATCTGGTCAACAATAAATTTTATCTTTTTGATTTAAGTGCTTAAAAAGCGGTCCAGACGGTACAATTGGCATTCAATTAGGCCAAGAAACACTCGTTAGCTTTCATCAACTCTAAGTCACACACATGTTGATGCCCGTAACAGCTTAGCTTGTAAACGCCTGACTAACGCGGATCGTAGTCACCACTCTCTTCAGCTCTGTAACATCTGTAACAATTGGAGCCCCTACTCTTGGCACTGTTTCACACGAAATATCATATTTTGTTACCGATAACTTTGCATCGAATGTGGTCGTACCTTTATAAAATCATTGACATTTTTTATTTTCAAAAAAAGCTCAATTCATTATCGAAAATATCAATAAATAATGATAGCTTACACTCGTTGCAGTAATTTAATGGACATATATCACATATAAGGACGTGGTTTACTTTGGCGACACACCATAAGAAAAACAAGGTATATCACTAATGTCTATCAAGAATCTTTCTATAGCGAAAAAGATATCGCTATCGTTTTTACTCATTGCCATAGTCAACATTGCGTTTGGCGTATTTTTATCTACAGAGCTCAAAAGCATTAAATCTGAGCTTTTAAACTATACCGATGATACGCTTCCTGCTATGGAAAGAGTAGATTCGATCCGAGATCACTTATCTCGCTGGCGCCGTGCTCAGTTTGCGACATACACTTATGAAGACGCAGACCAAATCAGAAACAAAATTGCCAGTAACATTCGCGAACGTGAAAAGATCAGCAAAGAGCTCGATTCTTACGGTGAAACGATTTGGCCTGGAGAAGAGCAACAAACATACCAGCGCCTTATGCGTCAGTGGAAAAAGTACTTGGTCACTATGGATCAGTACAACGAAGCGATGCTAGCCAACGACAAAAGCAAGGCCCACCCTATTTTGGCGAACTCTTTACCTGCTTTCGAAGCGGTTGACTCTGAGCTCGGTGAACTGATCCGTCTACTTAAAAATGCTATGGACAGTAACAAAACTCATATTCTTTCTTCTGTAAATGGATTGAGTAACTCGTCAATTGCAAGCAACGTGATTATTCTGCTTATCATGGTAGGCATGACGTACGTGCTGACACGCCTTATTTGTGGCCCACTAAAACTTGTTGTCGAGCAAGCAAATGCCATCGCAACAGGTGACCTATCAAACGACATCGATCGTAAAGCCATCGGCAATGACGAGCTAGGTGAGCTGGCAGATGCGACCACTAAGATGCAAGATGACTTGCGCCAAGTTATCGACAACGTGATTGCTGCGGTCACACAGTTAAGCAGTGCAGTAGAAGAGATGAATCAAATCTCTGATATTTCTGCGTCTGGTATGAAAGATCAACAACTGCAAATCACACACATTGCTACGGCAATGACAGAAATGAAAGCAGCAGTAGCCGATGTTGCACGTAATACTGAAGATTCAGCGAACCAAGCTAACGAAGCAAACCGCCGCACACAACACGGTGTTCGTGAAACCCAAGGTATGGTTGACGCGATTCAAGAAGTTTCAAACGTAATTGGCGCTGCAGGCGATACCGTAGCAGAGCTTGAACAGCAATCGAATAAAATTAACGTTATAGTGGATGTTATCCGCGACATTGCCGATCAAACCAACCTACTTGCACTTAATGCAGCCATTGAAGCTGCGCGTGCTGGTGAGTCTGGTCGCGGTTTTGCCGTGGTTGCGGACGAGGTTCGAACGCTTGCAGGCCGTACGCAAGATTCAACCAGCGAAATTACGTCGATCATTGAACAGCTACAATCGCTTGCAAAAGACGCGAAATCTGCGACAGAACTTTCTAGAACCAGTATCTCAGAATGTGCAGAGCAAGGCATTCAATCAAAACAGCTGATGAGCGACATTGAACACTCGATTTCTGATATCTCAGACATGGGCACCCAAATCGCCACGGCTTGTAACCAGCAAGACTCTGTTGCAGAAGAGCTTAACCGCAGCATTGAAAACATACACTTGGCATCTCAAGAAGTATCACAGGGCTCAGAGCAAACCGCACAGGCTTGTCGTGAGCTAAGCCAGCTGTCAATTTCTCTTAAAGATGTAATGAGCCGCTTTAAACTAAGTTAAACTCAGTGGATACCTTAGTTGATATTGAATCAACCTCGATTTGCACAAATTGAGTGCAATCACTTAGGTATATTGAATCATGATCTTCAAAAACGCTCCAAAGCACTACTTGGAGCGTTTTACTTCGTCAGGTACTTTCCCCAAGTACTCAATAACATAACCAATACAAAAAACGCGTACGGAGACTTTATGCGCTTAAATAAAACCTTACTATCACTGACTATCGCTGCTGCAACCGTTGCTCCTGCGATGCAAGCTACTGCTGCCCCTCTTCAAATTAGCAACACTGTAGTAAAAGCAGAGCAAGTTCAAGGCGCTAACGCTTGGCTGGAAATAAACTTAGGTCAGTTCCGCGATAATATTGAGCAGTTCAAATCGCACATGGATGGCAAAACGAAAATCTGCGCCGTGATGAAAGCCGACGCATACGGTAATGGCATCGCAGGCCTGATGCCGACTATTATCGAACAACAAATTCCTTGCGTTGCCATTGCAAGTAACGCCGAAGCACAGACCGTTCGCGACAGTGGCTTTAAAGGTCAACTTATGCGTGTACGCTCGGCGGATATTGGCGAGATCGAAGCTGCAATCGACTTAAATATTGAAGAGCTGATTGGCACTGCAGAGCAAGCCAAAGCACTGTCTAAGCTAGCAGAGAAAGCGGATAAAGAAATCAAAGTTCACCTTGCTCTTAACGACGGTGGTATGGGACGTAATGGCGTTGATATGACGACAAAAGCGGGCAAGCAAGAAGCGCTAGAAATCGCTCAACAAGCTGGCGTTAATATTGTTGGCATCATGACTCATTTCCCTAACTACAATGCAGACGAAGTTCGTCAAAAGTTATCTTCGTTCAAAAACAGCTCTGCATGGCTGATTAAAGAAGCGGGCCTAAAACGCGAAGATATTTTGCTGCACGTGGCAAACTCTTACACTGCACTTAATGTTCCTGAAGCACAGCTTGATATGGTTCGTCCTGGTGGCGTTTTATACGGTGATCTGCCAACCAACCCTGAGTACCCTTCTATCGTGTCTTTCAAAACACGCGTGGCATCCGTTCACCACCTGCCAAAAAATAGCACTGTCGGTTACGACAGCAGCTACAAAACGAGCAAAGAAAGCCTAATGGCGAACATTCCTGTTGGTTACTCTGATGGCTACCCACGAAAAATGGGCAATACGGCAGAAGTACTGATCAATGGCCAACGAGCAAAAGTGGCGGGTGTTGCTTCAATGAACACCACTATGGTTGATATTACAGGTATCAAAGATGTTGAGCCTGGTTCTGAAGTTGTACTGTTTGGCTCTCAGCAAGGCAAAACGATTTCGGCAGCAGAAATGGAAAAGCATGCAGAGGTTATCTTCCCAGAACTATACACGGTTTGGGGTGCTGCGAACCCTCGTGTCTACGTAAAATAAACCCTTTCAGTTGTTCGTAACAGAACGAAAAAGCGAGCCTCGTGCTCGCTTTCCTACTTATATACTAATCTGTAACAATCCGTGCCCTTCTCAATTGAACAGAGCTTGCTATTTGCGTTGCGTTACTTTCCTTGAACCCTAGCAAGTGACAAATCCTCTAACCCCTTCATCTTAAAATCGTTCAGGTATACTTGTTTTTTATATAGCACTTAGTGTTTGAAAGCCATTTCAATTGATGTTAAACATGAAGTTTACAAAAAAATAACAAACGCATTTATAAGGCACTGCCCTTTTTGCCTGCTGGCTAGGTATCTCTATGACAGAAAATACTCAACATCTTCAGCGTTCCTCATCTGAGTTGCACGAATTTACTCGGGTCGACGTGTGGAACGGTTTCACCCAACTTTTACCTCTGTCCATGTTTGTGGTCATATTTGGCCTCGCATTCGGTGTTGCCGCCGTACAAACTGGACTAGATGTATTTCCCACTATGTTGATGAGCACACTGGTCTTCGCCGGTGCTTCACAATTTGCCACGCTAGAAATGTGGGGAGCAGAAGTACCTCTGATTCCAGTGCTTATTACTGTATTTGCTATTAATGCTCGTCACCTCTTGATGGGCGCTACGCTTTATCCATGGTTACGACAACTCCCAACGACAAAACGTTACGGTGTAATGCTAGTAGCATCAGACGCAAACTGGGCAATGGCACTCAATGCATTTGGTAGAAAAGAACCAGGTTTTGGTTTGCTTGTTGGTGGCGGCTTAGCGATGTGGTCGTTTTGGATTGTTGGAACCTGGATCGGCATTTATTTTGGTAACGCAATCAAAGACCCGGTGGGCCTCGGGCTCGATATGGTTATGGGATGCTTCCTGCTCTCGATGGTTGTGGCAGGGCCGAAAGACTTAAGAATCTTTGCGATTTGGGCCACAGCAGCAGCCTCTTCTATGTTGGCGTATTGGTATTTACCAGAGAATAGCCACGTAGTGGTTGGCGCCATTACTGGTGGAGTCTTAGGTGCTTGTTGGAAGGAGAAAAAAGCATGAACATCGAAACGAGCGTAGGTGGCACACTGCTTATCATCATCGCTATGGCGTTAGTCACGCTCATAACCCGCTGGGGCGGAGTGTATGTTATGTCATTTATTCCAATTAGCGAACGGGTTCAACGTTTCATCACTGCGATGTCAGGTTCCGTATTAGTTGCCCTTTTAGCCCCACTAGCGGTTGAGGGTGATTACGGTGCTAGAGCAGCACTTTTTTCTACTGCTGTCGTCATGTTCATCGTGAAAAAACCTCTGCCCGCAATTGCAGCTGGCATCATCGCAGCCGCCGCGGTACGCGCTCTTTAACCGTTGTTTCAACGCCGATACCAGTCATCAATAAAAAGCCCCAAAACACGAAGCCCTGATGTCACGAGTGTCATCAGGGCTTGTCTTATGCTCATTATTTTAACGATGATCAACGATATTAATCACGGTGAGATAGCACATTATGCACAGCAGTTACAATTGCGCTTATATTTGTCCATTTTGCCAATACCAGGGTTAAAGGTGTTGGTTGGATCTAGCTCGTGGTAAAACTTCTGCAGCGAATTTTCAGCTTCGTACAAGTGACCCACATTATGTTCTGCTGGGTATTTAGCACCACGGCTATTGAGGTGTTCTAACATCAGCTTTTTCATCAACTTCGTGTCGGTCCCTTTTTTGAAAATGTAATCTTGATGGAATACATAACACATAAAGTGGCCATAATAGAGCGCTTGAACAAGGTTCTTACTCACCTCTTCTGGTAAAGTTTCTAACCACTCTTCATCATTACGTCGCAAAGCGATATCAAGTGCAACGATGTCTTCTACGTCTTTTCGGTGAATCGTCTCGTAACGAATTGCTGCACCTGCTGCTGCAAAGCGATGTAAATAAGCTTTTTTACCCTCTTCCGGCGTACACTCGAAGAAATCACAGTCGTCTTCAACAGCCCAAACTTCTTTGAGGTATTTTTGCGCTTCAGCAATACCACCATCACTCATTTTCAATACCAGGTGGTGCTCATACTTGTCACGAAAATCCAGCATTCGTTCTGGTAAATGTTGTGGGAACAACTTACTCGCGTAGTACAAAATGGTATCCGGCAGGTATTTACTAACAAACGGGACGCGCTCTAAGAAATTTTCTACTTTAGCTTTAAGTGCAAACATTTTTGGCAGCTTATCTGTGCCTAATAAGTCGATGGATAAGAAGACATCTTTGCCGTACTTCTCTGCCATGTTGAAGATATCTCGATGCAAGTATTCTCCCATCTCAGGCAAGTTCTCAAACGTAGATAAGAAATCTTTTCGCAGCTTCGTCAGTTTCGCAGGATCATTGGCGCCAAGGTAAAAAACCTGCTCTTTTTCGGGTACTGGGTAGCTATCAACTCGAACGGCGAAAACACCCAATTTGCCAGCGCAGCCACTGGCTTCAAATAATCGACGTTCATCGGCATTAAAGCGAGAAGGAATGTCAGAAGTCACGTCTCGAACACGTTCATCGTATTCTTTGTCTGATGCCATTCGCTCGTCATGAATGATCTTCGCTGGGTCAAAGTTTCCTTCTTGCAGGTTTGTCAGAATTTCTTCTGGCGTTTCACCTAACCCTTCAATACCAAGGTGGTTAACCAGGTGTAATTGGCCTTGCTTATCGACCTGCGCATAGATCGCCAGTTCGGTGTAAGCAGGACCACGCTTGACTAACGCACCGCCTGAGTTATTGGCGATACCACCAACCACAGTGGCACCTAATGATGAAGAACCGATGATAGAGTGCGGCGCTCGGTTCACCGCCTTCAATTCTTTTTCCAATGAGTGCAAACTTGCACCAGGCAAGCATACCGCCTGCTTACCGCCATCTAATAAGTGAATCTTCTTGATTTTGGTAATATTGATCACAACCACATCACGGTCATAATCATTACCACTTGGAGCTGAGCCTTCTGTTAAACCTGTTTTGGCAGCCTGCATAATAATAATGCAGTTTGCTTCAACGCACTGTTTAATGATCTTCCATTGTTCTACAAGAGTATTAGGAAACACGATAGCAAGCGCAGTGCCACTACCTGAGCGAAAACCCGAGCGGTAGTATTTTGTTTTAACCTCGTCGGTTAGGACATTTTCTTCCCCAACGATAGTTTTAAATTCGTCAATCAGCTGCTTTTGTTTCATATCCGTATCTCTAGTTATTGTACTTCGCTCACATCACCGTTTAGTGACGGTAATGGGCGTTTGAGCCACTATAAGCAGTCCATTTCTCGGCGTCTATGTCAGGCAGGCGAGCAACACTTAACCAATAGACAACAAACAAAATAATTCTTTTATTTTTCTGTCACTTATCTTTCACATTCGGAAAATTTAACGCAAGAAACAGACCGTTTCTTAAAAGAAACAATAGCAAAACCATTTGTTAACAGTTGTGCGCAGCATCTTGTTATCAATATTAGTGATAAAACAAGGAGAAAGCTTAAGCTTCTAAATTTATAAGAATTATTAGAAATGAAGATGGAAACAATAACTCAACACCAACATAACGATTGGTGTTGAGTTATTGTCTTAAAATCGATGATTTTGACTTTGAAAGCTGGTGTATAGATGATCAATGAAGATCTTAATTTTTTCTGGTTGTTGACGAGTGTAAGGATACACTGCATAAATACCCAAACATTTGGCGGTTTCGTCTTTGAACAGTTGAATCAGGCGGCCTTGCTTTAAGTCTTCATAAACCAAGACACGCGGCACATAGATGATTCCCTGCCCTAACAGCGCCACATTTCTCAATACAGAAGAATTGTTGGTACAGAGGTTACCGTCGACGGTGATTTGATATACCTCGTCTCCCTCTTTAAACGCCCACTCATGCGCTCCGGTTTCTTGGTAGGAATAGACTAAACAATTGTGTTTATCCAAGGCTTGAGGTTGTTTAGGTATGCCATGTTTAGCCAGGTATTGGGGTGACGCGCAAATAATCCAATTCGCATCCACCAGCTTTCTTGCAATCAGACTAGAATCTGGCAACACACCCGTTCTAATTGCCAGATCAAAACGTTCATTCACGATATCGACGAAACGATTATCTAGATCCATGTCGATATTGATGTCAGGATATTTCTGATTAAACTCATTGATCACTTGAGGAAGAATTAACTCACCAGAGATAGTGGGTACAGAAACTTTAATGTTTCCAGATAAATTCTTACCTAACCCCACAATGGATTCTTCTGCCGTTGCCACCGCTTGATAAACGGCTTTTGCATGAGTAAAGAACGCCCTCCCTGCCTCCGTCAACGTTAACGTTCGCGTTGTTCGGTAAAGAAGCTGTACACCAAGCTCTTGCTCAAGCTTCGCGATGCGTTTACTGACAACCGATTTGGTCAATGACATGTGTCTTGCTGCAGCGCTAAATGAGCCTTGCTCGATCAGGTGATAGAAAATGATGTAATCGTCGGTATTTCTCATGCGTCTTCGTCAAATCCTTTGGAGACCGACATTGTAAACGGATATTGGTCAATCTGCGAAATATCGGGTCACACTTAACAGCATAACTGGTGAAAGAAACAAGGGTTATACCCACAATTCAAGAAATTGAGATGGCGTAAATTTATCAATATTCAGATACAAAAAAACCAGCTTTCGCTGGTTTTAAGTTGATGCACTTGGCATCGAGATACCGCAATTGCCATATCTGAATAATTTGGAGCGACACACGAGGTTCGAACTCGTGACCTCAACCTTGGCAAGGTTGCGCTCTACCAACTGAGCTAGTGTCGCATTGATTCTCGAAAGCCATTCACTCTCAAAGAATAATGGAGGCGCCTCCCGGAATCGAACCGAGGTCCACGGATTTGCAATCCGCTGCATAGCCACTCTGCCAAGGCGCCTTTTTACTTCGCTTCAGGGCTCTTCCCCGTTGCGTTGGTGGCTACTTTACGGATTGAGAGAAGATAGTCAAACAAAAATCTTTCATTTTCTGTTTGTTTGATTTCTTTTAAGCCAATTAGACCAAAGTTCGATCTTATCGGCTTAAAACGAAGCAATACAAATCTAGCTTTCTGTACGTTTTACTCAATAGAATTTCAATGTCACTTAGTAATTACCGACCCGTTTAAGCAACCTGCCCACAACATTAGGGTGATAAGACCAAGTGTGATCAAACATCGACATTAATGCTGGGTTTCCATATTTAGATAGGCTGATCGCGTGAAAACGGTTTTTCTTCGCTTTAAGCGCATCCACTTTGGCAAGCAACTCGTCTTGTTGTTTTGGCGCGATAAAGTCGGAAATGACCACCATATCGGCATTTTTGTACTTATCACCGCTCATCAAGTCGATAGATTTGATCAAAGTTGGCTCTAAGTCTGTACCACCATGGAAGCTATAAGTTAAAAAGTCCGCCGCCTCGCGCAGACCATCTTGTTTGGTTAGCTCATACGTAATGTGTTCCGTCGAAAAAATAATGACATAGCAATCACGTTGCTCCGCTAATGCAATTTGCATCAGCGCATAAGCCATGGCTTTGGCGCATTGCTCAGGAAACCCGCTCATTGAGCCGGACGCGTCCACACACACAATAAACGGTCCTTTTTCGATATCTACCGCTTTGTTGTCAGGTCGGTGAGCTTTAACTTTACGTAACGTGCGCGATTTGCCCTGTGTACGGTAGTTCATAAGTCGTTTATCGACTAAGTGTTTATAGAACACGACCTCAAGTTCAGGATACGCCAAAAACATCGTTTCGTTGGGAAGTAGCTTATTTAAATCATCGCTTTCGTGAATGCCGACAATATCATCTGTCGCTTCATCACTCTTCTCTTCGATCATTTGTAGCTCTTCAGTAGGCGCGCGGTTAAGTTCGGGATCATTCACTTGCCCCGCCATACGGCCAAGTTGCTCGGCTATTTCTTGCAAGCCTTGGTGCTTCTTCAGAAACTCCGCATGGCGTTTCATCACTGTTAAGTCAGTTTTGCTCAACTTGGCAGATGCCATATCCCATAAGCGCCCTACACTTTCAGCATCACCCGACTCCGTGACCTTATCCATATTACGCATGGTCTCCATACGCTGATACAGGTCATTCAGCACTTTCTCTTTATTAGCCTCAAGCTCGCTTACTTGTGCTTGCTTAATCGCATCGGCTAGGCTTTGGTACCATTGATCACAGAAGTAATGTGGGAACATGGGATTATTCATCCCCTTGTTCTTCTCCATCATTCGGCGAGCCTGCATATAAAAAGCGGAGTGCCACTCAAGCTTTTTAATCACATCTTCGATGTTTTCGAAAAACGCCTCTTCATCCCAGTGAATGACCTCTTGATATAAAGACAGCTCTTGTTGGAAACGCTCTGTCTCACATACCTTGGTAATCCGTTTTTTAACACTGCCTCGCCACTTTAATAAGTGGCCTTTGACCGAAGATTTAACGCCTCGGTTTTCTGCCATCATCATGACTTGTGAACGCGCCATTAAATCATTAACTGCGCTATCGATGATGCCAGAGTCGGCTACCATCAGCGCGAGGTTAAGTCCGTCTGCACCTAGCATGTCGTCTCCTTATGAGAAAAACTGATGTAAGTTTTTAAAGCGTTGGATAACTTTCTCGCTTTCAGCTTGGATAGACTCAAGTCTCTGACTGACCTGCTGCAGACTCGACTCCATTAGGCGTGGTAATTCAGGATCAACAAAGCTATGCGGAAGCGCATCATGAAAATTCGCTTTTACCTTACGCATATGGTGCTCTGCTTCACTGAGTTGATTTACGGCTTTTTCACTCTGCGTTAACCACTTTTGGTAAAGCTCTACATCCAAGCCCTCTTGAGTCACTAAGCTCACCAGAATGCCTCGGTTTGCGATATCACGGATAACTAGGTTATTTGCGGCATCAACATCAAATCGTAAACGACACATGTTGGTGTTTTGATTGACGTAGCCATACACATCACCGTGTCCTTCTTTGATGACTCGATCTAGTTCATCTTTTGGCACGTAAACCCAGCGGCTATCGCCTTTCTCTGATTCTGAAACCGACATGTTGCTTTGCAAAATAACCAGTTTAACTAAGTTAACGGCTGCGCCAACTTTGTAGGTCTTAGCTTTAGAGGTATCAAAACGCATGGTTTCTTTGCGCAGAATACCCGTTGCCGCTTCAGACGTTAACGTCATGCGGTAGGCATCTTCAAGCTCATGCTGAACATCGACCAAAGACTCGCGACAGTATTCAATTTCCTGTTCGGCGTCTTGTTGGTCAAATGCATGTTTTAGGGCGAACTCTTGGACCACTTCGCGTACCACGTCTCGCGATTCAGGGCTGTTCCATAAACAATCTTGCAGCAACAGTAGATCAAGTGGGTTGATTTCATCGCGTCCATTAAAAAACGCGCTCGCTTTTAGCAATTTCACGGCTTTCTTCCAGCGGCGGTCAGACACATACATGTCGGTATTAGCGACATCGCCAAACTGAGCTTCGACTTTGCTTTCTAACATCGTTTTAAGCTGAAAAAGCTTCTCGAATGCATTATCGGTTAACGTCAGCTTGTCGAGCTGCTGTTGCCATTGATGATATTCTTCATCTGTTATTGCTAGCCCTTCTGGCACTTGTGCCTCTTGTGACGTGCCTACCGTCAACATCGACTTAAAGTTTTGTTTATTCTGAATTCGATTCACAAACACGCGCACCAACATGCGGTCGTAAAGTGCATCCAAACCACTGTCTTCATCTGGCAGTTCATTGGACGCCGATACCAACAAACGCATTGGCACACGCTCAATATCGCTGCCATTTTTGAACGTTTTCTCATTGACCACTGTCAGCAATGTATTCAGAATGGCGGGGCCCGCCTTCCAGATTTCATCTAAAAATACGACTTGTGCGGTTGGCAAATACCCTTTAGTTAAGCGAACATAACGACCGTTATCTTTGAGTTCTTGAATACTCAGTGGCCCAAAAACTTCTTCAGGTGTTGAGAATCGCGTCATCAGGTATTCAAAGTAACTGCTATTATCGAACGCTTGGATAAGTCGCTTGGCAATTAAGCTTTTTGCAATGCCAGGTGGGCCTAAAAGAAAAACACTTTCACCAGCAAGTGCCGCAAGGAGGCAGAGCTTGATGGTATGTTCGCGTTCATAAACGCCATCCGTTAACGCTTTAGCCAACTTGTTGATGCGTTCTGAGAGAAGCGCTTTTTCGGCATTTGAGGCAAATAAGGTTTGTGTCATACGTTCTCCGGCTGCTGAACTGGTATTGCGTTAACATTTTTATACACTTGTTATAACTTTGTTACAAATGTATTTTGTTGAATTCCCCTTATAGCAGATGCTTACCCCCTTCTTTAGCCAGCAATCAAAGTTTCCATTTATGAGATACAGCTCACTGAAAGTGCAAACGCTTTCGTCGTGTTGCAACATTTTTTGCTTTTGTTTCCCACCATTTGTGGTTAATGTCGAAAAACGTCAAAATGCGGTAACAGCTAGGGTTAATAACTGCATGAGCAAAATAGTTCATAAATGGAAGCAAATTTCTCTGATTGAAGAAGAGGTTATGCTTCCTACAGGACAGGCAATTACGCACACCACAATCCATCATCCGGGCGCTGCGGTGATTCTCCCTATTACAACGGAAGGTGAGGTAGTTCTTGTCCATCAATTTCGCCCTTCACTTAATAAATGGCTTTTGGAGCTTCCTGCTGGTACAAGAGAAGGCAATGAAGACCCTCTCTGCTGCGCGAAAAGAGAGCTAGAGGAAGAAACGGGCTATAGTGCAGAAAAATTTACCTCTCTCGGCCAAGTCACTCCCCTTGCCGGATTTTGTGATGAGATACAGTACCTATTTGTCGCTGAGAAGCTCAGCCAAACCAACCGTTACGAATGTGATGAAGATGAAGTGATTGAGGTTGTTACCTTGTCACTCCAACAACTCGAAGACAAGATTATTGATGGCACAATTACCGATGCCAAAACGATCGCTTGTTTAAGCAAAGCGCGCCTTTGCGGATATATTTAGGACTTTGACCAAGGAGACATTCATGGATTTTCGATCAGATACCGTTACACAGCCTACCCAAGCCATGCGAGAGGCCATGTTTAAGGCCCCCGTTGGGGATGATGTTTATGGTGATGACCCTACGGTCAATGAGCTTGAGGAGTTTGCCGCAGAGCTTGCAGGATTCGAAGCGGCTTTGTTTACCACTTCAGGCACGCAAGCCAATCTGCTCGGCCTAATGGCGCATTGTGAACGCGGAGATGAATATCTGTGTGGGCAGCAAGCACATAACTACAAGTACGAAGCCGGCGGCGCAGCAGTACTTGGGTCAATTCAACCTCAACCAGTCGAAAATAACCCAGATGGCACACTCCCATTTGATAAACTGGCAGCGGCGATTAAGCCAGATGATTGTCACTTTGCTCGTACCAAGCTGCTCAGCTTAGAAAACACGATTAATGGTAAAGTATTACCTCTGTCTTATTTAGCAGAAGCACATGATTTCGTGAATAAACATAACTTGCAGATGCATCTAGATGGCGCTCGCGTTTTTAATGCAGCCGCTGCGCTTGATGTTCCGGTAAAAGAAATCGGTCAGTATTTTGATTCAATGACGATTTGTCTGTCGAAAGGTTTGGCTGCCCCTGTTGGTTCGTTACTGCTTGGTAGCAAAGAGTACATCGCAAAAGCACGTCGCTTAAGAAAGATGGTCGGCGGTGGTATGCGTCAAGCGGGTATTCTTGCCGCAGCAGGCAAACTCGCCCTTACCGAACAAGTGGAACAGCTAAAACAAGATCATACCAACGCAAAAACCTTAGCGGAAGGTTTAGCTGAACTGCCTGGTTTTTCAGTCAACCCTGAATTTGTTCAAACGAATATCGTATTCGCGAAGCTTGATCCTCAAGTGGACATAGTAAATATCGCTGCGAAACTAAAGGAACAAAATATCACGATAACACCTGGAAACCCCATTCGTTTCGTGACTCATAAAGACATTTCAGCGCAAGATATCGACAATTTCTTATCAAGCATTAAATCTCTGCTTTAGTTTGATTTTGATCATTGAGCTTCCCCTAAGGGGAAGCTTTATTGTATCGATATGACTTTTTAGCGAATAGACAATCTTCATGTTCAGATTTGTACTTCTAACCTCTCTTATTTTCTCTTCCGCTAGCCATGCCGCGCCTTTTGGTGATGCTGATAAAGGTAAAATCAAATCCCCTAGCTGCGTCTATTGTCATGGTGCAACAGGCGTCGCAGGTAATGATGCCTATCCAAATCTTGCAGGTCAAAATGCCCAGTATCTATACGATGCGATGAAGTCTTACCAAGCAGGCGAACGTAAAGGGCCGCTTGCCGAAATGATGGGCGCACAATTAAGAATGTTAAATGATGAGGATCTTCGTGATGTCGCTGCATTTTATGCAGAACAGACGCAAGACAAATGATTTATTTATCTCGGCTCACAACAAGAGCTTGTGAGCCCTCGACCCGAGCCAAAACATTTAACCAAACTTTGCTTGTAAAATAATCACAATGACTTCACTTCAAATATTTGATGAATTTATAGTTCAATATTTCCATTAATATTGACTTTTTATTCTATTTTATTGATATTTCATGCTTCATTGAATTTAACGTGAAGTAAGTTATGTCTCACACACATGCGCAACCAACGGACTCGGTTGCTACACCCAAATCATGGCAGATGCCAGATACCCTCATTTTGATCTTCATTGTTGGTATTCTCGCTGCGATTCTTACCTACTTAATTCCTGCTGGCCATTTTGATAGTCAGCAAGTGACTTATATGGTCGATGGTGCAGAAAAAACTCGCACGGTTATCGATCCGTCTTCTTTCTCTTATGCAACCGACGAAAACGGTGAATTGGTTTACAACAAGGTTGGCCTGTTTGCTTCTGGTGGTGGCATTGGTCTCATGAACTTCCCTTTCGAAGGGCTAGTTTCAGGCTCTAAATGGGGCAGCGCGATCGGCGTGATTATGTTCATGTTGGTTATCGGTGGTGCTTTCGGCGTTGTAATGCGAACAGGCACCATCGACAACGGTATCTTGCGCCTTATCGATAAGACCAAAGGTAACGAAGCGCTATTCATTCCAGTGCTATTTTTGCTGTTCTCTCTGGGCGGTGCGGTATTTGGTATGGGTGAAGAAGCCGTAGCATTTGCGATTATTATCGCGCCGCTTATGGTTCGCCTTGGTTATGATGGTATCACTACGGTAATGGTTACCTATGTTGCGACTCAAATTGGCTTTGCTACTTCTTGGATGAACCCTTTCTCCGTCGCTATTGCGCAAGGCATTGCGGGTGTACCTGTTTTATCCGGCATGACAGTGCGCATGGGGTTATGGGCTGGCTTTACGTTAATCGGTATCGCTTTCACAATGATCTACGCCGCTCGTGTGAAGTCAAACCCAGAACTTTCTTACAGTCACCGCACAGACCAATACTTCCGTCAGCAAGAGCTTGGCAATCAAGATTCTCGTTGGAATATCGGCGATACACTCGTCATTCTTACGGTCATCGCGACCACAGTATGGGTTGTTTGGGGCGTAGTGGCTAACGCATGGTACATCCCAGAAATCGCTTCTCAATTCTTCACTATGGGCTTTGTTGTCGCGATCATCGGTACGATTTTTCGCTTAAACGGTATGACGCTCAACTGCGCAGCCGATGCGTTTAAAGAGGGGGCGGCTATTATGCTTGCTCCTGCTCTATTGGTTGGTTGTGCAAAAGGTGTGTTACTTATCCTAGGTGGCGGTACGACCGATGAAGCGAGTGTACTGAACTCTATTCTGAACAGTGCTGGCGGCGTGATCAGTGGGCTTCCTGACGTAGCTGCGGCATGGTTAATGTATGTATTCCAATCTATCTTCAACTTCTTCGTTACTTCCGGATCTGGACAAGCGGCACTGACGATGCCTTTATTAGCGCCATTGGCGGATATTGCAGGTGTCACGCGCCAAGTTGCCGTTTTGTCATTCCAACTTGGAGATGGTTTTACCAACGTTATCGTCCCTACTTCAGCATCCTTGATGGCAACACTTGGTGTCTGCCGCATCGACTGGGGTGACTGGACAAAATTCTGCTGGCGATTTATCCTATTACTCTTTACCCTGTCGAGTGTCGTCGTTATCGCAGCTCATATGATGGGGTTTGCGTAAAACGAAATCAATTGGCACTAAGGCGAGACACGTTCTCGCCTTATTAATACTCTTCGTATGGCGACGTTAAGGTTTTAGATTGGCTTATGGTTTTGGAGTGGTAACTTTAATGGCAACACAACTTCTCGATGACATGATTCAAGGTCATCAAGTGATTCAATCTCTCAATGTAGCAGACCTAGGTCCGGGTGAGCATAAGTTTTGGTTCCGCATCGCTACCAACGCGCTCTCTCAGTGGCAACATCTTCCTGTTTTGGTATTCAAAGGTGAAAAACCTGGCAAGAAAATCATGATCACCGCAGGGGTTCATGGTGATGAATATAATGGTGTGTTAGCAGCGCAGAAGACCGCTAGAGAACTCATTGGCACTGAAGTCGCTGGTACTGTCACGATTGTTCCAACCATTAACATGCCAGGTATGCTAAACCACAGCCGCGATTTCTATTCCGCAGACCCGGATGCGTCTCCTGCAAACTTAAACCGCTTTTTCCCTGGTGACCAAAACGGCAATGAGGCACAACGCTACTTATATGCATTGTGGAATGGTCTGCTCAAGCCAAATGCTGATTTAGCCATTGACCTTCACACTCAAACCAGTGGTGCGGCCTATCCACTATACGTGTTTGCAGACTTCCGAATTGAGCAATCATTAGAAATGGCTCGTCTCATTAATCCTGATGCGATTTTAAATGATCCCGGAGATGCTGGCGTCCTTGAAACCGTTTGGAATAACCATGGTGTCCCAAGCATTACGGTTGAAGTGGGTATGGGGCGCTACACAGAGCAAGAACTCATTAGTCGAACCGTATCAGGCATTTTTAATGTGTTGAAGCAACATAACGTCGTAGAAGGTGAGATAGAGCCTTTCACTTCATGCTTGGAAGGAAACGAGATCGTCAGTGTGAAAGCGACACATGGCGGCTTTGTACTACCTCATGTTGGTTTGATGGATTTTGTCGAGCAAGGCCAACTGGTTGCTATTCAATACGACAGCTTTGGCACTGAAGTTGAGCGCTACACTGCCCCAACAAGTGGTACAGTGCTCAGCCACAATGTGGAATCTATTCGGGCGCCTGGCTCTCTGATCGTTCGTTTGATTAAGTAAACCATAACCGTTTGTCGATAGATCTACCTTTCGACGCTCACTCAAATTTATATAAGCCCCATCACGAGTAATCACAAATGATGGGGCTATATTTTTGATTACATGAGGTTACAAGGTAACAAAAACATTCCAAGCAAAACTCAAAACCGCTAGACAGAAACTTCGCTTCTGTTGATTTTAGAAGTCACATTGATGAACTTAAAACTGTCGTCCACTCTCTTGAACAACGAGAATTAGCTCATCTAACGCGAAACCTTTCTCTTTAGCAACCTGCTTAAAACGCTCCAGGATTTTCTCATCAACGTTGGGTGTTCTAGACAATAGCCACAAGTAGTCGTGGTTGTAACCGGAGACAAACGCATAGTCGTAGTTTTCACCTAGCTCAAACACAATGTAAGAAGAATAGATTGGCCCAAAAAAGGAGACTTTTAAGTGCCCAACCGTTTCGTCTTCAACAAAATAAGCTTTACCTTCAGCTTCGGACCACTGTTGAGCTTCTTCTGAATATCCGCGGTTTGTCACCTTAACCCCACCATCCTCGCGAAGCCGATACTCGGCCGTAACGTTGGATAGACCACGCTCAAACGAATGATCGAGCCGTGCGATTTCGTACCACTTGCCTAGATAAGGCTCTAAATCAAAATTGTTAACTGGCTCCACCCCATCAGGTTTAGAGGTACAGCCAAATAAAGTAACAAGTGATAAAAGTAATAATGTTTTTAGCGATTTCATACAACACCTAAATTTGATTTAGTGATTGATTTTACTGTAGAAGGTAGCAAATCGATCACTAAGTCGCACTACTGTCCCAAAGGTACGTAGCTACACATCACAGTTCTTCATTATCAATAGCATTGCTGAACACCAAAACCTCGTTATGTCAGCAATTCCCTAACAATATTGTTCTATGTTTTACTTACAAGTTGATCATACTTGTATATTTTGTCAGCATTTAACCGTATGCATATAGAAACTTTGCACAATATAGACATACGCTGTCATATCCCCCTCCTATAATACGTCGCGATATAGACAGAGGTTATTGTTATGAAATTAAAAACAGTGTCAGTTTGTGCACTTTTGGTATTGCTTGCAGGTTGCCAGCAGGAAAACCCAAGCCAAGCGACACAATTAACAACCTCGGCAGATGTATGTAATACACAAGGAAACATGCCAGGTGGGTGGAATGAGTTTAATGCTACCCCTGATGCACAAAAGGCAATGGCTTTTGTTTTGAAAAGAATGGACACAATAGCGTCGTTCAAACAAATACTGAACGTTCACGCGCAAATCGTTAGCGGCGTCAACTATGCCATTGAGTTTGAATTGGATGATGGCTCTATTTGGAATACAGTTGTTTATCGCAACCTAGATGGTGAGTATGCGATTACCCAGTCGCCAAAAGAAGGCCACTTTTGCGAACAGTAGCGATTAAGTAAGAAAGCCCCTAGATAGGGGCTTTGGGTTTTGTGATAGCAACTGAATTAGACAGCGAAGCTACATTGAGATTTGACCGATACTGTCGAACCGACTCTTGATGGTTCAACATCAATCCTCTGCGCCATTTGTTCTTTTAACTCAGAAACGTGAGAAATAACACCGATCATGCGTCCAGTCTGTTGTAAATCCACTAGCGTTTGAATCGCGAGATCCAAAGATTCTGGGTCTAAACTACCGAACCCCTCATCAATGAATAAAGTGTCTAAACGGATACCACCACTATAGGATTGCACAACATCCGACAAGCCAAGCGCCAAAGCAAGCGCTGCCATAAACGATTCACCACCGGAAAGTGTCGCAACATCACGTGTTTTTCCTGTGTAACCATCTTCAACCATTAAATCTAAGCCGCGACCCGCAGCGCCTTTGAAGCCCTCTGTTTTTCGAGCAAGAATATAGCGCCCTTTACTCATGAGGCTTAAACGTTGAGAGGCCTGAATCAACACATCATCCAACAGTACACCAAGAACAAAGCGATGCAGGCTAACCCTGCTGCCTGTTTTACCGCTGGCAACGTCGTATAACGTACCAAACACTTTGTACTCTTCTTCTAACTTGCTATTTTTCTCATGCAGCGTAGCAATATCTTTACGAACTTTTTCAATTCGCTCAAAGGTTGAGCGCGTGGTATCGAGCTGATTCCTTACTTCAATATACTGCGCATGCAGAGTGGTTAAGCTGTCGTTAAGCGAATCCAAGTCCGGTCTTTCAAGCGCTTTCAATGCATGGTTTAAATCATGTAGTGTTTGTTCAAGCTTGGTTTGTGTCTGTTTGAAGTTGTCTATTTCTTTCTGCCACGCTTGAAGCTCATCATCTGTCACTCTGCTATTTAGATAACTGCTTTCATCCTCAAATTTACTCGCCTGTAATGCCTCATTCCACGCTAATTCTGCTTGGCTAAGCTTTTGTTCTGACTCAGATAGCCACTGCTTGTTCGTCACTAACTGACTTTCAGCATTCGATTGCGCTAATACAGCTTGCTGCAAAGCGTTTTGCGCCTTTTCTAAACCTGTATTCAAGGTCAGAATTTGCTCTTTTGTCAGCGTAATTTCGAGATCAAGCGCATCAACGGAACTGTATTTTGGATCGATAGAAGCTTGTAACTGAGTCAATTGTTCTTGGTTTGCTTGAACAGTTGATTCATTTGCCGCCATTTTATTCTGCAGCTCATGAATTTTGTTTTCACCCACTAAGCAGCGTTGATTAAGCTGCTCAACGTTCTTTTCTAGCTTTTCAATATCAATAGACTGTAGACGTAGAAGTTGATCATTAAGCGCCTGTAACTCAGTTTGAACCGTCGAGATCTCAGATGCTGCATGCTCACCAAGCTCTTCTTTCAACTGGTTACATTGATTCTGATACTGACTAATGACAACGTTATGTTGCTCTAGCTGATTACTTAGCTGGTTCAATGATGCTTGAGCTTCTCTTTCTTTCGCTCTAGCCGCCTGAACTTGCTCTTTTGTAACGATTTCTTCAACAAACGTTGCAGGGTTAGGATGCGCTTGGCTGCCACATACCGGACATGCTTCACCTGCCTTTAGTCGCTGCGCTAATACTGCCGCTTGAGCGTTGTGCCACTTAAGCTCTATCGTATCAGCGGCTTGTTGACACAGCATATAGCGCTGACTGGCTTCCTGTAATGACTGCTGCTTGCTTACGGTTAACGCCGTGAGTTTAGAGAGCTCCAAAGTAAGACCATGCAGCTTTTGTAGATCCTGTAGTAGTCGTTGTTTTTGTTTTATTTCCGCATCGATGCTGCCAACAAGCGCAACATCTACTCGGGCTTGCTCTAGATCTTTCTGGCCCTGTTGCGCCTGAAACGCTAACTTGTCTTTCAGCTCTATGTACTGTTTTAACGTTGCTTCAAATTGTTGCTTTTGTTGATGACCTGCCGTTATTTTTCTTTCCAAGTTGGCTTTTTCAACCAACTTGTCTTTCATGCTTTCAAGTTGATACTGCAGTTGCGTTAACTGTGGGACTTTTGCCGCGGCTTCTTTTGCACTTTGCTGCAAGTTTTCTTTTTCTTTCGTAACAGCATTGGCTTTATCAAGGCTCTCTTTCAAAGCTACGATTTTTTGTCTGAGCTCTTGAGTTTGAGTTTTTGCATTTTGTAATGAGACGTAGGGTAATTCTATCTTATTGGCATTTTTAGCATTTTCTAATTGCTGTTGACGAACTTTTATCGAGTCTGAGTGTTCTAGATGCAGCTTGAGTGCGTTTTCTGCTTGCTCTCGTTTCGAAAACTCTCCATTAATAGTTTCCGCTTTTTGCAATTCAGATTTAGCAACATTTAGCTTATCTAACGAAGCTTGTTCTTTCTTTCTATCGACCTCTAGCTGCTCAGTTGCTTGTTCAAGCTGGTGTAATAATTCCTGCTCTGAACTCACTCCTGCAACTTGTAAAGCGCCTCGAATTTGATTATCAAATTCATCTTTCGCTTTACTGATTGCGCTCGCTTTATCTTTGAGCGCGTACTCAATTTTTTTATATATGTCCGTTTGAAAGAGCTGACCAAAAATTTCTTCGCGCTCTTTAGAACTAGCAAGCAACAGCTCCCGGAATTTTCCTTGAGGCAATACCATTACTTGGCGAAATTGCGTTTCATTCAAACCAATAATATTGCTCACTTCTGTTTTAACTTGAGTCGTCTTGCTAGTGATGAGCTTTTCGGTCTCTCCGAGTTCATAAAGAGCCGCAGTGTGCTTTTTTACCGTCATCCCTTCACCACGCGCTTTGGGCGCTTCCTGCTCTGGAGATCGCACAACTCGGTATTGTTTGCCATGTAACGAAAATTCTAGAACGACTTCGGTTGGTAAGTCTTGCGCCGATAAGTCACATCGCATCTGGATGCCTTGCCGCTCATTACCGGTAGTTTCACCGTAAAGGGCAAAGCAAATGGCATCTAAGATCGACGTTTTACCTGAGCCTGTAGGACCATTAATCAAAAACAGAGGGTTACGGCCAAGCTTTTCAAAGTCAATGACTTCGGTTTTTGCAAACGGACCAAAGGCTTGCATGGTAAGTTTAATTGGTTTCATCTTTGGTCCCTATTGCTGTGATAATTGCTTAATAATGTCAGTAACGGCTTGTTCTTGCTCTTGGGATAATTGACTATCTTGTGCCTCAATAAAAAAGTCTCGGAACATATCAATTTCGCTTCGGGCCAACTTTGCTTGCGCCATTTCCTGCTCTACCCCAATTAACATACCCGGTTTCTCAAGATGTAAAACGTTTGGATACACCGAACGAAGCTTTTCCATTGGATTTAAAATCGCATGTTTATCCATCAAACGAACTAACAAATAATCTTCATTTTTAGGGTCAGTCTTGCCCTGCTCTATGACTTTATCTAGCTCTCCCTCAACAATGCGCATTTCATGAGGGGCAATTAGCTCAATATGTTTAGCAGAGACAAATCCTTTCTTGTCTAGTTCGACTAACGTGAAGCCTTTCTTCTGGTTCTGTTCACCAAAACTATACTTCATAAGTGAACCAGAATAACGGATATGCTCTGCGCCTTTCTTCTGAGGCTGATGTAAATGACCAAGTGCGACGTAGTCGAAATCTAAGAAATGCTCATGACTTACGCGATCAGAGCCACCAATAGATAGTGGTCGTTCAGAGTCAGACTCAATAGCACCATCAACAAAACAGTGGCTAACGAGAACACGCCTTTGCTCTGAAATGAAATGCTCTCTTATTTGCTCTACAAGCAGTTGATGTGCCTCATCATGAGTTGATACCGAGGTTTTGTAGGCAAATCTGACCTGTTCAGGGTCGTTATAAGGCATGCCATAAAACGCTACCTCACCCGCAGAGTCCGTTTTTATGATGATGGGAGTTAGCATATCTTCAAAGTTACTAACAATATGAAGGCCTGCATTTTTCATTTGCTCTGAGCCAAAACCTAATCGTTCTGCACCATCATGGTTGCCAGATATCAATATCATCGGTGTTTTCAGTTCAGTACAAATACGCTTCACGACTCGATTTAGCAGTTCTATTGCAACCGTTGGTGGCACCGAACGGTCATAAATATCTCCCGCCACTACAACGGCATCGACGGGGTTGTGTTCAATATAGTTAATCAGTTGTTCGAGTACTGCTTGTTGATCTTCGAGTAGTGATACATTGTGGAATTGTCGACCAAGATGCCAATCTGAGGTGTGGATAAACTTCATTCGAATTCACTTTCCGCCAAATCTTTAAGCAAGGTTTGCTCCTGCAAGAATCCGAATTTCAGCCGTGTAAACATCAGAGTATTACGTGACTGGCTGAATCTGGCACAAACCAAAGCTCAATTTATTTAATTTGGGTTAGGATATCTTGAGTCGAACAGCTTTTCATGTAGTTTATGTTCTATGGTTCACTATTTCACCGGAAAGCGAGAAAAACGTTGTATAAACACCTTTTAAGCAACATTAAGTGATGGTCTCGAGTAAACATAACCGTCACATTTAAACCATTAAAAGCCAACGTTTAGAAGGGACAAACTAGATCCAGAACTACTCGTTATGCCAATTGTATATAACTCCCACCGTATAACCATCTGGCTCGATATCAGCTTGCAAAACGTGGAAGTCTGAGTTGAGGCTACTTCTTTGATGCTCCTCAATCATTAACACTTTTAAAACACCTCCGCATGCGCCCAGCCCTCCTAGTTTAACATCAATAAATTGATACTGAGTTTGATCGGTCACCCAGGGAGACAAGAGTTGCATAGCATTTAACCATCGAGGCTCATCTCCATCAATGGATAAATGCAACTCACTAAGTGAGTGATCACACCCTACTCCAAGTTGTTTAAACACTTTATCGACAGCAATGCTTTGTTGTTTGGTATCTAAATCAATTCTAACATCATCAGTAACAAGGCCGGACTGTTGAAAAAAGCACTTCGTCAAAATGATCGAGTTTTGAGATTTGGCATGCTCTTCTGCATCGCGAGCAATTTCTATAGCCAGTATCCAAGTTGCTTGTGTTTCGTTAACTTCACGGTTTATCCGATTTAGCGCCATCAAGAACGCCGCTTGACCATAAGGATAAAAATAAATTTCTCTATTGGCAGAGTTACCAAGGATAAGAGAAAACTCGTTTATCAATGCCTTAAGCAAGCTTTTATCTACCGAAGACGGTAAAAGAACGCAGATATTCCCTTTGATATCACTTTGCTCCAGTATCTCGCGCTTAGAGCGCACAAGATTTAATATCTGCTCATACAGTGATTGATCAGGATAGGATCTTGGTGTTTCTGCGGGCAATCTAAAACATTCGTTAGCTATCTCACGAACAGTGTATGGCCTGCCATTAATAGCAAGAAGATGAGTTTGAAATGCGAGTGGCATCTAGCCTCCGATTAAAACCGTAGGCATGCCAGACAGAATTTTACCACCATGAGACGTTGAATCGCCGACCCTTGCAGCTGGCTTACCGTTGATTGTAACGCTAGAAGAGCCTGCTGAGATGCTATCCGGAGGACCTATACATATAAGCTTATCTCCCTGCCTAGCCGCTGGAATGCCGCCAATTGTCACGTTTGGCGAGCCAACTACGACGGGGCCACCTACATGAGGAATTTTTCCTGTTTTTTTAGGACAAAGATGAAAGCTGCCCAATATCGCGGCTGGTTTACCCACTTTAAATCACCTTAGTTCAATGAAATTTGCCCAGCTTTAAGAGCGATAGCAGAGCCGTTAATAGATATTTTATTGCCTTTGATGTTGATTTCTCCGGAACTAGACATCTGAATCGAAGCGCCACCGACTTTGATCTCGATACTCTTTCCTGCATTAAAAGACAACACTTCACCCGTTTCATTAGAAAAGTTTTTACCTACTTTCAAGGTCGCATTCTTGCCAATCTCTTGATTGACATCATTCGTCACTTTTTCGGTTTTACTGTTTTCAACGGCAATATCAACACAGTCTTCAACTAGCATTTGGAAAAGTTTTTCGGCATGAAGATAGATGTGTTCTTCACCGGGTTTGTCATCAAAGCGCAACTCATTAAAATTAGATGTGCCTTTTTGTACAGAACGCGATTTATAACCACTTTGAGAGCTTTGCTCTGGTAACGTGTAGGGAGGGAGTTGACTACCATTGTACAGTGACCCCGTAACAATTGGCTGGTCAGGATCGCCATTGACAAACTCGACGATGACCTCTTGTCCTACTCTAGGATGAAACACCGAGCCCCATCCGTTACCCGCGATATTTTGCGCAACACGAATCCAACATGAGCTGTTTACATCGTATTTACCAACACGATCCCAGTGAAACTGAACTTTAATACGACCGTGTTTGTCTATGTAAATTTCGCCATCTTTGTTTCCCGTTACCACTGCGGTTTGCAAACCTTTCATCTGAGGTTTCGGATAGTTCACTGAAGGGCGAAGGATTGTTTTTGAGTCAACACAACTAAATGATACTTTAACACCTTGCGCAGCAGTGCCACCTTGACCAGTCTGATTATAAACAGCCGCAGATAAAAAAACGGAGGACAGTACGTATTCTTTGCCGACTCGAGACTTATCTTCATGCTTTTTAAACTTAAAGCACTTTCCCACACTGAACGTTCGACACGTTGCCTCGCCACGGCACAGATATGCGTTTTGCTGTAGTGCTTCTATAGCGTGCGTGTTTCTAAGTGCGTATTGGTCATCACTTTCCGTTTCACCCATGTATTCAAAATACTCGCTTTCAGGCACGGTAAAAAAATCACTTTCACCCTTGGCAGTATTTTTAGGATTAGACGAAGGCTTAAGCATGTTATAGCCAGACTTTTGGCTTGCTTTAGTCGTCAAAACTTGGGTTTCATGCCAAGAAGAAATATGGCTAGACTTAGCTGTACCTGTATCAAAATCGACTAAAAACTCTGTACCCGGCTTATAGAAACTGATGTCGTCAAAAATCTTAAGCGTGTGGACAGACTTAGTGTGTGTGAAACAGAACGATAGCCCTTCTTCTGACAATAAGCGTCGGACAAATTCAAGGTCTGACTCTTCATATTGCACTTTGTATGTGTATTTAGGGTACGACTTAGTTAACTCAAAACTAAAGGCGACACTATGCTCCGAGAGTACTTCGGAGATAATTTCTTTTATATCTTTATGCTGAAATATTCTGCAATTTTTTCTGTAATCGGCGAAACGTAATTTAGGCTCTATTAATAACTCTATATTTTTATAATTCTCACCATTATGAGTATTAGAAACTCGTTGCCCTTCTAATCTTGCAGCAGATACATAACCATGTATATAACGAGGTTTTGAAGAAACATCCTCACTATTTTCAAGGGTAATTGTTACTTCTTTACCAATTATTTCGTTTAACTCACTTCGTTGATCATTAAAGTAAGCTTTAGCACGCAATGAAAAAAGTTCTGAGATCTCTTCTCTATACTCAAATGAGTTTAGTATGATGGCATCTTTTCCGAATGGAGAGGAAATTCGGATGAAATTGTTATCTTGAGTTGCTCTTTTCATTAAATACTTCTTTCAAAAAATGCGGGGGAATATTCCCCCGCATAAAAATTACATTTGTTGACCTTTAACACCGCTGTAGCCGTATACCAATGGCGCAGAAGTGTTGTTTTTATCGTCAGTAGGAGTCACTGTCATCATCATTTCAGTGTAAGAAATAGTGATGGTTTCAACTGGACGATCATCCTGGATAGAAACTGAGTAGTTAGAAATCATCGCATCAGTCAGTTCGATCTTCATGATTTCTTCAACTTTCTCACCTTGCTTAGTAATATGGAAAACCGCAGGTTTACCTTTACCAATTGTCGCTTCTTTAAATAAGTCAGGAGAAGAACGGTCTTGAAGTTTAGTGATAGTCAAATCATATAGACGAGTAGCGCTCGCTTCACGGTCCATCGCTGTACCAGTGTATGATGAGATCTCACGACCTACACTCCAATCTACAGATAGTAGTGTAATCAAATCCTTATATTGCTCGGCAGTTGCCTCACCCTTAATATCTGCGTATTTAAGATACGTATTAGACTGCATGCTAATCTCCTATAGCATTATTAATTGACATATATCGTAGTAATTTAATTATCTGACGTTTGATGATAATTAGTGATTAATGTATCAAAAACTTCATTTTAAATACGCCCTGTTATATCTTTAAATAAGACTTAATTTAAGCGTTTTTTATAAAAAATAATAGTTAATATGAACCAACTCCCAATTATTATTGAGAGTGTAAAGGATGTTAAACTATTGAGACATCAAGTCCACTAGTTGTACCTTTAACAATAATTTCATCAAACGTCTTATCATTAAGAATTGCATGCAATATTTCATGAGAAATCTTAGGAAGTAATGTGTTTTCTATGGTTGTCTGTACCACACGTGCACCGCTCCCCGACTCATTACTATTGTCTACAATATCATTAATTAGTTCTTCATCAAAAAATAGGTCAGCGCCGTAATTTTTACGAATGCGATTCGTAACTTTGGCTAATTTTAATTTTGTTATTTCTATCAATACTTCTCTTGATAGAGGCAAATAAGGTAATACATTAACACGTCCTAAAAATGCAGGTTTAAAGTCAACCAACAAATCGTCACGCAAAGCATCTTTTAGTGCTGAAGGCTCTGGAGATAAATCAGGATCAGAATACAAAGACATCGTCGTTTCGGTCCCTGTATTCGCGGTCATAATAATAATAGTGTTTTTAAAATCTATATCGCGACCTTCACCATCTTTAATTGAGCCTTTATCGAATACCTGATAAAAAATATCTTGAACTCCAGGGTGTGCTTTTTCCATTTCATCCAAGAGAATCACACTATAAGGTTTGCGTCTGACGGCTTCAGTAAGTACACCACCTTCGCCATACCCAACATAACCTGGAGGCGAGCCTAATAATAAGGAAACTTTGTGCTCTTCTTTAAACTCGGACATATTGATAGTTGTGACATTCTCTTCACTGCCGTACACTTTCTCTGCAATAGCTAAAGCAGATTCAGTTTTACCCACTCCACTTGGTCCCGTGAGAAGAAATACACCATTTGGTCGTGTCTCATCCGTGAGCTGTGCACTGGCAGTTTTTATCACTTCAGACATGACTTCCAAAGCGTGATCCTGTCCGACAACTCGTTTACACAAACTCTCTTTCAAACTCAGTACAGCTTGGATTTCATCATCCTGAAGTTTGCCCAGTGGTATCCCGGTCCAATCTGAAATTACTTCTGCAACAAGCGCTTCATTGACATGCGAAAATACTAATGGCTGCGAGTTAGCGGAGAGGCTACTTTCGAGCTCTTGTAACTTGTCCCTAGCAGTCTCAGAACCCTCCTTGATTATTTGAGCTCTAAGTGACTTAGCTTCACTTACCCACTCTTTTTCTTTCTCCCACAGCATCTCTAGTTCAACTATTTCACTAGATAGAACATCAATCTCTTTTCTGACATCTTGCAACTGCATATCAAGAGGTGCACCTAGCTGACTTTCTTGGCTTAGGTGCTCATACTCAGCTTGCTTAGCTTTTAGTTTATTCCTTTTCGCATCTAGACCTCCCGGTGTAGACGATTGACTTAACGCGACTCGCGAGCAGGCTGTGTCTAAAACAGACACAGCCTTATCTGGCAGTTGTCGGCCATTAATGTATCGAGCTGAGAGTTGAACGGCAGCATTGAGAGCCTGGCTAGTGATGTGGACGTCATGGTGTTGTGCCATTACATCAAGTAAACCACGTAACATCTCGACCGCAAGCTCAGGCGCTGGCTCGTCGACCTTCACTACTTGAAAGCGTCTGGTAAGAGCCGCGTCTTTTTCAAAATACTTTTTATATTCTGCCCAAGTTGTTGCTGCGATCGTTCTGAGTTCACCTCTCGCTAACGCTGGCTTTAGAATATTCGCTGCATCACCTTGTCCTGCTTGTCCCCCACCACCAATCAGACCATGTGCTTCATCGATAAACAAAATAATGGGTTGTGGTGCGTCGTTAACTTCTTTCACAAGGTTTTTAAGTCTGTTTTCAAACTCACCTTTCATGCCAGCACCAGCTTGCAATAACGCCAGATCCAAAGACTTAATCGCTACATTTTGTAGAGCAGGAGGTACATCGCCATCAATAATCTTTTGCGCCAAACCTTCAACAACGGCTGTTTTTCCAACGCCAGCTTCACCAGTTAGAATCGGGTTGTTTTGTCGACGTCTTAATAAGATGTCGATCATTAAACGGATTTCATTGTCTCTACCAATAACCGGATCTATCTTACCTTCCCTAGCCTGCTCAGTAAGATCTGTTGTAAATTGATTCAGCGCAGAATTCGCGTTTGATTTCCCTAGGTCATTCGATCCTGATTGACGCGTATTACTTTCTTTAAAGTTCAATAACCGAGATGGTTCTATCTTGTTTAACTCAGGGCTAATCGAACCAGCCATGTTGACTAACGTATCATCAGACAAGTAGGCAAATAAAAGATGAATGCAATCCAACTGCTCCTGATTGAACTCAATCGTTGCCGATAGCAAAGCATTTTGCATCACAGTCACTGTGTGAGCTGAAAGACCTGGGACCGATTGACATCCCGTTTTGTATTTTTCAAGTGTCTTTTGAAGATCAGTTTCAACCTTGATTTTATCGACATCAAATTCGTCGAAAACTTCTGAATAAATATCGGCAGGATGTTGAATAATCGTCATTAACCAGTGAGACATTTCAATACTGTGATGGGTTCGAGAGCTTGCCATCGCAGCTGCTTGTTCAAGTGTTTCCTTAGCCTGAGGAGACAATCTTTCGACCAACGCTGAAAGTGAGAGTGAAGCCATTATGTTTCCTTTAAATAGTAATTGTTATGGTTCGATCTTTTGTGCGTTTATGTTTTTTAAGTACAGAACCAACACCTAACTGACCATGTTTTTTTGATAAACAAACTTGAGGTAATAAACTATGTTTGGTGGTGAGCTGCCATTTCACTTGCTTATGCTTACCAATAAATTCATAAGCCGCACGTTTAATAATTTCTACATTTGGATGGTTAGGCAGTAATTTACTAACCAGATCTTTGTGCTTTGGCAGAAACTCGATCGTTGTTCCTGCGTTTATATTCCAAGCTTTCGAGCCTAAGGATGCTCCGGAACCAAGTTGAGCAAACTGCCCTTCAGGCATAGTTCGAGATGAAAGACGTGTTTGCTCTTCTTTTGCAAGATGTAGCCACTGCCCTTGAAACTCATGAATCTTTACTTGGCATCCAGATAAACATTCAAGAACACTTTTTAGTCCAGCTTTGCTTCTCGTCGGTGAAGCAAAAACACCACCATAATGCAGGGACAACGAACTACCCTGGCCAGTTAATGCCGACTTACAATCTTCTAAAGGTGAACGTAATCCCTGTGCATGAGCACGAGACTGAACGGTCAATTGACTTAGTTGCCAGCATCGATAGTAAAGAGACAGTAAACGATGGTTAAAAATATCGTAGAAGTCCACCATTGCCGTATCGCCTTCTTTTTGACGATGTAAAGCTAACTCGCTGTAGTGCTGAGGAAGCACCCCCTGCTCACCCGTTAGGCCTATTAAATTGGTTTCAAGTGCTAGCTTGTGGCTATCAATATGTTTTAGATCGCAAAGCTGCGCATTTTCAAAACCTAACGATGGATTGACCTTTAAGTTTAGTTTTTCATGCTTCGGTAGAGCATCTGTCCCTATTTGTGCCTCGGCTTGCAAGATCTCGTGTTCGATAAGGTGAATTGCTTCAAACAACGGATGTTGCTTTAGATCTCGATAAAATTGCTCCGCGCTCATAGCAACACCTTATCGCCAGTTAATGCAGGCCATAAGTGGAAGGGCTTTCCCGTTGACTTAAGTCTTATTTCTAGCTGCGTAAAAATGTTAATTTCAGCATATTGTGCAAAGTAAACGGATAGCACACTACCTAGGAGGAAGATTTGCTCTTTAGGTAAAATTTGATCAGAAACTGTCAAAATGATTTTTATACCGTGCGCAAAACCAACTTTACCTTTCTGACTGACTCTACCTGTAGTCGGCTCGAACTCTAGCTTCGCTAAAGCATCAATTACCGCTTTCGTTTCTGCTGTCCCAGAAAATGCGTAGAGATTCAGGGTTTGCTTCAAAGTTGTTAATCCATCTTCTTCGGTAAAGTGGTTTAAAGTTAGAAGCTTAGTTAGCTGCCATCGTGTACTTTCATCCATTTCTGGCCGGAGAGTTTCTGATATAGAAACTAAACAACGAACTGACTCGAAGTTGTCATTTACTTCCGGCAAAGAGACTTTTGGAAGACCGCCTCCAAATGGAAGCTTCTGCGCTAAATTACGATTGCAGCACTCAGCTTCAACGTACATTAACCAGTTTTCTCGGCTCTCTGGACTGAACAATTGATGCCTTTTATCAACAAAAGAAATGTACGTTTCCCTACCCGGCTCATCGTATCCACCAGCCCAGTTTTTATCCTCACGTCTCATCAACCAATAAATTTCACTGGCGTTCATATAATGCGTGTGCTCACCAGCGTGATAACATGGCAGGTTGTGATACGTTTTGTTCCAGTTTCTCAATGTTACGTCAGAAATAGAGACAACCTCGTTACTCTCGGCTTCCTGGTATTGCGGTGATAAGTGGTAATCGTACTCGGTTGGTAGAATACGCTTTGGCTCCATAACACTTTTAAATAAGTTGACGACTGGCACACAACCAACCATCAAGCTCTCTTCATCCACTTGCTTAGGAAGCCAATCATCATTGGTATCAAAGTAAAAATACAGCTCAACTTGCTCTCCAAGAGCTAGTTCTGATAATCCGAGTTCAGTGATATCAAAGAACATGAACTTCTCAGGAAAGTGCAGATACTCAACAAGTAATCTTGCTCCCGAAAAGCTTCTCTTACTGTATGGAACAACCTTCTCATCTTCTGAAAATCCCACTTCAATAAGATGCCTTTTCGTTAAAGAACGGACTTCTTTGCCACCCGCAACGACAGATAAACCAATTAGATTTTGAAATAGCATTTGGTAAAGTTTAAACGTCAACTGAGATTGCCCGTTTAAATAAAAGCGCAACCGTTCTAATCCCATTTCACTCAGAGATGTCTCTTCATCTTGGGCGGTGAGCTGGATTTTCAGAACTGAATGAGCATGGCTTTCCCATTGGGAGCCCACCGATTTAAGCGGTGCGTTTTTGAAAGCGCCAGAGGTCACATCAACAGGGTACATTCTGACCGGATAACAGGTTCTAAACTCGCATTCGTGGTATCCAGGAGCACCGATAACGACTCGCTCACCTTCTTCTACGTCAAAAAAAGAGGAAGTGGAGCTAGAGCAGTTCATCTTAATGACGGACATTGATGGAATTGGTGCGTGAAAATCCGGATATAACTGCCCCATCAAAGATTCAGTGAACTGAGGATAACTATTGTCTAAACTTTGTCTAATCCTTGCCGTTAGAAATGCACAGCCTTCTAGCAATCTTTCTACATGTGGATCGTCAACCTGCTCCTCACTGATACGGAGTCTCGCAGCGATCTTAGGATACTGCTCCCCAAACTCTTGTCCTTTGTGACGTAAATAAGCTAACTCGCGATTATAGTATTTGAGAAACTCTTCACTCATTTCGCTCTACTCAGTTTCATACCTAAATTTACCGGCTCTACTTCAGAATTGAATCGCACTTCATGAATGCTGTTATCGATTAAGCAAGTGGCGCTAATTTGTAACCTCAACACCCTATCAATAGCGTTTTTCTCGTCCGAAATCTGGACATAAGGATTCCTTAACCTAGGCTCGAACTCTTTAATTGCACCATGAACAATGTCACAAAGCTGATTCTGCCCCTCTTGGCTGCTATAAGGCATCGAGGAAAAATCTGGCAGACCATAATTCAATATTGAATAGCGAACCTCTAAAAGGTCATCAGGAATGTTTTTCCATCCGATACGACTATTTAACATAGACTCCAGATCTCTAAGCAAGCTGTTCAACATCTGTTGTTGGCTCGTAGGGAAGTCTTTTTCATCTCTAGTTGAAGGATCACTATCCATCAATTTGTCGAGCAGAGAAACAGTTAAAGACATGTTATTATTACGCTATTTGTTTCGACTCTAACAATGTAGTCAAGTCACAGATTGGGAGGGCTGAATCACCAACTAGCCAACATTTTTGGCCTAAACCCACGAAGGATTCTTGCTCACCAAGCTGTTTCCAATCCGTTTCTCGACCTAGCTTTTGTGCGTCAGTTTCTGAGTCAACATAAGTCAATGGCATATGGCCTTCTCCTTCGCCAAGTCCGTCAATATCAAACTCTACAGGTCGCCAAATACTTTCTAATAAAGAGGTAGGTGCTTTTATTTCTAGTGCTTGAATGCTAGAAATTGGAACAAGAAAATAGTTACCCGCGGTGGAAAACAGTTCAATGTAACCACCTAAACGATCATCAATATCCCTAGCATCTTCATAGTTTGTACCGTTTATGTTAAAGCCTTTAATAGTACGCTGCTCTTCAATGCTATGCGCTAGGTGTGACGCTTCTGCATAGTCTTGATTTCCGAGAGCAAGGTTAAAGCGAACAAGCTCTTTAGTGAATTCCTCGTCACCTAATACCTTGGCACTAGCCGCACCGTCGATAAAATCTTTTCTAGCCTGGGCCGCTTTCACTAAATGTCGCAACTGACTTGCACCAGGTAGATACTCAGGAAACAATTTGATCGATTGCATAAGTTGCTCATCCGCACGCTCGAAGTCTCCATCAATGCAAAGCAGCTCAATGAACGAGCTTCTCAAGCTTGCATCTTTAGGCGCCGCTTTAATTTCATCAATTAATAGCTCTAGAGCTTGTTGCAATTGGCCTTGCGACAAAGCATTTTTCCATTGGGTCATTGTTATTTCCTTACACCAAGTGCTCTGGTGATAATTCAGTAATTAATTTAATGCTAGATACCATTTGATCGAGCTGGAAGTGCGGTCGCAAATGGATAACAGAGTAATAGTGTCCTGGAGTTTCTCTTTTCTCTCGAACCGTAATTTTCGCTTCATTTAAGGGGTACTTCGCCCTAAGTTCATCAGATGCTTCATCCGACGCGGTAGTGTACTGATGCAACCATCGTTGAAAGTCTCGCTCAAGGCTTTCTGCATCTTGATATCCACCAATCTTGTCACGCCCCATAACCTTGAGATAATGTGCGACTCGCGACACACACAACGTGTATTGCAACATCGAGGTGAGCTTTGCATTCGTTGAAATGTGTTTTTCTGCATATTGCTTAGGCTTGTAGAGAGATACATTCGAGGTCATCCCTACCATATCGGTTTCAGGTACAGGAGAAATAGAAATGAAACCGCATTCAGACAACTCTTGTTCTTTTCTCTCAGAGATCTTTAAGTTTAAAGGACATCTTTCACGGTCATTCTTGCCATTAACACGCATTTTGTTCCTAGTAGGAGCAACGATAATACCCTGACTATAATCCCCTTGCTTAATGCCTCGCATGTGCGTAAACCACCCATGCTCCTGAAACGCTCTAATTGATACGGCCGCAAAACAATACGCGCTACTCCCCCATAGCAAATCGCGATTAGAGTCGTAGACATGCTCTTGAAAGTCGAACTGATCGTTGCGTGAACCATCACTTTTATATGGCTGACGGAATAGAACATTCGGCGCAGTCAGGCCAATAAATTTGGTATCATCGTTGTCTCTCAAACTGCGCCATTTTGCGTAATCTGCCTGTTCAAATTGGGCCGCAATATCTCTTATCGCAGAAAGCTGTGAAAAACTGTCAACACCAAACATCTCCGGCGATGCTGACATAATGAACGGGCTGAATGCTGCCGCTGCAGACTGAGAGATCTTGCTGAGCACAGACAGATCTCTATCAAAATAATTTTTACTCGCATCACAACGAAGTTGATAATCGCCAACTACCACGCCAAAGGGTTCTCCCCCGGCCATGCCATATTCATTTTGATAGAGCAGCTTAAATAGTGCTGATTGGTCAAACTCGATGGCTTTTAGTGCATCTTTACTGACTTCATTCCATGTTGCCGCCAACACCTTGACTTTGACGGAGTCTGATGATCGAGTGTCGACCTGTTCGCATAAATACCTCACGCCGATCCAACCTCTTTCGAGTTGTTGAAACTCAGGATGATGTATTATTTCGTTTAATTGAGATTCTAATAGCTCATCAATTCGGTTTATCGTGTTCATCACACTATGACGAAAACTGTCCAAATCTCTTGAACGCGTACCTTCTAGCCAAATTCGAGCTGCCTCTACAAGATCAGAAGATTCATTGAATCGAGTCAACCACGGGCTATCAAGCTCAGCATGGCCTCCTGTGCTGAATTCATGCTTTAGCTTACTGGGATCGCGAAAGTTAAGTGACACTGCTATTTCCATCTAGAACATAACGATTTGGTATGGCTGGCCTTACGACCAGCCAATTCATTTCTTATCCACCCGACTGAGGGATCTTTGCAACAAGTCGCAAAGATGTCGTCAATTCTTCCATTTGCAGCCAAGGCTTAAGCCATGCTACAGCATTGTAAGAACCTGGTGCGCCAGGGATTTCCTTAACCTGGACACGAGCATCTGCTAGAGGGTATTTCGCTCGGATCTCTTGACCACCACCCTCTGAAGCATTTACATAGCCTAGAATCCAGCGGTTCAACCAAGACTCAACGTCTTCTGCTTCCATAAAGCTACCGATTTTATCTCGAGCCATTACCTTCAAATAATGCGCAAAACGAGATGTCGCCATCATGTAAGGTAGACGTGCTGAAATCGCCGCATTAGCCGTTGCTTCTGGAGATTCGTGGTTCGCCGGTTTTTGACAGGTTTGCGCACCAAAGAAAACCGCATAGTTGGTGTTTTTGTAGTGACAAAGCGGTAAGAAACCAAGTTTACCCAGCTCTGCCTCACGTCGGTCGGTAATACCAATCTCTGTTGGACACTTCATATCAGGATCGCCATCATCACTCATGAAGAAATGTGTTGGCAAATTATCCACTCGACCACCACCTTCTGCACCACGGATAGCTGTACAGAATCCATATTTTGAGAAGGCGTCTGTTAACTTAACACCAAGAACGTACGAAGAGTTCATCCAACAGTAGTCATTATGCTCAGCATTGACAGCAATACCTGACACTGGGTCTACTTCGAACTCTTCAAATCCAAATTCCTCAACTGGAGCAGTGGCTTGTCCGTATGGTAAACGAGCCAGAACTTTCGGCATAGTCAGGCTAACAAACCGTGAATCAGCACTCTCACGGAACGAACGCCATTGAGCGTATTCTAGCGACTCAAAGACCTTGTCTAGATCGCGTGGTTTTGACAGTTCAGTCCACTCATCAAAACCAAATAGTGCTGGTGAGGCCGCGGACAAGAATGGGGAGAAGCCTGAAGCGGCTACATTTGACATTAGGCGCAGCGACTCAATATCCTCTGGGTGGTTGGTAAACTCATAGTCACCAATTAATGCACCATAAGGTTCACCACCTGCACTGCCAAACTCAGACTCGTAAACTTTCTTAAAGATCTGGCTTTGGTCAAATTCAACCGCTTTACTCAAGTCTTTATGTAACTCTTTCTTAGTCATACTCATCATGCGAATTTTCAGAGTAGAGCTCGTCTCTGAGTTCATCACTAGATAATTTAAACCACGCCAAGAACCTTCAAGTTTCTGTAATTCAGGATGATGCATTACTTCAGACAACTGATCAGAAATCTGTTTATCAAGTAAATTAATCGCTTCACGAAAAGTTACCGTTAGGTTTTTGTTCCAAGTAACCGTCCCTTTCATCGCTTCTTCAGTGAGCGTTTTAATTAGCTCTTCAGCACGAGAGGCTTCTGTCTGCTTAGTTGCACCAATAGCTTGATCTAAAAATGAAGTTGTTTGTTCATTAACAGTTGGATCTAACTGCTTTTCAGCTTCAGTCGTCATTATTCCGCTCCTTCAGTACTGTCTGACTTCGCTTTCTTGCCAAGATCTAACTCGCCCGCAAGTTTTGCCAGATTGTCTGTGTTGTTCAAAACATCCTCTAAGATGTTTTCAAGCTCTTCAGAACGGTCAACTTTTGTCATCAAATCACGCAGTTTATTACGCGTTTCCATCAGTTGGCGCAGTGGATCAACTTGATTTACGATCGCAGCGGGCTCAAAGTCTTGCATTGATTTAAAGTTCAAATCCACCTCAAACTGTGAATCGTCGTTCGCAAGCTTGTTCGCAACTTTGAACTTAACCGATGGGTTCATCTTTTTGAGCACATCATCGAAGTTGTCTCGATCGATCTGAATAAAACGGCGGTCTTTCAATGGCTTCAACGCTTCAGTGTTTTGACCAGCGAAGTCACCCATTACACCTACAACAAAAGGTAGCTCTTTCTTAAGAGTTGTACCTTCAGTTTCAACATCATAGGTAATGTGGACACGAGGCTTCCGTACTCGTGACAGTTTCGAGTGGATACTCGTCATACCATTCTCCCTTTATTAATTTTCATTTTGTTCTGCTATGCCAACCAAACGGAAGTAGCTTTTCTTTGCATCTCCGTCGGAGATAAGTTCCGCCAGTAACTCCGGCAGAGGCATTCCACACCAACGAATGATCTGTTCGATGGAGTAAGAAACTGGTGAGTGAGGCTCACTCTCTCTGAAGAAATCAGCCACTTGCTGCAATTGTCTAATCGCCTGCTCTCGTGATTTCATGTTTGTCGCTAATAGTGCATCAGAACTTTGTGAACTCACTTGTTGTTCCGAAGAAGAAGATTCATCCACCTCCTCCAGTTCTTCAAACACAGCTTGTGGTTGATTAAAACGCTCTCCAAGGAGATGCTTTAATGCCGAGTGTATTGATTCAAGCCTTTTTGATATATAAGAGCTAGGAGTGACATCACCTACCGCTTCATCTAATCGCTGACTGAATTCATTAAATGACTCTGTGGCGAACTCCAGATCAGCGATTAGCTCACGATAAAAGGCATCAGAGGTAGATTTAACTGTAGTTGTAATATCAGATAGCTCTGTAACGCCAAGATCGACTCGATTTCGGCGCTTATCTTCATCTAAACGCTCCAACTCAATAGCTTGCTGATATTCCCAGTAGGCATACGCTTGCTCAACGCCTACGTCAGTAAGCGGGATACAAGCAATAGGGAAAATAAGTGTTCCTTCGCTATCGATACCATTGAGGCCAGTAATCGCCGATATTCTTGTTTCAATACCATCCTCATCAGGCATTGGATAGAGATCATCCCAAAACTTCTCGATGAACTCGGTTGCGAGTTTGTACCCAACGCCCATACCACGAAAACCATGCAATCGAGTTAGAGCCTCTATAAGCCAAGCCACAAACTCTAAATCTTTAGATTGATTCGTAAGTATCTCTGGTACTTCTTCAATAAATACCCGCCATAAGTTACTGTGGGTATAAATACTTTCTTCTTCTATAAGCGCATTAC
Organism: Vibrio sp. D3; assembly: GCF_043995865.1. Classification (NCBI taxonomy): domain Bacteria; kingdom Pseudomonadati; phylum Pseudomonadota; class Gammaproteobacteria; order Vibrionales; family Vibrionaceae; genus Vibrio; species Vibrio sp. D3. The sequence goes on along the minus strand of NZ_CP171886.1, from coordinate 111,329 downwards.
GCTCTGCATTTCGCGCAGCCATACGCTGATCTTTTAATCGGTAATAAGCGGACTGTGGCGATACATCTTCTCTAGGATCAACACCTGTGGGATTCTCTTGAGATATAGGAGCCAACGCTTGTTCATACCAATCGAACATCTCACTATTCATAAGACCTCCCTCTAAGAAAAACGGGGATCGTCGCGTCTTCTCTCGTTACTGCTTCAAATTCTGTCTGCGCTTGGCGAACTTTGACTAACGCACAAGTAACGTTATCACTTGCACCTCTCACTAACGCCGAATGCATGAGCGCTAATCCTGCTTGATTTACTGAGTCCGCATACAATGTCCGGTGAATTTCATCACTCGTTAATTCTTTAGAAAGCCCATCACTACACAGAAGAAATTGATCTCCGTCAGCCAACTGCCCCGAAACTTGATCAATAGTGATACTCTCATCTACCCCAACAGCTCTGGTAATAACATTTGCGAGAGGATGTGACTCAGCATCTTCAAATGCCAATAACCCTTGATCGACTAAATCCATAACTTGACTATGATCGCGTGTTTTTTGAGAAAAATGACCATTTCTAAGCTGGTAAATTCGGCTATCACCGACCCAAAGACAGTGGTAATACCCGTCCTGGATAAACAACAAAACGAGAGTTGTTCCCATCGTTTTACCGTCTAAGTGATTTTGTGCGTATTGATAAATTTCTAAATTCGCGGCTTGAACCACACTCCGGATATCATCGATATTGGTATTTGGGACATCCTGCATATGGCGCGCGATTCTATCCACTAGCATCTGGCTTGCTATGTCGCCAGCACTATGCCCACCCATTCCATCGGCTACAACCCAAATATGCTGCTCTGTCATATCTAAAAGAGCATCCTCGTTATAAGGGCGTACTTTTCCTGCGTGCGATTTAGCAAAGGTAAAATAGTTCCAATTCATTCTTCTATCCTACCAATTCCACTTTTTCCAACCGCCATCAAGCATGGCAGAAAATTGACCAATAGAAGGGAAACCGCTGGTCATAAACACACATGGTTCAACTAGAGTCGAGCCTTCAGTCCACCAAAAGCATGGCTTACTCAATTTTTCTTTAATGAGGTAATTCAAAAGTGCGCTTTGATCTGCTCCACCTTGATCATGAAAAATCGTAGATATTTGGCTTTGATAAAGAAACTTAAGAGGCCGCACTTCACTTTTTACATTCGCCACTAAATCGTTTTTTTCTTGCATGCTCTTATGCCAAACATCAAATACAAAGTCGTCCTCAAGTACTGCTAGGGCAAGAGATGCACTGTCCTCGGTCCAAGCTTTGTCCCCCCAATATTGCGCAGCTTCACCTTTTACGGCACGAGCTATAGTAAAGAAAAAGTATCTACCGCATGCATCTACACTAGGAATCATGCTACCAATGTATGTCGAGTCTTCTAAGTAACTAACATCCAGAGCAAAGTGCCACACAGGCGCGGTTAAAAAGTGCTCATTCCAACTTTCACCCAATTGTTCTCTGCTGACTGCAATAACAGCCTGCTGCCAGTCATGCCAGCGCTCTGAAAAATCTTGTGATAAGCCATCTTTCACAAAGTCTCCTTTTGCAGGCATTTTACCGATATAACCCCAGGCTGATGTTACAAGGTTCGTGGACATCTGAACCTCTCCATTTCATTTGACCAAAACGGATTAATAGCACTAGACGGAATAAGCTCTAGTTGCACCTTATTTCCCTTTAAATCAATCATAACTATGTTGTCTTTACGTGATTCTGGTCTTGCTTTAAGTGATTGATCTAGCAGTTTGAATATGCCCCACTCACCTTCATAAGTATGGGCAATCTCACGTTTAGATTCTGGCGGTGTGAACACTATTCGAGTCTGGTCTTGACCCGCAGGCCAGCTCAAGGATTTAGCTCGTGCTGGTCCATGCTTATAAACCAAATCTTGCTTACCTAGCTCTAGAACAAACCGAGTAATGTGCTGATCCAGATACACTGGTTTCATACCGAACTCTACGCGCAATGAATTATCAGATTCAAAGAAAGACTGCCTGATACGCTTCGCTCTTTGAAAGACCATCAGCGTTTCTGGACGAACTCCAATTTCCTTTTCTAATCGCCAACGACTGTTCGACGTATCGACAAACGGTTCAAGATACTCTTGGAAGAATGAGTCAAGCGTACCTCCATAACCAAAGAAACGTTTGAAGTCCTTCAGCCTTACTTCTCTGCTCGCATTTGGCTCGAATGGGTATCTACCCGCAATCGTCCGCTGATAAGGGCGCACCACTTGCGTAACCCAAAGCTGATTTAGATGATCTTTCGACCCGCTCTCCGCAAACTTAACTGACTCTTGAGAAAGTTCACCTAGCCATTGATTAAATGGCCTAGGCAAAAATTCTTTAGCGCGAGCAAAGGAAGCAGCCACATCTTGTGTAACGGTCCCATCTAAAATACTTTTGTAAGCAATTTTCTGATTATTACCTGAGCTTGATAAATCGCTTAAGTACGAGCGCAAGTTAACCATAGCTTGTTGAATATCATCAAAGTCTTGTTCGCCGAGACGTAAGATCTCCGAAAAATGAGATTCGACTTCTTTACCTGGCAGTGCAATATTGAAACCATTTTCTTCAGGCAAGTACATGTCTAGTCTATCTGCCGTATTCGAAAATTTAACTTTGGCAACCTTACCAGCAACTTCAGAAGTGGCCTTCTGATTTTCTGACAATGATACTTTCGACAAACCAACTTCTTTTTGGATTGCCCTCAACAACGATTCGATTGGTCTTTCAACTCCAGATAGAACTCTAGCTTGTTCTGTTGCAAGCTCTAGGCTCGGAGCCTGCTTAAGTTGAATATCTTCGATCAGAGTTTTCCATTCATTCACATAATCTTGATAGTATCGAGATTGGACTCCTTGAATAGCGCTATCTTGATCAATTTCATGAGCCTTAAGATCGTCACCATAAACCCAGTTCTCTTCCATTAGGCTTTTTACTGTACGGTTGATCTGAATCTGAAAAATGCTATGAAAGCCATTGTACGTATAAAAGCCCGAAATGCCTTGTGATAAAGGCTTTCCACTCGCTCGTTCAAACTGCTCAAGCCCTTTAGGCCCCAAGACATCAGTAAAACGAAATGAAGGAACATGACTCTTCGAAAATTGTATCTTCATTCGCTGGTAAGCACGTTCTGGTAGAGACATTTGTGTCAAAACCTCGCGAGCATTAGTCACGGCAGCAGTATTATAAGAAAAGCCTTGTCCATCATTCTCTAATAAATTTTGAGTGTGCTGTAACAGACCTTTTCTTAAGTCTATATTTAGTTCACCCGGATATTGACGTTCAAAATAGAAGTTAAACCAAGCCAACACTTCATCTTGTTGGTATTTGTCTGGATTAAATAACATCAAATAAGTTTTCAACGTTTCATACAAATACTCTCGATGCTGTTGATTACTTTCCATTTCCGTTACCAAGCTATCAAGAAGCAAGGGAGCGTAATATTGGGTCAACGCATCAGAATATGCATTGTTTGCCGCCTGTGAGACTTTATCTCCTTGATAGAGACCAAACCTTTTTACGGAATCAGCATCGCCGTAGTTGCTTTGTTTTCCTAGAGGAAGCGTCATCAATCGGTCTAATGTCTCTACGGCTGAGATAATATCCGCCTCAAAATCTAGGCTCTCAGCACCAATCATTGCTTCAATATGGCCGGCTTGCTCATTGGTATCGACAATCAACTGAGAATTCCACTTGTAGCTCATAAGCCAAAGTGCAGACGCACCTAGCAGTAGAGAAGCACAGCCAATGTAAACACCTCGGCGCATCCACCCTGACTGCTTTTGATAGTGACGATTAACCGTTCCTAACAGTTGTTCCTTGAAAATAACCTTATCAAACAAGTTCTTCACGAAATAACTATGAGACCCTGTGTGGCTCTTTGCTAGAGCGAGGCGATTTAGTCCAAGTCCATTGGTCGATTCATTCATTAACTTATCGACTGGTAAGCCTTCTTGGACCGAGCTCAACATAAACACACCACGAATCAAGGCTGGCTCTTCAAAACTATTTTGTGCAAATATTTCCGCTAAAAATTCATCAAGATTAGCTTGCAATACCCTTAGCTGTTTAGGAAATTCAAAAATAAGTGCTCGCTTCTCTAAATCATCTTCAGTTTCAAGGATTCTCAGCATTCGAGAATCAAGACGCTCCAACATGCCATGAAATTCTTTATTGAATAAAGAAATAACCCCTCTTTCATCAGCCACTTCACGCGGAAACATGAAACCGAACAATTCCTCACGCTCTTCCTTACTTAGATCAGAGAAGAACTCATTGAAACCCGCAACTAAATCCATTTTGGTCAGTAGTACGTAAATAGGAAATTGCATCCCTAACTGATTCTTCAGTTCTTGAAGGCGCGACTTGATAGCTCGGGCATGAAGGCTTCGCTCGGTTCTTGTCTGCGACATCACACTGGCTAAACTGATCGTGACAATTGCACCATTAATTGGCCTTTGCGTTCTATATTTTTTCAACAACCCTAAGAAGCCGTGCCATGCTTTAGAGTCGACTTTTTCTTGACTGTCTTGTGTCGTGTATCGACCGGCCGTATCAATCAGAACTGCTTTATTTGCAAACCACCAATCACAATGACGAGTTCCACCGACACCAGCAATAGAGTCAGAACCAAGGCTATCCGCTAACGGAAACTCCAGCCCTGACTGCTTTAACACTGTTGTTTTCCCTGTCCCTGGAGGGCCGATCAACACATACCAAGGCAAGTCATATAAGCTTCGCTTTCCTTTATGTGTTTTCGTTACTACTTTGACAGCTTGCTCAATACGCTCGCGCATTAAGTCAATTTCACTCGCCGCTTCTTTATCTGACTGACTATCAACCTCAAGTAACGTTTGAATACTTTCGTCTTCTTTAACTTTTTGCTTGTGCTGCTTAGTCACGTTGAATAAAGCCCACACAAACACCAGCACCAAAATCGTGACGAGTCGTTGGAAGTCGCTCTTTAGTGGCTCATATCCCGCTATCGTGATAAGTGGACCAACAACCCAAATAAAAATTGAACAAGCAGCGACACCGATAAGACCGAGAAACCACCTTTGAGTAAATATTCTGCCAATTTCTTTAATACGCATCTCTATCTACCTGTTATTAATTCGCGACAAGGAGGTCGATTTCAATTCGACGGTTAATAGCTCGGTTTTCGTCACTATTGTTTTCAACCAATGGTCTTGCATCACCCAGACCTTCTGGTATGACTCGACCTTCTAGTGCGCTATTCGAGATAAGTTGTTCAGACATAGCAGTAGCTCGAGCTAATGATAGATGCCAGTTCGAAGGATATTTACTCGTGAAAATTGGCCTATCATCGGTATGACCTGTCACAATGATCTTGCCTTGGGTCGACTCCAACGTTCTAGCGAGTTTAGAAATTACGGGTTGGATATACGCAACAACATCAGCACTACCTGATTCAAATAGATCTTGCGACTTTAACGAAATTCTTACCCTGTCTTGCAACGGCTCGACGTTAATTAGCCCCTTCCCGATCTCAGTTGCCAGATACATAGAGATCCTTTCTGCAATTGGCGCTGATTTTGATTCTGACGTTGCATCTTGGTTAAGCTGTTGCGGTTGAACCAAATTGACTAATTGAGAAAAGGTGCGGTTGGAAGCCTTGTTTAGCTCATAGCTAAAATACATAAATATACAAACCAATAATGCAGCCGTTACGGAGCACACAACCCAGAGAGGAGCTCTGTCGGAAGCCTTAGAGCCATTCAAAATGTGTTGTTCGATACTATTGCTTAGCTCTTGAGGTATCCCTCTTCCGTAAGACTTAAGAATAGCGATAATCTGCCTTCTCAGTTTTCGGTGAGACTCCAGTCCGTTTTTTTCCAAACGATATTGGCCGAGAAACCCAAGCGATAGGCACACGTACATCAATTCAAGCAAATCTAAATTTGTATCTGGTTGCGCCATGCATTTATCAAGGTACTTAAAGAACGCTTCCCCACCCTGGCTGCTGGCATAGAAAGAACTAAGCAATGAGTCATGGCTCCAAAATGAATGCCCCCCCCAATTAGTATTGAGCACCGCTTCATCTAACGAGCAACACAAACAGTAACGAGCCGTATCAATAGTGTCCAAATCAACGTCGTGGTGGCGTAGTCGGTTCTCATAATCTCTAAGTTTTTGTGCCAACGTCTCTTTTAGAAACAACGGATCAGAATGAGTCGCTGTCGCTCGAATTTGACCAATAATGGATAAAAGACCATTCGCTTCTGCCAATAAAGGGTTGTTCCCATAAGCAACCACTGAATCGTTATTCACCAATTCAGGACTTTTTGAGATAACTACCGTATTATCTGCTGACTTTTCTGATTGTGGTTTCGGTGCGGGCGCTCTTCCACCCGGTGTTGGTTTTACGATCGTTTGTTCCATACTGAGCACACCTATTGACTAATACTCCACAGCTCAAGGTCAGCATTCGGAAAATGCCCCGATAAATGCAGCGCAATACCACCACTGTCTTTCAGCCTCATCCAAAACGGGCCTTTCTTGACTACTTCGAAGTAGACATAACCCGTTTGGTAAGGGATCTGCCTCGGTACTACACTCAATGGCGCTACGTTTATGCCATTAATCTGGTTGTTGATCAGATCACGAATCTGCTCCGCTGGTCCAAACTTGAGCTGCGCCGGGACTAAACGTCTGATTTCATCTGTTGTCGTATCAGCTTTGACCGCAAGCACAAACTGGCATGATTCAAGTAAACGCTTATCTGGAAGTGGCGTCACTTGAATTCCATATTGTCGTGGCTCCAAAGGAAGTTTGCTTGCAGTTTGATCAAGGACAACGCTCAGATATTGACTCAGAACTTGATTCAATTCGCTATAAACACTTGATACATCTAAGTGATCGTATGCAAGTAAGCTTGGCATCCTCTTGGTTTTGTCAGAAAACGTAGCTAATTCACCAATATAACCTTTCAGGGTCGTCGCTAATTCCAATGGATGTAGCCTGTCTAGGTCACTAAAGTGCTTTAACATCGCCTCATACCTGTTCAACATTTGTAGCATGATGAAATCAACAGCAGATGCAGATGCGGCTTTGCCCTTAATCAATCGCTGAGCAATAACGTCGGCACGCATCTTTGTCATCGCAATAACGTTACGCAAGTAAGCCGACATAACTTTGTCGCTAAGTAAATTGATAAGCGGTGGAACATACGAATCGTCTAGTATTACTTCGCCTTCTGCCGTTACCTCTTTTATTTTCAATATCGGTAACTCAACATAACCCGCTAATTTGTCATTGCTGGCTTTCAGTTCCAGGTTTAGGGCTGCGACTTGAATCGTTTCTTCATCCTGCCCAGTGAGATTATCTATAACGTCAACGTCTTTAAGTACATAACGAGAAACAATCGCCTCACTTACATCAGAAACATTTTTACCTTTGACATTTGAAAGGGGAAGAGTGATTTTTACTAACGTATTTTCTACGTCTTTATCAATAAATAAAGGCACAACCGAATCGCTGGCTGTTAAGGTATTAACCAGAGTCATATCTGGCAAAACTGCCTCAAAGTGATCTAATTCAATCAGACCATCTTTTAATGCATGTTCTTTTACTCGACATTTCCAAACCCCCCAATTATAAGCCCCACCAAACTGATGTAAGCCTTTGAATTCTTGAGAGGTTGCGCGTTCATGTTGTTGAAAGTGCTGGGGACGTAAAAACATCCCTTCGCACCAAGCCGTCTTGGAGTATTGCGTCATTTATAATTAGCCAACTAAACGTTATTTTACGACCAAAGACAGATCTTCTAACAGAATTTGATAGGTGTTGTAACCGGTCTTATCCACTTCAATGACTTGTCGCCAATTTGAATTTTCAATATCTCGAAACGCTGCGACAATGCCTAAGTATTCAGTCTTTGGAGACATACTTGCCTGATATGTTTCTTTCTGACCTGGAGTTAATGATATTTCATATTTATTCACTAAATCAGGGCCTAAGACTTTTTCACTTTCTTCATAAATTGAAAAAAAATCCTGACTTTCAAAAAGGGTATTTGATGTTAATTCAAAAACATACACGACTACAGGGGATGGCCTACCATTGGAGTCAGGGTTAATATTGTGATTTGCTGTTATTTCTAAATCTGAATATGGGTCAACAACTAAATTGGCTGCTGAGCATCCAAATAAAACCATTGAAATTAATAACAAAATGTACTGATAAACTCTTTTCATCACCCTATTTCCTAGCTTTTATTTTTTAATGCTAACTCATAGTGTTTAGCGAAATCTTCTAAATAAAATGGAGATTCTTTATTGATAATGTCATCGGATAGCTTTTCATGAATATCCTCAAACCGCTTCCAACTTTGAGCATATTTCCTTGCTGGAATAACCTTATTAATAACCGTGTCTTTAGCTAAAGCTTCTGAGTATATCGACGTAGGTTCAACAAGCGACATAACACTTGAAACCGTACCCTCAACACCTTTCATTAACGCTTGTTCATGACTTTCTATATCACTAAACGCTTCTTTAATGGCTGCACTTGGCTTTAGGAAACTTGCAGTTTGACGGTTATATAAGTTATGAATTGCATCTTCTAAATTCGCAGAGAACTTCAGAGGATTATTTTCTGACTTCCGAAACGCAGTATGACTCATTCGATTTGTTTGTTTAAATACCGCGCGATTGTGCAGCGTTTCCATTAAACCAACTAACATCAAAGAAAATGATTCCCCCAGCTGTTCAAACCATTGTTCTCTGTTGTCGCTGGGAATCATCGTTGGATCAATACCCGCTCCTTTAATGAACGCCGCAAGCTCGCTCCCTTTACTATCAAATTTGGGAGTTGGCTGACGTTCTAGCTGACGTGGGGTTTCCGGTACAGGTGTAGGATCTACACTCTGTTTTTCTGGTTTGGGGATATCAATGAAATCATCGACTAATCCAATATCTAATTGAAAGTCAGAAGGAACACTCTCATTCAACAGCTCACTGGCACTAAGGCCGAGGTCTACAAACTCTGCTTCAGATGAACTCGAGAATGCTTCAGGTTCTGAACTGGAACGAAAGTTACTTTCCTGATTATTGAATGCCTCAGTGCTCGTTTGAATACTTACTGAAATTTGGTAATCCCCTAAACTAACCGTATCGTCGTCGCTTAGTGCAATCTCATTTCCTTGGCCCACAGGTGTCACAGCGTTATTAACAAACGTGCCATTAGTTGATAAGTCTTTTATCAAGTATTTATCACCAAACTTGATGAGCTCTCCGTGAGTTCCAGATACTACTCTTTCAGGGTCTGGCAGTGTCCAATCACATTGTTCAGACCGACCAAATGTAACCTTGGCATGCTCATCACTTGATTCAAACACAAACTCACTCTCTATCTCTGGAGTAAATTTGTGAAAACTTGTTATGGTTAAAACCAACTTCATGTAAACCTCGCCAAAGACCTGCTAAATATTATTTTTAATTTTATTATTAGTCACTTTCTTATTAACAGTAAGATTAATAAAAATCTTAAATCTGCCATTGAAAATCATGCACGGAATAATGAATCATTTTTTTATCAAAGCAATCACGTATTGTTCAACAATTTTAATTATCCAACCAAGTTCAAATTTTTGACACTTAGACTTTCATCAATAAAAAAACGAATGTTAGTTTGGCCGCGAAATTCTAACATAATGACTTTTCATTGAGCAGAAAGGTATATATTCCCCCATCATTTATACGGAGTTCTTGTGATGGAAGACAGCAATAAAAACAATTCTATAAATAATAATGATAGCGGAGACAAAACTAAAATTGTAAAGACTCAAAAACGAGACAATGCAATTCAATCAAATAAAGTTGCTAGCAATGAAGGCTCCGTTCAAAATAAAAATGAAACAAATACAAAACTGTCTCAAAAAGAAAACACTCCGTTAGTTAATAAGAAAATAAACAATAAAAATAACACATCAAATAATGACAAAGATGTTATTAATGAGAATTTAATAGGCACAACTGTCAAAAATCGATATGAAATCGAGTCGGTTCTTGGCCATGGCGGACTTTGTGATGTTTATTTGGCAAAAGATAAGATATTAGAATCTTCAGGTTCAGAAACCCCTTACGTAGCATTAAAGATTTTACAAAAAGAGTTTGCATCTCAACCAGAGACTGCACGCATGTTGATACGTGAAGCTCAGCAAACACAAAGATTAAGCCACCCTAATATTATTAGGGTTTTTGATTTTGGTGTTGATGGCGAAATATATTTCTTAGTGATGGAATATATTAACGGGGAAACATTAGAGGATTTAATACAACGATCTAGGCCGCATGGGCTGAAGTTTAACGCAACTTTATCGATTCTAAATCAGGTACTTGACGCGCTGTCTTACGCCCATTCACTTGGTGTCGTGCATGCCGATTTAAAGCCCGCTAACGTCATTTTAACGTCTGAAGGTAATGTTAAATTACTCGACTTTGGTGTATCTAAAACTCATCAATTAAAGCAAGATCAATACGCAGCTAAACGTAAATCCGAAAATGTGGAGACTCTTGGTTATACTCCAAACTACGCATCGCTCAACTTGTTGTCGGGTAAAGAGCCAAACTTAAGCGACGATATGTTTGCGCTATTTTGTATTGCTTACGAGTTATTGAGTTGCAAGCATCCTTATTCAAGAACTCCTGTTAATGAAGCTCTCAAAAAGAAAATGAAGGTCTCGAAACCTGCTAATATGCCTGCATCTAAGTGGCCTATCTTTGCACGCGTGTTTTCAACTGGCATCATCCCTAAAGACCTTACCCCAGAGCAGTTAAAACAAAAGTTGAACATGCGATATTGGCCTATCGTTAGCGGTGTAGCTGCAAGCGTACTATTGGTTACCGGAATCGTATTTGGCTATCAACAACAACAAGAAACCATCTCTGATTTAGAAATAGCTATTAACAAGCAAAATGATCAGATTAATGGGCAGGAATGGTTGCTTGATACACCGCCAGAAAAAAGCTTGTCACTGATTAATAGTGAGAAAAACTTACACCCAGTGATTAAAGCTGGCTTACTACGACAGCACAAGAGCTACCTTCTAAGTGAGTTTGAATCTGAGATTGATCAGGTTCTGAATTCTGATGCTAACAACTATCCAAATTATGATGAAATCGAGTCTGTACTAAACAAAGCAAAAGCCTACTACCCTGACTCACATAAAATTGAAGTTCTGGCGTTAGATATTCAATCAAGCAAGCACTCCACATTGCTTTCGATAGCCAGACAAATCAATAGCCAACTGGAAAAGTCTCGATACAGTAAAGAAGAAGGCAGTAAGTCCGTCTATGAACTGAAAGATGAGTTAAATCAAATTCATCAGGATTACCCATTTACACCAAGCTCATTATCTAGCGATGTTTTTGGTAAACACCTAACTGAAGCACTCAAAAATAAAGATGCTGCAGCACTTGTTGCGCTAATTAAAGTTGGGAATACTTTCTTCTCAAACGTTGAAGAGCATCAAAACAACTTAAAAATAAGCAACGCGATGAAAGATGCAGTTCTCGAGATGAAACTGTATGAGACCGCGCTAGACTCTAACGATCCTCTACCATTTCCAGATGAGGCTGCTCGAATTTTGTTCCAAGAGGAATTTGAAAACTTCTATTACCGCCTAGAAAAGGCAAGAACAACAACTCACCTCGATAACTTAGTGAAAGATGTTGATCAGTTTTCGAAGAACTTTCCTATCGGTTTTCAAGATATTAACGATTTGAGATTCAAAACTGCAGATAAATACCTGCGCTTCTCCGACATACTACTCAATAAGAGAAGGACCACAAGCGCAAGACGTGCAATGAAGAAGGCGAACGAGTTAATGAGGCAGGTAGAACAGGACTCCAAGCAAAGCTAATTGTACAAAAGGGGCTCAAGGCCCCTTTTTTGCGTCAAGCTACTTGCCATTATGCAACTAGGTTGCTAGTTTGTATTTGTACTCGATTAGGAGAGTTAACCTTGACTGAAGGAATAGTCAAAGTTGGCGAGCGCTTGGCTTACTTATTTGATGATTGCTTTAAACTAGGTAGACAAGATTGTTCCCAACCCAGCATTTTATTTGGAACCCACTATCACGTAACTTGTGTTGCCACGACACGAGTGCAAAATGCTTTGCACAAAAGATTAGATCATAGACACTTGTATATAAGTCAAAGTGTACCGAACAATAACTTTGTTTTTATGAGTCTAGCTCAAGTGATAAGCACACTGTTCAGCGCTCAACTCCCCCCACTTCAACATTCCTATCCGATACATTTTTCTACCTCGCGGTTAGTCAGAGGTAAACATGATTAATTTTGATGTTCTCAATAAATACATGGAGAACGACGTAGATCTTATCGTCACCGTTTTTTCCACATACTTAGAAGACCACGCCAATGACATACAGCGTATCAATGAGTTGTACGCAAACAAATGTTGGCCGGAACTCTACTTATTGGCTCACAGTCTAAAGGGCATTCTAGAGAGCTTTGGTGAAGAAACCGCTGTCATTGTTTTCACCAAAATAGAAGCAGAAACAAGAAACGATAACAAGCCAGATAGCTCAGATATAGCTATAGTTACTAAAGAGCTAGCTGCCATTAATCAACAAATTTTTGCTTACTTGAAGAATATGCAATAAAACAAATTAAGGCTTAACTGGGGGAAATATGGCAATGAACAATAGCAATTTCAAGGAGCTGATTGAGTCTCTCAAAGACTTAACGCCAACTCAAAAGAGGTACTTGCTTAGTCGTACAAAGATGGCGTTAGATGATGAGAGCAATATGCTAAACATCAGTGATATACTGACACCAGAAGAGTTGGAAGCATTATTGTCGCCTGCACCAACCACAAATACAAAATAACAATAACATACAACGTAACCGTCAGATTAACGCTAGGGACCAGGTGGGGTGAATAGATCTTGCTTGGTTGTTAGTTTTTCGCCGTTCCTCTTCACTAAAACAAACGTGTTTTTTCCAATCTCTTTTTCTAACTTGAACTGGTCAGATAATTGAGCGACTAACATCAGTCCACGACCTGAAGCAGACCAACTATCATCATCCATTAAGTTAGGACCCTCAATCTGTTTATTTTTATGTTGGTTGAATGTCATTTCATTGATTGACGCTCCGTAGTCAGAAACCCTAAGTTCAATGAAATCTGACATTTGGTCACATCTAATCCTACACTCCACGTCTATCGGCTTGCCTTCAATTTCACTGTAAGAATGGATGTAAGCATTGTTCATAAGCTCAACAACACAAAGCTCCAACGACTGAGCCGTACTTAACGATATCTGATTATCCATTAAAAACTTAGCAACCTCTTTGCTCGCACTTCGAGAGCGAGTAAGGGATCCACCGTAAGTTCTTTTAAACTCGCTCTGGAACATTCTTTTCCTTTATCCCTAGGCTATCAGCCTCGCCACCTTACTTGTAAAAGACTCGCATCATCATCAAACTCATCTTTGTTCTGCCAAGATTGTACTTGTTCAAAGACACATCTAGCCTGCACTTCTGCTTCTAATTGCGAAGTACAAACAGCTTTTATACTTGATACCAACCTTTGTACTGAAAACATCGCCTCGCCTCGCCTCGCTTCTATCAAACCATCCGAATAAAGCCATACTACATCCCCCTCACTCAGAATAATTTGATTACCAACGTACTCCATCGGCTGCAAAGCGCCAATCATGAAGTTGTCTTCACCCGCCAGCTCTGTAGTTTCGGTGCTCGCTCGCCAAACAATGAACTTAGGATGACCAGCAGTACAATAGCGAAGTTGTCCTGATTCTGTATTAAGAATGGCATAAACCATGGTGAAATAAAGCTGACTGTTCCTAGTTTGCTGATACCGTCGGTTTAGCCGATCAATAACGGCTGCTGGTTCACTGATACAGTAGTCGCCATCTCTTAGCTCCATGGTTATCGAATCAGGTCCCAGATTTTGAGATAACGTCTGTTGGATAGAAAAAGCCATCAAAGCAGACGAAACACCATGACCTGAAACATCGAAAACATAAAATGCGACATGTTGTTCATCAAGCTCAAAATACCCCAACATGTCACCACCAATCTGGGAGCACGGTTTGTAGGCGTAACTAAATTGCATGTTCTGGATAGACGACTCCGCTGGGAGTAGTTGCTCCATCAGGTGACTAGCAGACTGTAAATCTTGATGGATCATTCGATAGGCTGCATCTAACTCTTTATTTCTATCAATGAGTTTGTTGTGCAGCTGCAGAGTGCGAAAACCTGCTCGAATTCTCGCTTGAAGTTCTTCGACAGACGTTTTCTTATCCACAAAATCATCTGCGCCAGCATCGATGCCTTTCACGATCGAGCTTTGGTCATTTCTAGAGGACAATAAAACAAAGAAAATGTAACGTTCACTAACTTGCGATTTTAATTGCCGACACAGCTCAATACCGTTAATGCCAGGCATCATTAAGTCACTAAGTACAAATTGAATATCTTTGCGATAAGTCAGCACTTCAAGTGCGGATTGTCCGTCTTCAACAGCAATAACTTCATATCCCTGCTTTTCTAATGCACTGCTGATATAAAGTAGTACTGTTTTACTGTCATCGACCAAAAGAATGGATTTCATTCGCCTCCTTAAGACGGTAGTCGGGCATGCTAACGTAGAACACTAGTCACTGATTGCTCATTTCTAAAACGACTATAATCTTCAGCTAATAACTGGTGTTGATATCGAGTGTAAGACAGTGCCTCATTGGAGATTAATATCTGATGCTCTTTCTCTATTAACTGACTTTGCAGTTTTTCAATCTGTTCATTCTGCTGTGTGTTATTGAGGTACAGCGCGACGAGACCAAAGACCGAAACCATTAAAAGAGCAATAAGAACATTATTGATAGTTTTAACTTGAATACGCATGACCTCTCCTTGTCTATTAATAGACTTCCCACTATGAAAAGAACGTCTACAGACTAAGAGCGCTAGGCTCTAAAACGCATTGAAGCCCATTGAGGTTGTTTTTCCAATTATAGGCGATAGGAGACAAAATAAGAAAAAAGCTGAAGAATTTGAATATCCTTGTGAATTCGAAAGGCAATAGCAGCGAGCAATGATCTACTCGCTGCTGGTACATCAACTTAGAAATGCAGGCCGAGCTGAAACTTGCTCATACCAACGCGCAATGTTTGGTGCAGTAGTAAACACATCGACTTCTAGGCCTTTAATTGCAAAACCAATCAAAATAAAGCCTGTAATATCGACGATAGTAAAATGGTCAGCGGCAATGAACTCGCTTTCACCAAGTCGCTTATCTAACAACGGTAAAAACTCTTGCACGCGTTGCTTGGACTCTTCGCCCCACTCTTTAACACAACGCTCTCTATCTTCATAGATAGCTGTGATGTTTCTAAATGCTTGAAAAGCAGCATACAGACCTTGAAACTCCACCACGCGATGCCACATTTCCACTTGCGCGCGCTCAAGTTGGTTTGCCCCAAACAGAGCTAAATTATTTTCAAACGCTTCATCCAGATAACGACAAATTGCGACGCTCTCACAAATCGTCGTGCCATCTTCAAGCTCAAGCAATGGCACTTTTCCATTGACGCTTTTTTGCTTGAAATCTTCCGCTAGATTTTCGCCGTCACGCACATTTAAAGCGATGCGTTCAACATCGCCACCAATTTCCTTTAAAAAAATGCTAACTCGCTTACAACTTGGAGTTATCGCGGTTTCGTAGAGCTTCATTTTATATCCTTTTTTCTTTTTCTAACCGATTGGTTAGGATATACTGTAGCCAGTTTATAAACGATCAGTCAAGAACTTCATTTCCCAAAAGTTGTTCAATAAGTTTAGGAGTGGTTTGAGAAAAACCGCTCAGGTAGGTACGCATATGGCAAGAAAAGCCAACTTCGATCGAGAAGAAAAACTATTAGTCGCTATGGACGTTTTTTGGCGCAAAGGTTTCGCTAATACATCCATTTCTGATCTCACCGACGAGTTGAACATCAACCGCTTCAGTCTTTACAACACCTATGGTGACAAGCAACAGCTCTACTACGAAGCGCTCGATACTTACTTGAAAAAGGTCTCGCTACCGTCACTGAATGATTTGGAAAAAGACGACGCGTCTTTACCTGAATTGGAATCGTTCCTCAAATCTTTTGCTGAGCTGCAACGCAAACGCAACTGTGGGTGTTTTATTCAAAATGCGTTGATTGAGCACGCTGGCGAAGACGATGACGTACTGCGCAAAGGGCATTTTTTGTTTGACCATCTTATCGACATTATTGCGGATGCGCTGACCAACGCGCAAAAAGAAACGTTAGTGCCAAAAACGCTGAAACCAGAAGAGCTCGCTCGTTTTGTTCTCAACAACATGCAAGGTATGCGCGTACTTGGCAAAGCCAAACGTTATGCCGATTTGGATACGGCGCTTTCCTGCTTGCTGGTTTTGATTAGGAAGTAATATGTCGATTGAAGTGATAGCAGTACGTCTTACCAAAGGCATGGACTTAAAGCTGAGCCTAGCGAAATTGGTCGAGCAGCACTGTATCAAAGCTGGCTCGATTGCCTCATGCGTTGGCTGTATCTCTGACCTCAACCTTCGTTTGGCAGGTGCAGAGAGTACGTTAACCAAACAAGAGTCATTTGAAATTGTCTCTGTGATGGGAACCCTAACGCCTGAACATCAACATGTTCATATCTCGGTGTCTGATCGTGAAGGACGAGTTTTGGGTGGGCATTTGCTGGAAGGCACAGTGATTGATACTACCGCAGAACTGATCATCCATTCTTACTCAGGACTTGAGTTCACTAGAGCGATGGACGAGTCGACTGGCTATACCGAACTCCAAGTGAATCCTTCCAAATAGTAAAAAGCTCCAGAGCCATACTGTGCTGTCTCTGGAGCTTTATTCAAATGTTGCTTACCTTATGAGTTCACTCATATCGAGCAAGCTGACGAACTTAGAGGATCATTCTTCGACTAAATAACAACCCTGATTATCGTCGACCGTTACTCGCCACGTTTTTAGACAGTGCGCTTCGTCTTCCAAACATTGTCCATTCTTTAAACTGAAGTGTTGTTTGTATAGCGGTGATGCAACACACATCTCACCATCGATATCACCGACAATCCCTCGACTCATCACATAAGCCTTACCAATTGGGTCCCAATCTTGAACGGCGTAAACACCGCTATCTGGAATGTAGAATAACGCGACATGCTCGCCTTCAATCAACACCGTGGCACCGATGAACGGCATTAGGTCATCAAGCTGACACAATTTCACTTTGGTTAAAGCTGCCATTTACACCTCCTGTTTCACTGGAATACGCTGACCGCGCACACGTTGGTACGGCAAGACTTTGCTGCCCGACGTGCTGTTCAAGAAAGGACGGAAGCGTTGCAATTTTTGAGGATTATCCAACGTACTCTTCCACTCACATTGATAGGTATCTACGACTCGTGCCATTTGTTCATCCAAAGAATCACATAGGTTGAGAGAGTCATCCAGAATAACTTGTTTAAGGTAATTTAAGCCCCCTTCCATGTTCTCCATCCACACTGACGTACGCTGCAAGCGATCAGCGGTGCTGACGTAGAACATCAATACTCGGTCAATCATGGTGATCAACTCTGATTTGGATAAGTCGGATGCAAACAAATCAGCGTGTCTTGGTCTCATGCCGCCATTACCACAAACGTATAGATTCCAGCCGTTTTCGGTGGCGATCACCCCAATGTCTTTACTTTGCGCTTCTGCACACTCGCGAGTACAGCCCGATACGGCAAACTTAAGCTTATGGGGCGCTCGCAATCCTTTGTAGCGGTTCTCTAACTCAATGGCTAATCCAACTGAATCATCAACACCATAACGACACCAAGTAGAACCCACGCACGATTTCACGGTGCGCACCGATTTACCGTAGGCGTGCCCTGTTTCAAAACCAGCACCAATTAAGGTTTGCCAGATTTCAGGAAGCTGTTCTAACTGCGCGCCAAATAAATCCACGCGCTGACCGCCAGTGATCTTGGTGTACAGATCGTATTGCTGAGCGACTTCACCAAGTACGATGAGTTTGTCTGGTTTAATTTCGCCCCCCGGAACACGAGGTACAATCGAGTAAGAGCCGTCTTTTTGCAGGTTTGCCATAAAGGCATCGTTAGAATCTTGTAGAGATTGATGCTGTGGCTCCATGATGTGTTCATTCCACAAAGAAGCAAACACTGATGCTGCTGTCGGCTTACAGATATCACACCCATGCCCTTTGCCATGCAGTGCGATTAAGGTGTCGAAGTCTTTGATCTGTTCCACTTGGCAAATATGGAACATCTCTTGCCGACTCAGCTCAAAGTGCTCACAAAGGTGGTTGTTAACCTCTACCCCCATGGCTGCCAATTGAGTATCCAATACCGATTTGACCATATTGCTACAGCCACCACAGCCAGTACCTGCTTTGGTGTTGGCTTTAAGGTCCGTCAGGTTGGTGGTGCCAGCTTGTATCTCGGCAACTAAGTCGCCTTTTGTGACGTTGTGACAAGAACAGATGATGGCGCTGTCTGGCATCTCTCCGTCCAGCATTCCGGTATCAAACAGCAGGTTCGCCGCGTGGTCTGGCAGAACCGTTTTGTTCAAATAACACTGTAAGAGCGCATCGTAATCGCTGTTGTCACCGACGAGAATCGCACCAAGCAATTGGGTGCCGCTCGCATCAACCACCAGCTTTTTGTAGATGCCTGCAACCGCATCTTGCAAGACCATTTCTTGTGCGCCTTCGGTCTGCATTTGTGCATCGCCAATAGACGCCACATCCACCCCAAGCAGCTTAAGCTTGGTGCTCATGTCCGCACCTTTAAAACCTTCACTCGGCATTCCAGTCAAGACATCGGCAGTGGTTCTCGCCATGGTGTAACCGGGTGCGACTAAACCAAAGATCTTCTGCTCCCAAAGGGCACATTCGCCAATCGCGTAAATATTCTCATCGCTGGTTTGGCATTGGTTGTTAATCACAATGCCACCTCGCTCACCTACTTCTAGCTCAGCCAGCCTTGCCAACTCATCTTGAGGGCGAATGCCTGCGGAGAAGACTATCACATCAACTTCGAGAGGATCTTTGTCTTTAAACACCATACGATGCTTAGCCGTTTCACCATCGCAGATTCGTTCCGTACCCGTTGAGGTATGCACGGTTAGCCCTAGCGCTTCAATCTTCTCTTTCAGCACTAAGCCAGCACCATCATCTAACTGTACGGGCATCAGACGAGGCGCAAATTCAATAACGTGAGTTTCTAGCCCCAATAGTTTGAGTGCATTTGCCGCCTCTAAACCCAATAAGCCACCGCCAATTACTGCGCCTGTTTTTGCGCCTTCACATGCTTTTTTGATTTGTGAAAGGTCATCAAGCGTACGGTAGACAAACACGTTGTCGCGGTCTTTACCTTCAATTGGCGGCACAAATGGGTAGGAACCGGTCGCGAGCACAAGTTGGTCGTAACCCAGCACATCTTCACCATCAAGCAGAATACGCTTTTGCTCTCTGTCGATGCCTGTTACTTGGCTGCCAAGTACTAGTTGGATGCCATGCATGTCGTACCATTCTTGGTTACTCAGCATCAAATCATCATGGGACTTACCCGCAAATAAAGAAGATAGTTGTACACGGTCATACGCGATAAAGCGCTCTGCACCAATCACGGTAATTCGGTGCTCCAAATGCGCGTTTTTCTGCACTAATTGCTCGACGAGGTGTTGCCCGACCATACCGTTGCCTACCACAACGATGTGGCTCAATGCGTTCTTTACTGGAATCGTTAAAGGACTGTTCATCGCTGCCTCCTTATGCCGTTTGCGCTGCGGTTTTGGGTTTGTCTTCTTTCGAAGCAGGAATCTCGACTTTGGATTGCTTCTCGTAAAGGAACTTCAGCACCGCTTGTCGACACTTCTGATACTGCGCATCATCCGCCAGTGCGACACGCTCACGAGGGCGAGGTAGATTCACTTCTAACACTTCACCAATGGTTGCTGCCGGTCCATTAGTCATCATCACGATTTTGTCGGATAGCAGCACCGCTTCATCCACGTCATGGGTAATCATGATGACGGTATTGTTTAGCTCGGCTTGAATCTTCATCAGTGCATCCTGCAAATGCGCACGAGTTAACGCATCCAACGCGCCAAATGGCTCATCCATAAGCAAAACCTTTGGTTGAAGTGCCAGTGCTCTCGCAATGCCGACTCGCTGCTTCATACCACCAGAGATTTCATTGGGCTTTTTGTGCGCGGCATGCTGCATTTGAATCAACTCCAAATAGTGGTTCACTTGTTCCTGAATCCATGCTTTGCCCTTTTTGCCAGCAATTTGTTTTACTGCGAGCTCAACATTTTGATATACAGTGAGCCAAGGCAATAATGAATGATTTTGGAACACCACTGCACGATCGGGTCCCGGTCCTGCCACCTCTCGCCCATCGACGATCACGCCGCCGTCTGTTGGCATGTGCAGCCCTGCGACTAAGTTCAATACCGTTGATTTACCGCAACCAGAGTGGCCAATCAGCGATACAAACTCACCTTTATTGATTTGTAAATCAACGTTCTTAAGCGCGATGAACTCGCCATCTGGCGTTGGGAATCGCATCCCTAAACGCGTTAGATCTAATAATGCTTTTTCCATGATCTTTTCCCTTATCTCAACGCTTGTTGTTTATTCCAAGACAGCCACTTTTGAAGTTGCAACATGCCTCTATCGAGCATCAATCCAATAAAGCCGATTGTGATGACGGCGACCATAATACGACCCAATGATGCCGAGCTGCCGTTTTGGAATTCATCCCAAACGAACTTGCCTAACCCTGGGTTCTGCGCGAGCATCTCTGCCGCAATCAACACCATCCAAGCGATACCTAAAGAGAGACGTAAACCTGTGAAGATCATTGGAATGGCAGAAGGTAAAACGATAGTGCGAATGTGCTGCCACCACGAAAGTTGAAGCACTTTACTCACGTTGATTAAGTCTTTATCAACGCTCGTTACACCCACTGCGGTATTAATCAGCGTCGGCCATAAGCTACACAGCGCTACAGTGATCAGAGAGTTGATGAACGACTTAGCAAACATCGGGTCATCACTCACATAAGTGGCACTTACAACCATAGTGACGATAGGCAGCCAAGCTAAAGGTGATACGGGCTTGAGCAGTTGAATGATTGGGTTGAACGCTTGATACAGCCCTTGATTAAGACCAAGCACGATGCCAAGCGGAATCGCAATGACCGTCGCCAGCAAAAAGCCCGCGGTTACGGTCACTAAGCTTGTTATGATTTGGTCGAAGAACGTCGGTTTACCTGTGTAGGGACGAATCTTCACTTCCGCATCTGGATTTTTGGCTAACTTCGCAGCATTGCGCTTTTCTTGACGCTCGATAAACGCTTGTTCCTTTTCTCGCTCTTGCCAATGGTCATCGACAAGGTTGCTGAACTGCTGAAAAGTTTGCACAGGTCCCGGTAGCGTACCTAATGAAGTTTGCACTTCTCTCGCCGCTAAGTGCCACATTGCCAAGAAGATCAGCAAACCAATGACGGGCAAAAGCACCAACCTACTTCGGTTCACTACCTGCTTAGCAGGAAACAGGGAAATGACATTACTAGACATACTCACTCCTAAGAAATTTACATCCTTGTTGCCACAAGCGAATCCCCCTCGCCTGTGGCGTTTATCGTTATGGTTAAACCTTGTCTTTTCCTTTAAGCCCGATAGAGAACTTCTCTAGATATTTATTTGGCTCGCGACCGTCATAAACGATGTTGTCGATAAAGTGTGTTTGTGGCGCACGGAAACCATCTTCAGCACTAAAATCTGGGAAGTCTTTTTTGCTCAACACACCATCTTCAATTAGCGCTTGAGCTGCTTGTTGGTAGATATCTGGACGGTAAACCTCTTTCGCCACATCCATGTACCAATCATCGGATTTCTCGCTTGAGATTTGTCCCCAACGGCGCATTTGAGTCAGATACCAAATCGCATCGCTGTAATACGGATACGTGGCGTTATGACGGAAGAACACGTTGAAGTCTGGCACGTCTCGTTTGTCGCCTTTCTCGTATTCAAATGTGCCGGTCATTGAGTTGGCGATAACTTCGGCATCGGCTCCGACGTACTCGCTTTTTGATAGCATCTTCACTGCTTCTTGGCGGTTGGCATTGTCGTTTTCATCCAACCAATGTGCCGCTCGAATCAAGGCTTTCACTACGCGAATGTGTGTGTTTGGATATTTCTCAGCCCAAGCTTTGGAAACACCAAATACTTTCTCTGGGTTGTTCTTCCAGATCTCGTAGTCGGTCACGACTGGCGTACCAATGCCTTTGAATACGGCTTGTTGGTTCCATGGTTCGCCTACGCAGTACCCTTTGATCGTGCCCGCTTCCATTGTTGCTGGCATTTGTGGTGGCGGTGTAACACTCAAAAGAACGTCAGCATCCAACTGGCCACTGTTATCGCCTGAATCTGGTGCGTAAAAACCTGGATGAATCCCCCCTGCCGCTAACCAGTAACGCAACTCATAGTTGTGCGTCGATACAGGGAACACCATGCCCATATTGAAAGGTTTGCCTTTATCCAGATAGCTGTCGACCACAGGCTTCAGTGCATCCGCTTTGATTGGGTGAACAGGTTTGCCATCTGGTTGTTTTGGAATGTATTGCTTCATCTGCTCCCAAGTATCATTGGAAACCGTGATTGCGTTGCCGTTCAAATCCATACTGAACGCGGTAATCACTTCTGCTTTTGTGCCGACACCAATCGTCGCGCCCAATGGCTGACCAGCAAGCATGTGCGCGCCCGCAAGCTCACCATCGATGACTCGGTCTAAAAGCACCTTCCAGTTTGCTTGCGCTTCTAAAGTGACGTACAAGCCTTCGTCTTCAAAAAAGCCTTTCTCATAAGCAACCGCCAGCGGTGCCATATCGGTTAACTTAATAAAACCAAACTTCAGGTCTTCAATTTCTGGTTCACCCAACTCTGCCTTTACGCTGACCGTGGTGAATACCGATAACGAAATTGCTGACACTTTCAGCATCGAACTCCATTTCATTGGTTTGCTCCCATAAAAAAAGCGCCACTACTCCGAAGAGCAGTAGCGCCGTTGCTAAGTCTACAATTACCGCCGTTGATAATTGAGATAAGCGATTCAACAATAAACCCAATTCTACTAATCCAATTACTGTGCCAACTTATTTTCTACAGTAAATACAATAAATTAGTTGATTCTACCGTTTCTAATTCCCTGTTATTGCTTGCTGATAGTGCAACACGCACCACGTTAGAAAACGTACTCTAACCCCAAAGTGGTAGAGCAACTAATCAAGCACCTCCAAAGTAGTTATCAAATTCTTGGCAACTTGTGCGAGCGTTTGGCTCGATTGCATAGCGGATTTTCTAAGCGCTTTATAAGCCTGTTCTTCATCAACGCTGTGCATCTTCATCAGCAGACCTTTGGCTTTTTCCACCAGCTTGCGCTCTTCAATCTTATGGGTCAGCGATTCAATTTCCGATTGCATACTTTCGAATTTCGCTCTCACTAATGTCGCATGCTCAATCCAAGGTTGAAGTGCAAATTCACTATCGTGCGGCATGAGCACATAGTCCATTTTTTCTGATAAACGATTGATATCATTGGAAGATAACTGCTTTAAAACAATAAGAAGTGGTGCCGATTTTCTGCGACAGAAATCGACGATCAAACGCAGTTCCGCGGTTGGTTGCTGCCATCCAACCACAACGCTTGCCGACGGTTCTCGTTGCATTAACGTTTCTAGTTGTGCCAATTGGCAGCCGATGATGTTGTCGTAATCTTTGCTCAATAAGCCGGACAATCGAGCCTGCTCTTGGAGGCTATCACAGCATACTATGATGGGTGTTTTTGACGTTGATTGAGTCATGCACATTCCTTGTTTATATCTCACTCACTAAGAGAGACATAACAAGGAATGTGCCAACTAAAGCTGAAGCGTTTTAACTAGAGGCGAGATGTTCTTTGAAGAAGCCAAGTGTGCGTTCCCAAGCGAGGGCTGCTTCTTCCGGTGCGTAGCGTGCTGTTGAGTCGTTATGGAAACCGTGGTTGACGTTTTCATACATTAACGCTTGATACTGTGCGTCGGTCGCGATTAACTGCTGCTCATAAGCTGGCCATGTGTCGTTAACGCGCTTATCGAGCCCTGCAAAGTGAATCATCAACGGTCCTTTGACTTGCTTTTGGATCTCTTGCGCCGCGGGTGTTCCATAGAATGGCACACCTGCATCGAGCTCTTCTGGCATTACCGCTGCAAGCATGTTGACAATGTATCCACCGAAGCAGAATCCAACCGCGCCCAATTTACCGTTTCCACCCTCGTATCGTTTGAGGAAGTTAGCGGCTGCAATAAAGTCTTGTTCTATCTTGGCTCTGTCCATATCTTTCTGCATGGCGCGACCTTCATCGTCGTTCCCCGGATAGCCGCCGAGTGGATAAAGCGCGTCTGGAGCGAAAGCAATAAAGCCATCTTTTGCAAGTCGTCTTGCGACATCTTTGATATAAGGGTTCAGACCTCGGTTTTCATGGATCACCAACACGGTCGGCGATTTTAAGGTCTTCTTCTGTGGCATCACCAAATAACCACGCCCCTCTCCATGCCCATTTGGAGATGGAAAGGTTTCGTAAGTTGCTTTGATGTCAGGATCGTTAAATGAAACTTGTTCTGCGAGTGCGTAATTCGGGGTTAACGCATCGACCAGTGCTGTCATGCTAAAGCCAAGCACAGCAAGGCCACCCAGCCTATTTAGAAACTCACGGCGCGAGATTTTTCCGTGGGCGTATTCGTCGTACCAATCGAAGGCTTCTTGCGGGATCGGGTGAGAAGCCTTTTCACTAGGAGTGGTATGCTTTAGAACCATTATCCATGTCCTCTGTGTCTTACCATATGGGTTTTTCTCATTCTCAAAAGCGAAGCGAGAAACGAACGCGATTGAGGCTAAAACTGCGGTTTCACCACTCTGATACGGAGCAAGGTGGTGAAACACATCATTGGCGAGCTAGGATCTTTTACCTTCTTCAAACAATAGATAATGGATTCAGATTCAACAACTTTGCGTCGTTGGTTTTACATTAATTGACAATAGTATCTTATTGCTGGCCGCAATAGGCTTGCCAGTAAGAGAAAGCTCGTTCGAATGCTTTTTCCCTGTCGCGCATTTGTGCAAACAAGACCACTGTCATTGTGGCGAGAACCGTATTCGCCATTTGGTTCATGTCATCTTCTGACGTCCCAAACGGGCAGTTCGCAGGCATTGGCACCTCAGACAGCATTTGCTCCGTCCAGTAGTGCGATGTCACGCCGCTTGTTTGGCTTAACCATACGGTTTGACTTACTTTCGGGTTGTATTCGGACTCACCCGATTGTCCTTTGAATGACACAACGGCATGAGCGGTTTTGCCAATCTCGAATTCGACTTCAGCATGAAGTTGTTGGAAACCAGGATGGAAGCTACCACGAATACCAACCGTTGCTTGCCCCGGATTCAATGCTCGAACCACGGTATTAATCGGCGTTCTAAGCCCATAACGATTCTTCCAACCGATCATGGTTTCTGCTTGAGGAGCAAATGCACTGAGCGGTAGATACACGATGTTTTGTGTTTCTAACACACGCTTTGCGTCTTCTGCTGATTCCGCTTTCGTAATAGCAAATTTGCCGAGGTAATCTTCGGCGTGTAAACGTCCAGATTGACGGTCGTGATAGCCATGCATCAGCACTTTATGACCATTATCGGCAAGGATCTTCGCTGCCAACAGGTGCCAAGGCTGACCTGCCGCTTCACGTTTGCCTGCGTAACATGGCCAGTCGATGTCTGCACCAATAGCAGGCATGCGGGATTGGAATGCTTTTACAAAGCCAGCGATTTCTTGTTGAGTCTCGTTTTGTACGCGGATCAGCATCAGCAGCATTGCCATTTGATCATCATCGCACTCTCCGTTTAGGTATTCATCCATAACTCGAAACGCTTGATCAAAGTTCAGTGGTTTTCTACCACGTTCGCCACGACCGACTGTTCTGATACATTCCAAAATGCTGCTCATATTCCCTCGTATTCCGTCACTGACTGTACGGTTTCTATTAGTTGTTCGCGCAGTTTGACAACTTCTCCCATCACAATCAATGCTGGGCTGATGCCTTTAAGTGTAATCGATAACTCATTGAGCTGATTGAGTTGGGTCACATGAACTTGCTGCTGAGGGCTGCAACCATGAGTGATGACCGCAACAGGGAAATCTTCTCTCAAACCAGCGTCGATTAAACCGATTTGTATGTCTGCCGATTTTTCTAATCCCATGTAGAACACCAATGTTTGTCCGCTTTGCATCAATTGGCTCCAAGCCTCAAATGCGCCTGTTACCACTTGCCCCGTCACAAAGGTAACGCTGCGAGCAACGCCGCGATGAGTCAGCGGAATCAAGCTGTTTGCGGAACATCCAATCGCAGCAGTAATACCGGGGATGACTTCGTAAGCGATAGAGTGTTTGACAAGCGCTAACGCCTCTTCGCCTCCACGACCAAATACAAAAGGATCTCCCCCTTTTAAGCGCACAACTCGCTTTCCTTGCTGAGCGAGCGACACCATCAAATCACAGATTTCCTCCTGACCAATACTAGGTTGTCCGCATCGTTTGCCCACGTAAATCCAATCGGCTTGTGGCGAAGTCAACTCCAAAATATCTTTGCTAACCAGACGGTCGTACAACAGTACCTCTGCCGACATAATCGCTTTCACTGCCTTCACGGTTAACAAGTCTGGATCGTGCGGTCCTGCTCCGACAATCGAAACAAAACCTTTTTGATTCGCATCTAGATCTGCGGAGTGATTTTCTAAAAGTTGGTTCAGTTTGCTTGCTTGGTCATGCTTAGAAAAGCGAGACGAGCGTTCTTGATTCTGACTCGCTTGTCCTTTCTTAAACCAAGACTTTTGATAAGGCGCTTCCATGTGCTTATCCTCTTTCTGATTTACTTTATTTGCATCGCCAGACTTTGCTGGCTCGCTTGCTGTTTGCCCTTTTGATGCTGATGGCTGTCGACCATTTGTTTGATTTGAGAAACGCACGAACCACAGTTAGTACCGCATTTGAGTTTGTTTTGAAGCTGGGTCAGTGACGTGCAATCTTGTTTCTCCATCGCGTCATGTATTTGTTTATCGGTGACACGGAAACAACTACAAACCAGTTTAGCGCTGCTTTGCGATTGAGTAATGGTAAGCAGTTGCGATAGCTCCATCGGTTTGCCAATCAAGCCAGTAAAGTTGGTGTAGTCGGTTTGAATCGGTTCACTAGACACCACCAAAACAGAACGAATGATACGAACATCTCCAACAAGATCGTAATCCACCGCTAGCCAACCTTGGGCAATATCAATCGTGATCCTGCGGCTCTTTTCCGTTCGACAAAAACTCTGCTTTTTTGGTCGTTTATCGTGTGCGAAGCGCCAGATGCCCAAATTACTTTCTGATTGAAATGCGCTGTAGAGAAACTTGCCGGAATCAAACTGTGTCCCGATGAACATACCGTAGGTTTTTACCGCTGCGTCTTGCACTTCAACATAAGACGACTTAAACGCAGGTTGCCCAGAAATAGGGTCTTTTGCGCTGTTTATTATCGCGTTAACATTGCTTTCACCCCCATATCGGCCCGCCCAGTGCATTGACATAAACAGCTCCTGAAAACCCAAACCTTCATCAATGGCCACTTTGGCATAAATACTGGTGTTTGAAGTAGGCTGGAACAGCTTGGTGAGTTGTCCTGCTTTTAAGCGATTTTGAGTGGCGGAGAGTGTGTTCATGTACACGGTTGGTTCTAACTCTGAGGCGGCAAGGTGTGCGATATGCCCTGTACGCGTCATGGTATGCCATTGGTCGCGTTGTCTGCCCGTATTGAGCCACCAGCCTTTTGTTCTCTCTAAGCGTTGAGGCAATTCACTGGTCACGACAAAACGCGCTTTACCATCTGGGTGCGAATAGATTCCTTCAGCAAAAGGGCGCTCTCCTCCCCATTGTGTCGGCACCCACTCCTCGTATTCTTGCTCGGTTAAGTTCGCGTATTGAGACAGGTCGAGCTTCAATGGCGAATCAGTATTCATGCCTGTCATCGCCGCATATTCCCTGAATACCGCCCGCTCAGAAGTAAACGCAAAGCCATTTTGTGTCTTTTCCAATGTACACAGAGCTTGTCCGACTTGGCTTATCGCCCACCAATCTGGTTTTGCTTCACCAGGAGGCGTTTGAAACTGACGCTGCCTTGAAAGTCGACGTTCAGAGTTGGTTACCATACCTTGTTTCTCACCCCAACCAGCGGCCGGCAGCAACAGATCCGCGTAATGCGCTACATCCGAATCCGCTGTAATATCGGAAACAATCACAAACGGACAAATCTCTAGTGCACGTTTTACCAATTGGTTATCTGGTAAAGAAACCACGGGATTGGTTGCCATGATCCACAGAACTTTAATCTCACCACGCTCTACCGCCTCAAACAGCTCAACGGCTTTTAAACCGGGCTGAGTGGCAATTTCGGGTGAATCCCAAAACGCCTGCACTTGCTTGATAGACTCTGAGTCAAAAGCACGATGAACCGCTAACTGGTTGGCCAATCCACCGACTTCTCGTCCGCCCATCGCATTCGGCTGACCTGTAATAGAAAACGGCCCGCAACCTGACTTGGCAATTTTACCTGACGCCAAATGTGCATTAATAATGGCATTGCCTTTATCGACACCATTTTCGGCTTGGTTAACCCCTTGGCAAAACAGCGTGATTGCGGTTGGGCTTTGTGCGAACCATTGGAAGAATGTCGTGAGTTTTTCTTCTAAAATACCAATGGAAGACGTTAAATTAGTGACATCGTAACGCAAATCAGAAACTTCTTCTGCAAGCGCATCAAACCCGTCGGTATGGGAATTTATGTATTCAGAATCAATACATTGCTGCTCGATAAGAAACTTGAGCAGCCCATTAAAAAGTGACACATCCCCATCGTTTTTAATCGATAGATGCAAATCCGCTTGCTGCGCTGTGACCGTTTCACGCGGGTCAATGACCACCAGCTTGAGGTTAGGATTGTTTTCTCTCGCTTGTTGAATACGTCGAAATAGAACAGGGTGCGTCCAAGCGGTATTCGCACCGCAAATGATCAATAGTTCAGTATTATCAATGTCGTCGTAATTGACTGGAACGACATCTTCGCCAAATGCGCGCACGTGAGCAGCAACCGCAGAAGACATGCATAAACGGGAATTGGTATCGATGTTCGCGCTACCCACATAACCTTTCATGAGTTTGTTGGCGACGTAATAGTCTTCCGTCAACAACTGGCCTGACACGTACATAGCGACGGAATCCGGTCCAAACTCTGCTTTCGCTTGATGGATCTCTTGTGCAATTAAGTCTGTGATCACCTGCCATGATACTTCTTTTTCCCTTAGCTTGGGGTAGAGCAATCTTGAAGGCATTTGTAAGCTTTCTGCTAATGCGACACCCTTTACACACAGTGAACCGGAATTGGCCGGATGAAGCGCATCTCCAATAATCTTGTTATTGCTGATTTCAATTCCGCAGCCTACTCCGCAATACGGACAAGTTGTCTTTCTACACCCTTGTGACATAACGCCTCCTGCGCGACTAATCCTAAATTACAGGCAAAAAAAAAGCCTCTCCCGAATCGAGAGAGGCAGCAATGCCTTTAACGCTGTTAGTACATTTTCAAAAGTAATACCCTATCCCGCTCTCGCCTGCTATAGAGAGCGGCGCATCGAGTTAACGATGAACATTTATCTCAAAGCAAACGAGGTGCCAAGATTGAAAATCATTAATTTACAAAACGTTAGAATGTAAACAACTATTGCAAAGTAATACCGCGCACTGATTGAGTGCAAGTTTCGTTCATTATCGTGCAGGGTTACTTTACTAATTCCATGACCAATCTAGACTCTTCGTCACCGAAATAATGCGCTTCTTCTTTTAATACTTTGAAGCCAAGGGAGAGGTACAAAGACAATGCAGGCTGATTATTCGGATCGACCGTCAACTTCACACTTGAGCCCAGCTTTAACGGCGCGATGGCACTTTCAATCAGAGAACGCGCAATACCCTTACCACGATGTTGAGTATCGACAGCCAGTGACATGATCCAATATTGCTGCGCATTTGTGCTCGTCGTCAGCAAAATATATCCTGCGACTTGCTCCCCCTCTTTCGCCACTAGTAAGCTTTCCCCCCAACAATCAAAAGCTTGTCGAAAGAAAAATTGAGGATAGGCATGTTCTCCAAACAAAGTATTTTCAAGCGTATACACAGCCAATAAGTCGTCTTTATGTGCAGACAGAATGTCCATTCAATGATTCCTCCTTTAACATTTGTGGCGGCAGTATATACCTAAAGCTCATCTAAATGCAGGACTCATAGACCTGCCACTTGCTAGCCCTACAATATGCACCATGGCTCATTAAGTAAGAGCAAGCTTCTTTAGCATATACATCCATGATTAAGTTTTAACCACGAAATCAAAAACCACCCATTAGTAAAAATTTGAAATATAACACCAATTTATTACTCATATATCAGATTAAAATTCTAGTTTTTAAAAAAATTCATAGTTTGATAAGTTACAACCACCCCTTATCTTCAGCATGATTCACCACACTTCCGATGTGATAACAAACACCAAAACCTATACCATTCTCCGCATTATTATTTTTATAAAAGCGAGTTTTAAGTGAAAGAATCTCGAAATGCGTTAAATTCCAGTGAATTAAACACAACAACATCTTGGTCAAAACACGATACACATTGGGTCCTTAGTCTGTTTGGAACAGCCGTTGGTGCAGGCATTCTATTTCTGCCGATCAACCTTGGTATTGGCGGGTTTTGGCCGTTAGTCGCAATGGCTGTGCTTGCTTTCCCAATGACTTATCTTGCCCACCGTGGTTTAGCTCGCTTTGTACTGTCTTCCAAGATCAAAAATGCAGACTTTACTGATGTAGTAGAAGAGCACTTTGGCGCAAAAGCGGGTCGCTCTATTTCACTGCTGTATTTTCTTTCGATCTTCCCGATCCTGTTAATTTACGGTGTCGGTATTACCAATACCGTAGACAGTTTTATGGTTAACCAAGCTGATATGGCTTCTTTGCCTCGCCCTCTGCTTTCAGGTGCACTAGTGTTTGCATTAATTGCCATTATGATGGCGGGCGAAAAAGTCATGCTACGGGCTTTTGCCATTATGGTTTACCCATTAGTAGCTATTCTTGCCTTTCTTTCATTTTACTTGATACCAAACTGGACCATGCCAATCATGGACGCCCCTGAAGCGTCTGCTTTTGCTAGCACTATGTGGTTAGCGGTTCCTGTGGTTATTTTCTCGTTTAGTCACGCAGCTGCGATTTCAAGCTTTGCAAATGTGCAACGTCGCCATTATGGCGATCAAGCGGATGCGAAATCCGAAGTAATTCTTCGACGCACTAGCATCATGTTAATTGCGTTTGTGCTTATTTTTGTCTTTTCGTGTGTATTAGCGCTGTCACCAGAGCAATTGGCTCAAGCTAAAGAACAAAACGTGTCGGTGCTGTCTTATTTAGCCAATGCAACAGACAACCCATTTATCGCAACGCTTGGTCCTTTGGTGGCTTTTGTTGCTATCACTTCCTCTTTTCTTGGGCACTTTTTAGGTGCACGCGAAAGCTTAAATGGTTTAATTACCAAACACTCTAAACTGTCTGAAAAGCGGGTTGATCGTATCAGCGTTGCAGTACTTTTCTTTTCAATCTGGGCAGCAGCGATCATGAACCCAAGCATTCTTGGTATGATGGAAGCGTTGTCAGGGCCTGTTATCGCGATGATCTTATTTATTATGCCAATGTTAGCGGTATACAAAATCGATGCATTGAAACAATATCGTGGAAATGGCTCAACTTACTTTGTTTTAACTGCGGGCATTGTAGCGGTAAGTGCATTGATTTTTAGCTTCTTCAGCTAAAAAGTAGTTATTAGGTTGGATTTTCAGGGGAATACCTTATACGAGATTAAGGTGATTCCCTGAATTTTCTTACTCTTAAGCGGGTAACCATCGTTACCATTGACTCTTAAATAAGAGCAAAAACGCCCGCAATCATAAGTACTGAAGCGATACAAGTGCGGCCAATAATACCGAAGTGTGAAGGTTGAATCATTTCATTATGCATAGTTAATCTCCTGTTTATTATAAAAGCCATTTTTTATTGGCTTAATAACACTATGTCTAATATCGAGTTTTTTAACAACCCATACAAACATTAAATATTTATGACAGAAAGATAATTTTTTAGCGAACCAGCCATCTTTCGAGATGCGAATCGCACCGACTAAATGATGAAACTTACACCACTAACAATGTTCGACACACTAGATTCGTCGTACTGTTTATCTTGTCGTTAAATCAATCTTTCCACTTTTGAACAGATTTATCATTATAAATCATAATATTAGCCTCACCTTTCGCGAAACTTTCTTCACAAGCCGTTTGTAACTCGGAATCCATCCGCACTTAGCCAATAAGAAGTGATAGACTTACCTAGTATTAGGGTTAAACGAGATCACATTTTATTAATAAGCTCATGCACTTTCCGATTAAAACGCTAACTTGCGCGCTGTTCTCAGTACTTGGATCCTTCTTCCATCCAACCCATGTACTTGCCAACACAGAAAAACAGAGCTACCTGGAAGAACACATTTCTCCTCAAAGCAACTCCTTGCTCAATCTCTATTTTCGTTCAATGGGTAAGCCGCGCTCAATTGAAGAAGATGAATTAGTTGCGCCACAGAATGCGTCAGCGGAATCTCTTGCGCTTTATTACTTTGCGCGCCTATACCTAAAGCGCTACGAAGGCGTTCCGCTGCCCAAAGATATGCCTGATTTAATTGAGTTTGGGACAGAGCATAATTTACCGTGGGTAGTCGCTGAAGCACAGCTTAATAAAGCGGTAACCATGATTGAACTAGACGACAATTGGAATGCAGAACTTGTACTCCATGACATCATCGCTGAAGCCCGCGATCTCGGCTATTTAGCGCTAGAAGGAAGAGCATATCGCTGGCTAGGGAACTTAGAGGTTTCACGGAATCAACTACGTAGCGGACTCAAGTATTACCGAACCGCCTATGAGTTGTTAGAGAGAACCGTATTTGAAATGCAAGTTGCCATGACGCTGAATAACATCGGTACCGTCTATATCGATGCATCCGATTGGGCTCGCGCCAGTAGCTACCTTACGCAAGCACTCGATACCTATTTAAACAGCGAATATCAATATGACAACAGCCTTTTCATTGGGGTTATCTACGCAAACTTAAGTATTGTTCACTTAAGCAGTGGAGATAGCGAAAAGGCAGAATACTATTTTAATGAAGCAATCCGACTCTCAATGCAAACGGGGTCAGACGTCATCAAACACTATTCATTATCCAGCTTCTCACAAATGTTAAGTTCGATAGGGAAAATTGATGAAGCGTTGATGGTTGCACAGCGTTGCGTAGCTCTCCCTATCACGGGAAACGTAGAGGCGAAGAAAATGCCTTGTTATGAAGCATATGCAGAAGCATACCTCGCAGATGAACAATACGATAAAGCTATTTCGACAGCTATCAACGTACTTGAGCAAACTAAATCAACCGATGAGCTAGAAATACGACAGCGCATTGATATGCTGTCGGTCCTAGTAAACGCGAATCAAACCCTTAATAATTTTGAAGCGGCTTTTCGTTACTTGACTCAGTTAAGAGAGCTAGAAGCTGAATTTTCTCATCATATTCACGGCGAAGAGATGATTAATATTAAGTTTGACCTCGAAGCTAAGTTAGCTCAGAAAGAACTCAAGCTACTAGAAACGAAAAATGCGTTGCAAGCTTCAGAGCTGCGTTCACAACGCTATAGAGAAATGTTCTACTTTATCGCTATCGCAGCGATTGGTGTCGTTGGCTTTCGTTACGTACTGCGCGTTAGGAGTATTAATAAAGCACTCACTCAAGAAAATACTACCGATCCATTAACTCAACTGCACAACCGTCGCTACCTTCCCATTTGGCTGGATAAAATGGCTCGTAGAAGCCCAGATAGAACGTTTGCCTTAGCCGTATTAGATATCGATCATTTTAAAACGTTTAACGATGAATATGGGCATGATATTGGCGACAAGATGTTAATGCATATTGCCAGGTTATTTAATGAATCGACTCTCTCTGGTGACCTACTCATCCGTTGGGGTGGAGAGGAGTTTGTCTTATTATTTGAAGTAAACAGAACTGAAGATTGCGCTAAATTCTTGGATCGATTGAGATATATCGTGGAAAACACGCCACTAGTGGTTGACTCTAAGTCATTAAACGCGACAATTTCTCTCGGGGCTGTCGACAGACTGTCCGTAAAAACTATTCAACAAGAATGGGATCAATGGTTTTTCTTCGCAGATCAAGCTTTGTATGACGCAAAGCAAGCAGGAAGAAATCGCTTCGTTATTCACCCGACGTCATAAGAGCAAAATGAAAAAAATCCTAACCATCGCTATTTTTGCGCCTGCACTTCTCACTGCATGTAGTAACCATCAAGCCTCTCAACTGGGAATGCGCAGCAGCAGTGTTAACGTATATGCCCAACAAATGAGTAACACTCAGTTGTGCGAGACTCTCTACTACAACCGTGCAACCAACCAAACCAAAGTTGCGATTGGCGCTGAGTTTAACCGACGTGGTTTAAACAAGAAGTGGTGTGATAGTGAGTTCAATAAGCTATACATCAAAAAGTGGATTGATAACGTGCTACCCAAAGAAAAGGCCAAACCGAAGAAACCAATGGCGACAATTCAACCCGCTTCAACTAAGTAATCCTTCCTCTCAAAGCAGACAGTACGACCGTATTTTCTGCTTTTTACTTTTCATGCGTGCGCTATTCGACATTAAAAAACCCTATAGTTTCAGTTAATTAATACTGACTCATGTTGTTCGTCGAACTTTTTATGTAAACAAGTTGTAAATGGTTTTCGTCCTTATTCTTTGTCGTTAGCTTTGTTTACTCCTGTTAGAGGAATATGAAACAGGAGCTAAAAAATTCCAAACAAAGACATGAGCTCAAAAATGGAAATACGCATTAACCGCCTATTTGCTGCTATGTTGGCAGTAGGCATTGCACCTGCCGCCTCGGCGTTTGATCCACTCTATTCTGAACAATGGCACTTAGACAACACAGGGCAAACTGCTTTTGCAGCTAACCCAGCTGTTGCTGGGAACGACCTAAACACCAAGCTCACTCAAGCAATGGGTATTGCGGGTATTGGTGTAAAAGTCGCGGTCATTGATTCTGGAGTGCAGATCGATCACCCAGATCTTGCAGGTAATATAGTTACAGGTAGCAGAAACTTCGTCGAAGACTCTTCTTTCCCATTAAGTTATCCGGTTGATACCAATGGTCACGGCACTGCTGTCGCCGGTTTGATCAGCGCAGTCGGCAACAATGGTGAAGGTGGACGCGGTGTTGCTTCTCACTCTTCTCTTATTGGTTTTAACTGGTTAGCCAACCAGACATTAGAAGGCTGGCTAATCTCTCACGGCATGGACCCAGCCACACGCGATGTTCGTGTATTTAACCAAAGCTATGGTTTCAGCCCGATCAACCCAATAACTTTTGATGAAAGCGATCCTCAACTTAAACTTGAAATGGACGTGATAAAAAATGTCAGCGAGAGTAACTCATGGGGACGCGGTGCTGTATTTGTTAAGTCAGCCGGCAATGGTTATCGCTATTTCAATGCGGGAAGATTCTTCGTATTACCAAGTAACTTCTTTGCTGGTGGAGACAACCAAGGCTTGCCGATGCACAACTCCGCTCAGTCTTATGACAACGCCAACTATTTTAATTTAATCACCAGTGCACTACGTGCGGATGGCACGCGAGCGAGTTACTCATCGGTGGGGTCTAACGTGTGGGTTGCCGCACCAGCAGGTGAATATGGGCAAGACTTCCCTGCCATGGTCACCACCGATTTGATGGGTTGTGAAGAAGGGCAAAATACCAGCGACGGACTTGGTATCAATGGCTTACACGGCGGAACGGAGCTAGACCCGAACTGTAACTATACCAGTACAATGAACGGAACCTCGTCTGCTGCGCCAAACACGTCCGGTGCCATCGCGGCAATCATGTCCACGAATCATGCACTTTCTGCTCGTGATGTACGTGCTTTGCTAGCAGAGACAGCAAAAGTAACGGATAAAACGCATCCAGGCGTACAACTTGAATTTACTAACCACAAAGGTGAACAGGTTAGCTACGAGGCCATTTCTCCTTGGCAGAAAAACGCTGCAGGCGTAGATTTCCATACTTTTTATGGCTTCGGCGCTGTCGATTTGGATGAAGCAATGCAACGTGCTCGCATGACGAATCGTGTTTTACCGCCTCAAGTTATTACGCCTCAAGTTATTACGCCTTGGGTTAATAATGCTAAAGAAGTCAGTGTACCCGATGCGAGTCTGGCTGGCGGTTCATCAAGTATCGCTATTGCCGATGATCTGAAGGTAGAATCCGTTCAAGTGAAATTGACATTAGACCACTCTCGCCTGCCCGACTTAGCTATCGAGCTCGTTTCGCCATCAGGGACTCGTTCCGTTTTGCAAACACCACGTAATGGTCTTGTTGGTCAATCTCTTGACCCAACGATTACTGGCTACAAAGACCAATTAATGTTGTCTAACCAGTTCTATGGCGAAGATGCAAAAGGCGAATGGACATTACGAGCAATCGATACGAATGGCGACGAAGTCTTTTCTTACATTGCATATTTTAACTCTTCAACCATCTATGACGTTCCGATGGCAAACAACGCTCAGCCAGGTGTTATTAAGAACTGGTCCATGCGCATCTTTGGACACTAAGGAGTCAATTACATGAAATACATATCATTTTCTATGCTGGCTCTTTCTATGATGACGGCTAGCGCATACGCTGAGCAACAACTCTCTCAACAACCCGCACCTGAACTGTTTGTGCCTTCAGAAGCGGTTGAGATTAATGGCCAAGATTATCGCAAGGTGCAAACGGGTACAGCTAGGAGCCTATCCGAAGAAGTAAAACTTCAAGCCAGTGATGAAGTGTTTAAGAATGCGTTTAGCAATGTATCCAAGGCCACTGGACTGGTTTACATCACGGTAAACAACTCTAACGAAGCGAAAGCGGTCGCCAAAGAGCTAAAGCTGGAAGTTGTCTTCGCAGAGGGAGAGTCTGCGGTGTTAAAAGCATCTCAAGATCAAGATCTACTAAGCATTAGCGACTATCTAAACGCAGACAGCCGGGTAAAAGCGTCTAAAATTGAACTAAACAGCGGTAAGTACCGTGCACAATAATTCTCTAGCAAGAGAAGTTGGCTGATAAAACCATGCCTCAGCGATTGCTGAGGCATTTTTATAGATGGGTATAGAGACCCTCTTTTTCTTTTGTAGATTACTACGGAACTAGCATGATATTTAGGGGAGCGTGTCCGGCTGCGCCTGTCATTTCTTAAATAAAATAACTTCGGTTCTTAGTTTATCCTGCGTGGTTTCTTGCGGATTATCTAAGTAGCGCTCAATCCCTAATGGACTGGTTTTGGCTTTCATACCACTCTGACGAACCAAGTTCATCGCTAAAGCCCATGCATTTCCCAAAAACTGATATTCCCCACGGTGCTCGACGACAAATGTTTCACTCTCAGGTATGGTACCGGAAACCGCTCCCTCTGGCGCAGTTACTGCGTTATCAAGTGGCAAGCAAGTGATAAACTCAAACGTGCCTTTCTGCATATCCATCGACTGGTAATAACAAAATAACTCGCCGTTCACAGATAAGCCCTTGTCATCAACTATCTGCTTTAACTGTTGAACTTGTTCTTCTATTACCGGACCTAATTCTGGAATGGTGGCCTCGCCTTTTATTCCGATGTAGTGAACCTGAGGCAGGGTTCGATTACCAATTTCAACCAAGTCTGAGAGCACTTGCCCGGTTTCAAGTTTGCTTTTGAGCATGCGTAGCCCACGTTGATAATCCATCTCTATCATCGACTTAACCATACTTTTCAAAAAGAACAGATACCAAGGAACGCGTGATTGCATTTGCCATTCGACTAAACAACCATCTTGTGACGGCGTCACTATTAGAGTCACCTTTCCGTGACTCTTAATTGGGCGAAAGAAATGAAGCTCCATATCTAACCGATGTTCTTGAGTGCTTTCAAGTACGATGGCACCAGTCCCAATACGCTGACCATTCCATTGGTAACCGGCTCCAACGTGACCTTGATTATCGCTGAATGTCAGCTCGCAGCTCGGTTCAAGAATGCTCCAAGGTGACCAATCAGGCCAGTTATTAAAATCCTTGAGATAGCCAATAATCTCGCTTTGATTCTTATTAATTTCAATACTTCTGCTGACCTGATAAGAAAGCATAACGGTTCCTCAAGTTTCCGCGTCACTAACTTCAGTCTAATTCAAATTCCAGTTTTTTCTTGTTTGACTGTGGGTTAGACGCACAAAGCTAGGAACGGAATTCCACTTTCGCACTAAATCGAACACCATCATCGTCCAGTATTAACGCCCATCCCATCCGTTCACATATGCGTTGTACGATAACAAGACCACAACCGTAACCAGCGTTGTACGTCTCGTTACCATCGTGACGATTCAGGATCTTAAGAGCATGACCATCCAACTCAATCTCAATATCTCCCACACTATAGCTAAAGGCGTTTTTAATCAGATTGTTGATAACAATGGTCACAAAACTCTCTGGTGCATTCACGACACCACTATGTTGTTCGTGCAAAGAATAATTCGAATCTTGCTTTGCAAATAAAGGAGCCAGCTCTTCCAGTTGTTTTTGTAGACAAGTAAGAAGCTGATGCTCTCCGTAATGCTGAGGCTCTATTTTCTCTTTACCGAGCAAGAGAAACGCTTCTGTCAGTACGCGCATGTCTTCACAAGCCGACTGCATCCTCGCGATGGCTTTTTGCGCGACTCGAGGTTGATCTGGAATACGCGTTAGAATGTCTGTTGAGCCTTTGATCACCATGATTGGCGTTCTCAACTCATGCGATGCAAAACGGCTAAATTCTTGTTCTCGTTTGAAATAACCCGCGATATCGTTTTTATTATCCAGCAAAGTTTGCTCTATCTGGCGTGTCTCGCTGAACTTGGTTTCAACTTGGAAAGCGGGTTGATCCGGTGACATTTGGCTGATTTTGTCTTCGATTTGCGCTAGTGGTCGAGACAATATTCGCACCATATAAATGCCATACCCGACCATAACAAATGAAAATAAGCCACCGAGCAGTAGCGTAAACTGATGCAGCGAGCTTTCGTATTCGTCGAGGTAATCATCGGAGTCATCTTGAAACACAATGTACATAAGCCCCTTCCCTGAGGGATGTTTCAATACGACAAAGTGTTTGTCTTCTTCACCAAGCAGATATTCGTAAAAACCGGGCGAAGTAAAAGAGAGCAACCAATCCGGTGTCGGTGCTTCACTCCAATATGAGTTGAACTCCAATACGTTTGGCAATGGCGCATCCCAGCCCTGTTTCTCGAAATTCTCACTATAAAGCGCAGCTTCAGTATCAAGCCAGTGATGTAAACTCAGCACTTCGAGTTTGTTTTCTGCCACATAAATCAGCGACCAAAAAAGAGTAAACATCACAAGCGTCATCACCCCAAAACCCCAACGGATCTTGCGATAAATACTTGGATATTCGTTATGCTTTAAGTCGGTAACCTTGTCCATGAATAGTCTCTAATCGTGATTCTTCAAAACCTTTGTCTAACGCGGTTCTTAAACCATAAATATGGCTACGAAGTGCATCACTTCCGGGTGGTTCGTCTCCCCACACACTATCGATCACTTCTGTGCGCGAAACCGATGCTGGAGCACGTTGGAGAAGTAACTTTAAAATCTTGGTTTGAATTCGGCTCAGCTTAATTTCTTTGTCTTTTCTCGTCACTTTGCCTGTGCGCGCATCTAAACAAATGTCCGCAAACTTGAGCGTGCCAATATCTTGCCTTGGACCGCGATTAGCCAAAGCATGAACACGTAAACTAAGCTCTTCCATCGCAAATGGCTTCATTAAATAATCATCGCCTCCCGCTTTAAATGCCGCGATTTTGTCATCTAACGTATCTTTTGCGGTTAGGAAGAGGATTGGCGTTCCACAGAGCTCATCTTGTCGAAGTTTCTGTACCGTACTAATGCCATCAAGCTTAGGCATCATGATATCCATGATGATTACATCGTAATGA
Source organism: Vibrio sp. D3 (assembly GCF_043995865.1). Lineage (NCBI taxonomy): Bacteria > Pseudomonadati > Pseudomonadota > Gammaproteobacteria > Vibrionales > Vibrionaceae > Vibrio > Vibrio sp. D3. The sequence continues at coordinate 70,928 of NZ_CP171886.1, read as the reverse complement.
TTATCCTCGATTAACTTCAGTGCGGCCTCACCATGATACGCACAATCGATAATCATGCCTTCAAGCTCAAGATAGTCCGCAATCGTCTCCGAGACATTGTGGTTGTCATCTACAATTAAAATTTTCATAAAAATCACATTTCTTCACGATCTCTTCACGATATGCCCAATAAGATACAGGCAATTTCCTAAACTAGCTCGTAAATTGAGGTTAATACAATGAAAAAACTCGCTCTTATTTCTGTAGTAGGTTTGGCATTGTCTGGTTGTGGTGGTTCAGGTGGTGGCAGCAATAGCGATAGCACACCAACTCAACCAGTAGTGAAACCAAGTGTAGCGATTGGCTCTGTTGAAGCGGTCAACGCTGAAGAAAACACGTTAACCGTCAATGGATATACATACCATGTGTCTGGGGTGGTTTATGGCGATACATCAATGCAATTGGCCGATGTAGAACCCAAAATGATGGTTCTAGTAGGAACAGATGTTCGTAAAGCGTCTGACGATGGCTTCTTAGTAACACTTGAGCCAACCATTACCGGACGTGTTACAGCAATTGATTATGTGAAGAAAACATTTACGGTAAACGGCGTAGATCTGCAGTTTGACGGTTTAAGTGATGATATAGAGATCAACGACTGGGTGATGGTGTCATCCTTGCCGACTGCTGATGCGGGTTATCGAGTGTTGTCTGTGGTCGAAATCGACGTAGATAACGATTACCCAACTCTTGGAAGCTACTACGAACTAGAAGGTCGCATTACTAGTATCGATGAAAATGCTGGCACGTTTAAGCTTGGTACAAATATAACCGTATCTTACGACAACATTAGCCAACTTAGCATCGGCCAATGGGTGGAAGTAGAAGGTGAAATGCAAAACGGCGTCTTCATGGCAAATGAGGTAGAAGTTGAAGGCTACGACGTCATAAGCAATGACAGCGATGTGGAAGGCATCGTGACTTGGGTTGCAAATGATTACAGTGAGTTTTCATTAAACTACCGAGGTGCATTCTTCATCGATAACGCAACACGATTTGAAGATGGCAGCAAAGCGAACCTAAAACAAGGTCAAGAAGTGGAAGTAACGTCTGTCATGAAAAATGGCAAACGCATCGCTACCGTTATTGAGTTTGAGCAACCAGACTTTGACGATAACAACCAATGGCAAGGTAAAGAATTTGAATGTGAAGGATACGTATCAAACTACGATGCTGAAGCAAGAACATTTGACATCGAGCGTTGCGAAAACGACGCAGATCAATTGCTAAACAACACTACCGTTGTGATTGATGTACAAACACGCTTCCAAGGCATCGAAGAACTTAACCTAAATGGTGCTCGTGTCGAAGTCGATGGTGTAATCATCAACGACCAAAATATTGCCCGTGAAGTGGAGTTGGACGTTTACGACAACTGATACCTTCTACGCTAAAGAAAAAGTGTCACTTCGGTGGCACTTTTTTGTTTTCACCTGACTATGCTTCCCTAGACTCAAACTAGCAAATTTCCGCGTAACTCTTTTCTCCAAATTACACTTTACCTATGTTCCACAATATTGGTGACTACTATGAAAAACGTTATCTCACTCTGCTTATCTTACTTTTAGCTTCATCCACCAGCTTAGCTAACGTGACTCCCCCTGACTGCGATGCAGAAAAAACAACCAAAACCGTTGCGAAAAAAACCGTGGTTGGTATTGGCAGTTGTTGTACACCTAAAGAAACATTGAAAGATACCGCGATTGATCCAAGAAAAGACAAACTGCCAGATGAAAGGGTGGCGGGCAAAGCTGTTGATACAACGACACAAGAAAAAAGAGAGGAAAACGGTGAAAAGACGTGACAAAAAAGCTCAATAAAAATTAACGTCTACACCATAGAGTTTGAGCGTAGAAAGCATGTTGCCGAAATAAACTGATTACTTACCTGTTGTTTGATGCCCAAGTTCAACCTTGTTTTCTCATATTCCAATACAGGACTTTGACCTCGTACTATTTTTACTACACAAGTCAATTAATTAGTAATAGTTTCTCTTAACTCTGAGACTTTGAGCCTAATGAAAAGTGCTACAACTTGCATACAAATCACTTGTCTATATTGTACACATACAATATATGAAAAAAAGGAGGTCTAACGATGGTTAGAGGTTATAGTGAGCAGACGCTAAAAACCGAACCTGTAGTTCAGTTGGCGATACTGACAGGCTTAGATGCAGATTTGAGTTTTATCAGAAACAACAGAGAAAAGGTTTTGCCTGTAATAACAGGTGTCATTTTGTATCGACAGCTCAATCGACTCGACCAAAGAAAAGTCCTTGAACAAGCACAGGCTTTAGGGAATCCGAAATTTTTCGGTAAGGTTCAAATGCTGATAGCGCAAAGTATTGCTAAGCCCATGTGGAACCCTTGGAGTCTATCAGATGGTGAGTTGCGCCAGTATTTCGATACTCATCAGGCAGTCGCAGACTTCCTTTCTACATGGTTTATCACCATCGATATTAAACTTGAGGTCGGCTTTGCAGCAGCTGTTATATACGGGCTATCAAAAGGTCAAGGGGCTGCATTGATTAAAGAAATGGCTTCTGTGCACATCGCTGAAGAGACTTTCAAGAAACTCAGCCTCTCATCAACTGCGCAACGAGCTGGCGCGAGAGCATTTTTTGTAGCGGTTATTCTCGCGAGTGTACTCAAAGGCTTTAACGAGGCTGATGCGCTAGCTGCAAAGCAAGAGTTATTACGACGTAACATGCTTAGAATAGAGGATTTGTAAGCTATGTTTTGGATACTGGGTCTTTTTATCTCGTTGTTTATCATGTACTCGGATTATGCGCATTATTTCTATACCAAGCGGCACGGAAAGAAATCTAAGGTTTCTCGCTTATTAAGCTTGCTGATCACGGTAACGCTTCCTATGATTGCTACTACCGAGATTTTGAACGATCTTGGGGCAGGGAAAGTCACCTACCAAGTGTGTGTAATTTTCGTTTCGGCTTTAGTTGGTCTTCTGGTCTGTTTGTCGGAACAGTATCGTTTTAAGGCAGAAAGAGATTAGTCGTATCATGTTGTGTAGCTATCAACAAAGGCACCAAATTAGCGCCTCTTTCATTCTTGGTGTATTAATAACCGATTCGGGCAGGTAAGTTTGGAGCAAATGTTTCCTCACGTGTATCCTCGATCACGCGACCGCTATTATGACTTCCTGAATGAAGCAAAATGTATCTTTCGGCTAATTTTTAACTCGCTGACTTAGAGCCTTTAATCACCTGAATACGCATAGTTCATGCCCACCATTGAGCCGTCTGAACTATTCGCTGTACCATGATAGAAAATAGTTTCTGTATTGAAACATATATCCCTTGCGCGTGAATATTTAGCTGACTCGGACATATCAAATCTAGCCTCAACTGATATCCAAGTGAACTTTCAATTTGCAAGACCAGTTGTTCATAATTTATTTAAAAGTTAAAAACTAGTTAATGGCGAGCTAATACAAAAAAGAGCGCCGATTGACGCTCTTTCCGATCTCTAATTGATAACCAATTATGCTGTCTCTGTCTGACCTATCCAATGATAATGGTGGTTGGCTTTTTTACCCACTAAACCGAGCTCTGCCAATTCCTCAAACACCTTGTCTACCTCTTCCGCAGATAGCCTAAATTGTTTGGCAACGGCTTTTTTTGTGCACGTAATTTGATGCGTTTTAAGTGCATCGCTCACTTGCTCTAACAGAGTTTTCGGTTCTTTTGGCTCTTCAGGCTCCGGCGTTACTGGTATTTCTTGCGCTTCCTCCTCTTTGATATGAGGAAGATACCCCGCTGGCTCTGGATCGATATCGCGAACCGTTTTCAGTATCATGCCCTCATTTCGGCGATAGAAATGTCTGAACCGTTGCTCTTCACCAATCAGGCCGACAAAAAATGCAGCAAAGAAATCCAACAGAATCGAAAGAAATACAACCAAGCCAAGCTGAGCTTGCTGAGAGGTGGTACCAAATGCGTTGGCTAGGCTATCAATCAAACCAATCACTGAGCCTTGCGTGACCGGTGGCAAACTATCACGTTCCATAGCCAAGCGTTGCTGCTCTTCGCGTAAGGTTTTGTTTTGCTCCTGAATGCGAGTTACACCGGTCGCGATACGCTCCATCTCGATGTATTTCTGCGCTGCCATATTGTTGAGCTCAACCTGTTTATCGATTGCCGCAATTTGGCGATTAAACGCGTCCACTTTCGCCTGCTCTACCGAAATATGGCTTTGTGCGCTGTTTGTTGCACTGTTAATGCCACCAATACTACCGCCAATGGAGATCGCAGCTAAGACTAAATAAAACACGAGAGCGGTTGCCGCCCCTGTATAGTTGCGATGGGCTCGGCGCTCACCGTATTCATACCAAGCGTAGAACTTACCCGCTTCAAAAATAATCGCTAAACCACCAAATAAGGTTTGCATCATCGGGTTTTCGTCGATCGACAAAAACAGCAATAGAGAAAAAATAGTCGATGCTAAAATCGCAGCACCAGTGAATGCGTATACACTCACCATGGCAAATCGACCTTTAGGGTATCGATATCCAATCTGTTGTTCGTATTTCATTTGAGAAATTTCTTAAGATTAATCGCCCCTCCGACTAAGTAGGACGGACGTTCTGGCATGTACAAAGGAGCGCAGAATACCGTATCCTTTATTAAATTACTGTCATAATTCCGTTAATGGAAAACAAGTGAAGATTCGGTGTGCATTTTGAATCGATATCAGCCAAATCTAGCACGTAAAAACACCACTTCGGCACCCACTAACCGAAGTTTCAGTGACATATAAGAGAGATTAATTCAGTATCTTCAAAAGCGACTAGGCAAGACTGACAAGTTGAATTGGAGGTTGTGAATGCCAGCCGAATCAAGACATTAAAGCGTTAATAACAGGCAATAAAACAAATAATGCACACTTGCATCACCTTTTAGTAAACTGATAATTACATTGTTTGGTTAATTTGTTAGTATCCCGCGCCGAAGAAGATAAGCACTCAATTGTATGGAAAACACTCTAATACAGCATAAACACCATCGCTTGCACGCTATTGCGGTTATTATCGCGGTGTTGTTTCAGTTGTATTTAGCGTCCACAGCGACTCTTAACCCAACACAAGTTCACAGCACAACCTGGCTTAACAAAGTTCAAAGTGAAAAGGTCTTACTGTGTACCGCAGATGGTTTCAAATGGGTGGATATCAATACGCTGATTGAAGCTAATGCTCAACCTTCTTCTACGCTCATTCAAGATCTTAATTTACATGAAGGCTTTCAGTTTGAATGTCCGCTTCTACAAGCGGTTCAATTCTTTCTTTTGGTTGCGATTGGGCTATACCTGACTACCATCCATTGGCTGCGCCGAGTCAAGAATGCCCTGACGCCTTACCGATTTTCAAAATGCGATAAGCTCGTTTACAAACACATCGCGCCTAAGCACTCTCCGCCGAGTGTTTTTCCTGCCTAACAGGCATCTAATCATTAACAACTTTATTCAAAAATAACGATGACTCTGTTTGTTGTCCATTCAGAGAAGCTATTCATTCAAAAGGAAAAACACATGCTTAAATCATTTAAAACCGCCGCTATCGCGCTTATTGCTGTCATCGCTAGCCCGCTGAGTTTAGCGCACGATTATGAAGCAGGGAAAATTCATATCGATCATCCATGGAGCCGCGAAGCGCCACCAAACGCACCTGTTATCGGTGGTTTTTTTCAATTAACCAACCACGGTGACAGTGAAGATGCATTGATCGCAGCAGAAAGCCCAATCGCAGGACATGTCGAAATTCACACGCATAAGAAAGAAGATGGTGTGATGAAAATGATTAAGATTGACGAAGTGCGCGTTCCCGCCAATGACTCAGTGTTGTTTAAGCCAGGCAGCTTCCATTTAATGATTTTCAATCCAACACAAACGCTCAAAGAAGGTGACCGCTTCCCTATGACGTTAACATTCAAAAACGCGGGTAAAGTGGAAGTAGAAATGGCGGTTGAAAAACAAGGTCACATGGAAAAACACATGCACCATTAATGACGTAAACAAAAATGCCCGCTGATTTAGCGGGCATTTTTATTTCAGCTTAGTAAAAATCATTATTCCGATAGATCATAACCCGATTCTTCAGAATAATGGCAGCGAGTTGCGCTTAGCGAGACGAAGTCATATACATAACAGCATGCTCGGACAATAGATCTGAATCACGCTCGTCCCTCATTGTTCAGAATGACATTGAAAGATTTAAGAACCCTAACAAGGTTCCCTACTCGCATGAAACTCAATCTCTCAGCGAAGTCTTCCAACCATCATTTGATAAGCCTAAGCGAAGTCATAAATTTGGTAACAATGCCCATAGCGCAATTAGTTTTCTTTCTACTTGAAACAGACCTCAGCCCAACGAGCTAGGCCAGCAGTTACCGAGCCAAAATAATTTCCACTGACGACCGGAATATTTGGCAGTACGGTTTGCACCGCATCGCGCAAAATTGGCGAGCGTGCCGAACCACCAGTCATAAAGATAGCATCGGGTTTCACCCCAGCTTGCTCTACCGCTTCTGTCACCAACGCCGTCATTTTATTCTTCGGCGACTGAATCGCTTCGATCATTTCGTCTCGTTGCACATCGACTTCAATCAGTTCTGACAGTAAGTTGATGCCAGTTCGGTAAGAAGCTTGTTCTGAAAGCGCCACTTTCGCTTCTTCGGCACGGCGAACAATGTTGTAGCCTAAAGACTCATGATACACCTCTAGCAAACGAGCAAGCTTTTCTGGCTCTTGAGCCTGCTTTTGAAGCAACTTCAACGCGGATAGGTTCTCTCGCGAATAGAAATCACTCTGCGCTTCTACATTGTTGATTGCTATCGGGTTCCAGAATTGGGTGGTCGGCATCACAATACCTGACTCCATTTTGCTTTCCATGCCAAACGGGAACATGAGCTGCTTAAATGCTAACGCGATATCAAGATCATTCCCGCCGACGCGCTGGCCACTATGAGCTAACAAGCTTGCGGTCCTATCCGCTTTGCCACGCCAAGACGGCCCCATTTGAATCAACGAGCAGTCCGTTGTACCACCGCCAATATCGACCACTAGAATGGTTTTGTCTTCGCTGAGTGTCGCTTCATACTCTAGGCCCGCCGCGACAGGCTCAAACTGAAACTCCACATTTTGGAAGCCCGCACGTTTCGCTGCCCGCAACAAAATGCGTTCAGCCTGAATGTTAGCCGTTTCACCGCCACGCCCATGGAAGTTAATTGGCCGGCCGATAACAGCATCGGTAATACTTTGCTGCGCATCGTTTTCGGCTTGCGACTTAATATTGTCCATCATCGCGCAGACAAGATCTTCGAAGAAAGCCAATTGCACGTCACGCAAGCCAGAAGCGCCAAGAAAAGACTTCGGCGACTTTACGTAATAGATATCACGAGGATCTTCCAAATAGAGATTAAGCGCCGCCTGACCAAATGCAATGTCGTCAGATTCGAGATCAATACTTTCTTCTCGGTTTAAATTGATTGCCCGGCGTAAAACCTGCTCACCAACTTGATCTAATGGTTTAATATCTCGATGGCGAAATAAGTGCTCGGATACCGATTCACGAGTCGGTGCAGCAAGGGTGGAAGGAATAAATGGACTGCTCCCTTCTAGGTTAAGCATTACTGGCTCACCCGATTCCATTTTTGCCACTGAACAGTTTGCAGTGCCATAGTCAAAGCCGATAAACATAGTTCCTCCCACTAATAAGGGCCTGTAGACCGTTAAAAAGCCGGCAATGCTAACTTAATGGCATAGGAATTACTATCCTAAAATCGTGTGTAATTTAACGTGGCAAGTCTATCTAAGGTTTATTGCTCTCTTTTTTCATAGATGGCAAAACAACCGCAACCAATAACGCCAATAATAAGAATACAGGAGTAAGCGTTAATCCGTGCCAGATCGAATAACCGTCATGGAACAACCAGAAAATACCAACTGTCAAGAGATACGCAAAGTAACTGCAAAACACTAAGCTAATCGCAACAAAGCGCGTTCGATTGATAATAAGAATCCGCACTAGATACTGACTGAGAATACCAGAACAGTGCATGGCAAGCTGCCAATTGATGATAAAGAAAGCAAGCGCAATAAACCCTGCAACCACTAGTGAATCGTGAGTATTTAAAATAAAGTAGCTACCAAATCGGCTTATGATGATCGGGTAATCCCCTTCATATACTGTTGACCAAGATATCGCATTTGCTGCTGCAATATAATTCGCAAAATAAGCGATGGCGTAAAAAGTCGTTTGAGAGCTGAACGGCTGAAATACATCCGTACAATATCCTCGCCATTCTTCTTTGTTGGCGGTAGGTCCAACCCAGTTACGTTTTTGATGAGCGACGCGTTCGGCGAATGCAGGTCCGTTGCGAAACAACAACCAAAATATATACAGTGAAAGTATGACCAAGAGTATCGAAAACATACCCTTCCCCCTCAGAAATTATCGGCTCCACTGCCAATGGCGTTGGGGTCGTAAACTGCACTTCCCTGCTATACCTATTTCATTTATCTGAACTTATTATTTTATTGCTGCCAAAACTTATTTAACGACATGCTAAACAGAAACATGGTCTCACTTGATGTTTAAGCTCAAAAGCCTACTTGTAGGTTTAGCACACAAAAACAGGGCCTGCAGAATGGAGAAAAGGAAACCGCGACTTATTAACGAACATGAAGACGCTAACTTGCTACGGTGACCGCGATGAGGGGAGAAGCATTCAAAGCGGTCATACATGCGAGAGGAACAACTATTTCTCTAGCTTCTCTTCAAATACACCAATCTCTCTACCCAACCAAATCGCGCGTTCCGTATGGTCGAGCAACTCTTCTTCACTCACAGGATGGATAAGCACAGAAAAATCACCTCGAATCGTATCGAGCCAAGCCAAAAACTCTTCACTCAATGACTCTAGGTGAATTTCAAACATCGGCATTTTATGTGGGCCAACCAATCTTCCAACCAAAGGAAACACACGCAGCACATCTTGACGCTCTTGACGGATGATCTCGTTCAAGGCTTGCGCTTTATCTTGTTCTCTTAAAGGAAAATAAACATGAGCGTGATACATAATTTCTCCATAATCACTTCGACTTGAGCGCCATCTACTGCTGATAAGCTCAAGGACCGCCGAGGGTATACATTTGTAATGCCGTCACCCTACCCTGATTCCACTCTGTTGGGAAGAAGTTATGTATTCTCATAAGGCCGGAGTTTCGGGCACAACAAAAAATCTCAATACAACACATAACAACTACTTGAGTTGATTCATTAATAATGACTCACTTTGTCAAATTTTACAGCCAAATTTTGTTGCAAATATGTTTCATTAACCAGTAATTAAATTCGAATTTAAAAATATCACCAACAAAATAACAGCATATTACTCTGCCAAATCAGGGTGTAAGCAAAACTTTACTACTGGGCGAAAGTCAAAATGAAGCACAATTTAACAATTTGTTTACACTTATTGTATCTGGCTATCCCACGATTTAGTTAGAGGGTTAGATGCAGAAAAAATGTTTCTCTGTGTCTTGCGATGAAATAGCCGCAGCGGTGTTATCGGAAAATAGTTTAAAGGACGTACAGATACCTACAGCTATAGAAAACACAAGCAACCTTAGGTATGGCCTTTGCGCTGATATCAGAGTTTGAGTACCCATACAAACTCTGGTTTGATATGAACAGCTGCAGTCCAAAAGACACGCAGCGTCAAAAGGAGCTTGAGATGAACGTTCAGGCATTACCCATGCATCGGTTTATCGACCATCATGGGGACCTAGTCGGCCAACTACCCAACTGGGCTGACACTGAAACTTTGGTCGGGTTTTACCGAGACATGGTATTAACTCGCACTTACGACAACAAAGCCGTTGCATTGCAACGCACCGGCAAGTTAGGGACCTACCCTTCGCACCTAGGTGCTGAAGCCATCGGCATTGCGGTCGGCAGAGCGCTGAAAGCCGATGATGTATTTGTCCCTTATTATCGCGATATGCCTGCAATGTGGTGTCGTGGTATTGGCATGGAGAAGAATCTTCAATACTGGGGCGGTGATGAGCGCGGTAGTGATTTTGCTCCAGAGGGCAGCCCAATTCCTAGCCGAGATCTTCCATTCTGTGTTCCCATTGCGACGCAATGTACGCACGCTGTCGGGGTGGCTTCCGCACTGAAAATTCAAGGTAACCATGAAGCTGCGCTAGTCATGTGCGGCGATGGCGGTACATCCAAAGGGGATTTTCTAGAGTCAATAAACTGTGCGGGTGCTTGGAATATTCCACTTGTTTTCGTTGTGAATAACAACCAGTGGGCAATTTCAGTGCCGCGTAGCCTTCAATGTGCTGCCGATTTCTTATCAGAAAAAGCGCAAGGCGCTGGCATCCCGGGCATTACGGTAGATGGTAACGATGTCGTCGCCGTTTATGATGCAACTAAGACCGCACTTGAGAGAGCGAGAAAAGGGAAAGGCGCAACACTCATCGAAGCGGTCAGTTACCGATTAAGTGACCACACTACTGCCGATGATGCGACTCGTTATCGTAAAGAGGACGATGTTCAAACCGCATGGCAATACGAACCTATAGCACGTCTTAAAACGTATCTCCTTAATCAAGGTGCTTGGAGCGATGAACAAGAGCAACAATGGCTAGAATACTGCAAGGAACAAGTGGAACTGGCAGTTGAACGCTACCTCAGCTTACCGTCACAAGCACCAGAAACTGGGTTCGATTATTTGTATGAATCGCTTCCCCAAGAGCTTCACGCTCAAAGAGATGAACTCATCAACAAAGCAATGCGAATGCAGGGAGGCAAACATGGCTGAGCTAACGTTAGTTGAAGCAGTAAACCTCGCTCTGCACCACGAAATGCAACAAGACCAAAATGTTGTCGTGTTAGGTGAGGACGTAGGTGATAATGGTGGCGTATTCCGTGCCACCGTAGGGCTCAAACAAGAGTTTGGTCTCAAACGAGTGATCGATACGCCACTCGCTGAAGCGTTAATCGGCGGTGTTGCGGTCGGTATGGCAACGCAAGGATTACGACCTGTCGCCGAATTTCAATTTCAAGGTTTTGTTTTTCCGGCAATGGAGCACTTAATGTGCCATGCGGCACGCATGCGTAACCGAACTCGCGGTCGCCTCACTTGCCCCGCGGTTTTTCGTGCGCCATTTGGTGGCGGTATTCACGCTCCAGAGCACCACTCAGAAAGTGTAGAGGCGCTATTTGCGCACACTGCTGGCTTTAAAGTAGTGATCCCTTCTTCACCACAACGCGCATACGGCTTACTTCTCGCTGCAATTAGAAGCAATGATCCCGTCATGTTCTTCGAACCGAAGCGCATATATCGCACCGTTAAATCTGACGTCGTTGACAATGGCGAAGCACTTCCACTCGACACCTGCTTCACCTTACGTAAAGGGCGAGATATCACGCTTGTTACTTGGGGCGCATGCGTCGTAGAGTCACTTCAAGCCGCACAGACCTTATCTAGTCAAGGGATTGAAGTCGAGGTGATTGATTTGGCGAGTATTAAGCCAATTGATACCGCGACGATTTTCAGCTCACTAGAAAAAACCGGACGTTTACTCGTTGTTCATGAAGCGAGTAAAACTTGTGGTGTGGGCTCTGAGCTTTTAGCTCGAACAGCCGAACACGCCATGTGCTTACTAAAAGCCCCACCTAAACGAGTAACTGGAATGGACACCATTATGCCTTATTACCGTAACGAAGATTATTTCATGGTTCAGGAAGAAGACATTGTGACCGCAGCGCGCGAACTCGTGGAGGATTGGAAATGAAGACGTTTAACTTACCCGATCTCGGCGAAGGCCTCGCTGAATCAGAAATTGTAAAATGGCACGTTAATGTCGGTGACATGGTTAAGTTGGATCAAGTGATCTTAACTGTCGAGACAGCAAAAGCGACGGTCGACGTTCCCGCCCCCTACTCGGGCCGTGTAGTCAGCCGCCATGGGGAAGAAGGTGATATCGTCAATATTGGCGCATTGCTACTCGAAATTGACGAAACTGGCGCAGAGCGCGGGGCAACGGTAGAGAAAAAAGAGACCGCTGACGCCGCAACCGTTGTCGGCAATGTTTCTCATCAAGCGCATCACGTTAACGTCGATGACTTCTGGATTGGAGGCAATCACAACACGACTGAGAGTAATCTAGTTACTGCTCTACCGTCGGCTCGTCTATTGGCACAAAAACTTGGGGTAGATCTTAATCTCGTGTCAGGCAGTGGTCCAAACGGTCTTATCGTTGATGCCGACATTTACGACGAAGCCGGGAAACAGCGTCCGGGCACAGAAGTATTGAAAGGCGCTCGACGTACCATGGTGTCCTCGATGACTGAGTCACACGAGCACGTTGCTGCCGTGACCATTACAGAAGAAGCGTTGCTGGAAGACTGGCTGCCGAACGAAGACATCAGTATCCGTCTGGTTCAAGCGATTGTTCATGCATGTCAGGAAGAGCCTGCTTTAAATGCTTGGTTTGATGCAGAAACCATGACGCGTTGCGTGCACAATACAGTTAATCTTGGTATTGCTGTAGATAGCCGTCATGGCTTGTACGTCCCCGTATTGCGCCACGCAGATGAATACGAGCCACAAGATGTTCGTCGTTGGCTCGATCAAACTGTTGAAGGGATCAGAGAGAGAAAGATCGGTCGAGAGCAATTACAGCACGCGACGATTACGCTTTCCAACTTCGGAGCGATTGCCGGCATTTACGCGACACCTGTCGTCACACCTCCGCAAGTCGCTATTGTTGGTGCTGGTCGAATACTCGACCGAGTGGTGATAAGAAATGGTCAAGCAATTTCGGTGAAAGCAATGCCGCTATCCGTAACGTTTGATCATCGCGCTTGTACTGGTGGTGAAGCAGCAAGGTTTACTAAAGTGCTTGCAGAACACCTGCAACGCCCGAGCGAAAAGTAACTGGTAAAAACCAAATGATAAAGGCTTCCAGCTCGGAAGCCTTTTGTTTGAGAGAACAGATTATATCTACAGCTTCTCTAGCAACTCCGGCATCACCTCAAATAAATCGCCGACCAACCCATAGTCAGCGATGTCAAAAATAGGCGCATCGGGATCGCTGTTAATTGCGACAATCACCTTTGAGTCTTTCATTCCCGCTAAATGTTGAATAGCACCAGAAATTCCGACGGCAATGTATAATTCAGGTGCAACAATTTTACCAGTTTGCCCGACTTGATGGTCATTAGACACATAACCCGCATCGACCGCCGCTCGGGACGCTCCTACCGCTCCACCTAGCTTGTCAGCCAATTGTTCGACTAAAGCAAACTTCTCTTTACTCCCGAATGCACGACCACCCGATACCACCACTCTAGCCGCTGGCAATTCTGGTCGCTCACTTTCTGGCGTTTGCTGCGAAATAAACTCACTAAGTTTGTTGATAATCACTGTATCGACTTGAGTAACCTTAGGGACAACTGGCGTGTCTGACAGCTCTACGGCATCAAAAGCCGTACTTCGTATGGTCATCACTTTAAAGGGGTCGTTCGACGTGACTCTCGCCAATGCATTCCCGGCATAAATGGGACGAATCACCGTATCGATAGACTCGATTGTCATCACGTCCGAAAGTTGCCCTACATCGAGCAACGCCGCCACGCGAGGCATCACATTCTTACCAAATGTACTGGCAGGAGAAAGAATATGTGAGTAATTTTTGGCTACTTGTGAGATCAAAGGCGCAATGTTTTCCGCTAACCCATGCTCGTATTCCTTCGCGTCAACCCAGATAATTTCTGCAACGCCCTTAACGCACTTCAACTCATCCAAAACCGATTGGCACTGATAACCAATAAGCAATACAGAAACAGGAAGCGATTTATCATCATCCTTAATATCAAATGCCGCTTTAATTGCACACAGCGTCCCTACAGCCAAGGACTGGTTGTCATGTTCCGCAATGACAAGTGTTGCAAATGGTCGGTCGTCCATGGTCATACCTCGTATAACACGTCAGATCCATTACTTGAGCTTAGTTCACTTCACGTTAACGTCAACTGAGCTATAGTTTTCTGTATAGAAACCAAAAACCTGTCACGCAGATGACGATAATAGAAAGGAAGCAGATAGATGGAACGAGAATGCATGGAGTTTGATGTCGTGATCGTGGGAGCCGGACCTGCGGGCTTAAGTGCCGCTTGTCGCCTAGCTCAACTCAACCAAGACAGTGAAGGTGACGCACTTTCAATTTGCGTTGTAGAAAAAGGCTCAGAAGTGGGCGCACATATTTTATCTGGCGCTGTTTTTGAAACTAGTGCCTTGGATGAACTTTTCCCCGATTGGAAAGAAATGGATGCCCCGCTATCAGCCTCAGTTCAGCAAGACCATTTCCTTTATCTTACTACTGAGCAAAACCATATTCGCGTCCCTCATTTCCTTACGCCACGTCCAATGATAAATGGCGAAAATAATTATGTAATTAGCCTTGCCAACCTTTGCCGTTGGCTCGCTAACCAAGCAGAAAGTCTTGGGGTGGAAGTTTTTCCTGGCTTTGCCGCTGCAAACATCAATTATGATCAGAGTGGCGCCGTGACAGGCATTAATACGAGCGATATGGGACTAGATAAGAACGGCCAAGCCAAATCTAACTTTGAGCCAGGTATCGAGCTAAAGGCAAAATACACCCTTTTTGCTGAAGGTTGTCGCGGACATCTGGGTAAAGAACTTATTCAAAGGTTCGACCTAGACGCAGGCAAGCAACCTCAGCACTACGCGCTTGGCTTAAAAGAGATATGGGAATTACCCTCTGACAGCAAGGATGTATCCGGCAGTGTTATCCACTCCGCTGGCTGGCCTTTGAGCGAGACAAATACCACTGGCGGCGGTTTTCTATATCACATGGAGAACAACCAAATCGCGGTCGGTTTGATCGTAGATTTAAACTACAGCAACCCTTACTTAAGCCCGTTTGACGAGTTTCAACGCTTTAAGCATCATCCAGCTATCGAGCAACACCTAAAAGGTGCCCAACGTATCGCATATGGTGCAAGAGCCATTGCAAAAGGTGGACTTTCTTCTCTAGCGAAACAGCAATTCCCCGGCGGTTTATTGATTGGTTGTGATGCAGGCACTTTGAATGTCGCTAAAATTAAAGGCAGCCACACCGCCATGAAGTCCGGAATCATTGCAGCAGAAGCGGTACATACGGCCCGACAAACTGGGGCTTCTGAGCCAGACTACCAGTCATTGTTTGAATCATCATGGTTGTATGACGAGCTCGCCGAAACACGTAACTTTGGTGCGAACATCCACAAGTTTGGCAGCATACTGGGCGGTGCACTTTCGACCTTTGAGCATAACCTATGGCAACCACTGGTTAAGAAGCCGTTACCTTGGACTGTCAAGGACTATTCGTACGATCACGAACAGTTAAAACCTAAACAAGAGTGCCAACCAATTACATACCCAAAACCAGATGGTGAAATCAGTTTTGATAAGCCTTCGTCGGTATTTTTATCGGGAACACAGCACGAAGAGAACCAACCTTGCCACCTTGTTCTGACTTATCCTCACATTCCAATTGATGTGAATTTGGGTATGTATGACGAGCCGAGCCAGCGCTATTGCCCCGCTGGGGTTTACGAAGTGGTGGAAGTTGAGAGTAAGTTGAAGTTTCAGATAAATGCGGCCAACTGCGTGCATTGCAAAACCTGTGACATCAAAGATCCTTCACAAAACATCACATGGAAAGCGCCAGAAGGTGGTGGCGGACCAAGCTATCAAAACATGTAACCAAAGAACCACTTAAAGTGCGAAGCAGTGCATTTACTACTGCCAATTTTTGAAGTGGTTAGGCAAAAAGTCGGTAACTAACAACAGCAGAAAAGAAAAACAGCACCTGATGATTCAATCAGGTGCTGTTTACTAAAATAACTTTATCTTCAGGTAATACTAATCCACGTTAAAAACTTGGTGATGGAACAGCTGATCAACAATTTCATGAGATGTCGCTGACGACCCTAGCTCCAACCCTGATAAATCAAAGTTCTCTAATGCCACTGACATTGTGTTGCTGCCTTCTCCAGTAATCGTCAAATTCAGAGTATCTTGGGCACTATCGTAGTCTGCGCTTACGTGTTCCAACAAGTTATCCATATCCGTTGTGTCGTCACCGACAAACTCAAGAATGTCACTCAAATCCAACTTGTCTTCATCCAGCCTAAAGTCTTTAATCACATCTCTTGATGACGTCATGTCCAGTGATTCTTGAGTAAAGGTGAAGGTGTCAATACCCTCTCCACCTGTCAAGATGTCACTGCCTAGACCTCCCGTCAGGATATCGTTTCCAAGCCCACCAACCAGAATGTCATCGCCTGCGCCACCACTCAACGTATCTTCACCTGCTTGTCCTAGCAAAATATCAATGCTTTCGCCACCAGTGATACTATTCGCAAACTCATCTCCCACCGACGCATGGCGCTCAGTTTGGGCAATATCGGTGCCAGAATCGTTCAATGTAAGTGTAAAGACGTTTTCACTTATGCCACCTTTACCATCAGACACTTTAAACAAGAAATGCATATCCGCCTGCTGGTCACCCTGTAGAGTAAGCTCATCGCTTTGAGTAAAGCTATAACTGCCATTGGATGACACTTCCAAGGTGCCGAACGCTGTCTGGATATGAAGCTGACCATCTACTTCACTGGATGAAGAAACTAACGGCTGATTTACGCTTACACCGTGCAGATCTGCGCCCAACAGAGTGAAATCGCCTTCTGCCAAAGAAACGGTCATGCTATCACCATCAGCGTCCTGGCTTCCCGCCAGTAACTCACCGGCAATTGGATCGGGAGAGAACTGGTTTAGGTACTGCCCCAAGTCTTCACCTGAGTCGATAAACACCACTTTGTCGCTAAGCTCATCTAGAGCCTCTGCTGCTTTGACATTATCAGAGAGAGCAATACCAATCCCATATACTTTGGCGTCATGAGTCTGTTTGTAATCCTCCCAGCGCTCGGCTAGATCAGGAGAAGTAACAGCGCCCTCGCTAGGGTTGGGTTCGCCATCTGAGATAAAGAATATGGTGTCCTTACTCTCAGACGGTTTTTCTGGACCGAAATAATCCCAACCATCCTGCCAAGGGTAAACGGCATTACTTGCCTCACCAGGCTCCATTACAGCCTCTAAAGCTTTATCGTAATCCGTATTGGTACCGTATTCTACGTCACACCAGTTGCGCACATATTCTGAAACTTCATTTTGGAAACTTAAATCGTTTGGATCACGGCCATTCATCTCTGGTGGGCGTGTCATCAACTCAACTTCACTCAAGGTCAGCCAGCTATGTGTGGATGTATCTCCGTCGAAACGTACCAGGCGGATATAGGTATTTGATTCTCCTCCATCGGCAATCATGTTTTCAACCATGGAATGTAACGCTGCTGCTGCTTTGTAAGCTCTCGATTCAGTTTTCGGTGCGGTTGCATCACGACCCACGGTATTTTCACCGTCAAAGGTACGGGTCATGCTGTTCGAGTGGTCGAACACTACCGTCACTTTATTGATCGGTAAGTCTTCCATCTGAGCAAAGCCCTGAACTGGAGATGAGGTTGGGGCATGGTTCTCAGTGACATTCAGGATAACCTGAGTTGTATCGGTATCCACACCATCGCTTGCAGACACTTCCAACTGATACGTTTGCTGAGTCGAGTGATCCAGTTTTACACCATCTTTCAGCCAAATCTCACCACTATTAGAGTCAACACGGAATAGATCAGCATCACCACCACTCAATTCATACTTTATGGTGTCACTGCCATCCGGATCAAACGCTTCCACCTGGCCGACTAATACCCCAACTTCTTGCTCAGCGACGTCAAAGCTTGCTGTATCTTCTGTTGGCATACCGTTGGCATCGGTGCCATGGATTTGGTCTGTATCACCGACACTGATGAATTCTGGTGCGCGATCTCGGATATCAATGGTAACTTCGCTATTTGTAGTATCACCGTCAGCATCGATAACCGTAACGTCAAGCTTCTCTTGTTGATGACCTACAACATTACTCGCTTGATAGTCGTAGTGACCATTTTCAAAGTTAATGGTCAGCTTGCCGTGGTTGGTATCAATCTGCGCCAGAGAATGATCCGATATTTTCGTGCCATCGCTGGTAGTGACATCACCGTTTACTTTGTTGTAGTAATATATCTCGCCATCGATAGTGATGTGATCTACCCACTGAGCATCACCGCCATTGTCATCCAGAAGGTTGCCTTGCAACTGGCCTGAGACCGTTTTACTAAGCAAATCCCCAATCTGAGAATCATCTACAACGACAATAGCACTACCTTTATCTGTCGCGATCGACTCCAGATGTTCCAGAGACGCACCATTACCGATACCGACAGACCAGATATTTTCAACATCCTGACCGCTACTGCTGATGCCATTTTCCATCGCATTTTGCAGAATGATGCCCTCTTCTTCAGAAGTAGGCTGAACCCGACCATTCACTATGTCCTGATAACGCTGTTCACTTTCAAAATCATCTGATGTTGACCACTTAATCAAGTTTTCACGGGTTTGAATTTCTCCCACGTTCGTTTGATTTGTCCAATAGGTAAAATCGGAAGGTCGACCATCTGAGATAAAGTAAAGCTGGGTATCGGTATTACTAAGTAATGCATCATCTTCTGGATCACTAAGTATTTCATTTATTTGGTCAACGGCCTGGTTATATGGCGTCGATGCATATGGATGTATACCAGAGATAAAGGCATCAATGGCCTCGGCAGAATCTAGCCACTCAGAAATCTGGCCAGATGGTTGTCCGCTGTAAGTTGCAATTCTAAAACTTACTGGACCCAAATCTTGGTATTGCTCAAACATTGACTTAATAGAGTCTTGAGCAAGTTGCCAGCGAGTAACATATTGTCCGTCTGCATCTGTTACCCAGTCGAGCATTGATTCTGACGCATCAAGTGCAATCACAACACTATTACTTTGTGAATCAACATCATTTATTTCGTAGTGAGCTGAAGACGATGACGGTAATGAATCCGTTACATTCAGATGCAAGGTGGCACTCTCAGACTGACCTCCGGCATCCACCTCGACGCTAGCGCGGATATCCAGCATATCCGCCCCCTGCTCCGCATGATCAAGAGGCATATGTTGATCAACTGTGAAATGACCCGTTTTGCTATCTATGTTGGCTTGAACCACTTTGATGCGGTCGGCACCTGTTCCAGTATAACCAGTTAGAGTACTCTGATCTGCACTCACTTCAAACACGACCTCTTTACCATCGCTGGTGAAACCACCTAGGTTTTGATCGGCGTTGAAGTGATATTCAGCCTCCGTTGCAGACCCGAGGTTTGCGATAAAGTTGCCTTCAGCATGTACGCCAGTATCCGTGCCAACTTGAGATTCATCCAATGCTGCGTGTGCATCACTGAGCGACATAGGCTCACCCATCACACTAACGGTAACTTTTGCTTTATCAGTCAGACCGTCGTCATCACGGATGGTGTATTCGAAGGTATAATCTTTCACTTCACCCGTTTTCAGGGTTTGTTGATCAGCTGGCAGTGACTCTAGGTACTTGGCCGCATCAAAGACCAATTTACCATCTTGCAGACTAAGGAAGCTTTCTGATGGATAGTCGATAATAGTCAGAGCGTCACCATCCGGGTCGCTGTCATTCGCTAGAACATCCAGCTCTAAAGTGCCTGAGCCGTTGGTCTGGTAAGCTTCATCAAAGGTCGTCAGGTCCGCTGATACCTGAGTAATAAAGTACTCTGAGCCTTTAGGATCAATGACACCGTCTTTATAGCTGGTAGTAGACATTTCAATACTATCGAAGAAACGCCCATCTGCATTGATGTTGACTACTTGATTACCACCACGGGTACCTTCAAACACACCTGTCGCAACCAAGTCACCTTTGTAGTAAGCCTTCCAAACACCGCGCTCAATACCAGGCTCCCAGCTACCGTTCGAAGTGTCTGTCCATAGGTTTTTCACTTCAACTTCAGCATGATCGGCAACCTGACCATTAGCGAAGGAGAAGCGCATTGCTTCACTTTGTCCAGTTGCATCATCATATCGAATCTGACCATCTTGAACCCGGTCTGAGCCGCTGTCTAGCGCAGAACTAACGCCATATTTGTGGTCGCCGTCACCAACATAATCAGCTTTAGATGCATCAGAAACCTTATTTCCAGATCGAGTATCTATCACATAATAATCAACTGTGATATCAGCACTGTCATCCCAGTTGCTCTGGTCAAGTGTCTTGGTCGTTTTTTCAATGCCCTTATCATCTTCAGCAAGAGGGGCTTCATTAATATCGCGAACCAACACTTCGACCTGAGCGGTGTCTTTACCGCCAAACTGGTCACGAGCTTCCACTTCTAGCTGGTAGTTATCGATAGATTCATGGTCCAGATTTGCACCATTTTTGACACTGATCTCACCGGTAAGACTGTTGATTTCAAACAGTTCGCTATGACCGTTTAAGTGATACGTTATCTGACTGTCCTGATCGACATCGAATGCATTTACTTTTCCAATTACACCCGATTGACTGTTTTCATCAACGCTAAACTGGTAACTATCGATGTCGGTTTTACCTTGGGCATCCAGACCAAAGTTGTCATTACTCCCACTAACAAATTCAGGAACATCATTAGTGCCCGTAATATCAATCACGATGTTTTGTTGGGTGCCATCGGTTGCCGTCAGGGTGATGGTGTCTTGCACCTGGTCACCCTCGTCCAGCTGCTGAACCTGGCTTTGATCCAGCGTATACGTCCACTGCCCATCCACCAATACTAGCTCACCGTAGGTGCCCGTAACGGTAGTGTTGCTGAACACTGGCTCGTCGCCATTATCAACATCAGAGATGATAATGGTGCCTGTTGCGGTCGCGACATCACCGAGATTGCCTTCAGTCACCTTGCCTGTGAACGTACCGTCAACAATAGGCGTGTCTTCGGTGCCCGTAATATCAATCACGATCTTTTGTTGGGTGCCATCGGTTGCCGTCAGGGTGATGGTGTCTTGCACCTGCTCACCCTCGTCCAGCTGTTGAACCTGGCTTTGGTTCAACGTATACGTCCACTTTCCATCCAACAATACCAGTTCACCGTAAGTGCCCGTCGCTGTAGTGTTGCTAAACACTGGCTCATCGCCATTATCAACATCAGTAATAGCAATGGTGCCTGTTGCGGTCACCACATCACCGAGATTACCTTCCGTCACCTTGCCGGTGAACGTACCGTCAACAATAGGCGCGTCTTCGGTGCCCGTAATATCAATCACGATTTTTTGTTGGGTGCCATCGGTCGCCGTCAGGGTGATGGTGTCTTGCACCTGCTCACCCTCGTCCAACTGTTTAACCTGGCTTTGGTCCAGCGTATACGTCCACTGACCATCCACCAATGCTAGCTCACCATAGGTGCCCGTAACGGTGGTGCTTGTAAAAATCGGATCGTCGCCGTTATCAACATCAGAGATGGTGATGGTGCCTGTTGCGGTCGCGACATCACCGAGATTACCTTCGGTCACCGACCCCGTAAACGTGCCCGTCACGACTGGCGTGTCTTCGTTGCCCGTAATATCAATCACAATGTTTTGTTGGGTGCCATCGGTCGCCGTGAGAATGATGATGTCTTGCACCTGGTCACCCTCGTCCAACTGTTGAACCTGGCTTTGATCCAGCGTATACGTCCACTTTCCATCCGCCAATACTAGCTCACCGTAGGTGCCCGTAACGGTAGTGTTGCTGAACACTGGCTCATCGCCATTATCAACATCAGAGATAGTGATGGTGCCTGTTGCGGTCGCGACATCACCGAGGTTGCCTTCGCTCACCTTGCCAGTAAACGTACCGTCAACAATGGGCGTGTCTTCGGTGCCCGTAATATCAATCACGATGTTTTGTTGGGTGCCATCGGTCGCCGTGAGAGTGATGGTGTCTTGTACCTGATCACCCTCGTCCAGCTGCTGAACCTGGCTTTGGTCTAGCGTATACGTCCACTTTCCATCCACCAATACCAACTCACCGTAGGTGCCCGTAACGGTAGTGTTGCTGAACACTGGCTCATCACCATTATCAACATCAGAGATAGCAAGGGTGCCTGTTGCGGTCGCGACATCACCGAGATTGCCTTCGATCACCTTGCCGGTGAACGTACCCGTCACGACTGGCGTGTCTTCGGTGCCCGTAATATCAATCACGATGTTTTGTTGGGTGCCATCGGTTGCCGTCAGGGTGATGGTGTCTTGCACCTGGTCACCCTCGTCCAGCTGTTGAACCTGGCTTTGGTCCAGCGTATACGTCCACTTTCCATCCACTAATACCAACTCACCATAGGTGCCCGTAACGGCAGTGTTGCTGAACACTGGCTCATCGCCATTATCAACATCAGAGATAGTAATGGTACCTGCTGCGGTCACAACATCACCGAGATTGCCTTCGGTCACCGATCCCGTGAACGTGCCCGTCACAACGGGCGCGTCTTCGGTGCCCGTAATAGAGATCACAACTTCATGCTCAGTGCCATCTACAGATAAAACGGTAATACTTCTGATGACTGGGTCACTGTCATGATCCAAAGCCTGCACTTCTTCGTGCTCATTATTCAGCTGATAATTCCAGTTACCGAAAGCATCAATTGAGAAGACGCCCCAATAACTATCTTGAACCTCACTCTGTGATTGGAATAACGCTTCACCTGTATTTGGATCAGTAACACTGAGGTTGCCAGAAGTTCCAAGCGTCACGTCTTCTTGAACGGCACCTCTATCTTCACCATCAATCAACGCTTCAGTTTCACCAAGCTCTGAGGTTGTGAATCGAGAAATATTAAATAGCGTTGTACTTTGCTCTGTCGTCACGCCGGCGGTTTCAAAAAAAGTACTTGCTAGTACTTCTGCCCCCGTTCGTTCAACAGTACCAGAGGCCGTCAAACTTGAACCCGTAATTTCACCAGCTTCAGTAGCATATTCATCACCTAGTTGACTCGGGTCTTGTCCTTTTTCGATGGCCTCTAATATTTTCGCAAGCTTGTCGGTAGAATCAGTTTGAGCTTCACCTTCTGTGTCAGCAATATATACATGCTGAGGTTGGATCTTCCCCTCTACTAATTCAACGACCACTTCTCCCGGTAACAAGTTTTCTTTAGACGCAAAAGCTTTAATTTGACCATCTAGGCCGATTACAACATAGGTTTGTGCGGTTAATTTTGATGGTCCAACCAAGAGCTTATACCTCATT
Source organism: Vibrio sp. D3 (assembly GCF_043995865.1). NCBI lineage: Bacteria > Pseudomonadati > Pseudomonadota > Gammaproteobacteria > Vibrionales > Vibrionaceae > Vibrio > Vibrio sp. D3. Next base: position 47,604 of record NZ_CP171886.1, on the reverse strand, counting down.
TAGTAAATACAAAAATCTCAAAGTCCATAAAACTAAGAAAGTAATAAGACTTATTTTCAAGAAGCGATATACACAATTGGGCGTAAGCTAGCATCAATTAACCCACCTAAAACACGCAATTATCCTATCAATAATTTTCATGTTTTAAATTTGTTTTATTTTGCACCGTAAAAACATATGTTATGCGACCTATTTTTAATATTCTTTAAACTTGTCATTAAATTTTCATTGAAATAGCAGCTTACATTCCAAAAAAGCAAGCAAAAGGAAACGTTTGCCTTGGGTAATATTAGTAATCTTTAATATTTATTTTTGAAAAATAACTGGCGTTAAATTATTTGGGGAGATTTTAGTGAAGCTAAGTAATATTAGTATCGCGTGTTTTGGTTTGCTAATACCACTGGTTTCTAGCGCACAAACTTTAGAACAAGCAATAGCGACAACATTTGCAACGAACCCTGATATCAAAAGTGCGTTTAACGAGTATATGAGTAGTCGTTATATTATCGATAAATCACGTGGAGCATATAAACCTAGTCTCGATATTGACGCGGGTATCGGTTACGAGAGCATTCACCCTTCCGACTCTACTGGTAAGAGTGATACCGAGATGACCCGCAAAGATATGGCAATTACTCTTACCCAGTTGATCTGGGATGGTTCAAAAACCCTATATGACATTGATCGTACCTCTGCAGATGCAGAGTCTGTGCGTTATCAGTTACTTGCAGATGCCCAAAATGTTGCGTTAGAAGTCATCAAAGCTTATTTGGATGTAATAAAAACACAAAAGCTGACTGCGCTTTCCACTAGCAACCTAAACACACATAAGCGAATTTATACTGATATTAAAAAGCGTACAGAGTCAGGAATTGGCTCAGTTGCCGACCTTAACCAGGTTAAAGCTCGTTTAGCAAAAGCTCAAAGTAATGTTTTAGCTGCACAAAATAACCATAAAGACGCTCAAACAGCATTCTTTCGCTTAGTTGGTGAAGCACCAACTAACCTTATTTTTCCGCACGCAGACCAAAACTTTATCCCCAATTCTCTAGACGAGGCCCAATCGCAGGCTTTTGACAATCATCCTGTCATAAAAATAGCACTCGCAGATGTCGATTCTGCCAGGTTCCAATATAAACAAGCAGATGCAAACTATTTCCCAGTCATCTCATTTGAAGCGAAACAAAGCTGGAACGATGATGTAGGAGGAGTAAATGGTCTCAACTCTGAAACACAAGCAATGCTCCGTGTCCGATACAACCTTTACAACGGTGGCCGAGACTCTGCAAACAGTGACAGTATGGCCTACCAACTCAATAAAGCGAAAGACCTCAGAGAGCGAGCATACCGAAGTGTGGAGCAAGAGCTCCGCCTTTCTTGGAGCGCTCTTGAGCTGACTAAACAACAAAAGTCTTTTTTAATACAACACGTTGATTCCATGTCAAACACCGTTATTGCATACCAAAAACAATATCGTATTGGAAAGCGCACCCTACTTGATCTGCTGAACACTGAAAACGAGTTGTTTGAATCACGCAAAAACTACTTAGAAACACAATTTGCACAGCAATACGCACAATATCGGACCCTGACTTCAACCGGGCAGCTTTTAGACGCATTGCGCGTCGACATACCGGAAGCGTGGACTCAATCGGTGGAGTACTAAATACAATGAAAAAGAACCTTCTAATCACTCTGGCTTTAATCATAATTAGTCATCATAGTGCGTACGCACAAGATGAGCTGACGTACATTCCTATACCAAAGGCGAATCAGATTGCTGACCTAAACGACTTGGACAAAGATGGTGTGATAAACGCTCGTGATCTTTGCGCAGGCACTCCAATAGGGGCAGAAGTGGACAATGATGGTTGTGAAACCTATTTGCATAAAGAAGAGCAATACCAACTTAAGATTTTGTTTGATAATGACTCTGCTCTTATTAACCAAATTTTTAAAAACAAGATAGATGAGTTGGCTGCATTTCTTAAAAAGTATCCAACCACTTCTATAGAGATACAAGGATACGCAAGTAAGGTAGGACGCGCAGAATACAATTTAAACCTATCTCGCCATCGTGCAGAGAATGTACGCAATCTATTGATAAAAAAAGGAATCCCGGGTGACCGCCTCGCAATTATTGCTTTTGGCGACACACAGTTAGCAGAGCCGGGTATGGATCGTGTCAGCCACGCATTAAACCGCCGCGTTACTGCCACTGTTGTCGGCCAGCAAGGGATGGTTAAAGATGAGTGGACGATATTCACTACCTTCCCAGAAGTAAAATAAACTTATACCCCTGCTTATTTGCATAGATGAGTGGGGGTATTTTCATGTCATTACGCCTAACTAATTAGACACAACTAATAAAACAAACACTAACATTAATCATAACTCACTAATATTATAGTAAAAATTAAAAAGTGAGCCTTTGCTCTATATTAGTAGTAATATATTAGAGTCAAAATGAAAACCACCAATACTTTTAAATGGGAAGAAGATAAGCCAATCAATAACACTGAGGGGTTTAAGCAATCACCTTTCTTCACCACAATATGAAATCAATTTATTATATAGCTTTAATAAATCAATCATCTATTGAGGAAACATAATAAAACATGACAGAAACATGTCTTCGTAGATTGAGCCAGTTATTAAAACATTACAAACACTCTCAAACGTATCAGGTAAACCTCGACGATTTAGAACTGGTTTTTTCAACTTCTAGACGCAATATATCTAATATACTGAGAATACTTGACAGCTACAATTGGATCCACTGGGAGCCAGGTCGTGGCCGTGGGAAAGCCAGCACACTAAAAGTGACGGTAACAATACACCAAGCCCTCTACTTTACGATTCGTAATGAAATCAACAATGGTAGTTTTGACGTCATCTCGAGGTTACTTGAACATTACCGTAGCACTGCTGTAAGCGCACTTAGCCAAGCACTCGCAGAAGTTTCAGAAGAAAACAAAGATTCAAATACACTCATCGTCAGCCAGTATCCTTGGGTAGATGAGCTAACCCCTTCACTGACTTATCGCTTTTCAGAACTGCAGGTAATACGCAGCTTGTATGACACCCTATTTACCGTTGATCACTACGGTCAATTAAAAAATCACCTCGCTTGTGAGTACAAAAATGAAGGCAGTTGTATCTATATTTGGCTCCGCCCTGATATCTACTGTCACGATGGGCTAACATTACAAGCAGAAGATGTCGTACACTCTTTAAATAAGCTCGTTACAACAGATGGCCCCGTCCAAAAATTACTTCAGCAAGTCACTCGTATCAGCTTCGATAATGCCAAACAAGCTATACGTATTGACTTAAAGCAGCCTAATAACTTATTCATTTACTGCTTAGCAACCGCAAATGCGTCTATCACTACTCGACGTCAGAAGAGCTTTAAAGGTCGCAGTATCACAATAGGTACTGGCCCATTTGTACTTAGGCATTGGGATACCGACAAAATAGTACTGAAGAAACATCATAACTATTTCGCAAAAAAAGCATTATTGGAGCAAATCACGCTCTCTCATCAAGGGACTGAGCTGGCTCAATACATCAGTTATAATCAGGAAACTGACGATACCGAATGTTATATGATTCAGGCATTTTCTTTTCTAGCACGTAATCGTCGAGCCGAGTGCTCACTAAGCGAGCAAACTTGGCAGCGCCTATTTTCTTTTATCGAGAGTCGTAGATTTGAATTTGCCAAAGCGAATGGCTTGGAAACGATGCACATTCTCGATGATAACTCTCACAACGAGATTGTTCCTCAGCTTGAGGGAACGTTAGTCATAACCCATCCAAAGTGGACGATTGATTATTTAAGTAAAGCGAACCAATGGATCGTAGATTTAATCCGTCAAACTGGGTTGCATGTAGAATTTGTGGAGCTAACTGACGCTAGTAATCCTCAACTTGTAAAAGAACAAGCCGACTTGCTCTTTGTCGAAGATGTCATTGAGCCACCTTTAACCTATGGAATTTATGAGTGGCTATTAACAGGTACAGGTATTCGATTTGCTCTTCACTCTGATGAATTTGAACAGCATGTTAATCACGTACACGATGCAGTCTCTGATCCCACGCCTGAAAAACGTTTGGAGGGAATACTCTCGGAGCTCAGAGCTGATACAACAATCTTACCATTGTTCTGGGGGCAAGAAAAAATCACCAGAGCGAAAGGTGTAAGCGGTGTTCAACTCCGTAAATCTGGGTACAGTGATTTCTACAAACTAAGAGTCAGAGCTGGACAAGACTAATCTGTTAGAAGCTTCTGTTTGCTAATTACTTTTGTAATCTACGATGTGAGTTTTCAAAATAATGCTTAATCACACTAAGCGAGCACAAAATTGAACTCACCGACGACTCGACCATCAATGTTGACAGGCTCAAACTGCAAATAATTACGGGCTTTTCCGCCCCACCACTCGTTACCAGTTCGCCCTTTCAAATAAAGCTGAGTCGTTAACAGCTCTTTCTCTCCACGCCATAGTTTGACGTGGATGTGGGGAGGTCGAGAGCTATATGGAACCGGAAATAACGTTTGAAAAAGGTAATTCCCATCTTCGTCAGTTAAAACTGCACCAAAGCCTGCAAAGTGAGGATCAAACTTATTATTGTTAGGTTGATTCGGGTGTTCATAGATGCCTTGTCCATCACATTGCCATATTTCTATTTTCATTCCAGACAATGGGTTTCCTGCTGTATCCATTACCTTACCCTGAAGAAAAATGGGCTCACCAATAAGACCTTTCGACTGCAAAATCAAATTTTGACGAAGTGGCACTGGAACCACGGGATAGAATGGCCCTTCCGTTTGAGGCGGTGTCGGCTTCATTGGGCTAGCGGATTTTAGCGAAGGCACAAATATTAGCGACCATAAAGCTAAGAAGTGTCGACGTTCCATATCATCACCAGTGATTGTTTACCTTACTTAAGTTTGGTGATTCTTGATGATTTTTCCAGCGTAGCAGTACACTACAACAAACATGCCTCTGTTCAGGGCAACGCTGAACAGAGGCATTTACAAATTAGCTACTAATAATTAAACGGCTTCAAAGGCTAGTGCTTTCTTCTCTACCTGACGGAAAATGAGAGTTAGCACACCATTTACCGTTAAATAAAATGCGCCTGCAATACCAAATACCGTCAACGTATCGTAAGTTTGTGCGTTAATGCGCTGCGCGTAACCCATCAGATCCATGATCGTAATCGTGCTTGCTAGTGACGTCCCTTTGAAGACCAAAATCACTTCGTTTGAGTAAGCAGGAACGGCACGACGAATGGCGTATGGCAGCAGCACTTTTAGCGTTGCGGTTTTGTTCATCCCCAGAGCACGACACGCTTGCCATTGACCAGAAGGAATCGCGTTAAACGCCCCTTTAAACAGCTGAGTGCTGTACGCCGCGGTATTAAGCGCTAACGCTAACATCGCACAGAACCAAGGTTGGCTGAACCATGTCCAAAAAACACTTTCTCTAACTGCATCAAACTGACCCGGACCGTAGTAAACCAAGAAGATCTGTACCAACAAAGGCGTACCAGTAAACAAGGTGATGATGCCACGGCTTACCCAATGCAAACCCGGAGTACGTAGGATCAGAGTCAGCGTCATCATCAAAGCTAAGAGGCAGCCGACAACCAAGGAAGCGGCGGTCAATTGGAGGCTAGTGCCCAAGCCATTCAGCATTTGCCAAACGTGTTGTTCGTTCATGCGGTTGCCTCCTGTCCCATGCTCATGCCTTGAATTGAGAACTTCTTATCAATCAGTTTGACGGCACGTTGCGTAATCAAAGTAATGCCTAAATAAATCGCCGCAGCGGTTGCGTACCATGTAAAGGCTTCATGAGTTGCTGCCGACGTTAGCTGCGCTTGCTTCAACAAATCCGTTACGCCAATCAGTGATACAAGCGCGGTATCTTTCAACAGAACCAACCATTGGTTAGTTAAACCTGGTAGCGCGTGTCTTACTGCTTGTGGCAAAACAATGCGAACAAAAGCATGTGCCTGACTGATGCCGAGTGCACTTGCTGCTTCTCTCTGCCCTCTTCCAACGGCTTTTAACGCGCCACGTAGAGTTTGAGAAGCATAAGAAGCGAAGATCAATGACAACGCCACCACCCCAGACAAGAACGGGCTAACTTCAATAAAGTTGCCGGTGATTAAAAACAGAACCTGCGTCGAACCAAAATAGATGAACAACACGACAAGGATTTCTGGCAAGCCACGCACAATCGTCACAAATGCCGTCATTGGCCATTTAACGAAAACGCGGCGAGACATTTCACCACTGGCGAATACCACTGCCAGAATCAAACCGACTAAAAGGCTTGTGAAGGCAAGCTGGACAGTCATCCAACTAGCTTGAACAAGCGATAAAGAGTAACCCGTTAGTGCCATATTACTTACCAAAGTACTTGTTGTAGATTACGTCGTATTCGCCGTTCGCTTTCACTGTTTTCAGTGCCGTGTTCAGCTTGTTCACTAGCTCATCGTTACCTTTGTTTACTGCGATACCGAAACCGTTACCGAAATATTTAGGGTTGGTTACGTGCTCGCCCACGTATGCTAGATTGTCTTCTTTCTTGAACCATTCAGCTACGACAGCTGTATCGCCGAATACAGAATCAATACGACCGTTCTTCATATCGATGAATGCGTCTTGGTAGCTAGAGTAAGGAACCGCTGTTACGCCCGGCATTTGCTCAATCAGGTAACTTTGGTGTGTTGAACCGTTTTGAACACCAACGCGCTTACCTTCTAGTGCTTTTTGATCAGCAACTTTTTCTTTGATAGAAACAAACGCTGCTGAGTTTTCATAGTATGCATTCGTGAAATTCACTTGCTCCAAACGCGCCTCAGTAATATCCATTGCAGAGATAGCCGCATCGTAACGTTTGAATTTTAATGCAGGGATCAGGCTGTCAAAAGATTGGTTATGGAAGGTACATTTGGCTTCCATTTCTTTACATAGTGCGTTCGCCAGATCCACGTCAAAACCTTGGATTTGGTTATTTTCATCCATGTATTCGAATGGTGCGTACGTCGCTTCCATCGCGAATTTGATCTCTTCTTGTGCTGCTGCGTTTGCTGCCATAGTTGCAGAAGAAAGGCCGATTAGTGAAGCTAGTAGAATCTTTTTCATTGCAATACTCCGTGTGTACTTAGTGGGCTGACACTCGCAATGACAGCCGAGCTTATCTGTTAAATAGACTGAACTTTAAAAACGTAATTTAGTGATTTAGGTAGTCAGCAAACTGGGCGGTTTGCGGGTTAGAAAACGAATCATTTGTGCCGTGCTCGACGATGTATCCTTTTTCTAGATACAGTACGTGGCTAGCGATTTTCTTAGCAAAATCGACCTCATGCGTTACTACGACTTGGGTGATGCCAGTTTCGCTTAAATCTTTAATAATCTTAACGACTTGGTTAGTAATTTCCGGATCAAGCGCTGCGGTCGGTTCATCAAAAAGCAAGACTTCCGGTTTCATCATCAGTGCACGAGCAATCGCCACACGTTGTTGCTGACCACCAGAAAGCTGCATCGGCCATGCATCCGCTTTATCTGCCAAATGCAGCGTTGCGAGAATTTGCATTGCTTGGTTCTTCGCTTCTTCTTTATCCATGCCAGATACTTTTACCGGAGCCTCAATCAGGTTCTCCATCACTGTCATGTGCGGCCATAAGTTGTACTGCTGGAACACCATGCCTACTTTACGACGAAGTGCTAAACCTTGTTTCTCTTTGATTTCAGTAGAGAAATCAAAAACATCATTTGCGATGTTTAGCTTGCCGTTGTCCGCCCCTTCAAGAAGGTTAAGAACACGCAGTAGAGAGCTCTTACCTGCGCCACTTGGACCAAGTAACACCAGTGTTTCCCCGCTTTCACACTTAAAGCTGACATCATGAAGCACTTGTGTCTCACCGTAGGATTTATTGATTCCGCTTACCTGAATAGTCATGCTGACATACCGCATTAATTGTCACTTGGTATTTATATTACTCAACTGGACTTTTTATGCAATAAAAATGTATAAAAATTTAATTTGTTAATTTTTTGTATGATCAGCAACCACCAAGACAGAGTATCTGACTGGTTTGAAGAGTTAGTTTTAACTGAATTTGTTGAAGAAAAATCCAACAACATGGTGACGACCGAAACAAGGTTAAAATGGTGGTTATTTTTGTGCTGACGTGTAGAGGAAGTTTTGAGTCGATGAGGATGATCTATTCCAAGTACACCCGCTCATTTTTGCACAGCACCCCCTGTTAGTTTTCCTGTAAAGTCCTCTATGGCAGGGTCCTGATTACGACTTCGCGAATGGACTATAATTTCTCTTTGTATCTGACTCTTAATTTGAGTCATCTAAGTATTAATGGGATAACTCCATGTTGAAGTCGCATTGTTTTTCTCTCGTTACACTCATTTCTTTGAGCTTGCTTTCTGTGCCCAACGTTTGGAGTAGAACAGCAATCGTGTTACCTGGGTTGCATGAACAGGGTATTGATCTTCAAGATAAGCCTATCTCTGCTGCCGCTGCACTTGAATGGGAGTTGGATAATGCCGATATCGTGTTTGGAGCTTACGAAAATAAGAGTGATAACGAGCGTGTAAAAGCGCTTGGTTACATGTACAACCAAAAGCTGGAACTTAACTCAGGTTGGCTGGAAAACGATATACGTAACCAAGCAGAAATAAATAACATCGATTATGAGGACTTTTTTCTTCATTTTTCGGAAGACACTATCCTAGCTGAAGTCGACTCAAGCCATGGTGAAAATACTCTGCTAAATCGCAAACCGATGATCGTTGGCTATACCGCCAGCGCTGACCACGCCGGTTTTTGGCTATATCAACCACCGCCATGGGATGCTGATGTATTCGGTCAGGCGAATAATGGTGGTGCCCTCTATGTTTATCACTCAGAGAAGTTCGACCGCTTAACCCTTACTTTCTCCCAGTTTGCTCAAGGCGGCAGCATCACTATTGAATACCCTTCTGCCATCGATTCGTTTGGTCTGGTAACAGAATGGAAAAGCTTCGCAATTAAAAAAGACAAGACTGAGAACATGACTAAAAACCAAACGGTAAACTGGTCTGTTCCTTCGGATTGGGTTCGCGCTACGACACACGATGGTAGCGGACAAACCTATGGTGGCGGTCAGTATTTTGGGTCCACTTTTTTACGCGACGGCGGCCGCCTTTACGTTGCGAAAATTACTTGGCATGACGACAACATAGAAAACCGCCCACGTCTCGAAAACATTCAACTCAAAGATAGCTTCCCTGCCGTCAATATCTCAGGAGCACCAACGGAGACACCTGAAGGTCAAACCATTCAACGCTGGCGTAAAATTCGTGGCTTCGACAAATCTGCGGATCTCAACCAAGACAATTATCTTTCTTGGAATGAATACAAAAACCGTTCGAATAAGAATGCAACAGCACGATTTCGTTGGGAGTCACGCGTTATTCCATTTGGTCGTATGTGGAACCAAACCTCTTCTTGGGCATTAACCAACCTCGGCAATCCCGATCTTGCCAACGCAATACACCACTATTACCAAGCAGAATGGGCAAAACAAGGTTTAAACGGTGCGTACAACGACGATACGAATAAGTTACTCGGAGAAAATCAGTTCTACGTTTATTCCGGTGGTACGGTGGATGAGCTTGGTTTGGTGGCGGGAAGCCAAGCCGTTGATGATGCATACAAAGCGCAATTCTCGGCGTTCTTAAACAAATTGGCGACGCTGGATGCGGATGCGTTAATTGGCCTCAACATAGGCACGGCCAACTTATTCGGTCGTAACGGCCAAAACCACTTGGTTGATGCTGGCTCCTTGTACTTGCGCGAGCACTACCTTTTCCTTTCCACTGGCTTTAGTGGCTATGCTGGCTTAGCTAAATTTTGGGATAACTCTGCACTCGCCAAAGCGGGCCAGAAAGTGATTTATCAAGCAACAACGCGTTATGGTCGCGTCCAATACTTTGGTAACACAGAAAACAATTGGAAGCAGGACCAATATTCTGCACTAGTAGTGTTCTACTTAAACTATCACCCTGAGCGCAGTTACTTTAGTCAGTGGAATAATAGCTACCTATATGGAAGCAATAACACCACCGTTAACAACTTCTGGAAGGCAGGCGTACCAAAGAATATTGCTTATCAACCTAGCACCTTGCTTGCCATCGATTTAGGTACACCAGCCAATCAAATCCCAGATGGGTATCAGGCGACTCCGCTAATGATGTCCACCAGCACGCCCTATTCCGCCGATTACACGGTGATTGGAGATGCTTCTATGAGCAAAGTGGCTCATCCTGACTTGCCTAATGGCGCTATCGATTTGTTACCAACCCATACGTACTTTGCGTATCGCTCAGAAGATACGGTAGTGATGCATGGCCCTACGGAGATGGTGTTAGCCCGCGAATTCACCAAAGGCCGAGTGCTGTATCGTACTGATTTCTTTGGCAAGAATATCGATTATTTCTCCTCACCGAAGATAACTATCGCACTTCCAGAGCCTATGCGACCTGTAGATCAAGACGGTAACATCGGCGACTATGTTTCTCACATTGAGATCGGCGGCTACGAAGGGGTGTTCTTGCTGTATTAACTCCCTTTCAACCACTCTCACTAAACGCTTCATAAATCGCCGTTTTTATGCTTAACGTCACTGAAAAAACCTTGTTCACTGAATCTTTGTAAACCGATGTATATACTGAAGTAAATGACAACGACAAGGAAATTCAGTCACATGAAGACGACACCTTCAATGCTCTCTGTTCTGCTGCTATCAGCATTATCAACTCATGCAAATGCGGATGAATGTGGAAAAATAACCATCGCGGATATGAATTGGAATTCGGCCAGCTTAATGGCGCACATCGACCAATTTGTCTTAAATGAAGGCTACCAGTGCGATGCGGAATTGATCCCTGGTGATAGCGTTCCTACAGGCACCTCTATGATTGAAAAGGGACAACCTGACGTTGCGCCAGAGTTATGGACAAACGGTATTAAAGAAGCACTTGATAAAGGGATTGCGGATAAACGCTTGCGCATCGCTGGTGAGTCGCTTGTCAATGGCGGTGAAGAAGGCTTTTGGGTTCCCGCCTATCTGGTAAAACAGTATCCAGAGCTCGCGACGATAGAAGGCGTCATCAAGCACGCCAAACTATTTGAACACCCAGAGGATGATGACAAGTTCGCCTTTTATAGCTGCCCTGCTGGTTGGACATGCCAAATCACCTCCGGTCACTTGTTTAATGCATTAGGGTTAAGTGAGCACGGCTTTGAGATGGTTGACCCAGGCTCTGGCGCAGCATTAGCTGGCACCATCGCCAAAGCCTATGATCGCAAAATGCCTTGGTTTGGTTACTACTGGTCACCAACACCCGTATTGGGCAAGTATGATATGGTCAAAGTGGATTTGGGTAGCGGAACGGATCTGGAAGAGTATCGCAACTGTACCACCCAGCCTGATTGCGCTTCACCAAAAGTAACAATGTACCCACCTTCTCCAGTTCGCACAGTAACAACTGAGGCATTTGCGAACAAAGAACCCCAAGCATTCGCGTACTTGCAGAAACGCGGATTTACCAACGAGCAAATGAGTGAAATGCTGGCCTGGATGGAAGATAACTACGCAGATGGTGAAGAAGCGATGTTTTACTTCTTTAATACCTACCCTGACTTGTGGAAAGGTTGGGTATCTGAAGACGTAGCGGTGAGAATCGAAAAAGCGCTTTGATGATTAATACTTAAAGTGCCACAAATCATTTAACCTCCCATACCGTTTGAATAAACGGCATGGGAGACTAATCAACGATTCGTTAATACATGGTGTGACCATTCAATGTTTCTTTAGGAATCTCTTGCAGAGCGTCCCAATGTTCGACGATTTTCCCATTATGATCAAAACGAAAGAAATCCATCGTCACGTATTCAATATCATTAGGCCATGTTTGGTGAGTGTGTAGTGCCACCAAATTCCCCTCAGCAATGGCTCGCACAAACGTAATGTCTTTATTGGGATACTCGTTTTGCATCCGCTCAAAATACTCGATAAAAGCCTCGGGGCCATTTCCAACTAATGGATTGTGCTGAATGTACTCATCGCCAACGTAGTCTTCAACTGCCTTTTTTGGATTACCTCGATAGGCGGTTTCGTAAAACGCAATGGCATTTCTTTTGTTCTCTTGCAGGTCCATTTTTCTTCCCTATGTCGCTCTACTTGGTATTTAACGATAATCATAGCCTTAGAACCTAAGAAGTGACCGAACATCGCACACAAAAAAGGCCGCTAAACCGCAGCCTTCATCACTTGAAACTTGGAATCACTGTCCCTTCAGAGCTTAAACCACACCACCAGCGCCCTGCATGGAACGCTCACTGTTCTCCACTAGCAATGCAGTTGCGGTTTGTTTCAATGTTTCCCACTCTTGGTCTTCGACAAAAATACCATTTTGCCAAGAGGCTTGTTGCGTGTTGCTTAACTCATCGCCTTCAATGTGAATGGTGTATCCCTGTGCGCTTTTCTCGATATCGAAATCGTTCACAGAGAGTTCGATAACCATACTATGCAAATTCGTATCATGCCCATCAAACTGATCCGAGAAAAAGACTTCTGGCGCGATTCGTCCACGGTTTAACACATAAAGCGTTCGTTTTGGACTAGAGCCATTGACCCATTGTGCACGGCACGCGATGCCTTTTGCAGAGAGCTTCAACAACTCACTAAAACCTAGCCAACGGTTATGGCACTGTTTCAACGTGATAGTAATCGACTTGCTGTTGATCATTTTCTCAAGTGCGAAATCCAACACGGCGGGTAAGTGGCACGCCACACTGCCATTGTGCAAATCCATCTCGATACTCGCTGACGTGCTGTTGGTCACCGATACGGCGCAGTCCGAATCTAACCCAAGAAACAGGCTGGCGTTATTAAAGTGACGCACCCCGTGCAAGCCAACCATTTGCAAGTCCGCCACCATGTTCGCAATGACATCCGCCTCACCACAGTGACGGCGCATGCCAAGAAATGCCTTATTAACCGCGGCCACCAATTCGTTGTGAGAGACGATCATAATGCAAATCCTCCGTTGATTTTTAGATTGTCACTTTGCGCAATTTCTTCTCGTTCCGGCATGCTTGGGAAAATCCATGTGTCCGCCAGTTTAGGATCGTGAATTTCATCCAACAACGGCGCGCCCTGGAAGAAAGTTACTCGAACCCAACGATCCGAGCGCGGATCAAACTTAGTCGCACCAAAGATCGCCAACTTACAGCGCAATAAGTGCATTGGTAACGCATCTTTACGCAGCACGTTCATTTGAATATCACCCATTGCTCGGTTGCCTAACGTCCATACGCGACGTGTGATCGAACGGTAAGTCGGATTTTGCAACAGAAACTCTGCTACGGACATTTCTTCATCACAACCAAGCAAGGCGTGGTACAAGCGATTCACTTGTCTGCCGATATCAAGCGGCAGCTCTTTTTCTTCTCCTGCTTCCTCACCACGAACACCAAGCCTTGGTTCTTCTTTGTCTTGTGAACGATACCAGAACCAGTAGTTGTTCTCGGCTAGTGAGTAATCCGCATCAATCGCCCAGCGGTATTTGCTTTGCAACACCTCAAGTAAATCTTGGATCTTTTTCCCGCCCGGAATCGATAACGTTTCATCCGTATTCATTTGGCTAGCAAATTCATCCACCAAAGATGGGTACAGTTCGATCAAGCAAGAGGTGAGGATTTCTTGGGCTTCCACACTCATTGTTTTCTTTTGCTCGACCAAACTCGCCCAGTTAGGATGTGATGCCATTAATGTTGTTAGCTCCGATAGCAGTTGTTTGATGTCTGATATCGCTTGATGATTGAGCCTGTCTTGATGTTCATTGATGGTGATGACTTGCTCTAGATGGCGCTGTGCTTTTTGTAGTAATCCTTGCAAAGGAGCATGGAATGACGCTTCACACGGCATCGCAAAGACTCGCGCTACCGCACGTTCGCGAGAGGTCATCCATTGGTCAACGATGCACGGGTGATTAATCAAGTATGGAGCCATGCCCAAGCCAGTCGCATTGCCGACACCAAGGTAGCGCTGCAAGCCACGATGCAAAGCCACCGCGTTGTCGCCTCCTTGCTGAAGTGCCAGGTAGTGCACCCAATCCAGGCTGAATTCACGCAACATATATACGGCACACATTTGCGCACTAAAAGACTGGCTGAAATCTGGGTTATTCTCTAACAGTTTGAAATCGGCGATACCAAACTTTCCGTTACCATACACAGCAGTGGTACGAAGGATATACCCCACTTCCGCCAACTCTTTTGGCTCGGGCTGCTTGCCTTGAGAAAGAGCGCTAACAATGTGCTCAAACACGCGTACGCTTTTGTTTGCGCGAGCCAGAACAAGTACGTTGTTTGGATTACGTCCCGCTTCTTGCAGCGGTACATTTGCTCGCAATCTTTCCAACAAAGTAACATCAACATCGCCTTGAACCAGTGCGAATGTGACGTCCCACTTTTCAGCAATGACGCGGTCATTACGCTCGTCATCAGCAATTTCATCACAGAACACCACCAAATGATAAACGTGCTCTAGCGTGGTCAATTTGTAAATAACGTGACCATAACCACGCGGACAAAGTTGCCACTCATGCTTGGTTACTTGCCAATTTTGGCTTGCCATATTACGAATCAGACTACGAACAAAGCTGATTCGGTTTTGGTGCATTGCGCCAAGCCTTTCGGCTGCCATGACAATCGCTGCATCGCGCATAGTTGCTTCCGTATAAGTAGAACGATGTGCATCCATTTTGCTCACCACCTATTTGTTATTGTAAGAATACTAGGGTTTGTGCGGATGCAGGAGGAAAACACCCGCACAAGCTCCACGTTGTTTGAATTAGATAATTGTTATAGCCCTTGCTCTTTCGCCATTTTGATTGCGATTTGCGGTGCATTCCAAAGTGACGGCAACAGAATCAGCGAAACCGGAACCGCGGTAATCACAATGAAAGATTGCAGTGCAGAGATGCCGCCAGAGCCAAGCGAAATCAGGATCAGAGCTGTTACACCCATCATTACACCCCAGAAGGTACGGATGATCGCATTCGGCTCCGTTTCACCACTGATCACGACACTGATTGTGTAGGTCATTGAGTCGCCCGTCGTGACAATGAAGATCGTGGTTAAAATCAGAAATAGAATCGAGGTCAGCATTGGCATTGGTAGTTGCTGAGTCACCGCAAGCAAAGCACCTGGCAAGTTAAAGCCTTCAAACGCCGCACTCACACTACCCGGTTCAGCAATTTCAAACGCAAGGCCAGAGCCGCCTACAATCGTGAACCAAAAACAGGTGGTGAGCGGAGCAACAATACTGATGGTGGAAATAACTTGGCGAATAGTGCGACCACGGGAAATACGCGCAATAAAGATTGCCATCATCGGACCATAACCAAGGAACCAGCCCCAGAAAAATACTGTCCACCAGCTTAGCCAACCTTCGTCACCGCGATAGGTCGCCATTGGGATAAAGTTATCCAGCATGCT
Organism: Vibrio sp. D3; assembly: GCF_043995865.1. Taxonomy (NCBI): domain Bacteria; kingdom Pseudomonadati; phylum Pseudomonadota; class Gammaproteobacteria; order Vibrionales; family Vibrionaceae; genus Vibrio; species Vibrio sp. D3. The sequence continues at coordinate 32,023 of NZ_CP171886.1, read as the reverse complement.
CCCTACACCTTGAATGTATCCGTTAAAGATAAAATTCGTAGGGCCAAAAAACAGGATGTAAACCATCAATGCCATTGCCAGAATCACGTTGTAACGACTAAGCAGTTGCATGCCTCGGCTTAATCCACTGAGTGCAGACAAGGTGTAAAGCGCAATCGCAAACAAAATGATGATAAGCTGAGTCGTAAAGCCATCAGGAATATCAAACAGCGCATTTAACGCGTAGCTAACCTGCAAGCCTAGAAACCCAATTGGCCCGATGGTGCCCGCGGCTACCGCGATAATGCAGCACGCGTCAATCAATGCACCGAGTTGGCCTTTAAGTGCTCGTTCGCCCAACACAGGGTAAAGCAAAATACGGGGTTTTAGTGGTAAACCTTTGTCGTAATGCAGGTGCATCACTACGATGGAAGTTAAGCTACCTACAATCGCCCAAGCCAGAAAGCCCCAGTGCATAAAGGATTGCGACAACGCATTCACCGCGCCTTGCTGCGGGTTATCTTGCGCGCCGTACAAAGGGGGTGGGCTAACATAATGCGCGATAGGCTCAGCCGCGGCCCAGAAAACGCCACCACCAGCCAACAAGGTACAGAAAATAATCGCCATCCAGCGGAAAGAATCCATTTCTGGTTTAGCAATCCCGCCCAACATCACCTTGCCTGTTCGCCCTGCAGCCAAGCCAAGACCAATAAGAAAAGTGAGAAGCAGCAGTAACTGCCAGTAAGGACCAAACACCTGAACTGCCCAGCCAAAGCCGGCGTTAACGATCGTAGATAACAACTCGCCGTCATAAAGTGCAATAGCAACGAACAACGCGATAAAACCACCGCTATACCAAAAGGCCGGGTTATTCAGTCCCAATTTGTCCGTCGTGTTTTCTGTTGTTGATGTGTTGTGTGTTGCTTTTGACTTGCCCGATGACACGCTCATCGTGGAAGCTTTCATGCTATTGGTTAAATCAGACATACTCTGGCTCCAGAGGTTCTTTGCAGCTGCCAAAGACTGGCTACAAATGTGAGTTTTACGCCTGCCGTATTGTTGTTATGTAGGCAGGCGGTTCCTAATTTTGGGAGTACTATGAAATAGGCTCTAATCCTTCTTTGAGGAAGTTGAACCAGTTTTCACCCAATATTTTTCCTGCCTCAGATTCACTAAATCCGTGACGCATTAATCCGTTGTAGATGTTCTCCATCCCTGTACTGCCGCAGAACCATGGCAGCGCATCTGGCCATCCCGAGTTACTTGCCGAACCTTCGCCGTAATCCATCGCTTTTGACCAACGACCGTTGCGCATCCACTCCAACACTTGTTGCGGCTGGTTTAAGCACAAATCGCTACCGATACCTAAATGGTCAACGCCAAACATGTCTGCGGTTTTCGCAACCATCTGGCAGAAATCATCCAGCGTGCACTGGCTGCCATTTGGTAAATGGAACGGATATAAACTGAATCCGATCAAACCGCCGCGCTCCGTCAATGCTTTGATCACGGTGTTGGACTTGTTGCGCAGTGCGTCATGCGCAAATGTCGGGTTAGCATGGCTGATACAAATTGGACGCGAAGAGAGCTCGATAGCTTCCAACGTCGAACGCTCCGCGCTGTGGGACATATCAATGATCATCCCGACTCGGTTCATCTCTTCAATCGCTTGCTTACCAAAGCGAGTTACACCTGAATCGTTTTGTTCGTAACAACCTGTCGCTAGTAAGCTTTGGTTGTTGTAGGTCAGTTGCATGATCAGCAGACCTTGGCGGCGCATCACTTCAATCAGACCAATTTCATCATCAATCGGTGAGCAATTCTGCGCGCCGAAGAAGATGCCGACTTTGCCTTCTGCTTTGGCTTTTTCTACATCTGCCATTGAATAAATAGGCATGATGAGGTCCGCATTTTGCTCGAAGCGCAAGTTCCATTCAGCAAAACGCGTTAAGGTTTCGCGCGCAGTTTCGTGGTAGACGATGGTGGCATGAACGGCGGTAATGCCACTCGCCTTAAGCGTTTGGAAATACTCTCGATCCCAATTGCAGTACTGCAATCCGTCAATCACAATCCGTTGTTGGTACATAACCACTCCTTAAACAATTTCTTAGCCTTTTCGTGCGGGCAACTGACACCATCAGTTACCCTGCCGATCTTAGTAAGGACGCTGATAAGCGGTTTTCACTACGGTGTAGAACTCTTTGGCGTACTGACCTTGCTCACGAGGACCAAAGCTAGATTCTTTACGACCACCAAATGGAACGTGATAATCTGTACCCGCAGTTGGCAAGTTAACCATGACGCAGCCCGTTTGGACTTGCTGTTTGAAGATCGCGCTATTGCGCAAGCTTTGCGTGATAATGCCGCCTGTCAGGCCAAAGCGCGTATCGTTTGCGACTGCAATTGCCTCATCCAGATCAGAAACGCGAATCACGCTCGCCATTGGTGCAAAGACTTCTTCTTGGTTCACTTCCCAGCCATTCTGTGTATTTAAAAACAGAGTTGGTGACATGTAGTAACCGTCATGCTCTAGGCTCAGACGCTCACCACCGAAAGCCAGCTCCGCGCCTGCTTGGCGTGCGTTTTCGATCCACTCAAAGTTCGCATTCAGCTGGTTACCATCAACCACAGGGCCCATGAACACGCCCTCTTCCAGTGCGTGACCCACTTTAAGTTCGCTCATGCGTTGGATTAGCGCTTCAACATACGCGTCGTGAATTCCGTCCATAACCACAAGACGAGAAGACGCGGTGCACTTTTGACCTGCACCCGAGAATGAGCCTGCGATTGTCGCTTCAACGGCAATTTGAATGTCTGCATCATCTGCCACTACGAGCGCATTTTTGCTACCCATCTCTAACTGACAACGCACAAAATTTGGTGCCGTTGCCGCGGCGACTTTACGGCCTGTGTCCACAGAACCAGTGAAGCTAACGCCGTTCACGTCTTTCGAATTGATAAGGGTATTACCTACTTGCGAACCGCTGCCCAAAACGAGGTTAAACGTGCCAGCAGGTAAACCTTGGCGATGGATAATCTCAGTCAGTGCAACGGCACTTGCTGGAGTTAGGTTGGCAGGCTTCCAGACGACACTGTTGCCAAACGCAAGTGCTGGCGCGATTTTCCAAGCCGCTGTTGCTGTTGGGAAGTTCCAAGGAGAGATAATGGCGATAACGCCGACGGCTTCGCGAGTAACTTCAACGGAGACACCTGGACGGACGGAAGCTGCGTTATCGCCAATTTGACGCAGTACCTCAGCAGCAAAGTATTGGAAGAATTGGCCAGCACGGTAAATCTCACCTCGACCTTCAGCAAATGGCTTACCTTCTTCACGCGACAGCAAAGTGCCCAATTCGTCACATCGTGCAATGAGCTCATCACCAATCGCTTGCAGCACTGCTTGTTTGCGCTCGATTGGTGTTTTTTCCCACTCTGGCTGCGCTGATTTAGCCGCTTGAATCGCTTGCTCTACTTGCGACACACTCGCTTGTGCGAAATCGCCAATGTTTTCGCTGATATCAGAAGGGTTAATATTGGCGATGGTGTCCATGCCCGATTGCCATTCACCTGCTATATAGAGGGATTTTTCTGCTTGAACATTGTTAATAAAAGTCATGGTTCTTTCCTTGTTCTTCCGATTTGTGATGGCAAGCCACCCACTGATCTCAATTATTCTTGTTGGATTTATTCTGGTTGGCTTGCCGACGCGTAGACGACAAACTCCACCAACATTTCTTCTCGTGCTAACCCTGCAACCACCATGGCGGCGCGGTTTGGGTACGGCGCTTCAAAGTATTCTGCGTACACTTGGTTAACGGTTTTTAAGTATTCTCTGTCGGTCACGTAAATCAGGACCTGCAAAACCGAGTCCAAAGACTCCCCGGCACACTCCAGGGTGTGAATGAGATTGTTAAAGGTTTGGCGTGTTTGTGCTTCGATGCCACCTTCAACAACCGTGCCTGTATCATCAATAGGAATTTGTGCTGTATACAGAGTTCCATTGTTAACAATCGCCCATTCAAGCGGCGCTTTAGAAGCAAATAGACTGGTTTTAACTGGGTGTTTTTTAGTAGGAGTATTCACGTGCCTTTCAACCTTTGTAACAGCTTTGTTTCAATATAGTTAAATGATGCACATTGACAGGCGATAAATCTAACGGTAAATTTTTTACATTTGATAAATAAAACTTATCACCTCATTGAGAATAACGTAAATAAAGGGATTAAGAGGCATTAGGGATGAGTATTAAGCTTCAACAATTAATGCATTTTGTGATGGTAGTCGAGGAAGGTGGGTTTCGAGCCGCTTCACATCGTGCAAATCGATCTCAGGCTGCGCTCTCCACGTCGATAAAAGAGCTAGAGAAAATGCTAGGACAAACGCTGTTTGAGCCCGGCAACAAAACCAAATTAACGCCTTTTGGTGAGATTTGTTTGCCCAAGGTGGTTCAGTTTCTCAATATCTACAGTGCGCTGGACAACGATCTCAAAGCTGCCGCGGCCGGACAGCAAGGGAGAGTGCGAATTGCGAGCGTTCCTTCTGTTGCAGCGAAACTCATCCCGAGCGTGTTGGGTGCCTTTTGCGAGCAGTATCCAAATGTAGAAGTAAGCTTGATCGATGATAACGCGGCGGGCGTCGAGGCTCGCTTACTCTCCGGTGAAGTCGACTTGGCGCTCGGTAACCCCTCTCACCTTGATGAGGGCGGCATTGACTTTACACCGCTGTTGTCCGACCCCATTGGCGTGGTGTGTTTAAAAGATAACCCGATTGCCAATAAAACAGAGGGAATCGAGTGGCAAACTTTGCTCGAACAACCTTTTATTCGTAACGGCACCTGTACGCTTCTCGATCCAACCCCAGCCAGAGCACTGAGTGAGCAAGCGCTCTATTCGGTCGAGAATATCACTTCGCTGTTTTCTGTCTTAGAACTTGGGATTGGTGTCACGACCCTACCGAAGCTTGCTTTCCCAACCAATGAAACACGCTTGGTTTGGATCCCACTTATCGATCCACCGCTTGAAAGGCAAATTGGTATCTTTACGTTGACCGACCGCACGATCTCGCCTCAAGCAAAAGCGTTTCATGATTTGTGTGTACGTTATCTAAACTATCAAGATGAAGAGACGTAGTTCGAAGTTTTAGCTAACAGTGGCTCCATTAGATTTTAGAGCCACTGTTATTTGATATTAAGTGACAGATCCGGTCATATGAAATGACGACGCTCTTATTGCACTTATTCTGGCTTGATATTCTGATTCATTCTGAACAAGTTATTTGGATCAAACTTCTTCTTCACTGCTTGTAAACGCGCAAAGGTTGGACCGTAGGCAGACTCTGTACGTTCAGCTTCGTCTTGTGTAAGGAAATTGATATACGCTCCGCCACTTGCATAGGGCTTAGTCTTGGCAAAAAATTCCCTTGCCCAGCTGATGCAAGCTTCATCATCTTCTGCTAAATCCCATCTTCCATGCACATTTAATACATAGTTTGCATCACGGCTAGAATAAGCCATAGACTCGGGCTCAGGTCTAGAGGCAGCGCAGCCAAGAGAGGCGATAAAAATCTCACACTGAGGCGATGGTAACTTACCTGCGTATTCTATCGCTGCATCAATCACACCTTCGCTTAGCGAGTTAAAATTGTGCGATTTCCAATAGTTACGTGCGCCCGGAGTAAGCAATGGATCAAACGCTTGCTGCCACGCCGCAAATGGCTGTACACCAACATGCTCACCATGTGCATCACCAAACTCTCTCAACGGCGCAATTAACTTCTCACCTTCAGCCGGGTCACCCGCATAACATATCGCGAGTACAACCACTTCTTTACCGTGAACGCTTTCAGGTAAGAATGGGAGTGGCGGCGCTTTCCGACTCACCATCCAGACACTTAGATCATCAGGGGCCGACTCAGTGAATTTCGCAAACTGGGTGATAATGGATTTCGCTTGCTCAAATGGAAAGACAATGAGACCACTTAACACCTCTGGACCGACAGGATGTAGCTGGAATTCAAAACGCGTAACGATACCAAAGTTACCGCCGCCCCCACGTAACGCCCAGAACAAATCGGCATTTTCTGTCTCATTCGCGAGCAGTTGACGACCATCTGCAGTTACGACATTTGCAGAGACCAAGTTGTCTATCGTCATACCATATTTTCGGCTCAACCAACCAAAACCACCACCAAGCGTTAACCCCGCAATTCCCGTGGTTGAATTAATGCCGACAGGCGTTGCTAATCCATATTTTTGTGTGGCCTCATCGACATCAGCCAACGTACAGCCAGGTTCAACGAAAGCCCTTCTTTCGCTTTCATCCACTTGAACATGATTCAAAAGCGACAAGTCGATCATCACACCATGATCGCAAACCGCATTGCCCGCAATATTATGCCCGCCACCTCGGACCGAAAGTAGCTGATTGTTATCCCGAGCAAAGTTAACCGCCATCACGACATCATCGGCAGACTTGCAGCGAGCGATAACACCGGGACTTCGATCTATCATGCCATTCCAGATTTGACGAACTTCGTCGTACGTAGGATCTCCGGGCAAAACAACATCACCCTGAAATTGATTTTTGAAGTGTTCAATGGTTGCATTTTCTAGACTATTCATATTAGTTGCCTCTCACGTTTTACATGAGGCTTGCAAAGCACAATGCAACGACAAGCTAATACAAGTCCCTCACAATTAAACGTGACGTTTGAGTAGCTATTTTCAGAAAATAAACAAGGCCCCACAGTAACGATACCGTAGGGTCACAAATTCCCTTACTCTCTTGGGTTCGATAAAGCTGAAACACAGTTATAAAAATCAGATAGTTATCGCAATGATACCGCACCTCAAAGCACCTTCAGTATTCTTTACCCTGCGTGACACTCGCACCTAATTATTAATAAGTTCATTGTAAGTTTAGAATGCAATTTAGTTTCAGATATGAAACTTTGTCTTATAATTAATACTTTTAATAATTAATTATATTATCTTTATTTATCAATTAAATAGGATTATAAAAATATTTCGGACTGCGAATAGTGAATAGCCGTTAGAGGCAGTGATATTGAATTAAATTGAATAGCCTTCTTAGTGTTTTAGAAGACTATTGCACTATTTATCAGTGATATACCGTCACTTAAGGTGGGTTATTTACGACGATTTCGGTTCTTATACACTACGCAAAAGTTACCACGTTTGGTTCGGCATTTTGAGCAACGCTCGCAATCCACTGGCGCTCGATTACCCTCTTTCCAGCGCTTTATTAACTGAGGCTCAGCCAATAAAGGACGTGACACAGCAAAAAATTGGATATCTGTGTTTTCTGCAATTTTCTCAATCGCATCAATGTCACTCAATCCGCCGACAGTAATCACCGGTATGTTAACGTCCTGACTGATCACGTGCCCATATTCGTGAAAGTAACCTTCTTCTTGTAGTGTATAACCATCGAACGTTTCACCAACAAGTTCGTTTGCTTTGCCGTGAATATTGCCAGACACGATGATCGCATCAACGCCCACTTCTTCGAGTTTCTTACAAACAACGCGAGTTTCATCGAACGTTAAACCGCCGTCAAAGAATTCTGTCGCGGTAAGCTTCACAAGGATTGGGAAAGTATTCCCAACCAGCTTTCTGGTTTCAGAAAAGATTTCTAAAAGGAAACGCATGCGATTTTCTAAGCCACCACCATATTCGTCTTCGCGACGATTATAGTACGGGCTTAAAAACTGGTTAATTAAGTAAGTGTGTGCCGCATGAATCTCTACGCCGTCAAAACCAGCGTCTTGAGCACGTTTACTCGCCAATGCGAATGCCTTTACGATGTAATCGATCTCGTCCTTAGTCATCGCTTTGCCTTGCGTATTCGTGCCACGCTCAGGCACGTCACTCGGAGCAAAGATGACACGCTCACCGACGTTGTAGGTGGTTTTGGTGCCACCGTAAGCAATTTGCATTACGATTTTAGAATCGTGTTGATGTACTAGCTCTGTTAGCTTTTTGTATTCTTCAATAAAAGAGTCGTTGTAGATCCCCATCATCCCAGCGTTGGGTTTCTCTTCTTCCACGATATTGGCATAACCGGTCACAATTAGACCCACTTCACCTTTCGCCAACTCTTCGTAAATATCGTAAAGCTTATCCGTCATGTGGCCATTTTCGGTCGCCATGTTCTCCCACGTTGCGCTGCGCACAAAACGGTTCTTTAGGGTCATGTTGCCAATGCGGGCTTCGGAAAACAAAATGCTCAAAACCAGTCCTCTTAATGTTGTCTTTATAGTTCTATCTTTTCCCAAGTAACCAAGAATAAAAAAGGAACAGCGATACACAACGTATGGCTGTTCCTTCTCTGAATCCGTGAGACCTGCAAACTACAGGCGCACCTTAATGCCTCGTGGGTGACAAAACTTTAATCTGGATTAAGGTTTAGTAAGATAAGCTTGTAAGCAAAGCAACTCGGCCGATTTCTCAGTTTACTTTCACTCTACATTCTGGGGGTAAGATCTTCTCTTTTTCAAATGAGACTTCACAATCCACAAGAACGCTTCCTCCCCCATGTAGGTAAAAGTAATCAAGCACGAAAAATACTTTATTATCACGCTCTCCATACTCTTCTACAAAAACGCCAGCACTCTGGTTGAAATCCAGTTTTTCATTATCTAGAGAAATGGAGGCAACTCGAAATACATCATTTATTTCATAATCTGAACGATTAATTGTATCGACTTCAATCACTGGATTAATCTCCATGTTGTGGATAATAAGCCTGACAAGAATATCTCCAACGCGATAAGTTTCCACGGAGCTAACCGAGGACGGAACTTGGGCTAATACGCATGAAGAAATTGCAACAATTGGAAGAAGAGTAAAACGACGGAACATGAACCACGACCATAGTTAAAAGGGATAATCATATTATCTCTTTTAGGCATGAATTCGAGTCTAGCAAAGCATGTAGCTCTCAGAATGGGAGCTACATGGAAGTGATATTAAAGAATTTCAAACTCAATAAATAAACGGCAACGGAATAAGCTCTAATCCTAGTACACCACTGATCCCCATCACCACTAGCAGTGAGACTTTAAACACCGACTTTGACCAAGCGATGTAGTTGCTGTCATCAATGCTGCGAAAGGTCACTTTCGTCCACATAAAGCAAACGACCGCTGCAACCGCTAAGTATTCATACCCGGCTTCACCAAGTAAAAATAACCCCAACGATACGGCCCCAAACGCCACGACATACGCTTTCATGTGTCGATGCGCTTTATGAATGCCCTCTTTAACTGGTAATACGGGAATCCCGGCTTCTCGGTAGTCTTGCATCCGGAACATGGCAATGGCATACGAGTGAGGCATTTGCCAGAGACAGAACATGGTAAAGAGTAAAATCGCTTCCAAGCTAATGAAGTTTGTTACCGCCAAGTAACCCACCAATGGCGGGACTGCGCCTGAAATACTTCCCACTAAGGTTCCATACACCGAGTTACGTTTGTACCACATCGTGTAAAAGAACACGTAATACACGTAGCCAAGCAACACGACGACAGCGGATAGTGGGTTCACTCGGATAAATAACAGTGCGGTGCCTACCAGCAATAAAGCAAGCGCATAAACAAACGCAATATCGATATTGATGTTACCTTTCACTGTTTCACGATTTCGTGTACGTGCCATCTTTTGGTCGATATCACGATCGAAAATATTATTCACCACACAACCTGAAGCGATGACTAACCCCACACCAACTAACGTTGCAACGAACAACATTAGGCTAGCTGGTTCTGTTTTTGCGGCGAGGAAGAACCCCGCCGCAACAGAAATCAGGTTGCCGAAAATAATGCCCGGTTTGGTGATAGACAAATAACTTTTCAGCATACCTTGGCCTACAACTTCATGTTGACGTTCATGTTGTAGATGATCCATACCGAGCCAGCGATAAGGATAAGTACAACAATGGCGGTAAACATCAGTGATACAAGGTTCCAACGTCCGTCGGATGTTTTTGTTTCCATATGCAAGAAGTATTTGAAGTGAACAAATATCTGCACTAATGCACATCCAAATAGAATCGCATAGGTTGTTGTATCTGGTAATGATTTCGTCCAAACAAAGTAGAACGGAATTACCGTCAGAATCAGTGAGGCAATGAAGCCTTTCACGTAATCTGACGCACTGGTTTCTACATGTTGATCCATTACATTACCCCCAGTAAGTAAACGATGGTAAAGACACAAATCCAGACGATATCTAGAAAGTGCCAGAATAGGCTTAAGCAGTTAAAGCGCATTGCCATATTGTCGTTCAGACCTTTCGTCGACAGTTGGTGATACGCTACCGCTAACCAAATCAGACCAAAGGTTACGTGCAGGCCGTGCGTACCAACCAACGTAAAGAATGCCGATAGGAACGCACTTGTTTGTGGGCCATAGCCTTCTTCAATCAGGTGATGGAACTCATAGACCTCCATACAGATAAAGCCAAGACCAAGCGCGAACGTGACTAACATCCAACGTTTGAGACCAGCAACGTTGTTGCGCTTCATCGCGATAATGCCAAAACCAAATGTGATACTGCTAAACAGCAGTAGCATGGTTTCGACAAACACGAATGGGAGTTCGAAAATGTCTTTACCTGTTGGGCCCGCAATTGAATTGCTCGACAGCACAGCGTAAGTCGCGAACAAGGTTGCAAACAATACACAGTCACTCATCAGGTAAACCCAAAAGCCAAATAGCTTGTTGCCATTCGTGTCATGGTGGTGATCATGGTCGTGATGTGCTGCGATATTAGTTTGCATACGTCACCTCCAGATCATCTTTACTTTCGCTGTCTTTCACTGAGTTTTTCTTCGCTTCTTCAAGCTGAGCTCGACGCTCGGCCTCAATTGCTTTGATCTCTTCAACTTCCACGTAGTAATCCACGTCATCGTTGTAGCTGTGCTGAATACACGTCACGATAATACCGACCAAACTTGCTGCCGCTAGCCACCAGATGTACCAAATCATGCCGAAGCCAAATAGGAGCGACCAAGCCGACACGTAGATGCCTGTTGCCGTGTTTTTTGGCATATGAATACGTTCGTATTCCACTTCTTTAGTTGGATCGAACTCGCCACTTTGTTTCTGGTACCAGAAGGCATCCAGCACATCACCTTTTGGTAGGTGTGCAAAGTTGTAGAACGGCGGTGGAGACGATGTTGCCCACTCAAGAGTACGACCACCCCACGGATCACCAGTTAGGTCACGGTTTTGCTCGCGGTCACGGATACTCACGTAAATTTGGATGAACTGAGACAATACGCCCAGCGCAATCACAACCGTACCTGCTGCGGCAATCGATAACAGTGGGAAGTATTCAGGGTTGATGTCTTGGCTTAAACGACGAGTCATCCCCATAAAGCCCAGCGCGTAAAGCGGTAGGAACGCCATTAAGAAACCAATAATCCAAAGATAGAACGCGCGTTTGCCCCAAGTTTCATTCATTGTGAAACCTGTCGCTTTCGGGAACCAGTAAGTGATCGCAGCGAAACATCCAAACACCACACCACCGATGATAACGTTATGGAAGTGAGCAATCAGGAATACTGAGTTATGCAGAACGAAATCTGCGCCCGGAACAGCCATGAGTACGCCTGTCATACCACCAACAGTAAAGGTGATCAGGAAGCCCACCGTCCACATCATTGGCGTCGTAAAGCGGATGCGGCCTTTGTACATGGTGAATAGCCAGTTGAAGATCTTCACCCCTGTTGGGATAGAAATGATCATCGTGGCAATACCGAAGAAGGCATTTACGTTCGCGCCAGATCCCATCGTAAAGAAGTGGTGTAGCCAAACGACAAACGCAAGAATCGTGATAACTACGGTAGCCCAAACTAGCGATGTGTAACCGAACAACTTTTTACGTGAGAAGGTTGCGGTGACCTCTGAGAACACACCAAAAATTGGCAAGATCAAAATGTACACTTCTGGGTGGCCCCAAGCCCAAATCAGGTTGACGTACATCATTACGTTGCCGCCAAGATCATTGGTAAAGAAGTGCATGCCTAGGTATCTATCCAGCGTTAGCAGAGCGATAGTCACTGTTAGGATTGGGAATGAAATGATGATCAAAATGTTTGCACACAGAGACGCCCAAGTAAAAACTGGCATCTTCATCATTGGCATAGACGGTGTACGCATACGCAAAATGGTCGCGAAGAAGTTCACGCCTGTTAACGTCGTACCAACCCCTGATATCTGTAGCGCCCAAATCCAATAATCGACCCCGACTCCTGGGCTGGCCTCAATACCTGAAAGCGGCGGATACGCCAACCAACCGGTGCGACCAAATTCACCTAAGCCGAGAGACATATTTGTTAGAATGACACCAACAACAAACAGCCAGAAGCTCAAGTTATTCAGATACGGGAAAGCTACGTCACGCGCACCAATCTGTAATGGCACGATGATGTTCATCAGACCAATAACCAATGGCATCGCTACGAAGAAGATCATGATCACGCCATGGGCAGTAAAAATTTGATCGTAGTGATGCGGTGGCAAGTAACCTGCTTCACCCGCAGAAGAAAGGAGTTGCTGACTACGCATCATGACTGCGTCAGCAAAACCACGAACAAGCATCACCATCGCTACTGCGATGTACATGAAGCCAAGTTTTTTATGGTCTACTGAAGTAAACCATTCATTCCACAAATATTGCCACTTTCCGGCTTTGGTTACCGCGTAAACTACGGCTAAACCAACCAGCGCCACAACCGCTAAGGTGATGACGATAATAGGTTCGTGGAGTGGAACTGAATCAAGAGTTAATCTTCCAAACATTACGATTATCCTTGGTTTTCAGGCAAACAGTTCATTGAACCAGGATGCTGAGTCACAACGTCGGTGAACAAGAACGGAGGAACGCTAGAGAACAAAGTGACTGGCTCTGCGATACTTGGCGCTGCCAGTGAGCTGTATTGCTCCCAATCTTCAATACGATCAGGGCTCGCCTTCACTTTCTGCACCCAATTTAGGAACGCAGCACGATCAGACATTGCTGAAGCTGTGAACTTCATTTGCGAAAAGCCTTCGCCGCTGTAGTTCGATGCAAAACCCTTGTAGTCACCTTCGTGGTTCGCTATCAGGTTGAGCTTGGTTACCATGCCTGGCATCGCGTAGATCTGTGTACCTAAGCGAGGGATGAAAAACGCGTTCATGATGTTGTCCGAAGTCAGTTTGAACTGCACTGGCACGTCTTTCGGGAACGCCACATAGTTCACCGTCGCAATGTTTTCCTCTGGATAGATGAACAACCATTTCCAATCGAGTGACACCACTTCGATGGTCATTGGTTTAACATCACTTTCCAAAGGTTTGGATGGCTCTAGTTCATGAGTAGAACGCCATGTGATCGTCGCAAGAATCGCAATGATGATGATTGGAATTGTCCATACCACCACTTCGATTTTGGTCGAGTGTGACCACTCGGGTGCGTACTCTTCTTCAGTGTTAGAGGCGCGGTATCGGTAAGCGAAGTAAATCGTCATTAAAATCACAGGGATTACAACGATCAACATCAGTAAAAGAGCAGTAATAATTAGCTCTTTTTCCTGCACACCAATGGCACCTTTGGGGTCAAGTAAAGCTGAATTACATCCTGAGAGCATAAGTATGACGGACGCCAAACTTCCCCTCGACAAGATGCGTTTATATCTTGAGGCTTCCATTAACTTTCTCGATGGTTGTCTGGTTTCAAAACAAATGCCAATCACAGTAAATAAGAGCTCAGAAACAGCGCAGGGGAAATGTTTGATAAAAAGGCAAAAATTTTGATAAGTATTTATTCTACTTACAAATTTTTCAGCGCCGTTATCAAGCATCTTAACCAGCTAGAATGAACAATTACTTGCTACGATTGGTATCAAGCTAAGAACCAGTTGTTATAGTCATTAGAATGTTTATGTGTTGAGCATGAGTAACGTCGGGATCAGAGCGAAACAAAACGGAATTGAGTGGAGATCAAAACCACACTATTAGCGTGAGTTTATTGTTACACTTTGAAACACAATGTTACATTTGGCGCATTATGAGGAGTAAAAAGTTAAAGCTCATTAGCCACAACTGGAAACTAACCTTCCATTAATGAAATCCACACACTTTAAATAGGAGATTAACCTCAACACGAACTTCACGTGCTTCAAAGTTAATGTCTTTTGAAACAGACAGTTGCAAATTCATTTTGATGAGACTGACTATCAACTGCATTTACATAGATAGCTTGAGTACGAAGGGGAAATTAAAAGTGGAAAATTGTGATCAATATCAAATTAATGATTTCACTTAGTATTTGAGTGGTATTTACGTCTCATTATTTACTTTTGGCAAACCATTCGCAGGGCGAATCCAAATATGAGTAATAAACACTTACGTTACCCAGAACTGGCTCTCGGAAAAATAGGAAATGCTGAAAGGGAAAGAAGCTTGTCATTCCGGTCTGTGGGACCTAACCCTAGAGCTTTTACATACGAATGCCTCCATCCACTTCTAAAACTCTGCCAGTAAAGTAATCACTCTCAAGAATGTATTTTACTGCATGCGCGATTTCACTTGTTTCACCCATCCTTCCAATTGGGATCATCTTTTCTAGCCGTTCTATGGCTTCTGGTTTCATTTGCTCTACCATCGCGGTATGTACCACACCTGGTGCAATCGCCGCCGCGCGGATACCGTATCTTGCTAGCTCACGGGCCCACGTTGTCGCCATGGTTGCGACCGCCGCTTTAGACGCAGAATAATTGGTTTGACCGATATTCCCTGCTCTCGCGACACTAGAAATATTGATGATAACGCCTTGTGAGCCGCTCTCAATCATCTTGACGGCAGCTTCACGCCCACACAAAAATGTCCCCGTAACGTTGACGTTCATGACCAAATTGAATTGATCCAAAGACATCTTACTGATCACGCCGTCTTTTGATTTTACAAGTAACCCATCTCTTAGCACGCCAGCGTTATTGACTAGCCCATTGAGTTGGCCAAAATCTTGGATAACCGCTTCAAACGTGTTTTCAACATCGATTTCGCTCGTTACATCCACTTGATAAGTCAACGCTTTTGCACTCAGCATTCGGCACTGCTCTTGTGTTTCCATTAAGCCGCTAGCGTTTACATCTAATAACGCTAAATCTGCTCCGGCTTGAGCAAGCGTAATTGCCATCATTTGCCCAAGTCCCTGCCCTGCACCTGTAATGGCAATGACACTATTTTTAATATCCATAGTTACTGCACTCCGTCGCTAATAATGTTCCCTATTTCAAGCCTGTTTCGGTGGTCCGAAATGATGAGTTTTACTTCACCATTTCAGACGGCTTTGTAGCAAAACTCAGTCTAGCCCTTCTTACTCTTGTAAAACTCAAACAAGCTTGAGAAGTCGAGCTCGCCGTGGCCGCTCGCGTTGTGGAAAGAATATAAATTACGCGCCAGTGAGCCCATCGGAACCGAAGAGTGTGTTTGTAACGCCGCATCTAACCCCAAACCGAGATCTTTCAACATGAGTTTGCTCATAAAGCCCGGTTGGTAATCGTTGCTGGCTGGTGCACTGTCCATCACTCCTGGGCAAGGATTGTAAAGCTCCAATGCCCAATTTCGGCCAGAGCTTTGCAGCATGATGTTTGATAACACTTTGGGATCGAGCCCATGATCGATACCTAGATTTAGCGCCTCGCACGTACCAGACATTAAAATGCCAAGCATAAGGTTGTTACAGATTTTCGCCATTTGACCATCGCCCGCTTTACCGGCATGGAAAACATTTTTCCCCATGTACTGCAAAATGGCATTGGCTTTAGAAAATGCTTCATCCGAGCCACCAACAATAAAGGTTAATGTCGCCGCTTTAGCGCCGGCAACACCACCCGAAACGGGCGCGTCGACAAACAGCACGCGTTTATTTGCCGCTTCATTGGCGACTAATCGCGCAGAGTCCGGATCAATGGTTGAACAATCAATCATCAAGGTACTTGGCGAGACAAGATTGAGGACACCTACACCGCCGTGTAAGTCGCCAAGATACACGGAACGAACGTGAGATCCTGCTGGTAGCATCGTGATGACTGTGCTTGCGCCATCCACGACTTCCTCAATAGAGCTCGCCACCACCGCACCAAAAGGTGCAAGTTGCTTTGCCGCTTCGCTATCGACATCAAATACTTGCACGTTAAATCCAGACGCTAATAAGTTTTGCGCCATCGGATGCCCCATTCTTCCTAAACCGATAAATGCGATGGTACTCATGATCATTCTCCTTATTGACCTAGTGTTTGTTCACCCAAATCAGCAAGCGGATGCTCGTCATCCGGCCAAAGTGAGGTAAACAAGGTATCGATGACATCTTCATCGACTTCACTGACACTGTTAAACATCCAATTAGGTTCGCCATCCCGGTCAATAAGCCGAGAACGGACGCCCTCTTTAAACTCACCTAATAAGGCGCTGCGAACCGATAAACTCAGCTCCAAGCGGAAGCAATCTGCAAGTGGTAAGCTGTGGTATTCTTTCACTTGTCTGAAGCAAATATGCGCGGTGATTGGACTGCCCGCGGCGAACGTTTGTTTCGCGTTTTCTATCCACTGACTGTTCCCGTCGATAGCCATGATTCGCTGTGCTATCGCATTAAGATCAAAGCCTTTGCACGCTTCCTCTATATGATCTAAGTATGGACAAATTTGCGTGGTTGGTTTGCTATCAATAACCTGTTCTTCCATTAATTGTAGTAGCGCAGTTACCAACTCTTTCGCATCTTCTTTGCCCCACTGGAGCCGCTTTAGCTCATCCAGTAAGGTGGGATACTGCTCTTCCAACAGTAACCAATCGGCCAAACCAATAGTGACAGCGTCACTTGAATTCACCATTGAACCTGTCAATCCGAGGAATAAACCCACTTGCGGATCTATCTGGCTTAAAAACCATGTACCTCCCACATCGGGATACAGTCCAATATTAATTTCTGGCATAGCAAGGCGTGATGTTGTTGTCACAACTTTGTGGCTGGTTCCCATAAAAAGTCCCATTCCACCGCCCATGACAATACCTTCTCCCCAACCGATAATAGGCTTGTTGTAAGTGTGAATGAGATAGTCACACTCATACTCCAACGAGAAATAGTCCGTACAGAACTCTACGATTTTTTCTTTACTCTCGTTATGCATGACGTGATACATAACTCGAACATCGCCACCAGCACAGAATGCTTTTTCTCCAGCGCCAGTGAGTACCACACAAGTCACATGCGGATCGTCTTGCCACTTGATAAGCTGATCGTTGAGTTGGACCAACATGTCATACGTCAATGCATTCAATGAAGCGGTGTTGTCTAACGTTGCGATACCAATACGGTGCACGCCATCTAAGCACTCTATTTCACTGATGGTTACCATCCCTGCCATGTGGCCTCCTATCGGTTTTTCCATTGCGGTGGGCGTTTTTCTAAAAAGGCGCGAACACCCTCAACTTGATCTTCCGTATCAAAAAGATTCAGAAACAACTCTCGCTCTTTCATTAAGCCGTGCTTAAGTGGCGCAGAGCGCATATTTTGAATGAGCGCCTTACATGCGGCGACAGAAGATGGTGACTGGTTCGCAACAGATTCAGCAAGCTCCAACGCTTTACTTAACGCTTCGCCTTTGGGAACCAACTCCTCAGCCAAGCCTAGTTCTTTTGCTTTGTCAGCGCTGACTTGTTCTCCACATAAAACGATGCGCTTTGCCCAGCCTTCCCCTACTAACGCTGTGAGATTTTGGGTACCGCCAGCGCAGGGCAAAAGTCCGACTTTGGCTTCAGGTAAAGCAAGTACCGCTTGCTCTTCAACTACTCGAATATCACAAGCTAATGCCACTTCTAAACCTCCGCCCATGGCGTAACCATTAATGGCGGCAATGGAAACACCACGGAATTCCGAGAGCGTTTCAAACGCTTCACCAAAGCATCGCGCCATGTCTAACGCAACCGCTTTGTCACCATCAGAAAATAGCTTGAGATCCGCACCAGCAGAGAAAAACTTTTCTCCACTGCCGGTTAAAACCAGTGCGTAGACCTGCTTATCATTGTTAAGTGTGAGTATCAGCGATTTCAGTACCTTGAGGCTCTCTGCTGTCCACGTATTGGCTGGCGGGTTGTTCATCGTCACCACCGCAACGTGATTAGTGATCGTATGTTGAATGGCTTCTTGGGTTAATGGCATATATGAATCCTTTCTCAATGAACAAATCCAATACTTCGCTACAGCAAGGTCGACTCCTCAGAGAGCAAACGGCGCGCGATGATTAAACGCATAATTTCGTTCGTTCCCTCCAGAATTTGATGCACACGCACATCTCTGAAATGACGTTCCATTGGATACTCTTTGATATAACCATAGCCGCCATAAAGCTGCAGCGCTTGGTCGCAAACCTGAAAGCTCACATCGGTTGCGAACCGTTTTGCCATCGCGCAATAAGCAGTGGCATCTGGGTCATTTCGGTCGAGCTTACTAGCGGCATAGCGCACCAACTGCCGCGCAGCCACTAGCTCTGTCGCCATGTCTGCCAATTTGAATTGTAAGGCTTGAAACTGCGCAAGCGGCTTGCCGAACTGCTTACGCTCCTGAATGTACCGTGCCGCCTGATTAAGGGCCTGTTGAGCCGTACCGACGGAGCAGGTCGCAATATTTATACGCCCTCCATCAAGCCCTTTCATCGCAAAGACAAAACCTTGCCCTTCTTCGCCCAGTAAATGGCTAGCTGGAATAACGACATTCTCAAAAGTAACCGCTCGTGTTGGTTGACTGTTCCAACCCATTTTGGGTTCTTTGCGCCCATAGCTGATGCCATCTGCTTGAGCAGGAACGACAAATGCAGACACGCCTTTGGCACCCGCTTCTCCAGTTCTCGCCATCACGACCAAAACATCTGTCTCTCCTGCGCCAGAGATAAAGGTTTTGCCACCGTTGAGCACATACTTATCCCCCTTTTTTGTAGCGGAAGTGGTCAGTGCAGCGGCGTCTGATCCTGCGTTGGGCTCGGTTAAGCAATAGGAGCCTAACCACTCCCCCGTAACTAACTTCGGACAGAACTGCGTTTTGGCTTCATCGGTAGCAAAGCTGGCTATCATCCAACTGACCATGTTGTGAATCGTCATAAACGCCGTAGTAGACGTACATCCCATGGCCAGTTGTTCAAAGATAATTGACGCATCTAAGCGACTCAGCCCTAGGCCACCTTGCGCTTCTGGAGTGTAGAGACTGAGAAACCCCAGTTCTCCCGCCTCTCTCAATACGTCTTTGGGGAAGATCTGTTTTTCATCCCACTCCGCCGCCATCGGCGCTAAACGCTCATCGGCAAATTGCTGAGCGGTATCGGCAAATGCACGTTGATCTTCATTAAGTTCAAAGTCCATAAAAACTCCTTCTATTCACTCAGCGCAGTTGGATGGTCAAATTGGGCCCCGTTGGAATATCGTCATCAAACCAACGTGCCGTCACCGTTTTAGTCTCGGTATAAAAACGTACCGCTTGTTTACCATACGCATGCAAATCGCCATAGAAACTGCCTCTCCAGCCTGTAAAAGAGAAAAATGGCAAAGGTACCGGAATAGGCACATTGATCCCGACCTGACCGACTTGAATGTCATGCTGATATTTTCTTGCAGCAGCGCCATTAGCCGTAAAAATGGAAGTGCCGTTCCCGTATGGGTTGCGATTCACCAACTCAATGGCATCTTGCAACGTATCCACTTCCATGCAAACCAAAACAGGGCCAAATATCTCTTGCGTGTAAATCGACATATTCGCTGTTGCACCGCTAAACAAGGTTGGGCCAATCCAGTTTCCATCGGGAAAGCCTTCCACTTCACACTGACTGCCATCGAGTTCACACACTGCGCCTTGTTGCTTGCCATCTTCAATTAGGTCCAATACGCGTTGTTTAGCTTGTTCACTGATGAGTGGGCCATAAGCAGCTTGCTCATCGTCCCAAGGCCCTGGGTGTACTTTCGCCATTGCCTGTTTGAGGTCTGTAATCCATTGTTTTGAATCGCCGACAAATACCGCGACAGAAATCGCCATACAACGTTGCCCCGCCGCCCCAACGGAGGCCCCCACTAGGTTATTCACCACTTGTTCTTTGTTCGCATCAGGCATGATCACCATGTGATTTTTAGCACCAGCAAAAGCTTGAACCCGTTTAAAATGTTTAGTCCCTGTGGTGTAGATATAACGGGCAACAGGAACCGAGCCAACAAATGACACCGCTCGAATGTCAGGATGAGCCAGCAGAAAGTCGACTTGGTCTTTGCGACCATGAACGATTTGCAACACTCCTTTCGGTGCGCCAGCTTGCTCAAATAGTTCAGCTAAACGAATAGAGGTCAACGGCACTTGTTCGGAGGGTTTGAGCACAAACGTATTGCCCGCCGCGATAGCGATTGGGAACATCCACAACGGAATCATGGCAGGAAAGTTAAACGGCGTAATGCCGCAACACACACCTAGGGGCTGAATCATTGAGTAACTATCAATATCCGTGGCAACGTTTTCGACGGTTTCGCCCATCATATTGCTGGCAATGTTTGCAGCCTGCTCAACAACCTCTATGCCTCGCCACACATCGCCTTTAGCATCCGCTAAAATCTTACCCGTTTCATGAGAAAGCAGTGTGGCAAGCTCATCATGATGTTCTTTGAGAAGGTACTGATAACGAAGCATGACTCTGGCACGCTCGGATACTGCCACTTCCTTCCAGGATTGGAATGTCTCTTTCGCATTATCAATGGCGGCTTCCATCTCGTGATCCGTTGAGCAGGGAACGTACGCAATGACATCATTAGTGGCAGGATTGGTCACCTCAACCCAATCCGAAGTTTGAGATTCACGAAACTCTCCACCAATAAACAAGGGAACCAAACGAGTCATCATTTACTCCTTTCTGATTTCAATTAAAGCGGTATTTCAATGCCTATCGCCGTTGCCTCTCCACCACCGATACAAAGTGTCGCAACGCCTCGCATCACTTTTTTGGCGTCTAGATCACCGTCGGTACCTAAAGCTTGTAGCTGACGCAAACTATGAATCAATGTCACCAGAATTCGTGCGCCACTTGCGCCTATCGGATGCCCGAGTGCACACGCTCCGCCTTTAATATTGACTTTGCTCATATCAAGCCCAAGTTCTGCTACCGCGATTTGTGTCACGACAGCAAAGGCTTCATTTATCTCCCACAGATCCACTTCGTCAATTGACCAATCCAACTGGGACAACAACTGTTCAATCGCATAAACGGGAGCCAAAGTATATTCAGCAGGTTTTCTGGCGTGTGTAGCGTGAGACTTGATAACGGCGAGTGGCTCAAGACCTTGGTGGATCGCAGTCTCTTCATCCATTAGAACAAGCGCTGCAGCGCCATCGGAAATCGCACTCGAATTAGCAGCGGTCACCGTGCCTTTTTTATCGAATGCAGGTTTGAGTTGAGGGATTTTATCCAGATCAATCGAGCGCGGGTGCTCATCGTAATCCAACGTTCCTTGTTCAGACTTGGTGTTGAGTTCAATCGGTGAGAGCTCGTCTGCAAATAAGCCTCGCTCTTGAGCTTCCAACGCACGTTTTGCCGACATCACTGCCCATTCGTCCATTTGCTCTCTGGTAAACTTAAGCCTATCTGCGACGTGCTGAGCATAAACACCCATTAAGTGCCCTTCGTACGCATCTTGCAGTCCATCGAGAAACATGTGGTCATACGTCGACTGGTGGCCCATGCGCATTCCCTTTCTCGCCTCTTTCAATAAATACGGCGCATTGGTCATACTCTCCATACCACCAGCAATGGCCGTTCGAATCGTTCCAGCTTTGATAAGATCGTGCGCCAACATGACGCTCTTCATGCCGGAACCACACACTTTATTGATAGTCGTGCACCCTACACTCATGGGTAAATCCGCACCAATTGCCGCTTGTCTTGCCGGGGCTTGCCCACACCCCGCAGGTAGCACACATCCCATGAAAACTTCATCTACAGATGTCACATTCACTTCATGCATCGCAGCCTTTATCGCTAGTGCACCTAATTGGGGAGCTGAGTAAGTTTGCAACTTTCCTTGAAAGCGCCCGATCGGCGTTCTCTTCGCGCTGACAATCCAGATGTCTTTTTCCATGATTCGCATTCCCTTGAGGTATATGTGAACACTAGACTGACTGATGACGCCCTTGCATGACATTGCTTACCAAGTGCTACGCCAGTCTTTGCCGCCCTTTCTCACTGACAAACTTTCATACTGCGATTTCTTGACGTTTACGTAAGCATAGCACTAGCCTTTACAATGAGATGAAAAAACACACCAAGTAGGCGTTTATCTTTCAAAATTTGCGTTCGGCCTTTCCGTTGAAGGTTCGATTTCCAGAAACTGGATTTTTATTCGAGGTAAGTATGTTATGGAAAAATACAAGATCAGTGACCTCGCCAAGGAGTTTGATATTACCACTCGCAGTATCCGGTTTTATCAGGACGTAGGTCTGATTGAACCAGAGCGAAAAGGCAACATGCGCGTTTATCAACGCAGAGATAAAATTCGTCTCAAACTGATTTTAAGAGGGAAACGGCTCGGTTTTTCACTGGCAGAAATTCGTGAACTTTTCGAGCTCTATGACATGCAACAAACCGAAGGACAGTTATTGAAAATGCTCAATATCATTGAAGAGAAACAAGCAGTCCTACAACAGCAACTCAATGACATCAGCGTCGTAATGGCAGAGTTGAATGCCGCTAAAGAACGCTGTATTCAAACACTCAAAAGCAAAGAGACATAACCGCTATACTCAAATAGCGACACTGCAATCGGCTTTTCCACCTTACCTCTGATATCGGGAGACGTTATGAAAAGCACCTACGCCCCACTGAATTTCGGACTTGGTGATACCATCGATATGCTCCGAGACCACGTTAATGCCTTTGCTACGGAACATATTGCTCCCATCGCCGCAGATATAGACCGCGATAACCAGTTTCCGAACCATTTGTGGCCTTTGTTTGGAGATATGGGGTTGCTCGGTGTCACCGTCGATGAAGAACTTGGTGGTGCAGGCATGGGATACCTTGCTCACGTTGTGGCGATGGAAGAGATCAGCCGAGCCTCTGCCTCCGTCGCTTTAAGCTACGGCGCTCATTCTAATCTGTGCGTCAATCAGATTTTTCGCAATGGCACGCCTTCTCAACGCAAGAAATACCTTCCCAAACTCATCGACGGTACGCACGTTGGCGCCCTAGCTATGAGTGAGCCCAATGCCGGTTCAGACGTGATAAGCATGCAACTGAAAGCGGAGAACAAGGGCGACCATTTTGTACTGAATGGCAACAAAATGTGGATCACCAACGGTCCCGACGCTGACATAGTGGTGCTTTACGCTAAAACGGATGTCAATGCAGGTTCACGAGGTATTACCGCATTCATTGTTGAACGCAACGTCGAAGGTTTCAGCCATGCTCAAAAGCTGGACAAACTAGGTATGAGAGGCTCGAACACTTGCGAACTCGTGTTTAACAATTGCGTAGTGCCGAAAGAGAATATTCTTGGCGAGCTGAATCAAGGCGTCGAGGTGTTAATGAGTGGACTAGATTACGAGCGCGTCGTCCTCGCTGCCGGACCACTCGGGATAATGCAAGCTTGCATGGACATTGTGGTCCCGTACGTACATGAACGAGAGCAGTTTGGAAAATCCATTGGCGAGTTTCAGTTAGTTCAGGGCAAGATCGCCGATATGTACTCTCGAATGAGTGCAGCAAAAGCGTATGTATATACCGTCGCAGCGGCTTGTGATCGAGGTAACGCAACACGCAAAGATGCCTCAGGAGCGATTCTGTACAGTGCAGAACTCGCCACACAAATGGCACTTGATGCAATACAGTTGCTCGGTGGGAATGGCTACATCAATGAATACCCTGCTGGTCGTTTGCTACGTGATGCAAAGCTTTATGAAATCGGCGCGGGTACCTCAGAGATTCGCCGCATGTTAATAGGCCGAGAACTGTTCGAAGAATCTCGCTAAGGGAACATACGACAAGGAAGTCATTATGGCCATTATCAAAAGTAAAACTAAGCCAACTGACGAGTTATTTCTTTCCAATAAAGCTGCGATGGAAACGTTGGTCACTCAACTGAATCAACACATCGAGACCATCAAACAGGGAGGCGGTGAAAAAGCCATTCAGCACCAGAGGCAAAAAGGAAAACTCCCCGCCCGAGAACGCATCGCGCGCTTGCTTGATGACAACACTGACTTTCTTGAAATCAGCCAGTTTGCCGCCTGGCAAGTGTATGACGAATCCATCCCCTGTGCTGGCGTTATCGCCGGCATTGGTTTCATAGCGGGGATTCAATGTATGGTCATCGCCAACGATGCTTCGGTAAAAGGCGGAACCTACTACCCACTCACGGTAAAAAAACACCTTAGAGCGCAAGAGATAGCCCAACGCTGCCAACTCCCCTGCGTATACTTGGTGGACTCCGGTGGCGCAAATCTCCCTCATCAGTCCGACGTCTTCCCCGACAAAGAACACTTTGGTCGCATTTTCTTTAACCAAGCGAGGATGTCAGCAAAAGGCATCCCTCAGGTTGCTGTTGTGATGGGGCTTTGCACTGCTGGGGGCGCATATGTTCCTGCCATGGCGGATGTGTCCATTATGGTCAAAGAGCAAGGCACCATATTTTTGGCGGGACCGCCTCTAGTTAAAGCGGCCACTGGCGAAGTCGTGACGGGTGAAGAGCTCGGCGGTGCAGACGTACATTGCCGCAAATCTGGTGTTGCTGATTATTACGCTGAAAATGATGAGCATGCCCTAATGCTCGCCCGAGAAGCCATTGCCAATGCCAATAGAGCAAAACCGATTAAGCCGGAAAACACCGTGCTACCTCCCCGCTACGATGCTGAAGAAATATACGGAATCGTGAATGCCAACTTACGACTATCATTCGACGTTAGAGAAATTATTGCCCGCATCGTCGATGATTCTGATTTTGACGAATTCAAAGCCTTGTACGGCAGAACGTTAGTATGTGGCTTTGCTCGCGTTCACGGACACTTGATCGGCATTGTGGCAAACAACGGCATCTTGTTTTCTGAATCGGCACAAAAAGGCGCGCACTTTATTGAACTTTGCGCCAAACGGAAAACACCGCTTCTCTTTCTCCAAAACATTACCGGATTTATGGTCGGGAAAAAGGTGGAAGAAGAAGGCATCGCAAAACATGGCGCCAAGCTGGTGATGGCCGTCGCTTGTGCTGACGTACCAAAGTTTACCGTAATCATCGGTGGGTCGTACGGCGCTGGCAATTATGGCATGTGCGGCCGAGCTTATGATCCAACCATGATGTGGATGTGGCCGAACGCTCGTATTTCTGTGATGGGCGGAGAACAAGCCGCAGGCGTCTTAACACAAGTTCGAAAAGACGCGAAGGAACGTCAGGGAGAAGCGTGGTCAGAGCAAGAAGAACACACTTTTAGAGAATCGATCATAGACTTGTATGAAACACAAGGACATCCCTATTTTGCGAGCGCTCGGCTATGGGATGACGGAATTATTGACCCCAAACAAACGCGTCAGGTGTTGAGTCAAGCGCTAACGGCAGCATTAAATGCCCCCATTCCTGATAGCGAGTTTGGCGTCTTCAGAATGTAAATATCCAGAGATAAATTAAGGAAGTAAGTATGCAGGAAATGCAACCAAGCATTATTCCCAACGCCCAAAGACAAGATGATGTTCTTTGGCATGTCGATGACAATGGCGTAGCGACCATCACTCTAAACAGAACAGCCAAGCACAATGCTTTTGATGCCTGTACGATCGACTTGCTGATCCATCGTCTAGATTATCTCGCTTTACGAACGGATGTGCGGTGCTTGGTATTAAGAAGTAACGGCAAGCACTTTTCATCCGGAGCCGACCTGAATTGGATGCAGTCGATGGCCGACAGCACGAGGCAAGATAATTTCGTTGATGCCCAAAACTTGGCAAGACTCATGGAAACACTAGATTCGTTCCCTCAACCCACCATCGCGGTTGTACAAGGCTCCGCTTATGGCGGCGCGCTGGGATTGATTTGTTGCAGTGATATCGCCATCGCGAGCCAATGTGCTAACTTTTGCTTAAGTGAAGTTAAGCTTGGTTTAGTTCCGGCAACCATTGCGCCTTACGTCATGCGCGCGATGGGGAATCGACAAGCTAGACGCTATATCTTAAGTGGTGAAGTCATTTCAGCCGAGGATGCCGAACGGTTTGGTATTGTGCATGAAGTGAAAGAAGCCAAACAACTTGAAAGTGCGGTCGATAGCGTGATCAAGACGTTACTACTTAATAGCCCAGATGCGATGCGTAAAGCAAAAACGCTCTGTCACCAATGTCATCAAAACCCCATCGATCAACAACTGATTCACTATACTAGCAAGCTCATTGCGGACATTAGGGTATCGCCACAAGGCCAAGATGGCTTGCAAGCGTTTCTTGAAAAACGAAGCCCAAGTTGGGTAACCAAATCACAGGACAAGTAATGCTGCCTTCCAAAGTAAATATTGTCGAAGTAGGTCCACGAGATGGGTTGCAAAATGAGTCTCCTGTTGCGACCCAGACTAAAATCCGGTTGATCAACTTACTCTCTGATACTGGGCTAACGCATATTGAGGCGGGCTCTTTTGTTTCGCCCAAATGGGTGCCACAAATGGCGGACTCAACAGAGGTCATGAAAGCAATAACAAGGCGAAATCATGTTACTTATTCTGCCCTGACACCAAACCTAAAAGGCTTCGAACAAGCCTTGGAGGCTGGTGCCAATCAGGTCGCAATTTTCACTTCATCATCAGAAGGACTCTGCCAACACAATATCAATTGCTCGATTGCAGAAAGTTTAACTCGCTTCGAGCCTGTAATGCGATTAGCCACCAAACACGGCATCCCTGTTCGAGGCTATCTATCCTGCGTTGCCGATTGCCCTTATGACGGTCCAACAGCCCCTAAACAGGTGGCGAGCGTGACCAAATCGCTCATCGATTTAGGGTGCTATGAAGTATCCCTAGGCGATACCATCGGCACAGGCACGCCAAATCGAATTGCAGCTATGCTAGAAGCCGTCATGTTGGTTGCACCTCTTCCCCAGCTTGCTGTCCATTTCCACGATACATGGGGACAAGCGCTCGCCAATATTCATCAAGCATTGAGTATGGGCATCAATACCATCGACAGCAGTGTAGCTGGGCTGGGTGGATGCCCATACGCTCATGGTGCCTCGGGGAATGTCGCGACGGAGGATGTACTGTATTTATGCCAAGGATTAGGGATCAAAACGGGGATCGACCTAGAGCTGTTAGCAAAAGCTGGCTGGATGATCAGCGAAGAGCTTAATCGAGAACCCACGTCAAAAGTATCGCTAGCTTTGCGTAACCGTATGACATCTCTAACGTAAGACGTTTATTAAACCTCGTAGTTTGCTTTGATACCGATATCAAAATGAAGTGGCATCCGCCACTTTGATATAGACAGGAAGCCCATAATTAAGCCAGACAACCCTGTCGCAATAGTCGCTACCGTCAGTATTTCGAAACAAAACGCAAAGGTTGCGATGGCAAGTAGCACTGGCACCGCTTTCAAGCCTGGAACTTTAAAACAAAAGGACTCTTTCAGCGCCACACCGGAAAAAGTGACAAAGACAAAACCAAGAGAAAGCCACACGCGGGATAAGTCTGGATCGCTCACCATGAAGAGCAGTCCCACCCAAGTTGACCAGCTGATGACAGTACGCACAGTTTTACTGTAGACATGGATATTTGCTGCAGTTAATACACCTGCAATGGCGATGATCAGCAACACATTTCGATCATAAAATGCCGAACCTTCAATAAGGTGCAAACCCGATATCGTCATCGCGATAAGTCCAAAGGCAAATACGCTAATTCCTAAACGGTATAAACAGACACTTAAAATATCTAAAAAGTCTAGTGATTCCTGATACTCAGTATTGGCCATGCTTCACTCCTAAATTGTTCCCTACCCACATTTCTTGAAGCTACCTAGGGATAGACAAACGAAATCGCCCGCCAGTACGGTAAATAATAAGAGAAAATAAGATAAGCACACAGCCTACTAGCTTATTTGCCGTTAGCACTTCGCCATACCACAGCACGCTCAGAATGACGGTCCAAACTGGCTCTAATATCATGATCAAGGCAGCATTACCTGCCTGAACAAATTTTTGACCCATGGTTTGCATTACGTAACGCAAGCTCGTCGCTAGCAAAGTACTCAACGCGAACCACCACCAAATGGAGGAGTCCACCTTTGCCGGAAAAGACTCCATAAAGAAAGAAACCAACAAACCTAAACAACCAGCAGAAAAAAGCTGCACGCAAGTAAGCAGCAACACAGGTAGTTTTTGAGAGTATTTGCTGTTCACATTAAAATGAAGCGCCAAAACCAGTGCTGCACCAAGAAACCAAAATTGACTGGCCGATTGTTTCCAGCCACCAACTAAAGAGAGACAGGCGAGCCCTAATACCGCGATAGGCAAAGAAAGCCAGAAAATTCGTTGTGGTCGTTGACGAAACATAACCCACGCAACAATAGGCACAAATAGCATGGAGAGACTCATGATAAATGCGCCTTCCCCGAGCGTGTCGCTGATGGAGATGGCGTAAATCCATGTCATAACGGCACTACCTAACAGTAGCCCGACACCACAAGCAGAAAGCACATCTCTCAAATTCGCTTTCAACAAAGGTCGATAGCACAACGGCAGCAGGCATAGCGATGCAATAGTAAATCGCGCCCCGATAAAGCCGAAAGGTGGTAAACCCTGTATTGTTTCCTTAGAAAAGATCCAACCAAGTGCCGCGATCATCGTTGTCGCAACCAGAATAACCGTCGCTTTGCGTTCTGAGTTAAACATAAGTACTCACAAAATATGGAACACAGTATCGCAGCAAGGGAAGTTTGCTGCGCTGTTGTATCAATTTGAAAGGAGTTTCTGTCGAGCGGAAGTGAAAGCCCAATTCTCTCCTGTGTTGTTAAGCAGATTGAAGTTCTGCGGTCGGATACATTAAAGGCAGGTAAAGTCTTAAGGCAAGCGTTTTCGTATACTAAATTGCCTAAGCATCTTATGCACTAAACAAACTGGCTAAAACTTGGACCGGATGTCGAACTACCTCTCCTTCAAAACGCTTAACCTGACTGCGACAGGAATACCCCGTGGCTAACACACGCTCAGTGGGCAGGTTCTTTATATTCGGTTCCCAACTCAGCTGATAAATAGCTTTAGACGTACTTTTCTTATCCACTTCATGGCCGAATGTCCCTGCCATGCCACAACATCCCGTAGGTATCACATGCAGCTTTAAGCCAAAGTGATGAAAAATAGACTGCCAAGATTTCTCAGTCTGCGGTATTTTTGTCTTTTCTGTGCAATGCGCCATCAAATACCAAGGCTCTTCATCTGATGCGCGTACAGCTGGCCATTCATTGAGTGTATCCACCAGCCATTCATGAGCCGTATAAACTGTAAACTCGCCCCGCTTTTCTTTTAGAACCTGATGGTATTCATCACGATAACAAAGCACTAAGGCAGCATCGATACCGATCATAGGAATTTCAAGCTCAGCAACTTGGTTGAGAAAATCCGAAGTGTTTTGTGCATTTCTGGCGAATGCCTTAAGGAAACCTTTTACATGTTGAGCTTTCCCATTAGGTTTGAAAGGCAGAACAACAGGGTGTTTCCCTAACCGCTGCAATAACTGAATAAAGTCCGCAACCAACTCGGCTTCATAAAAGCTGGTAAATGGATCTTGAACAATCAAGACGTAATTTTGCTTCACTTCTGGGGAAAGCGATTCTAGATACGCAAAGTCAAACGGGCTCACGCCAAGTGCCTGACATCGACTTTGCAACGTAGGGATAGATAGCACTGGCGAATCAATAAAACCGATGGATGTCTCTAATACTTGCGTAACGGGCCTACTAGATGCAATTTGATTAACCAGCTTGGGAGCTTTTGCCATAATCGGCAGCAGTTGCTCAATATTCGACACCAGATAGTCGCGCAGAGGTCTGCGATAACGCGAGTGATAAACGTGTAAAAAACGTGCTCTAAAATCAGGCACATCAACTTTAACAGGACACTGACTCGCACACGCTTTGCACGCTAGACAGCCATTCATCACCTCATAAACTTCATGCGATAGGTCATCAGATGTGGGTCGAGATATCAGTTGACTCAGCTTCTGAGCCAAAAGCTTAACCGATAACGTTTGATTGAGAATCTGTTGTTCGTTAGCGAGCAAATCGAAGCCACTGTCATTCAGGCGACGCAGCCATTCACGCATTATCCCAACCCTCCCTTTCGGAGAGTGGCGACGATCGGCTGTTACTTTAAATGATGGACACATTGGGCTATCAGCATCGTAATTAAAACACAGCCCATTGCCATTGCAAGACAGCACGGGCTTAAGCGACTCTCGGACTGCTACGGGGATCTGACGATCATAGTAGCCACGCTTGGTCGCTGTGACTTTTACCATTTCAGCGTCGCTATTCAGTGGTGTGCAAATCTTCCCCGGATTCATTTTATTATCTGGGTCAAACGCCGCTTTAATGCGCCTTAATTCAGTAAAGAGCTCATCACCAAAGAAGGCTGGTCCATATTCTGAGCGATATCCTTTACCGTGCTCTCCCCACATTAAACCATTGTATTTTGCCACCAATGCGACCACATCATCGGACAGTTGATGCATCAACGCTTCTTGTTCGGGGTCACACATATCGAGCGCTGGACGCACGTGAAGAACGCCTGCATCCACATGCCCAAACATGCCATAATGCAGGTTATTGCGGTCTAGCAACGTACGAAATTCCGCGATAAAGTCCGCCAAATTTTCAGGCGGTACACAGGTATCTTCCGCGAATGCAATCGGCTTTGCCTGACCTTTGGTCGCGCCAAGCAGCCCAACCGCTTTCTTGCGCATACCATAAATGGCTTGGATGTCTTGGGGTTCACGACAGACTTGATAACCTATGATACCACTGCATCGGTGAGCCATTTCTTGATCGAGAATTGAAAGTAAGCGTTCAACTTTATCCTCAATATCATCGTCGTGACTGCCTGCGAACTCGACAAAGTTAATCCCTTGCATCTCTTTGCCCCGCACATCTGAGATCGCATGTTTTACCGAGTGCCAGACAATGTCTTCTCTTGCAAGATTGAGCACCTTTGCATCAACCGTCTCTACCGATAGCGCCTCTGCTTCGACCATCAAGGGAGCATTTCGCAATGCAGAATCAAAGCTATCGTATTTAACGTTCACTAACCGTCGCGTGGTAGGTATTCGCGTAAGATTGAGCTTGGCTTCAGTGATAAAAGCTAACGTACCTTCAGAGCCACATAATATTCTCGTGACGTCAAACTCTTCACTCTTGTCGTTGATGGCGTTTTTTAGGTCATAACCAGTAAGAAATCGATTCAGAGGAGGAAACTTATCCAGAATCTGTTGACGCTTGTCTCGACAAACTTCCTCCGTAATTTTTAACGCTCGCGATACTGCATCACTGTTTAACCATTTGTTTTGTTGAATTGCTTCGGTATCGAGCACCGAACCATCCGCCAATACGGCTTTGAGCGCCAACACATGATCCGAGGTTTTACCATATTGCAAAGAGCCTTGGCCTGATGCATCGGTATTAATCATCCCACCTAATGTCGCGCGGTTGCTGGTCGATAGATCTGGCGAGAAGAAATAACCATAAGGACGAACGATGTCGTTGAGTTGGTCTTTGACTATCCCAGTTTCCACTCTCACCCAGCCTTCCTGCTCGTTAATCTCTAACACTCGATTCATGTAGCGAGACAGATCAACCACGATCCCCGAGTTCAATGATTGTCCGTTGGTGCCCGTTCCGCCTCCTCTGGGCGAAAAGGTCAGGTGTTTAAATTCATCACGTGCACTAACCTTGCCAAGTATTACCACATCATGATGGTTGGCAGGAAAGACGACCGACAAAGGAAG